>CAZGWD010000099.1:0-1015 GCA_964529415.1 uncultured Leptospirales bacterium | reverse complement strand
ACGCTCGACGACATGCAATGCGAGAGCGAATTCGATCTTCTGGGACTGTTTCGCGGGCGCGGCCTCACGCAGGGGGCGCATCTTTCCGAGACGGGCGAACAGCCGAACATGATCTGGCTCTATCGACGGCCGATACTCGACTATTGGGCCGATAGCGAAGACACGCTCGAAGCGATCGTCACCCATGTGCTCGTGCATGAGATCGGCCATCATTTCGGACTGACCGACGCCGATATGGAGGAGATTGAACGGCGCGCCGAATAGGATCTAGGCGGGTTCCGCGAGCAGCGTTCCGATGATGGCGCCGAGCGCCATGTCGTCCTCTTGTCCAAAGCCGTGATGACGAATGCCGCCGTCGCGGCCGATCAGGATCGCTGTTGGCGTTCCGCGCATTGCATAGCGCGCCATGGTGATGGGAATCTGCCCGCTCTCTGCGGGCTGGTCGACGCCGATGGGAAATGTCAGCCGATATTCATGGATGAAGGCTTCGAGCGACACGGGCGTCATCGCCGCGTGATGTTCGAACACCGTGTGCAGGCCGATGACGGCGAGGTCGGAGTCGCGGAACAACGCATGCGCGCGCTGCGCTTGCGGCGTGCCATGCGCCACGCAACCGGGACACAGCATTTGAAAGGCATGCAGCATGACCACGCGCCCGCGCAAGCCCGCGAGCTTGATCGGCGCCGGCGTATTGAACCATTGCGATACGGCCAATTCCGGCGCCTGCACTGATGCCTCCTTTGCGCGCTCGTCTTAGGGCGCTTTTCGCGTAGTGATAAGACGATCACGTCCGACGATCGTCATCCAGGTCTTTGCCGATTTCGCTTTGGCGGGTTGCCGTCCGCGCTTCAGCTCGCAATGCCGTCGATATTCCGCTTGCGCATTGCCGCGATTGCAGAGGCGCATAGATATTTGCTTTCAACACGCCCGCCATGGGGTTCTCGACAGAAAGATCAGAGCGTTCCCCGATGAGTCCCACAAGCGTCCTTAGGGTCGCGCTGAGCAGCGTCGCGTT
>CAZGWD010000098.1:0-1017 GCA_964529415.1 uncultured Leptospirales bacterium | reverse complement strand
TGATGAGCTTGACGAAGCCGTCGCCGAGCGCCTTCACCCAGTCCTGCGCGGCGGCGTGCGGCGCCAGCCAGCCGAACAGCGCGCCAAGCGCAATGGCCGCGAGCACCTGGACATAGAGGTGCCGGTAAAGTGGCTTGCGGGTAGCGGAGGGATGGGCGGTCATGAGGGTATTGGCGCCTGCCGCGCGTAACGGGAGCAACGCATACTTAGTATCACCTTTCGCGTCGAAACCGCCCGTCATTGCGAGCGATGCCAAGCAATCCAGCCGTCCGCCGCCGCCTCTGGATTGTCGGCTGCGCCTCCTCGCAATGACGGGGGGGGATTTCCGAAGCGTATCGCTAGCGCGCGTCGAACGGATTGACGACGGCGATGTCGAGATCGACGAAATCCGCGACGTTGCGCGTCGCGAGCGTCATTGCGTGGGCGGCGGCGATGCTTGCGACCATCGCATCCATGACGGCGAGCGGCTTGCCTTGCATTTTGCGTCTGCCACGCAAACGGGCGAAGGCGTGCGCCGCGCGTTGATCAAACGACAATATGCGGCCAGCGAAAATCTCATCTTCGATCGTGTCGCAGGCTTTGGTCAAAACATCCTTCTTTCGCCCCTCAGGCAGCAGCGCCAGACCAAAACGAAGCTCCGCGATGACTGGCGTCGCGATAAAAAAATCGAGCTCAGAATAGGAGTCCATCCAGCGCCGCACGTTACCGTCGCCCGTCGGCTTCATCATTTCAGAAACGATGGTCGTGTCGAGCAAGATCATTCGAAATCTGGCGGGGCGTGGTCGCTTTGATCACGAGGCTGAATGAAATCGTCCGTCCAATCTTCTTGCGACACGAGACTTTTGAGCCGCGTTCCAAGTCCTCCAGCCGCTCGGGCGCGCTCTGGCCGGACAGCCTCTGATAAAGCGCGTTCGAGCAACAATTTGGCCTGGCTCGAAATGCTGCGCTTATGCCCGTGCGCTAGATCCTCGATCTGGCGCTTCATTTCCGGGGGAACGTCTCTCAACAGAATGTCAG
>CAZGWD010000097.1:0-1026 GCA_964529415.1 uncultured Leptospirales bacterium | reverse complement strand
TGTCGAGCATGCGCTGCATGGCGCGGTTGGGGCTGCCCGAGATGCCGGAGCTGAGGAACAGCCCGCTCACCATCTTTTTGTTATGCAAGTCGATAAACAGAGCAGCCAATTCTTCAGGCGCGATGCTGACGCGTGGGTTAGTGGCGCTGGCGTGCAGGCCGCAATAGCCGCAGTTGAAGAGACAGGCGTTGTCCTGCAAAATCTTGAGCAGCAGCACAACCTTGCCTCCCTTGCCGACGGTAGGGGAGATGAAACGGGCCAGCGGATTTGACGCGCCCCGCTTTAGCCCGCAGGGGGCGTCGATTTCCGGACTGGCGGCTTCGGCCAGAACAGCGAGCTTATCGAGAGTATCCATAAGGGAGATGCCAGTAGTCAGACCTCAGCCGTCAGAAAAATCACACCGACAGCGCCATTATAGGAACATTTGTTCGATTTGTCAAGAACGCGCCGGCTTGCGCAGACAGTTCACGATAAGTGGGGAGAAGTATAGTGAGGCAATTTATCGCCGTTGTCTCGCCAAGTTGACCCGCCAGACGGCGACAAATCGCCTCGCCACATACCTTACATGCCGCAGAGCGTAGATGCCGCGCCTTATCTGGACATGTCCAGTCATTTTTCTGTCGGTTCAGCATGCCCGAATGGCTGGCAGTCACCCATCGACTCTCTAACCTTCTGTAAGCACTTTTGTAAGCGCGCCGTGGTAGTCTGATCCTGAGACGTGGGGAATTCTTGTCTCTGGCTTTGTGGCTGCCTCATCTCTGCGCCGTCGTTGCTTTGCAGCCTTCTCACGTGCCGCTGGCCGGCATGCGACGCGCGGCAGCTACAGCACGCGTATGCCGGCCGGGCTATCGTGGCGTTTCATCCACTACATCTACACCGGCTACGCCTATTACGACGCCTACCGCGAGTTCAGCACGGGCGGCATGACCTGGTCGCCCGACGTGCGCCACGCCTATACCTACGACGGCCTGAACCGGCTGATCGACGTGCAGCCCTTCGAGAACGGGCAGGGCTACTACGGTACCT
>CAZGWD010000096.1:0-1028 GCA_964529415.1 uncultured Leptospirales bacterium | reverse complement strand
CGTGGTTGCCCCGTCACGGCGAAACAGGCAAACGAGATTGCCGCACTCAGCAACAACAGCAAGATCACCCAGCGAAGCAAGGCCATGCGTAACTTTGGCTCAGGAGATGGCTACCAGGCCCGTGCTGGCTGTGCAAAGCCACTGGGAGCCAGGTTTTCGTCCTCGAACGTGACGATGTCCCATGCGTCAGCATGGGCCAGCAGTTCGCGCAACAGTTTGTTGTTCAGCGCGTGACCTGAGCGGAACGCACTGTAACTGGCCAATAGTGGCTTTCCCACGCAATACAGGTCGCCAATCGCGTCCAGCAGCTTGTGCTTGACGAATTCATCGTCGTAGCGCAGCCCCTCGGCGTTCAGCACCTTGTAGTCGTCCATGACGATGGCGTTGTCCAGCCCGCCACCGAGCGCCAGCCCGTTGGTGCGCATCATTTCGACGTCCTTGGTGAAGCCAAAAGTCCGTGCCCGCGCAATGTCACGTGAATATGAATCCTTGCCCATGTCGAACTCCACACGCTGCCCGGTGGAATCCACCGCCGGATGGTCGAACACGATCTCAAAACTCAGCTTGTAGCCGTTGTAGGGTTCCAGGCGCGCCCATTTGAGGTTAGGCCCTTCACCCTCGCGCACTTCCACGGGGCGTTTGACCCGGATGAAGCGCTTGGGTGCATTCTGAAGCTCGACCCCGGCGCTCTGAAGCAAGAACACGAAAGAGGCGGCCGAGCCGTCCAGGATCGGTATCTCTTCCGCCGTAATGTCCACATACAGATTGTCCAGCCCCAAGCCTGCGCAGGCCGACATCAGGTGTTCAATCGTCTGCACCTTGGCGCTTCCGCTGGAGATGGTGGAGGCCATCCGCGTGTCGGTCACTGAAGGGGCCGACACCGGAATATCCACCGGCACCGGCAAGTCCACCCGTCGAAAGACGATGCCGGTGTCGGGTTGCGCGGGCCGCAAGGTGATTTCCACCCGCTGCCCGCTGTGCAGCCCCACGCCCACGGCGCGGGTCAGCGATTTGAGCGTTCGTTGTTT
>CAZGWD010000095.1:0-1040 GCA_964529415.1 uncultured Leptospirales bacterium | reverse complement strand
CAGCCACCGCCGCCAGCACGGCACCGCTGGCGTAGCGTGCGGTATCGGCCTGGGGATCGCTGGACAGCGCCGCCATCTCGACGTGGTTCACGCAGGCAATCCCCGCCAGAATGGTAGCCAGGCAAGGCGCCAACCGGCTCCAGGGCAGGCGCCCGTCGCGCTGGTGGTTCAGCAGGTTGGCGCCAATGGAAATGACCACTGGCAGCGTGCCGATGATCATGGTCGGCAGAGGCCCACCGGCGCGCTGGATGGCGCTGGCCAGGCACAGGTAGTACAGCACATTGCCGATGGCGGCCAGCTTCAATGCCTCGATCCAGTCGGCACGCGTCATGCGCGCCAGCTCGGAGCGGTCCAGCCAGGCCAGCGGTATGGCAATCAGCCCGAACGCCAGGTAACGCCCAAACGCCTGCAGCGCGGCCGGGTACTCCGGCAACAGCAAGGGCCCGACAAAGACCAGCCCCCACATAATCCCCGCCGCCAACGCAAACGCAACACCTGCCAACATGAACAACCGCCCTTGAATCAATACGCCCTGCAGTGTCGCCCGAATCGGTGGGGGCGTCTTGTACGAGATTGCGGTTTGCAGGAGCGTGGGGGCCTAGTTGCGGACCTGGCGCTGGTAGCGAGCGGGCGCCACCCCATAGCGTCGGCCAAAGGCGCGGGTCAAATGGGCCTGGTCAGTCAGACCGGCCCTCATGGCCACCTCCGCCGGCGCCATACCCTGGGCCAGCCACTGCTTGGCCGCATACAGGCGCCGCGCCATCAGCATCTGGTGCGGGGTGACGTGGTACTGTGCCTGAAACTGCCGCAAAAAATGGAACGGGCTCAAGCCCGCCACCGCGGCCAGATCGTCCAGCACGATGCGCTCCTCCAGATGGGCCTGCATGTAGTCGATCACGTCGGTGAAGCGACCCGCGGACCGCTCCGACGCGCCCGACGGACTGTGCGCATACGGACGCAAGCCGGCGACAAACTGCGCCAGCAACCCGTCAAAGGCCAGCGGGTCCTGGGTCTGCCACAGCGCCTCCAGCAGCCGGGAG
>CAZGWD010000094.1:0-1048 GCA_964529415.1 uncultured Leptospirales bacterium | reverse complement strand
GCCCACATCGCCGTTGAGCGGGGTTCCCGAGAAGGTCTGGGTTGCGGCATCGAAGGAAAGCCAGGCGGGAAGCGCGCTGCCGTCGGCCAGGGTGGCGGAATAGCTCAGGCTGTCGCCCGCATCGACATCGGCGAAACTGTTGGAGGGCACGGTGAAGGTGAAGCCCGCATCCTCGTTCGTCGTCTGGTTGGCAATCGCCATCGAGGCAACCGGCGCGTCATTGACATTGGCGATGCTGACGCTGAAGTCCTGGAAGGCGGAGGCGCCTGCGGTGTCGGTGGCGGTGACCTTGATGGCAAGCGAGCCCACATCGCCGTTGAGCGGGGTTCCCGAGAAGGTCTGGGTTGCGGCATCGAAGGAAAGCCAGGCGGGAAGCGCGCTGCCGTCGGCAAGGGTGGCGGTATAGCTCAGGCTGTCGCCCGCATCGACATCGGCGAAGCTGCTGGAGGGCACGGTGAAGGAGAAGCCCGCGTCTTCCGTGGCTCCCTGGTCGGCGATAACAACCGAAGCAACTGGCGCGTCATTGACATTGGCGACCGAGACGCTGAAGTCCTGGAAGGCGGAGGCCCCGGAAGTGTCGGTGGCGGTGACCCGGATGGCAAGCGAACCCACGTCCTCGTTGAGCGGGGTGCCCGAGAAGGTCTGCGTGGCCGCATCGAAGCTGAGCCATGACGGCAATGGGTTGCCGTCGGCAAGCGTGGCCGTATAGGCGAGGCTGTCGCCAACATCGACATCGGCGAAGCTGGCGACCGGCACGGTGAAGGAGAAGCCCGCATCTTCGTTCGTCGCCTGATTGGCAATCATAACCGAGGCAACCGGCGCGTCATTGACATTGGCGACCGAGACGCTGAAGTCCTGGAAGGCGGAGGCGCCGGAGGTATCGGTGGCGGTGACCTTGATGGCGAGCGAGCCCACGTCCTCGTTGAGTGGGGTTCCCGAGAAGGTCTGGGTTGCCGCATCGAAGGAGAGCCAGGCGGGAAGCGGGCTGCCGTCGGCAAGGGTTGCCGCGTAACTCAGGCTGTCGCCCGCATCGACATCGGCGAAGCTG
>CAZGWD010000093.1:0-1057 GCA_964529415.1 uncultured Leptospirales bacterium | reverse complement strand
AGAAAGTTGAAACATTCTTGATTCAGCCAGTTCTGTTTCCCCTATTGCCAGGGCCGCTTCAAAAGTCGGGCTTTTACCTCCGCGTACGTTCCAGACCTTGATTTGAAACCAATAATGCGAGACCATCTCTGGTTCAAAACTCGGTATTGTGATCGGAGGTTGAGCTGCCCCAAAGAGCCCTGGGCTTGTGAAGCCTGTTTGCACTGGTTGTCCCTCATACCCCACACTGGCCATTGACTTGCCATAGTACAGGCCAACGCGGTAATCTGCCGATGGGAGTAACGGATTTCCATGCAGATCAAGCACAGGTGCATTCAGTCCTTCGCCACTGTTAGTGAACAAGACCGTCACTTCGGCTAGGATAGGCTGGCAAACGACAGCACTCGCAATCTGCGCCAACCCCACTGCCCTCAGAATGGATCGTTTCATTGGTTTCCCTTTTCTCTTATGCACTGTGTCTCTTCAACTACTTTAAGGTATCGTTCGGTCTTTGTGGGACGTGAATCTCCATCACGGCGACCTCACCCGATAGAACCTGGCCGAACTGTTCGTCCATCCAGGATCAGTGAAACTGAGAGACCCCGCCGAAAGGTTGGTGGTCAGGAGTGGCACCCAAAGTGGGCTGGTGAGGTTAGTGTTAGCTTCCAACAGGATCGGAATGTTGGTGGTACCGGTGATGGTGAGGTTGAGGCCTTCTGAGCTGATCCTAGTGGCTTGGAGCGTTGGATTCCATAATACCGCAGGGCGGTCCGCGAAGGTATTTGTCCAGCCGGTCATGTCGGGAAGGTAATAGATGGTGGGGGTCGATTTGACGAAATCGTACAAATTGGTGATCGGACAGTTTCCCTTGAAGTAGACGTTGGTGAGGGAGGAGCAGTCCAGAAACACGCGTCCATTAAGCCGCTCTACGCTCGCAGGGATAGTGAGCTGTCCGAGGCTAGTGCAGCCAGAAAATGCACTGTCGCCAAGCTGAAGTAGAGTGTTAGGCAGCCGGACCGTGGAGAGGCTTGTGCATCCGCCAAGCCATAGACCTCCAAGGTATTTCGGGCCATCGGCA
>CAZGWD010000092.1:0-1065 GCA_964529415.1 uncultured Leptospirales bacterium | reverse complement strand
AAAATCTCTGGCTGGCTTTACAGGAGGCATCCCGCCTTTGGACAATTCTGGATTCGCCAGTGATCGTCACCCGCTGGCCGGAATTGCTGCCGCAAACGGGAGGCATTTGCCTCTACCAGCGCAGTAAAACTGATATGCGGGAATTAATAGCACAAGCCAGACCGCAAGCCTTCCTTGCCAACTTTCCGCGTCCTAACCAGGCCTTCCTTACCTTCACCGTCCTGTGGAGCGGCTGGCTGTGGGGAGTACAGGCCGTTCAGCAATTACACATGGCGCTGGAAAACCGTCGGTATGACTGGCGCTGGCTGGCCGGTTCGCTGCAACTTTCTTTAAAACCAATGGATGCACTGCTGCCTGCCAACGCGCCGGCTTTCGGAGTGATTCCCGAACCCACCCCTTCCAACCTGTTTGGCATCCTGACAGCCGCAAGGCGAAGTTCCTTACAGCTCAAAGGGCTTGCCTATCGCCACGCGGATCGCCTTTTCCAACTGGAATGGGCTCACCAAAGCGAAAAACCTGCGATGAATGAAATCATCGATGCGGAGTTTTACCGCGCTGCACTGGATGAGGTCTTCAAACAGAAAGGCGAGCCAATCAATTATGAAGAAGTGATGGTTGCTTGCCGCATCACCCATGCCCTTGGTGAAAAGCTGCCGCAGAATTTGCTTGAGCTGGAAGAAAATCTACTGGATAAACAATTAATTCAGATTAAGAACGTGCTGCAGGATACAAACTTTCTAATCACTTATAAAAATCAAAATGTCCCTCAGGGGAACCAGTGGTGGCCGGTCAAACCCCTGAACCTTGAAATTCCTCTCTCTGACCGCGTGGAAAATAGCATCCTTGACCTCCTGCAAAAAAAGAAGACGATATCATTGACGGAGTTGGACCAGGATATCTGCTCAAAATTTCGTGGGATATACATCCCGCCCCTTGAGTTAATCCGGGTCTGCCTGGAACCCTATACAGAACCAACCCCAGACCAAAACGAATTCTTTCGCCTGCGCTCGCAGGATGAAACCACCAACCGTGCTGAAGAAATCAGTAAAACCATCAATACGTTGA
>CAZGWD010000091.1:0-1074 GCA_964529415.1 uncultured Leptospirales bacterium | reverse complement strand
ACCAGGACCGTCAGCACCCCATCCCCACTCAGGTTGATGAACTGGATATGCTTGAGACGCATGCCCTGGGGGCGGGGGCCCAGCACCAGGGCGGTATGTCCGCTCACCAGGGAGAGCACCCGGGAGGCCTGGCGGAATAACTCCTGCGGCTCATGGGCCGGCGGCGAGAAGCCCTCCTGGATCTGCTGCTGCATGGACCGGCCTAAGGCCTGGACGGGCAGGATCCGGTCCACGTAATATCGCAAGCCCTTGGGAGTGGGGATCCGTCCGGCCGAAGTGTGGGGCTGGCGCAGGTAGCCCCGCTCTTCCAGGTCCAGCATGAGATTGCGGATGGTGGCCGGCGAGAGGTTCAGGCCCGAGGTCTTGGCGACAGTCCGCGACCCCACCGGTTCCCCGGTAACAATGTACTGGGCCACCACGGTTTTAAGGACCCAGGTATCCCGCTCCCCCAGGAGTTCCATGACGTTCGTTTGTTCCATATTCAATCTTAAAAGATAATAAGACCAACGGGATTTGTCAAGAGATATAAGGGATTTTTGCATCAGGGGAAATGCATCCGGCCCCCCCGCCAGGCCCCGGCCCCCCGGTCGCCTGGCGGGTCGCCTACCTCTGGCAACGGTGCCGGACGCTCTCCCCTTCCACCATATACACCACCTGTTCGGCGATATTGGTGGCGTGGTCTCCCACCCGCTCCAGATTGCGCACGATGTTGATCTGGCTCTGGCCGGGCAGGATGGCCTCCGGGGCCCCGGTCATTTCCTGGAGCAGGTCCTGGATAATGGCCCGGTCCAGGGCGTCCACGTCGTCGTCCGCCAGGCATACCTGCCGGGCCAAGTGGGAATTGCTCCGGGAAAAGGCTTCCAGACTCTGGCGCACCATCTCCTGGACGGTTTGGGCCATGGACGCCAGGCTGGGATGAATGGGCCGGAGCGGCAGGTGCCCCAGGGTGAGCACCTCTTCGGCGATGTTGGTGGCGGAATCGCCGATCCGCTCCAACTCGGTAATGATATGGTCAACGGCCATGAGTTGGCGCAAATCTCCGGCCACCGGCTGGAACAGGGCGATCAGGCGCAC
>CAZGWD010000090.1:0-1081 GCA_964529415.1 uncultured Leptospirales bacterium | reverse complement strand
TTCTCGCTGGTCGCCGCGCTTATTGGCTGGCTGCTTTGAGTGCGCGCAAGGCCTCAACGCGCGCCGCCGCGATACGGCGGGGAATTTCAGCGGCCCCGGTCTTTCCCTCCGCTGCCATCTCGCGCGCAATCGCACCGGCGTCGACTCCGCGTATCGCCACCAGCGCGGCGCGCCACATCCCGGCCTGCACGTAGTCGCGCTCCTCCCAGCCTAGGCGGCCGCGGTAGTCGGCCTCACAGGCCAGCAGTATCTGGTCGAAACGTTCCGGGCGGCGCAGCGCATCGCAGCGCTCCAACACCGTGAGCCGGGTTTCGGGACGCAGCTCGGCGACGCGGTGCATGTCGCCGTGATAGCGCGCCGCCAGACGGCCGACGTCGCGGCAGTCGGTGGGCACCCGCAGGCGTTCGCAGACGGCTTCGAGCAGGGTCACGCTCCTGGCTTCGTGGCCGTGGTGGCGCGGCAGGATGTCGGCCGGCGTCAGGCCCTTGCCGAGGTCGTGCGTCAGGGCGGCAAAGCGCGCCGGCAGCGGCGCGCCAAGCCGGGCCGCCATGTCGATCACCATCATCACATGCACGCCGGTATCGACTTCGGGGTGGTAGTCGGCGCGCTGCGGCACGCCCCACAGGGCGGCCAGCTCGGGCAGCAGGCGTGCCAGCGCACCGCATTCGCGCAGCACCTCGAACATGCGCGCCGGGCGGTCTTCCATGAGGCCGCGCGCCAGTTCCTGCCAGACCCGCTCGGGCACCAGCGCATCGACTTCGCCGGCGGCGACCATGCCGCGCATCAGTTCCAGGGTTTCCGCCGCGACCGAAAAATCCGCGAAGCGCGCGGCGAAGCGGGCCACGCGCAGGATGCGCACCGGATCCTCGGCAAAGGCCGGCGAAACGTGTCGCAGCACGCGCGCCTCGATGTCGGCGCGGCCGCCGTGGGGATCGATCAGGGTGCCGGCCGCATCGCGCGCCATGGCGTTGACGGTCAGGTCGCGACGCATCAGGTCCTGTTCCAGCGTTACCCCGGGCGCGGCATGGAAGGCGAAGCCGGTGTAGCCCGGCGCGGTCTTGCGCTCGGTGCGCGCCAGCGC
>CAZGWD010000089.1:0-1084 GCA_964529415.1 uncultured Leptospirales bacterium | reverse complement strand
TTGTCTATAGGTTCATTTGGGACAAATTCAATACCAAACTTCATAGTTTATCACCAATTTAAAATCTATTACAAGTATAAAAATAATTTGTGATTCAATTGTAAAACGAAAGATTTAAATAGGTGATTAAATGGGTTTGCTGCACCTTAAGTGCTATTAATCAAATGGATAGTTTGTTATTATATATTATTGATAAAAGCAACATTTATTTCATGATACTTTTCAAGATTATTGGAAGCATATAATACTCAGGGCTTTCATCAGAAACTTTATCCTGAACTTTAAATTTTCATATTCAACATTTTCAGTGAATAAATCAGGGATTAATGTTGTTTTTTACTTTTTTATGATCTAATACATTATACAATTATATTAAAAGTGAAATTATAAAGTGAAATTTAGCTGATTTTAATGATAACTATAAATACCATGTCAAACTAATGTTTAATTTGTGTCTTTTGACACAAGTACACCGGAACATTTGTGCAACAATTTCTAAAAACTTTGTAGACGTACAGCACCTGTGTATAGTATGTGCCACCATTAAAGGCGTGGGCCGGAGTGTGAGAATATCACTCTATGAAGGCTGCAATCCATTGGTGGCTAAATGTATGAGGGCCTAAACCCTTGCGAAAGCGAAATGTTTAGGTTTGATGTTGGTATGGTAGATGTGGTGATATTTAGTTGCTACTAGATACTCCTTACTTTTCCAAAATAAATTATTTCCCAAGATAAACATATATATAGGCAATCCGCCATCAAACAATTCCGTTTGATCCTGGCGGAGGCCACTGCTATTGGGTTTCGATTAAGCCATGCAAGTCGAACGATCTTCGGATCGTGGCAAACGGCTCAGTAACACGTGGATAACCTACCCTTAGGACTGGGATAACCCCGGGAAACTGGGGACAATACCGGATATATGGAGATGCCTGGAATGGTACTCCATTGAAATGCTCCGGCGCCTAAGGATGGATCTGCGGCAGATTAGGTAGTTGGCGGGGTAAATGCCCACCAAGCCAGTAATCTGTACGGGTTGTGAGAGCAAGAGCCCGGAGATGGAACCTGAGACAAGGTTCCAGGC
>CAZGWD010000088.1:0-1097 GCA_964529415.1 uncultured Leptospirales bacterium | reverse complement strand
TGGACTGCTGGGACGAGACCGAGCGGGAGCTCCTGCGCGCCACCATTGCGGCGCGAGAGCCGTTCCTGGACTTCCCTTTCCACCGGGTCAATGCGGATGGGTCGCGTCAGCAGTTCCGGGTCAGCGGTGAACCCATGTTCAGTCGCAACGGCCGATTCCAGGGATACCGCGGCATTGGCGTGGAAGTGATGGTGGCGGCATGAGCGCACTCCACAGCCCCCAACAAAACCATTTGCTTGCGGCTTTGCCCGAGGCGGACCTTGAGCTGTTTGCCAGCCAGCTGGAACTGGTGGCCATGCCGCT
Organism: uncultured Leptospirales bacterium; assembly: GCA_964529415.1. Taxonomy (GTDB): domain Bacteria; phylum Spirochaetota; class UBA4802; order UBA4802; family UBA5550; genus CAYMPH01. The sequence goes on along the minus strand of CAZGWD010000088.1, from coordinate 794 downwards.
GGGGCACATGCTGTACGAGCCCGGCACGCAGTTGCGCCATGCCTACTTTCCCACCAGTTCCATCGTCTCGCTGCATTACGTCACCGAGTCCGGTGCATCGGCCGAGACGGCCGGTGTGGGCAATGAGGGTGTTGTGGGCGTACCGCTGTTCATGGGCGGTGACACGACGCCCAGCTCCGCGGTCGTGCAGACGGCGGGGCATGCCTACCGGCTGGAACGCCATGCCCTGCAGCAGGAGTTCAATCGGGCCGGATCGTTGCAAAAACTGCTGCTGCGCTATGCCCAGGCGCTGATGACACAGATGGCGCAGTCAGCCGTCTGCAACCGCCACCATTCGGTGGAGCAACAGTTGTGCCGCTGGTTGCTGCTGACCATGGACCGGGTGCCCCTGCGCGAACTGGTGATGACGCAGGAACTGGTGGCCAGCATGCTGGGCGTGCGCCGCGAGAGTGTGACCGAGGCGGCGGGCAAACTGCAGGATGCGGGTTACATCCGCTATCGCCGGGGCCACATTGCAGTCCTGGAGCGCAAGGGCCTGGAGGCGCAAGCCTGCGAATGCTATGGCGTGGTGAAGAAAGAGCTGGACCGACTCCTGGTCGATGTGTACCAGTCCAGCCACTAGAGGGGCTATTTCTTGATGCTCATCTCGTTGCTGACCAGGCGCACCCCTTCGATACCGCGGGCAATCTCCACCGCGCGATCCATCTGGACCCGGTTGTCCACGTAGCCACTGAGCAGCACCTCGTCCTTGCGGGTCACGACGGCAATGTCAAAGCTCTTGATGTTGGGGTCGC
>CAZGWD010000087.1:0-1108 GCA_964529415.1 uncultured Leptospirales bacterium | reverse complement strand
ATTACTCACTAGTCGCGAATTAAGGCGACAATTGTTGAACTTTTTGGCGGCACGCGAATCGAACATGTCATGAAGAGAGACGGACGGACATTCGATCACCGCACGCTGGAGGCGATCCGATTCATGGCGGTGGAGCGTGTGCGCGAGGGTGAACCGGCATCGGAAGTGATCGAGGCCTACGGATTCAATCGCACGACGATTTACAAGTGGATCCAGGCGGCACTGCGCCCGGGCGTGGGAATCAACGCGCTGCGCTCGACCAAGGCGACGGGGCGGCCGCGCAGCCTGACTCCGACGCAGGAGATGCGAGTGTTTCGTTGGGTCAATGGTCGCGATCCGCGCCAGTATGGCTTGGACTTCGGTTTGTGGACCCGCATGGTGGTGTCCGAGTTGATCGAGAAGAAGTTTGGCATACAGCTGGGGTTGACCGCGGTGGGTGAGCTGCTGGCCAAACTGGGGCTGACGCCGCAGAAGCCGTTGCAGCGGGCCTATCAGCGCGATCCGGAAGCCATCGAGAAATGGCAGCGCGAAACCTACCCCGCCATTGCCAAGCGAGCGAAGGCAGAAGGCGCTGAGATTTACTTCTGGGATGAATCTGGATTCCGCGCCGACACGGTGCATGGCAAGACTTGGGGGGTGCGCGGTCAGACGCCGGTCGTGCAACGACCCGGTCAGCGGCAATCGATGAGTGCGGCTTCGGCGGTCAATGCCAATGGGGCGTTCTGGTACTGCACCTACGACGGTGCGCTCAACGGGGAACTGTTCGTCGAGTTGCTGCAACAGATGATGAAGTACCGCAAGAAGTCCGTGCATCTGGTGCTCGACAGCCTGCCGGCCCACAAGAAAGCCAACGTACGTGAATACGTTGTCGCCACGGGAGGAAGGCTGACCTTGCACTTCCTGCCTGGCTATGCCCCCGATCTGAATCCCGACGAACTGGTATGGAGTCATGTCAAGCGGACCGGACCGGCAAGGCGTCCTCTGCTAAAGGGCGAGAAACTGCGCGACAAAATCGAGCAGCAGCTCGCAAAACTCCAGCAAATGCCGCGCCTGGTCCGCTCATTCTTCAACGCTCCTTCTGTCGCCTATATTGGCGACTGCTGAGTAA
>CAZGWD010000086.1:0-1121 GCA_964529415.1 uncultured Leptospirales bacterium | reverse complement strand
TTCGCTCCGAAACCGGCCTGGGTGCCTCCGGCGCGTCTGGCCACTAAGCCAGCCAACTCCTGTCAAAAAGGCCGGGTCATCCCGGCCTTTTTTGCGCCTGCGAAACAGGCACATGTTTTTCTACCGGCAAGAACTGAAGCACGCCGAAGACCAGTTCAAAGAACGTAAATCCCAACACGATGGCGCTGGCGCCGGACAGATACGCATGGATTTGCCAGGCGGCAAACAGAAACCGCGCGATGCCATCCAGACGGCCCAGTTGCGTGCTGGGTGACAGGATGCGCGCCAGCGACCAGACGACCACAACCGAGCCCAGCAGGTTCGCCAACAGGATATGGGTGGCATCCAATGCGTGCATGGTGCCGGGCAATGCCAAGGACTGGGCGACAGCGGTCAAGCTGCCGTAGAGCCAAACGAATGTCCACGGCGTGGCAAATGGCCAGGTAACCAGCAGGTCGTACCAACCGCTGGCGCGGACGATGGACAGGAATCGGATGTGTTTCATGAGAAATAGTGAAAAAGTGAGTCAAGGTCGTCAGTCTCAACCCTGGAGTAAGCTCCAAGGTCAAGCACTCAATGGAATGCACCATGCTGATTGGCGAACTTGCAACAGCGGCTGGAATCAGCCGCGACACTTTGCGCTTTTACGAACAACGCGGGCTCATCCGCTCGCGCCGGCTGGACAACGGCTATCGGGACTACCCCGCAGAAGTCCTCATGCTGGTGAACTACATCCGAACGGCGCAACAACTCGGATTCACCTTGCTGGAAATTGGGCACAAGTTGCCAGACATCTGGGATGCACCCGACCCCGGTCCGGCCATTGCGCAAGTGCTCAATGAAAAACTGGAGGAGATCGACGCACGCATTGAAGCCCTGCGGGCATTGCGCGAGCAACTGGCCGAGAGAATCGTCCTGGAGTGTCCGCTGATGGGCGGCAAGGCACCCAAGGGGGCGTTACAGGCGACCGGATAAGCCGCGTCAGCGCAGCAATTCCCGCAGCTTCAAAAAGGCCAGCGCCGCCATCACCGCGTCGTTCAACGCATCGTGTGCCGGCCACAGCGGCAGGCCCAGGTCGCGCATCAGCGTGTCAAAGCGCAGGTCAATCGCCGGGTTGTCGC
>CAZGWD010000085.1:0-1152 GCA_964529415.1 uncultured Leptospirales bacterium | reverse complement strand
CCTAACGCTCAGGTTAAGCTGCGGGCCGAGGGGCACGCTTTTATGCCCTGCGGCCCAAGATTTTCAACACCCGCAGAAAAGCAAAAAGCGTGAACCGATGGAGCCGTCAGCTTCAACCTGTTGTTAGGCGCTTTCTTTATATATTCTCTTGAATGAAAATTCTTGGATGTTAGCATTCCTGTTCGCGTGCTCAATTGTTATATTCACAATATTTCCATTATCATCTAGATCTATAAATATGTTTTCTCCAATCTCCTTGGTTTCCCTAACTTCTTTGTCTGTAAACTCAAATATCGCAGTGTCGGTATCTTCAAAATATTTAATGTTCATCAGTATGCCTCCTTATTATTCTTTTTTATAATCACGATCGAAAAATGCATTATGTACCGTCTCTTTGTCTTCAAGCAGTATAACGCGAAGATATTTGTTCTCCTCTTTGATCCAACTCCACCTTTTGATGCGACCATCCGATTGTACCTTCTCGGCATCAGGCTTTTCAACCACAAGCTGAATCCATTCATCTTTGATTCTTTGTCGATCAGGTCGATTTCTTGTGTATATGAAGTATTGGGTATATTTCATTAAGTCTCCTCTAATTTTGCGCCTAACGCTCAGGTTCAGCTGCGGCGGGCCGCAGCGAGAAACACAAACTGAGGCGATCTGATACCAGACCCGCCGTCAGCTGCAACCTGTTGTTAGCAGGCCTCAATATCTTTGCCTTTTATCATTATTTGTTTTGATGTGTCACGATAGGTACTTGCCGTCCCAATAATATCCTTGGCTTTGGAAAAATACGATTTGACCAATGGCTCGAAACCAGATTTCACGGTTTGTGATCTAGTCAATATAAATTTAACCTCATAAAGGTCCTGCTAACGCTCAGGTTCAGCTGCGGCGGGCCGCAGCGAGAAACACAAACTGAGGCGATCTGATACCAGACCCGCCGTCAGCTGCAACCTGTTGTTAGCAGGCCTCAATATCTTTGCCTTTTATCATTATTTGTTTTGATGTGTCACGATAGGTACTTGCCGTCCCAATAATATCCTTGGCTTTGGAAAAATACGATTTGACCAATGGCTCGAAACCAGATTTCACGGTTTGTGATCTAGTCAATATAAATTTAACCTCATAAAGGTCCTGCTAACGCTCAGG
>CAZGWD010000084.1:0-1177 GCA_964529415.1 uncultured Leptospirales bacterium | reverse complement strand
ACTGGATGGGAATCATGGGCGGGAACCGGGGCCAGATCCACCAGCGGATCGACGATGCCCTGGTGGACCTCGCCACGGTGGTGAAACCCACCCTGATCGTGCTCGACGCGGTGCGCATCCTGACCGCCCACGGTCCCCAGGGCGGCAATCTTGCCGACGTGAAGAAGCTCGACCTGGTGGCCGCGGGCACGGATCCTGTGGCCATGGACGCCTGGGGGGCGACGCTCTTCGGCCGCACCGGCGCCGACCTGGGCTACGTGGTGAAGGGCGCGGCGCGGGGCCTGGGCGTCATGGACCTGGGCCGCCTCAACATCCAGAAGCGGGAGGCCTGACATGGTGTGGGCCCGGCGGATCAGCCAGGGGCTCTTCCTGCTGGTCTTCCTCGTGCTGTTCGTGCAGACGGAGCAGAAGGGCGCGGACGAGCTGGGCTGGCCGGTGAAGGTCTTCCTGGAATTCGACCCGCTGCACCTGTTCAGCAGCCTGCTGGCCGGCCACGCGGTGGCCAAGGGAATGCTCTGGGGCCTGGTCCTGCTGGGCCTCACCGCCATTCTCGGCCGCGTCTTCTGCGGGTGGGTGTGCCCCCTGGGCACCCTGCACAACCTGGTGGGGGCGCTGAGGAAAAAGCAGGATGCTCCGCTCGGTCCGGCTTGGTTCCGCTTGAAGTACCTGGTGCTCATCGCCCTGCTGGGGGGCGCGCTGGGGGGCATGAACCTGGCCGGGATCCTGGATCCGATTTCTCTGCTGGTGCGGTCGTTGTCCCTGGGCGTGTATCCGGCGTTCAACGCGGGCGTCAACGGCGTGATGGATTTGGCCGCCGGGACCGGCGCGCGAGCCATCGTCGCGCCGGCGGACCTGGTCTACGGCCTGCTGAAGCGCAGCATCCTGGCCTTCCAGCAGCCCCATTTCCTGCAGGGCACGCTGCTGTCGCTGCTGTTCGCGGGGATCCTGCTCCTGAACCTGAAAGAGCGCCGCTTCTGGTGCCGCTACCTCTGCCCCCTGGGGGCGCTGCTGGGCATCACGGCCCGGTGGGCCCTGCTCAAGCGCGAAGTGGCCGAGGGCTGCAGCGGTTGCGCCATCTGCGACAAGGAATGCCAGGGCCTGGCCATCACCAAGGGCCGCGACTGGCAGCCCAGCGAGTGCCTGTACTGCTGGAACTGCGACGACCCCTGTCCGAAAA
>CAZGWD010000083.1:0-1182 GCA_964529415.1 uncultured Leptospirales bacterium | reverse complement strand
CAATGTCCGGGATCAGGCGATGGGGATGGCCTACGCAGAGGCGCGTGCCAATCTCAACAAGGACATCACTTTTCGCCGCTGGGGGACGATGCATGGCGGAGTTTATGTGCCGCTCACGGAAACCCAGAAGTCGGTACCCTGGCTGTCGCATGTGCCGGGTCGGGACGTAACGACCTCTGACGGGAGCAAGCTGACCCTGCTCAATCCGGCCTCGATGTTGCGCCAGATGATGGATTTGTATGCCACCGACTATGGTATTCGCGGTCGCATTACCGGGCTCCGTTACCTGAATCCCGGCAATGCCCCGGATGCCTGGGAAAAGAGCCAGCTCGAGGCCTTTGTGCGCGGCGATAAAAAAGAGGTCTGGGCAGTGGAGTCGGTCAACGGCAAGCCGTACTTGCGTTATCTGCGGGCGATGATGATGGAACCGGGTTGTGACAAGTGCCACGCCATCCTCGGCTACAAGACCGGCGACATGCGCGGCGCTACCGGGCTCAATCTGCCTTTGGCGCCTTATCTCGAGCAAATTGACAATTCGCGCTTGAGTCTGGGCTTCAGCCATTTGCTCATCTGGCTTATCGGACTGGCTGGTATTGCCTGGGGAGGCTGGATTTCGGCCGGCTGGGCGACTGAGCGGGAAGCCTCGCGGGCCGAATTGTTGCGCCATCGCGATGATCTGGAGTCGCTGGTGGCCGATCGAACGGCCGAGCTTTCGCAGGCCAAGGAGGTCGCGGAATCGGCCAACCGGGCGAAAAGCGCTTTTCTGGCCAACATGAGCCACGAGGTGCGCACGCCGATGAACGCGATTATCGGACTGACCCACATGCTGGCCCGCCATAACGTTGATCCGGCCCAGACCGAAAACCTGGGGCGGATCAACCAGGCGGCGAATCATCTTCTGGCCTTGCTTGGCGATGTGCTCGACCTGTCGAAAATCGAAGCTGACCGGCTGGCGCTGGAAAACGCCCCGTTCCGGCTCGGCAGTGTGTTCGCCAATATCGACAGCCTGCTCGGCGAGCGCGCCCAGGACAAGGGCTTGTGGCTGAAGCGCGAGATCCAGTCAACGTTGCTTGATATCCCGCTGCTCGGCGATTCCTTGCGTGTCCAGCAGATACTGCTCAATCTGGTCGGCAATGCCATCAAATTCACTACGCGGGGTGGCGTCACGGTTCGCGCGGTCAT
>CAZGWD010000082.1:0-1198 GCA_964529415.1 uncultured Leptospirales bacterium | reverse complement strand
CCCGGAAGCCCTGCATCTGGGTGAAGGGGTGCCAGACATGCTCCCGGTCCCACTGGCTAAGAGTCTCGGGGTCGTAACCCATAGTGTCCCTCGCTCACGTGACGTCGAGCCGGGCGCCGCGGTCTTACGGCGGCCCCCCGCCCCCATCGCTACTATATGCAAAAAGACGCCGGGAAGGAAGACCATCCGGCCGACATTTTGTCGCGCGCCAGATGGCAGTTCCTCATGGGCCTTCGGTCCACCCGTAAAGCCTGAAAAGTTCGGTGGGGCGGGCCTCCGTGCCCGCCGCATTTGGTGGCACAGGCTTCCAGCCTGTGCGCCCGCACCGGCAAGATGCCGGTGCCACCAAGAACTTTTCAGAACAGGAGGAAGGCACTTACCCGCCGGGCCATCCCGGCGAGCGGCTCTTCAGGACGCGTCCGGCCGGCGCCGTCCCGGCCACTCTATCAGGACTGGGAAGAGGTGGATTCGGTGAGGCTCGCGGGCGATGAACGCCGGGGATCGACCAGTTGCAACCGCCGCATTTTGTTGAACAGGGTGGTGCGGCTGACCCCCAGGGTGCGGGCGCTGAGCTGGCGGTTCCAGCTAAAAGATTCCAGGGTTTCCAGGATAATCCGCTTCTCGGCCCGCTCCATGGCCTCTTCCAGCGTCAGGTGCTTGAAGGGTTCCCCGGAGGTTGCCGGCTGGCTTTCTCTGATATTGGCCGGCAGCGATTCGGGGACGATGAACTCCCCGGGGCTCAAGATGACCGCCCGTTCCATGACATTCTCCAACTCCCGGACATTGCCCGGCCACGAGTATTGGAGACAGACGTGCAGGGCGCTCTTGGAGATGCCCTTGATCTCCCTATGGTGAATCCGGTTGAATTGACTCATGAAATGGTTCGCCAGCGGCTCAATGTCGCTCAAACGGTCTCGTAAGGGCGGAATGGTGAAAGAGACCACATTGATGCGGTAGTACAGGTCTTCCCGAAAGTTCTGCTTGGCTACCTCGTCTTGTAGGGAAGCATTGGTGGCCGTGATGATCCTCACATCCGTATGGATGGGGACATTTCCCCCCACGGGTTCGATGATTTTTTCCTGGAGGACGCGCAGGAATTTGATCTGTAAATTGGGGGAGGCCGAATTGATGTCGTCCAGGAAAATGGTGCCCCCGTTGGCCTCCTCGAATTTGCCCTTCTTATCGCGGATGGCGCCGG
>CAZGWD010000081.1:0-1198 GCA_964529415.1 uncultured Leptospirales bacterium | reverse complement strand
GTGACGTGCCCTCCGTGGGTGTTGAGCCCCGCGAGAAGACCTTCGTCCGATCGCAACGCGCCGGCGACACCATGCCGCGCGAACGACAGGAGGTACGGCAGCGTGGCGGCGACGAGCGCCTGCGTGGAGGTGCGCGGCACTGCGGCGGGCATGTTCGTCACGCAGTAGTGGACGACCCCTTCCTCGATGAAATACGGTTCCGCGTGGGTCGTCGGGCGGGAAGTTTCGATCGACCCCCCCTGGTCGATGGCAATATCCACCACCACCGCCCCGGTCCGCATCGCGCGGACCATCGCCCGGGGAACGAGGAGCGGCGCCCGCTCCCCCGCCACCAGCACGGTGGAAACGACGAGGTCGGCCTCCCGGACCGCATCGCTCACCGCCTCCGACGTCGACAGGATCGTGCGCACCTTTCCCCCGCATTCACGGTCTGCCAGTCCCAGTTTTTCCGGGTTCACGTCGAGGATCGTAACGTTCGCGCCGATCCCGGCGGCGATCCGCGCGGCGTTCCGGCCGGCCACTCCCGCTCCGAGCACGGTCACATCCCCCGGCGGCGATCCTTCGGTCCCGGGGAGCAGGACACCGCGCCCCCCGCAGGCCTTCTCCAGGCCCCGCGCGCCGACCTGGATCGAAAGGATCCCCGCCACCTCGCTCATCGGCCGCAAGATCGGCAATGCGCCGCCGGAGACCACCGTCTCGTAGGCGATCGCCGTCACCCGTCGGGCGAGGAGTTCTTCCGTAAGTTGCGGAAATGCGGCGAGGTGCAGAAAGGTGAACAGGGTGGAAGATCTCGACAGGAAACGGAATTCAGCGGACAACGGTTCCTTGACCTTCACCACGAGGTCGGCGGACCATGCCTCCGGCGCCGTGGGAACGATCGTACCCCCCGCGTCGCGGTATTCCCGGTCTTCGAAACCGCTGGCCGCCCCCGCGCCGGTCTCCACGACGATTCCGGCGCCGGAGTCGCGAAGAGCCTGCACTCCGAACGGCGTTACGGCAACCCGGCTCTCCCCGGGCTTTGTCTCTCGCGGGATCCCGATCCGCATCGCGCGTCACGCCCCCGCGGAAATGTCACCGTCCCCGCCCCGCGTTCGCGGGACGGGGACGGGTGTCGTTCAGGCCTTGCGGACGTTCGCCGCTTTCTTCCCCTTCGGGCCGGAGGTGACCTCGAACTCCACCCGCTGCCCCTCGGCGAGGG
>CAZGWD010000080.1:0-1231 GCA_964529415.1 uncultured Leptospirales bacterium | reverse complement strand
TCGCGGTCTCTTCCGGCAGCGCATAGGTTAGCCTCTCGGCGGCGCAGAGCGACGGGACTGAGAGAAGCGCCATCGCCGCCGCCGCGATTAGTCTTTTGCGAATGCGCTGCATCTTTCGCTAGACCGCCTCTATCCGAACCGTCTCCACAACATTTCGCATATAGCCGGCGTGGTTCCATAAGGCCGCGAAGGGCTGCGACTGGCCGACGCGATTGACGGCGCGGCATTTTAAATGATGCACGCCGGGCCGTAGCGACAGCTCGGTCCGCCATTCGCGAAAGGAATACCGGCCGAGATCGTCGCCAAGCCGAGCCGCGGCCCAGCTCGCGCCGTCATCGTCTGAGAGCAGCACGGCTTCAATGCCATGGCCGCCATCGAAGGCGATGCCCCTGACCTCGAATGCGACATAGGCCGCGACTTTCGCGTCTTCGGCCGGCCGCGTCATGAAACTGCGGACATTGAGCCGCTTGATCGGCCGCGTCGCTCCTTTGGGCGCGCCGGGCGTGACGCAGACGCAGTCATTGTCGGGGATGCGATAGGCGCTCGACATCCAGAAGCCGCTAAAATCGCTGTCGAGCACCTCGATGTCGTTGAGATGCTTCACCCAATAGGTCCCGTAGCAGCCGGGAACCACCAGCCGCAACGGGAAGCCGTTGAGCCATGGCAGGTCTTCGCCATTCATGGCGTAAGCGAGCATCACTTCGCCATCGCCGGCGTGGCCGAGGTCGAGCGCCTTCATGAAATCCGGCGTCTCCGGCGCCACTGGCGAGTCGAGCCCGTTGAAGGCGACGGATTGAGCGCCCGGCTTCGGTCCGGCCTTTTCGAGCAGCGTTTTGAGCGCGACCCCGCGCCAGCGAGCGTTGCCCATCGCGCCATGGCCAAATTGTCCGCCGCCGACGCGCGGCTCGACGAAGCCGCGGCTGTTGCCGGAACATTGGTTCACGGCGACGATCTCGATCGGTTCGAAGTCGCGCTTGAGCTCTTCGAGCGAGAGCGACAGCGGCGTCTCGACATGGCCCCGCACCTCAAGGCGAAAGGTTTCTGGATCAATGCTGAGCGGGACGCCGGCGAGGTGATAGCGCACGAAAAAGGCGTCGTTCGGCGTCAACACGCCTTCATCGTAAACGGAGAAAGGGGTTTCGAGCTGAGGCGGCCTGACGGTCTGCTCGATCAGCGCACGTTTCCCAGGGTAGCGCACGAGGGGCCGCTCGCCATTAGCGAACCCCAGTCG
>CAZGWD010000079.1:0-1234 GCA_964529415.1 uncultured Leptospirales bacterium | reverse complement strand
TGCACACACCAGTGGTGCTGGAGCTGAAGGTCACGGTCAACCCCGACGTGGAACTTGCGCTCAGCGTGGGTGTGGTGCCAAAGTTTTGCGCGCCGGGGTTGGCGAAGGTAATTGTCTGCGCAGACTTCGGAGTGACGGAGTTGGAGGCAACTGAGGCCGATCCTGTGCCAGCGGAGTTAGTAGCGGTCACCGTGAAGGTGTAGGCGGTTCCATTGGTCAGGCCGCTCACGGTGATGGTGCAGGCAGCTGGGCCGACGCAGGTGCCGGTCGCGCCGCCAGGGCTGGCCGTGGCGGTGTAGGTGGCAATCGCTGCGCCACCATTGGAGCCGGGGGCGGTGAACGTAACCGATGCTTGTGTGTCACCTGCGGTGGCGGTGCCAATGGTTGGGGCACCTGGGACGGTAACCGGTGTGCCTGGGGTCGAAGCCGTGGCAGAGCCCGTGCCGATCGCGTTGACCGCGCGGATCTGTACCTGGTAGGTGGTGCCGTTGGTCAGGCCGGTGATGACGATGGGGCTGGTCGTGGCTGCTGGCGAGACTGCGGTGAACAAGCCTCCGCCATTGGTCGAGAACTCATAGTTCGTCAGGGAGGAACTGCCATCTGCCCCTGCGGTGAAAGCCACTGACAGTTGTGCGTTACCCGGTGTGATGCCCGTGATGGTCGGCGCCGACGGCGTTGTCGCCGGCGTGCCCGCGGTCGAAACCGTGGCGGTGCCGCTGCCCATGGCGTTGACCGCGCGGATCTGCACCTGGTAGGTAGTGCCGTTGGTCAGGCCGGTGATGACGATGGGGCTGGTCGTGGCTGCTGGCGAGACCGCTGTGAACAAGCCTCCGCCATTGGTCGAATATTCGTAGTTGGTGAGTGCCGAACCACCCGTTGCACCTGCGGTGAAGGCTACCGATAACTGCCCGTTACTCGGTGTGATGCCAGTGATGGTTGGTGCGGACGGTATGGTCGCCGGCGTGCCCGGACTCGAAGCCGTCGCGGTACCCGAGCCGGAGCCGTTGACTGCCCGGATTTGCACCTGGTAGGTGGTGCCGTTGGTCAGGCCGGTGATGACAATGGGGCTGGTCGTGGCTGCCGGTGAAACTGCCGTGAACAAGCCGCCGCCATTGGTCGAGTATTCGTAGTTTGTGATGGCCGAACTACCAGCGGATCCTGCGGTAAAGGCCACCGACAACTGTCCGTTACCCGGTGTGATGCCGGTGATGGTCGGCGCGCCGGGTGTTGTGAC
>CAZGWD010000078.1:0-1264 GCA_964529415.1 uncultured Leptospirales bacterium | reverse complement strand
TTTTAAGAGGGTGAGGACAATGTCGGAATTCTCCCTGAGGAGGGTTTCAAAATTGTCATGGGAAATGCAAACCATTCGGGTATCCGTTTCAAGGACCGTCACCGTTGCCGTCCGGAGAACATTGAGGAGCATGGCGATCTCTCCGAAATAGTCCCCTTCCTTGATAACCCTTAATATTTTTCCCTCTTTTTGAACGATGGCGGAACCGGAGAGGATAAAAAACATTTCCTGTCCGATCTCGCCTTCTTTAAAAACAACCTCTCCTTTATTAAAAACCTTAACGAATTTATTGGGGATCTTCCGGCCGGACTTATGATGATAGAAGAGACCTCTAAAGAGAAGGGCCTCTTTTCGTTTCATATTGGCCATAACCTCGGCCCCGATAAGCATCACCGTAAAAAAATAATAGACCCAGATCACCAACAGGAAAATCGCTTTCAAAGAGCCAAAGGCAAATCCGTAATCAGGGTTGAGTTGGAGAATCAGGGAAAAGGCGGGCCGGAGTAAAGACCAGAGAAAAACGGTTATCAGAGAACCGGTCAGGAGCTGAAACCATTTCAATTTTACAGGGACAAAGAAAAAGTAAAAAAAGGAAACAAAAATCAGGGCAATCAAAAAGGGGCCCAAGAGATAGCTTATATCCAGGCCCGCCGGCAGATCGATTAAAAAGGTGTCGACATAAACGGAATAAAGAAATTCGAATAATACCAGAAGAATAAACATAACCAAGAGGATGAGGACCCCCAGACTATCCCATAATTTGGCCTTGAAAAAAGAAAAACCCAACTCAAATCTGAATATTTTGGAAAAAGCGGTTCTACAGGCTTTGGCAAAGGGGGTCATCAATCCGAGAAGAGTCACAAAAGTAAAAACCTCCCATAAGGCCCTGTGTCTGGCTATCGTCCCCACCTCTTTGATAATGACCCTGTTGATTTCCAGGAACTGCTTTGGGAAAAGACGCTCGATTTCCTTGATTGCCGATTGAGAAGAAATCAGGTAACTTCCCAGAGGATAGACGGCCAGTAAAAGCATGGGGATCAGAGCAAAAAAACTGTAAAAAGACAGAGTGGCCGCCATTTCAAAATTATTATTTTTTTGAAATGAATGACCGGTCTCTTTTAAAATTAAAAGAAAACTATGGAGTTTTTCTCGAGCGGCAGGAATTACTTTAAATTTTTTTGACATCCGGTTAAACCGTCATGCCCCGCCAGGGGCGTGACACCACGATCCGGTCGACTTCGTCGACCTAAATAGGAGGCCTCCA
>CAZGWD010000077.1:0-1268 GCA_964529415.1 uncultured Leptospirales bacterium | reverse complement strand
TCGATCGCGGACGCAAGGAGGGCGACGACAGGGAGGAACCCCGCGAGAAAACGGCATGCGACGGCGATCCGGACGCGGCCCAAAATAGATCATCCCCCGGCCCGATGCCTTGCGGAGAAACAGATGGGGGGGTTAAAACCGCGCGTCCTGACGGCGAAAGCGCCCCGGCCCTTCTCCCGCGAAAGGCGTCTCGGGATCTCTCCCCGCCGGGAAGGTCTCCTGGCTTCCGGCTACCCGGCGGCCCCGGAAGGGCCGCCCCCCTACTCTCCGCGCCTTCCCGCCCGCGCTCTCGTCACCCGGGCAGTGGCTCCGTTGCGGATTTCGTCACCGGTTACAGTTGCGGGGCAGCGATGGATTCGCACCATCTTCCCTTGCCCCGACGGGAACGTTCCGATCTGCGCGACCATTCTGACGCCCGGCGCCCCGCGCGTCAAGGAGGAATCGGAGGAACCGTCACGGAGAGGCGCCCCATGCCCGCAGCCGCGCACGGACCCGGTCCTCCATCGAGGGGCGCGATCCGGCGGAAGCGGCGAGGAACGCCGTGTACGCCTCGATCCCCTTCGCGCGGTTCCCGACGCGGTCATACACCGTGCCGAGGTGGTACAGGACGTCGGGATGGCCGGGGAACCGGCCGCCCGCGGCGAGCAGCGTTTCTTCGGCCTGCCCGAATTTCCCCAACCGCGCCTGCGCCACGGCGAGGTTCACGCGGGGAGCGAGCGCCCCGGGGGAAAGATCCGCCGCCCGGGAGAAGAGCGCGGCCCCCTCCTCGATCCGCCCCTGCTCCAGCCGGAGCAGCCCCGCGTTGAGCAGCCCCGGGGCATACCTCGGAGAGAGGGAGAGAACCGTCGAGAAAACGGCGTCCGCCTCGTCCAGCCGCTTCTGCCGGAGCAGCGCGAGGCCGAGGGCGTTCCACCCCTCCACGAGACCCGGCGACGACGCGGTGACCCCCCGGAGCAACCGCGCCGCCTCTTCCGCGTTCCCGCGGTTCAGCGCCGCGACTCCGGCGTTGAATTTCTCCAGCACCGGGTCGATCCGCTCTCCGGGCGCCGGCAGGGGCGCGACCGCGGCGGTCGCCGGGAGATCCGCCGCCGGGACGGAGGACGCCGAAACGTGATGCGGCGCCGGCGTGCCCGGGCGGCGGACACGGGGTGAGCCCGCCTTCGCCGTCGGCCGGCTCGAAGCGGGTTCGGAAACCGCCGGCAGCGGAGGTGCGGCGGGCGATGCCCCGGGCGGCGCCGGGGCGACGGGAGACGGCGGAGGCGTCACCG
>CAZGWD010000076.1:0-1280 GCA_964529415.1 uncultured Leptospirales bacterium | reverse complement strand
GGTCATCCAGTACCTTCTTTTTGAGTGCAAGGTTGATGTCGTAATAGCCGATGGCAGCGCCCAGTTGGCCTTGGGCACGCTTGATGGCGGCCATGGTCTCGCTGGTTTTTTCCTGCAGTAGGAGAACACGCCCCGCCTGCGCCCTTTGGTATGCCAGCGCGCCAAAGTGCTCTGCGCGTTCTGTATTGCCAGTCTTGAGATAGGCGCGGGCAATGGCCTCCTGGAGCTGGGGGACGTAATCGGAATCCTTGCTGAGGATGGAGAACTCCTGAAGCAGTGGCAGTCCCACAGCGATGCCGTTTGCGCTTTTCTCTGAGTCGATCAGATCGATCGCTGCAAGTGTCTTCACGATCAATGCAAACAGCTGATTCTTGTTGGCGTCGCAGGCTGTGATGGCATCGGGAACAGACGCGCGGGCAAGCGCGCCGTTGCCGCGCATGAAATTCAATTCAACCTTGTTGGCCAGACCTACGCAAGCTGCATAGGAACCAGCGTTGTCTCCGCGCAGTGCGTAGATGCGCTCCGCCAAGTCCAGTGCCTCGTTATAGGCTTGTAGTGCACCCAGCAGGTTCACCGCGCCCTGCAAGGCAACAATTTTTTGTGAGGTCTTTTCAAGGGCCGGCAGTAAGAGAATCGACTCGTTCATCGACTGCAGCGCGCTCTCGTATCGACCCAACGCGGTGTACCCGTCTATCAGTTCGTAGAGGAATCGTACCCGCCGCACTGGTGATTTCACCTGACCGATAAACGACACCACCAAAGCAACGCGCTCCTCGTGTCTGCCCCGGTCGCCTAGGGAGTGTGCGTAGGCCAACTGGTACCTTTCGTTCTGATCCGGTGTGAACGTTGGCTCCAGCGCCTTGAGTTTTTCGAGGATGGCGTCTTTGTCGTTTTGTGATGAACCATACGTTCTGGCGAGCTCGGCGAATAAGGCGTCAAACGCGCCTTTCTCCTGAGCGATTGCGCCAAAGCAAAACAGGCATCCAATTGCCAAGCCCGCCAGTGTCCTGGCGATGTAGCGGCGTACTGTCACGTCGCGATGCGTCCGTTCTTGAAAACCTAGTAAGTCTCGTCAATATTGGTGACGTTGACCTTGGGAAGCTCGCTTGGATCGATGCCTGCCAGGCTGGCTATGGCCGCCTTGTCTCCCGACATCAATGTCTGCTGCTCCTGCGCACTCAAGCCAAACTGGGTCATGGACGCCTGGGGGTCTTGCTGATGCGCCTCACGCGCCGTAGCGTCACTGTCGAGAAGATTCAGGTAGTCGAGCAATGTGGACA
>CAZGWD010000075.1:0-1291 GCA_964529415.1 uncultured Leptospirales bacterium | reverse complement strand
GGTCTTGGCTGGTCTCCTCATGCGTTGGGGTCTGGGGCGAGATGGTCATCATCCTTCTGTTCGCGCTCGACGAGGCGGTTCGTTGGACCGCGGCGCACGGTGGGGTTCGGTGGGTGGAGGGCGCCATCTATCAATCGGCTCTCCGCAGAGGCCAGGCATTTCTCCGCGCTCATCCACCGCAGCATTGCTCCATCACGACCCGGCACGTCGAAAAACGATCTCGTGTGCGTCGTGCTCGGCTATGCCGCGACAGCCGGGCGGCGACACGCGGGCTGTCCGAAGTCGCTGCCGTCCCGCCACATCGCGTACAAGACTCCGGCGAGCTTGCGCGCCAGCGCCACGGCGGCGATGCGTTTGCCGCGGCGGGCCGCGATGCGCAGCGCCCAGGCACGGAGCGTCTGCGTTTCCGCATGCTCATAGCGCAGGATGCTCCACGCGGCCTCGACGAGCAGCGTCCGCAGTCGCGCATGTCCCGCTTTGGTGATGCGGCCGCGGAGGCGCTGCTCCCCCGAGCTCCACTCGCGCGGCACGAGCCCCACGTAGGCGCGCACTTCCTTGGCGTTGCCGAAGCGCGCAACGGTATCCACGACGGCCTCGAACGTGATCGCGGTGACCGGCCCGATACCCGGCACCGTGCACAACCGTTGCGCGACCGCGTCCGCGCGTACGATCTGCGCCAGCGCCTTGTCCAACGCGACGAGCTGCTTCGTCACCCCCGCGATCGCCGTCAGCAACGGCGCGAGGCGGGCCCGCACATCGGCGGGCAGGTCCTGCGCCTGCACGCGCGCCACGAAAGTGCCCGCGCTCCCGCTGCCGATGCGACATCCCTCTTGCCGCGCCAACGCTCGCGCCAGAGAAATGTACTTGGTGCGGCTGCTGACCAGCACCGCGCGCACCGCCACCTGGGCACGCCGACCACGGGCGGCCTCGGAGCTGCGGTGCGCTGCGCGATACGCGCCCAGCTCACATGCCTCACAGAGCGCCCGGGCATCGCGCCGATCCGTTTTGATCGTGCGACTGCGCGTCGCATACATCGGCGCGAAGTTCGGGTCGGCCACGATCACCTCGTGCCCGAGTGTTTCGAGACACCGCGCGACCCACTCACTCTCCGTCGACGCCTCGAGCAGGATCCGGGCGCGGGCGCGCCTGCCCAGATACTTCGCGAACGCCTCGCGGGTCGTGGGGATCCGCTGCTCGACGAACGGGCCGTCGTCCGTGCGGATGCAGAGCTGACTTGCGACCTTGTGCACATCGATGCCAATCTTCTCCATGGCTGGCCTCCACTTGCGGC
>CAZGWD010000074.1:0-1344 GCA_964529415.1 uncultured Leptospirales bacterium | reverse complement strand
GGCGCTTCAGGCTTCCGTGTGGGTTGATTTGAGGCTGATCGGATAGAGGTCGAGGCCGCCGAGGTGAAAGTAGATCGCGTTGTGGAAGCGTGGTCGACTGCGATACCCGCACGCCATGCGTTTGATCCACTGGATCTTGGCGTTCATGCCTTCACTTCTCGCGTTGGTCACGTTGCGGGACGCGGCGTTCATCACGCCCGCCCAGCACTCGCGGATCATCGTCGCGACCCGTTTGATGGGGGGGAGGCGGGACCGGATCGCCCAGGTGTACCACTGCGCCCACGCGCGCTCGGCCCATCCGCGCCGCGTGTAGTTCCACAGCAGCATCGCCGCCTCCTTAATGGCCCACGCGCGGGCGACGCGGAGTCGGCTGGCGCGCAGCGGGGCGAAGTCCCGCCACCGCTTCGCGCTCATGTTGGTGCGGTTCGTCAACCACGCGTACTTCGTGTTCTTGAGGCGATGATCTCCCTGCGCCACGAGCTCCCGGTTCTCGGCGCGCCGCACTTCATCGACGGCACGGCCCAGGTGCTGCGCCACGTGGAACTTGTCGAACACAATGCGGCGGTCGGCGTCCGGCACGTGCTCGCGCGTCGCCCAGATGTACGGAATCCACATGTCCATCGCCACCGACTCCAGTCGCGCGCAGCCCGGTGCGCCGAGCTCGGTGTAGAAGGCGCTCAAGGTGGCCTTCTTGCGGTCATCACCGACCCACAGCACGCGGTCGCGATCGAGATCATTGACCAGCGTGAGGTACTCGTAGCGTTTGCGAAAGGACGTCTCGTCGACGCCGATGCGACGCGGGGTCTGCTTCGTCCGTCGCGCCAACCCGCGGCGCACGGCACGCGCCTGGATGCCCGCGACCTTCTCCCAGCTCAGCGACAAGCGGCGCGCCACCGCGGTGAAGCTCGCCTCCCGCAACCAATCAATGACAAGCGCTTCAAAGAGCGCCGTGAACCGGGCGCCGGGGTCGGCCCATGGCACCGCGATCTGCACGACCCCATGCGCGCCGCAGCGTACGCGCGGCACCTCGGCGACCAGCACGGTGTGGTACTGCATGGTGTCGAGGTGACGCCAGCGCCGCTCACGGCAGTCGTAGCGGGGGCACGGCGCCTGACACCGCGGACACGGCAGGGCGCCTGAGGAATCCATCGCCACCCGCACGACCACGGCGTGCTCCTCCGCCAGGCGCAGCGTCACGTCCGTCACGGCCCAAGGAGCTTCGATCCCCAATAGTAGGGCATACAGCGTCCGGTCTTGCATGGACCTATGCCTACCGCACCCATTCTCCGGCCACACTGCGACCGAAACCTCACCGCGGGACCCACACGAAACCCGGAAGAGCCG
>CAZGWD010000073.1:0-1362 GCA_964529415.1 uncultured Leptospirales bacterium | reverse complement strand
ACCGCCCAGGCGCTGGCCTTGACCACCGAGCAGGTTCAGGCCCTCACCACCCAGCAGGTGCGCGCCCTCACCACGGCCGACATCGTCGCCATGACGACCGACCAGATCGCCGTCCTCGATACCGCCGACGTCGCCATCCTCGCCACCGCTCAGGTCCGCGCCCTCGAAACCGCCGACATCGCCGCCCTCACCACCGTCCAGGTCCAGGCCCTCACCACCGCCAACGTCGCCGCCCTCACCACGGCCCAGATCGCCGTCATGGAGACCGAGGACGTCGTCGCCCTGCTGACCCAGCAGGTCCAGGCCCTCACCACCGCCGACATCGCCGCTCTCACCACCGCTCAGGTCGTCGCCATCGAGACCGCCGACGTCGTCGTCCTCACCACCGCCCAGATCCGGGCGATGGAGACCGCCGACATCGCCGTGCTGACCACCGATCAGGTTCTGGCGCTCACCACCGCCCAGGCCGTCGCCCTCTCCACCGCCGAAATCGGCGCTCTGACCAGCGCCCAGGTGCAGACCCTCACCACCGACCAGTTCCTGGCCCTCGGTACCTCGCAGGTCCGCGCCATCGCCACCGAGGGCATTGCCGCCCTCACCACCTCCGACGTCGCGCTCCTCAACACCGCCAACGTCGCCGCCCTCACCACCGCTCAGGTTCAGGCCTTCACCACCGAGCACGTCGCCATGCTGACGACCGTGCAACTGGCCGCCTTCAACACCGCCGACATCGCCGCTCTCACCACCGAGCAGGTCCAGGTCCTCAACACGGCCGACATCAACGTCCTCACCTCGGCGCAGATCCGCGCCCTGAGCACCGCCGCCGTCGCCACCCTCTCCACCCAGCAGCTCGCTATCTTCGCTACCGACGATATCGCCGCTCTCTCCACCGCTCAGGTCCGGGTCCTCACTACCGAACAGGTCGTCGCCCTCACCACCCGGCAGATCGGCGCCTTCAACACCGCCGACATCGCCGCCCTCACCACCGAGCAGGTCGCGGCCATCGAGACCGCCGACATCGCCATCCTCTCGACCGCTCAGGTCCAGGCACTCAACACCGCCGACATCGCCGCCCTCACCACCGAGCAGGTCCAGGTCCTCACCACCGCCAACATCGCGGCCCTGACCACCGCCCAGTTCGTCGTCCTCAACACCAACGACATCGCCGCCCTCACCACCGCCCAGATCCAGGCGCTGACCACCGCCGATGTCGCCACCCTGACCACGGCCAAACTCCAGCTTCTCAACACCGACCAACTGCAGGCCCTCGAAACCGCCGACATCGCCGTCCTCACCACCGCCCAGGTCAAGGCCCTCACCACCGAACAGGTCGCCGCCCTCACCACCGCTCAGGTCAAGGCC
>CAZGWD010000072.1:0-1400 GCA_964529415.1 uncultured Leptospirales bacterium | reverse complement strand
AAAGTGTTACCGATGTGTCACTACAAATGTGTTACCGATGTCTCCGGCATACAGTGCGTCATTTCATATAACGTGCCTGGTGTAAGTGACGTTGGCCGCAGGCCAATGTGCTGAGCCAGGCCTTTCATGGCGAAGCCAAGCGAGTCCTTTGCGAGCGCAGCGTTTACACCATGTTAGACGCAGTTGGCTGTACTTTGTGAGCGGTCCTGTGAGGCGTTTTTTCCTTTTATACCTTTTTACTTGAGTACTCCGAACATAAGTGAGGCTATCAATCCACACTTCACATTTCCAATCTCAATAATTTATACAAATGAAAATTTTAAAAGTTCTTAAAATTTATTTTTAAATTTAACAGCAATAAGTTTCAAAATGTTTTAGCCGAACAGCGAACCAGCCAATTGCGTCTAACGTCCCTGGTGTAAGCGACGTTCCGGCTCTGCCGGAATGTGCCGAGCCAGTCCTTTCATGGCGAGTGCCAAGAGAGGCTGAAAGCCGAACGCAGCGTTTACACCATGTTAGACGCTGTTTCCCCGTTTTATAATTTAAACACAGAAATTTTTAAAATAGTATTTTTTAAAAAACTTTGATTAAAGTAATAAATGTTTCATTTGAAATTCAAGATTTTTATTGAAAAATGAATTTAAAAAAATTTATGATACTAATACCTTTGTGAAAGTTATAGAATAATTGCTGTATAGTTAGGAAACTTCATAAATTTTTAAAAGCTATAACAGCCTACCGCCAGCCATGAGCATAAATCAACTTGGTTCACCGGAAAAAAGTTAAAACATATTTTTTTTCATTCAATGAAAAGGAGTTCTATATTGTTAGAAAAAGTCAATCCTTTTAATCAAAAAGGAAAGGGGAAATGGCGTCTAACGTCCCTGGTGTAAGCGACGTTCCGGCTCTGCCGGAATGTGCCGAGCCAGTCCTTTCATGGCGAGTGCCAAGAGAGGCTGAAAGCCGAACGCAGCGTTTACACCATGTTAGACGCTGTTTCCCCGTTTTATAATTTAAACACAGAAATTTTTAAAATAGTATTTTTTAAAAAACTTTGATTAAAGTAATAAATGTTTCATTTGAAATTCAAGATTTTTATTGAAAAATGAATTTAAAAAAATTTATGATACTAATACCTTTGTGAAAGTTATAGAATAATTGCTGTATAGTTAGGAAACTTCATAAATTTTTAAAAGCTATAACAGCCTACCGCCAGCCATGAGCATAAATCAACTTGGTTCACCGGAAAAAAGTTAAAACATATTTTTTTTCATTCAATGAAAAGGAGTTCTATATTGTTAGAAAAAGTCAATCCTTTTAATCAAAAAGGAAAGGGGAAATGGCGTCTAACGTCCCTGGTGTAAACGACGTTGCGGCTCTGCCGCAATGTGCCGAGCCAG
>CAZGWD010000071.1:0-1406 GCA_964529415.1 uncultured Leptospirales bacterium | reverse complement strand
GTCATGACCACCCTGGTCTTTTTCCACGGCTGGGGCGCCTCCGGCCGGGTTTGGGAACGGCAGGTAGCGGCCTTCGGCGACCGGGTGACGGTTTTGACGCCCACGGTCCCGGTCTGGGAGGCAGGCTGGTTTTCAGACTTCTTACAAAGCTTACGAAAATTACGAGAAATGACGCTCCGGGAATGCTGGTTGGTTGGCTGGTCCCTGGGGGGCATGCTGCTCCTGGAGGCTTTGAGCGGCCTCCCGGGCCCGCCCCCGGGGGGGGTGGTCCTGGTAGGGGTGGCCCCGGTCTTTACCCGACGCCCGGATTATCCCTGGGGACAGCCACCCGCCGTGATCCGGGCCATGCGCCGGGCCCTTGCGGAAAACCCGCCGCAGGTGCTGGCGGAGTTTGCCGAACAATGCCTGGCCCCGGGGGAGGCGGCGTTGGTCTCCCAGGCCCGGGAGGCGTTTGCGGCCCCGGCGGCCGCCGGGACCCTGGCGGCAGGCCTCGATTATTTGCTTAACCGTGACCTCAGGCCCCTGCTCCCCCGCCTCCCTGCCGGGGCAGTCGTCATCCAGGGGCAGGAAGACCGGATCGTGCCCCCGGCCCAGGGGCGGTTCCTGAAGGAACAGCTTGCCGGCGCCAGGTTAAATCTTTTGCCCGGGGCCGGGCATCTCCCCTTTTTGACCCAGGCGGCGGCCTTTAACGGGATATTAGAGAAATGCTTGAGCCCGGCGAGATAAAAACCCAGTTCGAGTCGGCGCCTGTATCCTGCATGCAGGACGTTATGGAAGTCAAACAAGGCATCAGACGCAATTTCGCCCGGCGAGCCCAGTCCTATGATCGCCATGCCGGCATGCAGCGCCTCATGGCCCATAGGCTGGTGGCGGCGGTGGGGAGCTCGCTGGCCGAGGCCCGGTGCATCCTGGAGATCGGCTGCGGTACCGGCTATCTCACCGGCCTCCTGCGGCAGGCCAACGGGGAGGCCCGGCTGGTCGCTCTCGACCTGGATGCCGCTTTGGTGGCGGCGGCCCGGCGGCGCCTGGGGCCAGAGGCGGGGGTTGCGTGGCTGGTGGCGGACGGGGAGACCCCGCTCCGGGGCTCGTATGACCTGATCATCGCCAACGCCACCTTCCAGTGGTTCACTCGCCCCGGGGAGACGCTGGCCGCCTACTACCTGGGTCTGGCTCCCGGGGGCGTCCTGGCTTTCTCCACCCTGGGACCCCAAACCTTTCAGGAGCTGGCCGAGGCCCTGAACCGGGCCGCCCGGAGCCTGAAATTACCCGCAACCCCACCGATTCCCGCCCAGGGGTTTGGCGGCCGCCAGACCTGGTCCGACCGCCTGCATCGGGCTGGATTCAGTCAGGTCCGGCTGGCCCGGGAAATGGTCACCGCCACTTTCCCCTCGGTTAAAGAGTTTCTC
>CAZGWD010000070.1:0-1410 GCA_964529415.1 uncultured Leptospirales bacterium | reverse complement strand
TCATGCGCCAGGTGCTGGACCGGCTGGAAGACAGCGCCACCGGCCGCCTGCTGCCGGCCAGCTTCCACTGCGAGGTGCCGGCAGACCGCCTGAACCAGGCCAAGGCCACGGCTGCGATCCTGGGCGACGAGATCTACAAGCGCTTTCCCTGGGCGCATTACGACTGCGGCGGCTCCACCACCTTTGCGCTGCCCACCACCACCGACCCGCTGCAAGCATTGCTCAACCGCACGTGGCTGCCCACGCTGAGCGTGACCGGGGCCGATGGATTCCCCGACCTGAAGAACGCTGGCAACGTGCTGCGACCCTACACCGCCTTCAAACTCTCACTGCGTCTGCCGCCGCTGGTGCCGGCCGCCACCGCCGTGCAGGAACTAAAGGCCCTGCTGGAGGACAACGCCCCCTACCAGGCCAAGGTCACGTTCGAGGGCCTTTCCAGCGCCACCGGCTGGAACGCACCCGGCACCGCACCGTGGTTCGAGCAGGCGTTGAACGATGCCTCGCAGACCCACTTTGGCGCGCCCTGCGGCTATGTCGGCCAGGGCGGCACGATTCCGCTGATGAACATGCTGTCCGAGGGATTTCCGGCCGCGCAGATGATGGTCTGCGGCGTGCTCGGCCCCAAGAGCAACGCCCACGGACCCAATGAGTTTCTGCACATCGCCTACGCCAAAAAACTGACTGCAGCAGTGGCGCATGTGATTGCTCAGTTTCCCTGATATCCCTTGCTGTCACACGCTTCATGAACACCGAATCACGGCTCTCCACCTTTGTCGCCAGCGATGGCGACCGTGTCGTCATCCAGGACTGGCCATTGGAGCCTGACGTGCCGTTGCGCGGCGTCGTCATCGTGGTCCATGGCCTGGGCGAACACGCCGGCCGCTATGAGCGCGTGGCCGAACACCTCAACGCCTGGGGCTTTGCGGTTCGCGGCTACGACCAGTGCGGCCACGGGGAGTCGGGTGGTGCGCGCGGCAGCTTGCCCACCGACACCCGCCTGCTGGACGACCTGGCCGACATCATCGACAGCACCCGCGCCCGCATGAGCAAGGGCACACCGCTGATCCTGCTGGGCCACAGCATGGGCGGGTTGGTGGTGGGGCGGTTTGTGTCGCTGGGGCTGCGTCCAGTGGATGCGCTCATCATGTCCTCTCCCGCGCTGGACGCCGGCATGAACGCATTCCAGAAATTCCTGGTGTCGCTGTTGCCCAAGCTGTCGCCCAACCTGCGCGTGGGCAACGGCGTCAAGCCCCAGTTCATTTCGCACGATCCTGCCGTGGTGGCCGCTTACAAGGCCGACCCCATGGTGCACGACCGCATCTCGGCACGGCTGGCCCGCTTCATCGCGGACGCCGGCCCACAAACCCTGGCCCGGGCCGCACATTGGAAGGTGCCGACGCTGCTGATGTA
>CAZGWD010000069.1:0-1416 GCA_964529415.1 uncultured Leptospirales bacterium | reverse complement strand
TGCGCAGTGCGCACCCTACTCAGGCGGGCACGGAGGCCCGCCCCACGAACTTGAACCTTGAACCTTGAACTTTGAACTTTTCTAAGCAGAGGTTGTCAGGCAACCCAGTCCCCTTAATTAAACAGTATTGCCCGTAATCCCCGGCCCCTGACCCCTTGCCAATTCATTTGCCTTTTGGCCCGCTCTGGGGTATATTTTTGCTAATACCTTTGTGAAATAAGGCCGGTTTTCCTCTTCAAGGTTATCAATTTGAAGTCTGTGTTACTGAGACTCCAGATTTTTTCCACAGAAAACCGAAAACTGTATAAGGGGGCAGCCTTGTCCAGCAAGCATATCGGGATCTTAGGGACCGGGGCGTACGTGCCGGAGCGGGTATTGACCAACAAGGAACTGGAAAAGTTGGTGGCCACTTCGGATGAGTGGATCATGGACCGCACCGGTATCCGGGAGCGGCGCATCGTGGCCCCGGAGGAGGATAACGTTACCATGGCGGTGGAGGCCGGCCGCCAGGCCCTGGCGAACTCAGGCATTGCTCCGGAGCAACTTAGTTACATCATCCTGGCTACCAACAGCCCGACGCACTTCTTTCCCGCGGGGGCCATCCAGGTGCAGGACGCCCTGGGGCTGAACGGGCGTCTGGGCGCGTTCGACCTCCTGGCCGGGTGCACCGGCTTCAATTACGCCCTGTATGTGGCGGAACGGCTGGTGAAGCCCGAGGGCGCGTACGCCCTGGTCATCGGCAGCGACAGCAACTCCCGGTTCACCGATTGGACGGACCGGGGCACCTGCGTGCTCTTCGGGGACGGAGCCGGCGCGGTGGTGGTGGGGCCGTCGGAACAGGGCCGCATCCGGTCCTCCTTCATCGCCTCCAGCCTGAACTTTAAACTTTTTTTAAAAACCGAATTCAACGGGGAAGTCAGCCCCTTTCTGCCGCTTCAAACCACCACGGAACGCCATTTTCTCACTATGGACGGCCCGGACATCTTCAAGTTTGCGGTGGGCGCGGTGAAGGAATCCATCCGCCGCATCCTGGATCTGGCCCAGATCAGCCGGGAAGACCTGGATTACCTCATCATCCACCAGGCCAACTGGCGCATCCTGGACGCGGGGGCCCGGTTCGCCAAGGTGCCCATGGAAAAGGTCTTCGTCAACGTGGACCGCTACGGCAACACCTCCGCGGCGTCGGTGCCCCTGGCCCTGCACGAGGCCCTGCAAGAAGGCCGCATCAAGCAAGGGGACAAGGTGCTGCTCATCAGCTTCGGCGCGGGAGCTACCTGGGGCGCGGCGTTATTGGAGTGGTAAGGGGGCGGGAGGTTTAATACCGTTTTCGGTTTTCGGTTATCGGTTTTCGGTTAAAAAAACAGGATTATCAGCAAGTTGAAACTTAAGTTTATTGCATTGGAAACAGAACTTGGT
>CAZGWD010000068.1:0-1424 GCA_964529415.1 uncultured Leptospirales bacterium | reverse complement strand
TCGGCCCGGATGGGGAACGCCACCGCCCGGTGATGCTGCACCGGGTGATCCTGGGCTCCCTGGAGCGCTTCATGGGAGTCCTGATAGAGCACTTCGCCGGGGCCTTCCCGGTCTGGCTGGCGCCGGTGCAGGCCATCCTTTTGCCCATCACCGACCGGGTCCATGCCTACGCCCAGGAGGTGGCAGGTTTGCTGTTGGATGCGGACTTGCGGGTCGAAGTGGATACCCGGCAGGAAACCTTGCGCTACAAGATCAGAGAAGCCCAGGGACAGAAAATACCATATATGGTTATCATGGGGGACCGGGAGGCGGCTGACCGCACCCTGGCGCCCCGCTTGCGGGACGGCACGGAGTTGAAGGGCGTCTCCCTGGAGGCGTTTATCCAGCGCCTTAAGGAGGAGTCCCGGACTCCCTCCCCCGCCCACTCTGCATAATTTCAGGAGGTGACGGCCATCCAGAAGCAGCAAAGAGTTAGAATTAACGAGCAGATCAGGGTGCCGGAGGTGCGGCTTATCAGCGCCGACGGGCAACAGGTCGGCGTTATGCCCATCAAAGAGGCGTTAGCACTGGCAACCGAGGCGCACCTGGACCTGGTGGAGGTTGCGCCCCAGGCCGCCCCGCCGGTGTGCCGCATCATGGATTACGGCAAGTTCAAGTATGAGCAGAGCAAGAAACTGCAAGAAGCCCGGCGTAAGGCGACCACGATCCAGGTAAAGGAGATCAAGGTCCGGCCCAAGATCGAAGAGCACGACATGAACTTCAAATTGAAGAATACCCGGCGCTTTTTAGGAGAGGGCGACAAGGTCAAGATCTCGGTGATTTTTCGGGGCCGGGAGATCGCCCACACGGACCGCGGGTTTCGCCTTCTGTCCCAGATGGTCGAGGCCCTGGCGGATGTGGGAACTGTGGAGACGAATCCCAAGCTGGAAGGCCGGAACCTCTCCATGATCGTTACCCCCAAGTAGTCCTGAGCTATTTCCGGTGTAACCGCGGAACCACCCCCCGGGTGGGATAGGAAAGGATTTTTTGCAAACACATTGTTAAAATGTGACGAATAGAGTATAAAATGTAAGTTTGCCTGTTAGCGGAATATAAGCTCCAGGAACCGGATAATCTACCCGGCCGCCTGTCTGGCGGCCGGCAGTGTTAGCACCATGTGAGGTTAACCATGCCCAAGATAAAAACCCATCGGGGCGCAGCCAAACGCTTCAAGGCCACGGGCAAGGGCCGCCTGAAGCATAAGCAGCCCTACCACAGCCACATTCTGACCAGTAAGACCGCCAAGCGCAAGCGGCAGCTGCGGCAGGCGGCCTACCTGTCCGGGGCCGAGACCAAAAGCCTCAGGCGCCTGCTGCCTTATCTCTGAGATTAGGAGTTCGTTATGCCACGCGTCAAGAAAAGCGTTGCCTCAAGGGCGCGCCGGA
>CAZGWD010000067.1:0-1435 GCA_964529415.1 uncultured Leptospirales bacterium | reverse complement strand
ATCGGCACAGGAGCGCAACGTATCACCGGCCAGGACGCCCAGACCGCCACTGTAGGTGGGCATGGCCCCATCCACTGCGACCTCCATTGAAAAATAGGCAACGCGCCTGGTCCCGTCCGTGGCACCAGGGACGAATCCCGGCGCTCTAGCCGCGTACCGTTCCGGTGTTGTCTGGAAGGTTCGTTTGCAGAGATCAGAACAGAACCGGAATTCCTGTCCGTCATAGACGACAGAGAGTCCTTCGCCAATCGGAATCATCATGCCACAGACCGGATCTTTCACAGCGTTCATCGGTGATGCACCTTTTCTCTGCGTCATTTACAGACAGAGTCGCGACGAGGTTGAACCTGGCGACTAGGAGAACATTCGCTTCTACCTTCCTGGTAACGTAAGAATCTCTCGCTCCGCGTCGACCCAGTCCTCCACGGCGCACCCCTCCCGGCACCCTCGCTCGAGATAGAGCTCATAGGCCCGCTTGGCAATGCGCTCCTGTAGCTCACCGTCTTGGGGGTTATCCTTCCGCATGGTGCCGGCGTTTTCGTTGCGCTTCCCCTTCACAAGGTGCTGCTTCATTTCGATCCCCCCCCCTTTCTACGCGTATCCAATCCAGTAGTTCTTCATCATTCCATCGGGCATGGGCTTGGCATCATCCTTAACTCTTCATCTCCGACTCTCCACCATTGACATCAATGATCGTATTGTCGCGTTTGAACTCGCGGCTCCCTCATTTTCCGAGGAGTGAATAGAAGAGATGCAGTTACGAAAGTTTCCATCACGATGGGCCTGCATGACGCTCTTCTCTCATGTCCGCATGCTCTCGCGTCTGGTGCCATCGACATATCGAGACAACGTCGTGACAAGGCGAAAGATCAGCGGTGGAAGCACCAGCATCTGGGTCATAGGGGCAAGGCCGATGTTGACGAGGGGCACGAGCGGCATGTGTGCACTATATGTCCACCAGCGCAGCTCATGAACGGTTGTCCCCTCGACACCGACGCTGATCGCGACACCTGAAGCCAGCATCACCAGGTAGCCTTCGATTCCCGGCTGTTCGAACCATGTTCGGCGACCTAGGGCAATCCAGCCAAGGCCGAAGATCACCAACACGAACAGGCCGTCCGCTAGACTCGCAGCCAGACAGTGCCACCAGGGAATACTGGCTCCGTCGGGATAAACGTAGAGCGGCGACTGCAGGCGCTCCCAGGGATAATTGACCAGGACCGCCACGACAAAAATCGTAGTGAGGAGACGGACTAGAACACCAGGCGAGTGCTCGGACGATGACGCGCTCACGTCCTCCTCGCCATGAGACGTTCTTGGCTCAATGTGGTTCCTGCTGCCCACGCAACCTCTCAAGTATCCAATCCTGAAACGCTCGGTGCGCCGCCAGTTCCTGAAAGACCGTTCGCTCGAGCGTCGGATGGTGGTGGAGATG
>CAZGWD010000066.1:0-1457 GCA_964529415.1 uncultured Leptospirales bacterium | reverse complement strand
CTCCGACAGGACCTGGTCGCGATGCGATCGCGAAGTCCGTTATGGTGTATACAGCCGTGCCGCCGGACTACTGCGACAACGATGTAAAACTCATCGTACAGCAAGCCCCTTCGGGCGTCAACTCTCTTGAAAAAGCTCTCTTGAAAAAGAATGGTTCGATAATGCCGAGTGGGGAAATTGACCTCTACTTTCAAGGCATTGGGCTATTATCATGTCATGACAGACTGACGCGTTCGCTATCCTAGCGAGACTGTGCTATGGTAGCCCACGATGAAGTCCGGTCACTACTCTATCCCTCGCGCCTTCGTGCCCTCCCTCTAGATTCTGCGCGATCGATGCTCTAGTTTCCGCCCTGCTCCGCACACAGGTCTCTTCAGGGAGGCCGCCGAACAGCACCAGTCCGTACCACACTCGACCCTGTCTGATAGCACGATCGGCAGACAGTAATGACGGTGCAGATCTTGATCGAATCGAAATGCAGCGCATGCTGGCGGCCTGAGGCCACAATACGAATACCCTGGATAAGAGGCCCTATGAGCCAAACGGCACAACAACGCATGACTCCACGATCACCAACGTTCGCCATCACCTCCACAGGTGTACCGATCCCGATCAGCCAGCGGCGCCACGCGATCTGGACTGTCATACTCTTTTGCGCCATTGCCATGAGTGCCGTGATTGGAGTCCCTCTCTATGGATATCTCTACCGCTACACCTGGCTAGACTGGTCGCTGTTTGGACTGCTCTATGTCCTCAGCGGGCTGGGTATCACGGTCGGCTACCATCGGCTGATGGCCCATCGGAGCTTTGACTGCCCGAAATGGGTCAAAGGCGCACTCTTGATCGGGGGCGCCTGGGCACTGCAAAACTCCGCCATCAAATGGGCGTCCGATCATCTGCGTCATCACGCGCACTGTGACGAGGAGAAAGATCCGTACAATGCGCAACGGGGATTCTGGCATAGCCACTGCGGATGGCTTTTTACCCCCGATCAGTACGCCGATCCAAAATATGCGACGCGCGTCGCGAACGATCCCGTCGCGATCTGGCAACACAAGTACTACCCCCTCCTGGTCCTCACCGGCCTGGCCGGCACCTTTCTTATCGGCTTTCTCCACCGCGGCATAATGGGTGGAGTGGGTTGCTTTCTCCTCGCCGGTGTGGGACGCACATTCGCGGTGCTCAATTCGACGTTTTGCATCAACTCCGTCTGCCATCTGTGGGGACAGCAGCCACACGGAACGTCAGACTCCAGCCGGGATAGCTGGCTGGTGTCCCTCGTGACATTTGGCGAGGGGTACCATAACTACCATCACATGTATCCGACCGATTACCGAAACGGTCCTCGTTGGTATCACTTCGATCCCTCGAAATGGCTCATCCTCGGGCTCTACTCGCTAGGACTTGCGACGTCGTTGCGGACAGGCTCGCATGTCGAGGCCTCGCTCGCTCGAACG
>CAZGWD010000065.1:0-1470 GCA_964529415.1 uncultured Leptospirales bacterium | reverse complement strand
GCAGTAGCGCTTGGCGGCTCGCAGGTTAAGCCAATGTTGGATGGACGCTTCGCGCGGAGTAGGAAAACAAAAATGCTAATTATTAATACAATTCATGACAATTACTCTAATATTATTAGTTCTCTTGAACGATATAAAAAGGCTACAGATGTAGTTTTATCTGATATAGGTTCAACTAAAGAAGGATTGATTATATTTATCAACGAAGAAGATATAATAGAAATAATTGCTAATTATAAAATTGGCAGAAGGATTGCTACAAGAAAAAATATTATTAAAATATTTAAGCATGTATGCTTAACAGAAATTATTACAAAAGATGATTTAATAGCTGCTTTCACAAAATTTAAAAGTAGAATTGAATATTTATATCAATACACAACAATTACTCTTTTGACACCTGCCTTTGGAGAAAATGTTAGAAAATTTATATTTGATAAAAATCAAGATTTAGTCGATCATTTTAAAACTAATATATATTTCAAAGAAATACATATTAATGGTTATCCTGATGCGAAGAATGAATTTGATGCCTTAACACTTCCTTTAAAATTAATTGGTATTTCTGATATTTCTTTTAAGTGCAAAGTAGTAAAAAAAGGAAGCTCATTAATCGAAAATATATACTCAAATAATTTAATTGAAGATCAAATGATTACACATGACTACTCAGCTTTCATGTCAGAAACTGTGTGGTCAGATAATAAATTCATTGGAAAAGAATTTCAAAATTTTGACAATGGAAAATCAGTTTCAGTGTTCTATGCAAACAGAACAACATTGGAAAAGATTATTGGAGTTGATCTGATACTTTATAATTCTCAATTTGATTCTTATCTATTTATTCAATATAAGCGGATGGTAGAAGATTCTGATGAATTTGCGTATAGAATGGACAAACAACTTGATGAAGAAATTGATAGAATGTATTCTCTAAAGAAGGATTTAAATTTAGAATTACATACTAGATTGAATTCTGATCCATTTTATTTTAAATTTTGTCCTTCAAAACAAGAAAAGATTATTATGGGAGATGTACAATTAATTAAAGGAATAATTCTTCCTTTAGAGAATTTTCAATATCTAAGAAGTAAAAAAGAACTTATAGGGGTAAAAGGTGGAGAAGTATTAACTTATAATAATTTAAGTCAATATATGGATAATTCATTGTTTATAAATTTATTCAAAGATGGATGGATTGGTTCAAGTCAAATTAGTAAAAAGCAAATTGAAGATTATATTGAGAAAAAATTAGATAGTAAATATTCGATAGTATTAGCGAAAATGTCGAAATAAAGACATCCAACAAAAGCTTCAACCTTATAAAGCCTTTTGTCATGGTTTTTGCGAGAAGATCACGCAAAAACCACGCCAATCCCTCGCATCGTTGCTACGCAACGCCGCTCGGGCCAGGCTTTAAAGGTTAAGCCAATGTTCGACGGACGCCTACGGCGCAAGACTCATTATTAC
>CAZGWD010000064.1:0-1489 GCA_964529415.1 uncultured Leptospirales bacterium | reverse complement strand
CCAACCCTGTCAAGCTAGCAGTTATCGGTCTTGTAGGATCCTGTGAGTGCTTACATGAGCGCGTCGTTTACCACTTGTCCGCCTGGGCGGTGGACGTTTGGGACCGCGACGGTGTTTGCGGTATCGTCGCAAGTTGGCTCGGCTGGCAATCGATCGTACCCAAGAGAGGAATTTCGAAAGGGGCCAACTTGCGCACTCCCTCCAGTATGATTCGTCGATGGTGATTTCCATGCCCAGACGTGCTTCGGCAATTTCCAACGCCAAGTAGTAGTAGGATAATTCCGGCTTGACTGCGGCAGTCGAGTACTTCAAGAGTAGTGACTTCAACGTACTGATGATGTTGAACAAGACTAACGCCAAGCAGAAGCACAACAGAGCGGCACCGGGATATGCTAGGGTATTGATCTCGGCGTTAAGTGATTGGGCCAAGTGACCCAGGCACGTCTCAATCGTCCAACGGCTGCCATATCCATCTGCGACGACGATCGCTGAGACCGACGCGGGAAGGTTGGTCAATAGGTGCAACTCCATGTCCCCATCGCGTGTGGGATTCACCAATTTGACGGTGACGCGTCGGAGACGCTGCCAGGAGCCGTCGGGTAAGAAGACTTCAATCTTTTGCTCGTAGACGGTGCCACCACGACTGTCTTTACCGACCTTTCGCTGCGGACTTCCCGCCACTTTTCGCCAACGCGGACTGCGGCCGTGATGACGTACGATGAAGAACGCCTCTCCCTGTAAGAAACGGCTGATCAACGGTCCGTCACAGAAATTCCGATCCGCTAGATACAACGCGCCTTTTTCCAGCTGCGCCAGCAGTGGCAATACAACCTTGCGCTCACAGGCATAGGCGTCCGGATCGCAAGCGACGGCCACGAAAATCTCCAGACGCGTGTCCAACATCGCCAGTACCGTTCCTGGCAATGGCGCGCTCTTCATCAGCCGTGTTTCTGTCAGGCGATGTTCGGTTCCATCGAGCCGCTTGCCGTCGATCACAAACGTGTGGTATCCAGGGATAGGATCCGTCTTGGTGGCCTTGGCTTGGAGGAGGGCTTTTTCCAGTTCTCTGACGGGGACGTTGACGAGTGCGGCGGAGACCGTTGGCTCGACACCCTGCAATTTGTCATACACGGCCTGTTTGGATACGCCGAGCTGTTCCTCCAATTCCTGGTAGGATGCATGCACACACGGCTTGCCGCCACTGACAACCGGGGTTAACAGCTCGATCAGGGAGGAAAACACCAGATCCGATTCCAACTGGCGATCTTTGTGCGCACGGAATATCTCGTTCAGGCGTTCCTGGGAGAACACTCGCGCAAACAAACCGCGAAACAGCATCGCCGCCGGAGCTTTCTTGGAAAACCGTTCGATGACATTCTCGACCATCGCTGCAATCCCTCCCTGTAATGACGAAACCGTGACCACGATTCATCTTACGCATGGAGTGGCGTGCGGGCGCAACATCGCCGTGCTAGCTTGACAGGGTTGG
>CAZGWD010000063.1:0-1521 GCA_964529415.1 uncultured Leptospirales bacterium | reverse complement strand
CACCCAACCAAATATTATGAGTGTATGCAGATACAACTACGCCAGTGAATGCAGAGGTTAACATAATACCTTCAAGCGCAATGTTAATTGCGCCAGCTAATTCAGAAATTAAACCTCCGAGTGCGGGCAGGATAAGCGGAGTGCTAATTCTTAGGACACTAGCGACAAACAATGCACTAAAAATACCTTTTAAAACCAGTTCAACCAGCATGCTTACCTCCTTTTGAAGGGGTCGTTTCTATATTTTCTTTGCTATTCTCTTTACGTTCTGCCACTCTTCGCTGTATCATCGGGAGGAAATGCTCTGCAGTTACGAATAGAATTATGAGCGCCTGGATCACAAAAATCATTTCCCGCGACATATCGGAAGTTCGTTCCATCACATCCGCACCGGCACGCAGGTAGCCATAGGCTAACCCGGTAAGAGGAATAAACAAAGGGTTATTGCGAGCTAATATAGCTACTACAATCCCTTCAAAGCCCAAGCCAAGAGAGATATTCATAATGACTTTGGTGTGTATACCCATCGCAAGATGTGCACCCGCCAGTCCTGCGAAAATGCCACTGATGGCAAAAATCAGTATGATCGTCTTCTCCGTGTTAATACCCCCATAGCTAGCAAATTTAATGTTTGCACCGATCATGCGCAGCTCATATCCAAAAGGTGTTCTGAACATTAAGTAATACACTACAATTACAGCCACTATCAGGATGTACACCATGATAGTAATATTCGTCTTATCTGAAAATAATTTATGGATATCCGATAAGAATGGCAAGTTTGGGATAAGGGATGGTAAAACTCCCTCTTTGGGGAAGAAAGCGGATGCGTTATACCCCGCTTTTGGAGGCACAAGATAAAAAAACAAAAAATAATCGTATAGCTTTAATGCGATGGCGTTTAACATCAATGTGGATACAATCTCGTTCGCCTTTAGATGGGCTTTGAGATAACCTGGAATCCATCCCCATAGGAAACCGGTAACCATCGCAGCTATTAATGCTAAAGGAATTCTCAGAATGGCGGGGAGGGGCACGAAAAGTGCTATCGAGCCAGAGACCAACGCGCCTAATAATAACTGCCCTTCTGCACCCAGGCTGAACAAGTTCGCTTTGAATGGAATCGCGATTGCAAGCCCCACAAGAATCAGAGTAATTGATTCCTCAATCCAATCTCCAAAGCGATTAAATTTGCTTAATGGTCCTAATAAAAAAGCTTTATAAGCTTCAATAGGGTCCTTGGATACTATCAAGGTTATCAAAAAACCAATAAGCAGTGCACCACCGATGGCTATCAGTATGCGCAGGATCTCTCGGATTGAGGGATTTGATAAAAATTTTCTCATAGCAGAGCCTCCATCTCTTTTGCCGTCTGCCGTTTGATGCCCAGCATATACAAACCCAATTCTTCCTCTTTAACTTTGGAAGCATCAGCAAAAACACCGGTAATTACACCTTCAAACATCGCTATTATGCGATCGGAAAGGCTCATCACTTCTGCCAAGTCTGCAGAAACCAAGA
>CAZGWD010000062.1:0-1555 GCA_964529415.1 uncultured Leptospirales bacterium | reverse complement strand
ATCGAAAATCTCCGCGCGGAGTTCCGCGCATCCGAACGCGAGGGGAATTCACCCCGCGCGGCCTGAGGGTCGCGAAATGGAATACGCCCTTCCACCTGTTAT
Organism: uncultured Leptospirales bacterium; assembly: GCA_964529415.1. Lineage (GTDB taxonomy): Bacteria > Spirochaetota > UBA4802 > UBA4802 > UBA5550 > CAYMPH01. Next base: position 1,453 of record CAZGWD010000062.1, on the reverse strand, counting down.
AATGAAGACATTGGGACGCGGCGCTTCTTCAGGACGGTCCGGCTGAATCGCCCGCGCGTGCGCAGTTGAGCATGAAAGGAGCCCTCTTCATGAAACAAGCCGCATATTGTCTCTTCGAGACGCCACTGGGCGCCTGCGGGATCGCCTGGAAAGAGCAGGAGACTTCCCGCATCCCGCCGGTGGTGACGTTCTTCCAGCTTCCGGAAGCGACAAGGAGCCTGACCGACACGAGAATCGCAGGGAGTTCCGAAGGTCGGAAAACGCGCGTGCCGCCGCCCCACATTGCCGGGATCATCAAGAGAGTTCGGAAGCATTTGCACGGGGATGTGCAGGACTTTCTGGACATCGTCGTTGACCTGGACGGCGCGGGCCCCTTTGCGCGACAGGTGTACGAAACGGTCCGAAAAACCCCGGCAGGCCGGACCATGACGTACGGCGAGCTTGCGAAAGCAATGAATCGGCCTGCTGCGGCCCGGGCAGTGGGACAGGCTCTGGGAAGGAACCGTGTCCCTCTCATCATCCCCTGTCACCGGGTCCTTGCGAGCGGCAAGAAACCGGGGGGATTTTCCGCTCACGGAGGAGTGGAGACAAAAGCGAAGATGCTCGAGATCGAAGGCGCGGCGATCAAGCTTCCTTTGGACCCGTCTCGCTAAACCGCCATCACGGACAGGTGTTTCGCCTTTCCGTAGGCGAGAATCCTTTCATCCCGCGTGAGAAGGATCGCCCCTTGCCGACGGGCCGTGGCGACAAGAATCCGATCGGCCGGATCCCCGTGGAATGCGCCCGGCAGGCGACTGCTCTCCACGGCAATTTCGGGGGTCAGAGGGATCAACCCGAGTCCCGGCGCGCGCAACGCCTCGTTGACCCACGACAGGCAATCCTTGGACAGCCGGATTCGCCCCTTGGCTTCGAGCATCGCCACTTCCCAGACCGATATGGCCGACACCCGGACAAGACCATCGTGTGCCGCTTCCTCGACAGCCCTGATGGCGGAAGGTTTCATGTTCCCTTCCCCGCTCATGAGCCATAACCACACATGCGTGTCGAGAAGCAAGGCCCTCTCAGGATTCGACATCCCACTTCTCGCCGGTCGGGGAAACGACGTCCCCGATGATCGTGACCGTGTTTTTCATGAACCCGTGGATCGGAACCGACGTTTCCTCATAAGGGACAAGCCTTGCGACCGGTTTGCCCCGCTTCGTGATGACGACTTCTTCGTGGCGGGTGTTGACCTCGTCCATCAATTTAAGACACTGCGCCTTGAACTGGCCCGCGGAGATCTTCATCCGGTTTCCCCTTATATGGTCATATAACCATGGTCATATTACCAACATCGGGTCCGGCATGTCAATCCTCGCCTCAACCCCCTTCGCTTCGAATCTGCAAGGTCATCACAAGAACAAGAAGGCCCGCGCAGGGAAACCCTGACGGGCCTTTGGAATTCATGGCTCCC
>CAZGWD010000061.1:0-1578 GCA_964529415.1 uncultured Leptospirales bacterium | reverse complement strand
TAACTTGACATTGTTAGATTTCACGTCGGGCCGCGCTCGTTCCGCTGTGTGCGGAGACGACTCGCCGTGGATTGTGAGCGATGAACCAAATGTGTGAGCACCAGGTTGATTGCGTCCGTTTGCGTCATCTGAGGCAGCGGCATGGCGGCCTGCAGCAGTTGGCGCACATTAGCCATCGACAGCCCAGGCAGGACAGCCACCTCGAGGTCGCGCACCAAGCCCGGATCGCGCGGGTGGCTCTGCGCCCAGTCCAGGCGGGTTTCGGCGACAAACCACAGCGCCAGCGCGTCCAGCGCGGTGTGATGCTGCCACGCCCGATATTTGCGGGCCACCAGTTCGTCCCATCCCCCTTCCGACTTGGCATCCTGAAATATCCGTTCGGCGAAATAGCGTTGAGAGCGCCACAGAGCCAACTGCTCCAGCCGCGTGTCGGCCGGGGCATTGCTCAGCGAATAGCTGAAGCTTCCATCTGTTTCGCGCCGGATGAGCAGCCACTCGTTGCGCACCCGTGTATCCTGCACGGTCCAAACACGCCAGGCAACACACTCACAGCGCAACTCTCCCCGCTCTGTCTGGCGGATGGGAACGGACCGCAGGCTGAAATCCGGATGCTCCGGCAAGTCCTTCACGCGGAAGGGAACGCTCCCGTTCAGCACGCGTGGCTGGCTGGGCGGTTTTCCGCCACCCTGTGGTGGGGCCGCAGGCATGCCAACAACGGGCTGCCTCAGGTACACGTGCGTACGGGGCATGATGTCAGCGACGTAGATCAGGCCATCGTCATTCAAGCTCGCTCGAAAGTCAGAGTCCTGGCCGTACAGGCTGTCGCAGCTCACAATGTTGCACGACAGGCCGTTCGCCCGGGCATGGCGAATCATCTCCAGGGCCAACTGCGGTTTGGTTTTGAAGACAGTCTTTTCAGGGATGTGCCACCGTTGGCGCAACGTAGCGTGGGCGTCGTTGAACCACACCTCTGGCAGATAGAGCCTGGCATCCAGCATGGCCCACGCCCCCCCAGCGTAGTAGCCGAGGGCAACGCCAACCTGGCCCATCTCCACACCACCCTTGCGGCCGAGGTACTGGCGCGCAGCTCCGGCGCTCTGATCGCCAGATCGTTCATCGCCACTCTCGTCGACGGTGAGCATCCCGTCTGCCAACTCTGGGCGCTGGCGGACCTCCGTCTGGATCTGGTCAAAGACGGCTTGCGCATCCCAAGGCGAATCCGACATGAACTGCTGCAGCCCTTGTCCATCATCCTGCGGATCAATCACACGGCGTGCGATGTTGACGAAGTTTCGTTTGGACTCCATTGTCACCAGACCTTGCAGATAATGCCAGGCCGACGGGCTGGCATCATGCGTCTTGGTTCGGAAACAGGAGCGGAAACGCGTCCAGAGTGTGTGCAGACGGTGAGCAAGCTCTGGAACGACATGCTCCGGCAACCCCCAGCGCCGAGTGTCGAAGATACTGCCCTGACCACCACCAATATCCATCGCCATCCTCCCACACAACACATGACGAACGACAAGTGCATATGTGAGAGGTCTAAATGGCACCGTTCCTGCACCAAGGTCAGCCTAA
>CAZGWD010000060.1:0-1621 GCA_964529415.1 uncultured Leptospirales bacterium | reverse complement strand
CCCTCTGTGCCTATATTGATGAGTCAAAAAACTGTTCTGTAATTAAGCTCACTTTGAGGGCGTGAAAGGATAGATTAGAATGATACTACAACACCAGGGACATAATGGATCAGAGGTAACAGAGGGAGTCCGTAGGACGACCGATGTTACCTCTGATCTGCCGCGTCGTCCTGACACTTCTATGTCGGGTACCGAAGTGGTCGCCCGCGCCATTCGTCGTCGTCTCTCGCTTGCCTACAAACTCAAAGTGCTCGAAACCGTCTCCCATTTGCGCACGCAAGGACATGGAGCTGTCGGCGCCTATCTGCGAGAAGAAGGACTATACTACTCCTCGGTTCGCGCATGGGAGCGGTTACATGCCAACGGAGAGTTGACCGCCCAGAGAAAAGGTGCAAAAGGAAAAAACAGGGACACACTCCTTGCGGAAAATAAAAAGCTCCGCCGAAAACTTGAACAGTCCGAGAAGCATCTCGTAAAAGCCGAACTGCTCATTGAACTCCAAAAAAAACTATCATCGATCCTCGATCTGGATTCAACAGCACACGAAAAGAAATCAACGACATACGAAAAGGACTACGACGAACGATGATCCGCGAACATCACCATACCGTCGGTACTGCTCCGCTGTGCCTCGCACTCGGTGAACCACGATCATCCTGGTACCGATTTCGTAAACCTCCGACGATACCCAAAGTGAAGTCTCCATCCTTTCGACGGCTCAGAATCGAGGAAGAACGTCGGGTGCTCGATGTACTCAACTCAGAGCGTTTCCGTGATATGGCGCCCGCCGAAATCTATGCGACACTCCTTGACGAGGGCATATTCATCTGTTCGGTGAGTACCATGTATCGCATCCTTTCACGCAACCGGCAATCCATCATTCGCCGTCAAGCGCCACCACGTATCCACACACGTCCCGAACTCCTCGCCACTCGGCCTAACCAACTCTGGTCGTGGGACATCACCAAATTCAAAGGACCAACGACCTGGACATACTTTTATCTCTACAAAATCATGGATGTCTTTAGCCGATACGTCGTCGGATGGATGGTTGCATACAAAGAATCAGCTTCCCTTGCCGAAGACCTCATTGCACAGACCTGCCTCAACGAAGCAATCCAACCCGGACAGTTAACCATTCATGCAGATCGCGGAAGTTCCATGACCTCGAAAGCCGTCTCGGAATTGTTGATAGACCTTGGCGTCATCAAAACACATGCACGACCCCATGTCTCTAACGACAATCCCTATTCCGAATCCGCGTTCAAGACCTTAAAATATCGACCAGACTTCCCAGATCGTTTTGGATCTATCGAGGATGCGAGACTCTTCTGCCGACGATTCTTCGCATGGTATAATAACGAACATCGACATAGCGGTATCGCACTGATGACGCCGCTCAGCGTCCACAATGGGACTCATACCGCTATTGCCAACAACCGTCAATCGACTTTGACGGGCGCATACCACCTGCATCCCGAGAGATTTGTCAGAAGCATCCCGAAGGTGAAACTCGTGCCCGATCAAGTCTGGATTAATAAACCTGCTGCCACTGTTTCTCTCCCTGAAATAGTGAGTTAAACTATGAAAACTTTTGTCCCATTTCTATTGACACGTTCCG
>CAZGWD010000059.1:0-1649 GCA_964529415.1 uncultured Leptospirales bacterium | reverse complement strand
GGTTGATTGAAAAGGTAACTTCAGTTTTCCATCTAAATAAGTAATTGAAAGGGTAAAAGCAGTTTTTTTGATAAGATTTTTCTTGATTGACCACCAAAATGATATATAATTTAAGACAAACAGAGATAGATAGTCTTTTAAAAGGTATACTAAATAAACCGACGGAATGGCATTGCAAGAGTAAATTCCGTAAGCTGTAGATGCCTTTTGAGATATCTGCCCGAGTGTTTTTTATCTTTTTAGGAGTGCTGGTTTCAGCAGCACTTCGTCTGGAGGAATCAGCTTAAGAGAAAGCGTATCCAACAGAAAAGGGTTAAGAAGAAGCTGAGCCAGCTGATACGGGTTGTGACCGTTGAGGCTGGCTCTTGCTGTACTATTGATATGGTTCATCATCAGTGTCACCTCCGCTTGAGTCAAATGATCGAACGACTTTCCTTTAGGGAGGATATATCTAATGTATTCATGATTCTTTTCTAAGCGGGCCTTCTGATTAGAAACCAGCGGGTCACAGAAGAAAATCCAGGATCGGCGATTGCCACTCTTGTCAAATTCAATTTCTTCAGGGCCTTTGAATTCAGGGCCATTGTCCGTAAGAATGACGGGAAATATATCCCGAAACACCTGTGGACCCAAAGATTCATAGAGAGAATCAAAAGTGCTTCTTACGCAGGCTTTCGTACATTCATCCAAGAGGAAAGCAATCATAAGGGAACATCGCCTGAAAAAGAGCGTCAGCAGAACTTTACCTCCCCGCTCACCATGAACGGTATCCATTTCCACAACAGAAGACTCCGGATGAACCTGTATGTAAGCCAAGAACTCCTGATACGTCCGGCCTTCCCTGCAACGTTGCGGCTTTAAAGATGCAGCAAACTTTCTTTTTCGTTTCTTGTAACGAACCTTTCGTGGAAGATCAATATTTTTAGCAGAGAAGAGCTGTTTTTCAAAGTAATTGTATATTGTTCTCTCCGAGCAGCCGATTTCCGCTTTATGATGCTGGTAAATGTGGGCAATGGACTGCCCTTTTAAAATGAGAGGAGAGATGAGCTGATCCAAATGCTCAAATTCATTAGGCGTCGTATCAATGCCCAATCTTGACTTTGAAAAGGTGTCCCGGTAGTTGGCATCAGCGACCTTTGCCTTGTAAAAGAATCGGCCCAGATAGCATGAAGATACACTACCACAGCCGTTGCATACGTGAGGGAATCGCTTTGTTAAGGTACATTCCCTCGGCTTGTAGTCGGGACAGGTTCTATAGCAGTTCGTAATCTTACAGCGGTAGCACAGATGACTACAGGAGTCTTTGCATAGGTGCACTTTACGGCAACCCTTGTAGTGTTGGCAAAGAACATAATCTTTACCAACGCGGGATCGGTTTTCAATCCGGTTTCTCTTAATTTCTTTCGATACGGTTGTTGGATCCTTCCCGAGATTTCTAGCAATTTCTCTTAGAGGCATATGTTCAAAGAGGGCATTTTCGATGAACATTCTGTCCGCCAGATTAAAATGAATTCCTTTCTTTTCTATTTTGTATGACATAACGAAATCTCCCGATTCTATCAGGGCAGATATCTTTCCATTATATCAGAGACTTGCAGGACTAAATTCCGTTTACATTCAAAAACCGGAATTTACTTTTTCAACTAAGG
>CAZGWD010000058.1:0-1707 GCA_964529415.1 uncultured Leptospirales bacterium | reverse complement strand
CGCCAGGTTGTTCGCCGCCAGCGGGTGCTTCGGCGAGAGCGTCAACACCTTCCGGTACTCCTTGTTCGCCTCGTCGATCTTCCCTTGAGAATTGATCACCATGCCTAACAGCACATGCGCGCCGACGTTCTTGTCGTTCTTCTCGATGACCTTCTCGAGGCGCTTCGCCGCCTCGGGGAATTTCTTCTGCGAGGCGTAGATCACGCCCAGCTGGTAATACGGCGCCGTGAACTCCGGCGCGAGCTCGATGCTCTTCAGGAACGCCGCCTCCGCCTCGGCGGGCTTCCCGGAAGCAAGCTGGAACCGGCCCACCATGTCCCACAGCAGGGGGTTCTTCGGCTCCTTCGCCACCGTGTCGTCCAGCATCTTCTTCCCCTTCGCCGTCTCCTTGGCCGCCGCCAGCGCGAAGATGTACTCGTTGATCGCCGTCAGGTCCTTCGGGTTCTTCTCGACCGCCTGCGCGAAGAATCCGGTCGCGTCCTTCGGCTTCCCCTGCAGCTTCCGGGACAGCCCCATCTTCAGGAAGCCGACCGGGCTTTTCGGGAGCTGCTTCATCATCGCCTGGTAGATCTGCTCCCCTTTCTTCCACTCCTTCCTCGCAAGGAACGAGTCGGCCAGCAGCATCGCCGCCAGCGCGTTGGACGGATTGCGGCGCAGCACCTCGAGCGCCGCCTTTTCCGCACCCGCGGGATCCCCCGATCGTAGCGAGACCTCTCCGAGGAGGAGCTGGCCCCTTGCGTTCGCCGGGTCGAGCTTCACCGCCTCCCCGATCTCCTTCCTTCCCACCTCGATCTGCCCCTGCTGGATCTCGGTCAGCCCGTTGTAGAGCCGCGCGCGCGCCATCCCCGCGTCCTGCTTCACCACGTCCCCGAAGAGCGCCTTCGCGTCGTCCAGGCGCTTTTCCGCGAGGGCGATCCGTCCTTTGAGATACTTGCCGTCGAGGTCCTTGTCGTTCTCCTTGAGGATCCCGTCCACGATCGGCTTGGCGTCGGCCACCTTGCCCGACTCGAGCTTGATCTCGGCCAGGACTTTCCGCGCCTTCTGGGAGTTCATCTCCTTGATGATCGCGTTCAGCTCCTTCTCGCTGTCCTCCATCCGGCCCTGGTACAGGTAATGCTCGGCCAGCGCGACCCGGAGGTTCTCCTTCTCCTTCGACAACTCGATCGCCTTCCGGTACTCCTTCTCCCCCTCGTCCCGCTCGCCCGAGGCGAAGAAGAAGTTCCCGCGCGTCACGTGAACGTCCACGGCGTCCGGATCGGCGGCCAGCGCCTTGTCGTACCACTCCTGCGCCCCCTTCCGGTCCTTCTTCAACAGGTACATGTTGCCGATGGTCAGCAGCGTGCGGGCCCGCTTCGGGTCCAGCTCGGCGGCTTTTTTCAGCTTCGCGATCCCCTCGTCCACCTTCCCGGCGCGCACGGCGAGCCCGGACTGGAGGATGTACCCCTGCGGATCGTTCGGACGGCTCTTCACGAGGTTGTCGGCGATCTGCGCCGCCTCTTCCATCTTCCCGGCCATCACGTAGATCTCGCCCAGTTTCCCGAGCGCCTCGAAGTTCGCCGGGTCGAGCTCCACCGTCTTCTGCAGCTCGGCGAACCCCGTCCGGATGTCCTTCGCCTCGATCGACGCCTTCGCCAGCTTCCAGTGCGCCGCGGAATCCTTCGGGACCGCCTTCACCGCGTTCCTGTATTCGATCACCGCTTCCTTGAA
>CAZGWD010000057.1:0-1979 GCA_964529415.1 uncultured Leptospirales bacterium | reverse complement strand
CCGCTCCAATACTGCGTTCCGCTGTAAGTTGCGCGTGCCCCACTCGCTCTCCTTCGCCTCCCAGGCTCCGGAGTACTGCGTACCGCTCGGGGGTGCTGCGCAAAATGGTAGCTGCCCACCGGCAGTGTCAGGCTCACCTGCCGTTTGCATCGGTTTGGCGTCCTGTCGGGACGGGGGTACTGCCGTTGAAAGCCACCACATTCACGCTTGCCTTGGGTTGCCCGGCCGTATCCAATACCGTGACGATCACCGGGTTAGTGATGGTGTCGAGTAGACGCCCGCATTTGGTATTCCACCTCCTCACTTTTTTTCGAAGTTATCATCCCAGAGCAAACGAACTGTAAGATCTGGATCAAAACCGGACATTTCAATAACAGAAATTCTTACATAATTCACCTTTAGATTTGGGGAAATTTTCATACTCTCCTTCAGATGATTACATGGCTGCATGTTTACATTGTCGATGTAGAGAGTATAGAGATGGTTTTCTGGCCAATGCAAACCCAGACTACACCCTCCAACGGGTGTAGTCGGTGACTGAGATAATATTACACCAGGAGGACCATATAAGTCGAATACCTCTTTAAATGTAAGTTCATATCCAATTGTATAACTAATCGTGCTTAGTTTCCCATCGGTTAATGTAAAAAATCCTCCACAACCGGTTTGTTTATACTCATCATTACAGCCATAATAAATTACCTCTGAGGGAAGATTAAATTGGTCAGATAAACCCGAAAAAGTTATTTTGTTTTCATCCACAAATTGCAAAGTATTAAGGGCATCTAAAACATCATCCTTTGTAGACTTTTCTAGTTCCAGGCCATACCAACAGGGTGGGGCACAAGGTGACTGGGTAACTAGGCTTCGGTCAACCTCACGAGGCTGTACACATGTTGTTAAACTAAACAGGGTTATTAATGAAATGAAAATTTTGAAAGAAAATTTGGTTTTCATAGAGTAAATGCTCACCAACCCAATCGATTTATTTGATCTTCGATGTAAGCCCTTCTAACTTCTCCCAAGTGCGAGTATAAGTCAATCGGCTTGGAGGAATAATATGATGTGATATAGTCAGCAAACGATTCAGCCCAATCCTCCCATTTATTTGTGAAGGCATATGTGAGATCACTTACTTGGGAACCTGGTGGCCGTTCTGCCAAACCAACCTCAGCTCTCGCTCGCAGATCCCAATAACAGCCTGCTTGACTTCTATTGCGTGCACAGGTGTATGAACCTACTTCGTCTGCCATCCCGCGCGACAATTTCTCCATGGTCTTGAAGTCCCATGCGTGTCCCATTTCATGTACCACAATATAGACCTCCCATACTGCGTTATGGCTGTCGAACATCCCAACATCTGTAAGGATGACAACGCCAGGAGGGGCCCAGGACCTTTGGCCCAGTAACGGTGCGAGGTTGGTAGTCTCCGTCCAGTGATATCCTGTCTCTTTCCACCTCCACACCCTTGTGCCGCCAACCGCATATCTGACTTTATGATCCCCTCCCATTTTTGAAGACATCAAGTCCAGTGCCTTCTTGACAATTTCCAATTCACTCAGAGAATTCCAGTTCCCATAACGCCAACCACATTCTGCCTTCTTATAAATGTAATCATAGTAAATGAACACACCCCAATCCTTGCGAATTTGGACGCCAAAACGATTTCTAACTGTTTCTAAAATCTTCTCTGCTTCGACAGCTTCATTACCCCGTGCAATTAATCCACTCGGATCTATGTACCTGACCGGATTGGCATAGCCGTACAGCCAGTGAATATACGACATCGGTATCCACTCATCCCCTTGCCACCTATCCTTGCTCACAAACCTTCCATCCCCAAGCGCATAATAGCGTGCCCGGAGGTACACCAACCCCGTCAGCGGGTCATACATCTCTCCGGTAAAGGCGTAATCTGTTTGTCCGGAGCCATAAGTTTCCAGCACCTCCCCGTAGGGTGTAAAGCTTTGACCCAGTGT
>CAZGWD010000056.1:0-2003 GCA_964529415.1 uncultured Leptospirales bacterium | reverse complement strand
GAAAACAGCATGAGTTTTACCTTATACGTTGGTACAGAAAACGGGGTGCACGTCATAAATCATCGATAGTATCATGACATTTCCATATTGTCATATTAGTACTCCATTTTTTTATAGCTGCTATGGATGGCAGCTATATTTGAAAAGGTGACGAGCCAATGGCATACACCATGTTAGACGCTGTGCCGATTTTTTTTTGAAATTTCAATAGCTTTTATTCTACGTGTTTTATTTAATTTATAAGACAACTTTCCCTGAAATTCTGTAATGCATAATAAGTTTAATACAAATGGAGCATCCCATGACCAGCGACCGTGCATTATTGGTATTTGTTTTGATTTTCTTGATGGGTCGAGTTTAACATCTTCAATGATTAATCCTTCTTCACATTTCATTTGAGCTTTAATTGAGCCATCTGAATCAACTATTGTCGAAAGTCCCATAAATTTTGTATCTTGTATTATATTCATTCCCGGCAAAGGAGATTTAAACTTTCCACATTTATTACTTAATATTGTTGGGACGCCTAAAATTTTTGAATAAAATTGAGCAATATTTTTAAAATTATCAAGAAATACATCAACATTTTGTTTATTAAAAAACGCATTAACCATTGGCATTGGTGCAGAATGTGGCATTAAGTGGATGTCAATTGATTGTTGTAATAATAATTTAGGCAAATATGATAATTGATTTTCATAACATATACCAACACCAATATTTCCAAGCTCAGTAGGTATAACATGTGAATTGGAATCACCTTCCATAAAATACGCTTCAAAACCAGCAGGAGGTTGTTTTCGAACTCTTCCTGATTCTTTTCCATCAGGATCTGTTAAAACAAATGTATTAAAAAATTTATCATCAACAGCTTCAAGATAACTTGTACCAATCCAGATACTAAATTTTTTTGATGTATTTTTTAGCCAATCTACTGTTGATCCATTTGTAGGTTCAGCAGAGTTCCATATATCTTTTGAAAATATATATCCAGTAGGCATAAATTCAGGTAGTAGTATTAGATTTGAATTATATTTAACAGCTTTTTTTATAAGTTTTGTAGCTTTTTCAAGATTTCCAATAATATCAGCATTCTTTGATTCCATTTGTATTGAAGCAACTTTAATCTTTTTAATTTTCATTAAATATTCGTTACCTTTTTATAGTTTAAAAAATCGGCATTTTTATAATTTTTTATGTATTTTTTAAATTTATAATTTTTAAAAATATCATTGTATTTCTTAAAGATAAAGGTGGTGGTAAAAGTCCATCTTTTTGCATTTTAATAATAAGATTTTTCCAAATATTTCGTCGAACTGTTTTTGAAATGCTAATCGGGTGAAAGAATGGTGTTACTACGATCATAGGAAACCATGAAATTGTTACCATTGAATCTGTTAATGCGTAGTTATATTCCTTTTTATTCAGTGCTAGAATTTTTGTTGTAGTTTCGAAATTGGTTGATACCCAAGATGGAATAGAGTATAAAGTTAAACCTGTAAGGATGGCAGGTATAATAGCAGCAGGATCCTCAGAGACAACTAATCTAACCTGCATGTTTAAATCTGCTTGTCCACTTGATGATACAATAGAAAAGTAGCCGGATTCATTCAGGACTTCAATAAATTCATTCTCAAGTATTTTCCGTGTTATTTCATTGTGATCCTTTTTCGAAAAAATATTTTCTCCCGATGTGAATGAATAAGATACTGTTGATTTTTTAGAACCTTCAGGTAGCTTTTCTAAATTAACAGAAGGCAATTGATTTTTAGAAAATGACAGACATCCTGTAAGAAATATCATTAAGCATAGTGTTATGAATAATGATTTAATTGATAGTACTAACTTCATTATTTTCTCCAAATTTATATTGTTTCTTTTTAGTGAGGCCACGGATGGCCGATTAAAAAGTTTTTGCGGTACAACCCAAAGACATCGGTAACGAAAGTGTATTGAGACATAGGTAACACTTTATCCAGATTTCTTAACCTTTATAGTTTGAG
>CAZGWD010000055.1:0-2058 GCA_964529415.1 uncultured Leptospirales bacterium | reverse complement strand
TGTGCTAGCGTGAAGGCTGTCCCTCTTCACCTGGAGAACAGCCCATGCGCAAGTCCCAACAGTCAGAAGTGCCCTTGTCTTTGTCCCGGCTCGAACGTCGGTTCGCTGTGTGGCGGGCGAAACGCCGGCCGGGTCAGCGGATTCCGAAATCGCTCTGGAAGTCCGCGGCGAACGCGGCCGCTCAGTATGGTCTGAGTCGCATCGCCTTGCTCTTGAAACTCGACTATTACTCGCTGCAGAAGCACATCGAGGATGCTAGCAGTGCCAGTACCCAGGCCGCCTTCATCGAGTTGGCACCGGCACCACTCCAAGCAATGAATGAGTGCTTGATCGAATGGGAGGATGTCGCTGGGGCACGCCTGCGAGTCCACCTGAAGGGGCACAGCACACCCGATTTGCTGGCGCTGAATCGCGACTTTTGGAATGCCGAGTGATGCTGCAGATCACGCCTCAGATGAAGGTCCTGGTGGCCGTCCATGCCGTCGACTTCCGGAATGGCATCGATGGTCTCGCTGCACTCTGCCAGAAGATGCTCGCGCACGATCCGTTCACCGGGACTGTGTTTGTGTTTCGCAATCGTCGCGCCACCGCCATCAAAGTGTTGGTCTATGACGGTCAGGGTTTCTGGCTATGCCAGAAGCGCCTCTCGTCAGGACGTTTTCGCTGGTGGCCTGCTCCCGGCAACCATTCTTCGGAGCCGGCCATAACGCTCGCCGCGCATCAGTTGGCGGTCCTCTTCTCGGCCGGTAATCCGAGCCGCACCGGAGCGGCTCCGGATTGGCGGCCACTGGGCCCGCGCGTCTGAGTCCCTGACGCACGTCCAAAAACTGCTCTTGCCTCCGACCCGGGAGGTGTGGTCCATTGCTCGTCCGATGGACCCCACTCTGTGCATGGATGAGCACGCTCTTCATGACACGCAAGACGCCCACGATCATCGACGTGACAGATCAGCAGTTGGAGGAACTGCTGGCGCGCGCCGATTCGAATACGCTCCGTGAGGAAGATACGCAGCTACTCCACCAGATCTTGGACTCCTACGCGATTCTCTTCGAGGTAATCGCGGATAAGAACACCACGATTGCCCGTCTGCGTAAGCTCGTCTTCGGCGCGAGCACGGAAAAGGCGGAATCGCTTCAAGGTCCCTCGCAAGAACCGGAAACGGCGTCTGATGCTGAGGCCGACAACGCGGAATCCGCGAACACGGGCTCCGACACAGAATCGGGTAAGGCGGACGCCAACCGAGCGCCGCGTAATCATGGCCGCCGCGGCGCGGACGCTTTCCCCGGGGCTCAGCAAGTCGCTGTTCCGCACCCCACGCTGTGCGCCGGGGATGCGTGTCCCGAGTGCCTCCGGGGAACGCTCTACGAAAAGAGGCCCTTTGTCTTGGTACGTTTCGTAGGGCGAGCTCCCATTCAAGGCACTGTCTTTCGCATGCAGCGTTTACGGTGCAATCTGTGTGGCAAGGTCTTCACGGCCCCGGCGCCGCTGGAAGCGAAAGCACCGAAGTACGACTACACCGTGTCCAGCATGATTGGACTGTTGAAGTATGGAAGCGGAATGCCCTTCAATCGGTTGCAGGGGCTGCAGCGGAGTTGTGACATTCCGTTGGCAGCCTCCACGCAATGGGACATCGTCGCGGCCGCCGCACCGAATCTGGTCCCCGCCTATGAAGAATACATCCGACAAGCGGCCCAAGGCGATGTGGTCTACAACGACGATACGACGGTCAAGATCCTGGAGTTGATGGGGAAACGCGCTGCGAAGTCGCCGCCCACGGATGACCCGCATGACCCCAACCGCACCGGGTTGTTTACCTCGGGCGTCGTGTCGACGCGCGCTGGCCGGCGGATCGTAGTGTTCTTCAGTGGACGCCAACACGCGGGTGAGAACCTGAGCGATGTGTTACAGCATCGCGCGAAGGAACTCGATGCGCCGATTCAAATGTGTGATGGGCTGACGCGGAATCTACCCAAGGAACTGGCGACCATTCTGGCAAATTGCCTCACGCACGGACGCCGCAAGTTCGTCGACCTTTATGATCGGTTCGAGGATCAATGC
>CAZGWD010000054.1:0-2171 GCA_964529415.1 uncultured Leptospirales bacterium | reverse complement strand
TAGACCGTCGTGACGCGGTAGCCCAACGGATTCACGCGGGCCACCACCTGCCCCGCCGCGTCGTACACGCTGGTGGTACGGTCACCCAAGGCATCCACCTGCGCCGTGACACGTCCCGCGCGGTCGTAGACCAACGTCGTGCGCGCGCCCAGTGGATCCACCTGGGCCACGACGCGGCCCGCCGCGTCATACACGCTGGTCGTGCGATACCCCAGTGCGTTCTGCTGCGCGAGGCGCTGACCGATCGCGTCGTAGACGCTGGTGGTGACAACACCCAGCGGATTGATCTGCGCGGTGGGCCTGCCCGCCGCATCGTACGTGAAGCTGGTCCGCTGCCCCAACGGATCCACCGTGGCCGACAACCGGCCCCCGCTGTCGTACACCTGCGTACGCCGCTGGCCTAACGCGTCCTCGGTGGCCGTCCGCTGCCCGGTGAGGTCATACGTGTGCGTCGTGCGCTGGCCCAGCGGATTCTCGGCTGACAGCACCCGGTTCATGTCGTCCAGCGTCAGCGTCGTGCGCGCGCCCAGGGCGTTCTCCACGCCCGTCACTTGTCCCGCCGCGTTGTAGGTGTAGCTGGTGCGCGCGCCCAGCGGGTCTACCACGGCCGTGCGAGTCCCCCGGCTGTCATACACGTGCGTCGTGATCTCGCCCAGCGGGTTGGTGACGGCCGTCACCTGCTGCCACGTGTTGTAGGTAAAGCTGGTACGATTGCCGCCGGGATTCACCACCGCCGTCTTCTGGCCACTGGCGTGGTACACCGCCGTGGTGCGCGCGCCGGTCGCGTCGATCGTCACCTGTGGCCGGTCGCTGGCGTCGTAGGTGCACGTGCTCCGCTCGCCCAGCGCGTTCTGCACTCCCGTCAGACGCTGGCCCGCCTTGCTCGTGTCGTAATAGGTGAGCGTCGTGCACTCCCCCAGCGCGTTCTGTACCCGCGTCAGGCGATTGGCAGCCCAGGTGTACGTCGTGCGCTGGCCCAGCGGATCGAGCACCTCGGTCAGGTTGCCGCTGGCATTAAACTGCAGCGTCACGACCTGCGCCAGCGCATTGGTGATGGCTGTCACGTGACCCGCCTGGTAACTGAAGGTGGTGCGCTGCCCGAGCGGATCGGTGTACGAGGTCACGCGACTGGCGCCGTCGTAGGTGTAACTGTGGCGCTGGCCGGCGGGATTGGTCAGGCTGGTGAGCCGATGGCTCGCATCGTAGGTGAGACTGGTGGTGCACAATTCGGGCGTCACGTGCCGCACCAGGTTGTTGCTGCCATCCACCTCCCACTGCGTCTGGCGCCCGGCCGGGTCGGTGATCGTCTCCAACTGGTGACTGGCATCGTACGTGTAGGTGAGCCGGCCCCCGGCCGGATCCAGCACGCTCTCCAGACGCGGCGGCGTGCCCGTGTAGCTCAAGGTCCAGAGCGCGCCGGCCGTGTTTTGCAGCTGCACCACGTCGCCCGCGGCATCGTACTCGTAGCGGAAGCCGTCCGGCCGCGTCTCGGTCCACGTGGTGGGCATGCTGAGCGACTTCTGCAGCTTGCTGGTAGCGCCCGGGGGCGGCGTATAGAGGCCGCTCAGGCCGCTGAGCGCCGTGTAGTGCAACACCGTGCCGCCCCCCTGGTGCAGGTCGGCCGTGGAGCCCGTGGGCGTTTCCACCCACCGGCGCAGCGTGTGGCCCCAGCCATAGCCGAACTGGTCGGCGTCCGTGCTCTGCGCGTTGTAGTAGCAGCAGGCTTCCGGCTGCAGCGGGCCACCGGCCGGCAGGCCCAGGGCCAAGACCAGGTTGCCGTTGGCCGGATTGAGGCGCGCCGGCCCGGTCCGCAGCCAGGCCTCGTAGGCGCCGGCGAGCGCCGAACTCGCGGCGGTGCAGGCCGCGCAGCCGCAGCCGCCGCTGGAACAGGCGTCGGGCGGCGGGCCGCCGCACTCATCGGTCGCCACCATCACGGCCGAGGCGGAGCGCACGTCGAAGCCCAGTTCCTGCTGTTCCATCAGGGAGCCTGGCGGGCACGGGCCCCACTGGGCACCATCGCCGCCCCCGCCCGTGAGCGTCAGGGTGGTTTCCGCAAACGTCGGCATCGACCACCTCCCGGCGGTCCGCGAACCGCCCAGACAGGGACGCGCAGAGATCCTTGCCCACTCCCAGGTGCGGCCTCACGCAGCGCGCCTCAGCTTACGCCTCGG
>CAZGWD010000053.1:0-2334 GCA_964529415.1 uncultured Leptospirales bacterium | reverse complement strand
TTAGAGCGTACGACTGATAATCGTAAGGTCGGTGGTTCGATTCCACTCAGGCCCAAATGTCAGGCTTTAGATATATAGGGGGTGTAGCTCAGCTGGGAGAGCAACTGCCTTGCACGCAGTAGGTCGTCGGTTCGATCCCGTCCACCTCCAAATGTCCGTTAACTTAATGTTCTCGGACGTGATCTTTGAAAACTAGAAAACCCGTTTTTTATGAGTAACAATTTTATTTAAAACACGAGCGTTTTAAAGCGTCTGTATTTGCTTGCAGACGAGATAATATGGTCAAGCAATTAAGGGCATACGGTGGATGCCTTGGCACTGGAAGGCGAAGAAGGTCGTAGCAAGCTGCGATAAGCCGCGGGGAGGAGCAAGCTTCCTTTGATCCGCGGATAACCTAATCGGAAAACCGGCTGTGGGTGAACCCACGGCATCTATGACTGAATACATAGGTTATAGAGGCGATACCGGGGGAATTGAAACATCTAAGTACCCCGAGGAATAGAAAACAATAGTGATTCCCTAAGTAGTGGCGAGCGAACGGGGAACAGCCTAAACCGATCTTTACGTTACAGCCTAGGAGCGCTGTAAGGTCGGGGTAATAGGATGCAGATGGAGGGTCTCCTAGGACCTTCGGAAAGTTACAAAATTTTAATTTAGCTGAACCCGCTGAAAAGAGGGCCAAAGAGGGTGATAGCCCCGTAAGCGAAAAGTTAAGATCTTTCTGGTTTGCAATCCTGAGTACCGCGGGACACGTGAAATCTTGTGGGAATTAACGAGGACCATCTCGTAAGGCTAAATACTAATCAGTGACCGATAGTGGACAAGTACCGTGAGGGAAAGGTGAAAAGAACCCCGAGAGGGGAGTGAAATAGATCCTGAAACCGTATGCTTACAAGGTGTAGGAGGGCTATGTAGCAATACACGCCTGACTGCGTGCCTTTTGTAGAATGAGCCGGCGACTTACTTTATATAGCAAGGTTAAGTGATTGTAATCACGAAGCCGTAGCGAAAGCGAGTCTGAATAGGGCGATTAGTTATATGGAGTAGACCCGAAACCGAGTGATCTACCCATGGCCAGGTTGAAGCAGAGGTAAGACTCTGTGGAGGACCGAACCGGTTAATGTTGAAAAATTATCGGATGAGCTGTGGGTAGGGGTGAAAGTCTAAACAAACTCGGCAATAGCTGGTTCTCCACGAAATAGCTTTAGGGCTAGCCTCGTACGTTCAGTTACGGAGGTAGAGCACTGATTGGGCTAGGGGGTCTACCAACTTACCAAACCCACTCAAACTCCGAATGCCGTAACTTCAGAGTACGGGAGTCAGACTACGGGGGATAAGCTCCGTGGTCGAGAGGGAAACAGCCCAGACCAACAGCTAAGGTCCCTAAATGTATACTAAGTGATAAAGGAGGTAGGGTCGCATAAACAGCCAGGAGGTTGGCTTAGAAGCAGCAACCCTTTAAAGAGTGCGTAATAGCTCACTGGTCGAGTGACCCCGCGCCGAAAATGATTGGGACTAAGTATACTACCGAAGCTTTGGACTTCAGTAATGGAGTGGTAGTGGAGCGTTCTATGCGGGCTGAAGGTTGACCGTGAGGACAGCTGGACTGCATAGAAGTGAGAATGCCGGCATGAGTAACGTTAAAATATGTGAAAAACATATTCGCCGAAAATCTAAGGTTTTCTGGGCAATGCTAATCAACTCAGAGTTAGTCGGAGCCTAAGGTGAGGCCGAAAGGCGTAATCGATGGGAAGCAGGTTCATATTCCTGCACCACCAGATGGAGGCTAACGTGACGGGGTGACATAGTAAGATATACGCGCAGGGCGTTGGTTGTCCCTGTTCCTATACGTAGGCTGGGGATCCAGGAAAATCCGGATCTCTAAGGCCGAGGTTGTGGGGGAGTGATCCTAAGGGTGAACGTAGGCGTAGACTCTAAACTATCAAGAAAAACCTCTAAACGCGAAATCAGGTGACCGTACCGTAAACCGACACAGGTAGATGGGGAGAATATCCTAAGGCGCTCGTGAGAACTCTCGTTAAGGAACTCGGCAAATTAGTCCCGTAACTTCGGAATAAGGGACGCCCCAATAGTGTGAAGCCTGTACAGGTGGAGCATGAGGGGGCCACAGTAAAATGGGTCAAGCGACTGTTTATCAAAAACACAGGTCTCTGCAAAATCGTAAGATAATGTATAGGGACTGACACCTGCCCGGTGCCGGAAGGTTAAGAGGAAGGGTTAGCGTAATTTATTACGCGAAGCTCAGAATTGAAGCCCCGGTAAACGGCGGCCGTAACTATGACGGTCCTAAGGTAGCGAAATTCCTTGTCGGGT
>CAZGWD010000052.1:0-2726 GCA_964529415.1 uncultured Leptospirales bacterium | reverse complement strand
GTGATGTTATTCTACTTGCGTGTCAGGGCTGCAAACGCAAAAATTATTCTGTAACAAAGAATAAGAAAAATCAGTCAGGTAAGCTTGAAGTAAAGAAATATTGCAAATTTTGCGATAAGCATCTCCTTCATAAGGAAACGAAAGCTTAATCCGGCTATGATAAAGAAAATAATTCAGTTTCTTCACGAGGCCAGGGAAGAGCTGAAGAAAGTTACATGGCCAAGCAAGGATGATGTCGCAAAATTTACAATTGTTGTAGTGATAACTGTTTTCATTATTTCAATGTTTTTGTGGCTTGTTGATAGAGCTCTGATGTTATTAATAGAGATGGTTGTGAAATAAACATGGCTAAAGAATGGTTTGTAATCCATACATATTCGGGTCATGAAAATAAAGTTAAATTTTCTCTCGAAAAAAAAGATGAATCTTTAAGAAGTGATCTTCTTAAAAAGGCTCAGGAAAAAGAATCAGCCGGGATATCTGTAGAAGCTGATTTTCTCAATGAGCTGGCTAAAGAAAATATTTTTGAAGTGCGTATACCGACTATGGAAGAGAAAAAATCCAAAGACGGCAAACAAAGAGTAGTAACAAAAAAATTAATGCCCGGTTATGTTCTGGTTAAGATGGAAATGAACGATGAAAACTGGAGCATGGTTAGAAATATAAAAGGCGTAACAAATTTTGTAGGCGCATCAGCTTCATCCGGTTTGAAAAAACCTAAACCTTTAACAAAGGATGAAGTTAACTCTCTGCTCTCCAGACAGGATGATGTAAAAGGAAAAGAAAAGCCTCATTTTGGTATAGAATTTTCAGTTGGGGAGCATATAACTGTAATCGAGGGACCGTTTAACGGTTTCAGCGGAGTTGTAGAGGAAGTGCATCCTGAGAAAGGAAGGCTTCGCGTCAAGGTTGAAATTTTTGGACGTGGAACACCGGTTGAACTTGATTTTATGCAAGTCGGCAAAATATAATTTTTCATGAGGAATTAGAATGGCTCCTAAAAAAAAGAAAAAAATAGTCGTTGAAATAAAACTGCAGATACCAGGCGGGCAGGCTAATCCGGCACCACCAGTTGGACCGGCACTTGGACAGCATGGTCTTAATATTATGGAATTCTGCAAGGCTTTTAACGAGAAAACAAAAGATCAGCAGGGTACTATTCTTCCTATAGTAATAACAGTTTATGAAGATAGAACTTATACATTTATAGTAAAAACTCCTCCGGCATCTGTACTTGTTAAGAAAATTCTTAATCTGCCGAAAGGATCCAGCGAGCCGAATAAAACAAAAGCCGGGAAAATTACCCGTGCACAGCTTAAAGAGATTGCAGCGCTTAAAATGCCAGATCTAAACGCAAATGATATTGATGCAGCAGCAAATATAATCGGCGGTACAGCAAGATCCATGGGCGTTGATGTCGTAGATTAATTTTACCTTATAGAGGGTTTTGAAGTATGAAAAGAGGAAAAAAAATAACAGCAGTTCGATCAAAGATCGACAAGACAAGAATGTATAATCTTGAAGAGGCTGTCACGCTTTTAAAAGAGCTTAAGTTTGCAAAATTTGATGAAACTGTTGATATATCCATCAAGGTAGTTCATAAAAGCTTTCAGAATGTCAGGGGAAGCGTAAATCTTCCTGCAGGTACCGGAAAGGATAAGATCGTTGTTGTTATTTGCAAGGGCGACAAACAGAAAGAAGCAGCAGACGCTGGTGCAGATTTTGTTGGTGCGGAAGATATTATTGAGAAAATTAAAGGCGGCTGGGTTGATTTCCAGGCAGTTGTTGCCACACCTGATATGATGAAAGAAGTTGGAAAACTCGGGCAGGTTCTTGGAAGAAAAGGTCTTATGCCGAAGCCAAAAGCCGGTACAGTTACAGAAGATGTTAAAGGTATTATCAAGGAATTAAAAGGCGGCCGTGTAGAATATAAAGCAGATAAAACCGGTGTAATCAGCATGGGTATCGGTAAAATATCATTTGCTTCAAATTCTATTGCAGATAATTTTAAAACTTTCTATAATCAGGTTGTGAAGGATAAACCATCCGACGCTAAGGGAAATTTTATTAAAACAGTTTATCTAAGCTCGTCCATGGGCCCTGGAATCAAGATCAATCATAAGGGGATATAAAGATCATGATAAAGCAATATAAAATTGATGAAGTTAAAAGTCTTGCAGAGAAACTTAAAGCTAAAGGAAATATTATTTTTACTGATTATTCCGGTGTTAAAGTTAAAGGTTTACAAGAGCTGAGAAAAAAGCTCAGAGCCAAAAATGTTGAGTACAAGGTTGTTAAAAATAATCTTTTTAAACTTGCGCTTAAAGAAGCAGGCTACGAAGGAATGGACTCTCACGTAAAGGGTCCGGTTGCAGTTGCGTTTATAAAAAACGAAGTTGCTGAAACTGCAAAAATTTTCAAGGATTTCAGCAAAGAGCAGGAGAAATTCAGTTTTTCTCTGGCTGTATTTGATAAAATCATATATAATGATGAGCAGGTTAAGAAAATTGCCGAGCTTCCATCAAAAGATGCTTTAATAGCCCAGGTTATGTCATTGATAAATGGACCAACACGAGGCGTTGCAGTAGGCATGAATCAGATTATGGCTTCTCTCGCAAGAGGTATAAAAGCTGTAGCTGAAACTAATTCAAAATAAGGTTTTATTTTTTTATTATTAAGCAAGCAATAAGGGTTATAAAGATATAGTTCCAAAGTGTGACAAAAAT
>CAZGWD010000051.1:0-3352 GCA_964529415.1 uncultured Leptospirales bacterium | reverse complement strand
CGCCGCCCACCACCAAGGCTTCCAGCGGCTGGTTCTCGGCGTGCTGATACCAATAGATGTCGCTGCGCCGCTGATACGCCGGATACACCCGGCGATACGCGCCCAACCCGCAGCCGGCGGGCAGAAAGTCCGCCGCCGCGCGCAGACCGTCGCGCCAGTGGGGAATGCGTCCCAAGTCGTACGCGGCGGGCGAGAATAGCGACCCCAAGCGGCGTTCCACCCGGTCGCTCGCGCCGCTCCACGCAACCAGCGCCGCGCCCGCCGCCAGCGCCAACCCCAGCGTCCAGAGTCGGCCCACGCGGCGTCCCGCCCGGCTGGCGGCCCAGACTGTGGCGAGCAGTCCGGCCAACATGCTTACGATAGCCCCCCGCGACAACGAACAAAAGACCTCCGCCACGATCAAGCCGCACAAGCCCAGCGAAAACAACACGCTGGCGCGAAGTTGCGCAAACGGCTGCATGACGAATTGCAGAAACCGCTCGGTTCTTTCGCCGCCGTCGGCACCAAAACCGAAGCGGCCCAGGACCTGATGTGGGCCTTAATGAACAGCCCGGCGTTTTTGTTCAACCGGTGAGCTTGACCGGCGAGCGGCTGGCGTCAGCCCGCCGGTTCGTAGTCGCGAAAAGGGCAAGCACGGCGAAGGGAGATTGCGAGTTGCAGAGTGGAATCCCGGCGCGCCGGGACCGACGAAAGTCTCCCCGTATCTCTTTCTCTCGTTCCATACATCTCCCTGAATCCTGAATCCCGAATCCTTTCCCCCCCCCAGCCATGCAAGATCCCGCCGACGTCTCCGGTCTCGACGTCAACGCCACCGCCGACGAACGCCAATGGGCGCTCTTCGCGCACCTCGGGGGGCTCATCGGCTGGGCTCTCGGCGTCGGTTCGGCGGGGTTCGTGGTCCCGCTCGTCATCTGGCTGATCAAGAAGGATCAATCGCGATTCATCGAAGACCAGGCGAAGGAAGCCCTCAACTTCCACATTTCGCTCATCCTGGCCGCGACAGTGCTGGTCACGGTCGGGGGTGTCATCTCCATCGTGACGTTCGGCCTTGGCTTTTTCTTCTTCATCCCCGCCGGCATCGCGCTGAGCCTCTACGCGGTCGTGATGCCGATCGTCGCCGCCATGAAAGCCAACGCCGGCGAGCTCTACCGCTACCCGCTGACGCTGCGGCTGATCAAGTGATCGCGACGCGGTTATGGTGTAAACGGCCCGTTCGTCGCGCAGCAACCGGAACAGTCGCTGGAGAGAAGGATCCGCATCAGTCGTAGATGCTTTCGCGGCTATCGTCGAACTGGGGATTTCGAGAGCGTTGACTGGCGATCCACGAGCGGAACTCTGCGCTCCACTGCTCGTAGGGGGCCATCTCGGTCGATGAACCGTTCCGTTCTTCCAGCTTCTCCTGAACGGCCTCCAGGATGAAGCTCTTCAGGTCGGTCCCGGCGGCAGCCGCGCGACGCTCCAATTCCGCCTGCTTCTCGGGAGACAGAGTTAGGGTGATGCTCATTTTCGGCGTCCCTGTTCAGGCGCAATTTGAGGTGGACCGAATGTCCAACACAATCTTATCCGAACACATCCGGCGTCGTCAAAGTTGATTTTCCCCAAAACTACGACAACTGTCGTTGACAAAATACGACGGGCGTCTGATCGACCCGGCGGGGAACCCGATCGCCGGGGGGGAGGTTCTCGTGCAGTACGAGCAGTTGGATCGAACGTTTCATGCCCATTGGATGGTCACCGACGCCGACGGTCGGTTCAGCACGATGCCGCACTTTCCGAGGCAGTTCAACTATCGCATCATGGTCCAGTCCAAAGGCAAGGACATCGCCGCGTCGCCGTGGATGACTCCCGCCGAATCGGAGGACCGCTTTCCCGATTTCACCGTCGACCGCTCCCGCCTCACCCTGCAGGATGTTCCGCCGGTGTCCGCCGTTCAAGGCAAGTC
Source organism: uncultured Leptospirales bacterium (assembly GCA_964529415.1). Taxonomy (GTDB): domain Bacteria; phylum Spirochaetota; class UBA4802; order UBA4802; family UBA5550; genus CAYMPH01. Next base: position 1,410 of record CAZGWD010000051.1, on the reverse strand, counting down.
GATACGCCCGGCCCCGCGGTAGAGGTCGATGAATTGGCGTTGGCTGATCGCATTTCGCAGTTTCAGTACTTCCCAGTTCGATAATTGGTCTTCAATGAACGCAGGGCTTTCCGCGAGAATGACTTATGGACAACGAATGGTCATTCAAGGAGGAAGCCCATGCGTTCAAGGAAGATTCATACCGTTTCGAGTCGGGAAGTCCAAGCGTTGGCCCAATCGCGGCTCGCCGACGCGCTTCAATTCAAGGATCACGGATGGAAATGCACCTCGGAGGTTCTCTGGAAAGTTGTGCTCTTGGCGGCAGCGCGCACGAGTTCGCTGTTTGCGGCGTGCCGAGATTTGGCGCTGGCTCCCTGCGACGAGACGGTGCGCCAAGCCCTGTTCGACAACCTGCCCAAACGCCCCGTCACGCTCGAGTGCCGGCTGGAAGAGGCCCTGTGCGGGCATCTGCCCAAGTGCCTGGCCTCTCGGGCACGAAGAATCGCCATCGACTTTCATCTGATTCCGTATCACGGCGAGCCGAAATGGCGCGCCAACGAGGTCTATCGCAGCCAACCCAAGTCGGGAACGACGAAGTTTCACGCGTATGCCACAGCTTGCGTCGTGGAAGCGGGTTATCGGTACACGCTGGCCGCGACGTACGTTCGCGGGAAGGAATCGCTGGTCGCCGTGTTGAACCGGCTGCTGGAACGCATCGCTGCGCGCAAAATCGCCATCAAAGTTTTGCTGCTGGACAGGGCCTTTTTTGCGTCGCACGTGCTGGCGGCTTTGCAGGCGCAGAAGATCCCTTTCGTGATTCCCGTCGTGTTGCGCGGGCGCAAGTCGAAGAAGCGCATCGGGGAGAAAGGGAAGCCGAAGAAACAGCGTCGCGCCGAGGGATTGCGTGCGTTCCGGAACAAACCGGCCGGACGCTACCGTTTCACTTGGCAGGTCAAGAAAGTGTCGGTGACGTTTCACGTCGTCGTCGCGTACAAGAGCTACAAGCACCACAAAACGGGCCGTCGTCATTCCAAGAAATTGTTGTATGCCGTGTGGGGCGTGTCCGGTGCGCCGGTGGAAATCCGCGAACTGTACCGCAAGCGATTCGGGATCGAAGCCAGCTACCGCCAGTTGGGTCAGGCACGCATCCGCACCTGCACCACCGACCCCGTGTTGCGGTTGTTCTTTGTGCTCGTGGGACTGGTGCTGCGAAATGTCTGGGTCTGGTTGCATTTCATCTATTTCGCCGAACGAGGCGGCCCCGAACGGACACTGCGTTTGGAACGCCTGCGGTTCCGTCGCATGTTGAACTGGATTGCGTGCGTGGTCATGACCGACCTTCACGACGGCTCCGAATATTTCGTCAAACTCGAATAGTGCCAAAGCTTTGCCGTGTGCCAACATCAAACGGAAGAACTGGGAAGTACTGAA
>CAZGWD010000050.1:0-3619 GCA_964529415.1 uncultured Leptospirales bacterium | reverse complement strand
ACAGCCGAACCCTTGGGACCTTCTCCAGCCCCAGGATGTGATGAGCCGACATCGACAGCTCAAACTAAAATTACCAACTTGTAATAGTTGAGCCATGATCATGTAAACGCCCTAGTTTATTGTCTATTGCATAGTTGAATGAATCACCGCCTATGAAACAGGATGCGATATGGCCACCGCAATTGACATTAAAGGACTTAGCAAACGGTATGGCAACTTTGTTGCAATTGACCACCTGACACTCGAAATCGAACAAGGGGAAATCTTTGGCTTTCTCGGTCACAATGGTGCTGGCAAAACGACGACGATCAACATCCTGACCACGCTTTTGGCTCCAACATCTGGAAGTGCCAGCGTTCGCGGATGCGATGTCGTGACAGAAAGCATGAAGGCGCGCGAGCATATCGGTTATGTCCCTGAGAACGTCCGCCTCTACGACTCGATGACTTCGCGCGACAATCTTTTGTTCTTTGCGAAGCTATCCGGTGTGCAAGAACCCCTTCACCGTATCGGCGAAGTGCTTGCGATTCTTGATTGTCCGGAGCTTATGAGCAAACGAGTGGGTGAAATGTCCAAAGGTCAACGCCAGCGCATCGGACTTGCCCAAGCCATCCTTCATCGCCCTAACGTATTATTTCTCGACGAGCCAACATCGGGTCTTGATCCGCTGGGCATCAAAACGCTACGTGATCTTATTGTTAAGCTGAACCGCGAGCTTGGCATGACAATTTTTATGAACACGCATCTCATCAGTGAGGTCTCTAAGATCTGCACTTCGATCGGGGTCCTAAATCACGGTCGGCTTGCCTATCGCGATACTATCGCAGGCGTTCTCGCACGATTCAAAGACGACAAAACGCTGGAAGACCTCTACTTGTCGCTCACACCAGTAAGAGCGGCGTAGCCCATGATGACGCGGAAGCCGTCAACCCTCGAAACTGTTTGGCTATCCGCGATGAACGCTGCAAAAGTCGGATTGCGGGACCGTACAGTGATTCTCCTTGCAGGGCTGTTCTTCGCAATGGTCCTCATCTCGGCCTATCTTGGTTGGTCGGCGACGGCGACCGTGAATGCAATCTATACCAAGGCTGTTCCGGTTTTTCAGGCGCAAGGCATTGCCGTCCCACCAAATCCAGTTGGCGACACACCTCCGCTTTCACTATTTCGTAACATGGTCACTTATGTAGCGCTGCTCGGCGCATTGGCTGCTCTCGTCTTAGGACATCAAGTGATTGCCTCTGATCGTAAGGCTGGAGTCTTGCCGCTCCTCTTCAGCAGGCCAATTGGCCGCATTGGGCTTGCACTTGGCAGGATCGGAGCACTCGTTTTGGCTATCGTTTTTGTTCTGGCTGCCGCAGGAATAGTCAATGTTCTCACCATGCTTTTGCTTCCAGGCCTCAGCTTAAATAGCGCGGTGTGGTTGGGCCTTACCAAGTTCTATGGTGTCTCAGCGCTGTACATGCTCGCCTTCAGTCTCTTGGGCGCGATTTGTGCCACGGTTTTTGCAACTGAGTCCATGGCCTTGCTCGTTCCGGTTACAATTTGGCTGGCGCTCACATTCATCGTCCCCCAGATCACCGCTAACATTGGACCGATGGCTGCGCTCAATCCACAAAGTGTCAATCTCATACCCCCGACAGGGCAGTTCTTCGCGGCAACATCAACGCTCTTTGGGCCGTTGTCGATTGCCGAATCCTATAGGTATCTCTCCGCATCCGTTCTTGAAATCACATCAGGTGCGGGCGGGACCACGACAACGGGTGGCGCATTCCTATCGCTTCTGATCGCCAATCTCGCATTGGCTGGCACTTTCATCTTCACATTCAAGAGGCTCGATGTTTGCAGGAGTGGCTATATTGACTAACCGGTTTTCGCAAATTGTGACAATAGCAGGAAAGGAAATCCGCGACGCACGGCGCACCTACGTGTTGTATTTTCTCACAGGGTTCTTGGTGTTGGCCGCTTTGATCTCGCTCTCGGTGTCAGCCATCGCTTTGCACGCCGAATATCTTACCTACATCGAATCGAAAGACCTTCTCATATCGCTTGGAAAATCCGCTGCCGATCTCGCTCCTCCTGCCTTCTTCCCTCTGAAACTACTTCGTGGATTTATCGAACACGTGGAGATCATCGGCGCAGTTCTTGGTATCGTTCTGGGTTATCGCGCAGCCGCAGTCGAACGAGGTCATTCCACACTCGCGTTGATCATGACCCGTCCATTGAGTCAGTTAACATTTCTCGGCGGCAAACTTGTTGGAAATCTTGTTCTAATCGTATCTGGCTTGGCTGTAACTTTCACGGTTGGCGCTGCAGCCCTCGCGGTGATCAGCGGTGTTGGACTGAGTGCAAATGATCTCCTCCGCATATTCATTGTGTTTGCGGCGGCAAGTCTATATGTCAGCAGCTTCTTCCTGCTCGGTTTCATTCTGGCGCTCGGTTTCAAGCGCTTGCCAACGGCCCTGCTTGTCGCGTTTGCAATCTGGCTTTCGCTTGTGCTGATTGCCCCGCAAATTGGCGATACGATGGACCCGGACAATCAGGTTGCGGGCGGTGTGTTTCGCAAGCTTGGTATCGCAAAGCCAGAGGAAAAGGAAATTCTGAAATCATTCGCCACTTACGAAACGATCAGGGATGACATCGAACAAACCTCACCCGCAAAACATTTCGAGCGTCTGAGTTTCGCAGTTCTCGGTATCAAGGACATCTACAGTGGCCAACCCTTGGGCGATGTGATCCGGGACCGCGCAGCGGACTTTTGGTGGCTACTCGCTACTTTTGCGGCACTCGCCCTCATTCTCTTCATGCGGCCGCTCGGCATAGCCAGACTCACAAAGGAGCAATAGAATGTCCAAACTCAATTCAAGTTGCACGGCAGCCTTCGGCTTGTTGATCGCGTTCGCCGTTGGAACTCTGCCGGCAATGGCTGCCACCGATACCGATGGCGACGGGATACCTGATGCCGCCGAGGCCGTGCTTGGGACCGATCCGCTTAATGCCGATACTGACGGAGATGGCATAAACGATCTCACAGATAAGCAGCCCGTGAGCATCGAAAATCCAATCTCGCAAGCGGGCAAGCCGAATGCGTTGAGCTTTACTGCCAAGGTTGAAGACAATTTCGATCCCGTCACCAAGAAAGATGTATCTGATCATCTTGAACTGGAAATCAAGAACACTTCCGGCGAAAAGTTGAAGGACTTGGTGATGTTTTACTCTCTGAAGGATGAGGGAACCGGAAAGGTCGAATCCTATTACAAGCCACTGACGGGATTGACGATCGACAAAGATGAAATTGTGGCGGTAAATGTCGACGCCACTGGACTACCCGGTCACTTTCGTGAAAATCCAAACTCAATCTATCGCACATCGCAAAACGCGAAGACTTTTGCAATCCAACTCGCTGCAGGCGGCTACGCTCCTATGCAAATTGAATTGAAGAAAGACAAGGGCGGCGCCGAACAAGCCGATTAAGTTTTCAGAAGATATAAATGCCAAAAAACACAAAACCCGCCGTCCATTTCTGGAGCGGCGGGTTTTAAGTAAGAATTCGTGATGAAGGGTTTTCTGTCTTTCGCAGGCCTGGCGGCGACCTACTCTTCCGCGTCTTGAGACGAAGTAC
>CAZGWD010000049.1:0-6995 GCA_964529415.1 uncultured Leptospirales bacterium | reverse complement strand
TTGATAATATTTTTCTGAATTTTTCAGCTTCCCTTTTACTCGAAATGCCCTGTATTACAACTCTGTATAAATCACCTTCATGAATAACCTGAATATCCGCGCCGGAGATCAATTCTTCTATTCTGCCAGTTTGTTTATCTGCATTTTTTTTTGAATAAAAAGCACCTGCCTGTATTGACAAAGATTCCTTTTTAGATAATTTCTGGTCTTCATTATCAGCTTCCTGATCTTCAGAAACCGGTTCAACATCTCTCGGTTTCATTTTAGATTTTATTTTACTTTTTTTGGCTGATGCTTTACCTATAATATTAATTCCTACAAGAACCTCTCCTTTGGAAACCATACCTATTTCCTTTGCTGCGTCATATGAAAGATCTATAATCCTTTCACCTTTATAAGGTCCCCTGTCATTAATCTTCACCTTAACGGTTTTCCCGTTATCAAGATTTTTAACTTCAAGTACTGTTCCAAAAGCCAGAGTTTTATGAGCTGCAGTGAGATCATTCATGTTAAATTTTTCGCCTGATGCTGTTTTTTTACCGTGGAATTCCCTTCCATACCACGAAGCCATTCCGGTTTGAAAGAATTTCTCTTTCTGATAATTTGAATCATCTGACTCTTCAGGCTCAGCTATTTTTTCTTCTTCTTTAAATTTGTTTTTTTTACCGTATTTTGCCGGCTTTTTTTCTTCATAATCTCTATCTGCATCCAAATTATCATCGCTGCTGCCTACTACTGCAGAATTGTCATCTCTATATTCTTTTTTAGATGTTTTTACTTTTTTTGCCTTATAATCCCTTCCGATATCTTCATTATCTTCTTCAAAAACTATTTCATCAGAAGCGGTAATCTTTTTATCGAGTTTGTATTTATCACTTGGGCTGGTTTTTCTTGCCTGAGCTGTTTCAATAAAACATCCGCCTGTTGAAATTATCATAACTGCACCGAGTGCAATAATAGCAGCTCTTCTATAAATTCCGGTCATGGTAAATTACCTCCAAAAATATAAATCTTTGATTTATTTATCGGAATTTAATCTAAACCCCTTGAGACATAAAAAAAATATCAAACTAAAACTTCTTGACCTTTTTCAGGTATAACGGAAATTCCAGCTTTGACCTCCACTAACTCCCCCTTAAGCAAGGGGGAGAATAAAAGAGGGGGTTAACTATTTATAGAGGTTTCCATTAATGAGTATAGTTATATACAGACCAACAATCACGAGAAAAGAGCTGGAAGGCGTTCTTGACTGCCTGATTAATGATGAACTCGCTTCAGGAGAAACTGTAAAAAATTTTGAAGCATCAGCTGCGAATCTGACAGGCTTAAAATACTCACTTGCGGTAAATTCAGCTACAGCAGCATACCACCTGATTTTTAAATCGCTGCAGATAGATTCTGATTCAGAAGTGATTATACCTTCATTTTTTACTCAGGCTCCTCTGAGTGCACTGTTATATTTAGGCGGCAAGGCTGTTCTTTTAGACTGCGAGGATAATTCACTTTTCCCATCTATAGAATCGATAAAAGCTAAAATTACTGATAAAACAAAAGCTATTGTAACAGGGCATACATTCGGTTTCCATGCTGACATCAATGCTCTTAACGAACTGGGAATACCAGTTATTGAAGATATTTCTCACGCTGCAGGAACAGAAATAGATGAAATACCTGTAGGCAGAAACTCTCACTTTGCTGTATTATCTTTTGATCCAAATATGATAATAACAACCGGCAGAGGCGGCATGATTCTTACAAATAATTCAAAAAGCTATTCTATTATGAGGGATTTCCGCGGTGGATCGGAAAATCTGAATTATGAATATGCCATGACAGATTTCCAGGCAGCTATGGGAATTTCCCAGCTTGTAAGACTGAAAGCATTTTTAACAAGAAGAAGGGATATTGCAAAAAAATATCATGAATCAATAAAAATGACACCCCATAAACCAATGTATTCCTTCAGCGATAAATTTGCCTACCAGTCTTTTCCGGTAATTTTTGATTCAGCTTCTGAAAAAACAGAAAAATTCTGGAAGAAAAACGGAATTGAAATCACAAAACCTATAGTGAAACCGCTGCACTCATTTCTTGATCTAAGGGGTCTGGATTATCCAAACAGCGACAGGCTCTCCAAGAAGCTGTATGCCTTGCCTCTATATCCGGCATTGTCAAAAAAAGAAATAGAAAAAATCTCAAAGCTTATTGGAAGTTTTATTTAAGGATACCTAATATGTATATTTTAACAGTTGAAGATAAATTTTCATCAGCGCATCAGCTCAGAGGGTACAAGGGAAAATGCGAAAATATCCACGGGCATAACTGGAAGGTTGTTTTATCAGTCAAGGGAGAAAATTTAAATAATATCGGGCTTCTGATTGATTTCAACGATCTGAAAAGTATGCTGAAAAAAGTTACTGATCTGCTTGATCATAAAAATATAAATGAAGTGACGCCATTCGAGGAATTAAATCCGAGTTCTGAAAATATCGCAAAATTCATATCAGATAAAATCGGAACAGAACTGACAGAATCTTTTAAAGATATTACTGTGGATTCTGTCACAGTATGGGAATCAGACACATCAAGATGCACTTATATTGCTTAAATAATCTAATTTCCCCGGGAAGCCAGAACTTCTTTAATCTTGTCTTTCAATTCATCAAGATTAAGTGATTTCGTTACATAAGCATCAGCAGTCCAGGTCATAAAATTGCTTTTATAGTTTGAATATGCTGTGTAGATTATAATTGGAATTTTTTTGTCTTTGGAAAGAATTTTGCCGAGAGCTTCTATCCCGTCCATTTCCGGCATTCTGATATCCATTACAACAAGATCGTATTTATTGTTCTTTACCATTTCAACAGCTTCCTTGCCGTTTGAAGCCTGATCCACATCATACCCGTCATCCTGAAGCTCCATTACATATAGCTCCCGCTGATGCTGCTCATCTTCAACAATAAGTAGTCTTGCCATTTTTCGCCTCCAGTATTTCCTTTAAATTAAAATAAAATATACGATAAATAAATTCAACAACTTTTCAGAATTAAATTATTTATAATACAGTTTATATATATTTAAAAATTGAACTTATTATATTTTTATAATAATACAATTTTTATCAGGCAGGAACCGGAAGTTTTATTTTAAATTCCGCTCCGCCTGTTTTCCTGTTTCTTGCTGTAATCTCACCGCCATGATCTTTTATAATTTTTTTAACATTTGCAAGTCCAAGCCCCACTCCTGTGACTTTAGTAGTAAAAAAAGGCTCAAAAATTATTTCCGGATCTGATTCGCTGATTCCGGAACCATTATCCTTTATAATTATAATTAAATAATTATTTGAAATTGAAGTTGAAATTTCAATATACCCTCCGGACGATGAAGCATCATCGGAATTCTGCAGCAAATTAAGGAACACCTGCTTCAACTGGTTAAAATCAGATTTAACAAGCGGTATATCAGGATTCAGATTCAATCTTACTTCAATCTGTTTTTCAAGCAGTACATTTTTTAATAATGCAAGCGTGTCATTTACTACATCATTTATATTATTAAATTCCATAATATGCTTAGTGGGTTTTGTAAAATCCATCACGTTTGATAAAGTTTTTTCAAGTCTTTCCGACTCTTTAAGAATAATTTCCGCAGCATTGGATATTTTAAAACTGTTTTTAGGATCTTTAGAAAGTTGGCTGATTCGCCGCGCATATCCGCCCATGGTAACAAGCGGATTCCTGATCTCATGAGCTATATGCGCTGCAATCCGCCCTACAGCTGCCATCTTCTCTGATTCTACTATTGCCTCCTGCCTCTCGCCGAGTTTCTGCATCTCGGTTTTTACACCTTCAAGATTATTATAGCTTTCGATTGACAAAGCAGCCTGTGATGCAAATATTGAAAGAAGCTCCTTGCTGTCATTGCCGATTGGAATCTGGTTAAATTTATTATCTGCAATAATAATTCCTACTGCCCTGTTAGCCGCAACCAGAGGTACCACAATGAATTCCCTTGCATCTATAAACTTTTTAATATCCTCAGGAACAAGATCTTTATCCCATGCATCATATATATGTATGCTTTTTTTTGTTTTAATTGCCTGGGAAAAAACATTATCCTCGGATACAGGAAATCTGGCGTCTACTACCAGCTGCATAAATTTTCTTCCTCTCTCTTTATGAAGAAAATCATTATCCTCATCTGAATGGCCGGAAGCTGATATTGAACTCCATATCTGAATGGCCTCCTCAAATGAATCCGGTCCTACTGCCATTCTGCCTTCAAGAAATTCCCCGCTGCGATCAAGAAGCAGAAGCATTGCTCTGTTAAACCCTAAACCCGAACCGGAAGTTACGCCTGTCAATACCGTATGGAGCATTTTTTCAATTTTAACATCACTCTGTATTGATTCAGAAATCTGGCTCATCAGAGTTATTCTGTAATCTTCGCGGAGTTTATTGGTCACATCGTCAAAATTTATTATGATCTGCCTTTTACCCTGTATAATTACATTTGAAATTTTAATATCCGCTATGATTGATACTCTGGTCAGGGAAAGAAGATGTATTTTCTCAAGTATTACAGGCTTGCCTTCATATATGTTTGTAGCCATTCCGGATTTTATCATATCATTAATAAAATAAAATATTTCATTAATTTTTTTTCTTGAAAGTTCATTCTGCTGGAATTGAAATTTTCTGCAGAATCCTTCATTTGCAAAAAGAATTTTTTCCTCCTCGTCGAGTACAAGAAAATATGAACTGATTGAAAAAACGATATTGTCATATAGATCATGGAATTTGTCGATTTCCTCTTTCTGTGATGACAGTATGTTCTCAAAATGTCTTCCCATAACTACTATTTCTTTATACAGGCCCGACAGTTCGTCATTACCATCTATTTTTTTTCTGGATAAAACAAATCTTCCTTTTTTATACTCAGATACAGCATCCTTAATTAACTCAATTTGTTTATTAAACTGCCTGTCATTGAAAAAAAACAGAAGAAATCTGATTGAAATATAAATTATAAATGCAGATATGATATAAACAATTGTGTTTATATTTTTTGAATGCAGGTAAGAATAGATAAATAATATTATTACAGCGAATATAACATCCAGAAACAGAATAAACATCCATTTTGTGATTCTTATTGCTTTTTTTTCTTGTGGAGAAGCCATGGTTTTATATTATTTGACCTGTATAAAATTTCAACCTGTTTTTTAAATTTATGAAGATAGTTACAGCTACAAAAAACAAAGGAAAAATTTCCGAAATTATTAAAAAATTCCGGGATTTAAATATTTCAGGAATTGAACTTTTAAGCCTAAGTGAATTTCCTGATATGCCTGATATTATTGAAGACGGTTCCACATTCAGTGAAAATTCTCTAATCAAAGCAAAAGCAGTATCCGCTTTCACAGGGCTTATATCGATAGCAGATGATTCCGGCCTGTCTGTTGATGCGCTCGATGGAAGACCAGGCGTTCTTTCTGCCAGATATGGCGGAAACGGTATTGATGATAAATCAAGAAACATTCTGCTTCTTGAAGAAATGAAAGACATTCCCATTGAAAAAAGAAATGCAAAATTTGTTTGCGTCATAACATTATTTTTTCCTGACAGCAGAAGCTATTCAGTATCAGGTGAATGCAATGGCATTATAAATTTTTCACCTTCAGGTAATAACGGTTTCGGGTATGATCCGGTTTTTTTTCTGCCGGAATTCAACAGAACTATGGCAGAGTTATCTATTGAAGAAAAAAATAAAATCAGCCACAGGGGAAAAGCAATTGATTCTCTTGCTGAACTTTTAAAAGAACTTATATAACATGAACAAATCAAAATCATCTGAAATTATTAAATCGCTGAAAAAACATTATGGCGCAACCAGGCCTGACCTGAACTTTAATAATTTATATGAGCTTGCTATTTCCGTAGTGCTGTCAGCTCAGACAACTGACAAGCAGGTAAATTCTGTTACTCCGCTTTTATTTAAAAAATATCCTGACTTTAAAAGTCTTTCAAAAGCAGAGGTGAATGATATTGAAAAAATAATCAAAAGGGTTGGGTTTTTCAGGGTAAAATCAAAACATATTATAAATCTCTCAAAAAAAATTATGGATGATTTCGGCAACTCTGTACCTGAAAACATCGTTGATCTACTGACACTGTCCGGGATCGGCAGAAAATCCGCTAATGTGATTCTTGCTTTCGGTTACGGCATTCCTGCTTTTCCTGTTGATACCCACGTAATGAGGATTTCCAACAGGCTCGGCTATACTGAAGATACAGGTAAAAAAGATCCTGATAAAACTGAAATTGCTCTTGTAAAAATTATACCAAGAAAAGACTGGCTTGAAGCGCATCTTCTTTTTATCAGACACGGAAGAGATATCTGCAAGGCGCAAAGCCCTTTGTGTGGTATTTGCCCTGTTGGGGAATTATGCCCAAGCTGTAAAAAATAAATACTTTATAATTTTTTTATGCGGATATTTTTATATTTTGATGAAGCTCTGACCCCTCAAAATATAAAATTCAATCTTCTCCTGTAAGCTTCCTCATATAGCAAAAATTTTTTCACATTTTCTTCAAAATTTTCACCTGATCTACCAAAATATTCATGCAGAGTAATTTTTACTGAAACTGCAGCATTTATTTTCAAATAATGATTTATAAATCCTATGTCATTATTTCTTGGATCTCTTGAAAGGCCTTTTCGTACAGGATTATAAGCTATGTACCATAAAAGCCACAAAAGATACTCCTCAGGATTTTCAGCTTCTTCGATAATTGTTGAACCGAATGGTTCATTCCAGAATGCTCCGGTGTCATTCATTGCCGCATTATATTTTTCTGCTATTATTACCTTAATATCCTGCATTATAAGAGAAACAGTTTACTTGCCGTGTATTGTTTTAATCCAAACATGTATATGATTTACGACTGTTTTTGCTGCACCCAGTTCCAACACATACCTTTACCGACTCCTCT
>CAZGWD010000048.1:0-7075 GCA_964529415.1 uncultured Leptospirales bacterium | reverse complement strand
TTCAAGCTGATTTAAAACATCTCTTACCTCAAATTTCGGATTGGCTTTTTTTATTTCAATAGTTCTATTAATAATTTTCTGATCAACTGGATCAGAACCTGTAGTATTTGCTATAAGAAGATAGTATCTGAGATTCTGCAGGCTCTCTTCTAATTGTGAAACTTTAGTGATTATATATAATGGATTGGTTTTCTCAAGATATTTCACAGGATCTTTTATCGCATCAATTAAAGAATCTGAAAAATTATCCTCATTTATAAAAACGCCTTCAATCTTTATAAAGTATTTATCCTTAACAAGTCTGAAATTAAATTTATATAAATCTCCGTATATGAAGAACATTCCTGCAGGAATATGAGGTACAATATTCACTCCCTTGTATTCATATTTTGACGGGAGTACAAAAGCCTGTATTTCGTTATTATCAACTGTAAAAGATAATCTTTCAATCTGCATATCCTTCCAGTTTCTCAGCTGCTGGTTTAATTTAATAATAATCTCTGCTTTATCATCAGTAATATCCTTTTGCGATGTAATAGTAAAAGATTTTCCTGATGCATCTTTCATAGAAAGGATAGTTTCAATTTCGGACTTGTCAGTTTTTTCAACTGTATACTGTTTTGAAGTCCAGTCAAAGGCAAAGCCTCCAGTTGTTGAAAAAATTATATAGATAGCTGAAAATAATAATATCTTTTTCATAATCACTCCCGGCTTAAATTTAATAATATTTTATCGAATGGTTCTATTTTCTTTCCAGAGGCAACTTCAATGACCTTTCCCCTGTAACCTCCGGAAGATTTATAAAGACTTATCTTTCCGATATATTCATCATCATTTCTGAATATTGTTGCTGCTTCACCCTCAGCTATTTTTAATCTTCTATTGATCTGAACAGCAACCCTGGCTGGATTTCTCGCATCAATAATATATCCGCTTTCAGGTTTTGTCTGAAGTATATAATCAAAAGCATAATTATAAAAAGATACTTTTTCATACATTTCATTCATTATAGGACGTGAAAGCTTATCAAGCTGTTTAATGGCAGGATTAGGGGAATTGATATAAGGGACTTTCAGCATATTATCCATAATCAGACTGAAATCACTGATTTTCTGCTTATATGAATAAATGTCATTTGAGCTGTAAACAGTTTTACCTTTTAAAACATTAACTACTTTTTCATTGGTAAATTTTGGATTATATTTTAATATAAGTTTCTCAATTTTGTCTTCATATTCATTTTTCTGCTTATTTAATTTCAGTTCTGTAAGCTTATCAACATTGCTTGCAACTGTACCTACTTTTTTAGAAACATTTTCTGATTCAACACTTATTCTCTTTACATCAGCTTCCTTTGTTCTTATTTTTTTATCATATTCAGATTCTACTTTCCCATGCTCAACTGCTTCCTCTTTATTTAGATTAGCAGTCAGCTTTGCAGCCTCTTCAAGAGAAAGATTTTTTGACGCTAAACCTTCTTTTCTTGATCTATAGGAATCTTTAACCGCAAGCAAAGCTTTATCTTTTTCAAGCTTTAAAGAATCAAGTTCTGTTTTTGCCAGCTCAAGCTTGCTTTTATTCTTTTTTGCCGCATCTATCAGATCTTTCAGTCTGGTATCTTCAAATTCAGTAATATTTACTTCATTTGTTCTCTGTCGGACTTCCATCCAGAATGTAAATAAAACTGTACCTGCTATGCCTATTCCAATAAAAGCAATTATGGCAAAAATAGCAGCATAATTCTTATTCTTCTGAGTTTTAGTAAATTCAGCCTCAAGTGAGTATACATCAACCCTGGTGTCATAGTCTGTAATTTCCTCTGGGAGGAATTGGTTTTTAGGTTGAACAGTTAAATCTTTTATTTTGTTGTCATTTCCCATATGCCGTTCCAGTTTTTAGGACATTTATTTTTTGTTCTTTCCAGAAATACATCTGCAGCTTCAAGTTTGCATTTCTCAAAATGTTTTCTTGCAAGAGCCCAATCGCCCATATAATATAATTTAAGACCAGATTCGTAATAAGCAATATTTTTTGCTATATCTGAAGTTATTTCATTTGTAAACATAGGCAGATAAACTTTTTTACCTATTGTTTTACCTTTAACAAGAACAGTATCAAGTTCAAGAAAAGTCATATTATGGTTGGGTACATTATTCTCAATATCATCTTTAATATAATCTGAACATATAATAGGGACCTTATAAACACGTGTTAATCCTTCAAGCCTTGATGCAGCGTTTACATTATCGCCAATTACAGTGTTTGTCATCCTTACATTAGATCCGAGAGTTCCGTAAAAAACAAGACCGCCGTCAATACCCACGCCAACTTCAAGCTTAACCGCTTTATAAATATCAAGCTCGTCTTTTGATAATTTACCGCCCTTTTCTTTTTCAAGGTCTTCCTTGACTTTAGTCATATTATCTCTAAGGGCTTCAGTAACTTCATGAATTTTATATCCGGCAGCTACAGCCTGATATGATTTATTTTTCTCCTGCTCATCTATAGCACCAAAAACTGCCAGGAGCGCATCGCCTATAATTGATCCGATAACACCATCCTTGTTTATAATTTCACGTATTGCCTTGTCATAATGAAGATTCAGCAATTTAATGATATCATGACCAAGAATTTCCGTTATGAATGTAAAACTCTTTATATCTGTAAATAGAATTGCGAGCTCCTTGGCAGAACCCTCAAGTTTGATCTGTTTGTCTCTATATGCTTTTGAAACAATATCCTGATTGGCAAATTTTTTAAATATTGATATCAGATTGTCTACAGTTCCGGAAAGTGAATTGAAAGCTATACCAAGATAAGTAATATCATCGTTTGTTGCCTGGCCCATATCAACATAGCCAAGCTGCTGCGATTTAACCATTTTCATGATGGCTTTTGTTATTATATCAATAAATCTTAATATCTGCCTTAAAACAAAAATTCCAATAAGAGCGCTTAAAATTGTGATAATTACAATTACTATACTGATGTTTATCAGAATTCTGTCTGATTTTGATTTGAATTCTTTAAGCTCCTCAGCTCTAACAATAAATGCATCCCATTTCGGGCTGTATTTATAAACACCGAAATATTCTTCATTATTGTAATCAAAATAGACGAAACCTTCATTTATTTTTGATTTTAAATTTGCATTCAGTTTATTTAATTTTTCTTTATCCTGGAAATATTCATATTTTTTGATATTTGAAGATTGAAACAGCAGTCTTCCCTCTGGTTTAACTCCAAGAACTACAGCCTTAGAGTTCTTAAGCTCACGCAAACCTTTCTGCTCAATTGCTTCTATAGAAGCTTTCTCATTTTTATCGAATTGCAGAATCTCATACTGGTTATTGCAGAATGAATTAATATCAGTAAGATCCTTGGATAAAAGCTGACCCATTAAATTCAGTAATTCCCCTCTGTTAAAAATCAGATTTATATAATTACTGGCGAAATTGGAAATCAGGATGAAGATGGAGAATACAACGATTATTTTTATTGTGACTGGGACTACTCGAGTGTTATTAACTTTTTTAAACATATTTTTATCCCGATTTATGCCTTATCTTGATGTTCATTGATGTAACTAAATACATACAAAAAAGTCAATATTTTTTTTATTATTTAAAAAAATACATTAAAGATTTTAATGTATTTCTATCCGGTACCAGATGGAAATCAAACCATTTAGTAATAAAATTTTATTTGATTATTTTCTAATATTAACTATCTTTATTTTCATTAAAATAGCTGATTCTTCCGATAAAATAAACAATAAGGAATAAACTGAAAATTTTTTTAATCCGAGAGGAATACTATGAACAATATGGGAACAATTCCGCCAGATGCAGTGACAATATATAACAATGCGCTCGAAATGTCCAATAAAGGTGATTTTTTTAATGCTATTTCTGAATATAAAAAGGCAATTGATCAGTATCCGAATTTTATTGAAGCATACAATAATATGGGTGAAATTTACTCGCAAATGGGCAAAAAAGATCTTGCTATCGCAATTTATCAGGATGCTTTAAAAATCAACAGAAGTTCAAGAGTTTTATTGAACATCGGAGTTGAGCTTTATAATTCAAAAAACTTTGATGCAGCTTTAAATTATTTCTCTGAATCCCTGGCAGCTCAACCGAATTTTCTTGAAGGAAATTTTTATTCAGCTCTCGTTTTCTATAATAAAAATGATTTCCAGACTGCTGAAAGATATTTTAAAAATGTTCTCAAACTTGACAAAAAGCATCTAAAAACAAATTATCTATTATCTTATATTTATTATGAATGGAAGGAATATCATAAAGCCATCAAATGCCTTGATAATATAAAAGATACAGCTGATGACAAATCATTCGTAAACAGATATTACGGGTTCTGCTGGTATTATCTGGGAAATTATGATAAAGCTGTATCATACCTGAAAACTGCGCTTGAATCCAGACCCGAATATTTGAAATTCAAAGGATACCTTGAATCTTTAACCATTGAAAGTAAAATAAATGAAATCGGCGATATTGATGCTGCCATTCGCGATCTTGAATCAAAAATGATGAACGAGGCACCGCCTTTAAAAGAAGTAACCAAGTTAAGCATGCTGTATATTTTCAAAGGAGAAAACTCCAAAGCTGAAAAACTTCTTCTGAAAGCAAAACAGAAACTTGCCTCATGAAATAATAAATTCCTCTAATCCAAGCCCTCTGTTCCGAAGGGGGCTTGCGATCAATAATTTTATTCTATTTAAATTTAGTTTTTATTAAATAAATTAAGATTGACTGAATCAATTAAAATATATCATATTTAAATAACATGCGGATCAAAAAACCTGTTATTTTATAAGGTTTCCGCACACAAGCGGGCATCCTTAAATTGTATTTTTGGAAGTCCTAACAATGATCAGAATAATTCTTGGAGAATCCAGCATGACTGAAAATAAAATTAATAAGGATTTAAATAATATCACCTTAAATTTATTTTTAAAATCTGATCTGATAGCATATTTTGTAATTATACCAGTTACCTCTGCAATTTTTTATTATTCACTCCATCTGTCAGATTCTTATTTAATTATTTTTGTAATAATTGTAATGGCTGTAGTTTCAATTTCAGCAGTGTTGAATATACTTACAACACGCAGAATATTACACCCGATCAAAGAATATTTCCGGAAATGGCAGTCAAATGAAGAAATTACAGACGAGGAATACATTTCTGTTAGAAGAAAATTCTTTAATTTACCAAAAACAAGAGCTACTCATACAGCATTAAGATTTGGAATTTTTGTGCCTGTTGTAATTATAGCCATGAACATAGTAGCAGTTGATCAGCTGACCCTGATCAATCAGATAAACATGTGGGCAATTGCCTTAATTGATACATTTACAGGAGGCATGCTGTATTTTGAAACCACTAAAAGAGAAACAGCAAAAATTGCCGCCCATGGTCTTTTCAATAAACCGGTAAATTTCAAGCCTGAACTTATAAATAAAATCTCAACTGTTTTATCTTTATATGTTATAATTGCAACTACGATTGTTTTTACCATAATGATGACTGTTGTTTTTAATCTTGAATCCATTCTGGTTGAAAATAATTTTACCGGACAAATGAAAAACATAGTCAAAATAGTTGATGCAGATGTGGAAAAATTCTACGATGAAAACAGGGAAGACCCGTCAATTGATATCAGCAGACTCTGCAATGAAAAAGTTAAACCAATTAAGATTTCCAAGACAGGATATGTTTTTATCAATAATTCTGAAATGATTACCATCGCTCATCCTGATGAGAAATTACTGATGGATGACATGAAAAAATATGATTTCGGCTTAAAAATACAGGAAACAACTGATGGAGTAATTCACTACTGGTGGCAGGGAAAACCAAAAATCATATACACAATGAAAAACAATAAATATGGTTTTCATACAAGCGCTGCAATAAATATATCCGATATAGAAGAAAGCATCTGGCAGATTGAAATTATTATGGTGATAATTGGTTCAATTGGAATGCTTATAGTCGGCTCTTTTTTATATCTGATGATCACATTCAGACTCAAGCCTGTTGAAAAAAGCATTAATTTAATCGACAACCTTACTGAAGGAAAAATTGACAACATATACGACATGACAGCCATGGATGAGCTGGGCGAGATGTCTATAAAGCTGCTCATTTTCAACCAGCAGCTCGCATCAATTGTAAAAAATATCAAGGAGTCATCCGATGACATGGCTCTTTCAACTGAGCAGATGTCTTCTACCACCCAGGTATTTTCTGAAAATATTCAGAGCCAGGCAGCTTCCGCTGAAGAAATTACAGCTACAGTGGAAGAGGTTTCAGCCGGCATTGAAAATATTGCGAAAGGTGCGATTTCCCAATCAGGCAGCCTTGGCTCTCTTATCGAAAAAATGAAAGATCTGTCACAAAGCATAACTTCCATGGGAAGCAGGATATCAAAAACAAGAGAAATGGCTATTACAATTTCCGAACGCGCAAAATCCGGTGAAAAATCCATGACTGACATGAACCTGAGCATGAATACAATTCTCGGGAGTTCTTCAGAAATGATGAACATAGTAGGAATCATAAATGATATTTCGGATCAGATTAATCTTCTGTCTCTGAATGCTGCGATCGAAGCTGCAAGAGCCGGCGATGCGGGAAGAGGCTTTGCAGTAGTTGCAGATGAAATCAGCAAGCTTGCTGACGCAACAGCATCGAGCATAAAGGAAATAGATAAAATTATAAAAGGCAACAATGAAGAAATTACCAGGGGAATGGAAATAGTTAAATCCACAACTTCATCAATAACCACTATAATCGGCGGAGTAAATTCCATAACATCCATGATAGGCGAAATTTCTGTAAACATGAATGAGCAGATCGGCATCAACACAGAGGTCAACTCAAAAGCCGAGGAAGCTCAGCGTCTCTCCAGAATTCCAACCTGTGTCTTCTTCCGTAACTTCGTTCAGGAGATTTAACGAAAAGTTGCCGAAGATCGAGAAATCTCTGGAAATTTCACCATCTCTCGTCTTCCAGAGATTCCCTTGTCTGAACTTCTCGTTAA
>CAZGWD010000047.1:0-7450 GCA_964529415.1 uncultured Leptospirales bacterium | reverse complement strand
TACTTACTATATTATTGTCAAGAAATAAAAAAATATTCAATAAATTTGATATATTAGTCTATTTTTTGTTATAAAACATTCAATTAAAGAGCAAATTTAACTTTTAACACCATGAATTCTGGATTTTGGGAAATAATCCATATCAGACTTGATTTTATTCATTATTTCTTCAAGCAGATTTATCTGATTTTGCCTGATTGTGTTTAAATCTGTAATTTTTGTAATAAGTACAATAACATCATAAATATCAAGCTTCTGCTGTGTAATTGCTTCATCTATTTCCTCTGAATTGTTATTAACCTTGGATGCCTCGTTTGTCACTATATCATACATGCGGGTCTGATCCTTAACGGATTTTGCAATTTTAATCAGCTCTTTATTAACTTCGGAAATCTGACTCATGATATGTCCAACCTCATCAACTGACTGCCTGATTACCGAGATATGCTTTTCAAGCTCATCTTTCTGGAGCTTTACCATTTTCATTATGCTGCCTACACTTTCAGAAGTCTGATCAGCAAGCTTTGATACTTCGTCTGCAACAACTGCAAATCCCCTGCCCGCATCACCTGCCCTGGCAGCTTCAATTGCAGCATTGAGCGAAAGCAGATTAACCCTGTCGGAAATATCACCGATCACGTCAAGAACATCGCTTATGCTCTGGGTGTCCTTTACAACATTAAGCATTGTTTCAGTAACACCATCAAGCCTCGATTTGCTGTTCATGGCTTCATCTGAAACGCGGCTGGATTCTTCGATTGATTCAGTGATTCTATTGCTCAGCTGCACAGAGGTTTCGCTGAGGCTTTTTATAAGGTTTACAAGCATTTTAATATCTGCAGCCTGTTTTGCTGAAAGATCCCCTGTATTGTTTATCTTTCCGGAAAAATTATGTATTACTTCAATATTCCTCGACGATACATCATCAAGCTTTTTGGATTCCTCAAGCATATTGGTTAATCCGCTGAAAACATCATTTATGCGGCTGAGTGATTCAGGCAATCTGCTTGAACTGAAATCTCTGTATTGCAGAAGTTCATCAGTTAGAATTTTCAGCAATTCTTCATTTAGCAGTTCGTAATTTTCTGATTCTCTGCCTGTGCTGAAAAATTTATCGAGTAATGAGCCGGCAGATTTCAGTTTGTTTTCAAGCTTAAGATTTGAAAGGATAACCGGAACAATTGAAAGACTTACAAGCGGGATGGAATATATCAAAAAAAATGCAACCAGGCCCCAGACTGGCCCAAGGAAACTCTGCTGGAAAAACTTCAGTGCTGAATCGCCGGATAAAACAAGCAATAAAATAGTGAGTAAGATTCCAGATGCAAGACTTATGGATATATAAAATTTCGAATGCAGTTTCATTAAATTTGTTTACCTGTTAATAATTATAATGTCAAATCATTTTAATATATATTCAATTTTGGTTTTCTTTTTTTAAAAAAATCTGTTTTCCAGCTGCATGCTTTACAATATTACTTGATTTTGAGAAAGGCAGGAATCAGAATGCCTTATAATAATACTCTTTTTTTTAATTTAACTTTCAGTTTTCTGCTGAAAAATCCAATTAATGATTGATGCGATATGACAAATAAAACCAACAGAGAATACACAATTTCAATTGTAATAATAGCTGCTCTTTTTTTTATTTTCGGCTTTGTAACATGGCTGAATGCAACCCTGATTCCATATCTTAAAATAGCCTGTGAACTGAAAAATGACTTTCAGGCATACCTGGTTGCCTTTTCATTTTATATTTCATATTTTTTCATGGCTTTGCCT
The DNA here is from genome assembly GCA_964529415.1 of uncultured Leptospirales bacterium. Classification (GTDB taxonomy): domain Bacteria; phylum Spirochaetota; class UBA4802; order UBA4802; family UBA5550; genus CAYMPH01. Next base: position 5,668 of record CAZGWD010000047.1, on the reverse strand, counting down.
TCATCATGGCTTTTAAACAAAACAGGTTTTAAAAACGGGATGTCGCTCGGGCTTGCTGTTATGGCTGCAGGAGCATTAATTTTTATTCCTTCTGCAATATCAAGAACTTTCAGTTTATTTCTGACCGGCCTGTTTATTCAGGGCACTGGGCTCAGCATTTTGCAAACAGCTGTAAATCCATATGTGACTATCATCGGACCTATTGAAAGCGCTGCTAAACGTATAAGCATCATGGGGATATGCAATAAAATTGCCGGTATAATCAGCCCTGCTATTCTCGGTTTCATTGTCCTTCAGGGAATTGACGATATTTCAGCAAATCTTAAGACAATGGATGCTTTACAGAAATCCGCTGAACTCAATCTGCTTGCATCAAAGGTAATTCTTCCATATATTATCATGGCTGTAATTCTGACAGCACTGGCGATCATGATCCGCTTTTCTCCTCTTCCTGAAATATCTGAAAGTCAATCTGATTCAGAAAAAAAGAATTCTGAAAAATCGATTTTCAAGTTTAAATATTTATGGTTTGGAATAATAGCCATATTCGTATATGTCGGCGCAGAAGTTATTTCTGTTGATTCCCAGATTCTATACGGGAAATGGCTCGGATTCGGAATTTCGCAGGCAAAATTCTTTTCATCAGTCACGCTTACTGCAATGATCATAGGCTATATAACAGGAATTATTCTAATTCCAAAATATCTGAAACAGGAAGTTGCACTGAAATATTTTTCTATACTGGGAATTATTTTTTCAATTTCAGCAATATTCACAAGCGGTTTTACATCCGTGTTATTTATTGCGCTTCTCGGATTTGCCAATTCAATAATGTGGCCTGCAATATGGCCTCTTGCAATAGTCGGATTGGGAAGACATACAAAAATTGCATCTGCTTTACTGATAATGGGCATACTTGGCGGTGCCCTGCTTCCTTTATTATATGGATATTTATCTGAAATCGTCGGCAACCGGAGCGCTTACTGGATATTGGTTCCGTGCTATATTTATATTTTATTTTTTTCAACTATCGGCCACAAATCCGGCAGGGAAAATTAAATGTTTTCTCTGCTAAAAAATAAAAATACGACGATTAGTCTTTTATTTGAATGAATCCCCTTCTGATTTTTACAGTTTTTATTTTATATTCAGCTATGTTATTTGCTGTAACATGGCTGACTTCACGAAAAGCAAATAATGAAACATATTATCTTGGCAACAAACGCTCGCCCTGGTATGTTGTAGCTTACGGGATGCTCGGGGCATCTTTATCCGGAGTCACATTCATGTCTGTTCCAGGATCAGTCGGAGGAACACAGTTTTCCTACATGATTGTTGTTTTCGGATATTTTTTCGGTTACTTGATAATAGCAACTGTGCTGATGCCGTTATATTACAGATTAAACCTGACTTCAATTTATTCATATCTTGAACAGAGGTTCGGATTCTGGTCATATAAAACAGGCGCGTTCTTTTTTATTTTGTCACGTGTAATCGGCGCATCTTTCAGGATGTATCTTGTTGTAAACGTTCTTCAGATATTCATCTTTGATCAATGGGGCATTCCTTTCGGAGCAGCTGTTGCAGTTTTTATTCTGCTTATCATTTTATATACATTCGAAGGAGGCGTAAAGACAATCGTATGGACTGATACGCTGCAAACCACATTTATGCTCCTTGGCGTAATTCTTTCCATATATTTCATTCTCAGCGAATTGAATGTCAACCTGAGTGACATGTTTGAAACAGTAAAAAACAGTAAATATTCTCAATTGCTTTTTACAGATGACTGGCGGGACAGCCGCTACTTTTTAAAGAAATTTTTCGGAGGGATTTTCATTGCAATTGTAATGACCGGACTTGACCAGGAAATGATGCAGAAAAATCTGAGCTGCCGCAATATTAAAGACGCACAGAAAAATATGTTTTCTTTCAGCTTCATTCTGATAATTGTCAATGCCATGTTTTTATTTCTGGGAGCAGTTCTTTATATTTTCGCAGTATCAAAAAATATCAGCATCCCTTTAAAATCAGACGATCTTTTTCCTGTAATTGCTTTTAAATATCTGCACCCATTTGCAACTATAGTATTTATGCTTGGCTTGATTTCTGCCGCATATCCGAGCGCTGACGGTGCCCTGACATCGCTGACAACTTCTTTCTGTGTTGATTTTCTCGGATTAAAAGATAAAAAAAACATTTCAGAAAACCGGAAAAAGAAAATACGGTATATTGTTCACTTTTCTTTTGCAGGATTACTGCTTGCTGTAATTATGGTTTTCAGGATTATTAATAATGATGCTGTTGTAAATTCCATATTTAAAGCTGCAGGCTATACTTATGGACCGCTCCTTGGGATGTACGCATTTGGACTGTTTACAAAATTCCAGATTAAAGACAAATACTCATGGATCGCGGCAATTCTTTCACCTGTTATCTGTTACTTTATAAGTTTATATTCAAAAGAACTTCTCTTCGGATATGTTTTTGATTTTGAACTTTTAATTTTAAACGGATTCATCACTTTTATAGGCTTTATGATTATCAGAAAAAAACATTAAAATAAAATTAAATATCAAGGAGAAAAAAATATGTCAGAATCGATAACTAAAAAACTTTCATTTCTTGACCGCTATCTTACTCTCTGGATTTTCTCTGCAATGGCAATTGGAGTAATAGCAGGATATTTTTTTCAAAGGCCTGTTGAGAATTTCAACAATGCCCTTACTGTAGGAAAACACACCAATCTGCTAATCGCCTTTGGACTTATTCTCATGATGTATCCGCCTCTTGCAAAAGTAAAATACGAACTCATGCCTAAAGTATTTGCAGATTTTAAAATTTTAAGCCTTTCACTTATTCAAAACTGGATAGTGGGGCCGGTTCTCATGTTTACACTTTCAATTTTATTTTTCGGTTATCTCGCACCTTCAATTTTCGGTCCTGATCCTCGTTGGGGAAATTTCATGACAGGGCTCATTCTTGTCGGCATTGCCCGATGCATTGCAATGGTGCTTGTATGGAATCAGCTTGCCGGCGGAAACAGCGAGTATGGTGCAGGTCTTGTTGCGCTAAACAGTATTTTTCAGATACTTACTTTCAGTATATACGCCTGGGTCTTCATCACAGTTATTCCGCCTTTTTTTAGTTTGCAGGGTATGGCTGTTGACGTTTCGATCAGCGACATATTCATGAGTGTTATTATTTATCTCGGTATACCTTTTGCTGCAGGAATTCTCAGCAGGGTTATTCTTCTGCCGATAAAGGGACACGACTGGTATGATAATGTTTTTATTCCAAAGATATCACCGATAACACTTGCTGCTCTGCTTTTTACAATTGTTGTAATGTTCAGCACTCAGGGCAAACAGATAATATATCGTCCTTTTGATGTGCTATGGATTGCAATACCGCTGAGCTGCTATTTTGTTATAATGTTTATGACCAGCTTTTTCATGGCTCGAAGACTTGGAGCTGATTACAGCAAAAGCGCAACACTTGCCTTCACAGGAGCCGGAAATAATTTCGAACTTGCTATTGCTGTTGCAATAGCAGTATTCGGCATAGCATCTCCTATTGCATTCACAACAGTTGTAGGGCCGCTGGTTGAAGTGCCGGTGTTAATCGGCCTTGTGAATGTTTCATTATATTTCAAGAAAAAGTTTTTCTGAATTTTAAATTAAAATGAAAAAAGTAATTATCATTCCGAATAAATGCAATAACTGTGATCCGTGCGAAGTCGAAATTTCATGTGAAAATAAAGCAATATTCAGAGAGGTAAAGACTGACAAACCATGGATCGATTCCTACAAATGTTCCGGATGTTTAAAGTGCAAGTCCGTATGTAATTATCAGGCACTGGAGGAAGTGTCAAATCCGTGCCATTAAAATTTAAAAATTAAACATCTCCATAAACAATATGAGACAACTCAAAAAGAAAAGAAAAAAAAGCAGGTGCTATCAGTTTTACATCTGAAAAACTCCTGCCTATTGAAAATTAAATCTGTAATTATTTATAAATAATTTTTACAACAAGAGTATAACCCCTGATTTACCTTGTCTCATTATATGCATTGAAAATTGCATTTGCCAGAGCTTCCCTGTCTACAATACCAAGACCTGTATCTGTTGCTGCAGGGGATACTGAATTATTGGCATTTGTTATTATAGCAACTGTTATGCGCTGATTTGCTTCATATTTCAATAATGTTTTATATCCGGGTGCACTTCCGCCATGACCATATTTGTGCCCTATTGTCCCGTCCTGATATGTGAATTCATTATATCCCACACCGTAGCCGTAATTACCGCTGACAGGAGCGGAATTCTTCAGAGTTTTTCTCGCATGCGGACTTATTGCAGATCCATTTTTATCATAAAGCTCATAACCCCACATTGCCAGATCTTCAGCTGTTGATATTATTCCTCCTGCAGCCCATGTGCTTCTTCCTGCACCAAGATAAAAATTCAAAGGGCTGTTTGAAACTGTCAGGGCAAAAATTAAATCCAAAAATCCATATGGAGCTCCGAATAAAGCTGTATCATCAAACGGATGAGCAATGTCAGATGGAATCAGGTCCTGTGGCGCCAGATATGCATTAATATTAAGTTTTTTAAAAAAGGTTGAAGCAAGAAGAGTGTTAAGTTTTGCCTGCCCGTATAGCTCGGCAATCATGCCTAAAAGCACATAGTTGGTATTTGAGTATTCATAAACACCAACAGCGCCGAATGGCTTATTTACAATATTATTCAGAATATCAGCCGGCTTCCAGATATAAGCAGGATCAGGATTGCACATTGCAAGCTGTGCCGGAACATTTGAAGCATAGTCCGGCATACCTGAAGTATGCTTAAGCAGCTGTGCAACTGTTGCATTTTTATTTATTTTAGAAAAATCAAGAGATGCATAATCTTCATGATTTCTCAACAACTCTTCCACTGTATCATCCAGTGAATAGAGCCTGTGCTCAATCTGGGTAAGAATAAGCGCTGACATGAATGTTTTTGTAATACTGTAAGCGTAAGTCGGAGTGGATGTTGTCATAGGCGAAGCAGTTCCTGTTGTTGTACTAATTCCCGAAGTACCCGCTGCATATGTCCATGCAAGATACCCATCCTTATAAACCGCAACAGAAATTCCTGACTTTTTGGTTGCAGCAGCAAATGAAGTATCAACTGCAGCTTTAAAAGCTGTTTTTGTTGCTTCTGAAAATGACCTGCTGTCATTATAACAGGATGTAATAAGAAGTAAAAGAGACAGCGTTAATAAAAATTTTCTCATGTGATATATTCTCCTTTTTTTGTTGAATCCGGAGAAATAATTCAAGCAATGATTATTGATTAAAATCAAAAGCGCATTATTCTTCCGGAGGATTTTTTATATCACGACTTTTTAATTCCTGTCCCGCCAATATTTGAAAATTACTGTTTTTGTCCGGTTATTTACTGTTTTTTGTTTCTAAATGAAGATGGGGTTTCGCCCATTTTTCTGAAAAAGGCTCTGTTGAAAGTTCTCAGGCTTTCGAATCCTACCAGCATGCAGATATCAAGCACTGATCTGTTATCAGAAATAAGGAGGCGGGATGCTTCTTCTATGCGCAGGTTGTTTATATACTTGTCCAAAGGGCGCATAGGTTACATATTAAACCGGGCGCATGGGTTACACTTT
>CAZGWD010000046.1:0-7686 GCA_964529415.1 uncultured Leptospirales bacterium | reverse complement strand
AAAGTGTAACCCATGCGCCCGGTTTAATATGTAACCTATGCGCCCTTTGGACAAGATGGTCGAGATGATGGGGATAAAATATCCCCTCTATCTTTTCTATCCCCATATCTCCTTTTCTTACACTTTAAAAAACATGTAAAAGTTAATTAATCGAAGTTTATTTACTTTGTCTTTATATACGGTTTAAGCACTTCCGGTATATCAAATGATCCGTCCTCTTTCTGAAAATTTTCCATAATAGCAGCCATTGTTCTACCTGCTGCAAGGCCGGATCCATTCAAAGTATGCAAAAATTCCGGTTTTGCTGTTTTTTCTTTTTTATATCTAATTTTAGCTCTTCTTGCCTGGTAATCAATAAAATTTGAACAGGATGATATTTCAAGATATCTGTCAAGTCCAGGCATCCATACTTCAATATCATACGTTTTCGAAGAAGATGCAGAAACATCTCCGGAACATAAAAGCATAACCCTGTAATGAAGGCCAAGCTGCTTTAACACTTCCTCTGCATTTAAAACAAGTTTTTCAAGTTCGTCAAATGATGTTTCCGGTTCAACAAATTTAACAAGTTCAACTTTCTGGAACTGATGCACCCGTACAAGTCCCCGTGTATCACGCCCGGCAGAGCCTGCCTCTCTCCTGAAACAGGAGGACTGCATTGTTAAATATACAGGAAGTTTTTCTTTTTCAATAATTTCATCTCTGAATATATTTGTTATAGTAACTTCTGCTGTTGGTATTAGGGATAATCCATCCTTTTCAAGTCTGTAATATTCATCCTTGAATTTCGGAAACTGCCCTGTTCCAATCATGCTTTCATCATTTACAATAAACGGTCCAAAAACTTCAGTGTAACCGTGAGATGAAGTATGCAGATCAAGCATAAAATTTATAATTGCTCTTTCAAGTTTTGCCGCAAGATCCCAGTAAACATAAAATCTTGCACCTGAAAGTTTAACTCCCCTTTCAAAATCGAGGATACCCGAATCAGAACCAATTTCAAAATGAGGTTTTGGTTTAAATGAAAACTCGGGTTTTTTGCCCCAGGATCTTACGAGAATATTTGATTTTTCATCCTTTCCTTCAGGAACACTTTCATGCAGAAGATTTGGTACTGATAATATCTGATCGTTGAACTGCTGATTGAGAATTTCAAGCTTTTCTGTTAAAGATTTTATTTCGTCGCCAATGCCTTCAATCTGCTTCATAATATCTGACGCATCTTCGCCTTTTGATTTTCTTGCGCCGATTTCTTTGGAAGCGGAATTTCTTTTTTCCCTTAGGGTGTCGGTTTCAGCAATCAGCTTCCTTCGTTCCTCCTCGTTTTTTGCAAGTTCAGATATATTTACAACACCTGTCATATTTCTTTTATCTATCATTGCGCTGATTTCGCTGATATTTTCTTTTATTTTTCTTGGATCAATCATATTTACCTCTTTTAATATTCATATTTAATAAGTTTTTATATTATCAGACAGTGTCAAGAAAATTAAAGATGTAAATGAATTTGATTTTTATTCAAGGTAAAATCATCTTGACGTATTTCTGATTTTGTACTTTTTTGAGTAAAGATTTTTTTTAAAATTGGGTGTTTTAGATTTTTCATTAGAATAATTAAAGTAATAAAAAATACTGCAGTTTACAAATATACGGGGTCATGGCTTGAATATGTATAAAAAAATTTGGTCAGAGACGGAATCGAACCGCCGACACGGGGATTTTCAGTCCCCTGCTCTACCGACTGAGCTACCTGACCACAAGACGAAATCAAAAATATTATTTAAGCAGTTTTTGTCAATAATAAAAATAGTTTTTCCCGTATTGTTTATTTTTTTTATTTTTTCAGACAAAAATTATCCTCAGGATAAAAATTCCAATTCAACACTACAGCAATCGTGGGATTACTATCTGAAACAGGGCACTCTGCAATATCATGCTGGAATGCTAAATTATTCTATTGATAATTTTACAAAGGCATTAGAGGGAAATCCTGATTCATACACAGCCTGCAATTATCTTGGAAAAATTTATATATTAAAAAACAATTTTAAAAAATCCCTGGAATATTTTGAAAAATCAATTGAGATAAATCCGAAACAGGAAGATATACAAATTGAAGCCGGAAAATTACAGGATTTCTTTTCCAACAAAGATGCAGCTTTCACACGATTTAAATCTGCTGCTGAAATTAATAATGATAATGCTGAAGCTCACATAAACCTCGTGAGACACTACTACAGATTAAATGATAAAGAGAAATCACTGTATCATCTCAATCAAAGCGCTGAAATAAGCAAAAAAACAAACATTACATGCTCAATCGAATCGCAACCTTTTATAAAATCAAAAAAATATGATTTTGCAATAGCAATGTATTTAAAGGATATAAATAAAAATCAGGGGAATATTTTAATACGCTATGAATTGCATGAATTATACAGAAATAAAAAGGATTATTTCAAAGCTGCGGAAATTTTAGAACAGATAATATATTTAATCCCATTCGAAGAAAAAGCTTATATATATCTTGGACATATTTACTATGACATGAAAATTCCCGGAAACAGAAAGTATTTAATTGAAAAATCCATAAAATATTTCCAGAAGGCCCTGGAACTGAACCCAAATAATTCTGATATTTATATGACCCTTTCAATGATATACAGATCATTGAAAAACGACATTAAAGCTGATGAAATGGCAAAAAAAGCTGAAAAAGCTTCTCACTGAATTTTTTTAGCTCTCCTTTTTAAAACCGGAACTGCCATATCATTTGAATCTATATCTTCAAGATTTTTAAGATTCTGAGGTTCAAGAAGCGATACAAGGGTATTTGCATCTTTAACTGTAAAAATTTTTCTGATTTTATTAAAACTTTTTTTCTCTTTATAATTAATTTTTGATATATAAAATTTATCACCTGGTTTAACTCCATCATAAAGCCCCAGATTAACAACTATGCCGTCATCACGAAGCTTTAAAACCCTGCCTTTATATGGAATAAGATTAAAAATTCTTTTAGCTGCTCTTACGCTTAATCTTGGAATTGCTTCTTTTTCAGATTCAAATAAAGAAAACTGCCCTATAACCACTCCTCTGCTGAAATCGAGAATATTATAATTTGCAGACAGGCGTCCCCCGTTTTCATCAAATGTGCCATAAACAATATAATCTATATTTGAAATATCTCCATTTTTCTGTTTTTCCCCAAGCGATGTCATTGCCTTTTCAAGCCAGCCGTCTCCGGACTTTAAATCTTCAGCCAGATCGTTTCTTTTTCTGATTCCTGGAGTTTCCATCCTTCCGAATTGCCCTAAAACAAATGTTAAATTTGATGAAATTATAGTGCCTGTATCAAAATGATTAGCGATTTTACCTTCTGATTCAAAATTCAATACAAGAATTTTCGGTACATCTCTTGGAGGCGTTTCCATTGAATACCCCTCCGTATGATACAGCTGGTTCCGCCTCTGAATTATAGCAATATTCAGGCGTTCCTGATTGATTGAGCTAGGATACAGTCTGAGAAATTCTTTAAGTTCATTTATGTAGAATCTGTTGTAATCGAGTGTTTTATAATAATCCAATAACAATTCGCGGGGTTCTTTCATCATGGGATTCATAAGTAGAGCTCTTCTGAGATACATAAGAACTTCATCTGTTAAATGCTTTTTTTCCTTTTGTATAGCAAGATTATACAATTCCCTGGATAGCATTACCCTGACAGGATTTCCAATTTTATATTCCCTGCTCACAAAAAAATCTTCAATCCTGCTTCTCAGTATCGAATCTGACGGGAATTTCTTTAATGCCTTTAAAAAATAACCTAAAGCCTTATCATGATCTCCTGACATGTCATATGCAACAGCAAGATTATACAGCATTGATGAATTATCAGCGCCTGCTTTTTCAAAATAGGCTGCTGCCGAGGTATAATTTTTCTTAACAAGCATTATATTTCCGAATAGTCTGTTAGCCTGATAATTCTGAGGCTGTATTGACAAGGCATTCTTCAGGGATTGCTCAGCTTCAGAGAAAAAATCAGAATCTTCAGTGTGAAGATAGCTTTTGAATAAAATTTCAGCGAGTTTAACATAACCTGCAGGATTTTCCGTATTAGCATCTATTGCCTTTTCAATCAGCTTTTTCGCATCAGAAAGCCTTTTATCTGAAGACTTAATTTCAGCCATAAGCAGCAATGAATCATAATGATAGGGATTCTGCACAAGAATGCTTTCTATTTTTCTCTTTGCCCAGATTTTTTTACCCATCATGAAATAAATATACGCGATGCCATATTTTGCTTCGAGATTTTCTTCAGACAGCGATATTGATTTTTCAAAAAACTCAAGTGCTTCCGTGTATCTGCCGAGTCCTGCAAGTGTAAAGCCAAGACCTGTATATGATTCCACGGAATTTTTATCTTTCTTCAGGGCTAATGTGAATAAATCAAAAGCTTCGTCATAAACCTCAATTCTATAGTATGCTGTAGCAAGCCCGATAATTGCATCTTTATAATCGGGATTGTTTTTCAGGGAGTTTTTAAAGCTGAAAACAGCCTTGTAGCTGTCGCCTTTTTTTAAATGTTCCCAGCCTTCCTTATTAAAAGAAACAGCATTTCCGGCATTGCTTTTTTGAATGTCAAAAAATGAAAGAAGAGTTATAAATATTAATAATAAAACCGCAGCGCGGATTTTAATCATCATGGATCACCCGTTTATAAATATTATGTCCCATTATATTTAGTCAGGCTTTATAAAGTCAAGATAATTATTGTTAAATATTAAACGGTTTTAGCTGGTTTTTCATAAAAAAGAAATCATGATTTGAAATTATATTTAAAAAAGATAATGAAAATATCTTGATAAAAGAATGCTGTTTCCAACTATGAAAAACATGAATGATAAAATAATAAAATCATCAATAAAAATAAAAAGAAATCCGGCAATATCCTTTTTCCTCTCATTTTTTTTTACAGGAGCCGGAGAAGCATATAATGGCGATTTGTCAAAAGGATTGATTGTATTTTCTATAAAAACCATCACCTTTATGATTTTTCCTTTATTGATATTCCTCAAAGAATCAGATTCATACATAATTCCATTTGTCATAACTGTTTTAATAACAATCGGACTGCAGATATTTTCCGCTATTTACGCTGCATATAAATCATATAAGAAAAAAGAATCTGCATTAAAAAAATATAACAAATTAATCTTTTATTTAATATTTATATTATTCAACTCTGTAATTTCAATTTATACTTTAACAATATTATATTCCACAATTGGATTGATAACAATAAAAAATAATGACAATCTGCCATCTATTATAAAAAATGATGTTGTGCTTACTTTAAAATATTTCCCGCATAAATTAAAAAAAGGGGATTTAATAATAACCGGAAACGGGACTATTTCAAGAATAATTGCAATAGAGAATGAAAATTTTAAAATTATAAAAGATAACATCCGGATAGATAATTTCCCGATTGAAAGAGAAATTCTTTCTGAAATTGATCTAAAAAAATATTCTATCGAATTCGGAGAAAAAGTGGTATTTGAAATAAATAATAAAAAATATCCTGTTATATCAGACGAAAGCCTTCTTTCCAATTCAAACATTAAAGATATTACTGTAAAACCAGGAGTTTTGATAACTGGCGCGGATAACAGATCCATTAAAAATCAATTTGCTGAAGTTCCTATTAGTAAAATCATAGGGAGAATTGAAGGAATTATTTTTTCAAAAAACTGGAAACGGATTACAGCAAAGCCATTTGAACCGAAAAAAGGGGATTAAATCTTTTTATCGTACTTCCATGGCCATAATTTATAAAGCCTGTCTTTTATGGATTTTTCACTTCCCTCTTCACCTGGAAAATAAAATACTGAATTTTTTATTTTTTCAGGAAGATATGTTTCCTTTACAAAATGACCTTCATAATCATGCGGATATTTGTATCCGCTGCCGTAGCCGGATTTTTTCATCAGATCGGTCGGGGCGTTTCTCAGGTGCATGGGAATTTCATGGATATCAGCTGTTGCTGCTTTTTTTGCAAGTCCAATGGCCATAACTGCTGAATTGCTCTTTGGGGATGATGATAAAAATGAAACACATTGGGATAAAATAATTTCAGCTTCAGGAAGGCCGATATTTTTAACTGCAGTCATTGCTGAAACTGCAAGATTCAATGCTGCGGGTGAAGCGTTGCCGATATCCTCCGATGCAAAAATAACCATTCTTCTTGCAATAAATTCCGGATCTTCACCTGATAAAATCATTCTTGCAAGATAATATAATGCTGCATCAGGGTCAGAGCCTCTCATGGATTTTATAAATGCCGAGATTGTGTCATAATGCTTATCTCCGGTTTTATCATAATATAGAACAGAATTTTTTACTGCTTCCTCTATTTCTGATTCTGTAATTTTTCCGTCTTTAGAAATTATGTATGAAGATTCGAGAATATTAAGCATTCTCCTTGCGTCTCCGCCTGAGATAGAAACTATTTTTTCACGGACATTCCCAGCAAACACAGGTACTTTTTCTGCAAACAGCTTGTCTTTTTTTACTGCTCTGTTTAGAATCTCCATCAGATCTTTTTCTGTATGCTTGTTTAGCCTCACAACTCTTGTTCTTGATAAAAGCGGTGAAATTACGCTGAATGAAGGATTTTCAGTAGTAGCTCCGATTAAAATCACATCGCCTGACTCAACAGCTCCGAGAACTGCATCCTGCTGAGCTTTGTTGAATCTGTGGATCTCGTCTATAAAAAGCAGGGTATTTTTCCCATACGCCCGGTTTTCTTTTCCATGCTCAATAATTTTTCTTACATCAGCCACACCCGCAGAAATTGCGCTTAAAAAATAATAATCCATTCCGCACTGAAGAGCTATTATTTTTGCAAGCGTTGTTTTGCCTGAACCCGGCTCGCCCCAGAATATTACTGAAAACGGAGCGCCTTTATCAATCATTGTTCTTACAATTTTCCCCTCTGAAAGAATATGTTCCTGCCCTACAAAATCTTCAATAGATTCAGGTCTCATTCTTTCAGCAAGAGGTGTGCCGTTTATTTTATTTTCTTCTTTCATATCAATTATAATTAAAAAATGTGTAAGAAAAGGAGATATGGGGATTGATGAGATAAGGAGATAAAAATCTGTAATCTCTTCATCTCTTTATATCCCCTTATCCCCTAATTTCTTTATTTTTTTTCTACATCTATTTACATTTATTTAGGCACTAAAGTGAACAAATAAAAAAGGGGCTCCCTTTCGAGAAACCCCTGTTTTTTTAATTTTCAGTTAAATCCTATACAGCTTCCTGATCCTTGCCAGCTGGTTTTACAATTTTTTTGCCTTTACCGGTTGTCTGAAAGGCCATTCTGCGAATTTTTTTTACTCTTCTGCGTTCAGCTTCTTCTCTTTTGCGTTTTTTTTCTTCGCTTGGTTTCTCGTAATAACGCCTTCTTTTGAGTTCTTTGAAGATGCCTTCGAAAGCCATTTTTTTCTTTAAATTCTTAAATGCTCTTTCGATGTCGCCGTCGACTTCAACCTCAATCGGGTTTCCCATTAAATCACATCCTTTTTATAATTATGCAAATGCCAGGCACGGAATCAAAAGCCTGACAGATTTGATTAGTACACAAATTCAGCCATAATACATTTTTGTCAATGGAAATTT
>CAZGWD010000045.1:0-7860 GCA_964529415.1 uncultured Leptospirales bacterium | reverse complement strand
AAAGAAAATTTTAAAACAAGCAGAAAGATCGTATCATCCATACTTCAGATTTATTTGAATGAATTCAAATAGTCAGATAAGATTTTTTGATGTAACATCCAGATGGTAATAGCCAGCTTTAATGTAAATTCTGTCCGCGCGAGACTTCCGGTTCTTGAAAAATGGTTTAAAAAAAATCAGCCGGATGTTCTCTGCATACAGGAAACAAAAGCCACAGATAATGATTTCCCTTTAAATGAAATTAAATCATTCGGATATGATGCTGCCTTCAGAGGCGAAAAATCATATAACGGTGTTGCTGTCCTCAGTAAATTTCCTATTGAGAATATTTCCTTTGGTTTTGATGGTAAAGGTTCAGACGAAGGCACAAGGCTTGTTTCCGTTAGAATAAAGGGAATAAATATTATTAATAGTTATATTCCGCAGGGCACTTCTCCGGAATCTGAAAAATTTCAGTATAAGCTTAAATTTTTTTCCAGGCTGAAAAAGTTTTTTTCTTCAAAGTATCCACCTGATGATCCACTTGTATGGGTTGGCGATTTCAATGTAGCTCCGCTTGATATTGATGTCCATGATCCAAAAAGACTTTACGGCCATGTCGGATATCATCCTGACGAACATAAGGCGCTTTCAAAAGTTAAGGAAATTGGTTTTGAAGATATTTTCAGAAAGTATCATCCTGAACCAGGCCAGTATTCTTTTTTTGATTACAGAGTTCGGGACTGTGTAGCTCGCGGACTTGGATGGAGGGTGGATCATATCTGGGGTAATAAAGCAGCATCTTTAATTTCAAAAGATTCCTGGATTGATTTAGACCCAAGACTTTATGAGAGGCCGTCCGACCACACTCCAATTTTGGCGAAGTTTGAATTGTAATGAAATTTTTTTTTATTTTTCCTGTCCTTTTATTATTTGCTTTATCACTCCATTCCCAGACAGAAGATCCGGTAATTCCGTCAATAGATAATGAAAAATTTCAAAGCGGATCTGAAAAAAAATACACAGTAAAAGCGTTTATAGAATTTGCCGGTGGAGTAAAAAAAGAAGGCATAATTCATTTTGCATCGGAAAAAATTGCAATTAAATATTCCAGCAGAAAGGATCAGACTTACGAGGATTTATCACGAATAGTTTCTATTGAATTTCTAAAGTGGAAGACTGTACCATTATCTAAAGGTTCATTCAGGTTTAATCCATCATCAATAAGAATTGTTTTTGAAGATCAGTCAGTATTTGAATCCGGCGGAAATATTCAGTCTTTAAATGAGTTTTCTCTTGAAAAAAGCGGAAGAAGAGAAAAAGTATACGGATATTTTTTTGATTACTGGAAAAATGAAAAATGGGTAAATTTAAAGAGTTCAGATAAAAATTATCCTCTTACAAATCCTCTTCCAGGAACTGTTATTAAAATTTTTTTTAAAAAAGATAAACAGGAATTTGACTTCAATAAAATCCTACCAAAGCTGTTAAAGCAGATGGCGCCCAAGATTGATTAATTTACTTTTTATTTTAGCAGTTAACTCTTGAATTTGAACACATATAGTCATTCCCGCGAAGGCGGGAATCCATAAACAGTATTTATTCTATGAGATTCCGGCACTTCGCGAAGTTTATCCGGCTTTATGCCGGGGCTACGGTCGGAATGACTATGTACTAATTTATTCGTTAGATGATATAATCCTGAGTAAATAATTTTTTAAATGTTTTATTATTATAAAAAAATAGTTTGACCATTATCTTGTTATTTAAATGATTAATTAAATTATTAAATAGAATCTATAAAATTTAATGCAAATAAAACTTAAAATTACAATTTTGCTGCTGATATTCAGCTCAATTATATTATTAAATGCTGAACTTTCTGCTCAGGAAAATAAGCTATATCTTAGCGGAAGAGTTTATAATAAAGTTACGAAAACTCCAATTGATCTTGCCACAGTGACTGTTGCTCAGGAAAAAACCAGAGTGCAGACTAAAAGTGACGGATCATATAGAATTTCAGTTTCAAAGCCCGGAATTTATAATATTATCATCAGGTATGCGGGATACAAGCAGCTGAGAAGCAGAGTTTCCATAACAGCAGATACAGTTCGTGACTTTTATCTAACACAAACCTCATTTGAAACAGGCGTAACTGTCAAGGGCGAAAGGGATATTCAGAATATTTCAAGACGATCCATGTCTGTTGAGGAGATCAAGGAGGTGCCTGCATCTTTTGGCGATTCATTAAACGCGCTTACTTCACTTCCCGGTATTGTTAGAACGGTCGGAGGTATTTTCGGCCCGCTTGTTATAAGAGGCATGTATCCGGATAGAAACAGATATTATATAGACGGTATGCCTGTCACCAATCCGATGCATTTCGGAGGTTTTCATTCAGTAATATCAAATGATTTAATGAGTGAGATAGATTTATATTCCTCGTCGTTTCCGGTAAAATTCGGAGGTCCTCTTGGGGCTGTGATTGATATCAATACTCTTGACAAAGTTTTGGATCTTGGAGGTTTTGCTGATATAAGTGCAATATCTGCCAACATGATTTTAAAATTTCCTATAACCAAAACTATGATAGTAGATGGCAAGGAAGAGGAAAAAAATACAGGCTATGTAATGGCTGCTGCAAGATATGGGTATATCGCATTATTTGTTCCGCTTTTTTATGAGCTTGTTTTTCAGGAGAAGCTTGAAACAGCTCCTGAGTATTGGGATTATCAGTTTAAATTTAAATACAGGTTTGATGTTAATAATTCCCTGACTGTTCTGCTTATGGGCAGCAAGGATTTTTTCAGATTTTTAATTCCTAACATGGCGGATACAAGCAGCGGTATGGATCCGCTTTTCAGCAATGTTCAGTTTGAATCAGCACAGATGTTTCACAACCAGGGAATATATTATAATTATAATAAGAATGAGTTTAAAAATACTCTTATGTTGTATTCATCAATTACAACCTACCATTCTTATATTAATATGAAGAATGTTAATGCAGCTCCTGAACTTAAAAATTATTCAATTAGTTCAACTCCGTATCTGTTGGGGTTAAAGAACAACTTTTCATGGGAATGGTGGAAAGGGAAAGCGGAACTCCGCGGGAATGTAGAAGCTACATTATATTATTTTAACGCAACAGGAAAATCAATATATACAAATCAGCTCACAGGATTTCCGGATTTAAGTGCAGGACTTAAATTTGTTGATCTTGATGTGAATTTTTTTAATTCAACACTTGGCGGATATATAGAGAATAAATTTACTTTCGGAGGCTTCACAATTATTCCCGGAGTAAGAGCGGATTATCTTGTATATTCGAATCAGTTTACAATTGATCCGCGGATGTCAATGAGTTATGAGTTTGAAACAAAAACAACAATTGCTGTTGCAGGAGGGATGTACAGTTCATTTTATCAGGTAAATCCTTTTGTATTTAATGATAATTCAGACATAGTAAAACTTGGAAACTGGGTAAAGCCTGAAAGAGCAGTTCATGCTGCGCTAAGTCTGCAGCAGAAGGTCAGTTTTTTTGCAATCAGCCTGGAAGGATTCTATAATTATTATTATGACCTTTTCAGGAATTATATCCATTATGAAAACGGCGAATTCAGGCAGGGTCAGAGCACAGGTGAGGTTCAGGCTTATGGCATTGAATTTATGGTTAAAAAAGACCGTGCAGAAAGCCAGAATGATTATTTCGGATGGGCAAGCTATACCTGGACCCAGGTTAGAGAAAGAAGCGGAATTCCAGCTGATCCTAATGCTGTTAACTGGCTGCCTTCAGGAAATGAAATGGAACACGCTCTGAAACTTGTTTTCGGTTATAAATATCATTCACATACATTCAGTACAAGATTCCAGCTATATACATCTTTCCCTTATACACCGATTGTCGGCGGACATGAAAGTCCACTTGGATCAGGCCGTTTTGTTCCTGATTACAGCACAAATGTTAATTCAGCTCATTCAGAATTAGATCACAGACTTGACGTCAGATACAGCCGCAGAATAAATTACAGTTGGGGATATGTAAACTGGTATATAGAAATTATAAACATTTACGGCTTTCTTGTAAACCGCAATACAGGTGAACGATGGAGATATAACCAGCCCTACAGTGCCGGAGTGAATCCTTCTCCAAGTTACAGTATTGGTACAAGATCTTTATCTGTTATTCCGAATTTTGGCGTTGAGGTGAAATTTTAATTGAAAATTAAATATGGCAGATAATTTTTTTTTGAAACAGAGGAAATATATTAAGAAAAAAAGAAGGAGATACGGGGATATAAGAGATGAGGAGATGTATGATTTTTTATCCCCCTATCTCTATAATCTCCCTATCCCCTAAACTTACACATGGGTTTTCAAATATTTTTTAGAATGATTTAAATGGTTGAAGATATAATTTTAGTAGAGGTGAGCTTATGCGGTATATTTATAAAAAAATAATTTTATTTCAGATATTGGCCTTTGTGATTTTTACAGGGTGTGTAACTCCTATGGGAATGACTTCATCTTCTTCTCCATTAAAGGCGGAGAAAATGGAAAATCTCGGTTTGGTGGAAGGCCGAGCCATGACAGGTTCAGTATTCGGAGTCTGGTCGGTCGGCAAGCCTGATATAGACCTTGCTATTAAAAGGGCTCTCAGAAAAAAAAAGGCGGATGTTCTTATTAATGTCCGCTGGTATGAGCAGACTTATTATTTTATTCTTTTCAGCCTTCATGAAGTGATTGTTACAGGCGATGCAGTCAGGTATGTCCACCCGGATGATGTTTACTGTTATCCGGATAAATATGGAGACATCAAATGAAATCTTTTTTCAGGATTAGAGTTTTTATATTATTTATAATCATTGCTGTTTCATCGTTATCCGGGTGTATTTATTCAAGGGTGAAAACCTCCGGAATTGAACCTTATGTTTCACACCTTAGATCGTCTGATTATGAAATTGTCGGTGAAGCAGAAACCCAGGTCAGCAATATGTCGTTGCTTTTTTTTGTTACAGTTACTCCAAAACCTGATTATAACAGCGCAATACTTGAAATGGTAAGTGAAAGAGGCGGAGATGATATCATTGATGTCAGGATGTGGATTGAAAAGCAGCACTGGGTATTTGGAACTGTTACTATTATGCACATTAAGGGCCGGATTATAAAATATAAAGATTCGCTTGTTGAGATTCAGAAATGAATCATCCCCTGGCACTTCGGCTTCGCTCAGTGCAGGCTTCTAAATAAATAGAAGGGGATTGATAGAGTTTATTTTTTGCATAAATATTTTATACATTTTTCCGGTACTGAATTTTCAAATGAAAAATAAATCACTATATAAATTATTAATTACTCTGCTTTTAGTAATTAATATCCCGCATGAAAATTTAAACGCTATGGATCAAATCACGCTAAAAGGTAAAATATACAGCTCAATTACAAAGCGTCCTGTTGAGTCCGGAATAATTCTTGTAGGAGAGACTAAACAGAAATTTCAGATAAATTCTGACGGATCTTATGAAATTACTTTTCCAAAACCCGGTACCTATACCATTGGCGTAAGATGCGCCGGGCATAAGTTCATGAAAGCAAAAATAAATATTGCAAAAGATTCCATACGTGATTTCTGGATGGCTGCCGGCAAACTCAAGGGTGATGGAATTACAATTACCGGTGATAATAATATACAGAAAGTTTCAAGAAAAACAATGAGCGTTGAGGATATAAAAAAAGTCCCGGCATCTTTCGGAGATTCAATAAATGCTCTTACATCGCTTCCGGGCGTGATCAAGGCTGGGGGCGGTTTTTTCGGCGCATTCTGGGGATCATTTTTCGGTTCACTTGTTATAAGAGGAATGTATTCTGACAGAAACAGATATTATATTGATGGTCTTCCTGTCAACAACCCCCTGCATTTCGGCGGGCTTCATTCAGTCATAGCAACAGACCTTGTAGCTTCAATTGACATGTACTCATCTGCTTTTCCAGCCAGATACGGCGGCCCGATTGCAGGAGTAATAGACATCCACACTGTTGATAAAGAGATAAAAGAAATCAGCGGTAATATTGACATTAGCGCTCTTTCAGCATCAATACTTCTTGCAATGCCTCTGACATCAAGCTATGTCAGTAATGGAAAAGAAGAAGTAAAAAATTCAGGGTATGTAACATTTGCCGGAAGATACGGGTATCTTGCATTTTTTGTTCCGGTGTTTTATAAGGTCGCATTCAACAGGGATCTTTTTGTATCGCCTGAATACTGGGATTATCAATTCAAGTTTAAATATAATTTCGGAAGCGGGCATTCGTTTTCTCTGCTTTTTATCGGAGCGAGAGATTTTCTGAATTTTCAGACATCAACATGGATGGTCAGACCAGGCATTGGTCATGATCCTCTGCTTCAGGGAGTTCAGTTTCAATTAGACCAGATGTTTCATAACCAGGGTTTGTACTACACATATCAGGCTGGAAAATTAAAAAATGAACTTATGTTTTTCTCCTCATTGAATATAAACAATTCATATATCAGTTCAGGCAACAGCCTTGTTCCTTCGTGGCTCATCAATTATAATATTCTTTCTTATCCGAATATATTCAGTTTGAAAGATAATTTTAAATGGGAATGGCTTGAGAAAAAAGCTGAACTGCGCGCAGGGCTCGAAGCCTCGGTTTACGCCTTTACCGCTACAGGGAATGTTAATGTTGCTTTTAATGTAATGAAGGTTCTCTCTGCAATTGTTGTTGCAGCAAACGGGCCGAACGGTTTTCCTGATCTCGGAAATCCTAATGCTCTTCAGCTTATTCCAATGAATTTAAATACTGCCAATTTTCTTTTAGGCGGTTATGTAGATAATGTTTTTACTTTAGATGGATTGACTGTAGTTCCCGGTTTCAGGTTTGATTACCTGACTTCAATTAATAACGCAACAATTGATCCGCGCCTCATGATCAGTTACGAGTTTAAATCTCAAACAACTGTTTCAATTTCGGGCGGAAGATACAGTACATTTTATCAGCTAAACCCGGGCGCTTTCAATAATAATCCATTCATATCGAGCCAATCATATATACTTCCTGAAAGTTCGTGGCAGAGCTCTATTGGACTCGCTCAGAAAATCAGTTCATTTAAAATTTCTGCTGAAGGTTATTTTAATTATTTTTATAATTTATTTCAGGAATATCCGCACTATGAAAACGGAGTACTTATATTGGGGCTGAGCTCAGGTGAGTTTATGGCTTATGGTGCGGAATTTACTTTTGAAGGCGGATATAAATTTGATGAAAATGAAATGTTCGGATCAATCAGTTATTCTTTTACTCAGGCTAAACTTAAGTCAAATATAACCGGATATAAATGGAAAACTGACGGCAGCGGATATGAAACCGATCCAATTGCAGGAGGGCCTCTTCGATATGATAAGGCCGGTGATAACTGGATTAGCGCTGATGTTGAAATGGAACATTCACTGAAAATTCTGCTCGGATATAAACGTTCAGGACACACGCTAAGCGCAAGATTCATGCTATATACATCTCTGCCGTATACTCCGATTGTTAACAGCTACCTGAGTCCGAATCCTGCAGCAGGAAATCCGCGATATGCGCCTGTTTACAGTACAGAAGTGAATTCTGCTCATTTTCCAATAGATCACAGGCTTGATTTGAGATACAGCTGTCAGACCGGATATAAATGGGGGAATGTCAGCTGGTATATTGAATTAATTAATGTTTATGGATTCTGGAATAAACCGCTCGACCGTCAAAAATGGTGGTTTAATAATCCATATAGCGCAGAGTCAAATCCACAACTAAAAGGCGACCGCGATATAACTATTATTCCAAATTTCGGGGTTGAAGTTAAGTGGTGAAAAAAACTTG
>CAZGWD010000044.1:0-8037 GCA_964529415.1 uncultured Leptospirales bacterium | reverse complement strand
ACAGACTCATTGAAACAAGCCGCAGATTAAATGAAATTGAAGAGGAAATGAGCAAGCCTGAGGTTGCCTCAAATCAGGCCAGGTTCAGGGATCTCAACAAGGAACGGTCCAAGGTTGCTCCGATTGTTCAAAAATATGATGAGCTGAAAAAATACCGTAAAGAACTTGAAGAGTCTAGGATAATAGTTAAAGAAGAATCCGACGAAGAAATGAAAAATATGCTTCGAACGGAAATTTCCGATCTTGAAGAAAAAATCAAGCTTCTCGAGGAAAAACTTCTGATCATGCTTCTTCCTAAAGATCCGAATTCCGGTAAAGATATTATTATGGAAATCCGTGCAGGTACCGGCGGCGATGAGGCTGCGTTGTTTGCTGCTGATCTTTTCAGAATGTACAGCAGATATCTGGATGCCCAGGGTTGGAAGATTGAGATAATTGAAGTAAGTCAGACCGAGATTGGCGGATACAAGGAAGTGCTGTTTTCAGTACGCCATCCTGAAGCTTATGACAGGTTAAAGCTTGAATCCGGCGTTCATCGTGTACAGCGGGTTCCTACAACAGAATCAGGAGGCAGGATTCATACCTCTGCAGTTACTGTTGCAATACTTCCTGAAGCTGAAGAAAATGAAATTCAGATCAATCCGGAAGATCTCAGAATTGACGTGTACAGGTCAACAGGTCACGGCGGTCAGTCTGTTAACACTACAGATTCCGCAGTAAGGATAACGCATATCCCTTCAGGAATGGTAGTAACATGCCAGGATGAAAAATCCCAGCTTAAAAATAAAGCCAAAGCGCTCAGAGTACTGCGTGCAAGGCTTCTTGAAAAAACGCTCATGGAAAAAATGGACAAGGAATCCGAGATGAGAAAATCACAGGTTGGTTCAGGTGATAGAAGCGAGAGAATAAGAACATATAATTTCCCGCAATCAAGGGTGACTGATCACAGGGTGGGAGTAACAATTTATTCTCTTGAAACTTTTCTATCCGGCGAAATGGAGGGAATTCTTGAACCTTTACGGAAATATGAAATCGAGCAGAAGCTGAAAGCAGTACAGTTATAAAGAATGTGAAAATAAGTGAATTGATATCATGGGCAATGGATGAACTGAAAAAATCAGGAATCGAATCTGCCAGGCTTGATTCAGAAATCCTGATAGCATTTTCTGAAAAAGTTGACCGGATAAGACTTGTAATAGATTCCGAAAAAGAACTTCCTCCTGCATCCGTGAATAAAATAAAAAAATATATCAGCAGAAGGGCGCAGCGTGAACCGCTTGCCTATATAACAGGATTAAAAGAATTTTATTCGCTTGATTTCTATGTAAATGAAAATGTTCTGATTCCGCGGCCTGAAACTGAATTGCTCGTTGACATGCTTATATATCATGCACCGCTTTATTCAACAGTTCTTGATCTGGGAACCGGTTCCGGTGCAATTGCAGTTTCAGCTAAGCATAACAGAAAAGAACTGACAGTGCATGCTTCTGATATATCTGATAAAGCATTGAGTGTTGCAAAAAAAAATTCTGCAAAAATACTCGGTTCGAAGCAGATAAAATTTCATCAGGGGAATTTGTTTGAACCTTTCAGTAAAATGAAATTCAGCTGCATTGCTTCCAATCCTCCATATATTGATCCTTCAATCCGTGAAACTCTTCAGAAAGAATTATCTTTTGAGCCGCAAATAGCGCTTTATGCAGATGATTCAGGAAAAGCTTTTATAGGTGAAATGATTTCAACTGCTGCGGAATATCTTGAGGACAAAGGCGTACTTCTGATTGAAATCGGTCATGATCAGAAAGATTTTGTTTTGAAAACCGGATCATCTCACGGATACGATGCCTCAGTCCTGAATGATTACGCAGGATTTCCCCGAGTTGCTGTTTTAAAAAAAGCAGGTTGATCTTTTATTCTTAAAAATCTCTTGATTTCCATTATAACAGCTTCAGATTGGTAAAAATCGTTATATTTAATTTTTTGAGAAATAAAAAATGACTGAAATAGAAAGTTTAAAGATAAAAATTCTGGCAGGCGAAAGAATTTCTTCTGAGGAAGCGCTCAGCCTGTATGATTTTGATTTAATAGAACTTGGTTATCTCGCAGACGAAAGAAGAAAAATGATTTATCCTTTTGAAAGAGCGGGATTCATAATAGACAGAATTATCAATTACACGAATGTCTGCGAGGCAATGTGCCTTTTCTGCGCTTATCATGCAAGAGCCGGGCTGATAGATCCTTACGAAATGTCCATGGACGATATTTTACAGAAAGTAAAAGAGCTGGTTGAAGCCGGAGGCAGGCAGGTCATGCTTCAGGGCGGTCTGAATCCTCATTATTCTCTGGAAAAAATCTGTTCCATGATTAAAACTGTGAAGGATAAATTTCCAGAAGTATACCTCCATTCATTCTCGCCTGCTGAAATAATTTTCTTTTCAAAAAACAGCGGCAAAACAATTTCCCAGGTAATAAAGATACTTAAAGAAGCAGGTTTGAATTCTGTTCCAGGCGCTTCAGATATGCTTGTAGACAGAATCAGATTAAAGGTGAGTCCAAAAAAAATATCAAAAGATGAATGGTGCTCTGTACTGTATGCTCTCTGTGATAATGGAATGGGTTCCTCTGCAACAATGACATATGGTCTTGGGGAAACACTTGAGGAAAGAATTGATCATCTCAATACTGTAAGAATGGTTCAGGATAAGACAGGCATTATCCGCGCTTTTATTCCGTGGTCGTTTTCATCGAAAAATACATTAATCAATGATATACCGCCTGCAACAGGACTCGATTATTTGAAAACAGTCGCTGTTGCAAGAATCTATCTTGATAATATTAAATATATCCAGGCAGGCTGGCTCACAGAAGGCCTGAAGCTTGCTCAGACAGCTCTTGCAATGGGCGCTAATGATATGGGCGGAGTTCTAATGGAGGAAACAGTTGTCAAGGCAACTGGAGTTTCAACCAGTACAAATATAAATGAGCTTGTTGATATAATAAAAAATTCAGGAAAAGAACCGGCACTTCGCGATTCTGAATATAACATTTTAAAGGTTTTCTAAAAGTGGCCAGGGACTTTTCTTATAAAATCGACAATGAAAATCCTTCTGAGAAAAAATTTTTTATCAGAAAGATGTTCGATTCCATTGCGCCTACTTATGATTTTTTAAACAGGCTTCTTTCATTCGGAATAGACAGATCCTGGAGAAACCATCTTGCAAGGCTTGCCGGAGATTTGAAAAATAAAATTCTTCTGGATGTGTGTTCCGGTACAGGCGATCTTTCTAAGGTTTTTATCAAGCTTGGGGCCCGCGTTGTGTCCCTTGATTTTTCAATTGAAATGCTTCTGATCGGCAAAAAAAAAGGCTGGCTGAACAATGAACTTACAGCAGGAGATGCATCAGTACTGCCTGTAAAAAGTTCTTCAGTTGATTTTCTGACAATTGCATTCGGAATCAGAAACATTCCTGACATTGAAAAATTTCTTTCTGAATCTGAAAGGGTCCTGAAAATAGACGGGAAGCTCCTCATACTTGAACTTACAAGGCCTGCCAATAAATTTTACGGACTGTTGTACAGATTTTATCTCGGAAGACTGCTTCCATTTATCGGAGGAATTGTTTCCAGGGATAAGTCAGCTTATAAATATCTTGCTAAAACAATTGAAACTTTTATTGATCCGGATACTCTTGCCCGGATGATAATATCAAAAGGATTCAGCGAAGTAAAACTTATAAAAAAAACATTCGGAACTGCAACTATTTTTTACTGCGCTAAATAGTTTTCATGTCAATCCGTAATCTAAATATTTGGAAAAGTTATAAATACAAGTTTTTCTGGAATATTTTTATTTAATGATGGAAAGCAGAAAATTTCAGAACGAATAATTAATGGCTTTTTCATGAGCGGATATTACTTTATCTTGACATTTTTCCATGCTCCGGTACGTTCTATCCACCACATAATATAAATGGTATAATTCAGAAAGGAGAACAGCCAATGAGATCTTTTCTTGCTTTTTCTTCAATGGGTCCGGATAAGCCTGGACTTGCAGATGATATAGCTGCATTTTTTACAGCCAGGGGAATCAACATCGAGCGGTCGCGCGGATGTGTGCTCGGCAACGAATTCGGAATGATTATCCTTACTTCGGGCAATACCGAAGACATACAGAAAATCATTGATGACCTTGAATCGCTGAAGGAAAAAACCGGACTGGAAATTCATGTGAGGAGGACAAAGGCTCCGAGTCACAGGGACGTTCAGCCGTCCATACCATATCGTCTCACTGCTACATCCATGGACCATCCCGGCATTGTGCACCAGATTTGCAGGGTGCTGAGAGAAAAAGGCATCAATATTGAGGACCTTGAAACAAATGTTGATTTCAATCCGGTTTCAGGTTCGCACATATTTTATATGTTCTGTAATTTTTCCCTGCCAGGAGGGGTGAAAATATCTGAACTCAGGAAGGATATTGCTATAGTGAGCGATACTTATAATATTGATATTAATTTAGATGCAGTAATGAATAAATAAACGGAATGAACGTGAAAAGTGATATAGACATAGCAAGAACAATCAGCCTTAAGCCTATTTCAGAGATTGCAGAATCAATAGGCATCAGAGAGGATGAACTCGAGCCTTTTGGAAAGTACAAGGCTAAGATTAAGCTTGATATTTTCGATAGAACGCAGCGCAGAAAAGATTCGAAACTGATTCTTGTATCTGCAATGACACCTACACCTGCAGGAGAGGGAAAAACTACAGTGTCGGTCGGACTTACGCAGGCGCTGGCCAAGCTTGGGAAATCAGTAATTACTGCGTTGCGCGAGCCGTCGCTCGGTCCTGTATTCGGAGTTAAGGGTGGAGCCACAGGAGGTGGGTACTCCCAGGTGCTTCCAATGGAGGATATAAATCTTCATTTCACAGGTGACTTTGCAGCAGTTGAAAGCGCACATAATCTGCTTGCAGCGATCGTAGACAATACCGTGTTTCATGGTAACAGGCTGAATATTGATTCCAGAAAAATTCAGTGGCGCCGTGTTATTGATATGAATGACCGGTCTCTGCGCGATATTGTAATCGGTCTTGGCGGTTCAATAAACGGTGTGCCGCGTGAAACTGGTTTTGATATAGTGCCGTCGAGTGAAATTATGGCAATTCTCTGCCTATCAAGGTCGTATCGCGAACTCAAGGAAAAGATCTGCAGGATTTTAATCGGAGCTACTTTTGAAGACAAGCCTGTTACAGCAGGCGAGCTGAAGGTTGAAGGTGCTGTTGCAGCTTTGCTCAAATACGCTCTTCTTCCTAATCTTGTACAGACTGTAGAGCACGTGCCTGCTCTCATTCATGGCGGGCCGTTTGCAAACATTGCCCAGGGAACCAACAGCATCATGGCCACTGATCTTGGATTGAGGCTGGCTGATTACGTTGTTACAGAAGCTGGTTTCGGATTCGATCTGGGAGCTGAAAAATTTTTTGATATAGTGGCGCCATACGGAAATTTCAGTCCCGGCATAGTGGTTCTGGTGGCCACAGTCCGCGCTCTCAAGTATCACGGCGGAACTGAGCTGAAGGACATTTCAAAAAATGATCCCAAATCTGCATTGCTGGGGCTTGCCAATCTGCGCAAGCATTATGAAAATATTGGGAAGTTTAATGCTCCCTGCATTATTGCCCTGAACCGTTTCGAAGGCGACAGCGAAGATGAGATTAAAATTATTATCGAGGCAGCAGAGGCAGAGGGCATGAATATTGCACTTACTGATGTGCATGCAAGGGGAGGAAATGGAGGAACGGAACTTGCCCAGAAGGTGCTTGATATTCTATCAAACAATAAAGAGAAATGCAGGCCTTTATATGACTGGAATCTCCCTGTGGAGGATAAAATTTTTAAAGTTGCAGGAGAAATATATGGAGCGGTTTCCATAGATTACAGGCCTCCTGCAAGAAAGGCGCTGGAATTCATCCGTAAACATGGATTTGACAAATTGCCTATATGCATCGCCAAAACCCAGCAGTCGCTATCCGACAACCCGGAACTTCTTGGTCTTCCAAAGGATTTTGTGGTTACTGTGCAGGATATTAAAATCGCCTCAGGCGCGGGTTTCCTTGTGCCTATTACCGGCAACATACTCCGTATGCCTGGTCTCTCAAAGGAGCCGGCTGCATACAGGATTGATATTGATGATAGTGGAAATATCTCCGGAATTTTCTAATATGCATTTTTTATTATAAAAGTTAAAAAAATAAAAATAGCTTTTTTAATACTTCAATATTGACTTATCAGTTATTCCTGCATAAATTATTTCACATGAGACAGAAATCTTTCATTATATTATTCCTGTCGTTGCTGCTTTTTATTCCTGCTGCCTGCGGATCAAAAGAGGATAAAACTATGGATAATCTTCGTGAACTGATGGTCAGAAACCAGATCGAGAACAGAGGGATCTCAAATAAAAAAGTTCTCGATGCCATGCGGAAAGTTGAAAGGCACAAATTTATCCCTGGTTCGCATTCAGCTGATGCATATGGAGATCATCCTTTCCCTATCGGACATGGCCAGACAATTTCACAGCCTTATATTGTTGCGCTCATGACGGAACTTTGTGAACTTTCCGGAAATGAAAAGGTTCTTGAGATTGGAACAGGTTCAGGATATCAGGCTGCAATACTTTCACTTCTCGCTTCAAAGGTGTACAGCATAGAATTGGTTGAGCAGCTTGGAAAATCTGCAGATCAGAAATTGAAAAGTATGAATTATAATGTGGAAGTAATAATTGGAGATGGATATAAAGGTCTGTCTCAACATTCCCCTTTCGATGTCATAATTTTAACTGCAGCGCCGGAAAAAATTCCGGAAGAATTATTGAACCAGCTTGCTGATGGAGGAATTCTTGTTGCACCTGAGGGTGATTATTTTCAGGAGCTCGTGAAAATTAAAAAATCAGGCGGAAAATACAGACGAGAAACTATTGCATCTGTAAGATTTGTGCCAATGGTTCCAGGAAAATAATTATTTAAAGGAAGCATGATGTCTTTTCAGTTTTATTCAGTTCAGCATTTATTAATAATTGCTGCAACATTTTCCGGTGCAGTAATCTCTGTGTGTTTTGCCAGGAAGAGTTCGAATGAATCCCTGAAATTAAATGTTGGAAAAATTTTTGCAGCAGTTCTTATTCTTAATTATATTGCATATCTGACACTCAGGATCAGTTCCGGCTACTGGGAAATGCGGTATGACCTGCCAATGGAATTATGCAACTGGGCTGTATTCGCTGTGATCATAGCATTATTTTCCGGTAATAGAAAATTTGCCGAGATGGCATACTTCTGGGTTATGACTGGTTCAATCAATGCAGTTTTAACTCCATCGCTCAATGAAGGTTTTCCCCACCCCTATTTTTTTATTTTTTTTATCGAGCATTCCGGAGTGATAATAGCTGCCAGTTATGCTGTATTCGGGCTGAAAATTTATCCTGGTAAATGGTCTGTAATGCGGGTGTTCGGAATTTCGCAGATCTATTTCTTTTCAACTTTGTTTGTGGATTATGTTCTGAATTCCAATTACGGATTTTTAATGAGCAAGCCATCTGCCGGTTCTGTAATGGATTACATGGGAGATTGGCCGTACTATCTTATTACTTTGCAGCTTGTTGCGATTATGTCATATTCAATGCTGTATATTCCTTTTTATTTTGTGAACAGGGGGAAATAGGGGTCAGAGCAAATTTTTGAGCAGAGCATTGGGTTCAGAGCAAGCGGGAAAAGCAGGAAAATGGGGTCAGAGCTATAATTTAATTGTGAAAAAAAAGCTCTGACCCCGGTATTTTTTTTAAATATTCTCCTCTCGTTAGTATTAATAAATAAACAGTAGGGGGAATAACATGCCAAGAAAACTACGAATTACAGCACAGGGGGCCACTCATCATTGTTTTACAAGATGCCATGGAAAGAAAAACAAGCTCATGGGAAAGTACGGGAAAAAATATTTCATTGAAGCTGTAAAAATGTGTCAGGAAAAGTATGATTTTG
>CAZGWD010000043.1:0-8844 GCA_964529415.1 uncultured Leptospirales bacterium | reverse complement strand
ATGTGTTACCTATGCGCCCGGTTTATTTTGTTACCCATCCTCCCGGTTTGTACATTATTTCGGCATGCATCCCTCCTTTAGAATCCACCCACCGGTCCTCTTTCCGGCATCCTGCCTCGTCGGACACTACCCACCTCGTGCGGGTCGCCAGACCACTTAAACGCCGCGGCTGCTTGCCTTATACTGATACAAATTTTATTCATCCGCTGCGGGTGGATTCTGCCGTACAGGATGTACCAATGTCGCGGAGGACAGGGACGTCCGAGAGCGGCCTGCCGTCCTCGCTTGAACTTTCAGGCATCCTGCCAGAAAGACTTTTCTGATTTTATAATAATAAAACTTCTTTAATCGGATTTGAAGATACCGGTTTTAAAAAAATTTTATTCCAATATTTGAATTAAAATTATAGATATTTACTTGACATATATTTACAAATTACTTGATAAATATGAATAATTATATTATATTTACAATAAATGGTGTATTTCATGCTAGAAAAAGAATACAATTATTTCAATATTCATAGAAATGAATTTATAGATAAATTCAAAGGAAAATTCATTGTCATAATGAATGAAAGCGTTTTAGGTACTTATAATACTATGGAAGAAGCAATTTCAGTAACTACAAAAACTCACAAAATAGGCTCGTTTTTAATACAGGAATGTATTCCTGAAGAACAAAACATCCAGCATTTTCATACCCGTGTTGCTGTATAATAAATGATCCGTTCCACAACAGCTTTTACCACTAAAGCAGAGAGCTATCTACGTGAGCTTTCAAACGAAATATTAATCTCTCCAGGCATAAGCACATTAGAAACAGGTCAAACTCCAAATCCAATAAAAGCAAAAGCAGTTTGGGATACAGGCGCAACTAATACATGTATCAATACACGAATTGTAAAAGCACTAAATTTATTTCCAATATCTAAAACTAAAATATCAAGTGTAAACAGCGAAGAAATCGTTAATGTATATTTAGTTGATATTTATCTTCCAAATAAAGTTATCATACAGAATGTTCGGGTAAGTGAACCTTCAGGGCTTAACAGCTGTGATGTTTTGATAGGAATGGATATCATAATAATAGGAGATTTTTCTATAACAAATGCAGACGGGAAAACATGGTTTTCTTTTAGAATGCCACCTGCAAAAAAACACATAGATTACATAACAGAAGCAACTATTGAAAATAAATTACTTCAAAAAAAAATCAAATCATCCAAGCAGTAATAAAATATCTACTGGAATATTTATTGCCAAAAATATAAACCAATCCTCGCAAAGAAACTTCTTGCAGAATTTTTTATAATATACACTAATAACTCCGCACATAAAAAAAATTATACTATCAGCGCCATTTGTATAACAAAAAACATCCCGAGGAAAATATGCCGTTAAGCTGGAATGAAATTAAAAGCCGAGCCCTCACCTTTTCAAAAGAATGGGAACATGAGACAAGCGAGGACGCGGAAGCCAAATCCTTCTGGGATGATTTTTTTAATATATTCGGAATATCACGCAGACGTGTTGCCACATTTGAACAACAGGTACGAAAAGTGGACGACTATATTCTCAATAATAACATGTGCAATTGTTTCATTAATTCCACATCTCATTTAAAAAATAATAAATTATTTTGAATTAATATTTAGTACATTTTAAAGAATATAAATGGAGGCTCTGACGCTCTGAAATTGTTAACATCAAATCAAAATTTTAAAATAACTACTGGCGGGAAAAATCATTATAATGGAATTTAAAGAACATACAGCAAATGGAATTGAAATCTGTCAGACAAAAGCATAAAAAGAACCTGCAGAATAAAAAGAATGAAATCACTCTTGACAAACAGCAGTTAATGTATTACATTGTATTATATTCCATTTACAAGGAGGAGATATGGCAAAAATTATAACTATGAGAATAGACGAGACGATTCTTGACAAATTTTCCCAATTTGCAAAAATTGAAAATAGATCTTTATCAAATTTCATTGAGACTGCAACATTAAAATATATTAATGATATTGAATATGTTGATGATTTTGAAATGAAAGACATTCTAAATGATAAAAAACTTATATCAAATTTAAAAAAAGGCTCAAAAGATGCAAAACTCATGAGAGGGTCTTTTGTCAAAATATAAAATATTTGAAACTGAACAATTCCAGTCTGATATTGCAAGCCTGCCAAAAAAGAATAAACAGATATTAGAAAATAAAATTAATAAGTACGTCTATTTACAGATTATTCAAAATCCATTTTATGGAATAAATATTAAAAAATTAAAGAATTACAAACCTGAAACATGGAGATACCGCTTAGGGAACTGCCGATTATTTTACGAAATAGACAGCAATGGAAAAATAATTTATATAATCTCATTATCTGACAGAAAAGACGCATATTAGATATTTATGCCTGTATCTATAATCGTATAAAGGGTTTTAAAAAAAAATTTAATTCAGTATTCAGGATAACAATAAATAAATGAAGAAAAGTTTTATCTCAGCGCTAACTGCATATATAGGAATTCTATTATTCACTGCATTTATACAGCATAATTTTGCATCAGCTGCAGGAATCAAGGTTTTCCCTGACTTAAGGGACTTTTTCCCGAATTCAGTTAATGAATTCATGCGCTGGCACGAATTACGCGGCACAAAACCCGTTGAAGTTAAAAAAGAAAAATATTTTCATTCAGGTGAAAACCATTCAAGGCTTGCCAGATTTTTTTCAAAGCTGAACTCTCTTGAAGAGAAAAAAACATCCAGGGTAAGGATTGTACACTGGGGGGATTCACTCATCTGGGGCGACAACATGACTGTTGTGATGAAAAGAAATTTTCAGCGCGATTTCGGCGACGGCGGAAGAGGTCTGGTTTCATCGGTTGAAACATCTGCAACAAAACTTAAAGATCATGTAAACAATACAGTCCAGGCAGGGTTTCAGCTTCATTCTCTTGGACATAAATTTATTCAAAACGGGACACTATATCTTTATCCTTCCATGAATTACGATCTCGGTTTCACGGGAGAGTCAAGCAGGGTATTATCCCCTTTTTCAGAATTGAAATTTAGAACTGCCGAAGGTTTCAAACCCTGGAACAGGATTGATTTATTCATAAGAGCGCCGCGGAATGATTTTCCCATTGAAAATAAATATTCAATAAAACTTAAAGCAGCATCAGGCGAATCCGAAAAAAATTTAAATATGAAATCCGGTGAAGTCAGAATCTTATCATTCGAGAACCTGAATACTGATTCAGCGGACATTTCCTTCAATGGTTCAAATTTTCCGCTGCCATATATTGACGGCATCAACCTTGAAACATCAGGCGGAATTGTTTACAGTACGCCCATAAGAATGGGTACGCACATGTCATGGCTCGGCGCTGTTCCCGAGGAATACTACGAACCGGGAATGAAATTTATTTCTCCGGACCTGATTGTTTTCCAGTACGGAATAAACGAAGCTGCCTCGCTTGACTCAGTTGCAAAACTCACTCCGGAAATGATGAAAGAACAGATGCGAAGCTGGGTTAACCGGATAAAAAAACATTCACCAAATGCAGATGTGCTTGTAATCGGAACTCCCGAGCGACTAAATAAAAAAACAGGCTTACTTCTGCCGATGAAGGATACACTGGAAGTTCGCAGGCTGCAGAGAGAAATTTGCGATGAATCAGGTTTTGCTTTTTTCGATACTTATGAGTTCCTTGGAGGTCCGGGGCACATGCAGGGCCTGGTACAGTCCGGAATGGCTCTCGATGACTATATGCACCTCTCTGTCAGAGGCGGCAACCTTATGGCAGCTGCAATTTACGACACACTTATCAATGCATATAAATCACATCTTGGGAAAACTGCGGAGATAAAAAAAGTAAATGAAATCAGTGCGCAGACTGAAAGGAATAAACCATTATTATTCAACACAAAAGGTTTTGGATTTTTTTTCATTATTGTTTTAATAATTTCATTTTTTTTGCTGAAAAACTTCAAATGGAGAATAATTTTTATCACAGCGGCTTCATTCTATTTTTATGCAAGCCTTGCTGTCTGGCCGATACTTGTTCTTCTTTTCATATCAGTTTCGGATTATTTATTAGGGCAGGCAATCTGGAATTCAAGGAAACTGGGACTTAGCGGGAAAAAATTTCTTGCAGGCTCAATAGTGATTGACCTCGGAATTCTTTTTGCTTTTAAATATGCGGCTTTTACTGCATTATCTCTGAACAATGCAGCACAATTTTTCGGCCAGGCTGCTGCTCTTCCGGTTTACAATATTGTACTACCTGCAGGAATTTCTTTTTTTACATTCAAATCGATTTCCTACACAATAGATCTTTACAGGGGAAAATGTACCCCCGCAGCAAGATTCATTGATTATCTCGCATTTGTTTCATTTTTTCCGCAGCTACTTGCAGGACCTATTTCGCGATCTGCAGATTTTTTCAAATTCACGAAAGGCGAAGGAAGGCTCTTTGCTGCATTCAACAAGTATCAGATGCCTGCAACCATGAATCTCTATGCGTCCGGAGTTTTTCTTATAATTTGCGGTCTCATTAAAAAAGCTGGCGCAGACTGGCTCGGGGCAAATTTAGTTGACCGCGTTTTTGCAAGCCCCGGAATGTTTTCGTCTGTTGAAGCAGTCACAGCAGTTGCTGCATACGGAGCGCAGTTATACGGAGATTTTTCAGGTTATACTGATATAGCTATTGGGTGCGCGGCATTACTGGGTTTCAAACTTCCGGAAAATTTCAACAGGCCGTACACTGCGTTTTCTGTTACGGATTTCTGGAGAAGATGGCATATCACTCTCGGGGCATGGTTCAGGGATTATCTTTATATCTCCATAGGCGGAAACAAAAAGCGTGTTTATTTTAATTTAATTATTACAATGATTCTGTGCGGTTTATGGCACGGAGCTGCTGTGAATTTTATTGTATGGGGAACGTACTACGGATTATTTCTTGCTTTTGAAAGAGCAACAGGTCTTGCAAAAAAATCCGCGCATAAAATCATAAATGGATTCAGGATTTTCACAACACTTGCAATTGTACTTTTCGGGTGGATAATATTCCGCGCTGCTTCCTGGCAGAATTTCATTGATGTGCTGAACTCCATTGCTGCTTTAAAATTCAGCACTCCTAATTTAACTATCGCAATAATAGCTGTAACTGTTCTCTACTATGCAGTACATTTCTCTCCGGTAAAATTAAAAACTTCAGCAGCAGATATATTCATTAAACTGCACCCTGCTTTTAAGGGAGCTGCTGCAGCATTAGTTACGATTTTTCTCTATAATGTATCCATTGCAGATATTAAATCATTTATTTATTTTCAGTTTTAAAATTTCAGAAACACAAAATAGAATTTTGTTGCAGAATTTTTAATACTATGCATTGTTGATTGAGCAAATTTAATTACACCCGAATAATTACATGAATCTGATAAAAAATAATATTTCCCCTATACTTCTTGCAATCTTATCTGCAGTTTTATTTGGAATTGCAACTCCTATAAATAAATTATTGTTAAATGATGTGAATCCTTTTTCACTTGCAGGTTTATTGTATCTTGGAGCATCAATAGGATTATTTCCAATAGTTTTATCAAGAAAGGAACTGCTTTATGTTTTTAAATTAAACAGACTAAATGCTTACAGACTTTCAGGTGCCATAATTCTCGGCGGCATAATGGGCCCGATTTTAATTTTATTCGGGCTCAAATTTGCATCTGCCGCATCTGTTTCATTATGGTTAAACCTTGAACTTGCTGCTACATCTGTATTAGGTTTTTTATTTTTTAAAGATTATTTAGGCTGGAAAGGATGGATTGGCGTTTTCATCGCTCTTGCATCAGGTGTATTATTAACTATAAATGAAGGTAATTCCGGAATCTTATCAGCAATACTTGTTTCATTAGCCTGCATTTGCTGGGGTTTTGATAATCATTTTACATCATTAATCGACGGCATTTCAGCAGTACAGAGCACTTTTATTAAAGGTTTTTTTGCAGGCATCATAAATATAAGTATTGGATTTTTCATTTTGAATTCACCGCTTTCTATTAAATTTATTATTTACGGAATAATTCTCGGCAGCATCTCATACGGCATAAGTATTGTACTCTACATCATATCATCACAGAAACTGGGAGCCGTTAGAAGCCAGATAATATTTTCAAGTGCGCCGTTTTTCGGAGTTTTTTTTGCAGTAATTTTTTTATCTGAAACCATAACTCTTCTTCAGATAATTTCTTTTATATTGCTGATATTTTCAATTTTGCTTTTTGCTTTTGAAAAACACGAACACCTTCATGAACATGATAAAATTGAGCATACTCATTTACATGATCACGATGATTTTCATCATGATCATAAACATGATGAAAAAACTGCTTTTCATGAACATTTACATTTACATAAAAGCACTGAACATTCGCATCCGCACTGGCCGGATATTCATCACAGGCATAAACATTAAAATATGGATAATTTTTCATAACAAGTCAATTCTGAATTAAAAAACAGTAAAAATCAGGATTTATATAATAATTGATTAATATATAATTTATTCTATTTTGCTTGACTGTATAAATACAGTCAGCTATTAATATAATTGATGGAAAATTCCAATAAAAAAAATAAAAACAGTTCTGCGCGGAAACGTTTTGAAAAGATATTCCCTGGCATTAAATCTGATGACAGCGGCATAAACAGTATTAACTATAATGAAATTCTGGATTATATTGACATCGAATACGGTAGATATCTTTATACGCTGTTTATTAAAGAATGGGATCTATTACAAAGCCAGGAACAACTGATGAAATTTGAGGAAGAGCACTCGGATTCACTTGCGCTGATAATGGAAAACGAAAGCCAGAAAATTCTTTTGAAAGAATTCAATGACAAGCTGAATAATCTTTTTGAAATGCATGCAAAAGACATGAAAATGGCTGCCAATGTTCAGCGCAACCTTCTTTTTGAAGCTAAACCTGCAGTAAATAATTACGATATAGCTTTTCACTACCAGCCCTGCTCTTCTGTTTCAGGAGATTTTTACGATTTTTATCAGAATAAGGAAACTTATGAATTAAAGGGTGTTGTGCTTGCAGACGTATCCGGCCACGGAATTGCGTCAAGCCTTCTTACAATTTTAGCTAAACCAATTTTCTTCAGGGAATTTAACAATAAAGAAAATCTTCCCATCAACTCAATACTCGACAACATAAACAGACGGCTGATAGCGCAGATGAGCGCATCAGAAAATTATCTTACTGCTGTTATTTTGAGATTCACCGGAAATACTGTTGAATATTCAAACAGCGCTCATCCTGATATTTTCATGCGCAGAGAATCCGATAATGATGTTTTTAAAGTCATACCTGAGGAAGGGCCAATACAGGGAAGCCTGCTCGGGATTGGTGCGGTTGCTGAACCTTTTGCTTCCTACAATTTCAAGATGGACCAGGGCGATTCGCTTTTAATATACACAGATTGCCTTACAGAAAGTCAGAACAAGAAAGGGGAAGAATTTGGAGAAAACGGTATAATAAATGTCCTCTCCGGCAGCAAAGGGCTGGACGCCTCATCAATTTTAAAAAAACTCATCTCGAACTTTCAGAATTTTATAGCTGATAAAACTTTAAAAGATGATCTCAGCATAATTGTACTGAAAAAAACCTGACGTCATTTTAACTTAATAAGCATTTCAATCAGTTTATGCTTTTCTTTTTTAAAATAACCATTGTTTCGTCATCTCGGCAAATATATCCCTTGAGATCTTTTATAATTCCATTGTGATCCCGTCAACGCACAATGATGCGGCTTTTTCATAAAAAGATCAGCAGGGTGAACTCCACAATGTAAAAAATTATTTTCCTATAACTTCAATACCCGGCATAGCTTTGGATATAGCTTCAAGTGCTTTAAATGACGCAGACTGCCATTTTGATACCTTATCATAATAAATTTTTGTGGATACTTTTTTTAAATGCAGGTATTTTAACATCTGTATAATCGGAAGTACTGTAGAGGAATTTATATATTCAAGATTTGTAAAATCGATTTCAAGTTTTCTACCGTTAATTTCATCAATCATTTCAGCAAGGTACGGCCCGAGAATGACAGAAGGTTCCTTGTTTTCACTTCTTCCTTTCCATAGCATGGTAATAACATCACCTTCGATAATTTCAACAATCAGTAACCCGTCTTTCAGGTTTCTCATTCCTATTTTCTCCTGATAATTTTAATTTGAAAAAATAAATATTACACCCGGAATAACATTATTCCCCGTCCGGAGTTATATAATAATCCAGCTTCTTTTCATATTCAGGAGTGAGATTTATAAACTGCACGCCTATTTCATATCCTTTCCCATCAGCCGGAATCTCAACTCTGACAACTTTTGCTTCACCATCGAAGAAATCAAAACTGTTCGGTTTTAAAAATTTTACATTAATTATAGCTCCAATGTCGAGTATTATATCATTATGGAACAGAACTCCTGTTGCACTGACATTTTTTGTCTTGCCTGTTGTTATCCCCTTGTGGATTTTTCCCTTGCCGGGAATTATTACACGGACATCAAAATCGCTTTTTATTCTTTTATATTTTCTTCCATCATTAGCCATACGAATCTCCTTATATTCAGACTTTTCTCTTTAAAATTACCAGTGTTACGTCATCACCGCATATAAACTCCTGCAGATTTTTTAAAATTGCTTCTTTAATCCCGTCAACAGGAAGGGATGCACTTTTCTTAAAAAGTTCCGCAAGATGAACGTCTCCGAATAATTCCGGGTCAGCGCTCTTCGCAGTTTCCTTTTTCACTG
>CAZGWD010000042.1:0-11572 GCA_964529415.1 uncultured Leptospirales bacterium | reverse complement strand
TAAAGTGTAACCCATGCGCCCGGTTTAATATGTAACCTATGCGCCCTTTGGACACCCTCTCCTTCTGTATCCACTCCCCCACGCCCGCTCATGTTGCCGCGGAGGCTATTAGGGTCTTTTCCTGTTTAGAATTATTTCTGTTTTAAAGAGATTTTTATTGCCTCCCGGGGTAAACCACCACCTCCATAGCCGTTGAGGTTAGGCACAGGCTCGAATGGAAATTGCGTCCTATTATTTGAAAATTTAAACCATTCGAAGTGGTACTAAAAAAATAAATTATATAATTTGAATTATAGAATTGTTCCTTACTTTTTCATAACCACAATCACAATAATCCAAAGTGCCGAAGCAAGAGCAATATAATATATAAATAATGGGAATCCTGTTTTTGAAATATTTAAAATAAAAAAAGTGCATGATGTCAAACCCGCATGCATTATCCATGGCAACAACAAACTGCCAGTTTTATCATACAGCCATGTCATTAATATTCTAAAAGGAATTAATCCCGCATAATGAAAGAATAATCCGGGATAGAATAACTGGAAGTCAAATTTCCCTGTAACATCCCCGCACCCATAAAATACAGGAAGGAAATGCCACGCGCCCCACAATGCACCAAGCAATAAACCGGCAGAAAAAACATTAAAACGCTTTCTTAATTCAGGTATTGCAAATCCTGTCCAGCCGATCTCTTCGAATAAAGTGAGAAAAATTCCAACCAGCAAACCTGTAATTATTAAATTAATTTTATTTTCAGATGTTATAATTTTAGGAAGAAAATCAGTTGAGTATTGAGATAATAAAAATAAAGAAATTGAAGCAAGAATTGGCAATGTAAAGAAAGCAAAAATATACCACTTAAAATTAATTCTCCATTTAAATAATCGTGAAAATAAATTTCGAAATCCTTCTCTACCATAATTAATTCCAGTTAATAATAAACTCACAATAGCCGGCCCGATTACAAGCGGCAACATTGCTATTGGCGCGATTGCTTCAAATGTTTTACTTGGAGCCGGCATTCCTGTAAATAATGAAACAATTACAATTCCACTCCATGATATTATAAAAGTTAAAACAAAATAGGTGCATATAGGATATTTTTTTATTAAGCCGAACGATTTCATCATTTTCCTCCTATTCATTTTATGGTTTTACATTGAAATAATTCTACAGGAAATACAATAAAAAATTTAAAAAATATTTTTAAGTCAATCAAATATTTGCTTTATCTGTTTTATCAATGCCATATCTGCTCACTCATTTACGATTCCGGTAATTCATTCCAAAATGGAACAGACCGGCCACTATATGTGAATAAACCTGAAGCAACTTTAAAAAAGTCTTCATCCGGTTTTTTATATTTTTTCCTGAATTTTTCTGATAAAATAAAAAAATTACCTTGACAGTCATAGTAATATATCATATATTGTATATTGAATAATATAAGTATGGAGGTGTTTATTTGAGCGGGAATAAAATAACATCCGATCTGCTGCGCGGGAATACAGATACGATGATTTTACGGCTTTTATCCGAAGCAGACTGCTACGGTTACGAGATTGTAAAGATGATAGCCGAGCGATCGGGCGGCGAGTATGAATTAAAGGAAGCTACGATGTATTCCAGCGTCCGGCGGCTTGAAACGGACGGCGATATCGAGTGGTATTGGGGTGATGAATCCCAGGGCGGACGGCGCAAGTATTTCAGGATTACTGAAAAGGGCAAGGCCACATACGCCAGCAACAAAGGCAATTGGAAGTATGCAAAACGCGTACTCGATAAATTATTATAGGGAGATTAGATGAAATGAGTGAAAAATTAACTGATTATTTAAATGGCGTTTTTGCGCCTTACGACGGAATAAAAAGCGTAACGGAGCTAAAGGATGATTTATTATACGATTTGCAGGAAAGATTGCGTGAACTCAAAGCTGAGGGCAATGACGATGATACTGCATTACAGATGACTATCGACAGTATCGGCGATATCGAACAAACAATCCAGGAGGTAGCCAACCTATCCCGTTCGCTGGAAAGACAGGTGCTGACAAACTTCAGCGCGAGCAATCTGCAGGAGAGCGATTTTGCAGGTGTTACAGCACATAATGGAAAATTCAATGCAAGCGCATTGCGCGGCTCCGACTTTTCGGGTGCCGACCTGACCGGCAGTTCCTTCAAGGCCAGCGATGTCCGCGATGCCAATTTTAGCGGCGCTAATCTGACAGACTGCAA
The DNA here is from genome assembly GCA_964529415.1 of uncultured Leptospirales bacterium. GTDB lineage: Bacteria > Spirochaetota > UBA4802 > UBA4802 > UBA5550 > CAYMPH01. The sequence continues at coordinate 9,335 of CAZGWD010000042.1, read as the reverse complement.
CTTTTCCGCTCTTGATCTTACCGGTGCGAGTTTCAAAAAAGCCATTCTTGTGCGCACTGAATTCAGCACGTCGGGAATGGACGGGGCAAAATTCAGTGATGTAAAACTGATCGACGTCAATATCTCAATGACTGATCTTAGAAAGACGGTCTTTGAAAACTGTTCCTTCAGCGGTGTGGACTTCAAATACTGCGACCTGAGAGGGATGCAGCTGGACGGGTTGGTCTTCATTGGAGTCCAGTTTGACAGGTCAACAATTAACGATGTATCGTTTAAGGGAGCGACACTTAAAAATGTGTCTTTCCGCCCTGCTTTTGCTATGACCAATAAATTCTACCGAGCCATTAAAACCATCAGCTTTGAAGGCGCAATGATGGATAAGCTGACCTATGCAGTGCTCAAGGGTTTGGGAGCAGATTTATCAAAGGTTAGTGTTATATAAAGATGTAGCTTAATCTCAAGAAGGGATGACGGTCTTGGCCGTCCTCCCTTCTTGAGATATTACTATATATTGCATCCAATGTGAAAAGAAACCTTTTATTATTAAAAAAATAATTTAATATTATCTTTCGAAAAGATTAAATTCTATCAATTTAACTGCTCAGAAATTCGGGAAGTCTTTTCATCTGCACATAATTCCAGACTGATTTTCCATAGTTTATCCTGTAAACCCTGATCCAGTATATCTGCATGTTCCTTTAAATCCTCAAATTTATTATTTTTCCATGTTATAATTTTCCCGGATCTCTTAAGGCTCTCTTCACGCGTTTCAGTAAATAATGGTGCCATAATTTTTCCGCACTCTTCTATTGAAATGAATGTTCCGAAAAACTTCATAGCAGTTGCCATAAATTTCATAAAAGCAGGAATAATATTAATCTGATTGCTCCACACTGTCTTGGATATCTGAAATCCGATAAATGAAATCTCCGGTCTGTTGGATTTTCTATACTGATTATCAAGATTGGCAAGGAACATTCTTTTTGCAGCCATTGCCTGAAAGATGCCGTTTTCAAAACTCCACTTATTTTTCATCTGCATATCATCCCAGAATATTTTTCCAAATTGTGTAACGTTGAAGATGACCCTTCCTCCATTCACGGATTTCTCCAGCAGGTCCAGTAAATTCAAAAGAAGCATAAATTGGGATAAATAATTTACCTGGAAATGCGGATCCATTCCATCTTCGGTTTCCACCCTGCCTGCAGCATAACCTAAACCTGCATTTATAAATATACCGTCTAAAAATTTATGCTTAGCGTGTATCTCATTAATTGCATTCCTGACATCTTTAAGCTTTGTAAGGTCGCATAAAACGATAGAGACTTTTTTGTTAAATATTGTTTTTTCAAATTCTTTAATCATAGATTCGCCAAGTTCCTTTGACCTGCAAAGTATAATAAGCTCATGTACCTGATTATCAATGCCTGCCAATTCATGAGCAACGCCTTTTCCCATTCCATTGGTTCCGCCTGTTATTAATATTTTCATTATTTTCTCCAGTATTTATGATAAATGATTTATCAATATTTCATTAATTTATTGTAATTACTACATTTCCCTTTTTGTGACCCTGATCAACATACCTGTGAGCCTCGACTATATTCTTCATTGGATAGCGCTTATCAATTACTGATTTTATCTTCCCTGCTTCAATAAGAGTTTTAAGAAAAAGTAAATCTTCAGTGTTTTCGCCTGTTGGAGAATTAATGGAAAGATAGAAACCTTTTTTCTTTATGGATTTTTTACAGCGTGAAGCCGGACACTTGCCTACTGCATCAAATATCACATCATACGCCTCTGCGTTTTGCGTAAAATCCTCTTTGGTATAATCAACAACTTTATCCGCTCCAATAGATTTTACCAGTTCCAGATTTGCGGTACTGCATACTCCTGTAACTTCTGCTCCAAAATACTTTGCAAGCTGTACAGCAAATGTTCCGACGCTTCCTGAAGCTCCATAAATCAGAACTTTCTGCCCTTGCCGGATTTTCCCTTTTCTAAGCAAATACAATGCGGTCATTCCGCCAACAGGAACAGATGCAGCTTCTTCAAAAGACATATTATCCGGTTTTAAAGTTACAACACCTGCATTCCATTTTTCAGGCACACAAACGTACTGAGCATATGCGCCGTTACTCAATCCAGTTGTTGTTCCAAAAACCAGATCTCCTTTTTTAAACGCTTTTACATTCTTACCTATGGCTTCAATTTCCCCGGAAAACTCATACCCGAGAATTTTTCTTTTTGGTTTTCTGAAACCGAACATTATCCGCATAATAAAAGTAAAGAGTCTGGAATTCGGATGACTGCCGCGTCGTACCATAATAACCCCTGCTGTAACTGTTGACGCATTCACTTTTACAAGAATTTCTTTATCCTTTGGAACAGGCTTTTCCACATTTTCAAGATGAAGTACATCAGGTGATCCGTATTTTTCATATACTATTGCTTTCATATTCTTTTATAATTCCTTTGATTTATATAAAATAGAACCAACCATAACGCCAGAAAACATTTCCAGCAATCCCCACGCTGTACCTATTACTGTTAATGCAAATGGCATAAAGCCGTAAGCAATTAAAGCAGCATTTGCCAGAAAATAAGTAAAGAACCAGAAAATTAATGCTGCCGTAAATATTGCCTTTAATTTTGATTTGATAATTGTTTTAACCAGAGAATAAAAACCCATTACACCTATTCCTAAAAAAATCGAATTAAAAGCAAAATAAATCATAGCACCATTGCTTAAAGGCGGCAATAAATGGTTTTTTAATACTTCATCCATTTGTCCGCCTATAATCGGCACCAAGCCTGCCCCGATGAGCAAAATTATCATTCCGGCAATAATTCCGCTTATAATAACACTTTTAATATTTATATTCATTATTTTCTCCTTTCAAATTTTTGTTTTTATTTCATTCTCTTCCGGATTATACGTAAATACTTCCTCCAATGGAGATCCGAATACTCGGGCAATTCTAAACGCAAGTTCGAGCGAAGGGGAATATTTCCCGCTTTCAACAGCTACGATTGTCTGCCTGGTAACACCTGTTCTTTTTGCCAGTTCCTGCTGAGTCATCTCACCGCTGTTAAAACGCAATTTGCGTATATTATTATTGATAAGAGATGCACTCATATCATACTCCTTTTCTATAAAAATATAATTGTGAGATACCCTCGAAGACCGATCCTGCATTAAATGACAAGTATATGATGTTTATCATTACAGGCAAAGGCATCTGCATAACGAGTGATACAAGCGAAAGAACAAAACCGGCACCGACTATAGCGTATGAATTTCTCATTGCTTTTAATGCGATCAATTTATCCATCTCGTCTTCAAGCATTGAAGCATTATCATCCTGTTTCGTGGCTTCATTCACAATAGCATTGATAATGTGAAATATTATTAAGATTATTATCATCGCAACAATTCCGGCACCGATAAAAATCAGCATAGTTGTTGCCCAGAATTTCAAGTCATTTGACAGATCAACCGATCCTTCCTGAAACTTCCGGTACACATAGATGAAATAAGCCGCCAATACAAGAACTCCAGTTAGCATTGTTACTATTGTTTTTTTCTCCTGATAATACATGTTTTCCTCCTATTGTATGTTTATATTTACTTTTAGTAATTTATTATATACAAATAGTAATATATAACATACTCAATGTCAAGTATTTTTTACATTTTTTGAAAAAAAACAAGCTTTTCAAAGAGGGATGCGGGGTCAGAGCCCTATTTCAGAGCCCTATTTTTGCGAATGGTAAGCGGAGTCGAACCATGAGGGTCAGAGCATCATTTCCAGGATTCAGTATATTTTTTAAGGGCAAAAAATCTTCATTAACTGGATATTTATTAAAATGTGTTTAAAATTTTATGCTATATTATTTAAATACAAAGGATGCTCTGACCCCGATTTCTCGAATAAAGGGATGCTCTGACCCCGATTTTCTCTTGAAGAAGATCAATATACTATAAAAAAAAATGAAAATTTGTTAAATTGAAGCAGGTAACACATTATCTATTTCTTCTTCGCTACAATGAAATGTTCCTGAGGACTGTTATTTAAACTTTCTTTTTCAACAATTTGAAAATTTGCATCAGATATTGATTCTTCCAAATCAGTTGTTTTAAAAAATTTCATATTTGGAACCAAACCTGTTTTCATAAGAAGAAATAAAAGTAATCTTAATAATGTCTTCTCCCCCATGCAGGCTGTAACTGATATAATCAAGCCTCCTGGTTTCAGTAACTCGTTTATTCTCTGCAAATTGCTTACCGGATCTTCCAGTAAATGCAGAATATTGTATGCCAGAATCACATCAAACGATTCTTTCTTAAATCTATCATCAAATATTTCTGATTTAACAAAATCTATATTTTTTATTCCAAATTCATCCGCCTTTCTTTTTGCAGCATCGATCATTCTGGATGATATATCAATGCAATAAATCTTTTTTACATTGGCAGCAATTTCAATTGCAGTTGTTCCTGTTGCACATCCATAATCCAAAACAACATCAGCGGCATTCATATATTTTTTGCTTCTTTCAACCGGAGGCTTTTCAAAATGGCCTGCTTGTTTATCAAACTGATTCGCTATCCTGTCCCAGAATTTTTCCGTTTTATTCATTATTAAATCCTATCAGTTATTTTTATTATTTTTCATTTCCCGTTTTATAAAATACTGCAAAAAATACAATTTCAGGATTTCACTTCAGATATTTTCAGACCTTTAATCAGAAGCCATAAACCTATTGCAATCTCGAATAAAATGCTCGGTGTAAAAAACATCATGCTGATCGGATTTACCATTGAAAGAACAGTTGCGTTCTGAGGTACAAGAATACTTGCTAACGAATAAACGAGTATTAGTGAATATGAAAGTATTCCAAATGCAGACAGTATTCCTGGGACGTACCCTGACTTGAATAATATATAAAAAAATAATATAAAATTCAGTCCGAGAAATACCATTGAAATTGTTGCACCTGTACTGCGTACATTTAGAAACAATCCGAGAATATCCTGCAGCTGTTCTGGCTTGATAACAGTCAGGGATGCTTTACCATTTAACATCTGCAAAGCAATAAATGAAACAAGAACAATAACTGCAGAAACAACTGACTCTGCAAGTTTCAAGACAAGAGCAACCAAAGCAAGATTTCTGTTTACAGGCTTGAGTATGATATATAGAGCTGCGGCTAACACTATTCCGCTTATTGCAAAGATCAGCTCATTTGCAATACCGATACGGAACAGCTGCTCATTGGCCATTATATTTTTAACAGCAGCAGTGGCATCTCCTATTACAGCAAGCCTGGATTCTACCAACGTCCAGTTGAGTATCCAGCCTGTTACGATAAAAAGAAATATGAATCCTGCAACCCTTGCAGCTTTATGCTGTGATGTTTCTATATTATAATTTGTCATTTTAATTCCTCCGGAAATACCCGCGGGGATGACCGGCTGGTCACCCCAACGAGTTAGCCGCAATTATTTAATTAAGTTATTACACCCGTCTGGCTGCTGCATATAATTCCTTAACAGCGTTAATCAATATGCCGGTTCCAAGAAGCACTGCACCCAACTTGACAATAAAAGCAAGTGCAGGAAACAGCGGGCCTGCAATGTGCAGATCAGCCAGCAGTCTTAAGATATAAACAGTAAGATTAAACAGGATCAGGCCGACACCGAAGCGGACAAGAACATTCGGATTTTTTTTCAGAATCAAATTACCGAGCCAGAACCCTGCAGGGATCGTTGAAAAATAAAACATTGCAGCGAATATGCTTACTGCAGTAACACCGAAAATAAGCCCGAAACCCGGAGACATGATTAAAGATAAAATCATAAGCACTACAAAGAATACCAAAACCGGAATTGTAGAGAACACTGCGACCAGTCCATATAGTATTGCATTCCAGGGCTTTTGTGATGAGAAGTCTCCCATTCCTGTAAATACTGCAGGGAATGATCTGTAGATCAGCAAGCCTAATAGAAACAGAACAATAGTTGAGAATAACAGTTTTACGAATTTCCAGACATGCTTTCCGGTCTGTTTCGATATCCCCTCATCTGCAGCAGTTTTTGTTTTGATCCAATTGAAATCAGCCACCTTTGCGCCTTTCTGGATATCAGCAGTTTTGCCTGCATATTTCAATGTGCCGTGAACGATTGTGCCCGGAAGAACAACAAGGTTGTCCTTCAAATCCAGATCATCTCTTTCCTTTTTTTCGATACCAAGGTCATTGATTGTAACGTCGCCGAAAAATTCTCCCTGAAGAGTAATTTTTTCTCCATATATCCTGGTGTTCCCCTTTACCTTTCCGCTGAGAACAACGCTTTGGCCGCAGGCTATAAGGCTGCCGTCTATATTTGAAGTATCAGTCACCATGACAACAGCTCCGCATACTATAACATTTTTTGCAACATTGCCGGATAATGTAACATTGCTTCCGACTGTCCGGATATTACCCTGAACAGTACCGGAGAGGCTGACATCCTGTCCGGCGCTGATAATGTCGCCTCTTACAGTTCCTGTTGACGATACGCTCTGCGCCCAGACAAACAGATCGCCTTTGACAGTTCCATCGTTTCTGAAATTCTGAGCAGCTGCAAATTTATCACGCGGAATAATCTCCCCAGACTTGATCGTTTCAATTGTTGTTGTTTTTGCAAAAGCTATACCGGAGGCCATGCAAAAAATGACCCCCAGAGACAGCAAACCTGATTTAAAAATATTTTTTTTCATTGTCAATCCTCCATTTGATTATAATAAAACTTTATTGAACTACCCCGCTTAAAGCAGCAGGATAGCAAACCCGGTAATTATTAAAAATTATTCTTTCACTTTATGAAAAACAGGCCCTGACAGTACCAGTTTTTTAAAACCCGCTATAATTACAGCAAAACCTGCAATTATATAAACATATTGAATAGTGCTTACGATTGAAGATATCATTTGCGAAAACACATCAGACAGCAGATTATAAACTATCTGGAAATTCCATGCGTTTTCAAGAAATGAATTTAAACTGTCAGCTCCCTGGGATATAAGAGACAGAATCCCATCCTGTATCCCGAGGGTTACGACACAGCCCAATACAACTGCAAGCACGCTCAATGAACCGTAAAGCGCCTTAAGTATATCATTTGCGCTTCCTTCCTGATACGAATGAAGGGACTGTATTTTGCTCATTACAAGTTTCTCCATATCTGCAGGAGGCTCAAGCTGTGGAGCTGTTTCCAGAGTATGTATGATCCCGGTCATATCGGCCATTAGAGCGCTGCAGTTCGGACAGGAGATCATATGCTGATCAAGCAGTTCCCGATCACTTTCATTAATAGCATGATCAAAAATCTGCATGATCAGGTCCTGATATTTACTGCATTCCTTGTTCATATCTCCCCCCTATCAGAACTTAGATTATCCTTCAGCATAAGCCGCGCCCTATACAGCCTGTTTTTAATTATAGTCTCCGGCTGGTTTAAAATTTCTTCCAGTTCTTTATAGGGCAGTCCCTGCTGATGAAACAGCACCACAGGAATCCTGTATTTTTCAGGAAGAGCGTTTATAGCCTTTCGTATCCGCCCGAGATCCTCATTTTTCAGGTATTGATCTTCAGGATTAGCCCTGTTGTCCCGCACCTGTGTTAATGCATCCGCTGTCACAGTCTCATTTTTATTCCGGCTGATCCAGTCAATGCAGACATTGGTTGTGATTTTTATCACCCAGGTCGCAAACTTATAATCCGGATTATAGCGGCCCAGCGACTTGTATACCTTCAGAAAGACCTCCTGCGACAGATCGTCAGTGTCCCTGTTGCCTCCGGTGCAGTTATAAATCACATTGTGAACGAGCTTCTTGTATCTCGTTACAATCTCTGCAAAAGCATCCTGATGTCCGGACAAACATGTTTTAATCAGCTCATAATCTGCAGTTTCCAAGCGATTGCCGCCCCCCGAATCTATCTAAATTTTTATCAGGCTGCCTGATAAGGCATTTGTATTATATATACCTGAGTTTATTAAAAATGTCTGAAGTTTTATTGAATTTTTTACTTTAAATTACTATAAATCTGAATGTCCTTAAATCCTCTCTGATCAAGCGTTATGCAATCAGGGATTACTTTGCTGCCTGCACCCAGTTCCAGGCATACCAGACAGTCAGTGAATTAAATACAAGACTTACAATTATTAAAAATTTATCGTAAAGTGAAGGATAAGTGGGCAGTCCAATTATATTAAAAATAAAAAAGAATACTGCTGCAACTATGTTTACCCAGCGATTCAAGGGATAATTCAGCATCAACGACAGTAAAATCATTAAAATCGGAATCAGCATCAGTATTGCAATTCCCAGCCACATTCCTTGAGTAAACTGTGTTTTTTCCAGCATAACTTTACTATCACCGCTGAATATCCTCAGCACATCACCCAGCAGATAAACCAACATTAAGGCTATCCATAAAGCTGCAAGTTTGATTTGAACATCTTCCATATATATAACCCCTTTTTAAATATTTTTTTATTTGTGATATTGATTATATATTCTTGTAGTTTTATTCCTTAATTCTTGAACCCTTTATCAATAACCAGAACATCAGAAGCAGTTCTCCAATGAATGTAAACATCGCAATTGTAAAATTGTAATTTGAAAAAAGAATCTTTCCCAATGAATCAACAAGATAGCCTAAACCTGCAGCAGCAAGTAAAACACCCAGAATTCTCGGCATATATCCGGATATAAAAACCAGATAACCAATGAGTGCAAGATGAATGCCGAAAAATACAAACCCTATATTCCATCCGTCATTAAAAGCATTAATAGACAGCAATACTTTTGCATGAATCTGATCATTCGTAAATGCTTTTAAATATTCAGCATTGCTTAAAATCTGAAATATATTATAATAATTAATCAGGGCAACAGCAAAAATTGCAGAATACACCAGCCTGAACCACGATGCCAGAAGAGACAGGCTTCTGTTAACAGGCTTTAAAAAAACATATAACGCCCATGCCGCCACTACATCCATCACAATCACAATTAAAAAGCTGAATATGCCGATACGGAAAAGCATTCCATTTGCCGTAATATTACCTGCTGTTGCTGCTGCATTTCCCGGAATAATAAGTTTCTGAAAAACAAAAAAATTTGCAAAGATTGCCAATATGGTCATAATAAGAAGACCCAGTCCTGCAAAAATTGCAGCTTTGCGCTGCGATATGTCAGTGATATTTTTAGTCATTTTAATTCTCCATATTTTATTGTTTTTCCTGTATTGGCCATTTCCATGCGTACCAAATAATAAGAAAATGA
>CAZGWD010000041.1:0-15086 GCA_964529415.1 uncultured Leptospirales bacterium | reverse complement strand
CTTCGCGGGAATGACAGCAAGTGTTCTACTTTAATCGTTAATTGCTATAATATTTAATAAAAGCGGATATACTATAATTCCCTGGCTGGAAAAATTTTAGAGAATTATAGTATATTCTTATATTAAATTACAGACCTCTGCTTTTTAAATCTGTTGCAATTCCAACAAAAAAATCATTTGCATCATAACCTGTTACAGGAGGATAAAGAATTCCTGAAAACAGGCCAACGCATGCCAGGTGGTTAACGCCAATTCCGCCCCAGCTTCCTGAAATTACACCTTTAAAATTTCCCCATTTAGCTGAAGCAACTGAAACGAGTGCATCATTATCGCCTTCAATTGGAACCATTAATGCCCATGTGATGCCGAATATAGGCCCGCCGCCTATGAAGTTGTTGATTTTATATGCATAGCTCTGATAGTAGATTCCTGAAATATCCGGAGTATTCGGATTAAAAGTGTTGTTCATGTAAGGTCTGGTAAGTTCATATCCGTTTGCTACTGAATTGCCGTTTACATCTCCCATGAGAAAACTCATCATCGTATCGAGAACATCACCAACCATTGGTTCCATTGAATTAGGGATGATTCCCATAATCATATCAGCAGTTGAGCTTCCCCTGTGAGGCCCTGCAATACTTGTGTGGCTCGCAACTTTTCCGCTCATACCAAGATTGGTAATCGCATAACGTGTGTAAAGGCATCCATGTGAATGGCCAATAACATTGACTTTGGCTTTGCCTGTTATTGCCAGGATTTCCAGAACCTGTTTTTTCCATGCAGCAGCTTTATTTGCAGTAGCATCCATTGCATTTACGCTTGTAATGTAAACATCTGCGCCTTTTTCTTCCAATTCTGATGGAATGGATCCCCAGTAATCAATAAACTGCATTACTTTAGCCTGTGTTCCCATACCGTGTGCTAATACAATCGGATATTTTGTCTGTGCCGGATTACCGCTTGTTCCGGATGCCATTAACATTGCAGGGAATGCCAGAGATACTGTTAAAAAAAAAATAATAATTCTTTTTGACATAAGTCCTCCTGATGAAATAATAAAATAATAATAACCGTCCAGACGGTTTTTGCTGATATAATATATAACACTTAAAGAAATAATTATCTATCAGAATCATGAATCACTATATGTATAATTATAAGGATTTATAAATTCTGATATTTAAATGATATAAAGCGTACATAATAGTGTATTTTGAGCAGTTTTAGTTTTATTAAATCAACCAAACGGGGTCAGAGCATGATTAGGGGTCAGAGCATTATCAAATCAAATCAAAAACGATAAGTGTGCCAAATCAGTTATTAAGTCTTAAATATCAGCAATGGGGGTCAGAGCCCGGATTTTTATAGTAAAAGATTCAATTAAACTATTTTTTGCCCGGGCTTTTACGGAATTTTGAAGGGGAAAAACCTGTGATTTTAAAAAACCATTCATAAAATGTTGCAGGAGAATTAAATCCGACTGCATATGAAACAGAAACAATTGAGCGTTTTTTGTCATCAATTAGTATTTTTTTTGCTTCTTCAATTCTGAACTCATTGATATATGCGTTAAAATTTTTATTGAATTTTTCATTTATGATCTGCGAAAGCTGGTAAGGTTCAATTTCAAGATCGCCTGCAAAGCTGTTGAGGCTGAGATCCTCGTCGCAGAAAATTTTTTCTTCTTCCATGAGTGATTTAATTCTTATCAAAATAAAATCCAGATCAAGTTTTTTTATTTTAGATTTTTCATAACGGCTCCTGTCGGATTGAGCACGTAAAATTTTGAAATAGCTGCTGTCCCTTTTTGACATGGCATATATTAAAAGTGTCAGGAAAAAGGAAAGCACAGTAAGATATTTTACAACTCCAATATAAAAGCCGTCCGGATATTTAATAAAGTTAGCTGCAAAAATACATAAGAAAAAAATATAGCCTATAGGGTATATAACGAAAACTATTATTGAAAACAGCGGAGATACTTTTTTTTGCACCATCAGGCTGAAGTTCATTAATGGATAGCATTCTATCAGAAAGTAAATCATGTATCCAATAACAATAACAACAACCAGGGCAACAATTACTGAATAATAGAAAAAATCAGGGTCAGTGTTTAAAAGCGCAGGAGGGGTCATTATAATTAATCTTTTTTTTTCCGCGTCCAATCCATAGAATGGTATCAGAAAAAAAATAACCAGGACAGCAGGCAATGCATGCAGAATATCAAGCAGCTTCAAGCGATAATCAGCGCCGATTACTGATTTAAAGCAGAAGAAAAATGTCGGTCCTGTCAATGCAAGAAATGGAAGGTGAAGAAATGCAAAAAAAGGATACTCTGCAATTTTGTCAATTATCGTTATGCCATTAATCAGCTGAACACTGCCTACACTGAACATGAATCCCGCAAACATATAATTGAAAGTTTTCTTTTTTTTCTCAAGAAGCTGCCCCAGGGCAATTGTCCATGACATTGATCCGCCGAAAAAAATCAGAAAATGGCTTATAATATCTATCATTAATAATTCCTTATAATTAATGCTGAAATACTGCAAGGTCGGGTAAAATAAAATTTATATTATAAATAAGAAATATTGCAACAATAAATTTCAAATAGTATGCAGTTTTAAAATATTAAATTTCGGAAGAAAGTCCTTGACTGGAATATATTTAAATATAAAAGAAATGTATTCTATGAATATTTTCAAGTAGCGATATTGGAGGCATCATGCAGGATACAGATCAGGTCAAAGAACAGGAACTGACTCCGGAGAAACCGGTTAAACATAAGAAAAAACGATACATTATATTTTCTTTTATTAATTTTATCATGTTGTTCATAATACCTCTATGTGCTGTTCTTGTTATACTTTTCAGTCTTATAACAACAGACAGATTTTATACCGGAATTATAAAAAATTCAAATTTTCTCAGGGTGTTTATCGAAGCAAAAAACTGGGAAATGAATAAAAAGATACAGGATGAAATCAACGACAAGGTTAAACTTCAGGATGCCCGGAAAGATAATGAAGAAAAGAAAAGAATTTTTGAAAACGAAAAACTGAAATATGAAGATGCTTGTAAAATTTCTGAATATGATTCCCTGAAAAAACAGAGAAAAGAGCTCAATTCTAAATCATATGATGATGTAAAGGATACCTATCCTGTAAAAGAATCATTTGATCAGTACCGCAAAAAGGAACTGGCCAGACTCGATGATCAGATGGAGCAGATTGAAAAATACAGGAAAGAAAACAGGAAAGAAATAAACAAGACTGAAGACAGCATGGAAGAGGCGGAAAAAAACTTTAAAAAAGCAAGCCGGGTTTTTGAGAAGAAAAAAGATGAAGCGCAGGATATAGTTGAAAAGCATAAATCCGGAATCGGGGCAAAGGCATTTTCAGACATAGAGCTTCTTGAACCGAGATTGAATAAAATTCTAAATGAGAGATTAATTGAAGGTTCTGTAAAAAAAGAAATTGAAAAGATTCTTGAATTCCTTAAAACCTACGATTCACAAAAAGCATACGGCAGGGTAATTGCTGCTTCAGCCGGGCAATCCATGGTTAAAATTCCTGATCTCAGCATAAGCTTCTGGGTTGATGACGATTCAACTGGAATAATGCAGAAACGCCATTTGTTAAGCCAGGTTTTTGTAAATGAAATCAGCAATTCAAATCTCGTGCAGCATAAGGAATTGTACACAGCCATGTTCAGGATATTCGACAGCGCATTCGGTGAAATGATTGCAAGAAGTTATATGGCAAAATATGGCGCAACGATTAATGAAGGTGTTATTACAATGCAGGGCGTTACTTTATCAGGGGAGCAGGCTGATAATATTATTCTGATAATGAAAATATTCACATTCGGAAAATTTGTTGTTATAGCGCTGGGGGGAATTCTTTTTTTCTATATCCTGATGCTGATTTTTTCTTCAGCAGGTTCTTTGAGAAAGCTTAAAGCCTTAAGAAGACTGTTCATATATCCATCTGTATTTGTAATAATTTCATCTGTTGCTGCTTTTGTTTTTATTCGATCATATCTCGAGAAGTCGCCGACATCACCATCAGATCTGATGCTCACGGGTCTGATAAATTCATTTTCAAATATGGGAACTCTTTATCTTTTCTGGCCTGTTGTGGCACTGTTTATTTCGCTTCTTATTGTCGGATTAATTATCGGGAAAATAATTCACAGGAAAGAAAAAGCATAGAAGAATTTAACAAATTCCAGGATTCCTGTGAAAGCATGTATCCTGGAATAATACATTTGCTGTTCAATTAATCTGCTTCATCATTACTTTTTTGAAAAATTGTATTTTTAATTACCTGCGATAAGCTCAATAGCATATTATTTTTTTTCAGAATTTTCGATGTTCCTGAAGAGAACACTTTATAATTTATGGTTTGTCAATAATTTTTGTTAGTTTACTTTTCCAATTGTACCAGGATGCATGTTGAGATATTGCTTGTCATTATTTATTTTTACAGGGAATTCTGTGAAACTGCAAAGGATGGATTGATATGGCGCGATATAATGGCAATTGCATACTCGCAATAGACCTGGGCACTTCCGGGCCGAAAGTCGGAATCGTATCATCCAATGGAGATATTCTTGATTATGAGTTTGCTGAAGTTCCGGTAATACTGAAACCTGGAGGCGGCGCTGAACAGGATCCGGATCTATGGTGGTCTACAATAAAAAAGCTCGCAAAAAAAATTATAAAAAGGGGAAAGGCTGCTTCATCATCAATAAAAGCTGTTTCATGCACGACCCAGTGGTCCGGGACCGTTCCGGTTGACAGTCAGGGCAGGCATCTTATGAATGCAATACTCTGGATGGATTCGCGCGGTGCTCCGCATATAAAGAAACTGATGAAAGGAATTGTCAATATTCAGGGGTATGGGCTAAGCAAGCTGGCTGTGTGGCTGAGGCTTACCGGCGGACTGCCAACGATGTCGGGCAAGGATCCTATTTCACATATCCTGTATATTAAGGATCAGCTTCCGGAAATTTACACAAGCACATATAAATTTCTTGAGCCTGTTGATTATCTGAACATGCGGCTGACAGGAAAATTTTCTACAGCCTATGAGACAGCCACTCTTTGCTGGCTAACCGATAACCGAAACATTAACAAAATCGAATATTCCCCGAAATTATTTAAACTCGCAGGTCTCGACCGAGAAAAATTTCCTGACCTGATAGAACCGGGAAAAATGCTCGGCCTGATAGATCCGAAGCTTGCCCATGAACTTGGTCTCAGCCCTGATACCCGGGTTGCACCTGGCGTGCCTGATACACATTCTGCAGCTGTCGGTTCCGGTGCTGTAAGGGATTTTGAAACGCACATATATATCGGCACATCATCGTGGATGCTCTGCCATGTTCCTTTTAAAAAGACCGACCTTTTCCATAATATGGCGTCTGTTCCGTCTGCAATTCCAGGCAGGTATATTCTGATGAACGAGCAGGAGACTGCCGGTGCGTGCCTCAAATATCTGCGTGACAATATTCTTTATCACAAGGACGAATTGCTTAAAGAGGGCAGAGTGCCTGATGTGTATAAAATTTTTGATAAACTCGCAGCATCAGTACCTGCAGGAAGCGGCGGGCTCATATTCACTCCTTGGCTTTACGGTGAGCGCACTCCAGTTGATGACAGTAATGTCAGGGCCATGCTTTTTAACCAGTCTCTTTCAACAACACGGGCGCATATTGTGCGTGCTATTCTTGAAGGAGTTGCGTTCAATTCACGCTGGCTGCTGAAGTCACTTGAAAAATTCAACGGCCGTACTCTTGAGTCTATTAATATTATCGGCGGCGGAGCTCTTTCAGATATCTGGTGTCAGATATACGCTGATGTTCTTAACAGAAAAATCCGGAGGGTTGCAGATCCTATTTCTGCTAATCTGAGGGGTGCTGCAATGGTTGCAGTATCGGCTTTGGGGTGGGCATCGTTCAGTGAAATTGCTGAACGGGTAAAGATCAGCAGGGAATTTATTCCAAACCCGGAGAACCGGGAAGTTTATGACAGGATGTTTAAATGCTTTACAAAGCTGTATTCTGCGAATAAAAAAATATACAGGCTGCTGAACAGCTGAGACGGAGTTTGCTATGAAAGATGGAATACTGAAAAAAATATCAGATGCTGCTTTCAGGATACTTATGGCAGGAGCTAAAAAAATTCCTGCTGTAAAAAATAAAATTTCTGCGCAATATGACGGGTTCGTTAAGGAGCTCGAGCCTTCTCTGAAACCATACAGAAAAACCCATGAAACATTTGCAAGAATACCTGTGAAGGGAGTCCCGAAAAAAAAGATACTGGATTTAATGAAAGATCTTGAAAAACGCGAACGTGAAAAATGGGAAAACGGATTTGTCTCAGGCGCGGTTTATCATGGAGGAAAGGAGCATATAGATTTTCTGAATTCAGTTTACGCAATGTATTCGCAGACCAACCCGCTGCATTCCGACGTATGGCCCAGCATCGGCAAATTCGAAGCTGAAATTGTTTCAATGACAGCTGATATGCTCGGTCGTGCATCTTCAGATAATCCTGATAAAATTTGCGGTACAGTTACCTCCGGCGGAACAGAAAGCATTCTGCTTGCAATGAAAACATACCGCGACAGGGGCCGTACTGAAATGGGGATTACAAAACCCGAAATGATAACTCCGGTAACAGCGCACGCAGCATTCGATAAGGCTGCGCAGTATTTTAATATTAAAATGATTAAAATTCCCGTTGATTCCAGTTTCAAGGCGGACCTGAATGCTGCATCAAAAGCAGTTTCAAAAAATACAGTTGTGATTGTAGGCTCTGCACCATGCTTCCCGAATGGCACAATTGACCCGATAGCAGAATTATCTGAACTGGCAGCTTCAAATAATATCGGTATGCATACTGATGCCTGCCTCGGAGGATTTATACTTCCGTGGGCAAAAAAACTGGGCTATGATGTGCCTGCTTTCGATTTTTCTCTTCCTGGAGTTACATCAATTTCTGCTGACACGCATAAATACGGGTATGCTGCCAAGGGCACATCTGTGCTGCTCTACCGCGGCCACGACCTGCGCCACTTCCAGTTTTATAAAACAACGGAATGGCCCGGCGGCCTTTATTTTTCTCCCACATTTGCAGGCAGCAGACCAGGGGCGCTTATAGCCCAGTGCTGGGCTGCACTGGTTTCTGTTGGGGAGGAAGGCTACATGAAATCCGTGAAAGGAATTCTCGAAACTGCTGATGCAATTAAAAAAGGAATTAATGATATTCCTGAACTCAAAGTGCTTGGAGACCCGCTTTTTGATATCTCTTTCGCCTCAGATTCTCTCGACATTTATCGCGTCATGGATCAGATGACAAAAAAAGGATGGAGCCTCAATGGACTCCATAAGCCCTCTTGCGTGCATATATGCCTCACAATGCGTCACGCGAAGAAAGGGCTTGCTTCAAAATTCAGCTCTGATCTTAAAAAATCGGTTGAGTATGTTAAAAAACATCCTGAAGATAAAGGCAGCATGGCTCCGGTATACGGAATGGCAGCAACATTCCCTGACAGGGAACTTGTTGCAGACCTGCTTGATGTTTATATGGATACGATTTACAAAGTGTGACAGTTTCTGAATAATTATGTGAAAAGAGTCTATGCTGAAAATCTTTCACATTGAGTTAGGTTATCCAGCTTTCAGGATATCATATTCAATCTGTTAAACTCAAATGAGCGAGTCGCTCTTTCTCCTGCGGATGCTTGAATATATCGGCCCGTCCTGTTTGTCCAGATTATCATGCTTGTCGCTTGGCCCGGTTACTTTAAAGATTTCTCCAAGTTCGTTTATTACTAATTTATCTCCTGCATTAAATGTAATCTGGCCGATTCGAATTTCAAATTGCAGTATCACAGGATATTTGAGAAGTTCAGTGCCGTCATTATAAAGTCTGTTTTCATTAAATGAAACACCCAGCTCTTTTAGAACTTTATTCAGCTTGTCATATTTATCCTTATGTATTTTTGTTTCTCTTCCCATATTGTAAATATTGCTGGAATAGTTTTGATTTAAAAAAACCGTGAAAGGCATAACATCTGTAACTTCTTTTGGGCCTGCATACTGGCGCGGGCCGGACGAATGGAAGTAATCATTCATGGCCCATTGTTTTCTGTATTTTTTAAGAAAATGAAATGCCGGTGAATCCTGTTCCACTATTGCTTTTTTGATTACTGGTTTTAGTTTAGATCCCCTGTCCTCATAATTGATGTTTCCTGTTAACGGAACAGCTATTAGAGATCCGCCTTTGTCAAGGTCGGATACTGCAGCAACAAATCCCGTTTGCCCTCCTAAAACAAGCGATCCTGCAACAGCTCCGAGATTAATGGCAAAAGACATATCGAACTTGCTTGGAGCACCGCATCTGCCTTCATAACCGAGGAAATGCGCAAGTGAAGAAAATTTAAATTTCTTAAAAGTTTCCAGCTCTGATACTGAGAAATTTTTCAGGCATGCATGCTGCTCCGGATTCTGTTTCATATCAATGATTTTATCTGTACATAATGCAATCAGCAGCTCTTCTGTTTTTATTTGTGAAACCGGAAGATTCCCATGTTCGTCTCTTTCGAGGAGCAGCATATCCCGGAATGATTCCGGAAGCGAGTGCAGGGTTTTATAGGAATCCTTGGTTAATTTCTGAGAAATAAATGATTTTTTCGAGGCTGTATCCAAAAGAGCTAATTCATCCTTATTGCGGCTGATTGTTTTGTTGAGGTCAGATATTAATGTTTTTATTTCAGGAATAAATTCAATCAGCCCTTCAGGTATTAATACTACACCATGCTTTATTCCTTTGGCAGATCTTAATGCAATTGTATACGCAATGCCTTCAATAATATCATCCAGAGAATAATTTTTATCGTAAATTTCTTCTGATATCAGCGTTATGGTTGGCCTTATTTTCAGAGCTACGCCAAGTGCAACGTGCGATGCAGAGCGTCCCATTATCTTTACAAAATGATAATACTTTCTGGAGGAAGGAGTGTCCTGAGCAATATTGCCTACCATTTCTGCGTAAATTTTTACTGCAGTGTCGTAACCAAATGATATTGGCAGAAGTTTCCCGAGCTGCAGATCGCCGTCAATTGTTTTTGGTACGCCAATTACTCTTACGCCGCTTCCGTCGTCATGAACATTTGAGAAAAGCGTTTCTGCAAGAATAGCTGCATTGGTATTGGAATCATCACCGCCAACAATTATTATGGCATTTATCTTCTGTTCGCGGCAGACATTTTTTACTTTTTCAAATTGTGATAAATCTTCTATCTTTGTTCTGTCGCTGCCCAGAAAATCAAAGCCGCCCATATTGATGATCATCTGAATATTCTCCTCAGTGATCGGGAAGGTATCTCCTTTTACCAGACCGCCTGGACCTGCCTTGACGCCGAAAAGCTGATTTTCTGATCCTAATACTTTGTGTATTCCAACAATTACATTATTTCCGCCGGCAGCAGGACCGCCTGAAAAAAGAACCAGAACTTTCTGGTTCTTTAAAAATTGCGCATTTTCTTTTTTAACACCTTTGAGTACAGCATTTCCATGAAGTTTAACTGTATTTTTAAATTCCTGGTTTATTTTATCTGCATCCGGAGTGGAGAGGATTTCTCCGGTTTTTTCAAAACTTACCGGAGTCATATTGCCGTCATCGTCTAAAAAAAGATGATTAACTTCAACAGGTATTTTTCTCAGGAAAATTTCAAATGCCGACATCCCTTTTTCAAGCGCTATTGCATTTACATCATTTTTCATAAATATTATTACTCTCCATTGATAAAAATATAATTTCAGTAATGTTTATTTTATATAATTAATTTCTAATGATATTTTAAATGCCGGCAAACCCGATGTCAAGAATTATAGTAAATTATGATTTCTCTAAAAAAGCAGGTAAAGTTTGGCATGAATAACTATAAGCAGAATATCATGACTTGCTGTTAAACAGGATTTGTACTTGACAGGTTTGCTTGAAGAATAAATCTTTTTAATATAATTTATTTTTTTTGAGCATTATTAATAAAAAAAGGTTTATTAAAAAAAATGGAATTTGAATGGGATGCTAAAAAGAGTTCGGAAAACATTCGAAAGCATAAAGTATCTTTTCAGGAAGCATCAACAATTTTTGGTGATCCTTTGGCTATTACATTTGAAGATCCTGATCATTCTTTAAACGAAACAAGATATATTTCATTTGGGCTCTCATTGAGTAAAATGCTTCTTGTTGTTTCGCATACTGATCGTGGTGATAAAATTAGAATTATTAGTGCTCGTTTGATGAGCCGTAAAGAAAGGAGAATATATGAAGAAGATTAAACAATCTGATGAACTCCAACCTGAATATTGCCGTGAAGATTTAGGACAGGGCATTCGAGGCAAGTATCTTAATTCTTATTTAAAAGGTACAAATCTGGTTCTTCTTAGTCCTGATGTAGCAAAAGTTTTTCATTCTGAAAAAGATGTTAACGATGCATTGCGCTCTCTTATTAATCTTGCAGAAAAAAAGGCAAGATTAGTTAAATCCTCAACCAGACGTAAAATGTAATAATCCTGTTTTATTTTTGCGGATTGTCTGTTAATTTTTTCACCTCTTCCTTATGATAATTCTCTCCAGCTCTTTCCTGTTAATAAACTTCGCAAAGTACCTGAAGTTTTTATATTCCTCCGGCTGTATTTCTCTTGTGAGAATGTTTACTGATGAATAGACATCAATATAACCGCTGCCTTTATCATATCTGAATGATGCTTTAAATTTTTTCTGTGATACAGTTTCGTTTTTTGGAACTGATATTGTTTCAAATCCTTTCGGAATAATAAATCTTGTTTTGATTTTAAGATCTGTTTCGCCTGAAAAAACCAGCGGCATTTTTCTTTCAATAGATGATGCAAATGATGCGTAATAATCTGACTTAACAAGGAAAGATGAAAAAATAATTTCATTACCTTCGGTCTGGGCGAAATCCCTTACTGAAACTGAGTAAGAATATGAAACAGGGGTGTCGTATGTTTCATTGATTACATTGTATAACGAAACTTTAGATCCTGGAAATTTGTTGTTCCAGTACTCGTTTAGTGATCTGATTTTTTCATCTTTATTCTTGAATGAATTTCTGAGCTGGGCAGCTTCTGTTCCCTGTTTGGAAAGGGTTCTATTTATATTAGCTTCCCCGTTTTCTGAAATAGCAATTTCAGATTCAGCTGAAACTTTATCCGTCAGATTGAAATCGGAAGATGTGCCGAGAAATTTGTACTCGTTTTTCCCTACTATAAAAACTGTAATATCCCTGTCGTCTGCAGGCAGCTCCCTGAAACCTGATACCTTGGCAGTTGGATCAAGAAAAATTCCTTTTCCAATATTTGCAAAACAGATCGCGTGATTGAATTCCCCTATTATAGGCGCTGTCAGATCAACTTTTCCTTTATCTTTAGTCCGTACAATCGCAATGCTTGATTCAATGCCTGCTTCATTCAAAAGAGTTGATAAGAGCAGAGACATGTCCTTGCAGTCTCCCATTTTGGAATTGTATGTGTTGTCAGTAGAGCGCGGCTGAATTCCTCCAACGCCGAATTCGAAACCAACGTATCTCATTCTTTCAATAGTGTGGTAATAAATTTTTTCAGCTGCTTCAATTTTACTTTTTGAACTTTTTAAAATATTCTTTACAGCATTTTTCATTTCTGCGTTTATTCTGTTTCTTCCGTCAATGAGGCCCTTGTACCAGATATAGAATTCATCCCAGTTTTTAAACGAAGTAAATGCAATTGACGGAAGTATTTCAGATTCAGGGGGCATTGCAGGTTCTTTTTTAAGCGGAGCAGAATCTGTAATTTCAATTTTATAGATATTCAGGCCGTTTTTTTTCTCAGTTGATTTTTTATTTACGGAAATTTTATTTTCGTGGATATAAATTTTTTTTGAATCAGGATAAGCTATAACTATATTTGTTTTTAAAACCCTGTCTTTGCCGCCGATATAAAATTTCTTTCCGAAGTAATTTTTATAATCACCGGCACCCCTGTTTTTTATTGTGTAGCTCCAGTCCACAATACTGCCTTTTTTCAATGAATAGATCGGAACAGTGAGAGCCTGAAGATTATAGTAAAGGCTGCTCTCGGGATCGGACAGGTTTTTTAAAAATCGTTCAGTCATCTCTATTCTGTCAGAACCGTTAAACACAGTGCATTTCAGGTCCTCAATTGATTCAGTATCCGGTTCAAAAACTGCAAACTGCGCCCTGCTGTTTTTAATTTCATCTTCATCATTAATCCGGTAAACTTCACGGATCCGTTTTTCATATGAGCCGTCAGCATTAACCTTGACTGATGATTCATTAAGAAGATGAACCAGAGGCTCGTTTCTGTAGCTTTCCGATTCTTTAACAAGTGAAGAAATATCATCATCATGCAGATACGGTTTTAATTCATTTTTTGTTCCGGATAGATTTTGAATCATTTTTTTCAGGCTGTAATTATCCGGATCAAGCGCTGAGGATCTGGTCAGGTAATTCAGTGCAAGAGTTTCCTTCCCTGCGGATAAATATGCTTTTCCTGCCAGAAAAAGTATTTCCCTGTTATACGGTGCAAGATTCATGGCTGATGATAGAACCGGAATTGATGAGGAACGGCCGGATGAATTTGCAATCACTTCTGCAAGTGAAATCCGAAGGGAAATCATATCCGGGAAAAGAGAAATTGCGCTTTCGAGTATATTTACCGCCTGGGAATTTTTGCCGTTTTCAATTAAGGATTTTACGAGATCATTTGTAAAATTTAAATTATATGCATTCATTGAAATCAGTTTTAACAGATTTTTTTCTGATTCAAAATAATTTTTTTCCGAGAATTTTGTTTTATAATCAAGATATATTCCTAATGACGGGAAATCTGATTTTAAAAGTTTTTGCGAGATTTTATAAGCTTCTGCAAACCATTCTTTTTTCCTCATCAGTTCTGATAAATAATAATAGTAGTAATGAGATCCGGTTCTGATTTCATTTATTTTTTCTATCAATGGAAAAGCTTCATACGCAAGTCCGCTTTTGAGTTTTATTCTTACAGCTTCAGTAATCGCCTCAATATTCCGCGGATTTATTTCAAGAACTGATCTGAAAAGTTTTTCTTCTTCATGTGATCCTCTTGAACTTTTTGCTGTATAAAAAAAAGATTGTTCGGCTAAGGTTCCTTTTTTTTCTTCATTCTGGAAATATTTTAATTCATATTTGTCTGATATGTTTATGAGATTCTGCGAGTAGAAATAATACCCTGTTAGAAATTTTTCTCTCTGGCTCGCATCTTTCTTTGATATTAAATTTTCAATTGAGGAATAGTATCCGGTTGCAGCGAAATTATCCTGTGACTGTTTGCTGATATCAGAAGAAAATAAATCTTTTTGTTCTGATATTCTTGCTGAAAGATTTATCAGTCCATTTGAGTCTCCAAGCTTGATCATGAGCCTGTGTCTGCCTTTTGTCAGATGAATATTAACATAATACTGGTCTCTGGCAAAGCCGTGTTTTGTTCTGCCGGTAAAAATTTTTTTCCCGTCAATGCTTGCATCAATGTAACCGCTTTTGCCGATTAAAAGATTGTATTTTCCATCGGAGCTTATATCAAATTCAGCATGGAAAAAATATAGGGAATCCTTTGCATCATCTGAGAAGTTCTCAACGGAAATTTTTCCTGTGATTCCGCTTTTAGCCTGCCACCAGGAAGTTCTGCCGATTTTAGATTTATAAAGTGCTGATTCAATATAGTCTGTTCCGGGCTCAATTTCTTTTTCAAAATCATCAATTCCCCTGTTCTGAAACGGACCTGTTATTTTGAAATTCAGATACCCGAGCGAGTTTTTAATATCCAGGGCTTCTTTCGATCTTCCAAGATAAAGAAGCAGTTCCATTTTTAAATTAAGGATTTTCGTTTTAGCCTTAATATCGAGCGATGAATTTTTTTTAATTATATGGTCAAGTGTTTCCAGGCCAGGGGAAAAAAGTTCAGCATAGTGCATGAGTTCGCTGATTCTTGCAATATTTGTCTCAATATCAATTTTATCTGAAGTTGCGGAAGTCCATTTTTTCAGAACGTCAAGTGCTAAGAAATAATTACCGGACGATTTTTCTTTAAAATAGATTTCTTCGTAATTTATTACTTCCGCGTAAGAGATTTGAGGAATCTGAAATAATAAAAAAATTGCAAATAAGTGGATTTTTCTCGTTAACATTTTAATAAATTCAGCCTTCAGTTAGTATATATATATGATATGTTTTTTTAATATCTGCGCAAATTAAATAATTATCAGGATATAACTTAATGAACATTTTAAAACAGCCTTTAAAAGATGCAAATTATATTTTGCCTGCACAAAAATGCATGATGGGGGAAGATGTGAAAAATCTTTCGGATGTTGAGCTTCTCGCTGTAATTCTGGGAACAGGCATAAAAAAAATGGATGTATTGGATTTATCGTCGGCTTTGCTGAAAAAATTCGGAGGACTCGCAGGCTTAAGACAGAGCGGATTAAGGGAGATAAGCGGAATAAGCGGAATCGGAATGATTAAGTCAGTGAGAATCCATTCTGCATTTGAAATGGGATCGCGTTCATTGAAAAAGGAGGGCAGGCCGGTTCTGCTTGATTCGCCTGAAGCTGTGTGGAGATATCTTCTTCCGGAAACGTGCGCTTTAAAAAAGGAGGAGTTCCGGTCGCTGATTTTAAATAATAAAAATATACTTTTAAAAAAGACACTTGTATCTGTGGGAACTATTAATGAGGCAATAATTCATCCGCGCGAAGTTTTTGTTGATGCTATTAAAGAAGGAGGTTCCGGAATAATAGCTGTGCACAATCATCCATCCGGATCTACGAAGCCTTCGAGGGAGGATATTGAAACAACAAAACGAATGTCTGAGGCGGGTAAAATAATCGGAATTCCTCTTATTGATCATATAATTGTCACTTCTGCATCATATGAGAGTCTCAGGGATTCGGGATATATTAAGGGTACAAACCGGGAGGATGGGTAACAAAATAAACCGGGCGCATAGGTAACACA
>CAZGWD010000040.1:0-17286 GCA_964529415.1 uncultured Leptospirales bacterium | reverse complement strand
CGAAACACGATGTTGAGGAAGGGTGGCCGGCTGCTGGAGGTGAGGGAACTTTGCGTAAGAGCAATAAAAGTTTAATGGAAAGAGAAAAATTTTCAATAAGAAAAAGTAGCAAAGCGGCATAATCCCATATTATCGGATAGTTGCCGGACGTAGAGATGGGCAGTCTGTCTGTTCGATTGGATAAGTTCGAAGCAAAAAAAATTTGTGAACGGGAATAAGTACAGGCATTTTCACCTTTTGATGGGTGGGTATTTTAAATTAATTTTTTTATCCTTTAGAAAAAAGTTCCCGGAATTCTCTTTAAATTGATATAAATTTTTATTTCACAACTGGTATCATAAACACCAGCATCAGATCCATCAGGCCATGGCCAATCATCATATATGGCAGCAGGCTTGGACGCAATTTTATGCATAAACCGGCAAATAATGCGAACGGAAGAAACATGCCAATTCGCCATATAATAAACCTTTGATCCGGCACAAACGGAAGAGCTCCATGCTGCAAAGCAAGAAAAAGTGATGATATGATCCATGCAGACCAGCCATTTTTCAATTGCCTTCCCAGACGCGGCATTGCATACCCAAAATATACAGGCAATTCCGCAAATACATGAGTTACAGGAAATAGAATACTCACCAGGAGAGCCCAAAGAGGCAGGGGCTGAAAAAACATGGCACCTGCAGCTTCAGTTGAACCGAATAAAAAGTTTGACAGCCATACATTTGGAAGCATTGATATTGGAGCAGAGAGAACAAATATCCCCAGGCAGATCAGGAGATCTTTCCACCAGCCGTCTTTAACGAATCTGAATTCCTTTAAATATGAAGTACCTTCCCTGCGGAAAAGTTTTATTAGTAGGAAAATGCAGACTATATTTGTAAAGATGACGCCGAAGGTCCACCAGGGTTCAGATGAATGCCATGGAGAATCTGCTCCGGATAAATAAAAAATTATAGCTATGCATGCCTGGAAAAAAATAAAGAGCAAAGTCCGTATAGCAAGCATAATCCAAGGTGTACTTTTTGATATTCCGGACATTTTGGCCCTCCATTGTGATAATAATAAAACTTTGTGGTTTATTTTTATTAGAAGCGGCAGATCAAATTATTTTTATCTTTAATAATTTTTTATATCCCTGCCCTTCTCCGATCCGGCAAAAATTATAAAAATATATTATATCAAGGTCAATAATAAAATATAATTATCAAAAAAACTTTTTAATCTCTGACTTTTTAATTCAAATTTTAATAATTGACAGGTTTAAAATAGGAAACTCCTATTATAATTATATTTATTCAAAAGTCAGTATTGCGGGGTGATAAATTGAAATCCAATAAAATTCTTTATATAACTACTGTTTTAATTATTATTAACGGTATAATCTCCTCTGCAGCAGGTTTATTTTATAAAAATGAAGGTTCTCCATATAATTTTATAAATCAATACGGGAACAGCGTTAAAATGTACGGCCAGGGATTATATGCCCATGATTCTTATTTTATGGCTCCTATATTTATTGGAACTGATTTTACAATCCTCTTTATTGCAATTCCTGTTTTATTAATTGCATTAATCCTTGATATGAAAAAAAATATGATTAAACACAGATTATTTCTAATGTCTGTTATTTCTGTATTTACATATTATTCAGCAAGCATCTCTTTCGGAGTTTCTTATAATTTTTTACATCTTGTCTACATTTTCCTTTTTTCTGCAAGTTTCTTCGGCCTGATTACAGCAATTACAAGCATTGATCTGAATCATCTTAAAGAAAGCATTAAATCTCCTCTGCCATATAAAGGAATTTACTTTTTTCTGATTTTGACTGGAACAGCCCTTTTCATTGCATGGCTTCCTGATATTATTTCTTCACTTATAAAAAAACAATCCCTGGAGTTAATTGAAGTTTATACTACTGCAATTACATATGTTATTGATATGGGTATCATCAGCCCTGTTGCTTTTATCTGCATTGCAAAGCTTGTAAAAAAAGATGGATTCGGTTTCATACTATTATCTATTCTTCTGACATTATGCTGCATAATAGGGATCATGCTGCCAGTGCAGACTGCATATCAGATTTTTGCAGGAATTGATCTGCCTTTAGCTGCTATTATTACAAAAATGGGGATTTTTGTTTTATTGGCTTTTTTTGCCTGTTACTTTAATATAAAACTGTTTAGAAGTATTAACTGAAAAATTGATATTAATTTAAAAGACAGCTTTGAAAAAACCTGTGCTTAAAAAACTTTTCATGCCAACAGCATGCAAAAGTTAAAGTCTATAAACCTCTTGACATTTTCATTATTATATAAATCTAATTGAAGAAGGAAGAAAATTCTACCGAGGAGGCTTCAAATGAATAAAATTATTATCCTGTTATTTTCTTTGATTTTCTCATCTACTGCAATTTTCGTTGCAACCGGGAATGAAAAAGCCGAGAAGAAAGAACTCAGACCATCTCAAAAGCTTATGCAGGCCAGAGCAGCTTCGCTTAAATCAATGAGTGAGAACCTTGCTGCAGGAAAATTTGCAGAGCTCGCAAAGGAAGCAACCACTCTGTCAGCTGAGACAAAAAATGCTTCCGATAATCTTACAGGTGAAAAAAAAGATATTACCGCGAAAATTTCCGTTTTTTCATCAGATGCAGCTGATGCTGCAGCGAAAAAAAAGGGTGATGTTGTTAAAGCCAAACTTGGAGAAATTAAAGCAGCATGCGGAAGCTGCCATGTTAAGTACAGGGATAAAAAATAATACCATAGTCTAATAATAAAAAAAGGCTTTGCTGTTTTTTTGAAGTAAAGCCTTTTTATATTTAATCCGGATATATTATAAAATGACTTTAAATTCCCTGGTAAAGATTTTAATGACTAAAGATGGCTTATATTAACCGGATATTCATATTTATTATGCTTTGACTTTTTTTCTGTCTCCTGCTGCCGGCTTGTATAAAAATAGATCATCTAAAAAAACAGAATTGAGGATCATTAAATTTTTTTAATATATATGAGTTATTTGCCATGTATTAATAATTTTTTTATTAAGGAGCAATTATGAAAGCAGTTGTGATTTATGAACTTGGCAACCCGGCTCCAATGGATAAAATCAGGGCTGTCTTCCCGCGGCACCGGATACTCATTGATTCTTTTGCCAAACTGGGCAAAGTGATTGCCATTGGTACTTTTGCAGATATATCGGAAGGGGCAATGGGTATATTCAGGGATAAGGAATGCGCAGAAGAATTCACCAGGCAGGATCCATTTATTCTTGAAGGTTTGATAGAAAAAGTTACGATAAAAGAATGGAATGAAATATTGCTCGGGTGAATTTAATAAACTTTTTTTTTAATCATTCTAATTGTTTAGAATATGGTGTACTTGAAGCTTTTTAAAAAAATTTTAACTGGAGTAAACATGGAAAATTCTGATAATGAACAAAAAGCAGGAATATTTTACAGGATAGCGGGAGTTTTAGCATTATTGTTTGTATTGATAATTATACTGGATATTGTTTCATCAATAATGGCAGGCAAAGCCCCAGAGCCGGGAACGCTTTCAGCAAAGGATATTTTCGTACTGTTCCAGATAAAACCATTCAGGGCTTTCCAGTATCTGGGATTCCTGAATGTAATTGAACAGATGTTAATGCTGATAATAGTTTTCGGTTTTTATCTGTCCCATAAAAAAGCATATAAAAACGCCACTACCCTGACACTGGTTATTTTCATAATTGGACTTTCTGTTTATCTTGCAAATAATGCCTCCATGCCACTGTACTATCTTTCAGTTAAATATGCAGCAGCCGGCGAGCAGATGAGGCCTGCACTGGAAGCAGCTGGCGAATCTCTTCTGGCAAGGGGCGAGGACTTTACCCCCGGATCAATTTATGGATTTTTTATAAATGAAGTCAGCATTTTTCTGATGTTTACTGTAATGTTTAAAGCTGGAATTTTCAGCAGGGTTTCAGCTATAACGGGTATTGTTGGAGCCGCTCTTCTGACTATCTTTACATTTGGTGCTACTTTTAATCCGCCAATGTACAATACATTAATGACTATGAGCATGTTTGGCGGCCTTCTGATGCTGGCATGGTTCATAATGATTGCACTGCAATTTCTTAAAATAAGCAAAGATTGAAATAAATGAATACTTCAAATCAATTGCATTGCGGTTCAATGCTGTCAGAGGATCTTTTGAGTATTTCAGCGATTTTTAGCCTAGTAGTAATCTTTCTTTTCTTTAATTAATTCCGCTTTTACTGTATCCCCGGAAACTGTTCCGGGGATACATATCGCTTTACAGTCAATTCATCCAAGGCCGCTTCCAGCGAATGAATTTATAACAATTTCTATAATCTGCATAATCAGGTTTTTTTATAAAGTGGATTTGCAGTTCAAGATAAAAAAATTATTATTGAATGAAAGTAAATTTATTCACTAATTAAGCGCCAGGTTTGAAATCTATTCCAAGATAATGGAGCATATATAACAACTTTTAATAAATTATCTTCTCTTTTTATATAACAGCTGCTCTCTTTAACTTGAAAGAAATCAAATATTTTCCCTTTATAAATTTTATTTGATGCACTTTTATTTAAGTTCCTAAAATATCTACTGTGTGTTTCATCATCTGATGAATCATATTCAAGATCCCAAATCATATTTAAGCCGAGAACGGGTGAATTATTAACAATCCCTTTACATTTTTTACATATTAATCCGGGATTTTTAATTAATTTAATTATTTTGCCATAATATATGCCATTTTCAAAATATATTTTAACATTAGCCGTAACATCAGATGTTTCGTCGTCAATTGACTCCCAAGTTCCTACAGGTGAATTATCATTTTTTACAGCTGCTGTTGTTTTAATTTTTTTCTTTGAAATATTATTAACTTTTTCTTTTGATAATATAATTTCTTTTGCTGATGATAGATTTTCTCTTATAATATAATTATCTTTGTCTTCATAAACAACATAACCTTCTATCATTGTATCATCAAGCTTGTAGATATAGACTTTATTCATATAATCATTGCTGTAAAGAACACGCAGGATATCTTTTCTTTGGATTAAAACAGGATTTTCTAATTGTGATTTGATGGTTATAGTCCTATCAGATTCATTTAATATTTTTCCTTCTAAAATTGATCCATCATTCAAGAAAACTGCTTATGCTTTTAAAACTGATGTGGTTCCGCAAATTAATATTAATGTACAAAAAAATATTAAATTTATAAAAAAATTAGACCTGAAATTCATAAGATCCTTCCTAATAGTGAAATAAAAAAATTTATTAATTATCAATTGTTAAATTTTTTATTGCATATAATTTTTTCAATCAAAATTTATGCGTTTAATAAAAAAATGATTAGTTCTCTGTTGCTTTTTTTTCTTGGAATTTTCGAAATAATAAAAAAAGTTTTTCACAAGACCTATCCCTTTCAAGACAGATTGCATCATATCAGGAAAATTATTGACAACCAGCCTGCTAACAGAAAATTTTTATCAAATTTATACAGGTTTCATATTTCAAATTCCAGAATAACCCTTGTCCCGTTTTCACGCTCTATTCGTATATCGCCTTTCAGCTCTTTAGTCATCATCCAGACAAGCTGAAGCCCAAACCCGGTAGAGTTTTCAAAATCAACTGTTTCAGGAATTCCATTTCCATTATCCTCTATAATGACTGAAGTTTGAGTACCGGATAATGAAGCTGTTACCCTGATTTCCCCTTCATCTTTACCTGTAAAAGCATATTTCATTATGTTGGATAGAAGTTCGTTTATGATCAGGCCCAGAGACTGTAGTTTTTTTGCTTCCAGGACAAAATCGTCAATTTCTTTCTCAACTTTTACCATGCTACTGTTAGGGAATATTGTAATAATTTCATCCACCAGAGATGGAAGATAATCCCGGACTGAAATTTTCTGCACATCGGATGAGCGGTACAGTTTATCATATAGCACCATCATGCTCTTCACACGGTTCGCGGAATCTTCAAGGATAGATTTTAATGAGATATCCTTCAAGGTTTCTGACTTAAGTATAAGAAGTCCATATATTGTATTCATGTTGTTTTTGATGCGGTGATTTACTTCTTTCAGTATTATTTCTTTTTCAGCAAGAAGAGCCGAAATTTTTTCTTCTTTTTGTCTTTGTTCTGTAATATCCTGAGCCACAGTTTGAATAACATCAATGCCATTAATATTCTTCAGATCGATAGCCAAGTAAAACCAGCATTCTCTTCCATCTTTCCGTCTCAGTAATACAGTAAAATCTGAAACATATCCGGATTCTCTAAGCTTTTCAAGTAGTATCTGCCTGTCTTCAGGTTTTACATAAAGTTCTAGAATATTAATATTTTTCAACTCTTCCCAGGTATACCCTAAAATTTTCTGCATTGTTTCATTTGCTTCAATAATTTTACCGTTCAGATTTGCTATCCCAATACCAAAAGGAGCTTTTTCAAAAAGATATCTGTAACGCCACTCGCTTTCCCTAAGCGCATCCTCTGTCTTTTTCTTCTCCGTAATATCCTTTGCCATGCTGATGATAGCGCGTCTTCCGTCTGGTAATTTACCAAGAGCCGCCGAACTGAAATCCCATACTATATTATTTCCATTGGCGGTCTTTATCGTATACTCTCCTTCATCCTTTCTGCCATCCAGATTATAAAGACTATCGATATAATTTTTTACAATCTCATGTCTTTCGCCGTAAGCCTTTTCGGTCCAATCATCGATGGTCTGAATATCAGAATGCGCATATCCTGTCAGTTCAATCCATGATTTATTTATCATTTCTACATTGCCGTCTTCCGTATGGATCATTATCGGAAATGGAGCGGATTCAAGAGTTTTGCGGAGAATTTCCTCACTTGCCAAAATTGATTCTTCCATAAGTTTGCGTTCGGTTATGTCATGGCAGGCTGAAAAGTGAACTTTATGTCCGTTTAAAATAAAAGAACGTATGGTGACTTCAACCGGAAACACAGTTCCATCCTTTTTCCGGTGATTACGGAAAAATATTTTCATGGATTTATTAAATGTATCAGCCGAATCAAATACAACTTTTAATGTTTCTTCGGGTTCATTCGATATTTCTGTTATCTTCATTGACAGGAATTCATTTTTATTGTATCCATATTTATCCAGAGCCATTTCGTTGACATCAAGAATCTGCGCAGTTTCAGCAGAAACCAGAAAAAATGGGTCGGTTGCCAATTCAAACAACTGATTATATTTCAATTCATCCTCAAGTTTTTTTTCTTCTAATAGCCTGCGCCCGGTAATATCCTGAATAGTTCCAATCATTGATATAATATTGCCGTCATTATTGAAGTCAACTTTCCCTAAACCAAGAACCCATTTAACCTCATTGTCGGATTTCCTTATAATCCTGTATTCTTTATTAAACTGAATGCGTTCTTTAATAACCTCTTCAGTTAAATAATTGTTCATCATATTTCTATCATCCGGATGAACTATATCAAGCCAACCCTGAACGCTTCTTTCATAGTTCTGATCAATTCCAAAAATTTCATCCAGAACTTTAGACGATTTCCAGAAACCGGAAATAAAATCTGTTTGATACGAACCGATATGTGCCGCTTTTTGAGATTCTTTAAAGAAATATTCGCTTTCCTGCAGCGCCTTGTTGGTTTTAATAAGTTCTTCGCTTATTGTTTCCATTTCTTCATTTGAAGCATTGAGTTCTTCGATTGTCTGCTCAAGTTCTTCATTTGTCTGTACAAGCGCTGCTTCGGATGATTGGAGAACTTCTTGAATTCTTTTTTGTCCAGTAATATCAATTGATAGTATAAAAATTCCTTCATCAGTTGGTTGAATACTTAACTCAAACCAGCCTTTCTTTCCGTCAAAGTAGGTAAATTCGTTTTCCATGTGCTGAGCCTGGCGATTTTCCATGGCTTGCTTAAGTACCGAAAACATTTCTGTATTTTCAATACCCGGTAATACATCCGTAATCTTTTTGCCGAGAAATTCTTCTTTTGATTTGCGTCCCTGTTTTGCTGCGGAATCATTTAAATATAAAAAGCGCCAATTGAAATCTAATATCTGACAGCCTTCTATTAGATTATCCAGGCTTTTAGTAATCCTATCTTCTGACAACTGAAGTTTCAATTTAACCTGTTTATGCTCAGTTATATCTTTAATTGTATGTACAAACGATGTAAATACACCTGAGTCATTATACACTGGTCTTGCATGAAGAATATAATGTTTTCCGTCCTGTTCATATTCGTAAAATTCTTCTTTTCCGGATTGTATTGCTTTATTGCAGGGACATTGCTCAATAGGAGCATTGGTGCCATGTACAAGTTCAAAGCATTTTCTGCCTATTATCTTTTCTTTCGGCAAATTCAGCGATTTTATGCCAACTTCGTTAATTTCAAGAAATGTATGTTCGTTTGATATCATACAGACAATGTCAGATATTGAATTAAAAGTATTTTCCCATGTAATTTTTGCCTGATATAAACCATCTTCAGCAAGTTTTCGTATGGAAAATTCATTTCTCAATTTTACATTAGCATCGAAAAGTTTAAATGCCATCTTGATTGATGCATCGAGAACGGTAGCGCCTGAATTTTTTACTACATACCCGTAAGATGTAATCTTTTCTGTCTTTTCAACAACTTCAGGTTCAGTGTGGCTTGATAAAAAAACAACAGGGATATCATTATCCTTTAAAATAATTGCAGCAGCTTCAGTTCCGTCAATTCCTTCGCCCAGGTCGATATCAATGAGAATGAGGTCTATATTTTTATTGTTTATAACAGTTTCAATAGCTTTTTCACCGGATTCAGCAGTGACAACATTATAACCGAATTTCTGCAGGGTTTTTTTATTCATAATTGATGTTATAACTTCATCTTCAACAAGGAGGATTGTTTTTATATTTTCAAATGACATATCATATACCTGCTTTAAAAACTTTACATTAAATTGGAACTTTCTGATGTTATTTGACTTTAAAAAATTCGGATGAAATATAGCAAGAGTTTTATTAGGCAACTTAAAGGTTCTTTTTATTTACTGAGTTTATTTTTTTTGGGATTCCCGATAAGAAAGCAAAAAATTTATTACAGAGCCCTGCCCTACAGGAGTATCATACTTCATCTTCTCAGAAGTTAAAATCAGTATAATTCTTGACTTTCCGTATGATAACAGGAAGTAATTATTAAATTTTTTAGGAGATGATTCTATAGAAAAAGGAGACAAACACCGATGAAAGTTACTGCAATTGTTGGCAGCGCACGGAAGAAGCATACCTATCAAACTACTGAACTTTTCCTGAAAAAATTGCAGTCGCTTGGAGATGTGGAATATGAAATAGTCAGGTTAAGTGATTATAACCTGGGGGTATGTAAAGGGTGCATTTTGTGCCTGGACAAGGGTGAGGAGTTATGCCAATTAAAGGATGACAGGGATAAAATACTTGAAAAAATGCTGAATTCTGACGGTGTGATATTTGCAACTCCTAATTATTCTTTTCAGGTATCAGGATTAATGAAAATATTCCTTGATAGACTTGGATTCTTCTGCCATCGTCCGCGTTTTTTTGGAAAAGTATTCACAGGTATTGTAGCGCAAGGAATATACGGAGGAAATAAAATTGTAAAATACCTTAACTTCATCGGGGGTGCGATAGGTTTTAACGTTGTCAAAGGTTGTTGCATAAATTCACTTGAGCCAATGACGGAAAAAGGACAAAAAGCGATAGATAAAATAATTGATAAACAGAGCAAAATATTCTTTGCAAAATTAATAAAAAAAGAATTCCCTGTGCCGTCCTTATTCGAGCTTATGATGTTTAGAATGGGACGGACAAGCAGAAAAATCATGTTAAATGAAGATTTTCGCGATTATACATACTTCCAAGAAAAAGGCTGGTTTGATTCGGATTTCTATTATCCTGTGAAATTGAGCCCAATAAAGAACATCTTAGGTAAATTATTCGATAAATTGGCATTAAAAATTGTAACGGTTAGATGAACTAGTTCGTGAATAGTTGATGGAAGATAACAGAGAAGATCATAATAATTACGCACACGCTGACCGGTAATAATGGGACGTTAGCCGGTAGTATAGTTGCTGAATTAACGGCGGAACACATTAAGATCACAGAATCCAAACACCGAACTATGTGTACGATCGTGCTTGACATACAATTTCTTTTATATTTTCTTCTTTTTAATAAACTCCATTAAAAATACATAATGCTTTTCACAACTACCTGCCCTACAGGAGACATACTGAATCCTATAAGCAGCTAAAATCAAGTTAAATTATTGACTTTCCATATACTATCAGCAAACGTTAATTAAATTTTGCTGTCTATTGGATTCATTATGCCTTATTAACAGCAGGGTGCTTAGAAAACTTTTCCCTTTGATATCACAGTTTCCTGAAAAGAAAAAGAAAAATGTTATAGTTCATTTGATATTTTAAATTTTCCGGATTCTTACACAATATCCGGAAAGATGAGAAATTCCTGAAAGAGCTTCAATATTATCCGGCCCGTCTCCGGCAAGAAGATTTACGTTAATGCCGGGATTTTTCTGAGCCTCTTTTAGCCCGTCAGCCTTTTCGTGTCCCCAGCCGTGAACAAGTGCAATTGTTTTTTTCATAACTTCATCTGAAACACGTACCGGAACTTTAATAGCAGCATGAGAAGTTGAAATTTCTGCAAGGTCATTTTCTGTTAGGCCGAGTTCAGCAGCATCATCAGGATTGATATAAACATGGTTTGTTGAACCGCTTCTGATGCTGTTGAAATTGTGCATCCATGAATTAATGGCGCGAAGCTCTCTTCGGGTTATGATTTTAAATTCATTTTTGTTTGAAAGTTCTTTTTTGAAGTCTTTTTCGAGTTTCACTGTTGCGGCTATTATTTCAGGTGGCGCAAGATGCACCATTTTGTCATCTGTTAGAACTCTGTCTGTTCCCAGAAAATCTCCGCCTTTATTCGGCTCAAGAAGTTTTCCATGCGGATATAGTCTGAGCATTTTTTTTCTTGATCCGACTTTTGCTATTCTTAAAATCATGCTGATAATTTTTTTTGGTGTAAGAGAAATCCATCTCATCCATGGGATGTCGTACAAAAAGGCATTTATTTGAAAAAAGTAGTGAGCTATCCGTGAATTGAAAAGTTTTACCCCTGTATATTTCGCAAGCCTCGCATAGATCCACCATTCATCGCGGACACTGGCAGGCGCTTTTACAACAGGGTCTGTATAGTATATATATCTCGTTGGAAAATTTCCCCAGAAACTCTGGATCGCATAGGGAAGGTCCGGTCTTTCCATGAAAGTTGTTGCCGGCAGTATGTAATGTGCGAAATTTGCAGTTTCGTTTCTGAATAAATCTATTGATACCAGAAGTTCAAGGCGCGACATGGCTTTATTAAGCCGGCCACCTGGATTTGGAAATACAAGTACCGGATTGCTCGCTTCGACAAAAAGTGAAGTAACCCTGTCATCGCTTTCCCTGAGAATTTCATCTGCGAGCAGACTTGCAGGAAATGCATCCACAATCCTTGGAAAACCTCCTGTTCTGTTTGATCCTCCCCTGATGAATGTTCCTGTTTTCTTAACCATTGCCGGCTGGTCAAAAAGTCCTTTACCTATAAGACTTCCTCCGAGCCTGTCAAGATTCCCGGTTATGGCATTGATACATTCTATAATCCAGTATGCTATTGAACCGTTGCTTCCAAGATTAACTCCTGTAGAACAATATAAGGCGGCACCATCAGCATTGGCAATGGCAGCTACAAGCTCCCTTGCAATTTCTGCAGAGATTCCTGTAACTTCGGAGGATTTTTCCGGTGTCCAGTTCTCTGCAAATTTTTTTAATTCATCAAACCCTGTCATGTATTTTGAAATATGATCAATGTTATACGAATCTGTTTTAATAATTTCCCTGAGTAGCGAGGCGAGAAAATAAGCATCAGTATCCGGTCTGATAAAATGATGTTCACCAACTGCAGCAGTTTCAGTTTTTCTCGGATTAATATTTACAACCCTGCCCCCGCGTGCTATTATATCCCTCATTATGGTCAAAGGTTTTGGCGCGTGCACAAGGCTCATCTGGGAAACAGCAGGGTTTCCTCCGAGTATCATGAGAAATTTTGTATTGATAAGATCAGGAAATGTAACCCTGAAAGGAGATCCGTACATATCCTCGCTTACGCGGAATTTGTTATTGCAGTCAATGGATCCCACACCATACATCTGCTTGGAGCCGATACCCTCAAAAAAACCTGTTCTGAATGTCGGATTTATTATTGAAGTACCTGCAGGGCTGCCCATCATATAGGCAGCGCTCTGAGGACCGTGTTTTTTTACCTGTTCTTTAAGTCTGGAGCCGATTTCCTTTAATGCCCTGTTCCATGAGATTTTTCCCCATTTATCTCCAGTACGTTTCATTGGCTCAAGAACACGATCAGGACTGTATTGAATTTCTGCAAAATTAAGCCCTTTTATGCAGGCATGTCCTTTTGTGGTTACATGATCTTTATCCGGTTCAATTTTGATGATTTTATTATTTTCAACCAGAACTTTAAGACCGCAGACCCCTTCACATGCCCGGCAGAATGTATAATGCACTTTTTGTTTGGACATCGATTGCCAACCTTATTTATTAAGATTTTTTATTTTAACAACAGAAGCTTCAATTTTACCCGGAACTTCTTTAGCCTTTAACCATCTGAAATAAATAAATCCCTTGTAGTGTCCTGCTGTATCGATCCAATTTGAAGTTCCGGGGTCTTTGCGTGCTATGACCAAGGTCCATGTTCCATCTGGATTAAGTTTTACTTCTTTATTGTTTATAGCGCATGAATAGTTCAGGTAGTCATATGTCTGCATGCACCCGTTCCACAGGTGACAGCTCCAGTAAATGCATTCAGGAGATTTTCCTTTGAGTATGAGTGCTTCATCATCTTCAATTTTATAAAATCCGAATGAATGAATATTATCCGGAGTGGACCACTGGCCTGTTGAAGCTGAAGACTGAAAAGGCTGGCATGATTTATTATAAGCATTCGGGTCAGCCGGCCATGGCATCGGGGATATTTTAGTCCACACTTTAACCAGAGAAGTTATAGACCTGATCCTGGATGCAAGTTCATCGCAAGTAAGCTGCGGCTTGTCAGGGTTATCAAGAACTTCTATCGCAAGTGTGGCTGGCTTTTCATTCTTCATATCATAAAAATACTGGCGTATAATAATGCAGTTTGTTTCAGGCGTCAGTTTAATGTAGTTTGGATCTGTGCTGTTGTCCGAACCAAGCAGTATTTCAAACGAGCCATCCTTGTTTTCATTTAAATCTCCCAGGGATTTATTCGCAACAATATTGATTTCTCCTCCGGCATTTCCGTCATACACAGTAAATCCCAGATAGCATGTTTCGCCTTTATTGCCGGATATTTTATATTTGCGACCTCCGAATACCGGTGCGAAATGGTACATGGCATGAGCATTGTCGCCGCCCATCTTCCTGTAAGGTGACACCATCTGTACCAGACGAGGTCTTGCGTAATCGTTATCAACATAAAAATCTATTCCGCATGAAACCAGATCAAGCAGGTGTTTATAGTCTTCGGCTATATCAATATCATCAGTCTGATTTCTGTTATTAAGGAAATCCTGTTCTCTTTCCCTGATTGTCGTAAGCAATTCATTAAATGCTTTTGTTATATTTCTTTCCATTATGCATCGACCTCCTGGACTTCATTGACTTTTTCTTCGTGAGGTATGGAATATTTATTCCAGTACCAGGAGAATCTTTCCCGCACATCAGCTGCATCAAGGCCGAAATCTTCAAGGTAGTATCTGTGCAGTCCGTGTTTATCCTGTTTGTTGGTATCAAGCCACTTAATCATTGCGCTTTTGGCTTCTTCGGTGAATTCGCGTCCAAGAAATTCATATACTTTTTCTATCTGGCCAATCGGGTCACGGTTAAGATCGTCATACATCAGATCAAGTATCTGATCTTTTGGAAACTTTGATCTTCCTTCCTCGTTCTTTCTTACCATAACATCAACTTTACGATACCATTCCTTCCCGACATCTTTTGCTTCAAGGTTGTCTGTATCACGGGTTTGAGAATTCCATGCAACGCTGCACATTGATCCCACACAGCGTACTGGATCTCTGTGTGTATATATTAGTTTAGCGCCTGGAAAAACATTTGCCATTTCAGTAAAATGCTGCATGTGATTTGGGGTTTTTAAAACCCATGTTCCTCCGTCAATTCCGCGGAACCATGACATGATTTTCAGAAGCTTGATCATATACTTATAAGCAAAAGTCTGGTCATTGTTCTCCAGCCATCGTGAAAAACTCGGTACAATATTTGTAACCTCCCAAAGCTCGCTTGAGAAGGAATGCTGAATGAGTCCCAGTTCCTCTTCCGGTGCATTCACTTCAAGAGGATGAACTGCTGCTATACCGGGAGACATGTAAAAAACAAATTTCAGGCCCTTTTCAACCATTGTAATCCGCGGATCAGGCGTTTCTGTAAAGCTTTCCGGCCATGGCACAGGGTTCCATGACTCCCATGATTTCAGGTGATGAAACGCAGGATCGCAGGCGAGAAGTCTGTGCAGCCTGGTTGTTCCTGCTCTTGCAAGCCCCATGACTATTATAGGGCTATTTATTTTAATATCATTGATTTCTGGATGTTTTTTTAAAAGATCTTCAGCACGAAGACGGTTTTTTAAAATTCCAAGAATTGTCTGTACAGCAAGAAATCTTCCTACTGGATTTATTTTTCCTTCTTCTTCAAGAGAATTTACAAGAACCCTCAAGGGTTTAAGAAATTCATCTTTTCCAAAATCATCAAGCCCGGTAGCTTTTTTTGCAGCTTCAATAATGGTTTTTTCATCAATTTTAATTTTTGCTATTCCAAAAAAATTAAAAAATGAAAGGATAGTATTGATAATTCTAATGGGCATACGATGATAATGTTTGCTTTTACGCAACCTGCTTGATTTACGCATAGTTGTCTCCGTGAATTTATGTTTTATTGAGTTATAATTTGAGAATGAACTACAGTTTATTTTTTTTGTCAAGGAAAGAATGGGCGGTGAAAATATAATATTTTTCTGCTTTCCCGAATATTTTTATAAATATCTTTTATATTGAATGATTTGCATGCATATGAAATTGATGAGACAATTTTTTTGTTTTATTAAATAAATAGTTTTTAATTTAGAAATAAAAGGGGGGGTTTTTCCCCGATTTTCTTGGAGAGCGCAAAATTTATCTATTGTTTCTTTCAGCCTTATTTTATCTCGGAGTTCATCCAAATTCAAATTTTCTTCTTTCTTTTTAAAACTTCTTTTCCTTTCATTTCATATGATAATATCTAATTGTTGGCTCCAATGTTCCGTATACTAATACTAGGGCAAAAATATTCTTATTGTCTATTGTGAATTTGCACATAAACAAGTCGCCAAACGCTAAATTGTAATCGTTAAGTTCGTTGTTAATTTGATTTAAAATTGTCTTTTCGATTTCTTTTTTGGGTTTAAAGGGTTCTATCTTGGCTAATGTTTTCTTGTCGAATAATTTCTCGAGTATCACATCAAAGACAGATTCTCCGTAGACTTGAATAAATGAGCCAAAACTACCAACGTACATCATTGTGGAAACTTTCGTGGTCTCCGGATGCAAATAGCTATTTGTTGATCCAATCAGGAAAGTAACGAATAAAATAATGCCTATTCTTTTCATTATAGCATAATCCTCCTTTTATTTTTTCCTTATCCTATTAAAGATTACTTAAGCACTTCTGGAATAATAAAATCCTTACTTACAATTTTCTTCAATAGCAAGCACAAAATTTAAAGAAGCAACTTTTATCCTTTTGCATTAGAATTAATTTTTAAACCAGTTCTTTCCAGGAATTCTTCTTGTTTTCCTTTGTTCCATTGACTAACAGGTCTAAAATAACCAGAAACCCTGGAGAATACTTCAGTTGGAACTTTTATTGTTTTAGAATCGGTTTCAATTTTCATATTTTTATTCCCCTCTTAATTTCTTTTATAATGGATCCCCACATACGCGATGACAGGAACTGATTCCTTTGGACAGAAGGTTTTCAAAATTAAGACTTTAAATACATTTAAGCATTTTACCTTATTCCTCGATGCCCTACACTGTTTAGATGCCAGGATGGTTCGACTTTACTTACCAACCGTTAAAATTCATCAGATTATAGATTCAAATAAATAATAACATACCAAAGAATTAAAGGTACAGCTTGTAACACGATCCGTGCGTAGTATGCCCATTCTTGCCTTAGGTTTATGCCACTAATCCACAAAACCAGAAGCCCCTTTAGGATGAACAAAAGTTCTAATAAATAAAAAAAGTTTTTCAGGCACAAATTGCCTCATTTAAGAACTCACTATGATCTGATAAATAACTGTCCAGGTTATACACTGTTTCGTTAAAAACCCAACGCCTGAAATCTGTAATAAGTTTTGATGATTTCTTGCTTTTTGTGCGTACAGGCTTGAACCAGCACTCTGATTTCCTACTCATCTT
This sequence comes from uncultured Leptospirales bacterium, assembly GCA_964529415.1. Taxonomy (GTDB): domain Bacteria; phylum Spirochaetota; class UBA4802; order UBA4802; family UBA5550; genus CAYMPH01. The sequence continues at coordinate 704 of CAZGWD010000040.1, read as the reverse complement.
CAAGGTTGGTTGAACTTTAAACCCTTTAACCCCGCTCAACACCATGGTTTTGTAAGAATTGGGTGCATTAAGCCTTAATACCCATACGTCTTTATATCTAAAGGGTTTCGGGGTTGATATGCCGTGAAGCGCAAAAAGTTCAGCCCTTAGCCGCTCGATATACTTGTAGGAACCTGAGAGATCTTCGATAAAGTTATATTGTTTTATGAAATGCCCGGATTTGTGATTCCTTGCAGTGGCGTATTGAATCCGCCTGACCGAACAATCGCAATTTGATGCTATATTTTTATTTGCCCTGAATTTGTTTCCGGAAAGCATTATTCCTACACAGAAATCCCGGAATAATCTTTTAGTTGAGAGAATTTCGATCCCAGGAATCATGTACCAGCTTGATTTATCTGTTCCTTTTGTTCTTAACAGAAGCTTTTTCTCTGCTGTGGTGATGTATCTTCCGTCAAATGTTCTCCTGAACAAGCTTGATTCTTTGAATCTTTTTTCAAGTTTATGTTTAAATGGAAGGCGTTTGTTTCCTTTGTTACTATGTAATGAGTTATAACCGTATAGTTCATGCAGGACATCACACAACTCATCAAGAGAGAATAATCCCGATCTCTTTGAAAAGTGCGTGCGTGCGATCACATAGAGACGGTATGCCTCAAGTGTTTCATCCTCCTTATATATTAATTTAAGAAGGTTACGGTTTA
>CAZGWD010000039.1:0-18287 GCA_964529415.1 uncultured Leptospirales bacterium | reverse complement strand
TATTAGTAATTATTAATGCTTATTAATGTCAATATAAATTTTATGTCTCATTAGAATAATTTTAAAATTAATTTTTACTCAAATATAGAGCAACTTAACCGGCAGGGGGCGAGTCGTAGATTAATTTATCGATTCTTTCCTGAATTTTTGTAATGTCAATAGGTTTGGTTATATAATCATTCATGCCTGCATCCATGCCCTGTTGTTTTATTTCAGCAACTGCATGAGCAGTCATTGCAACAATATTAATATTTTTTTTCTCCTCGCCGCACTCGCCGTTTCTGATTCTTTTCGTAGCCTCAATTCCGTCCATTACTGGCATTTCAATATCCATAAGAATCAGATCATATTCATTTTTGCTTAATAAATCCATAGCCTCAACTCCATTACGGGCCACGGATACTATATTGCTGAGTTTTTCCAGAACAGTAACTCCCAGAATTATATTTACCATATTATCTTCCACAAGTAAAATTCTTAACTGTCTTTTATCTGATATTTTTTCATGCGGAATTTCCTCAACTTTTTTTATATCCTGCATGGATCCGCCGGTTTTAACTTTCAGCCATAAAATAAATTCACTTCCTTTACCGGGCTCACTCTTAACTATAATATCACCATCCATTAAGCGGACAAGATCCTTTACTATGGATAAACCAAGACCTGTGCCGCCGAATTTTCTTGTGATGCTCATATCCGACTGCTGGAATTTTGAAAAAATAATATTCTGCTTCTCTTCAGGGATTCCGCAGCCTGTATCTGATACGGAGATTTCAACAGCTGAAAATTCCGGTTCAACATTAATTTCTTTTTTTAATGAAGCCCTGATTTTAATTTCTCCCTTCTCCGTGAATTTAAGTGAATTGCTTATTAAATTTATTAATATCTGACGGATACGCAATTCATCCGCTACAATACTGATCGGAAGATCATTTGAGATATCAAACGTTAATATCAGCCCCTTTTTATGAATTTCGAACTGATAGATTTTTTCTATGGAATAAAAAATATTATTTAAATGAAATTCTCTCTGCTCAAGCAGCAGATTTCCGCTTTCTATTTTTGAAAAATCAAGAATATCATTTACAACAAGCAGAAGATGGTTACTGGATGACTTCACTATTGAAAGATACCGGTGCAGTTCATTTTCATCGCTGGTCATAAGAGCAAGATCTGCCATACCTATTATAGCATTCATCGGTGTGCGTATCTCATGGCTCATGTTTGCAAGAAACTCTGATTTCGCCTCATTGGCCTCCTTTTCTTTCAGCCTCGATAAATCAGTTTCCTGCATGGCAATTAACAGCTGTTTTTCGCGCCGTTCAACTTCATCCAGTAAAGCATTAAATGATTCCGCAAGCATTCTCAGCTCATCAAAGTACGGGGCGCTAATCCGCTGATTTTTATTTGATTCCGGCTTTGCCAGCTTTTGAATCTGTCCGGTTAAATTCTGAATAGGATTTAAGATACTCAGCCCGAGTTTTCTCACTATAACAAGAGTAAGCAGCAGCATGAAAAGCATCCCGAGTATATAATAATTTCTGAATGTTGTAATGGAATGAAAAGCTTCATCCCTCGGAAAGTTGGCTGCAAGAATCCATCCTGTAGTTTGAAGACTTTTAAAAGAAGCCAGAAAATGCAGGCCTCTTGAATTGATAGTCTCACCCGATCCCTCGAATCCCAAAATAGCTTTATCAAACATCAGATTAACGCCTACAGGAACATCATTTTTCATTATACGCGCATAATCAGGATGCATCAGCAATATGCGGTCTTTAGTAAACATATACATATAACCGTTTGAACCAATTTTCTTATTTTTAAGTTCCGCAAATAAACTGTTGCTTCCAAGCAGATCAACAGCTCCGCATAATAACCCCTTGATAGAACCATCCTCAGCCCTGATGGGAGCTGTCATAACAATTACAGGCATATCATTTGTAGTAATAATAAACGGTTTGGAAATGTATGGTTTGCCGCTTGCCAGGCTGTTTTTAAAATATTCCCTGTATGCGTAAGATTTCCCGTAAATTTCAGGTTTGGCAGGGAATGAAGATATAAATATTCCGTTTTTATCCAGAATAAACAGGCTGTTTGTAAAAAAAGTTCGGATCCCGATTCTGTTATCCAGCCATCTCTGTGTTGCATCCCTGTTTACAATAATATTTGCAGGAGCTGCATTTGCTACATTTATCAGTGAAGACCGGGTTGTATTGATTCTGTCATCAAGTCCGCCTGCAACAGCAGTAACCATTGCAAACTGCTGGCTGAAAATCATATTTCTGGTTGTATAATAAAAATATATATATGTGCCGATTGAGATTACAGCAGTTATAAAAATTATTATTACAATACTGAAAACCATAAGCCTGTTTCTGATGCTTGTAAAATTCATGAATACTCCAGTTAAATACTGCTTTAAAAGCAAAAGTATTTTAATAACAATTCAGAAACAAGTTCATGTCAATGCACTTTTACGCATTTAAATTTTTATTTTAATTAATATGATTTTAACACCTCTCAGAGTGCGTTTTTAACAGAAATGATAAAAGGGGAGAGTCAAACTTTTTTAATAAACCTTTTTGAATCATATCTCAGCTGCGGTCCGTAAATGCCTCCAGTCCCTCTCCTGCCTGCTGCAATGACCATCACCACTACTGCATCACGAGGCAGATCAAGAATTTTTCTTATTCTTTTAGAGTCGTAGCCTTCCATAGGACATGTATCAAATCCGTATGCCCTGAATGACAGCATAATATTTTCTGCTGCAAGAGCAGATGATTTTACTGCCCAGGTTTTAATTTGCGATCTGCTTACAACTTCCCTGACTATAGGCTGTTTTAATCCTATGAAGAAATACAATATCCTCTTAAAAAAACCGGCAATGCTGAATATCCCGACAGTATAAGCAAAATAAACAAGTCTATTGTAATAATCAATTGCAGATTTGGGCACGCTCCCCTCTTTTGCTTTGCTGAAAATTGCAGTCATCTCCCTGGCGTGCGCCCTCCATGTTGCTGTGCGCGCTGTTACCACAATAAGTTCAGCAGCCTTTCTTGCTGCGACCTGATTCAGACAGGCTTTTACAAGAGCAGCTTTTTTATCAGGAGAAGTTACCCAGTAAAGTTCGCACTGCTGAAGATTCGATGAATTGGGAGCAAGCAGTCCGTTTTCAAGACACTTCCTTGTTACGTCTTCCGGAATGGGCGTGCCGTCGAATATTCTTACTGATCTTCGCGAAGTGATTACTTTCTGAAATTCTTTCGGGTCAATTTCCGGAGCAGCTTCAGTATATTTAAAATCCTCCATTGATGATAATATATTTTTCCCTTTTGCCATGATTATATCCTATTTTTTTTCTATGATTTATTAAACTATAGCGGTTAACGATTTGATTAAACCATTTTCTGTCATTCCGGTTTTGCAGCTTCAAATCATGCAAATACCGGAATGACAAAGAACTAATTTAATCGTTATCTGCTATAGTTTAATTTTCAGTTGCACCAGCTTTTATCTTTTGACGCTATAGCCCTGCACTGGCTGCTCTGACACCAGCTTTTATCGCCTGATGAAACACCGCGGCAGTCGGAATCGCTTCCATCGCACCAGCTTTTATCTTTCGCTGCCCATGCCCTGCACAGATTAGTTGTGCACCAGCTCTTATCTCTGCTTGCCACTCCCCTGCAATCTGCATTATCGCACCAGCTTTTATCCCTGGATGCAATTGCCCTGCAGTCGTTTGTGGTACACCAGCTTTTATCGCCGGAAGCTATGCCTCTGCAGTCACCTCCTGAAAGCCCTGCAATATAACCCGAGTTCCAAGAAGCAGCGTAAACTAAAACAGCAGTCATTGCAATAAACAGGGATGCTGAACTTATAATAATTTTTTTATCCATTTTTTCCTCTCTAAAATTATTTTATTTTTACTGAGTCACTCCGTCCCAGCCGGCAATTCTCGCAAGCATCCACCACTGTGCTTTTGCCAGACGGATCGCGCCTGCATTAGCTATGTGGCCAGTAACCTCTCCTGAATTATCAGAATGGATTGTTGGAAATGTATGCCCGTTCCAGGTAGTTATATTTTGTACACCGGCGTTGTTATAACAAAGAATATCTGCATAGTCGAAAAGAATACGCTCTGAATTATCTGCAACATAATTGCGCATACGTTCATGTTTTAAATGACCCTGGTAGCCTGATTCACCGTTCAAATCTGCAGGTCCTGTTGTAAAAATTACTTTTGTGGGTGCACCAATACTGATTGCGTAAAGGCGGTAATCCTCTGTTGCGCCAAGATATGTATCCATGCTGACGCGATTGCCTGTTTCAGCAAAATCAGCATCATCCAATCCCCACGCTCTGTCACCGTCCGGCCCTCCATCCGTAGACCCGTACCAGTGAACTCCATAGACCGGATCAGAATTTGTGCTTGGACTGATATTGACTATGCCCGAACGAGTTAAGTCCCAGCACCAGCCAAAACCGAGGGCACCCAGATTGAGATTGTTATTATAGCAGTAAAGAATATGATTTTTAAATCTATCTTTCACAGCTGGCTTGGTCGCATCAGGATAAGCATACCATGTGAACCATTGAGCTTCCCCGGAACCGGTTCCCCACCAGCCTCCAAGTTCTCTCACAGACTGATTTACTCTTAAATGCAGAGTAGTAGCACCTTCAGGAGTACTTCCTTCACTGACGCTGACCGCAAATTTTGCATCTATCCCCATCAGCAATGACATGCCTGTGCGGTATGCTGCTGAATGAGATTCTCCAGGAAAGCTTACCATCATCTTTTTAACTTCTGCCATATAACCTGCAGGGATTTTATCAAATTTATCCACAACCGTATGATCAGCGATTATCTGCCCTCGCCATCCCTTGTCGGATCCGCCGTTATTGCATGAGACAAAGAATCCGAGAGCTATAATTCCATAAAAAAACATATAAAATCTGTTTTTCCTTTTAAAGAACATTGTATAATCCTTTTATATCTTTTTGGAATCTTTTATTTTCTTAAATCTATAATTCAACATATATGAAATACTCTATATTTTGAAATTATGCAGGAACACTGTAATTTATTGGTAAAATATTTTTTAAATTAATATTTTTTGAGGCATCCATTATTTCAATTCCAATAATTTTTCCTTCTTCATCAATATCCAAAACAACATCTTCGGAAATTCTTCTGTTTGTTAAATCATGTTTAGAATCGTCAAGGCGCAAATATAAAAGATCAGTTTTATAATTATACTGTATGTTCATTTCCCTTCTCCCATTTTCCATAAAATACATAAACAGCTATTGACAACATCCTTGATCCAATAATATTTATAATGATCAAGTATATCTAATATAAAAAAATAAGCAAGAAACTTTTTCTTTAAGAAGAACTTTATAAAACAGGAAAGATAAATTAGCTGCCACAATCAGCATTTAAAATTTAATTTCTGATTTAATTTTAACAGCGCTTGCAGCATTATTCCAGCCGCCGTTGGTTGGATTTGTAACTTTATCAAGCTGCATTGCATCTGTATTATATGGATTATTTCCCATTGACATGTATATCTCTGCATCGCTGTAAATATTCATTTCAAAAAGCAGCACAATTCTGAGATTTTTATTAAACTGCCATCCCAGACCTGCAGACCAGAAAACTGTATCATAAACAACACCTGTTCCGCCTGTAAATGCTGCATATGCATCATTAAACATTCCATAGGAAAATCTGACAACAATCAGCATGGGGAAACCTGCTATTTCATTGAAGTTCCAGTTCAGCCATGCATTTAAAACAAAAAAGTTTTTTGCCTGGTTACCTGCAGTTGTTGCTACAGCAGTTTTGATAATAATCTGGCCGGTTTCAAAATCTGCGCCTGCCCTGATTCCCTTCATATTTATGCCTGCGCCAAGACCGGTAAACCAGGCATCTTTCCCTGTTAAAGTAGGAGAAACCTGATCCATTGTATTCAGATATTGAACATTTTCATATCTCAGGTAGCCGTGAATGTAAAGGCCTTTTACAGGCTCAGCAAAAAGATCTCCATACCAGGCTTTGCCTGCATAGTTCGGAAGAAAATCTTTTGAAACATTTGCCCAGCCTTCACCTGTTGTTGCGCCTATTGAAATGTTAATTATTTTCACAATTTGAATTTCAAGCATCAGACCCAGATCAGCTGATTTATCATAATCTCCATAGCCTGCAGCAGTGCCGGAACTATCAACACCTTTTATAGTTGCACCAGGAACAGCTGTTACCATCCCGATTATATTTTTATGACCCTCGTGCATTGTATCTTCAAACCACCTTGTGTCTGACATTCTATTTCTGTTTGCTATAATCGGAGTATTGAGCAAACCTGCGTCAAATTGAAAAAACAGCTTATTCTCGATTCCGCCTTTTGTTCTTAGAAAAGCATTTTTAAGGAAAGGAACATATGAATTTGTAGTTGAGGCCGAAAAGGTTGCAGAAGAAAACTGATCCGGAGCTATATCAAAAATTACATGGTAGCTGAATGTTTTTCCCAGTTCGTGATCCAGTTTTAAATAGACTCTATCTATTGAAAAATTAACTATCGGAAGCAGATTCAGTGCAAAAGTATTTTTTGGAACTGCCCCTGTGATCATATTTATTGAAGAAAAATTCTGCCCGCTGAACCTGACCTGGCTTTCCGGCACATCCTGAGAAAAAACAGATGTTACTTTTAAAACTAAAAACAGTATTAAAAAAATTCCGAATTTTCTGATTATCATTATTAAATCCCCTTTTTTTAAAGTCTTATTTTAATTTTCGGGCTATCTGATATCAGAGCTTTAGTTATTAAAGTTTTTCAGTTTTATTAAAAGTTTTTACTCACTGCTTATTGTTTGCATATGAGTATTACACACAAAATTAATACTTAAGAAAATTGAATTTAAAAAAATTCCCATTAGCAGGTTTGTTAAAAACCGGCTGAATAGATTAAGTTTCCAAATAGATTTTAGAAAATACTTTTTTTGAAATAAAAAATTTATAATAGTTTAAGGCTCTTAGCCCCGCGGCAATGAGCGGGCGGAGGGGTGTGGAGCCTCGAGGAGCGGGGACGGCCAAGTACCGTCCCAGCTTCTTGAGATAATGATTCACCTTCCATTCAAGGTGAATAGTAGCCCTGTGCATACAGTCGTAAATCAAGAAAGAGATTGAAGATATTTTTTCAATATATGGATTCCCGCCTTCGCGGGAATGACCTGATTGAATTCTTTTAATTCTTTCTATATTTAACATATTTTTCTTGACTGGATATCTTAATAATCTGAACTATCATCATTACAATTTTATAAATAATATAACACTTTGAAGTGAAAATATGCCGGACAAAAAAAAATACATTGAAACTACATGGTACGGAAGAGGCGGACAGGGCGCAATAACTGCAAGCCAGCTCGTTGCTGAGGCCGCATATACAGAAGGCTATAAAGGCATTACAACAGCACCGTCATTCGGAGCTGAAAGGCGCGGAGCTCCTGTTGCTGCTTTTCTGAGATTATCAAGCGAGCCAATTCGAATTTTTTCACAGATATACGATCCAGATATAGTAGTTGTGCTTGACCCTACGCTTTTACCTGTGCTGGATCTCCCGTCCAAATACAGAAAAGATACAGTAATTATCATCAACTCAACAAAAAATCCTGAAGAGCTGGGCCTTGGGTATTTTAATAAAATAGGAATTGCAGATATAACAAAAGTAGCGCTGGAAAATAATCTTACGCAGTCCGGAGTTGCAATTTTAAATACTCCGATCATCGGCGCTTATGTCAAGGTTACAGGCATTATTGGCCTTGCATCAGTTGAAAAAGCAATCATGAAAAAATTTTCCAGAGACAAAGCTGTGATTAACATGCTCACAGCTCAGATTGTTCATGATATTACAATAGTTTATAATCAGTAAAGGTAGAATATGGGAACAGAGGATTGCGGACATATAACAGCTTCATCATCTCCTTCGGTCGGCGAGGCCGGCAGAACAGGGGACTGGAGGATAAACCATCCCGAATTTGATTATGCAAAATGCACACCGGCCCGGACTGGCAGGCCTTCATGTTTCATGTGCTGGATGTATTGCCCGGATGGAGTTATTACAAAAACAATACCTCCGGAAGTAAATCTCGAATACTGCAAGGGATGCGGAATATGCGCTGAAGAATGCCCAACCCATGCCATCACAATGGTTCCGGACACCCAGGACTGATTCCTGCTGCACGGCTCTGCGAGGAAATATGAATGATATATTAAAAAAAACTGCAAATAAAACCGCCACAGAAACAAATGATAATGTTTTAATCATGACTGCTAATCATGCTGCAGCCTATGCTGTTAAATTGTCCGGCATACAGGTTATATCCGCCTACCCTATTACTCCCCAGTCACCTGTTGTTGAAAAACTGATGGAGTTTGTTTCCAGCGGAGAAATGAAATCTGAATTCGTTAATGTTGAAAGCGAACATAGTGCAATTACAGTCTGCATTGCCGCATCAGCTGTAGGAGCCAGAACATTCACTGCAAGCTGCGCGAACGGGCTTGCTCTGATGCACGAAATGCTGCACTGGGCTGCTGGCACAAGGCTTCCTATAGTAATGGCAATACCGAACAGGGCAGTGGCTGCACCATGGAACATTCTCAACGATCAGCAGGACAGCGTTTCGCAGCGCGACACAGGCTGGATACAGTTATACTGCAGGAACAGCCAGGAGGTTATGGATACAATAATCCAGGCATATAAAATAGCTGAATCTGTTATGGTGCCTGTAATGGTCTGCTATGACGGATATGTGCTTTCGCATACTCTTATGCCTGTATCAGTTCCGGATGCGGATCTTGTTAAAAAATTTATCCCGGACTACAAGCCTCATACCATACTTGATCCGGCAGACCCTAAAAATATTAATCCTGTTACCCTTGCAGAACCGCGTAAAAACGGCGACGGCGTTCTCTGCCACGGATATTTTGAAATACGCTACCTGCTGCAGGAGGCGCACATGAAGACAGTTTCTGAAGTTGAGAAGGTAGGCAATGAATTCTGCAGGGTTTTCGGAAGGGAATACGGGATATACGATACATACAGAGCGGATGACGCGGATCTTCTTTTTGTTTCAATGGGCAGCGCTGCAAGCGAGGCAATGGAATCCATTGACGCACTCCGCGAAGAAGGATTGAAAATAGGAGTTATGCATGTGCGCCTTTACCGCCCTTTCCCGGCAAAAGTTCTCGCAGATGCAATAAAAAAAATCGGATGCAGGGGCGTTGCTGTTTTTGAAAAGGATGTAAGCTACGGATACGAAGGAGCACTCTGCTCTGATCTCAAGGCTGCTCTTTTTGATTTTGACGCTGATGTTTTCGCTCATTGCTATATAATGGGTCTCGGCGGACGCGATGTAAAATCTGAAGATATTTCTGCAGGGCTCAGAAAAAGTTATGAATATCTGAACAAGCCTAAATCTGAAAGATATAAACCCCAGGAATGGGTTAACTTAAAACTGTAAACCACTGTTCCGCATCAGACATTTATCTTCCAGAAAATGTGTAAGAGATGGGGATAAGGGGGATTTTAGAGATGTTGGAGATTGGATTTTTAAAAGAATTATGTATTAAATAAAAAATAGACTTGTTGCATAACTCGCGTCATTCCTGCGAATGCAGGAATCTCATAGGTAAATTATAAGGAGATTCCGGCATTTCGTTTCACTACAGCCGGAATGACAGACCGATTCGCAACAAATCCAATTTATTTCATTTTTTGGGATAAAAATTAAATAAAATTCCCTTATCTCATCCATTTCTATATCTCCTGAACTTTTACAAAAAAAGCGGGTAGAAGTGAGTTCAGAGAAACAGGGTGCAGAAATGACTTACAAAAACAGAATCAAGAGGATTATATGACAAAAACAACTCCGCTTACTCTACCTGATAAAGAATACAATCTTCCTGGTAACCGCGCCTGCACAGGCTGTGCACTTTCACTCGCTTACAGGCACGGGCTCAAGGCTCTCGGGGAAGATACGATCCTGACTGTTCCTGCAAGCTGCCTCACTGTTCTGCAGGGAATGTATCCTATTTCAACTATGATGGTGCCGTGCCTAAACACTGCATTTGAAACTACAGCTGCATCCGCTTCAGGCATAAAGGCTGCATTAAAGGCTCTGGGAAAAGAACACATCACGGTTGTGGGGTGGGCAGGAGACGGCGGTACTGCAGACATTGGAATACAGGCTCTGTCCGGTGCTGCGGAAAGAAATACTGATTTCATATACGTGTGTTACGATAATGAAGGCTACATGAATACAGGCACGCAGCGTTCCGGCAGCACGCCTTTCGGTGCAGTGACAACCACATGCCTTGACGGCAAGATGGAACATAAAAAAGACATGGCGAAAATAATGGCTGCACACGACATTCCTTATATAGCAACAATGTCAGCTTCATATCCGACTGAGCTTTATGATAAATTTAAATTTGCAAAAGATATTAAAGGAACACGCTACCTGCACATACTCATACCGTGCGCTCCGGGCTGGGGTTACGATCCAAAGGATACGATCCAGCTTGGTCGAATGGCTATTGAATGCGGCATGTTCGATTTATATGAAATAATAAACGGAAAATTCTCCTTCTACGGGCCGTCGCTCAAAATCGCAAAAGGAGCAGACAGAGAACCAGTGGAACCATATATTAGATTTCAATCCAGATTCAAGGGAATTACAGACGAATCAATTGCAAAAATTCAAAGCTGGGTTGATAATAAATGGGAAAACTTCAGAAAAAGCGGGTACTGCGAGGAATAAAAGATAAAAAGAAATAAGGGGATATGGGGATATAAGAGATGCGGAGATATTTGTTTTTTTATCCCCTTATCTCTACAATCTCCTTATCTCACGTTCACACGATGGGGTTGGTGCCAACACAGGCACAGGAAGTGCCGATTGTGTTGGCCTGTTCTTACACAATATAAAAAAAATTTTAAAGGAGAACTGGAATGCACGAATTTGAAAATCTGGCAAAAGAAGTAAATTTCCTGAACATATACAAGGCTCGTACCGCAGTTTATCAGAAACTGAAAAAAACACATCTTATACATTACGCAGGCCTTTCTGAACTGCTGGGTGCGGAAATATATATTAAGCATGAAAATCACAATCCTACAGGATCGTTTAAAATACGCGGTACAGTTAATTTCATGGCGAATGTTTCAGATGAAGTGCGCGAAAACGGAATAATTGTAGCCACACGCGGCAATCACGGGCTTGCAACAGCCTGGGCAGCCAAACAGGCTGATGTATTCTGCAACGTTGCAGTTCCCGAACATAACAATCCTGAAATCAATAATGCCATCAGGGGACTGGGCGCTGAGCTTCTTGTTCATGGAAAGGATTTTCATGAAACGCAGGTGTACACTGAAGAGCTTGCAGATCAGCTTGGATATTATTACATTGAGCAGGGAAATGAGCCTGGAATTTTAAACGGTCTCGGAACGTTAGGACTTGAGATTTTCGAGGACCTTCCTGAGGTTGATACAATAATCATTCCGGTCGGCGGCGGCGGAGGCTGCGCTTCTCTAATTAAAGTTGCAAAGGCAATCAATCCTGAAGTGAAAATTATAGGCGCTGTTGCAGAGGAAGCCCCTGCACTTTATCTCTCCATGAAAGAAGGAAAGCGCGTTGTTACTGAAAGCGCGAAAACATTTGCTGACGGCCTTGCTGCGCGTTCAATATTCCAGGTTGCATATCTTATTATAAAAGAAGGAATCGCGGATGTAGTTAAAGTTTCAGAAAAAGAAATCATCGAAGCTGTGATGCTTTCTCTTATGCAGACTCACAATCTCGCAGAGGGAGCAGGAGCTGCAGGCCTTGCATGTGCAGTTAAAATCAGGGATTCACTGAAAAGGAAAAAAGTCGTTATTGTCATGACAGGCGGAAACCTTGATCAGGAACATTTAAGATGGGCGCTGGAGAAGAAGTAAAAGGGTTATAGCGGCAGATAATTTTTCTGATATTACCAGCTAATTTATTTTTTCAGCGATTCAGCTCTCTTCTTGATTCCAAGCAGGCATTTTCTCATCATGAAAATATCAAATGTATCAACTATAAGCAGCAATATGATCCATGGGGACTTCCAGTCATATTTTCCCCGCAGTCTTGTAACAAGCCTGGTGTGATTTTCATCAACAGGATAAAGCCCCCAGTTCCATGTACCTGAAGTTGCAGCGCTGTCAGCTCCGACCCATAGCATGCTTTTATATGAAATTATCTCTTTGACTATTTCATATGTCCATTTGCTGAGATATATTCTGTCGCCGGCCTTTAAATTCTGCAATTCAGGTATAATCCGGTCTGCACTCGGCTTGCCGAGATTGTCTATTAAATCATAACTGTACCACCCTGCCCTGCCGAATCCTATCTGCACGATCCAGGGCCATATATCCTCTGGCTTTGCATTTATAGTAACAGCACGGGTTGCATTCAGGGTTGGTTTTTTAACAAGTTCATCGCCAGGCATGGAGCACACTGCTTCAGCATATGTAGCTCCCCAGCGATGCTGCCACGGCCGCACAAATATCAGATTAAAAACTATTACTGCTGCAATTATGACTGCTGTTAATAAAACTGATTCCATTTTATACCTCCAGTGATACAGACATAATCATCCTATCTCACCTCAAATCCGGATAAAATTATATCATCTTCTATCGGTCCTGTGCGCATTGCATTCAACCGCGAAAGAATTTTGTTTATAGATTTACTGATTGGATCATTATCTGAATTGACAAATATTGCTTTCCAGTCCCTTTCTTCATCCAAAACCATCATTTCATTATTCTGTGTTTCTGAAATGCCGTCTGTGTATAAAAAAATCCGGTCACCCTTTTTCAGAATCACTGACTTTTCCTCAAATTCCTGCGACATGCTCACACCCATCAGCATCCCTCTGGATAATAAATGGCTGAAACTGTTTTCCTCATTACGGAAAACATACGGCTGGGGATGCCCTCCTTTTGCCCATGTAAAACGCATCTGATTATTCCCCATTGGTTCAAAGCAGCCATACAGCCCTGTGAGAAACTGTCTTGATGAATAGAATTTCTGTGTAATTATTTCATTGAAATACTTTAGATATGCAGCAGGCTGATCAGGAAATTTTATTCTGGCCTGCTCCGAAACAGATTTTACAACAGCTCCAAGAATTGCCGCTGCAACGCCATGCCCTGTAACATCCGCGATAAAAACCGCCATCTTATTATCGTTAATTAAATTTATTGATATTATATCGCCGCCTACTTCAAAAAGCGGCTGATAAAAATAATGGATATCCAGAAGTTTGTAATCACGGAAATCTTCAAGTCTCGGCAGATATGCTCTCTGTATTGCAGCAGCAATGAGCAGGTCTTCAGCTTTTTCCAGCAATGCCTTCTCCCCTGCCTTCTCGCTTGTGATGTCTATCACCAGACCTGTATAGGATATAAAATTTCCTGCTATATCCTTATTGAATATAATAATATTTTTTATCCAGCGGATTCCTCTGGCTTTATGCTGAATCCTGTGCTCGAATTCATGATTTTCATTATTAAGCAGAGCGTAATCTATCTGCTGCAATACAAATTCCTGATCTGACACCGGGATCATCTTCATCCAGAGATCCCTGTCCAGGTTGAATTCCTCAGGAGTATAGCCTGTAATATTTTCACAGTTCGGGTGATGCACTGTTTCATCATGTTTGCCGTTCTTGAAAAAAACCGTATAGCTGTAATAGGTTACAGCATTGTTGGGTACAGGTTTCTCCGATATTTTTATTTTATTTTCTATCATATTTTTTTTTATTCCAAGCTGCCTGATGCCCCTCTGTCCCGCTTCGACAATGCTCAGTGCATCGCCCGAAGGGGGCACGTAATAAATAAACAATTCCCCAATAATTCATCCTTGTATCTTTCATATTGTTTCATAAATTTCTTCCATACTCAACAATAAAATCAGCAGGCTGCATCACATCTTGTTTATAGAAGCAATATGTGTCACCTGCGCAGTCAGATTTGTAATATAGGCGTTTTTTTCCTGAAAAATATTTCCCTTTTCTTCATATTCCTTTTTAATAATAATTTCAATTGTTTTTTTTATATCACCGCCTGCTCCGTCGAGATATGACTCAATTAATTTTCTATACACATAGGTTGCCTTGAGGCTCATATCAATGAACTCAGGCACATCATTATCCGTGAAAACCCATCCGTGGGCGTGGCATAAAATTTTCGCGTTCAGAAGCTGCATTTTTTTTATGGAATTTATATACTCATCAAAGGATGATAAAAATTCCACCTGCACAGAATCACCTTTGTTCCCTTCAGGAACGCCGAGACATTCACCCGGAATAAGCGTTTCAATTTCCGGAATGTAATATGACAAGGAATCCCTTGTGTGGCCCGGCGTTTCATAGACCACGCAGGTCAGGCTGCCAAGGTCAATACTGTCGCCTTCTTTCAATTCCATATCAAGAGAGAATGTTTCAAGCTTAACGTCTTCATCACCAGTGATTTCCCTGAACATCGGTCTCTGAATATCGCTTAAATGATTCATCAGTCCTATAACAGATTCCTTGTTGATTATCGGATTGATCCGCGGATGGCCTCCTGTTATCAATCCGGGTATTTTTCTTTTTATATACGGCATTGATCCGAGATGGTCATAATGCGAGTGTGTTGTAAAAAGATAATGAAGATTGTTTATATTCCCGAGACTTTCTTCTATTGAATTAATATAAAGCGGCGCAATTAAATTGACGCCTGCATCTATCATAAGATTTTTTTTCTTTCCTTTGATTATATAGGCGGGATAGAACGGACCTCCTATTATTGAAATATATTCATTTAATACGCCAGCAGCCTGTAATTTCATTTTTTCATACCTGATAAATTTTTATTAGTTCTTTCCGGATTCATGGGTTAAATATTATTTCTTAAGTATAGGCCCCCTGTCCCACTTCGACAATGCTCAGTGCATCGCCCGGAGGGGGCACAACAATTTTTATCTATTAATCTGCTTTATTTTCAATACTGATCACAATTTTTTCACGGAACATGTCATATTGTTTTATAGATTTCATGCAAGCTAAACAATATAATTAAATTTTATAATTCTTTGTTTTTTATATAGCACTCGAATATCATCCCTACTCGCCCCCTCTGGGGGACGGGGGGAAGATTATTGAATTTGCATCAATTTCCAAACATTCAGTAATAAACCTTTTTATAAAAAATTACACTGTAATCACTTATATTTTCTGTCAATTACATAAGAAAATTCCTTTTATTAGTTTTCACCCCCTAACTCCCCCTTTAATAAGGTGGAGTTAGGGGGTGTAAAAACTGCCTTGACAAATTAACATCCGGCAGGAGCAGTTAATAACAAATGATGATAAAAAAACAGGGGAACTCAGATGGAAAAAACAGTATTGCTTGAAATTGAAAATGGAATTGCTCTGATAACATTAAACAGGCCCGAGAGACGGAATTCCTTCAACGCGGATCTTCTTGCAAATCTTTACAATGCAATTGACGAAGTGGCGCGCAATAATGATATTAAAGCTGCAATTATAACAGGGAACGGAAAATCTTTCTGCTCAGGAATTGATCTTGCAACAATAGGAACTGATAATCTTTTTGATCCGAGAGGCGACGGCAGGGATCTGCCTGATGTTATAGGAGCCTGCCGTAAACCTATAATCGGAGCAGTAAACGGTCATGCCATAACAGGCGGATTCGAACTCGCTCTGAACTGCGATTTTTTAATCGCATCAGACAATGCCATGTTTGCAGACACACACGCAAAAGTGGGCATTCACCCGGGTTGGGGCATGACCCAGCTTCTGCAGCAGGCTGTAGGCATCAGGATGGCAAAACAGCTGTCCTTCAGCTGCCAGTTCTTATCAGCACAGGATGCCTTGAGGCTTGGTCTTGTAAATGAAGTTGTTGCTCCGGAGAAACTGCTTCCGCGCGCACAAGAAATAGCAAAACAGATATGCGGGGTTAACCCTGTGATGCTCCCTGTAATCAAGGATTTAATCGAATACAGAATATCAACCACTCATTCTGATTCATACGCGCATGAAAGAAAAGAATTCAGGGCATTCGTATTAAAGCATATGACAAAAAAATAAAAATATTACCGGAGTAATTCAAATATGAAAATAATCCTGATAGGCCCTCCAGGTTCAGGCAAAGGAACCCAGGCTGAAATGCTCAAGCAGAAATTCAATATACCGCATATTTCATCCGGGGACATACTGCGCAGTGAAGTTGCACGCGGAACTGAATTCGGCAAGCTCATAAAAGGTTTTATGGACAAGGGTGAGATCGGTCCGCAGGAACTTATAACAGAAGTGGTTTTAAAATATCTTGATGAAAACTGCAGCAGCGGTTTTATATTCGATGGCTTTCCGCGCACTTTATATCAGGCTGAAAAACTCAGTGAAAAGCATCCTGATGCAAAAGCTATTTTAATTCAGGTAAGCGATGAGGAAATTACAACCAGAATTACCGGGCGGAGAATTTGCCCGCAATGCAATAAAATCTACAACATTGCAAACAGACCTCCGAAAAAAGCCGGCATCTGCGACAGCTGCGGAACAGCAATTGTGCAGAGGGCTGATGATAATCTGCAGACAATCAGAACGCGCATTCAGGTATATAACAACGATACAAAGCCTGTAATTGATTTTTATGATAAAAAGAAACTATTGTGCATAATTGACGGGAAAAAAGACAGCTCGGAAATTTTCAGCGGGATATTGAAACTGGTATAGATTCCCTTACACCCTGTGCTTCTTTACATCAAACCATTTCTCAAGTTTTACCGGCTTATATGCCAGCAGCTTGTCAACCAGTGTTCCTGCATCTTTCTCAACGAGCATCATGTCGAGGTGCTCTTTACGTAAAAATCCGCTCTTAACAACATTATTGAAAAAATCAATAAGATGATCGTAGAACCCGTTAACATTGACAAGACCAAAAGGCTTCACCTGAAGTCCAAGCTGAAGCCATGTAAAAATTTCAACTGTCTCTTCAAGTGTGCCTATACCTCCGGGAAGCGATATGAACCCGTCGGAGAGTTCACTCATAAGCGCCTTGCGTTCGTGCATGGTTCTCACAAATTTTATTTCAGACAAATTCTCATGCGCTATGCCCAATTCTGCAATATCGGACGGCATGACGCCTATAACGTACCCGCCGTTTTCAAGACAGGAATTCGCAAGCTTACCCATCATGCCGACATTCGCACCGCCGTAAACCAGCCTGATCTGCTTTTTCGCAAGAATTAAACCAAGCTCCTCAGCTGCCGCAAGATACCGGCCGTCATTTCCTATGCTTGATCCGCAGAACACTCCTATGCTTTTCATATCTGACTCCATGAAAATATATTTTTAGTATTACTGTCATTTCAGAAAATACACCAATCCATAAACTTTACAATTCCTATAAGATTCCGGCATTCAACTTACTCCATCAGGAATAACTTTGTACAAATCATTTAGTAAATTATTTTAATCATACACATATAATATCAATAAAAATATTTCTATTTTTAGTTTTCGCTCGTATTAATTAATAAGAATGCGGGAATAATTGTTTCTTGACAATTATCTTTGTAAACCGGTTAATAAAATTAATATATTGGAAGGAATGCATGATTATGCCTAAAACTGCTTCAAAAAGTAAAGTAATTACTGTTGACGATTACTACAGCGAACGTTTCCTCAGAATAGAAGAGGAACTGAAGCATCAGCGCGAACTTATGAAAATCGGCTTCGATATGATGGAAAAACGTATGGATGCGATGGAAAAACGTTTTGAAACCCGCTTCGAAAGCATTGACCGCCGTTTCGAATCCATGGAAAAACGGATGGATGACAGGTTCGAAGCTCTTACAAGGAGAATTGACAGATTTATGATATGGTCATTCGGCATAACTCTCACATGCACAGGTCTCATTATTGCTGCAATGAAAATCTGGAAATAAAATACTATAGCCCCCCTCTGCCCTTCGGGCATCTCCCCCTTGGTAAGGGGGAGATAAGCTGTTTTAAAATTTGTGATATATTAATTCCCTTCAAGCCGGTGCCTTCAAATCCGGTTTAATAGTAAATTTTTCGCACAGTAAAAGGCAATTAGCCCCGCGGCAATGAGCGAGCGGAGGAGGGTGGATACATAAGTGTACAAACCGGGAGGATGGGTAACAAAATAAACCGGGCGCATAGGTAACACATT
>CAZGWD010000038.1:0-21708 GCA_964529415.1 uncultured Leptospirales bacterium | reverse complement strand
TAAAGTGTAACCCATGCGCCCGGTTTAATATGTAACCTATGCGCCCTTTGGACATTATTTCGGCATGCCTCCCTCCTTGAGAATCCACCCTCCGCCGACCGCTCAAGTGCCGCGGCTGCTTGTCTTTCTGTGAAATAAAAATTTTTCCTTCCGCTGCGGATGCCATCGTGGCGTCCTCGCTTGAATTTCCGGCTTCCTTCCGGAAATAATTTTCCTCTACTGAACGAAATCTATACTATTATGCCGGTGAGGTTAGCACCGGCTCGAACAGGAATTATTCTGGTCTCGGCTTCGCTCTACCAGCGGGAATTTATTCGTCTGATCATCGTGTTAAGCCGAGATACGCGCCGATATAATAAATTTTTATATATAGTACTTTATTATCTTATAGCCGTTAACGATTTAATTAAAACATTTCCAATCAATCCCGCGAAGGCGATGGCCTGCACTCTCGGATAAATTCTTTTCTGTAGTCTGGATCCCCGTTTTCACGGGGATGACAAAAAAAATAAATTTACTGAATTTATAAAGCATTAATTTATTCGTTTAAAGCTAAAATAAGAAAATATTTCACACGAGCCGGTTTCTTCAAAACCGGGCGAAAGGTGGTAGTGTACCCCAGGAGGGAAAATCAATTCACTTGAAACAGAAAAATAATTATTATCAGCAAACGATCTTAAGGTCTGCGCCGATTGAGCAGGCGGTGGGGTGTGGAGTCTCGAGGAGAGGGCACTACCAAGCATAGTGCCCTCTTCTTGAGTTAATACTCTACAAAAAATTTTGTGTGAATAAAACAAGCCCTATGCTAATAAAAATGCAATGATGCAAAATCTCATTCAAAAATATTTATATAAGACAAACTTTCCTTAAGATTATACAGATCGCTTCCCTTTGAAACATCCCTGAGTTTCGTTAGCATTGTCTGAGGATCAATCAGTTCAGTAAACGGAACTGCTTTCACATCAAAATTATCTGTAACTGAAGACATTACACCGAACTGATCCTCTGCAAGAAATTTCGCAGCGCCGTAACCCAGCATGCTTCCGAGAACAACATCAAAAGCAATCGGAGGGCCGGACCTGGTTTCATATCCGATCTGCTTCGCAATTATTTTCATATCAAGCCCTGTTTTTTCCCTGTATCTGTGCTTTGTCATATCAGCCAAAACTGAAGAAATTTTTGCTTCACCGTAAATCATGTTCCCGTGCTTGTCCCTGATCTTTGGCTTTAAAGATTCTGGCAGTTTATCAACAAGGCCCTCTGATATGGCAATGACTCCATAAGGCTTGCCCTCCTGCTCGCGTGCAATAATTGTGTCAGTGATTTTTTCAATGCAGCTGTCCATATCAAGCATGTCAGTTTTAATATCCTCGGACGAAATCATAAGTATTGCCTCGGATGCGATTCCAGCAGCATAGGTTATCCAGCCTGCTTTTCTTCCCATAAGTTCAACTATAAAAAAGCTGTCTGTTGCCTGAGCATCCGCGCGGAGATTCAGCATAATTTTCTGCGCAGTATCAACTGCAGTCCAGTATCCGAATGTCCAGGGTATGCCGAAATAATCATTATCTATAGTTTTAGGAATATGAATAACCGGAAATCCCATAAGCCATAGAAAGTTTGCTGTCTTCAGGGTATCATCTCCTCCTATCGAAATAAGAGCCCCTATTTCAAGATACTCAAGAGCATCAAGTATGTTTCTTAGCTTTCTGTTTTTTGTTTCATCATTTAAATCCTGGATGGATTTAACATTCTTGCCCGGATTAGCACGCGAGGTTTTTATTATAACACCTGTTCTGTTTCTTGCCTGGGTTATATCGTAGCCAATATCAACATAGTTGACATCTTTTCTTAGCTTGGGGTACTCCTTGTCAAAATCCTGTAAAAATTCATAGCCCCTGATAATTCCTACAACAGGAATATCACGATCAAGCAGATTTAAAGACACTGATGATATTACTGCATTCGCACTTGGAGCAGGACCGCCGGAGAATAAAATTCCAACTTTTTTATAAATTCTTTTTACCATATTATTTTCCTTTTGATTTAACTTTCATTTTTAAATCAACGCCTGTAATAACTGAAGTTTTTTCCCAGAGCCTGCGGGCAAATTCCGGGTTAAAATCTATTTTAGGTTCCTTCTGTTCCATAAACCTGAAATAGCCGCCGGTGATATCTTTAACTAAAGGAGACATGCATAAATACAGACAGGTCTTTGCTGCTTTCAAAGGATCAGGAAATGTTGCCTGAATAATTAAATCTGCAAATTTTGCAAGCAGGCTTGGTTTCTTTGCAATACCGGATGCAATGGGACCAGGATCAACTGCATTCACCGTCACTCCGGAGTCTTTCAGCCTTATAGCGAGTTCGCGGGTAAAATAAATAATTGCAAGTTTTGAGCGGGCGTAAGCACCCATGAGGGAATATTTTTTTTTCTGATCAATATCATCAAGATCAAGTTTTCCTATATAATGCGCATCGGAAGATACATTTACAATTCTTGCAGGTGCAGCTGATTTGACATTATCTAAAATCAGAAGCGTGAACAAATACATTGCAAAATAATTTACTGCAATAACTTCCTCGAAACCGTCTTCGCTCAATTTCATTCCCTGGTTTACCATTCCGGCATTATTCACAAGAAGATGAATTTTTCTTTTCTTCTTGTTAAACTCAGCAGTTTTTTTTCTGATATCATCCATTGATGAAAAATTAATTATAAGCTGCTCAGGCTTTCTGCCGCATTGCTTGTAAATATCATCCGACACTCTTTTAAGCTTTTCCGCGCTTCTTCCATGTATGATTACATCAGCGCCCTTCCTTGCAAGAAATTTTGCAACAGCCTCACCATGTCCGTTTGTAGCGCCTGTAACAAGACAGGTTTTTCCTTTCATATCTACAGCAAAATCGTATTTTTCATAATTCATTGAAGCCTCCATTTTATTAGCTTACCTGAAAATCAATATTTTACTGAACTTAAGCCCCCTCCGGGGGTTGGGGGTTTAAGTAAAACTATAATCCATTTATCTTATTGCCATTTCTTTTATTTCAGGTTTATTATCTTTTCTCTCAAGCGGAATTTTAAATTTTGAAATATAATTTGAAAATAGTCTGTCGATATCAGCCTCACTCATGCCGAATGAATGAATACTGTAACTGTGAGTGCCGTAACGGTTCTGCGGATTTTTATTTATCCAGTCATTCATTCCGTTTTCTGCTTTTTCTGTCAGCGGTGTTTCAATAAATTTATATATCCGCTTGATTTCGCTGATAGGATCATTCATTAAATCCTTATAATACACATCAATGAAAGCATCCGGTTTCTGTTTTCTTGCGGCATTTGTTTTATTAACCATTTTAAGTGCCTTATCAGACCAGTGTTTTCCAATTTCAACAACATCCACCTGATCGCTGAATACACCGTACGCGTGAGAAATCATGCTGCAGAAAGATGATGTTGTTTTAAGAGGATCCCTGTGTGTCTGAATAATTTTTGCATCCGGGTAAACAGCAAAAAGCGCATCGAGATGAAGCATATGATCAGGAGTTTTTAATATCCACCTTATGCCATTCTTCTGCCATAACAGATATTTAAGCATTTTTTTATGAAACCTGTACGCCTCAAACTGATCCTGATCATCAAGCCATGATGAAAATGAAGGAACTCTCTGAGTAGCTTCCGGCACTACAGATAAAAGCGCGTAGTTCATTAAAATGCAGTCTTCCTCAGGGCCTTCCGCGTCAACAGGATGAACTGCATAAAAATCCGGAGCTATAAATGATAATGCCTTTGCAGCTGTTTCTGTTAATGCAATTCTCGGCTCTCTACCATTTTTTATCTTTAGATCGCGTCTCTGAGCCGGATTCAGCGCCTCCCACGAAGGCAAATGCCGGAATGTTTCTGAATCAGAAGCAATGAGCCTCTGCAGCATGGTTGTGCCTGTTCTCTGCAGACCTGCAATAAATACAGGTTTTTTTATTTCAATATCATTTATTTCAGGATGATTCTTAAAATCCTCTTCCATTCTCAATCTGTTTGTAAGAGTACCGAGAAGAGACTGCCTGACCATAAACCTGCCGAAAAAATTTAAGCGCGATTCCTTTTCAATTGAATCAATTAAAATTCCGAGTCTGTAAGGAATTTTATCATCACCGAAATCCGAAAGACCGGTTTTTTTTTCAGCTGCTCTGATCAGAGATTTGACGGATAAATCAAAGCCTTTATATCCGGCTGAAGATAAAATTTTCCCGACTGCATTTAATGCGGAAACAGGCAACGGCCTGTATGGTTTTGTATAATCTGTAGATGTAATTCTCAATTTAATCTCTCCTCTTATTTAAGATCTTTAACTTCAGATAAAGGCACAACTCTCGCTGCAGGTTCAGGAGGGGAATCTTCTGCTTCAAACCATCTCCACAGCATAGTGCCGTGTCCGTGCCCTGTAGTGGTGAGCCAGTTCGGAACTCCCGGATCAGTATGAGCGACAACCACCCTCAGGGAACCGTCTTTCCTCAAAACAGCCTTTGCCATATTGGTCCATACATTGTAATATCTGTAATCAAGAGATTCCATCCAGTAATTATTCAGCTGGAAATTCCAGAACGCGCACTTCGGAGGAACCACATCTATCACAAGTGCTTCATTCTCATCAAGCCTCCAGTAGCTGTGATAATATGTAAGATTCGGATCGCCGTGAGCAGCAAGCGATACACCCGGATCGAATTTCGGAAGCTTGTTTTCATGCTTCATAAATCCTTCTGCCCAGCCTGAAAACATTGCAGCAGCGCCGAACATTAACTTGCTTGCTATGGTAAGACCCTCATCAATTTTTTCTACAGTCATAGGAGTAGGCAGACCATCACCGCCGATTCTTTCGATTTTTAAATCTGCAGGAATTTCTTTTGATCTATTGTAAAATGTCTGACGCACAATTACAGAAGAAGTCTCCTCCTCCATGGGAAGCCAGTTTTTCGGCTGGGGGGTTTTACTGAGAATTATTTCTACAGTTCCATCCGGAGAAACTTCAATCTTTGAATTGTCGAGATAACCGGATTCGCCTGTACGTCCGCCCATGTTCGCGTAGTTTCCTTTATATGTTCCAAGAGCAAGATATTTTATCGAATTTCTTTTCCCGTGAATTTTATAATCATACATTCCGCTGATTGTTGCGTGCTGGTAATAATTATCCGGATTATCCGCGCCGAGTTTTGCTGTTTCATGAATCGGCCGGAACAGAACCGGTGCCAGAGGATCATTGTATTCCATAAAAGATTCTGTTGTTGCTCTTATAACCCTTGAAAGGTATCTGAATCCTTCAGCTCTTGTAAGAGGATCTTTCGGCGATGAATCTTTTATTATTATCTGGCCTGCCTGTTTCAGAGTGTCGCAGAATTCATCCCAGGTCTTTCCGCTCATTATCCGTTCAAGTGAAGTTTCTTCGCTCATAAATTTCTCCAGCATTTTTTTTAATGACAGCACACTACTTTATTACAAATGAAATTATATGTCAAATTTTTTTACTGCTGAAAATATCTTAGGATTGGTTAAGTTAACCGTTCTATTTTTGAAAATTACTTGTAATAATTGCTATCATTTTCCTATTTGAGTTTATCTATTAAAAAGAATACGTGAAAAAATGCAAATCAGGTATATGGTCCCGTGATTAAAAATGATATCAATCAAAATGAAGATAACTCCAGCAAAATAAAACCAATTCCAAATAAAATCCTCAGAATAATCCTGATCATTGCAGGAACATTTTTTGTTGCACTCGGAATTATAGGCATATTTTTACCGCTTTTACCCACTACTCCTTTTCTGCTTCTTGCTGCAGCTTTATACGCAAGAAGTTCATCAAGATTTTACAACTGGCTGTTATCTAACAGAGTATTCGGAAAATATATTAAAAACAACCTCGAAGGGAATGGAATGCCGCTTCAGGCAAAAATTCTATCCATAACTTTATTATTGGTAACAATTTTATATTCAGCTTTTTATATAATAGACATTTTATTTGTAAAACTAATTCTGATTGGTATTGCAGCCGCTGTAAGCTTTCATATCATCTCAATCCGGAGAACGAATAAGAATTGATACTGGCATAGTTTTTCCTGAAATAAATGTATTTATCTATAAAAAAATATCATCTAACTTATACATTCCTGCTGAAAAACCAGAATTAAAAAATATATAAATTTATTTGACGTATGATAAAAATTTCAGTATTTTATAAATATCTTAAATAACTGGTTTGGAGGAAATATAATTGAAAAATCTAATAGAAAAATTAATAAATACTGAATATGATATTGGCCTTTTGTTTGCCAGACTAACTCTTGGATTTGTAATATTTCCGCACGGCGCCCAGAAATTATTAGGATTATTCGGAGGAAACGGTTTTAGCGGCACTTTTAATTATTTTACCGGCAATGGAATTCCAGCCTTGATAGCCATTCTTGTTATTCTCGGGGAATCTCTCGGATCTATAGCGCTAATTGCAGGATTTTTTGGAAGATTTATGGCGTTTGGCATAGGCATAATAATGCTTGGAGCAATATTTATGGTTCATCTGCAGAATGGTTTTTTCATGAACTGGTTCGGGAAACAGGCAGGCGAAGGGTATGAATATCATTTACTTGCAATTGGTTTAGCTGTTATTATCATGCTCAAAGGAAGCGGTGCATTTTCTTTAGACAGATATATTAAAAAATATTTTAAATAATAACAAATAAAATTTAGCCTCCTTATTATCAATTTGATGAAGGTTGTCATTACTTTCAATAAATCATCAGTTAATATAAATTAATTCTTGATCAAAGAATCCATAGCAGCAAAATATACAAATGAACTGCAATAAATGCGGAGCATGCTGCACAGCTCCATCAATATCATCTCCAATTCCCGGAATGCCCATGGGAAAACCCGCTGGAATTAAATGCATTCATGTAACAGTAAATAATGAATGTTCAATATATGAAAAACGGCCTCCGGTTTGCGTAAATTATTCTCCTACCTCAGAACTATGCGGCAGCTCCAAAGAAGAAGCTTTTAAAAATCTGTCTAAACTCGAAGATTTGACCCGCTCCTGATTTTTTTGCAACCTTTTTCAGCGCATTTCCGTCTTTATCCTTGATGCAGTAAATTTTTATTCGAGGAAAAGATGAAAACAAAGGTATTAATGGTTTATCCGAAATTCCCTTCAACATACTGGAGTTTCAAACATTCGATGAAATTTATCGGAAAAAAATCCGCTTTTCCGCCGCTTGGACTTATGACAATAGCAGCAATGCTTCCGGATAATTTTGAAGTTAAACTTATTGATATGAATATCAATAAACTGGAAGAAAAAGATATTATAAATGCTGATTTAGTTTTCCTGTCAGCAATGATTATACAGAATAAATCTTTTGCAAAGGCAGCAGCTCTTGCTAAAAGTCTCGGCCGGACTGTTGTTGCAGGAGGCCCGTATCCGACATCATCACAAAAATTGATAGAAAATGTAGATCATTTTATTCTGGATGAAGGCGAAATAACATTAAAAGAATTTCTTGAGGATTATAAAAACGGCAACGCAAGAAAAATATACACAAGCGATATCAAGCCGGATATTTCCACAACTCCGATTCCGAGATTTGACCTGATAAATGTTAACGACTATTCAAACATGCTTCTGCAGTTTTCAAGAGGCTGCCCTTTTAACTGCGAATTCTGCGATATAATTGAAATGTTCGGAAGAATCACCAGAACAAAAACAAGCCCTCAGTTTATAAAAGAACTTGATGCAGTATATGATTCAGGTTTCCGTGGCTCGCTTTTCATTGTTGATGATAATTTTATCGGCAATAAAAAGAAGGTAAAAGAGCTTCTGTCTGATATTATTCGATGGCAGAAAGAAAAGAAATTTCCGTTTTCATTTTTTACAGAAGCAAGCATAAACTGTGCAGACGATGACGAACTGCTTTCACTGCTGCAATCTGCAGGATTTGATATGCTGTTCGTAGGTATTGAAACACCGGATGCAGCAGGACTTGCATTAGCCCAGAAAGGCCAGAATCTGAAACTTGACATGATCCAGAGCATAAAAAAAATTCAGAGACACGGCATGGAAGTCACAGGAGGTTTTATTGTAGGGTTTGATACAGACGATGAAACAATTTTCGACAGGCAGTTCGATTTTATCCAAACTGCAGGCATTCCAACTGCAATGATGGGTATGCTTTTAGCTCTTCCAAATACACAGCTTTACAGAAGACTTCAAAAAGAGAACAGGCTCTTATCTGCCTCTTCAGGAAACAATACACATGATATAAAATTAAATTTTATATCAGTTATGAATGAAAAAAAATTAATAGAAGGATATAAAAATATGATTACTAAACTTTATTCACCTAAAAATTATTTCAAAAGAGCTTTTTCTCTTATTAAAGAACTTCCTCAGAAAAAAGTTTCCTATAGAAATATCCAGTATAATGATTTAAAATCACTTGTTAAATCATTGTTTAAGCAGGGTTTTTCAAAGTACAGCTTTACTTATTTTAAATTTTTATTTAAAACCTTATTGAAAAGACCGAGACTTTTTCCTGAAGCAATTGCCATGTCAATAAAAGGCTACCATTTTTTCAAAATAACAAAAGATATAATTAAAGCAGATGAATTCAACGCCCTTTTATCTGAAACAAAAGAGAAGTTCAACAGGGAATTCCTTAAAGTTATGAAAGGAAAAGGACTCCAGGCAGTATTTGATGCAGAAGCAGCGTATGCTTCAATTAAAGCGTCAGTAATGAATAAATACAGCCATCTGGCAGTTGAAGTTAAACAACATGTAAAAGACGGGCTTGCAGATTTCGATAATTACTGCGAAAATCGTATTGCTGAATTAAAAAAAGAGCTTCACATTTATGATACACTGGATATATTTGCGTAATATTTCCAAAGGAGTTTCATAAATGGATAATAATATACCATCAGCAGCAGCACAGGTAATAGTTACAGTTATACCCATAGTGGGTATTGTAATGGGAAGCGTAGTTTTATTTTTATATATAATTTTCAATCATAAACAAAAGATACTTTTGATTGAGAAAGGTATGCTAAATAGGAATCCACTTGATATAGATGCATTAAGCATTTTTTCCGGATTGATATTAAACGGTGTGGGAATCACTCTTTCTCTTTTTTTCTGGCTGAAAGAAGGATTGGGCTACAGCCTTTTGAGCGGTTTACTTCCCCTCTCAATCGGCCTTAGCCTTACAATATTCTTTATTCTCAGACGGAAGATTTTTAATGATAAAAAGTTATGATCTTGCGAGCGATGAAGAAATAATAAAAGAGGTTCTGAACGGTAACATCCAATCATTCAAATATATCGTTCAGAGATATGAAAATAAAATATTTTCGATTGGAGTCAGATTCACTAAAAACGAAGACGACGCAAGAGATTTCACACAGAACCTTTTTTTAAATATTTTCAGGAAGCTTGACAAATATAAGGGTTCAGCGCCATTTAAGCACTGGATGGTAAAAATCGCATATAACCTGGCGATTGACAGCAATAGATCATCCAGGGAAACCCAGGAATTAAACGAGAATATTGTTTTTTCAAAATATCCTGATCAGGAAAATTTTCATTTCAGAAATGAAATAAAAAAAATCCTGAATGAGGCAATATCGGATCTGCCGGATAATTATAAAATCTGTGTTGATTTATATTTTTACTGGGGCATGTCTTACGAAAATATCAGCGCAGTAACTGAAATGCCTGTTAATACTATTAAATCGAATGTCCTTAGAGCAAAAAAAATGATTCATTCCAAGCTCAAGGGAACAATAGCGGAGGATTACAATGAAATGTAACAGAATAATGGATGAATATCTGGAACTTGAAGATAACAGCAGAATTCCTGTAAGAATAAAAATTCATCTTTTTCTATGTTCAAAATGCAGAGCTGAAGCTTTCGCAATGAGAGAAACTATGGATATTTTAAAAATAAATTCCCCTTTCGAAACAGGCAGCATGTCTGAAAGAATCATGACTGAAATAAATTCATTGCCTAATCCGTATTTTAAAGAAGTTTCTTTATGGCACTGGCTTATAACAGGCGTTGTAATCTGTTCATCAATAGTTCTTTTAAATTACAGCACTCCATTTATATGGCTCAAGGAACAATACGGAAGATCAATGGAAATTCCGCTGAACATAGTCTGGGGTTTTATAATTTGTCTTTATGTAGGATCATTCGTTGGAACGCATCTTGATGCACTCAAGAAATCTGTTGAAGTAAGATTCAAATTCAAGTAAAAAAATAAGATTATTGTAAAATATTTGGAAAGTAATTTAATGCAATAATTTTCCCCCCATCCCCCAAAGGGGGCGAACAAGCATTATATAAAAAATAAAAAAATATAACACCTGTTTATATAGAAACTATGTTCATTAAAGATAAAGAAGTATTAAATAATTTAACTGATGTTACAGTAATGATAAAATACGAATTAACAAGGAAATGTTTTTTTAATCACGTGCCCCCTTCGGGGGACAGGGGGCTTTAAGAAGTAGAAGATTTATTTATATCTAATTACAAATTTTGATTTTTTTCTTAACTCATAAATTTTATTATCAGTTTTCACTTGTGCAAGAATCTCAAAAGGAATCTCCTCACAGCAGAAATATTTTTCAGGAATAGTTTCATTTAATCTTGCTGAATAAAACTGTTCCATAACTGAACCAACAAGTGAAAAGCCGGAAACCCAGTTTTCATTAAAATCCAGCCTTTCCGCCTTATATCTTTTCCCGTCAGCCGGATTGATAAAAAAAACAGAAGTATTCTCCGGATTCAGTCTGATATCTGACTTAACAGAAAAACATATAGTATCTCCTTTGAAATAGATGTAATTAAACAGATCCTTAACCTCGCCGTTTTTTTTAAATTCAGGAAATATAAAATCAAGGCTGCTGTTTTTGATAACACCTGAATTTGAAAGATCAGAACCTGTTTCAATTGATTCAATAGGATTATCTTTTCTTAAACATGAAGATGAAAAAACCAGCATAGATACGCATAATATAGAAAGTACATTTTTCATATATCCTCCGGATTTTCATTTAAAAAAATTAAAAAATATTTTCATATCAATAAAATATTAATTGCTGAATTATCATGTCTAATGCATTATAAAACTATGAAAAAAAATATACTGATACTATTTCAATTAATACTTATTCTTCTAATCTCCGGAAATTCATTATACGGTGAAGAGCAGAATTTAATATCGTCTTATTCTTCATCAGTTGCAGATCAGGATGAGGATGTAAAGCGGAATATTCACATAACTGCAGGCAGAATCAACAGTATTATAATAAAATCAGGATCTGTTTTTTCATTCAACGAAACTGTTGGTGAAGGTTCTACTGCAAATGGTTATGTCAATGGAAGAGTTCTTTATACAGACGGTTCACGCATGGAACCGGGCGGAGGCATCTGCCAGGTATCATCCGCTTTATTCAACGCGCTTCTTCAGGCTGGATGCGTTATTATCGAACGTCACAGACACCACCAGCCTGTAACATATGTTCCGCTTGGTCTTGATGCCACAATTAAATACGGCAAAAAAGATTTGAAAATAAAAAATCCGAATAATTTTGATTTATTTGTTTATGCAGATATGAATGATAAAAATCTTACAATAAGTATAAAATCAGCATCAAAAAATAACATCACTTGGGAAATTATCACAGAAGAAGATGAAACTTCTGTGCCTGTAGACAATAATATTTCCGGCAGGATAAGACAGGGTATCACAATTTTTGTTTACAGGAAGAAATTCTCAGGTGAAAAATTAATTGAAACCCATCTGCTTTATAAAGATTACTACCCACCGGTAAGATATAAATGATTGTTTTCCGAGGTTCCCGTTAAATGCCTGTTTTTGAGTTGAATGAAACTCCGCTTTTCCCTTCAGCATCTATGGCTGATGATTCAGGCATTATCGCTGTTGGAGGCGATCTTACGCCTGAAAGATTAATTGAAGCTTATGCTGGAGGAATTTTCCCGTGGTTTTCAAAAAAAGATCCGATTATCTGGTGGTCACCGGATCCCCGATTTGTACTTTTCCCTGATGATCTGAAAATTTCCAAAAGCATGAAACAGGTTCTGAACAGAAATATTTATGAAATCAAATTTGATACTTCATTCAGAGAAGTCATAACAGCCTGCAGTATGCCGAGAAAAAAAGAAAGATCAACCTGGATTACAAAGGATATGATTGAAGCATATGTAAAGCTTCATGAACTGGGCTTTGCGCATTCAGTCGAAGCGTGGCGAAACAGGGAACTTGTTGGGGGATTATACGGAATAAATATCGGTTCAATGTTTTTCGGAGAGTCTATGTTCTCTCGTGAACCCAATGCCTCTAAAGCTGCATTTATAGAGCTTGTTAAAATATTAAAAAAGCTGAATTTTACCCTTATCGACTGCCAGGTTCATTCAGATCATCTTGAAAGCCTGGGTGCGGTAAATATTCCAAGACAGGATTTTTTAAGAATGCTCGACGAATCCATTCAGAAACTCACATACAAAGGAAACTGGAATTATATGGAAGAATTTACTTCACTGCAGAGCTGACCAGCTCATCAAGCTTTTCCTTGAAAAACTGGTATCTGTTTTTATCACACCTGGCAGAAATAATATATGCTTTTCCATTTTTAATTAATGCATATGAATCGACAACCATGTAATTTTTTGTTTTTGACTGAAACCAGTATTTATCTGAACTGCCTTCATCCCATCTGCTTTTAATTTTAACAAACCCTTTATCTTTTGCCCATCTGTCTGATGCATGCGAAAGAGATTCATTTTCAAGGGTTATGGAATTTATACTGATTGAAGCCTTGCCTTCCCGGTCATTGAATTCACGTATTAACCCTTTTGAACTATCTCCGGCATATTCTATCCAGCCGTAAGGCAGTCTTATCTCTGAACCGATTTCAGTAATTTTAAACAATATTCCGGAGTTTTTGTCAGATGTGCCCCATGAGTTTCTGTTTAAAATTACTGCTAAATCATTTGCAGCCTTAATATCAGACTCAAACAGATTATTTTCATTAAAAATTATTTTCCCTATTTTAACTTCAATTCTTTTCAGAGCTATACCTGAAAGATCATTAATTTCTTCAGCTGATGGTTTTGCATTAATAGTAATTCCGGAATGCCTGTAATCATAAAGAAGCTTATTCAATGTTTTAATTTCAGCCAATAGATCATTTCTAATAAGAGATTTAAGTTTCAGTTCTGAATTAAATTTTTCTCTATTGAATCCGTCAATATTTCCCAGAATTGAATTATTTCTGATTACATAATCAAGCTCCTGCGTAACATTACCCTTGAGAGCATCCTTCATGAGTATGTCGTGCACTACTGCAAGTTTTGTAATTATTTCCTCGGAATAGTTTAAACTTTCATAGTATTTTGCATATGATTTAGCAGAATTTAAAATTGACTCAAGCTCGAAGTGAGCAATTTTCGAATTTAAATTTTTCTTATCAGCAATATTTTTTTTTGATGAAACACCCTTTTCAGAAAGATATTCGCCGTACGATGCAGTAATTTCTTTTTTAATCGAACTAAATGAGCTGTTGAAATCTCTTTTTATTTCCTTTATTTTTCTAACATCTTCAGACACCACACCAGGAAGAAGCCTGATATCCAGATTTGATGATTCACCGATAGCTGTAATCAGATTCCCTGCTTTAACAATTGCATTATCAAACTCCGGCTGCATTAATTTTAAATTCGTTGCAGATGAAACTGCTTCTGCAGTCAGATTTTTAATATATTGAAGATACTCAATGTTTAATGCTATCTGTTTTCTATATTCATCTATAAAATGATCATTGGGATTTCTTGCACCAGTGAGCCTGTTTTTTATCAATCTCCAGTCTGATGAATTTTTTAAAGCAGAATCTTTGATTGTGAAGCATGAAAGTATTTCCTGCTTTGAAAGATATTTGCCTGATAATGCCAGAATTTTATCTTCAATTTCCCTGCTGTTGCTTTCTTTTCCTGCGATGGATTTTTTTAATTCTTTTAAAACTGAAACTTTTAATTTTGAATAAATTTCCTCTTCATCTGATTTTAATGCGGAAAGCATAGTTTCAAAACATATCCTCTTCCACTCTGCCTGAGAAATTTTCTTCTCCGCCGCTTCAACAGCAAGTATTCCTGAATCATTCATAGAAATAAAATTTTCATGAACTGCAAGTTCCTTTTTAACAGAGCTTTTCAATTCTGAAATATTATCCAGATTAAATGGTTCAGTTGAATAAAGAGATAAATAATAAATTGAGAAAATTCCCTTTAGTGTTTTATCAGTTTCAATACTGAGTTCTTCATCAGTATATATTTTAATTTCATTGGTAAGCGAACCGTTATTTTTCTTATCCGCATCAAGAACTGAAATTATTTTACCTGCTGACTCCCTTTCTTTTTCAAGAATATCAGCTATCTGAGAATACGGGCCGCCTGGATTTTTTGCCTTTTCAATTCTGGTTTCAATTTTTTTCAGCCTGGCGTTCCACCATTTCAGGCGTTTCTCCGGAAAAGCAAAAAGATTTAAAGCATTAAAGATTATTGCTGATATCATCAAAAAAATATATATGTTTTTCATTCCACACCGCCTGAATAATCTGTCAGATTAAAAATTCATTCTCAAAAAGATTTATACAGTAAATATCGAAGAAAATACCTGATTTTATGAGATAAAAACGTTATGTTTGATTTTTATAAGTACGCTGGCTGGATTAAATTTAAACTTATGTGGAATGATTTGTACATTGAATTAACTTATATTAAAAATGTGTAAAAAAGGGGGATCAAGAGATGGATGAGATAATGGGGATAAAATTATTGGAAAATTAAAAACATTATTCTTTTTTAGTTAAATTTTTAATATCTCCCTATCTCATCTTTCCCCAAATCTCCTGTTCTTAAACATAAAAAGGCATTTTGAAATACTCCATTTATTTTCTTTCAAATTTCTTTTTAAGATCTTTTTCATGAATCTGAAAACTTATTTCAACACCATCCTCATTCTGTTTTTCAGAAATCACTTTTCCTCTTTCAATCGGATCTTTGAATTCCGCCATTATATTTTTAATATCCGAGTAAGGACTTTTATTTAAAACCCTTACATTAACTATATCTCTGAAAATTTTATTAATAGCTTTATCCTTTGCTTTTTCCGCATTTTTCCCCTGGGCTTTTACTGTATATGTATCATTATCAGACCATCCAAGAACTGCTTCTGCTTCTGTTTTTTTTACAGTTGCGGTTTTTGTATCAACTTTCTGGCCGCCTGCGCAGGAAAACATAAATGCAGCTATAAGCAAAAATGCAATTTGTTTAATCATATCAAGCCTCAATATTAGAATTAGAAAATTTTCCATGGGTGCTTTTAAAATCTACAATAATATTGCTTTTAATAATATACCGGTCAAGCGTATTTTATGATGATTTCTTATTTAAAATTAATTGACTTTTTTAAATATAAATCGTTTATTACCGTTAATAAAATTTTTGCTTGATAAACAAAGCAAACAGTAAACTCTTACAAGGAGAAAGCCGTGTTAGAATTTGTTCTTATTTATATAATTTTTATTTTAGTAGTTATAGTAGCATATTACTATTCATCCCTCATAATGTCAAAAGAGCAATATACCAGAGATGAACTTAAAGGAGTAGTTACTTTTTTACCGAAATTTCTCGGTAAAATATCTGAAAAATATTCGTTCGTAATGTTTTTTATAACAATGATTTTATCATCGCTTATTGGCATGCTTCCTGCTGCGGTATCATATCACTGGTTTGCAAATTCAGCAATATTATTCGGAGCTGTATTTGCAGGGCTGCCTGTTCTTAAAAAAAATTTCGAAGAATCCAGAGTTACAGAATCAGTGAGTTACTCTGACACTGCTGCAAATTTTGTCCTGAAATATAATGAATCATTAATATTCGGCTTTGGAATCGGTGCTGGTTCCATGCTTATAAGCAATTGGGGAAGTTCAAGAGAAATCAGCTTTTTATGGTTTATATTAAATTTAGTAATAATTACTGTTCTTTTAACAATGACAACAAAGAAAATATTCGAATAAAAATAAATTAAACTATACATATATATAAATTTATATATTTTAATTACTTTTATCACAAAATTTTCTTTAATTTTCTGTTGACTTAAACTAAAAGTCTTATTATACTGTTAAAATATTGAAAATATGCAGAGTAACTATTAAATTTGTTATCAGTGTTATAATATTGATAACTAAAAACAATCAGGAGGATTTTTCATGAAAAAAGCTTTAATGATAGGAATTGCTCTTACAGTTGCCTTATCTTTTGTATTCACTTCTTGCACAGGCAGCAAACCAGGCGGAACAGTTAAAGGCGAAACCTTCAAAAATGAGCAGTGGGTAGATAACGATACTTACAGAATCGCTGCAGCTGGAATAGCAAAAAAAACCCTAACCAATAAGATTCAGAGAAGAGAAAGCGCAAAAAGAGCTGCTGTACTTAATGCACAGTATCAGGTTCTCGAGAAATTTAAAGGTTCAAAAATTGAAGGCGCTTCAGGCATGTCAGATTTCGAAATGACAGGAATTGCAATAGCTCAGGAAGTTCAGGGAGTTATTAAAGGCGGATCAGTTCAGAGCTTTACATACGATGAAGAAGATAACTGCGAAGTTATTTATGAAGTAAAAGCTAAAGATCTAAAGAAAAAAGTTCAGGCTGCTGAGTGGAAATAATTTAAAAATTAACATATTTTAAAAAAAAGCCGCGATTTCGCGGCTTTTTTAATTAATACAATTATAATTAAAGAAATCATCTCCAACATCTTCATTTTTGTTGACAAATGGCACACATGACAATATATTATAAATTATGTTTTTTAACTGGAACAACGATAAAAATAAATGGCTGATTTTAAACAGAAACATTTCTTTCGAACAGGTAGTTGTTGCAATTGAAAATGGTGATTTTTTTGAAATAATGAAACACCCAAATTTAAAATATCCAAATCAATTTATGATTCTTGTAAATATAAATGATTATATTTATTGCATCCCTTCAGTTATAAATGGTAATGAATATTTTCTAAAAACAATTTATCCAAGTAGAAAATTTACTGATAAATTTCTGAAAAGAAGAGGTTCAAAATGAAAACAAAACTTGATGATTATGAAAAAGAAATAATTAAATCAATTGTAAATGATGAATGGATTCCTGTTGAAAATTCAAAAGACTTTAAGAAAAAATTACAAACAGCCGCAAGAAATACTATGATTAAAGATCAACGAATGAATATTAGAATCGCTAAAAGAGATATGGATTCTTTAAAAGCAAAAGCCCTTGAAGAAGGAATGCCGTATCAAACCCTTGTTTCAAGTATTTTACATAAATATATTTCAGGCAGACTAATCGAAAAGAGATCATAATCTATATCATGATAAGTGCTAATGAATATTTAAAACTTATACTGCATTTTTACAATATTCTTTTTTAAATAATTTTATTTAACGGATATTCAACAATTCCTTCAGCACCAAGCTTTATTAGCTCAGGTATGATTTTTCTAACATCCTTTTCCGGAAGAATGCTTTCAATGGAAACCCAATCTGATTTATAAAGATTTGATACAGTTGGATTTTTGAGGCTCGGCAAAACTCCTGTAATAGCTTCAACTTTATCATGCGGGGCATTCATTTTAAGGCCTACCATACCCTCTGCAGCAAGTGCAGAAATAAGTAATGTTGATATGGTTTTAATTTTCTCTTTTTTCCAGGGATCATTCCATGCAGATTTATTTGCAACCATAACCGGAACTGATTCCATCATATCGCAAACTATTCTTAAATTATTTGCCTTGATAGTAGAACCTGTTTCCGTAACTTCAACAATTGCATCGCAAAGGCCGTCCACCACCTTTGCTTCGGTTGCGCCCCAGGAGAATTCCACATTAACAGAAATTTTTCTTTCAGCAAAATACCTTTTTGTAAATTCAACAAGCTCTGTTGAGATTGTAGCTCCATTTAGATCTTCAGGTTTCTGCACTTTTGAATCCTGGGTTACTACAAGCACCCATCTCGCAGGTTTGCGTGATACTTTGGAATAAACCATTTCGCAAACTTCAATTACATCAGAGTTATTTTCCATTACCCAGTCGCGTCCGGCAATTCCAACATCTATTGTGCCGCGCTCGACATACTTAGCCATTTCCTGAGGCCTTATCAGTTTACAGTTTAAATCATCATCATCAACTGAAGGGAAATAACTTCTTGAAGAAATATTTATCCGCCAGCCTGCTTTTTTAAAAAGTTCAACTGTTGAATTTTCAAGACTTCCTTTTGGAATTCCAAGCTTCAAAATATTATTCATTTTTTATAAACCTCCTTTGGATCAAAAAGGGGATTTGAATGTTCAACCCATTGCCCGTTTTCCCACTTAACAAAAAAACAGCTCCTGTTGCCTGTGTGGCAGGCTGCAGGGCCATTCTGCTTAACCTTCACAACAACTGTGTCAGCATCGCAGTCCGTAAGAACCTCCATCACTTCCTGTGTATTTCCTGATTCCTCTCCCTTCATCCAGTACTTTGATCGTGATCGGCTGTAAAACCATGTTTTGCCTGTCTCGAGAGTAAGCTTAAGAGTTTTCTCATCCATAAAAGCAACCATAAGAACTTCGCCGGATTTATAATCCTGAATTACTGCAGGTATCATGCCGCCCATTTTTCCGAAATCTATATTTATCATAAAATAATAACCTCCACTACCTTTTCCATCCGTATATAATAACACTCTTGGAAAAAAAATAATCAAAAAAATTCTCCATGCGCCGCATAAACTTTGACAACAGGCCCAAATGAAGAAATTTATGATATGATTTTGTCATCGGATGATTTTCAAGATGAAGTCCGACTACGCATCTGATCATCCACCAGATAGTATGGAAAGCATGTTTAAAATCTATAGCATAAATTTCAAATCCGCAATCTTTCATAATTCCTGCAAGCTGCACCGGAGTATATTTTCTGATATGACCACCGGGTGTGGAAAAATATTCGAAAGTCAGAGAATCATAAACTAGTTCGCTGAAATAAGTCGGAACAGTAATTGCTATTCTTCCGCCGGGTTTTAAAACACGGAAAAGTTCCGAGCAGGCCTGCCTGTCATCAGATACATGCTCCATAACTTCAGAGCAGATTATCCGGTCGAATGAATTATTTTTAAACGGCATGCCCATTGCGTTGCCATTCAGGGATAGATATTCAGAATCATTATTCGATCTATCCTTCCTTTTCATTTCAGCAAGAATAAATCTTGTTTTCCTTACAGATTCATGATCAAGGTCCATGCTGTAAACCAAAGCGCCTCTTTTCACAAACTCCATGGAATGCCTGCCGAAACCGCATCCTGCGTCAAGAGCAGCATCGCCTTTCCTTACAGCGAGCCTGTCGAAATCAACTGTAAGCATTTATAACCTCTTTATACACATCAGCTGTCTCTCTTGCAGCATTTCCCCAAGTGAAAATTTTCAATACGCGTTCCCTTCCTGCAATAGCAAGTTTTTTCATTTTATCCGGATTATCAAAAAGATAATCAATACCCTCAGCAATTGCTTCAGGATCACGCGGAGGAACAAGGTACGCTGTTTTCAGATGTTCACCAACAACTTCAGGCAGAGCGCCTGCTGTTGATGCAATCACAGGAATGCCGCAGGCCATTGCTTCTGCAGCAGGAAACCCGAAGCCTTCGTATAGTGAAGGATTTACTGCAATCACGCTTTCAGCATAATATCTGATCATTTCATCTATAGTAATTTTTCCTGTAAAAGTTACCCTGTCATGCAGATTGTATCTTTCAATTAATCTCGGAATATATTTTCTGTTTGGAGATCCTCCGTCAACGATCGTGAGCGTAACCCTTGTCCTGGTAAGAGTCATAGCCTTAAGCAGATATATTATTCCTTTTTTCCTGTCTTCAACATTGCCAACAAAAATAATTCTGCCTGGAATTTTTTTTATTCCGGAAACCGGGTAAAACATTCCGCTGTCAAGGCCGTTGTACACAACTTTAATTTGATTCGGATTAATATCAAACGCATTGCTGATTTCAACAGCTGAATCGTGTGATACAGTAAGTATTTTATCCATTCGATTGGAAACAATTTTCTGCATCAGAAGCGGATAATATAGTACGCGTTTTATTTTCAGCAGAAAGTCCGACGGATACTCAAACCAGGTTGCCCTGTCTATATTCAGAGGGTGGTGTATTGTTGAGACAAAAGGAACACCTAAAAGTTTAATCAGCAGAAATCCGTAACCGAGACACTGGTTATCATGAATGATATCAAACGAATGAGTTTTTAAAAGCTCCCGCAGCTTGTAAAACACCCGGAAGGAAAACGCTTCAATTTCAGGGAATATTCCCATTTGAGAAGCGAGAAATTCGTAAAAGTTCAGCGGCTTAAATGTTACAAACGGCCGTTCAGGGTCTATAAAATCCTTTTTATTAAAGTAATTTTCATTTTCAACTCTATGCATGATAACGCCTTCAACATCAAACGGATGAGGCGGGCCGGATATCAGATGTACTTCATGACCGAGTTTCACAAGCTCCCGTGCGAGATACATTACATATATTCCCTGGC
The DNA here is from genome assembly GCA_964529415.1 of uncultured Leptospirales bacterium. GTDB lineage: Bacteria > Spirochaetota > UBA4802 > UBA4802 > UBA5550 > CAYMPH01. The sequence goes on along the minus strand of CAZGWD010000038.1, from coordinate 1,011 downwards.
CTCCGCAATAAGGATTACCCCTGTAGCTCAACAGACAGATTTTCATAATTTGCCTCTGTATTCTTTTATTACCGATTCATAAACAGCGAGAGTTTTTTTTGCGCATGATGTCCATGAAAAATTTTCAACAGCGCGCACCCTGCCTTTATCACCCATTTTTCTTCTCAGCTCAGCATCATTAAGCAGTTTAATGATTGCATCGCTCAGAGCTTTCGGGTCTTTCATCGGAACCTTGATTCCGCAATTATCATCAACAACTTCATCTAAAGCTCCTGCTCTTGTAACAACAACAGGGGTTTTACATGACATTGCTTCAACTGCAGGCAGGCCGAACCCTTCGAAAAGCGATGACATCACCACAAGAGGGGCCTTACTGTACAGGCTGACCAGCACCTCAAGGTCAACCTTACCTGTAAATTCAACACGGTCCTCAAGGCCGAATTTTTTTATCTGGGCGGCAGCTGAAAGTTTTTTAGGCGGACCGTCATCCACAATTAAAAGTTTTATATTTTCAGGAAGCATCGTCATGGCTTCAAAAAGATAGATCAGACCTTTTTTAAAATCTTCTGTATTGCCGACAAAAAGTATCCTGTTTAAATCCCTTTTTTCGCCTGTATTCTGAAAAGCATCAGTATCCATTCCGTTAAATACTACTGTAACATTTTCTTCTTTAAGCCCAAACGCCCTTTTAAGCTCTCCCACTCCTTCATTGAAGGATGTTATAACCTTATCAATGCTGTTAATTACAATCCTCTGCATGATAATGGGGTAAAAAAGCATCACTGCAATTTTCGTCCATAGCGTTGGTGCCATCATCAGATCAGCTTCCCTGTCCTTTGTCAACGGATGGTGTATTGTTGTAATAATCGGTATGCCGAAACCCTTCATTGGAATGAGTCCCCAGCCGATTGAATTCACATCATGTATAATATCATACGATCTTGTCTTTAAAAGTTTTTTCACATAAAAAAAAGCTCTCATGCTGAAGGTCTGCATTTCAGGAAAAACATG
>CAZGWD010000037.1:0-23134 GCA_964529415.1 uncultured Leptospirales bacterium | reverse complement strand
AAATGATCATATCACCATATTTGCCTAAATCATGCAGATTTTATCCTTCCTGTTCAACATATTCAATTGAATCTTTTAAAAGATATGGTTTTATAAAAGGCATATTTTTAACCATTGAAAGAATTATCAGATGCAATCCGTTCAATCCAGGCGGATTTGATCCGGTGCCGGAAAATTTCCGTTTTATCAAGTAGATTATCTTCATTCATCTTCCCCGCAATATTATTTAACCTTCATGCAGGATGTTAATAATTTTTAATTTCTATAATCTGATATTATAATCCGCTGAGAGGGAAAAATGGAAAAAAATGCAATTTTTGCTATACTGCTTACTGGATCTATCTGGCTTGGATGGTATTTGCTATTCCCGCCTGAACAGAATAAACCGGTTCAGCCGGTTCAAACTCAAACACAAACCCAGACAAAAACAGAAACCCGGCAGGCAAAACCTGTTGATATAAAAATGGCTGATCCGATAATCAATGCCAATGCAGCCAAAGAGGAAAACATAGTATTTAAAACCGCTAAATTCAATTTTGTTTTCACAAACAAAGGGGCTGCAATTAAAAGCGCTTCTTATACCCACATAAACAAAACAGACACCAAAAAAAATATAGAACTTGTTATTGAAAAAAACAAAATCGGTACAAGCGGCGTTCTTGATTTTGCTGTTCATTTTGATGAATACGAATTCATGAATGGCGGATCTCTTGATTCCACTCTGTGGACTCATGTAAAAACAGATGACGGAGTTAAATTCTCTGCTGTTATTAACTATGCCGGAAATCCGCTTTATGTTGAAAAAAAATATACATTTCCAAAAACCGGCTCTGAGATTAAAATTTCCTACAAATTTAAAAACACAGGAAAAAATACAGTTCAATTCAGAGATTCATCTTTGATTTTTTCTCCTGGAGATTCAGTCGGTCCGTCTTTGGATTTCAGCAACAGCTACAATAACATGAGCAGCACATACCAGCTTAATGGAAGCTTCAAAACTGATACAAAAGGCGGCGGATTTTTCTCGAAAGCAGCTGACATGAAAAAAGAAAACGGAAATGTCGGCTGGGCCGGAATTATGGGCAGATATTTTCTTCTTATAATGATACCTGAAGGCTTTACAGGATCTGCAATTTTATCGAATAATATAGAAACCAAACCCGGAAACAGAACCGGATTTTCTGTTAAAATGGATAATCTTGAAGCAGGAAAAGAAATTTCAAAAAACTTTAAAATTTATCTCGGCGAAAAAGATAAAGATGCTCTTGCACTTGTTGACAGCTCAATTGTAGAAGCTGCAGATATAAATTCACTGATTGAACCTATCAGGTATGCAGTTATCTGGTCTCTGATGTGGATCAATAAATTCATCGGGAATTTCGGATGGTCGCTGATAGTATTTTCAATTTTAACAAAACTTATATTCACTCCGCTCACCTTGAAATCCACAAAAGAAATGAAAAGGATGAGTGAGCTTACACCCAAGCTTAATGCTCTTAAAGAAAAATATAAAGACAAACCTGAAATTCTCAACCAGAAGACAATGGAATTTTTTAAAGAAAACAAATATAATCCTATGGGCGGTTGCCTGCCGATGATCGTGCAGATGCCGTTCTTTATTGCACTTTACAGCGCGCTTGCAAATTCGCTTGATTTATGGAATGCGCCTTTCATTTTCTGGATGAAAGACATGTCAATGCCCGATACAGTTGCAACTATTTCCGGATTCACAATACAGATTCTGCCTCTTGTCATGGTAGCAACCACATTTATACAGCAGAAGCTTACATCAGTTGATGCAGGAGGCCAGCAGCAGAAAATAATGATGATGGTTCTGCCGGTTGTTCTGCTTTTTGCTTTCTGGACTATGCCTTCAGGTCTTGTTCTTTACTGGGCTTTGCAGAATATTTTCCAGATACTCCAGCAGGTAATTGCCAATCATATCGGAAACAAGAAAAAAGCTGCACAATAACATTTATGAATATTCATGAAAGGAGGTATATATGAAAGTATTTGAAGCAGAAGGAAGAACACCGGATGAAGCAACAAAGAAAATGCTTGCTGAACTCGGTATTAGAGATACAACTAAAATAAGAGTAGAAATCATTGATCAGGGGAAAAGCGGAATTTTCGGTCTTGGTGTTTCACGTCCGGCTAAAGTGAGAATATATTTCAATGAAGATAAAGAAAACGTAGGCGATACAGCAAAGCAGGTTCTTGTGGATATTCTCACAAGAATGGAGATGGATGCAGGCATTAAAGATCTCAAGGAAAGCGATGAAAAAGTTTATATAGAAATTGAAAGCAAAAACAGTTCAGGGCTTTTAATCGGTAAACAGGGACGCACTCTGGAAGCAATTCAATTCATGGTTAATCTGATTGTGAGCCAGAAAACCGGAACAGAGAAAAAAATAATTCTGGATATCGAATCATACAGAACAAAAAGGGAAAAAGCCCTGAAAAAAATATCCCGCGATGCTGCGTTCAAGGTGATAAAGTCCGGTAAACCTTTTACTCTTGAACCAATGAATCCGTTTGAAAGAAGGCTCATCCATCTGACTCTGCAGAATGATGACAGGGTTATAACAAAAAGCGAAGGACAGGGAATTTACCGCAAGGTTAAAATTTCGCCGGCTGCAAAACAGTAAATAATATGTTAGAAAAAACGATCTGCGCACTTTCGACACCGCCGGTCAATTCAACAATAGCAGTAATAAGAACAAGCGGAGCCGAATCTATAATTGCAGCGAAAGCGATATTTTCGGCACCTGACAGAATCTCCCCGCGGTACGCCGCTTACGGTTCAATAATCGAAAGCGGCCGCATTATTGATGATGTAATTTTAATTTATTTCAAAGCCCCCTCAAGTTTTACAGGCGAAGACATGGTGGAAATATTCTGCCATGGCAACCGCCTTGTATCATCGAAAATTTTAAGCCTCCTTGTTCAAAACGGATTGCAAATGGCCGCACCAGGCGAATTCAGCAAGCGGGCTTTCCTTAACGGTAAAATTGATCTCACTGAAGCTGAAGCAATAAACCATTTAATACTGGCAAAAAGCGATTGGGAGATAGACATATCAATTGATCAGATGCATGGATCTCTCAGAAAAATTATTCAGCTTCTCAGGGAAAAACTTATTCTTCTCAAAGCAGATATCGAATCAGCCATTGATTTCTCTGAAGAAGATATAGAATTTGTTTCCCGCGAGGAAGCACTTTCCCAGATAGAAGTTTTATCAAATGAAATAAAAGCTCTCATTACAAGATGCCGTATTGGTGAAAAAATCTCAAACGGAATTGATGCTGCAATAGCAGGAAGACCCAATACAGGAAAATCGAGCATTCTGAATCTTATTCTGAACCAGGAAAGGGCTATAGTGTCTGATATTCCGGGCACAACGCGCGACATAATTAGAGAAACAGTTCAGATCAGCGGCATTCATATCAATCTGATTGACACTGCAGGGATCGGCATTCCCGGAGATGAGCTCGAAAGACTCGGAATTGAACGAAGCAGAAAAAATATTGATTCTGCAGGTATAATTTTTATGGTAATAGACGGGTCACAGGGTTTATTGCCTGAAGATGAAGAAATTATTGATAAAATCAGCGGAAAAAAAATTATTTACATTATTAATAAAACTGATATTGCTGAAAAAGAAAAAATTACAGATATACAAAAGAGACTGAACGGGATTTCCATTTTGTTTTCAGCAAAAGCAGGAACGGGCCTGAATGATCTTGAAAAATCAATAACAGATATTCTAAGCGAGGAATTTGCAGATTATAAAAATTCTTTTGCTGCTGATGTGAGAATCATAAATATTCTTGAAAAATCCCTGAAAATATCCCATGTAATAAATGAGCTCATAACAGATAATCATCCGAAAGAAATTGTTGCTTTTGAAATACAGGCTATGATAGAATCGCTTGGAGAAATAACCGGAGAAATCCTTCCGGATGATGTTTTAAATTCAATATTCAGCAGATTCTGCATAGGCAAATAATTTTTTAGGGAGAATTAAACTGATAGATCCCCTGATTTATAAAAGCGCTGTTGATAATATTCCTGCAGCCCTGATTCTGATTAATAGGGATTTAAATATTGTTTTATTCAACAGGCATGCTGATGAACTATTCTCTTCTATTATAAACAGCCCGCTTAAACTTGGCATTTCTATTTTTAAATTTATTTCAAAAGATTTTAAATTAAATATTGAAGAATCATTTTCCGGCAATCTTGAGAATAAAAATAATATCGATGTTATAGAAAAAATAAACAACCAGGAATACTGGCTTAAATATGATTTTCTCCCGGTATCATTTTCAGGTAAAACTGATTATATATGGATTTCAGTTATAGATCTTTCAGAAAGAAAAGCTGCCATTGATCAGATTATCAATAATGAAAGAAAATTTAAAAACCTCGTAAAAGAATCTTCAGATATTATACTTATCCTTGATGGGACAGGTATTATTAAATTCGCAAGCGATTCATTAGAAAAAATTCTGGGATACACACCATCTGAAGCTTTTAATAAAAATATATATTCTTTCATCCACAAGCTTGACGTTGATTCATTCAGAAATTTATTCAATAAAACATTAAAAAAAAATGAAGATACTTTTCTTTCAGAATTTCAGTTTCAGCATTCAAGCGGCGAATACGTTTACATGGAAACATCCGGCACAAACCACCTACAAGATGCAGGCTCTACAGGATTTGTTTTAAATATAAGGGATATTACAGACAGAAAACAGATTGAAGCTGCTCTTGAAAGAATCAACCGGCAGAAAGAAATGATTCTTGAATCCGCAGGCGAAGGAATCTTTGGCATAAATTCCAGAAGAATGATAACATTTGTAAATCCAATTGCAGCTCTTCTTCTGGGACAGAAGCAGGAGGAAATAATCGGTGAATACGATTATAATATTTTTAAGTATTTTAAATCCGATGGAATTGAATTCTCAACTGAAGAAAATCCCGCATTGATAACTCTGGGAGACGGAAAAAGCCGTCACTATCTGCATGCAATATTTAAATTAAAAAATTCCATGGAAATACCGGTTGAATTTATCATAAATCCTATTATTGAAAAAAATTCAGTGATAGGAGCTGTAATTACTTTTAATGATATTGCTGTTAGAATAATTGCAGAGCAGGATTTAAAAAACGCAAAAGAAGATGCAGAAAAAGCAAATTTTGCCAAAACAGAATTTCTTGCTAACATGAGCCACGAAATAAGAACTCCTCTCAACAGTATAATCGGTTTTTCTGAAATTCTTGAGAAGAAACTGAATGATTATGATCAGGTTGAATATATTTCATTAATCAGGGAAAGCGCTGCAAATCTGCTGGGACTAATCAATGATATTCTTGATATTTCAAAAATTGAGAAAGGAAAACTTGACCTTGAAATTATAGACTTCAACCCCCATGAAATTTTTGAAAAGGCAATTGAGCTTTTCGGTGCTTCGGCTTGTGAAAAAAAAATAATCTACACGGTTTTTATAGATCCGGAAATTCCTGTTTCTGTCAAAGGAGATCCATTAAGACTCAATCAGATTTTAATAAATCTGATTGGAAATGCCGTTAAATTTACCCCGTCTAATGGCTTTGTCCAGGTTTTAGTTTTATTAAAAAATAAGCAGAACGGAAAAATTCAGTTAAAAATTTCTGTTACTGACACGGGAATTGGCATTCCGGATGATAAAAAAGAAATCATATTTGAAGCATTTACGCAGGGTGATTCATCAACTACAAGAAAATACGGCGGTACAGGACTGGGGCTTGCCATATCCAACAGTCTTGTTCAGAAAATGGGAGGAATTCTCTCTATAGACAGCATTAAAGATAAAGGATCATCTTTTTCATTCATTCTTGAATTTGAATATTCCGGGGAGAATTTTCTGTATAATGAAAAAAACTGCGGGATAAAAATATTTCTAATATCTGAACCCGGACCTGAAAAAGAAATTATTCTTAAATATATAAAAACAAAAAACATTATTGTGAATGATATTAATGAAAATCCGGAATTAATTATTATAAACTCTTCTGAAAATATTTTAAAAGAAATTGAAACTATAGAAAAATTAAATATTCCAGTTATTAATATTCTGAATTTCTATAATGAAATTGAAAAATTCAAATTCCGGGAATCAGTGCTGACTTTTATTACAAAACCTGTCACTGGATTAAAAATTTATAAAGCTATAAACGAACTTTTTCTTTTTGAGACCGTTAAAATAAAAAGTGAAGATTCTCAATTTATTAAATTTAAAGGAAGAGCTCTTGCAGCAGAAGATAATCCCAATAATCAGAAACTTTTAAATATTATTCTTACAGATCTCGGACTTGAAGTTGACCTGACACAAAACGGAGAAGAGGCATTTATAAAATATACAGAGAATAATTATGATATTGTTTTGATGGATATAAATATGCCCCTTCTTGGAGGGCTAGAGTCCCTTGGTTTAATCAGAAATTATGAAACAGAAAATCATCAAAGTGAAGTTCCGGTAATAGCACTTACTGCTAAAGCGCTGATTGGCGACAGAGATGAAATTATTTCAATGGGATTCTCTGATTATATTTCAAAACCGATTTCCAGAAATTCCATAATAAAAATTCTTTCAAAATATCTAATTTATTCCGATGCTCAGCCTGCTGAAAAAGTTAATGCGGTAGAAAAAAATTCAGATGCAATTTCTGACTTAAAGCAATCTGCTGATATTATGGGAATAACAGTTGAAAATTTAAAAGAACTGACTCTGGATTTTTTCCAGACTATTGATGAATATATCGATCCCCTGAAAAAAGCTGTATCAGGAAATGATTTAAAAGCGATAGAACAGTACAGTCATAAATTAAAAGGAAGTACATTAACCTATGGTTTCAATAGTGTTGCAAAGGTTCTTTCCAGCATGGAAAATCTTTCATCAACAATGCAAAACGCGGATTATAGTAAAATGCTTGATGAAATAATCATTGAACTGTATAATTTAAAAAACAAGGTTATTTCTGATTTATAAACACTTCAAAATCACCGAATGAAATATATAGCCTGACTCTTTCCTCAATGTTCGAAGCTGATACAAGCTCTCCATAATGTTTTCCTGCAACAAGATGTATTTCTTCAGAACCGAAAAGAGAAATTATGCCAATAAGAATATTTATGTCACTTGCTTTAAATTCAATCAGGCCTCTGAGATCAATCAGTTTTATGTCATTTTTAATCAATTTCAAAAAAGATGTATGAATCAATTTTTTTGCATCTGCAATCAGATCAGGATTAGATAAATTTGAAAGAAAGGCCATTGAGGTTACACCTCCATCTCTTGTGATAAGAATAAATTCTGTTCTGTTTATCTCCACTCTTGTTTTAACTGCGCTGCCCTGCTTTATTGCGGATTCTATTTTTTTTGATAGATTTGTAAAATTGTATGGTTTAACAATATAATCCAGAACCCCCTGCCTCATCGCTTCAATAACATATTCTTTGCCTGTTTTTGAAGTAAGCATGATTATTGGAATATTTTTTATAACTTCATCTTTTTTAATTCTTTTAATAACTTCAAATCCATTTATATCCGGCATCATGATATCAAGCAAAATCAAATCCGGGTTTCCGGTTCTTGCAAACTCAATACCGTCACTCCCGGATGAAGCAGTAATTGTCTTATGTCCGATTACTTCAATTTGCTTGGTAAGAAGCTTAAGCAGATTTTTATCATCATCCACAGCTAAAATAAGACTCATTTATTCCTCAATGTTTTTAAAATTTAAATATAGATTGACATTCACGGCAATAATTATTAATTTAATATATCCTGAAAAAATTCAATACAAATTTTAGAAATTTGAAAATTGCTTCATGCGGATCAATATGGAAAAGAAAGTAGAAAAAACAAAAGAACGCATCGGTGTCAACAATATTGATGACAAGTCACGCAAAGAACTTTTAAATAAATTCATTGATGCGGGGGGAAAAGTAATTGATGAAAAGTCTGAAAAAAAATATGCGGTCTTAGACAGGAAAAAACAGCAGCAATTTAAAAAACAGCTTGAAGAAAAACAGAAAAGATCCGCTGAAAAATACAAGTCCGCACCGCAAAAACAGCAGCAAAATGTACGCACAAACAACATTCCCGAAATAACAAGATACTCGAATTTCATGTCTGATTTCAGAATAAGGTTTAAGTTATGGTACCTGGGAGTAACCCAATTCAATGGTATTTATTTTAATTATAAATTTTTCAGCAAAATAAAATTATCGTATGCGTCTTCCTTAATGTCGATTCAAATTATATTTATTGAAATTTTCAAACGAAACCCGGTTGTAAGCACTAAAATAACAGATCAGCTTGATAGATACTCTCTGATTTATTATGAAACCATGCAAATGATGTCCAATATCTATGATATTCCCCTGTTCGACAGGCTTCTCGATGATTATTTGAACTTTACAGGAATCCCGGTTAAAACAATCAGCCTGAAAGAATATGTTCTGATATTATATAGAAAATTATATGTTCTTTATCCATATCAGGTAACCATTCTAAACGGTTTTGATAAAGCAGCGGAAATATTATCCAAGACAGACAAATCCATAAAATCATCCTCTATAAGAAAAACCCGGAATGATTTATTCAATATTTTTGATAAATTATACCCGAGACTCCACTGGCTATTCTGCTATTATGCGGGAAAAATGTATGCAGAGAATGATCCTGTGATTGAAAAAATTCTTGATATCAAGGATACAGAGAAACCTGGAAGAAGAAAATTTATTAAAAGAACAGAAGAGGAAATAAAACAGATTGAAGAAGATGCAGATGCCAAAACTGATCCTCTAAATACTGATAAAGACCTTCCGGATAATATAAAATCCGGCTTACAGCTTATGTCTGATCTTGACATGCATAAACTGAGAATCCAATATGACAAAGATGGACTTTTTGCCGCTTTTAATGATAACGATAAAATACTCACCACATATCTGCTATTCAGGGAATTTGATTCAGAATATTCTTTTGTTCTGACTACTTCAAAAATTCAATTTAATACAGAGTTTGGACAAAATCGGAAAAATGATTTCAGAGCAAACATGAATATGCTGTTTGATGAAATGCGCAAATGCAATGAAGGCTTCAAGAGTTATGTTGAAACTGTTTCGTTATATGAAAAATCAAGAGAGCAGAAACCAGTCGGCAATACACAGTATATTGAATATACTAAAAGACTTGAATCTCTTTCAAAAAAGAAATATTCAATTGGAAGGGATGCCAGAATAACCGTTCAATTATTTATGGATAAAATATTAACTGAATTTAAAATTCTCATTGAAGATATGAACAGTAAAATTCCTCAATATATCACAAACCCCCAGGATGTTCTTGAATTTATGGAGGAAATTGAAGGTGTAAAGAAAATATCCGGCATGAAACTATTTGAAGTTTTAAATACTATTTTCAACTTCTGCTCGGCATTTTCTTATAGACTGAGTTTTGATGGAGATTTAGCAGGCGGAACAGAATTCACAGAAGAAGAAAAGAATTTGAATGAGAAAAAAATTCAGGATAAAAACAAAACTGCAGAAAAATCTCCTGAAAATATAAAAAAAGAAACTGATAGCAAGAAATCCATGTTAGAAGAACTTGATGATATTTTATAAAAATTTTTTTCTAATATTCAAGAGTATCTCCCAACCAGAAATCAACAGGCAACGTTTTTAAACTTCTGCTGCTGTATTTTTTCTTTATGCCTTTCAATGCAGCCTTTTTAATAGGAATAAATACGCCGTCAGATTTAGAAACAATTCTGTAAAAATTTACAGCCTTATCTCTATTTCCAAGAAGATCATAAGTTCTTGCGGTCCATAAAAGCATAATGTGTGCTTTATTCGGTTCATGTTTAAGCCCGATAGCCCGTTCAAAAGATTTCAGAGCATAACTATATTTTTTCAACTGCAGCAGAAGCAATCCTTTTAATATTGGATATATTACTTCATTGGGTATTAATTTTTCTGCAACAGCAATATGTGTTACAGCCTTATTAATATCAAAATCAAGTAAATGAGAATTGTTTGCATAAATGCATTCACGTACACTCTCATTCAGCTTTGATTTATTATACGTGCCTTTTATGTCTTTGGGAAGTTTTTTAAAATTCCCTGTAAAACCGCATTCAAAATTAAAACCCCTGTAAATATTATCACATACAGGGGCCCTACCGGAAGCAACCCAGAATTTCATATCTGTATGATCAAATATAATTGAATTTAAATTTGTCATCTGCCCGATTACATTGCCAACCGGTCTTTCCGTTTTTGTAAATATATCAAACCTGTCACCGAGAATCTTAACTCCGGTTTCTGGAGTAATTTTACCGGAAAAATTATTAAGAAGTTCTTCAACACGGTCCTGCCTGGCTTCATAATTATTCATCATGGACTGGTTGATGTTCATTTCAACTTCCTTTGCTTTTCCGGATTTAAATACATTGGCGCAACCGCTTAAATCTTTTATAAAGTAATGCTCATTTTGTGTGGCTGTAATTTCCACAACAGCATGAATGCCCTTTTTATCTATAATATGTATTTTCCAGCCTGTTGGAGTATTGAGCCTTGAAAGTTCCGCTACTGCAGATTTCGTATCCCTGCAGTGCTTCATTATCCTGTCACCAATTAAAAAAATCGGAATGCCTTTAAATTTTGGATCACTTGTAATTATCACATGACCGCTGATACACAGACCATGCTCGTTCATGCTTACTGTGGAAGAAATGGGAATACCGGCTCCGGACAAATTCATGTATCTGAAACCATTCTCAGGATGGTAAAATGCTGCTACCTGGAATTTATCCCAGTACTCCATTGCAGCAAAATCTTTATTATGTCCGCTTATTGTATGATTGTTTTTAGTCACTGCAGGTGAAGCGCCGAAGCTGGTGCATCCTAAAACATTTGCAAGGCGCATGAATTCTTTTTTCCCGCCAAAATTAAATGCAGGGAGCGACATGAAAAAATCTGTTAAAATAAGATTGTCTCTTGTATACTTTTTACTATGCCCGAGCGCCTCAGACATTCCCATAAAAAACTGTATTTCATCATCTTTAATTAATTTCAGCAGAGGTTTTTTAAATTTTAATTCAAGATATTTAAGTGCGGTTTTCCTCAGAATTGCAGGGTGTCCGAATTTTGAATGTTTAATTGTTAATTCTGTAAATTTTGAAAAAAATGAAATGGCTCCGTTTTCACATTCTTTCTTTAAAAGACTGCCGTATTGCAATCCCATTTCATAATCGCTTCCTTTTAGAGAAACAATGTAAATATCTTTAACAATTTTAAGCCAGCCGCTACCGCAGCGTTTTATATCTATATCTTCTTGAATCATATTTACCTCTGTTTCTTATATGATCCAATTGAAATTAATATTAAAAAACAGCAAGGAAAAATTATTTCCTTCTCTCACCAATTTCATCTCTCGTCAAAGCAAATCCCGGATCTCTATATGGCAGTGCTTCCGGATTATTCATTATTTTCTGTATTTCATCAGAAGAAAGCATTGCGGTGAATTCTTTTTTCGCGGCAAGTGTTCCTTCTTTTTTTCTTCCAACAGAAGGCCCTCTTCCAACTATCAGGCCAGCTTCAATCATTGCTCTGCGTATTTTGGTTGAGCTTGAATATGTAGTAATAATTCCATCCGCAGATAACAGACGGTATTCCTCCAGAAAAAATTCAACAGTCCATAGCTCCGGATTTTTTACCGGAGAAAACGGATCGTGAAATACTACGTCAAATTCTCCGGAGAGATTTTTAATATTATCGCGGGCATCACCAAACATCAGTCTGATATCAAGCATTTCAGATTTGAACTGCCCGTTTGAAAAAGCTTCTAAAATTTTTGAATAGATTTCATCTCTGCCATCTTCAAATTTTACCCGGGATAAAATGTCAATATACGTATTGTCGTATTCAAGACACACTGCTTCAATTTTTATTTTTCTGTTCATGCCTGCTGCTTCATGAATTAATGCAAGGGTATTATAGCCCATTCCGAAACCCACATCAAGCACCCTGATGGAAGTTTTATTATTATCAAAAACGCAGGAAGGCCTCACATGTTTGAGCAGTGCTTCCTCATAAGCACCTGAATCGGAATGCATGGATTCGCTGAAAATTTCCGAGTATATGGTATAGGTTCCGTCGCCTGTTATGAGTGCTTTCAATTTGTCTGTTTCCAGAATTTATCAAGCTTTGCAATAAGAGCTGTAATATCATAATCAAAAACAGCCTCGCAGTAATATTCATTGCATTCATCATTAATTCTTTTGCCTGTATCAAGTGAAATCTTAACTTCATTCTGCAGATCATCAAATGCTGTAAAATTCGGCGCATCATAGAATATTTTTGAAAAAATTAGAAGCACTGCTCTTTTATCTGCAGCCTGTTTTGACAACTCAGGAAATTCCTTTGCAGCTCTGACATAGTCCATTTCTTCAGGAATCTGATTTCTAATAAAAACTCTTAGAATGTTTTTGCTGAATCCCTCTTTTCTTTCACTAATGTAGAATTTTGATGAAGTGCATGATGCTGATATTAACATAATAAAAAATAATACTGTTATTTTATACATAATCTTTAAGCGGCCTTTTTAAATATATACTATAAGAATCCCGCTTTCGCGGGTCTTGCACCCAGGGGTGTATAACAGCAAGTGTTCCATTAAAACAGTTTAATTCAATAAAAAATCAGTGAATAACCATACTGTCATCCTGATCCTGATAAATACATTATGTCAATTTAAAATATTACAAAAAACAGTTGCTTTATTTTTGAAATGTGATAAAATTTCAATCCTCTGATATAGATAAAAAAATTTCAGGAACGTGAATTGCCATGAATATTAAAAAAATACAAATCCATAAGCCTCATGCAATTAACAAGATGGGAACATCCGGCCTTAGAGAAAAACAGGAAATTTATAATGAACCTCTTTACCTTGAACAGTTTGCCCAGGGCTTAGCAAACTTTTTCAGGGAATTGACAGACTCAAATAAAATTGCTGAAAACAATAGAACAATTATTTTAGGCGGAGACCCGAGAAAAGGCAACCCTCATCGAATCAAAATATTAGCATCAATTCTCTGTGCATCCGGCTTCAAAGTTATGATTGCGGATAACGGTCTTGCAAGCACGCCTGCCATGTCGCATGCAATCAGATTTTATAAAGCTGCAGGCGGAGTTATATTAACAGCAAGCCATAATCCATTTACCGATGTCGGAATCAAAATTAACATGGCAGACGGCTCGCCTGCTCTTGAAAACACTACATCCAGAATTACTGAGCTTCAAAATAAAGTTACAGAAATTACTACAGCAGATTTCAACGATGCAGTAAAAGACGGCCTGATTGAGTATTTTAATGCTGTTAAACTTTATACAGATTTACTTGATCAGATTTTCGATTTTTCAGATATGCGCGTTAAAATTGAAAAAACAAAAATGAAAGCTGTTTTTGATGGAATGCACGGTGCAGCAGGTCCGTTTGCAAGAGAAGTTTTTATTAACAGATTAAATCTTGATTCAGAAATTCTCAGGGAAGAACCGCGCGAGGATTTAGGCGGATATAATGATAATATGGAACCAATGCATCCTGAACCGGACTTCAGCTATATACCGGAACTTATAAAACTAAATTCAACAATGAATTACGATATTGTTTCTGCATGGGATTCAGATGTTGACAGAAGACTCGATGGAGGAAAGGGATTCTTTATTGAATCTGCGGATGAGTTTGCCCTGTTTGCAAAATATTCTTCCCTCATAAATATAGAAAAACTTTTCAAGGAAACAATGTTTTTCTGCAGATCAGCTGTAACTGCAGACCAGATTGACCACATGGAGGATTTTCTTATAAAAAAATTTCCGGCAAGAAAAGTAAAAACCGTTGAAACGCCAACAGGTTTCAAATGGATCGCTGAACTCGGCAACTGGGGTGTTGAGGAAAGCAACGGTGTTGGAAATCCGTATATCAGGGAAAAAGACGGAATTTTTTCAACGGTTTTTCTTCTTAAAATAATTCTGGAAACAGGCAAAACTGCAAGAGAGCTGATGGAAGATGTATGGAAAGATTTTGGAAGAGTATATTTCACAAGAGGTGAAGTTTCAGGAGCTTCTTTGAAAGCACGGGACATTCTCACTGAAATTCTGAATTCTTCTTCTAATTCAGTGGGGAAAAAATTCGGCAGCCTTATTCTCGAAAAAGCAGGTTCAAGCGACTATATTCATCCTGAAACAGGAATTACAGCATCAAAAGATATTGCATGGGTTTTAAATTTCAGTGAAGGCAACAGCATCAAGGCAAGATTCTCAGGTACAGGTTCAGGAGGATATTTACTCAGAATATACTGTTCAAAATTCGACAAAAAATTCAACTTCCCAAAATCAGCAATCACAAAACCGATGAAAGAAGCATTCGACGCATTTCTCGAGAAAAACGAATTCAACGGTAAAAGCAAAAAATATACAGATGAAGATCAGCCTGAGGTATACTGATGACCCCAATAAACTTATACTTGATTTATTGAATTAATGCAATGCCAAAGAAATTAATACTGAAAGGCCATGTTCAGGGAGTGTACTGCAGAAAATACTGCAGCGTCTATGCCAGACAAATGAAGATAAATGGATCTGCTACTAATCTTCCGGATAACACAGTGCAGCTGATACTCATGACAGACGATATGAAACTGGTAAATGAATTCATTGATAAAATAAAAATTAATCCATCAGGGCATACTTTTTTCGGCAGAATCGATGAAGTTGAAATAGAGGATTATGAAGGTACACAGCGCGGAGATTACACTTTTTAATTCAGCAGAAACTATTCGCTTGCAAAAGGATTCCCTGTAACAGCTGAATATACTTTTCCGTGAATCCCGTTGAATATTTCAGGAAACCTGTAATCAGATTTCAGCTCTTTATAAAGCATTGAAGCAAGCTTTATTATTTTAATATCATCAAGATTTTTCGTTCCTGAATCCACAAGCGCTCTTAAAATTCCCGGGAAAAGATTTGCAAGATTATTTAAATCACCCCTTATAAACTCCCGAACTCCTCTTTCCTTTACTGAGTGCATATCAACATCTTTATCATCAAGAAATGAAATAATAAACTGGCCAGGACGTATTTTCTTGTAATCAGAATGATCAAATTTGTCAGTTAGCAGAATTACTATATCCGAATTGCTGAAAATATTTTCCGTGGTTGTTGCAAGACCTGAAAGATTTTCAAATGACAGAGTCAGCTTCTCATTAACATCATACCCGAGAATCCTTGAAAATCCTGATTTTTTAAGAAGTGTAGTCAATCGAAGTGAACTCATATCAAGACCGATAATCCCGATAGCTGTTTCGGATGGAGAAAGTTTTTCAGTTGAATCCATTCCTGATGAAACAAGCCTGTTTATAATCATCAGTATATATAGAGGAATTTCATCAAGGTCGCGCGACAAAAACGGCAGCTTGACTTCAGACTGAATCATGCTGACAGGCTGTATATCACGCTCGGTTATATCCATTAAACGTATCGCTGAAAAATTGTTCTCAACTGACTGGATAAATTTGATAAAATCTTCAATCTGGCTGTATTTTACAACCAGAGGATAACCATTCATGGAGAATATGAAATTTAAAATTACTGAATCCTTTTCTGCTGCAGCATAATTTGACATGATAATTCTTCTGTCAAAATCGGACTGAACTTTTACAGCAGAAACAAGGCACACGGATTTCGATATGGATGTATAAACAGCTCCAAGTCCGAGTGCAACTTTTTCCTGTATTAAATTTGCTGCGCCAAGAACTTCCAGCTCGAAATCACTTTCTGTTTCTATTTTTCTTCTGCCGCACACAGAAATAAGCCCGCCCTTAATATTCTCTTCAAGAGTATTGACAACTGAAATAATTCTGTACCTGTCATTGGAATTGATTTTCTCCAGAAACCCTGCAAGTAAATCCATACCCGGATAGAAAATTGAAAAAGAATATTTCTCTTCTTCATGAATATCATTTATTGCCCGTTCTATGAGTTTAAGGCTGTGTATTTCAAAACTGTGCCCGTAAATTTCATCAACTGCCTTTGGAAGGTCTCCCTTCTTCATTGCAATTATTATTTCAGCCATAAGTTTCATATTTTTTATCAGATTCCTTTTGAGATAAATTCCTCCAAACCGTCAGGAGGGCTTAACTCCAGTAAAACAATAACTTAAAAATTTTTAATAAATTTAAAGTCCCCCTCCGGGGGATTTAGGGGGCTTTTTGTACATCCCTCAATTTATCAAGATATATCGCACCATAATATAAAGCTTTTTTTAATATATCAGCTGGAACTTTTTCAATAGGATCTGTTCCGGGAAATAAAATAAAATCATCTTCAATAAACGATGCTTCAACAGTTTTAAAAAAGTGACGGATAACTGTTACAGATGGAACAAACATATTCTTATATCCGCTATTACCGGCTGATGATATGAAAATGCCGAATCTTCTTTTATTATCAATCCTATTATTCCAGAAAATCTCGCAGCGGTCAATAAGATTTTTAAGCTGTCCGGGAAGAGAAGAAAAATATAATGGGGATGAAATTGAAATTAAATCCGCAGATTTTATAAGCCCGTAAATTTTCTGCATTGAATCATTGATAGGACATTTTTCATCATTCGTGCAGATACCGCAGGCATTGCATGGGAGGATATTTTCTTCATATACAAAAATTTTAGTTACTTCAATATCGCCATTAAAAGCTTCTAAAAATTTATCATGTATAGAAGAAGATATCCCTTGTTTTCGAGGGCTGCCGAAAATAGCCAGTACATTCGGTCTTATAGACATTATTTTAATCTGGTAAAAATCATTCTTCCTGCAGTGGTCTGAAGAACTGACGTTACCAGAACATCAACCTCTTCGTTTATTTTTTTCCTGCCGTTTTCAACAACAACCATTGTCCCGTCATCAAGATAGCCGATTGCCTGATCCGAATCCTTGCCCTCCTTAAGAAGCAGTACCTTCATATCTTCTCCCGGAAGTACAATAGGCTTAAGAGAATTAGAAAGCAGATTAATGTTCAGAACAGATACCCCCTGGAATTCGGCAACCTTGTTCAAATTAAAATCGTTAGTCATTATTTTCGCATTCATAACTTTGGCAAGTTTCACAAGCTTTGCATCAACCTCATGGATTTCAGGAAAATCCATATCTGAAATTTTAACCATTACAGCCTGATCCTTCTGCATCTTGTTTAAAATATCAAGGCCTCTGCGTCCGCGGTTTCTTTTTATCGCATCTGCTGAATCTGCAATCATCTGAAGCTCATTTAGAACAAAATTCGGTATAACAAAAATTCCTTCAAGAAATCCCGTATCGCAGATGTCTGAAATTCTTCCATCAATAATAACGCTGGTATCAAGTATTTTATATGAAATGCCGCCGTCTTTAAAATCCGTTTTTTTCAAAGCGATTTTATCAAGGAAAGTTATTTCTTCATTGTTAATAACAAAAAAAAGCATTACAGCAAAACTGGAAACATGATAAATTAATGGCTTAAATATAAAACCATAGGCTATTAAAACATCTGATGAAAGAGTTGAATAGGCAAGATTGAGCATAACACCTATTCCAAGACCGATAAATAATCCGACAATAGCAGCTACAGTCGGCCGTGGAGGGAATGCATGAGAAATATATTCTATAACAATTATAAGTATGAGTGCAATAATTCCGCCAGCTGCTCCGGATATTAAAATACTGATTAAAGAAGAATTGATGTAGAAAATTGCTGAAAAAAATACAGATGATAAAATAAAAAATGCCCTGAAAATATTAATCATAAAAAACTCCTATGCGTTGGGCGTAATCGTTGAAAGGGCTTCAGAAACAATATTACCCGCATCTTCGATATTTATATCTTTAGCCAGCGCTATTTCATGTGTCACTAATTGATATGCATTTTCATAAAGCTTTCTTTCCATAATTGATAATTCCTTGGTGCTTCCTCTTCTGAAAAGATCCCTGGCTACTTCAGCAACTTCATAGATAGAACCGCTTTTTATTTTATCAATGTTATTCTGATACCTTTCCTTCCAGTCATCAACTGAACTGTTCTCATCTTTAGACAATACAGCCAGTACTTTCTTTATTTCTTTTTTCTGAATAATGGCCCTGATGCCGATATTATCAGCATTGGTTACAGGAATCATAACTTTCATTTTACTGTTTATGATTGAGATTATATAGTAATCAGCTTTTTTGCCGAGTACAGTTTTTTTCTCAATCCCGTCGATATTTCCCACGCCATGCATAGGATATACGATTTTATCTCCAACTTTATACATATATTTCACCTCTATTAGTCATCCTGTTTTAGGCCTTCTTTCTGCATATATACATCAAGTACGGTTTTCATCATATAATGATTGCCGTCACATGATTTATTAACCTGTCCGCTTCCAGGAAGTCCGAATCCTCCCGAAACTTTTGTGCAGTTAGGCCCCGGATAAAGTCCTGTATAGCCACAGTACCCTGCTGCTACAACGCCATCAGGTTTTCCCGGAAAGACCGGATCATCCATACCATTGTAAACATATTTCATGTAATGAGCCCAGATGGGAGCAGCTACTGAAGCGCCGGCCTGATGCTTTCCAAGAGACATGAACTGCCTGTCGTATCCAATCCACACAACAGCTGATATGTCCGATGTAAAGCCGCAGAACCATGCATCTGTCCAGTTTGAAGTAGTGCCTGTTTTTCCTGCAGCCTGCTTTGTAAATCCCCCTGTTACTCTTATTGCTTCAGCAGCAGTTCCCCTGTCTATAACGCCCTGCATAAGATTTGTCATTATCCAGGCAACCTCCGGAGATATTACCTGAATATCGCCATTCATCTCTTTCTTGGCTATAATATTTCCAACTTCCTCTTCTATATTCACAAGCTCATTGCCGTCCCTGTCTACAACATACCGGACTGCGAATGGAATAACGTCCCTGCCCCTGTTTGCGTATATAGCGTAGCCGTTGGCCATTTCGTATGGAGTAACTTCAGTTGTACCAAGTGCAAGAGATGGACTCGGCGTAAAACGCGACTCCGGAACCTTTAGCATTTTGGAAGAGTAAGATATTATTTTGTCAGGTCCGACTATATCAAATATTCTAACAGAAATTATATTTATAGATGCAGAAAGGGCAAAGGTTAGAGGAATCATACCTCTGTAATCGCCTTCGTAATTTCCAGGCGCCCACGTATCACCCTGGGCATCAATATCAACTATTGGAGCGTCAGGCAGAACAGTCCCTGTATTAATTCTTTTTGATTCAACACCTGCACCGTATATGAACGGCTTGAATGACGAACCAGGCTGTCTTCTCGCCTGAACCGCCCTGTTATACTGATTCGAAACATTGAATTCCGGTCCGCCCACCATTGTAGTAATATAACCGGTCTTAGGCTCAATAGCAATAAATGCGCCCTGTACCGTAAGGGAAGATGATATAGATGAAATAGTATTTCTGAAAGATTCTATGAAATTATTAGCAGCTGGCGCATCAACAAGCAGGGAAAGAATATCAAGAGCGTCTGCTGTTTCATCAGACATCTGTTTTTTAAACATTGTCTCAATATCATTAACAACAAGAACTCCTGAAAGGTTAAAAATCATGCCGAGAGTGGTATAAGCCCCGATCAATCCTCTATCCACAGCTCCGGTATAATACTGGTTCGATTTTGATGAAACATCTTCCTGTTTTGCAACACCCTCTTCAAGCAGCTTCTGGCCTGCAGATTGTCTTTTAAGATTAAGTGTAGTATAAATGCTCAATCCTTCGTTATACACCACATCCTTTCCAAAACGTGAGGTAAGAATCTGACGAACATAATCAGTGAAGTATGGAGCATTATCTATATTTTTAGTAAAAGCTGTTTTTGTAGGAAATTCTGTTCTGATTGAATCAATAAATCCAGGCCAGAAATCTTCTATTAACTTATTTACATTGTCACGCTTGATAAATCCTGCTTCAGCCATACGGTTAAGCGTATCTTTGTTTTTATTAAATGCTTCCCGTGGATTTTTAATCGGAGAAAACCCGTCCGGTTTCGACGGCAGAGCAGCAAGAACAGAACTTTCTATAACGCTTAACTGGCGCACTTCCTTGTTAAAGAAAAAATTTGCAGCTGTTGCAATCCCGTGGCAGCCGTGTCCGAGATATATCTGATTGAAATACATCTCCAGAATTTCTTCCTTGGAAAATTTTTTCTCAATCTGAAGAGCAAGTACTGCTTCAAAAACTTTCCGCGCAAGAGTTCTTTCACTTGCTGTAAAAAGCCTTTTGGCAAGCTGCTGGGTGATCGTTGAACCGCCCTGAACAATAGTAATCTTGCGGGCTTTTGCTGTAGCAATAACATTTTTACCCATGGCCCTTGCTATTGAAGGAGGATCAATTCCAAAATGATAAAAGAAATCCCTGTCTTCAGAAGCAATAAAAGCATTGATGGTACAGGCGGGAAGCTGTTCAAAGGCTACAAGATCTCTTTTCTCCTGGAAAAGCTCAGCTATCAGCTCTCCGTTTATATCGTAAAGTCTTGTTGGTATATTCGGCTGAAAAGATTTCAGATTATGTATACCTGAATAATTTTTTATTTCAGCAGTTACAAAACCGAAAATTGCACCGCCTGTAATTGAGAAAAAAACCACAAAGCCAAGCGAAATAATTTCGATTCTTTTTATAATTTTATCAAACCTGTTTTTTGAATCCATAGCCATGCCGTTATTATATCAAATTTAGCAGAAAGATAAAAAAATTATCTTCTTACTGCCCGCACAATGAATGATAGCGCTACTATTACTGCAAAAATAACTCCTATAAAAAGAATTACTTTTATAAGAAAACCAAAGGCCATTCCAATTAGTTTTAAAATGAACGGCAATATGTATGCAAAGACTACATAGAGTGCGGCAATTATGCCTGCATAAGAAAGTAATTTCTGAGTTGATGTCATAAAGCTTACCTGATATATATTAAATTTACTTGCAATTCTGCCAATAAAAAAGAGAATTCTCATATTTTAAATGTAAAGACTTTAAATTGCAAATATTTTTTAATATAGCTCATATGTCTATAACAATATTTTCAAGTATTTCTGAATATTGGCTGTTTTATGAAGGAAAAATCAATAAGATCAGGATGATATCATGAAAAAAAGAACCCTCGAAATAATAAGCTTTCTGCAGATATTTATCCTGATTTCAATACAGTTTCTGGCATTTAAATATATAGGATATGAAATTCTTTTATTTCTAATTAATACCGGAAGTTATTATATAATTGCAATAGTATTTTTAATAAATTTACAGATCATCCTATATATTCTTAACATTTTTTCACTCATAAAAACAGGTTTTTCTTTTTTTAGTTTTTTCAAGCCTTCATATGAAAAACTGGTAATGATTTTAACATTATGCTTATGTTTTGCTTTACTGACTGCAGAAATAATATATTTTGATTTGCTTCCAATCAGTAAAACTCCCGCAGCTCCACAAAATTTGATTTATACAACAGAGCCTTTTTTACAGCTAAGCCCTGAATCAAATGGAAAAATGAAATCTGCATCCGGGAATTTGACAATCTGGTGGTTTTCCTCAGACAGCAAAAATTATGTTTTTAAATACGGAAAAACACCGGAAGAAAAATTCATGTCTCAGGCTGATATTAAGACAAATGATCAAAAAAGATTCCAGGTGGATTTAACAGAACTCGAACCGTCACAGAAATACTATTATAAAATTGCGGGCCTGAGTGAAAAAATTTATAATTTTAAAACTGCACCAGAGGAAAACTCTCAGGAGGAAATCAGAATATTATCCATGGGCGACATGAGAACCGGCAGAAACAGGGTCTTTTCATTTTATAAAGAAGTGAATTCAGCTGCGGATTCTGTTTATAAAAACTCAGGACTGCCCTCATTTAAACTGAATACCGGCGATATCATTCACAACGGACATGATTATTATTCATGGGAATTTTTTTTAGATATAGAGAAAATTCATTCTCCGTATATTCCCAATGCAATCTCCATCGGCAACCACGAACTGTATAATGATTCAGGAGCGAACTATGATTACCTGATTAATCTGCCGAGATACTATTCATTCTCATGGGGAATGGTTCATGTAATTATTCTAAACTCATACGACGGGATTTTTAATACTGCCGGAGCAAAGCAGTATCAGTTTCTGAAATCCGAGCTCGAAAAATATTCAGGAAAAAAATGGATTATTGTTCAGCAGCATGTACCCATAATCAGCACAGGCGATTACAATATGAACAGGCTTATGATAGCGCAGTTTTTTGAATTATTCAGAAAATTTAAAGTTGACCTCGTTATAACAGGGCATGATCACCACTTCGACAGCTTTCTGGTTGATGCAGAAGAAAACTGGGGCGGAACATTTTATATAGTAAACGGCGGAGGCGGTTCAAAGCTCGACACAACAAACATGACGCGTAAAGATAAAAAATGGAAATCCTGGATACATGACAGGAATTCGAATAACGGTCTTTATCAGAAAGATGAAATTACAAAAAAATATCATATTTACAGCGAATCCGCCTGGGGTTTTGCAGATATAAAAATAAATTCGTACGAGATGATAATTGATTATTACAGGTGGCTTGATATTGAAAAATACCTCACAATATCAAAACAGAATATCAAAAAATGGAACCCGCAGCCGTTAAGCGCGGAAATTATAAAACAGGAAGGACTCGAAAAACCTCAGCTGATTAAAACTCTTAAGAAAAAAAGAACATTTCAGAAAAATTATATTCCTAATTAAGATCAATCAAGAATGATTAATAAGCCTTACTAAAAAAATCTATACGAGCCGGTTTCTTTAAAACCGGCGGAATAGAGAGTATATACAAACAGCATTTAGAAAAAATTCATTAAAAACAGAAATAATAATAATAAACAGGAAAAGGCCTCATAGCCTCCGCGGCAAAATGAGCGGGCGTGGGGGAGTGGATGTACAAACCGGGAGGATGGGTAACAAAATAAACCGGGCGCATAGGTAACACAT
>CAZGWD010000036.1:0-25769 GCA_964529415.1 uncultured Leptospirales bacterium | reverse complement strand
TAAAGTGTAACCCATGCGCCCGGTTTAATATGTAACCTATGCGCCCTTTGGACACTCTCTCCTCGAGACTCCACTCTCCTCCGGCCTCTCAAACGCCGAGGAGGCTGAGAGATTTGAACTGGGAAAAAATTATTTTAAAAATTTGAAAGGGCAGGTTTTCAATCTGCCTTTTCTAAATGCTGTTTTGAATTCCCACTATTCCGCCTGTTTTGAAGAAACAGGCTCAAAGAGAATAAGATGAGAAGTATTCTTCAAAAAAAGCGAACTGAATACTTTATAAAGCAATATTTTTAATATAATCATATTTTTGAGAAGGAGTGTTTTTTTATTTCGAGCCGGCGCTAACCTCGCCGGCTGAATAGTACTATTTTCAAACAGCATTTAGAATATATTTTATAAAGAAAGAAAAATTAAAAATCAGCAAGAGGTTTGTAGGCCTGCGCCGATTGAGCAGCCGGCTTTCGGGTGGATGTCCAGAAGGAGGGTTGCTTTTCCGGACTAAAAGCAACCCTTCTTTTGGAATTTACTACACCATGTATAAATGGTGAAAAGCCTCTATCTCAACTTAGTGAGAGAAATTTTTTTCAGTAATTTTTTTCAAAAATCTTCCTCCGTTCGTATTAATAATCAGGACGGTGAATTATGAAAAAAATTATATTCATACTTTTTATTATTATGAACTGCACATATTGCAAAGCTTCTCTTCTTATAAATGAAATTGCATGCGAAACTTCAAGCGATTGGGTTGAGCTTTTTCTTTCTCCAGCCGGACCTGAAAGCATGGAGATACAGAATCTCTATGTAACAATGTATTTTGGAACAAATGAGCTTCTCGGCACAACAGGATTGGCTGTTAATGAAAATCCAAAAATTACTCTTTATAACTACGACAGACCTGAAACTCCCTGGGACGACAGGTTTGCTGTTGTTCATCTTACATCTACTGAAATCCTGGATGAAACTGACGCAACCGGCGACATGAATGGAAACGGCATTCGCGATATTTACTGCAATAATTATTTCGGTAGCTTATGGAACACAGACTGTGTTGTTGCAATAGATAACAACGATGATCCTGCTGATGGAGGAATAATTGATTTTGTTGCATATTCAAACCGTGATGGTTCATTCAATGATACAATTAAAGGTTATATATCAATAGCTAATGGAAATGGTCAGTGGAACGGGTATATATCTGACAGTGTTCAGAATTGCTGTTTTGATATTGGACTGTCCGGTCTGAAATCCTTCATGAGCATATCAAGAATCAATTCTACAGATACAAATTCTCTTTCGGATTTTGTTGTTACCAATTATCAGACTCCAGGCAGAGAGAATATTTCAAGCATAAGCAGGGTAGGAAGAAAACTATTCAGGCCGGATAAAAAACATATAACAATTATTCCATTTAATGAAAAATTTTCTAAAGGAAAAATTCAACTGTCGGTATTTGAAACATGCGATATCAAAATAAGAATTTTTACTTCAATAGGAATGCAGATTTTTGAATCGCCTCTGTATAAATCAACCAGCCCTGGATTTTTTGAATATACATGGAATCCGTTAACTGTTTCACAAACTCCAAAAATTGGAATGCTCATTGTAAAAATAGAAGCAGTGAGCCAGTCAATGAACATTACTGATACAGATATAATTTATCTGATTACAGCAAAAGGTACCGGCAGATACAGGTGATGCGAATACTTATTGTGCCCGGAATGATTTTTGCTTTGATAAAATTTTCATTTGCTGCGTTTGATTACAGGGAAGTTTCACAGACCTCGCTGTTTCAGTTTAATGCTGCAGTTATAGATTATTCAGTTCCGGGCGATATTTCAAATCCTGCATATTACCCTCTTGCAAAATCGCCTTACCTGATGTTTTCAGGATCTA
Source organism: uncultured Leptospirales bacterium (assembly GCA_964529415.1). GTDB lineage: Bacteria > Spirochaetota > UBA4802 > UBA4802 > UBA5550 > CAYMPH01. Next base: position 23,876 of record CAZGWD010000036.1, on the reverse strand, counting down.
ATCCTTATTCTCTGGAAAATCTTTTTTCAGGGATGCTGAAAGCCGGCGGAGCTCATAAAGGTTTCGGTGCGCAGATTTCGTGGAACAGATTCGGTTTTGACCAGTATTCAGAAAATATCCTCGAAGCCGGAGTAAGTTATATCTTTATAAATAGAATTTCTATTGGAGTAAGCTTTTCATATTATAACCTTGCGATTAATACAGATGTAATTAGCGAAACTCACGACCTGTTCAATATCAAATCAGGCTTATTGATTATACCTTTTGACTGGCTGAATATTTCCGGAACTATAGATAATATTATTTCATTATTCAATCCTGAACAGCAGCAGATTCTATTTCCTGAATGGAGTGCAGGTGCAGGGATTCGCCCGGTAAAGGGACTATTTGTTTCGTGGAATATCAACGGTACTGCTTTTGGCCTGGTGAATTCATTTTATGTATCAGCAAACATTCTTCCATTTCTTTCGATACGTGCGGGTTACGCAAAAGAAACTTCTTCATACTCGGGATCTGTTCTCGTTGCTTATAAGCACGTATCAGTGTCATACGGACTTAAATATCACCCGCATCTTGGATTTACCCATTCTGCAGGAATAACACTTACCCTGTCTCCGGTGAGTCTCGACAGCGTCAGCTACAGCACAAATTTTGAAAAAGATCGGGATGATGATATAAAGAATTTTAAACGGATTAATATCAACACCTGCTCTGAAAATGAATTGGGAAAAATTCCCGGGATTTCAAAAACAATTTCTGAAAGGTTGATTAAGTACAGAGAGATAATAGGACCTGTTACAAAAGATTCTCTGGTTCAGATCGGGCTTTCTCAGAAAGAAGCAGATGCTATGCTCGATTTTATTTACGGTCTTGATGAGGAAAAAAAAGAGGAATTCAAGCCGAATCAGCATAAAGCCGCTTATCATTATAATATTGATGCAGCAAGAAAACTTATTTTCGAAAAGCTGAATAAATCCGGAATCGGCGCACTGCCTTCAATGAAGCTTTCAGAAATGGCAGTAAAAAAAGAAACTGATAAAATCAATGCCTACATTGCCTCACTGAAAAATATATCTGAAGATCTCAGATTAAAAGTGAGGATGATTTGTTCAGGACAGCTTTGATATTTTCAATTACTGTATTTATTTCATTTCCCGTTTTTTCTGCAGAAAAAAATTACAGATATATAATTCAGCAGGAATATAGAACTGACACTATTGATTATGACGGATCTGATAAAACTTTTACCAGAGAGAGAGTAAAAGTCTCCTTCAGCCCGGAAACATATTTTAATTATTCTCATGTGAATATGAATTTAACTGAAAACAGATTTACCTGGAATTTTATTTCAAGTGATGCTGTGCCAAACATGAAATTACTTGCAGGAAATTTCAGTGTTAATTTCGGCGGCGGTCTTTTATCCGGCAGAAAAATTTATATGCCGGATGATCCGTATCAGACAAAAATATATTATTCATTATCAAAAACTTTTATTCCGGATGTCAGTGGAAACCCTGCGTTTTCATTTAATGGAATCGGTTTGAGCGGATTTATTACATGGAAAGATTTCCGTTTTTCAGCTCACGCTTTTTATTCCATCAGGCCGAGATATATTTCAGACGATCCGTTTGTCTCTCCTGCAACGGACTCAACTTTAAAATCAACTGCATTGAAATTGAATTATGATTATCTGAACCGGTTTCCTGTTATAATTAATGACACAGGAACAATGTTTGAGCTGAAGTATTTAAATTTTTCCTCACAGTTTTATTTTATATATTCAGATATTAAATCAGGAGAGGAATTTATTTTATGGGATTACAGCACAAACCCGTTTAGAACAGGCGGAGTAAAACATTATCTCGGCTATGGAACTTTTTCAAAATACGAAGACGACTATCTGGTTCTGTTCGGTGAGGCATCTGGTACATCGAGATGCTTCTCATCGAATGGAGATGATTCGCAATGGGTGAACGGTTTTGGCGCACAGTTCGGCATTGTTTATAAGCATCCGGTATTTAAAATTAAAATTGCAGGAAAATATTCAGGTGAAGATTTTTATGCGCCGTATGGAAGCACAGGAACAGGTTCAGAAAGCAGGTGGTATGCAGGCGGGGATTTCAGGATTAACAGAAATTTATCAACAGGAGTTTCTGTTGAAGCATCAAAAAATTTAGCTCCATCATCGTTCTACTCAATTTTATATTCCAGTCAGAGGATTGAATATTTTGTTAAATTTAATTTTCTCAACAGGTTTATAATTCAGGGGAAATTAAATTTCATCTCAAGAGATGCAGAATTTGGATCTAATGAAAGCAGGCAGTTTAAATTAAAAATTAAAAATGCAATGAATAAAATTTTTCTCGCAGAAATTTACGGAATTTATCAGAATTCTTCAGCAGCAGAATCTTTCAGCGCTGGGATCGGCACCGGGCTTCGAATATCTTTTTTTAATGCAGATATCAATTATTCTTATTATAATATTTCAGGCGATAATTATATTTATTCAATAGTTGATCCAATGCCGTATTCAGTTGCATCAGGATCATTTATAAGAACCAGCACAAGCGCTTTTACAGCCAGGATTTCTCTGAAATTTGACAAGGGTTCATTTGTTATCAGATATCAGACGCAGTTTAATTATTCTTCAGTAATAGGCAACAGACTTGAATTAATAGGACGGATTAATATTTAGATGATAAAAAATCTATCTTGACCAAACAGGCCTCTGTTTTTGTTATTTATATCCCATGAAAAAAATCATCTTCATATTATACGTTTTATTTCCATTGAGCTTTCTGTATTCTGCTGAAATATACAGCGGCAGGGATACTGTTATGTCTATATTTTCCACTGAATCAACCGGAAGAGGCGGAACAGGCGTATCAGCTTCAGGAGGGAGCGGACTTTTTTTTCTTAATCCTGCTTCTATAGGGCTGAATGAAAAGTTCAGTATTGATTTGAAATACGGAACTCTTCAGGGATCTTACTATAATCCGGATATTTCTTTATCCTTTCCAACTCCATATGGAACAATCGGAGGGGGCCTGAAATTTATTTATCTTCCAAACAGCTCTGATGTAAATTATGCTTCAGCATTTTCATTCGGAGGAGCAAAAAGTTTCGGAGGAAAATTTTTAATTGGGGGATCGCTGAATTTTATCTGGGCTCAGGCAGGGTCAAATCTGTTTTATATTGGCGGTACTGCAGGGTTTATTTACAGATTTGATGGTACAAGCTCAAGTTATTCATGTGGTCTTTTTGAGCCTGCAATAGGTTTATCAATAAACGCCGGATTTCCAATAGGAAACAACAGCAGTTTCATTGATTTTAATTCAATTACAGCTGGATATAATTTTAAATTTATTAATGCGAAATATTTTAAACTTGGTTTTTTTAATGATTTTACAGTAACTCACAGCTACACAGGATTTACAGTAAAAGCCGGTCTTGAGGCAGAATTTTTTAAAGGTATTTTTTTAAGAGGAGGCGGCATATTTACTGTTATTCCTGCGGCAAGCGATTTTGCAGATGCAACATTCGGAGCAGGATATAAATTTAAAAATGAGGATTTCACTATTGCATTGAATTATTCATTTATTTATTATCGTGATTTGAAATTCGTTCATTATGTAAGTATTGGAACAGAATTCGGTTCATTTTCCGGCGGACTTCCTGAAACAGAAATTATTCCGGATAGAAAATATTTTTCCCCTGATCATGACGGGATAAATGATTTTGTTACTTTCAAAATCAACGCAGATTCAAAACAGCCGATTGCCGGGTGGAGATTTCAGATTATTGATATTACAGGAAAGGTTATAAAAGAATTTAAAAAAACAGATAGGGATTTGTCAACAACTGCATTTGGCGGCTTTTTCACCAGGCTTGTATCTAAAAAAAGTTTCGGAACTTATCCGGATATTATTACCTGGGATGGAACAGGCAAGGATGGAATGATACTTCCTGAAGGTAAATATGATTATTCTCTTATTGTCTGGGATGATAATGGAAATATATCTTCAGCAAAAACAGGTTCCATAGTTATAGACATTACACACCCGGAAATTACAGTTAAGTCCGAGTCGCTCACCTTTATCCCCGGGAAAGGAAATTTTGTAATTTCGCAGATTATTAAAGGTACTGATAATGATAAATGGAAAGGCGGATTCAAAAACAGAAGCGGAACTGTAGTTAAAAATTTTAAATGGGAAAATCTGCCTCCGCCTAAAATTACCTGGGATGGAACTGATGATGCAGGAAAAGATGCGCCTGAAGGCATTTATTCTTTTTATATATTTTCTGAGGATGAGGCAGGCAACAGCACCAGAGAGGAAATAAAACAGATCGCTTTATACCGGAAAACAGATACACCGGATATTACGGCATCAGAAGAATATTTTTCTTATTCCATTAAAAAAGGCATAAATTTTTTCCTTAAAAATTTTTCTAATGATGAAATTATCGCCTGGAAAATAATTATTGAAAATAAGATGAAAAGAACTGTCAGGGAAATTTCCGGTAAAAATAAATTTCCAGCTGAAATCAAATGGGATTGTCTTGATTCATATGGAGGAAAATTATCAGACGGAGAGTATAATTATTATCTTGTTTGTGAATTGAAAAACAGTAAAAAAAGTGAATCATTAAAGCGCACAATTATATTTGACTCAAAACCGCCATCATTGCATATCGGTCACTCTCCGGAGCTTTTCTCTCCTGATGGTGATGGGGAGAATGACATTCTATCGATTAAAATAGGTGTTGATTCAATGGCCGGAATAAAAGAATGGAAAGTTGTTATAATTTCTCCATTTGAAGAAGAATTTAAAATTTTTAAAGGTACGGGAAATATTCCCTCTGAAATAAAATGGGACGGCTTCGGCTCCGGTAAAGAACTTGTTGATCCTGATTCTGTTTATACAGTTAAAATTGAGTCTGTTGATAGGGCAGGTAATATTTCAAAAGCAACAATGGACAGGGTGGAAGTTGATGTGCTTGTTCTTGAAACTGACCAGGGATTTTTAATGCGTTTGAAAACAGTTGATTTTTTAATTGAATCTTCAGTATTAACATCAGGCGGACGCAGAATACTGGATAGAGCATACCAGATATTTGAAAAATATGATAAATATAAAATTTTAATTGAAGCACATACAGATGAAGCGGAAAATGATAAAAAAAATCTGCATCTTTCTGAAGACAGGGCAAAGGCTGTCAGAGATTATCTCGTATCAAACGGCATAAAACAGGAACGAATATCTTTCAGAGGACTGGGAGAAACAGCTCCGGTTTATACTAATACAGGAACTGAAAACAGCAGAAGCAACAAAAGAATTGATTTTTTGCTGTACAGATAAAAGATTCCAAATAGATTATTTTATAATTCAAGATTTATATAAAAGGATAATTAAAATGAGAGACCTTCTTCAGGCATTGATGGAATTTATAGTTGATATGACCAGAGCCATATTTGATTTTTTTGTTAAAATTTTCAATGTGGCTCTGGAAAAATTTCTTGAGATAAATATTTTTGAAAAACTTATAGTAATAACAACCGTGCCTGCATTTTTTTCAGTTGTAATGGCAGTAGGAAAATTTTATATTTTTGAATTATATTTCTATCTTAATAATCCTCTTGCTGTGTATATGATTGGAATAGTTTTTTTCATGTATTTCAGCCTATTTATGAAAAATTTAATAATATTTGCATTAAGAGAAGTATTCTGTCTGTATTATCTTTTCTGGGTGTTTTATAAACATCTTGGAGGCGGGCTTGCAAAAACACCGTATGACCTGACTTTCGGATATTATTTGAATATAATAGTTCCTATTGCATTTATTGTTTTTTCTGCACTCAGTTTTCTGATTTATAGGGATGAATACCAATAGGATATTCCGGTTTTGAAGAAACCGGCTCGTTTGGAATTTTTTTTAATATTTTATTATTTTAAAATTGTACTAAGCTTTTTTATTTTTAGACATTTTTCTAATCCGGAAATGTGCGACGAACATTAGTATTCCAATTGTTATAAAAAATATTCCGATTATTATAAATGTTATGAAATGGCCGGTTTCATTTTTTGTGTTTTGATAGATAGCATTATATATGAAAAATATTCCTCCGTTAATTATAAATATCCCGACCAGGATGAAAGCAATTCCTCTGGAAAATAAAAATAAAACAATTATTATTCCTGCATAACTCGCAAGCATTATGAATATTATTTCAGCGGAAAACATCAGTCCGAAAAGCATAGGATTATTTTGTGCTCTGAAGCCGAATGTTTCTGTTATGAAGAAAGTACCGTGAATCAGTCCAAAATACGCAGCAGCAGATCCGATTGCAAACAATACAATTGCAGTAATTGCAAGGACAGGTAGAATTTTTTTGCCGTGTTTTTTCATTTTATTGATTTATTTATAGAAAATCTGCAGTGCATCAAATCTTTTTCTTACAAGTGGCGAGTTCATTGGTTCATGAGTGTATACAGGCTTTTTATTTTTGTAAACCTGTATTGAAAATTTCTGATGCAGCTTTTCAGTAAGGTGATAGAATGTTACAAATTCCGCTATGTCCTCTGCCCAGGAAATGCTTGAGTATAATGTAGGAAAAGGTGACATTGCAAGATTTTTATAAATTTCAGGTGCTTCTGAATATTTTAATGCAGGACCTTTGCCAATTCCGTAAAAAGTAATTTTTGATCTGAATGCAAATTCAGTATCAGGTTTGTAGTAATCGTTCCAGTATCCGAGGGTGAAAGGAGTTGATGTTTTCATATCCGGATATAAATTTTTTAAAGAAGGCTCAGTATAAGGAGTGATTCTGTGTACATAGTCCACGATATGAGTTGACTCGTGTATCAGGATATAAAAAAAACCGCTGTATTTTGTTCCGCAATCAAGAATTATATCCCAGTTTTTTTCCTGGATGAAATTTGTTATCTCTTTAAATGAAAGGAGTTCTGTTATATTTTTTTTCAGGACGTTTGGATTAAATACCATAAATGCGAACATTTTCCCGTTTTCATCAACAACCCATTCTGTAAGACCGCTGCTTGTAAAATTATTTATAAAGTAAACAGCAAGAAGCCTTTCTTTCATGGTTTTCCTGTTAAGAGGCGGCAGCTTGTTAATATAATCTGAAATTATTTCAGTTTCCATTTTTGTAGGAGTGTATATTGTATAATCTTTTCTGTTGTCAAGATCAGCCAGATATTTTAGAATGAAATCCGGTTTTTTCTTTATTCTCTGAACGATTGATGTTTGCGGATCAAAAGTGAAATTTTTATACTGATGTGCAGGAGTCGTTTGAATTATCTGTTTTATGTCTTCTGAACCTGCATTAGAGATTAATATCAGAATAAAGCTGAGAAGGAAAAAAATCAGTGGCGATTTTGGAATTTTATTATATATTTGTTTCATAAAATTTTCTTGCTTTAATAGGTAACTTTTTAGTTTTTAGCATTACGTAAAAGTAAAAGAAGCTGAATTGATTCAGCTATTTAAATAACCGGATAAAAATCCGTTTCAATAATTATTAAATGGAGGCTTCAAAAAATGTCAAGACACAAATTCCAAACCGAGGTGAATCAGCTTCTACAGCTTATTATTCACTCGCTCTATTCCCATAAGGAAATTTTTCTGAGGGAACTGATTTCAAACGCATCTGACGCACTCGAGAAATTTAAATATCTGACCCTTACGGATGAAAATTATAAGAAGCTCGATTTTAATCCTAAGATAGATATTTATTTTGATGCAGAGTCAAAAATTTTAACGATATCAGATACTGGAATAGGAATGAATCAGCAGGATCTTGAGGATAATATCGGGACCATTGCAAATTCAGGGACTAAAAATTTTCTGAGTAATCTAACAGGCGATTCAAAAAAAGATTCCAACATGATCGGACAGTTCGGAGTCGGCTTCTATTCAACATTCATGGCTGCAGATAAAGTTGAAGTTGTATCAAGAAAAGCAGGCGAGGAAAAAGCATATAAATGGACAAGCGACGGAAAAGGCGAGTATGATATTGAGGAATCCGTCAGAAAAGAATACGGCACCACAATTGTTGTTTTTCTTAATGATGAGGGCAAGGAATACGCTGATAAATGGAAAATTGAATCTATTGTAAAAAAATATTCCAACCATATACCTTTCCCTATATATCTTCATTTTGAAGATACACGCCATGAGGGTGAAGGCGATAATAAAAAGGAAATCAAAGAGCCGAAAACCGAGCAGATAAATTCCGCATCAGCTCTATGGAAAAGATCCAAGTCCGAGCTGAAAGAAGAGGATTACAAGGAGTTCTATAAAACATTATCTCACGATTACGATGAGCCTTTGTTTTATGTTCATACCCAGGCTGAAGGAACCATGGACTATACAACCCTGTTTTATATTCCAAAGCACGCTCCATTTGATCTTTTCAGGGCCGATTATAAGCCTGGAGTAAAGCTTTATGTTAAAAGGGTTTTCATTACTGATGATGACAAGGAACTTATGCCTACATACCTCAGGTTTATCCGCGGTATAATTGATTCAGAGGATATTCCGCTTAACGTGAGCAGAGAAATACTCCAGCAGAATAAAGTTTTAAGCAAGATCAAAACATCTTCAGTGAAAAAAATTCTGGATGAGTTTGAGAAACTGAAAAACAGCGACAGACCGAAATACGAAGAATTTTATAAAGAGTTTGGAATTCCTGTCAAAGAAGGCTTATATCAGGATTATGAAAATAAGGATGCGCTGCTTGAACTTGTTATGTATAAATCCACAAAAAATGAAGGCTACACAACATTTGCAGAATATGTATCAAGAATGAAGCCTGATCAGAAAGTAATTTATTACATAACAGGCGAGAAAGAAGCGAATCTTCGCACATCTCCGCTGCTTGAAGTTTACAGAAACCGCGATATAGAAGTTCTTATTCTCGATAATGAGATTGATGAAATTGTAATTTCAACTGTTTTCAAGTATAAAGAATTCGATCTTAAATCTGTAAACAGGGCAGATGCTGCAAATGATCTTAAAACTGACAGCGACAAGGAAAAAGAAAAGGAAATAAGCCCTGTTGTTGAAAAAATAAAAAAAGCTCTCGGCGACAGAGTCAAGGATGTAAGAGCAAGCTCAAGGCTGAGCGACTCGCCTTCCTGTATTGTTGCAGATGAAAATGATCCTACGGTTCAGATGCAGCATATCATGAAGATGATGGGCCAGCAGGGCATGCAGGATTTCAAACCAATTCTGGAAATAAATCCCGGGCATGCAATTATCACAAGTCTTATCAATACCACTGATGATAATCTTATTCAGGATATAAGCAGTCTATTGCTTGAGCAGGCTATGCTGATCGAGGGAGTAGAACTGAAAAATCCTGGTGAGTTTGTTGTAAGATTAAACAGAATAATGGCTATGGCAGTAAAATAAATTAAAGATGGTATGCGTGTAAGGGTTCAAAATTTTGAACCCTTACACGCCCTTACGCCTCTCCACACGGCCCTTACACGCTCTACACACAATTTTTATCACCCCTTGATTAAATCCTGTATAACAATACCTGCTAAAGTAAACCCGAAAATTCCTGTAATATGAACAAGAGCGCCATTGATCTGTTTTTTCATGGAACACCAGTCTATTGCATTACTGTTTTCATCGGAATTTAATTTTTCACGGTCACAGTTGCACACGCAGTCACCTCCTGCGCACATTGCTGCAATTGCAGGCTTTACAGGAACTTCGTCGCTGTACACGCACAGAAAATTTACTTTTAATCTTTTCTGGCGCAGACGTTTTCTTACATTGCTTGCAAGCGCGCAATTAACGGTCTTTTCAAGTTTGGCGACTTTTATCTTTAAAGGGTTTGTTCGGGCGCCTGCACCCATTGAAGAAATAAATTTCTTTTTGTGCTTCTGGCATATTTCTATAAGAAAAACTTTATGTTTTATGCTGTCAATTGCGTCTACAATGTAATCGTATTTTTCAATTTGGAATTCAGTATGATTTTCCTCAGTGAATGCCTTGTTTATGGCCAGGATATTCGCATCAGGATTGATTTCGAGCAGGCGTTTTTTCATCTCATTGACTTTTAATTTACCTACAGATTCAGAAGTAGCCTGGGCCTGCCTGTTAATATTGGTGGTGCAGATAATATCAGAATCAACTATTGTTAGTTTTACAACACCGGAACGTACAAGAGCCTCAGCGCACCAGCTGCCGACTCCGCCTACTCCAACGATTAGAATATTTGAACGGTACAGCCGCTCAATTTTTTCCGTACCGATTACAAGTTCGGTTCTATGTGTAAGATTTTTATAGAATGAATTTTTCATTTATTTAACCGGTCTGCTGCAGTATATTTAAAAAGTTGCAAATTTGTATTTTAATAGTAAATAAGAACGAGATCAGGATAGAAATGCAACAATAAAAAAACATTGACACTAAACAGCAGTAGATAATTTTAAATATATCAATCAAAAATATAACGAAAGAAAAAATAAAAAAATGATTTCCAGAGAAAAGAAAAAATCTGTTATTCAGATCAAGGACGTTCGTAAAAGTTTTAAAAATGTTCACGCGGTTAAAGGTGTGAATCTTGATGTTTATGAAGGTGAATACATTGCGCTTCTCGGCCCAAACGGAGCAGGAAAAACCACGCTCATCGAAATGATTGAGGGAATTCAGAATCCGGATTCAGGTGAAATTTTAATTCTCGGTCTTCCTATTTTTGGAAATGAATCTGTACTCAGAAGGGAAATGGGAATTTCTTTACAAGAGACCCGTTTTATTGATAAACTTACAGTTGCAGAAACTGTTGAACTATTCGCAAGTTTTTATGGAACTCCCAAAACAGATGCTATGGAAATAATTTCTCTTGTCGGGCTTGCTGATAAGAGCAAGAGCTACACTGTTAATCTTTCAGGCGGACAGAGACAGAAACTTGCTCTTGGATTAGCTTTGATAAACCGCCCGAAAATTTTACTTCTCGATGAGCCTACTACAGGTCTTGATCCTAATGCAAGACGTGAAATCTGGAAAATAGCGGAATCTCTGCGTAAAAACGGAACCACAATGATTCTAACCACGCATTATATGGAAGAAGCGGAAGAACTCTGTGACAGAATTGTTATCATGCATAAGGGAGAATTTATTGCAGACGGCACCATGGAAGATCTTGCAGCTATGAACGGCTGCTGCGGCATAATTGATTTCGCAGTACAGGGAAAAATCAGCATTGAACGCCTTAAAAAAATAAAAGGGGTTGCTGATGTTGCCAGAATTAAAGACGGAACTTTCAGGCTAATGGTGCAGGATACAATTACTGTAATGCCTGAGCTGATGAATATTGTGAGCAAAGAAGGATTTAAACTGAAAAAAATTGAAAGCAGAGCTTTGTCTCTGGATGATATTTTTACTTCAATGACAGGGATACATCTAAATGATGAGACAGCTTTATAATCTTACTATAATTCAATTCAAGGAATATTTCCGTGAACCCGGGATAATATTCTGGTCATTTTTTTTCCCGATCATAATGGCCTGGGTTCTCGGCATTGCCTTTGATCAGAAAATTAATGTGAAACACTCTGTCGGCATTGTGATTGATCTGGAAAAAGATTACAGTAATTTTAAAAAAATTCTTCCGTCTGCCACTGTTCCTGAAAATAATAATACAGTTATACAAAGCGGTAATTTTGAATTTAAAAAAATGACTGAACCTGAAGCTGTTACTTCATTAAAAAAAGGCAAGATAAGCATTTATGTAAAATATTTTTCAGCTGACAACAGCATTAAATATTTTTTTGATCCGAAAAATTCAGAGGCATCAGGATCATATTTGCTTCTTGAAAAATATATCAATGGGAAATATCAGTCGGGATTGAAAAATACTGTTTCGGAACTGAAAGAAGCAGGCAGCAGGTATATTGATTTTTTTCTTCCCGGCCTCATTGCTCTGCAGATTATGAATTCCTGTCTCTGGGGTATCGGCTGGTCTTTAATTGAACTTCGGACAAAAAAGCTTATGCGCAGAATGTATGCAACGCCAATGAACCGCGGCCTTTTCATGCTTTCTTTTTTTATGACAAGATTGGTTCTTTCAGTTTTTGAATCAGCTCTTTTGTTTTTATTTGCTTATTTTTATTTTGATATGAGAATTTCAGGAAGTCTTGCAGCTCTTGCAGCAGTTATGATTGCAGGAAACGCTGCTTTTTCAGGTATTGCAATTCTAATGGCATCAAAAACCTCAAGTTCAAGAGTGGGTAACGGACTTTTAAATGCAGTTACAATGCCAATGATGGTTCTTTCCGGTATTTTTTTCAGCTATCATAATTTCCCTGAATGGGCTGCGTCAATTATAAACAAACTCCCGCTTACCATGCTTGCTGATTCGATCCGCGCCATATTTATTGAAAGCGCAGGTTTTGCTGAAGTAGCTTTTCCCATTGCAGTAATGACAATCTCCGGATTTATCCTGACGTGGATAGGTCTTAAAGTTTTTAAATGGTATTAGGATTTTTAATACAGAATTTTTTAATAGTTAGAATATATGAAAAAAATATTATTATTTTTATCAAATGGATTTGAAATTTATGAGGCAAGCGCTTTCATTGATGTATTAGGATGGAATAATACTGAAGGAGAAAAAAATACTGAATTAGTAACATGCGGTTTTACAAGTAAAGTAATTAGCACATTCAACCAGATATTTATCTCCAATAAAACAATTGATGAAATTAATGTTGATGATTATGACGCTTTAGCAATCCCGGGCGGATTTGAGGAATATGGATTTTATTATGATGCATATAATGAAAAATTTCTCGAGCTTATCAGAATATTTTATAGAAAGAAAAAAATTATAGCATCAATCTGTACAGGAGCTTTACCAATAGGGAAAAGCGGGATTTTAAAAGGGAAAAAAGGAACAACATATATCGGGAAAAGACAGGATCAGCTTCGTGAATATAATGTATTTATAATTAATGAACCGATAGTTATAGATGATAATATTATAACATCCTGTAATCCATCAACTGCTGTAAATGTAGCATTAAAACTACTGGAATTATTAACTTCAAAAAAAAATTCTGAGCATATAAAAAAAATAATGGGATTCTGAATTTTTTTCCTCAGTATTAGAGATAAATTTATAAAAAAAACCATGTTTGAATCATATAAAAAAACTCCTGAATCAGATCTTATAAAATATGCTGCCAGCGGCAATCTCAAGGCATTTGATGAAATTGTTAAAAGGTATTCAGACAAAGTTTTCAGGCTCTGCTTCTACTACTTCAGAAATTCCAGCGAAGCCGAAGATGCTGCACAGGAAGTCTTCATATCAGTCTATAAAGGATTAAAAAGTTTCAGGGGCGAGTCCGGTCTGAGCACCTGGATATACCGCATAACAGTAAACCAATGCAAAAGCGTTTTAAGGGCTGTTTCATATAAAAAAAATCTGGAACAAAAAGATATTCAGGATGGAACTTTTTCCTCTGAACTTCCGTCAAATATATCGACAGCCACCCCTGAGGAAGATTATATTAAAAATGAAACAGCGGGTGTAATCACTGATGCGGTAAAGAAACTGCCGGAGCATATGATGGAGGTTATTGTGCTGAAGGACTTCGATCTGAAAAGTTATGAAGAAATTTCTGAAATACTTTCTATAAATATAGGTACTGTAAGGTCGCGGATTTCCAGAGCAAGAGTTGAGCTTAAAAAAATACTGATAGAGGGTGGATATGGATTGCAGTAAAGCTATAGTTCTGATCGACGCTCTTGCTGATGGCGAGCTGAAGGATAAGCAGAAACAGGAACTTCTTGTTCATATATCCGGCTGCGAGAAATGCTCTGTTAAATATAATGAAGTTATTAAAATCAAAAAACTGCTGGAGCGCGCTCCTGAAATGAAAGCTCCGTCGGATTTTCTTGCAAAACTCCATTCAAAAATGGAAAAAGAAAATCTGTTAGAAAAAAAAGAATCTATAATAAATATATTTATCATTTCAATAAATAGGCCCATAGTATTGCGTCCTGCTCTTGCAGTTATTCTGTCTGTAATTATTATAGCAGTTTACAGGCCGCATGAATTTCTTTCTGAAAATTTCAAAACTGCAGATTCATTTAAAAATGCAGAAACCCGGAATGAATATCCTGTGGTGAAGCAGGATCAGAAAAATTTTAAACCTGAGCTTGCTGCAAGAAAAGAAATGCAGATGAAAAAGAAAAAAGCAGCTGATTCATTGCAATTCTCTGATTCAAAAAAAGAGCTTCAGTTTGAGGAAAAAGATGATAATTCACCTGCATCTGCAATGGAAGAAAAACATGAAGAAAAGAAAATCATGGAGAGTGAGGGAATTTCTGATTCTAAAAAAAGCAAATCCGGAATGTTTAAAAATTCTGAAGTAGAAGCGCCTGCAGGAAGAAATTCTGTACGGAAATCGAGAGCTGAAAGCTCTGACAAAGCAAATGCAGATCCATTTTATAAATCATCCGGAAGCAGTATTGATTCTATAATAAATAAGTATCAGGGTAAAATTATATACCGGGATAATTATAAAATTTCTATTTCAATGCCGTTTAATAAATCGGATGCATTTTTTAATGAGATTTCCAACAGTATTAAAAATTATATTATTGTTAAAAAAAATATGGATTTGATTTTTATTGATTTGTTTTTGAAGGATTAAATTTTTTAAATCTTTATGCTGTAAGTCTAATCTGGCTATCACTTCAGATATGTAGTGTTATGTATTACGGCGTGCTAACTTTTTTTTAAGCATTATAACTACAGTAGTTAACGATTTAATTAGAACATTTTCTGTCATTCCCGCGAAGGCGATGGTCTGCACCTTCGGGTATATCCATTTCTGTAATCTGGATCCCTGTTTTCACGGGAATGACAAAAAAATATAATTTACTGAATTTATAAAGCACTAATATAATTGTAAATGCTATAATGTTAAGATCCAAGAATCATTTTTTGTTATATTTAACAATGGTAGGTGACAATGAAATGTTTCAATTCTGTTTTCAAAATTTTTAATAGTGATTGTTTATTTTTTTTAAAAACCAGAATTTTTGTTCGTTCGTTTTTATTAGGAATTTTTACAATTTTTTCATTCTCTTGTGATGTTTATTTCAAGGAACATGTTTTCAACAAAGATGAACTAGTAATAGATAAAGAAATTATAGGAACTTGGATATTATGTGATGATTGGGAAAAATGTAACAATAGCAAAGAAGTCATTAGGGTTAGTTTTAACAGCGACAAGTTACAAATAGTTCACGATCGGTCTAGAAGAGGATTAGATGATTTTATGAAATATTCAGGTCAAACTTATAAATATTTAGATAAAAAATTCATTTGTACTCGTGAAGATGGGGGCGGAATTAGTGGAACAGATTATTACAATATCTATTATTATTATATAAAAAATGACATTCTATATTTATACGAATTCGATAAAACCAAATTTAAAGATTTAAAAAAAAACAAAATGATAAACGGCGAAATACGGGAAATGGGACCGTATATTTCATCAAGTTTTTTTGTTAAGACCGAAGGTACCGAACTTAGAAAATTAATTGTCAAAGAAGGTATTGAAGCATTTATTTGCAAAGGTACGGCAACTTTAAAACGCGAGAAATAAATAATTAGGATATAACTGTGATATAAAAATTGTTAAAAATTGAATTCATTTATTTTATATTTCATTGAAGTTATACGCACTCCGCTTCACATAACAAAGCTAAGCGACGTCAGAGCTTAAATGCTGTTTGAAACTGCAACTATCAAGCCGGTTATAAGGCACCGACTCATGTGAAATCTATACAATTTTGAGAGTAAGAGCATTACAACTTAAGCAACGTTTGCCGAGCGTAGCCGAGGCATCATTTTCTCCCCTTGCCCTTAATAAGTGAAAAGGGCCGGGGGATGGGGTAAAAAATTCTAAATCCATGGAACTTTTTCCCGCTCACCTCCGTCTATAATACAAATCAATTATGGAGGGATAATATGAAAAAATATTTATTCGGATTTTTTATAGTTTCTGTATTTCTGTTTTCAGGCAATTTATACGCTGCACAGGACAGCAAGATTCAGCTTGCGATTCTGCTTGATACAAGCAACAGCATGGACGGGCTCATCAACCAGGCAAGAACTCACATATGGCGTATAGTTAATGAACTGAACAGAATGAAAAAAGATGGAAGGCATGCTGTTCTTGAAGTGGCTTTGTATGAATATGGAAATGACTATATTCCGAGAAGTGAAGGTCATATCAGGCTGGTTACTGCATTTACGGGAGATCTGGATTTAATTTCTGAAAAGCTTTTCAGTCTTAGAACAAACGGCGGTGATGAATACTGCGGACAGGTTATAGATACTGCTCTTAGAAACCTCAGATGGTCTGATTCAAAAGGCGATCTGAAAATTATAGTAATTGCAGGCAACGAGCCTTTCACTCAGGGGTATTTTGATTACAGAAATGCAGTTTCTCTTTCAAACAGAATGGGCGTGATTGTGAATACAGTTTTCTGCGGTTCAAGGGAAGAAGGAATCAGAACCGGCTGGAAAAACGGATCTGATCTTGCATGCGGAAGATTTGTGAATATTGACCATAACAGCAATCATTGTGAAATTGATACACCGTATGACAGAACTATACTGGATCTTGGCAACAGGCTCAATTCTACTTATGTACCATATGGATTCGAAGGGGATTTGAAACAGGGAAGGCAGGCAGCTCAGGATAAATTGGCTGAAGAATCAGCTCCTGCTGCAGGAATAAACAGGTCAGTTGCAAAATCATCATCCGGTTATAATGCATCCTCATGGGATATGGTTGATGCTTATGAAAAAGGCGGATTGAAACTGGAAACTCTGAAAAAATCTGACATGCCTTCTTCAATTTCAAATTACAGCAAAAGTGATGTTGAGAAATATGTTAAAGGTAAAT
This sequence comes from uncultured Leptospirales bacterium, assembly GCA_964529415.1. Taxonomy (GTDB): domain Bacteria; phylum Spirochaetota; class UBA4802; order UBA4802; family UBA5550; genus CAYMPH01. The sequence goes on along the minus strand of CAZGWD010000036.1, from coordinate 6,909 downwards.
CAGCAGAAAGAAAAAAAATTCAGAAAGAAATAGAAAACCTGAATTTTAAAAGAAGACAATTTCTGGAGACAAACCAGAAAAAAAATGGAACTGATACCTTTGACAGCGCTGTAATTAAAATTATTAAGGATCAGGCCAGAGATAAAAAGTTTAACATTAATTGAAATTAAACAAAGGCATGTTTGAAATCTGCCTCAGCGCAAATTTTTTAATCTGATTTAAAGAAATATATAGTATATCTCCAGATTGTATTGAAACAATCTGGAGATATACTATTTTTGTTAAATTTTTTCTACTTTTACTGAACATGCTTTATATTCGGCAGTTTTTGTATCCGGATCAAAAACATTGTTTGTCAGCCAGTTCGCATTTCCCTCACGGAAATGGAATGACATCCAGACAAGCCCCATTGGTATTTCTTCTGTAACTCTTGCCCTTACTTTTACAGAACCTCGTCTTGAACTTACTTTTACGTATTCGCCATGAACAACTCCGAGTTTCTTTGCGTCAGCGAGTGAAATATCCGCAGTTTCTTCAGACATTAACTGGTCAAGACCTGATCTTCCGGTCTGTGTTCTGGTATGATAGTGAAATAATCTTCGGCCTGTACTGAGGACTAATGGATATTCGGCATCTGCAACTTCTGCAGGAGGAGTCCATTCTATACCCTTGAAAAGTCCTTTTCCGCGGGTAAATTTTCCGTCTCTATGCAGAAATTTTGTACCCGGGTGATCTTCATTAGGACATGGCCACTGAAGTCCGTCTTTATCTATTCTGCTGTATTTTATTCCAACAAATGCAGGAGCAAATACTGCCTGCTCGTTATCCCAGATTTCCTGGGCACTGTTTGATTTCCAGTCATGCCCCAGTCTTTTAGCTATCTCTTTGAAAATCCACCAGTTAGGTTTAGCCATGCCGGGTGCATCTTTTATTTTCCGCACACGGTTTACGCGGCGCTCGCTGCTTGTAAAAGTTCCTTCATCCTCGCACCATGCTGCTGCAGGAAATATAACATCAGCAAAGCGTGTTGTTTCTGTCTGAAAAATATCATTGGCAACAATAAATTCTGCAGATTCAAGCTCTTTCTCGACATGTGCTATGTTCGGGTCTGAGTTTGCAAGATTTTCTCCAAAAATATACAATCCCCTGATTTTTTTTGATGGAAGAGAAGCCAGCATGTCAGGAATCATGAGGCCTGCCTTGTCGGAGAGGTTGTTTACTCCCCAGGCTGTGATAAATTTTTCCTTGTTTTTCGGATCTGTTACAGCCTGATATCCGGGATAAACATTCGGCAGAGCCCCCATATCGCAGGCTCCCTGAACATTGTTCTGGCCGCGCAGAGGATTAACTCCTGCGCTCTCCATACCCATGTTGCCAAGAAGCATCTGCAGGTTGGATGTGGACATTACATTGTTTTTACCGCATGTGTGTTCTGTTATACCAAGAGTGTAGCATAGCATTCCAGGCTTGACAGATGCCATTGTACGGGCAATCTCTTTAATTGTATCAACCGGTACTCCGGAAATCTCTGAAGCTTTTTCAGGAGGATACTTCATTACAGTAGCTTTCATTTCTTCAAACTGCTCTGTGTTTTCTTCAACGAATTTTTTATCATAGAGATTTTCAGAAATCAGAACATTCATTATTCCATTAAGGAATGCTACGTCTGATCCGACTTTAATCTGGGCAAAAATATCAGCTTTTCTTGCTAAAGCGTGTTTGCGGGGGTCAGCAACAATAATTTTAGCACCTTTGAGTTTTGCCCGTTTTACAAAATATGAAGCAACAGGATGAGCTTCTGTCATGTTTGTTCCGATTAGAAAAAACAGTTTTGCATTTTCAAATTCACCGAATGAATTTGTCATTGCGCCTGATCCAAAAGTAGTTGCCAGACCGGCAACAGTCGGAGCGTGTCAGGTCCGGGCGCAATGGTCGATGTTGTTCGTACCTATTGCCGCCCTGAAAAGTTTCTGCATATTGTATGAGTCTTCGTTGATGCTTCTTGCACAGCTTACGCCTGCAAGAGCGTCAGGACCCGATTCTTTTATAATCTGCTTGAATTTATCTGCAACAAGGTCAAGAGCTTCGTCCCAGGTTGCTTCCTGAAATTCGCCCTTTGAATCTTTAATTAAAGGAGTGGTGAGTCTTTCCTTTGAATATATAAAATCGTATCCATATCGGCCCTTAACGCAAAGATGACCCTGGTTAGGCTGAGCGCCTTCAACTCCGGTGATTCGGATTATCTGATCGCCTTTCATGTGAAGTTCCTGCTGGCAGCCGACTCCGCAATAAGGGCAGGTTGTCCTGACTGTGTGTGTTTCCCATGAACGGGCTTTTCCTACGCCTTTTTTCTCAATAAGAGCGCCCACAGGACAAAGCTGAACGCACTCGCCGCACTGAACACACGAGGATTCACCCATAGGCTTGTCTTCATCGCAGATAACATGAGTATGATTGCCTCTGTATCCGAAATCAAGAACTTCATTAACAACCAGTTTATTACAGCCTTCAATGCATCTTCCGCACTGTATACACTTGTTCGAATCGCGGATAATAAATGCGGATGACTCATCCTTGGCTTCGTTCTCTTCCACAACGAAAGCCGGCTCTTCGATTCCGAGTTTGTATGCAGCTTCCTGAAGTTCACAGTTTCCGTTTACCTCGCAGGAAATGCAGTTGTGGTTGCCGTTTGCAAGCAGCATATTAACAACCATTTTTCTTGCTTCAATTACGCGCGGGCTGCCTGTTGATATTTTCATCCCGTCTGCCGGCATAAGCGAACAGGCGGTTTGAAGATTTTTTGTTCCATCAATTTCAACAACACAGACTCTGCACATGCTTGCAGGCCCGAGTTTCGGATGGTAACATAGTGATGGAATATAAATACTGTTTTCGCGTGCGATCTGCAGTACTGTTTTGGTTCCATCGAAAGCAAATTCACTGCCGTCGATAAAAATCGTCTTACTCATCGTTTATTCTCCTTTTTTATTTTCTATTTTTTAACAAGAGCTTCAAATTCAGATCTGAACTTGCCTACCATTGCCTGAATTGGAACTGCAAATGCCTCACCTGTCGGGCAGAGTGTCAGGCCCTTTACATTTCCGCACAGATTAAGAATAAGATCTATATCCTCAATTTTTCCTCTTCCATTAAGCAGTGTATGAAGTTTGTTTTCTATTACATGTGTTCCTTCCCTGCAGGGTATGCACTGGCCGCATGATTCATGATGATAGAACTGAATTGTGCGCAGCGCAAGCTCTGGAATTGAAACTGTATCATTTACTACTATTATTCCTCCTGAACCGAGACCTGTACCTGCTTTTGCGCATGAATCGAAATCGAGTAAAAGAGTTTCTGATTCTTTCGCAGTCAGGATAGCAGTGGAAAGACCGCCTGTAATTACACCTTTAAGTTTACCTTTAACACCGCCTGCTGCTTCGAGTATCTCTTTTAGAGGAGTGCTCATTGGATATTCGAATATACCCGGCTTGTTTACATGTCCTGACACACCTAAAATTTTAGGACCGAAATTATTTATTGTCCCGAATTTTTTATATGCACCTGAACCATTTTTTACTATATATGGAACACATGATAGTGTTTCTACGTTATTAACAACAGTAGGGCAGCCGTAGAGCCCGAAATTGGCAGGAAAAGGCGGTTTGACACGCGGATTTCCTCGCTTGCCTTCGAGTGATTCAATCAAAGCTGTTTCATCGCCGCACACATATGAGCCGCCGCCTCTGTGTACAACAATATCAACATGAGAAAGCTGGCCGTCTTTTTCTGCTTCATCGATTGCTGTTTCAAGTATATCAGCTATCCAGTCAAATTCACCCCTGATATAGATGAATGATTTTTTTGCGCCTAATGCAAATGCGCTGATTGCAATACCTTCAACAATCAGATGAGGATTGAATTCCATTATCTGCCTGTCTTTAAATGTTCCGGGTTCGCCTTCATCAGCATTGCAGATCAGATAAACAGGACGCGGATCATTTTTGGGAAGAAAAGTCCATTTCATACCTGCAGGGAAACCTGCGCCGCCTCGGCCTCTAACTCCAGCTTCCTTGACTTCGGAAATAATCTCATCAGGTTTCATTGAAAGAGCTTTTTTAAGGGACTCGTAACCGCCGTTGTTTTTATAAAAAGAAATTGTTCTGCAGTCTTTTTTTGTCCTGTCATTAAGCAGAATTCCGCATTTTGAAATAACAGTCATGGATGGATCATTCAAAGGCTCTTTATCGTTTTTCAAAGCCTCAATAAGGGCATCTGTTTTTGCAATAGTTATGTTTTCAAAGTAACGGTTGTTAACCTGTATAACAGGTCCTGTTGCGCATGATCCTAAATCCTGCACTGCGTTAAGGGTAAACATGCCGTCTTTAGTTGTTTCTCCGGTTTTAATTCCGAGCTTTTTACTTAGATGTTCCAGTATCTCATCTGCGCCATGCAGAAAACCAGGTACGCAGGTGTCCACCTGGAGATGAAATTTACCAACAGGTTCTGTATTGAACATTGTATAATATGTAGCAACACCGTAAACCTTGCTTCTGCTGCAGCCGATGGTCTGCGCTGCTTCATCCATTAATTCGCTGCTGAGAAAATTATTATTTTTTTTCTGGAGATACTGCATAACCGGCATAATTGCAGAATTTTTATCCGGATATTTTGATATTATTTTTTGTATTATGGAAGCCATACCTCTCCTTATTACATTAAAATAAAAATTAACCTGCGCTTTTTTTATAATTCAGAATTTTGAAAATGCATAAAGTATATGCAGGTTTAATATGTTTAAGTTAACATAATTAATATATTAGTATATTTTTATTTGTATTGTCATTTCTGGCATATTAAAATTGCAAGTCAACAAAAAACTTAAATTTAGTGGCTTAATCAGTATAATTCTGTGTTAATTTTAAAAATAATGTGAGATATTATTCAGAAATTCTATAAGAGTGTGTATAAACACTAAAGCTTTCTGCGCGGGTAAAGCATACAAGTGTAATTCCAAGAGCATCAGCAAGATCAATTGATAAACATGTTGGCGCTGAACGGGAAACAATTACAGGCACGCCGATTCTTGCTGATTTTGTCAGCATCTCCGAAGCAATGCGGCCGCTTATTATTACAACCTTGTCAGAGTTATCAATTCTATTGAGAAACGTGTATCCGAGTATGCGGTCAAGGGCATTATGCCGGCCGATATCTTCATATTTTATAAGGAGTTTATCTCCATGGCCCAAGGCTGCTTCGTGAACACCGCCTGTTAGCCTGTAGGTATCTGAGCTTTTATTAAGAAGTTCTGCAAATCTCAATAATTCATTTACTGTAAATTTAACATCCTGGTTTAGCGGAAGCAGCTGTTCATAATCGTTCAAATAATGAAGTGACGGCCTTCCTTTTCCGCAGCAGCTGGAAAAATTTCTTTTTAAAAACCCGTCAATCTTCCGGTCGTTCCTGGTGATTATCCGCACAACCCCGCATTCAGGGCTGCAGCTGATATCAATTATGTCATCAGGATGCAGGAGAAGACCTTCGCTTATCAGAAATCCAACAGCAAGCAGTTCAAATTCGTAAGGTGAGCATACCAGTGTTGCCAGCTCCTGATCATTGATAAAAATTGTCATGGGCATTTCACTGGCAACCTGTCGATTTTCAGATATTTTAATTCCAGCTTTAAATGTTGTTAAATTGCGGTTTTCATATATTCCTGAGTCTGATGTTATCATGCTGTCCTCATTGTTTTTCTGAATAGGCATTAAAATATTTATTAATCTGGTTTGAGCCATTACTCATTATTAAACTGCAGCACACTCTATATATGGTGTTTCACCGCTGCAATTTCTGCACTTGCTTCCATGCTTCAATGGATAAGCCTCGCCGCAATCAGAGCATACTGCAGAAGATCCCATTTTTTGCCTTTTTATTTTTTCCGGAACAACACTTATGCGCTGAATACTCAGTATTGAAACACCTGCTTCTTTTATCTGGTTCATCAGGAGGCCGTTATCCTGCTCCTGTTTTGTTTTAAGTTTTAAAAACCAGCTGTTTACCTCTGACCATTTTTTAAGTTTTTCAAGATCGAGAAATACTCTGAAACCTGCCCCGTTTTTTTTATTATATAAAGATACAGCAAATCTTCCAAAATCGATTATTGTAAGCCTTCCGTTTCCAATTGTACATGGAGTAAGCAGCTGAACAGCATCAGGGAGGCAGATTGGAGTTTCGCAAATAGCTTCAAAAAATTCTTCTTCAGGAATATTTTTAAGAGCCAGATCAAGAATAAATCCGCCTATCAAAACTCCAGGAGCAGCAGCACCATGGAATGATATTACATTTTTCATGTATTCGTCAAATGAGTACTTTCCTATTTGCATAAATGAAACTCCTGAAAGATGTTGTTTGCAGAATGATAATAATGAATTTTTGCGAAATATTATTGTGCATAATAAAAATTTTTTAAATTTTAATATGTTTATTTTAATATGCCAAAATTGACATATTAAAATAAACGGTCAACACTTTTTTGGAAAAATCATGGATTGTGTTTTTTTGTACCATAGCTGGGAATGCAAAGAGAAATATTTCTACATTGTTTAAAAAGAACCTGCGGCACCTTTAAGGTGCCGCAGGTTTAATAATAAAGCAATCTATCTGGAACAACAATCACTGATATTAAAATTGCAAGTGATAGTCGAACGAGCGAATGGATTTTAATATATCATAAAAGACATAGTAAAATTTATTGTCAAGGAAAATTATAATGAATAATAAACAATGTTTGCTATATTTTAGATATATACTTTTAAATGCGGGTTACTTTGTAAGACAGTAAAATAAACTGAAAAGAGAAAAGGGGCTGTCCCAAAAGGCAGTCCCTTTTTGTTTATTAATTGCAAAAAAAAT
>CAZGWD010000035.1:0-28155 GCA_964529415.1 uncultured Leptospirales bacterium | reverse complement strand
TTTAAGAGGTTATTATAAAAAAAAGGCCAACTCTTGTTTTGAGTCGGCCCCTTTTAGAATTATTTTCCCAGAGACTCTTCTTTCTTCCCGGCATCAGGAAAGAAAAGAGGTGATCCGAATTTCTGAACTCCGAAAGTTTTTATAACAGCCTGTACTTCTGCTGAAACCATGAAATCAGCAAAGGCTTTAGCTCCTTCAGCATTAATTTTTGCATTTTTGGCAGGATTAACTTCAATAACATTATATATATTTAGTAAAAGCGCGTCACCTTCAACCAGTATAGGCTGTTTTAAATTTTTTGATAGAGCAAGAAATGTACCTCTGTCAGTAAGTGTGTATCCTTTCTTTTCTGCTGCAACGCCGAGAGTCTGCCCCATTCCAAGACCTGTTTCAAGATACCATTTCTCGCCAGTGTATTTAACGCCGGCTGCTTTCCATATTGATTTTTCTTTTGAATGAGTTCCTGAATTATCACCTCTTGACAGAAAGAGAGATTTTGATTCAGCAATTTTTTTAAACGCATTAGCTGAATTTTTTAAACCTTTAATTTTAGCGTTGTCTGCAGCAGGTCCAATAATAACAAAGTCATTGTGCATTACAAGCCGTCTTGAAACGCCGTGATTTTCTTTCATAAAAGTTTTTTCTGCATCTGGAGAATGTACCAGAAGAACATCTGCTTCGCCTTTTTTCCCCATTGCCATTGCCTGTCCTGAGCCAACAGCTATTGTTTTAATGAAGTAACCTGATTTTTTTTCAAACATGGGAATTAATACATCAAGAAGGCCTGAATCCTGGGTGCTGGTTGTTGTTGCGAGAATTAAATTTTTACTCTTAGGTGCTGATTCTGCTGATGTTGCTAAAAACAATGGAACAGCTATAGTGATCAATAATGCGGCTGTTTTTAAAATAAATTTTTTTCTGCTTATCATATTTTTTTCCTTTAATTTTGATTTATTTTGATTTGTTTGCTTTTTTCCATTCGTTTGAATTCGGGAAAAACATAGGGCTGCCGTACTTGTCAATTCCAAAATTTTTAATAATCTTCTGTCCTTTCTCAGGTGAAGTAAGCCACTTGACAAATTTCATTGCGTCATCTCTGTTTACTTTTTTAATTTTAGACGGGTTTACAGGGATCAGGCTGATGTAGTTCAGAAGTATTTCATCGTTTTCAACAAGAACAGCAAGTTTAATTTCTTTTTTAAGCGAAAGTACAGTTGCCCTGTCTATAATTGTGTATGAGGAATTTTGATCTGTATATTTCAGGGTTGAGGAATTCCCTTCAGAGCCTTTTTCGTAAACTTTATACCATGCCCCATCAGGTTTGATTCCAGATTTTTCCCATATAACCATTTCAGCAACATGAGTACCGGATTTATCGCCGCGGGTTATAAATGAAACTTTTTTCTCTGCAATTTTTTTTACAGCATTAACGGCATTTTTCATGCCTTTGATTCCCGCTGGATCATCTGCAGGGCCGACAATAACGAAGTCATTATACATTAGCGGTATGCGGTCTGTTCCAAATCCGTCTTTAATGAATTTTTCTTCAAGTGATTTTGCATGAACAACTACAAGATCAATTCCGCCGCTTTTGGCTGTTTCAAGCGCGGCTCCTGTGCCGGCAGAAATGTGACGAATCTGTATGCCTGTTTCTTTTTCAAATTCATTTTCAAGCACATCAATAATACCTGCATCAACCGGCCCGATTGTTGTGCTGATAGTTACAAGCTTGTCATTTTTTGCGTTTGATGCTATAATCATAATTAAAATTAGAATTGGTAACGAAAGCATTGATTTGAGTGTTATTTTCATTAAAAAATCTCCTGGATCATATATTAATTGATACAAATATAAAAAAATTTAAAAATTTACACATTTGTCAAGATTAATTGCAGAATATTTGTTATTTTTAGTTATATTTTGATATTATTTTCTGAATTGTTAGCTTTATCCATAAAACATTAAAATTGCCATTTTTTAAAAAGTGCTGTAAATATTCTCTGCATTATTGATTTTTATCTATAAAGAATTTTTACGGGGGATGCAGTATGCAGTCTGAAAACATGAATACAAAGGATGTTGCCGAATATCTTGGCATAAACGAAAAGCAGGTTTATGCTCTTATTAAGGCAAAAAAAATTCCATGTACCCGTGTAACAGGAAAGTGGATTTTCGTAAAACATCTGATAGACGAATGGATTACGGAAGATTCAAAAAAAAATAAAGGAATAAGTCATAGCAATGCAGAAAAATCTGCTGCAGGCATTCTTGCTGCAGGAAGCAATGATCCAATTCTTGAAATATTAATCAATCAAACAAGACAGAGGTTTTCTGATTTTCTGATATTTTCATCCAACACCGGCAGCACTGAAGGATTGAGAATGTTAGGTTCAGGAATAACAGATATTGCATGGTGCCATCTTGCTGATCCTATATCCGGGGCTTATAATATTGAGTCTATTAAAGAGATCACAGGGAATAAAGAAATAGCAATGATTCATCTTTTCTTTCGTGAGGTCGGTTTTCTTCTGTCTCCTTCTATCAGTTTTAAAAATAAAATATCGTTTAAATATATTTCTGAAAAAAAATTAAAATTTATAAACAGGCAGCCGGGTTCCGGCACAAGAATATCTATTGATCATCTGATTTCCCGGGAAAGTATTTCTCCGGAGAAAATTAATGGATACGAAAATGAAGTATTTACACATTTTGAGGTCGGATTAAAAATTTTATCCGGAGAGGCAGACGCGGGAATTGCAACTGTCGCTGTGTCGAAAATTTTTGGGATTCCATTTATTCCAATGATGAAAGAAAGCTTTGATATGGTTCTTCATAAAGATACTTTTTTCAGAAAAGACGTTCAGGAGTTCATTGAGATACTCAGTTCCCCTGAATTCAGAAAGTCTGTTGAATGGCTTGGCGATTATGACTTTACCGGTTCAGGAAGAATTATAAAAAATTCAGTCTGATAATAAGAAATATCAATAATTAAACTGTTTCCGGGTTACTCTCTGTTTCTGAAGAAGGGACTTCAGCAGAAGGCTGCTGCACCATTAAAAAAATGCTGTCTGCTCTTGATGTAACTGATACAGAATAAGTATTGATCATGCTTAAACATTTCCTGGGGCAGACTTCTACGCAATAATTGCATGTAATACAGGATAATGTGTTTAATTCCCACTCAAGAGCCGGCTTATCAACCCTTAATGCCTGTGTCGGGCATTTTATTGCGCATAATCTGCACAGGGTGCATTTCTCAATATTGTTTATAATCTTTCCTCTGTATATATCAGAGAATGGTTTTTTAACTTTCGGATATTTAACAGTATAAGAAGGCCTGAAGAAACTTTTTAATACTGTTTTTGTCATTGTGAAAATAATCATCCGGTTTACCTCTCTGTGCAGCTGATGCACGGGTCTATGGTTAGAATTATATTCGGAACGTCAGCTATCTGCGAACCTTTCATAATCTTTACCATTGGCGGGATGTTTGCAAATGTAGGAGTCCTTACCCTGAATCTCTGGAGAAATTTGGTGCCGTTCCCCTTGACATAGTAGATGACCTCCCCGCGCGGCTGTTCAACCCGCATGAAATATTCACCGTTAGGTGCTCCTGTAACTTTAATTTCATGAGCGCCGTCCGGAATTTTATCAATGCACTGGTTTATTAGATCTATAGATTGAAACAGTTCTTTAACTCTGATTGCGCACCTGTTATGACAGTCTCCTCCGTCTTCTGTAATAGGCTGGAAGTCAAGGTTGCCGTATGCAGCATAACCGAGAGTTCTCATGTCAATTGGAATGCCGCTTGCTCGCATCATTGGACCCACAGCGCCGAGTGTGTAGGCATCCTCTCTGGAAAGAACTCCCACTCCAACAAGCCTGGATTGCACGGAATAATCCCTCAGGAATACATTTGTTATTTCTTTTAATTCAACCTGAAGTTTTAAAAGTGTTTCGGAAATTCCTTTAAGAACTGAATTTTCTATATCGCGCCTTACTCCGCCTATTTTCATTATGTTGAATATAACGCGGCCGCCTGTAGTATCTTCAAATATTTTAAGAATTGTTTCCCTGAGCCTCCATGAATGCATAAACAGACTTTCAAAGCCGAATGCGTCTGCTGCAAGCCCAAGCCAGAGAATGTGGCTGTGCATTCTTGAGAGTTCCGCCCAGATTGTTCTCAGATAAAACGCTCTCTGTGGAACTTCCACCTTCATAATTTCCTCTATAGCCTGGCAATATGACATGCCGTGCATGCAGCTGCATATTCCGCAAACCCTTTCAGCCACATAAACAAATTCCACATAGTCTTTAATTTCAACCATTTTCTCAAGACCGCGATGCACGTATCCTATAGCCGGGATTGCGTCTATTACAGTTTCATCTTCTGTTATCAGGTCTAAGTGTATCGGTTCCGGAAGAACAGGATGCTGAGGGCCGAATGGAATTACAGTTCTTTTTCCCATATTATTCCTTATCTGTTTTAGGGGCAGCTGCGCCTTTTAGAATTGAAAATGGCGCTTTAACGCTTGTTCTGTAAAAATTCCCCTTGTAATCGATGTTTATGTTTTTAATATTAATTCCGTAGAGATCGTGAATTTCATTTTCGTAAATGAATGAGCTCCAGCAGACCATGCTTATGCTTGGAATTTCATCATCCGGCTGAATGATTAGCCTGAGATTAACAAATTTATAATCCTTATCAAACGAATAATTGAGTTCAATATGTTCAGGAAGTTTAGCTGCGCAAATCTGCACGAGTCTGTAGCCGTTTGCAAAATAATCAGCTGCTTTTCCTACGAGCTCTTTTGTTTCAATAATTATGGTTGTCTGTTCTTCTGACATATATTAGCCTTTATCGTCCCTTGTGGCCGGTTTCTTTTTTTTCATTTCTATGTATTTATTCTCAAGTATGGAAAGTGATTTGACAATGCCGTCAATAATTGCCTCAGGCCTTGTAGGGCAGCCCGGTACATAAACATCAACCGGAAGAACCTTGTCCACTCCGCCTTCCACATTGTAACATTCTCTGAATATCCCTCCGGATGTTGCGCAGATTCCTATTGCGAGAACTACTTTCGGTTCAGGCATCTGATTATATAGATTTTTTACCACATTTATATTCTGCTCATTTATTGAGCCTGTAAGCAGAAATATATCAGCGTGCTTGGGATTTCCTGTATTGATAATGCCGAATCTTTCAACATCATATAGCGGCGTGAGGCATGCAAGAACCTCTATGTCGCAACCGTTGCAGCTTGTCCCGTCGTAGTGTATAATCCAGGGTGATTTTGTGAATGATGATGACATTCGATCAATTCTCCTATTTGGGAAGAATAAAATACAGCACCAGGATATTTGAAATCCCGGCAATTACTGTAACTATCCAGGCGCTTTTAAATGCCAGATCCCATTTGAAACGGGCAAAAGTATTATCTATGAATGTTTCTGAAACCCAAACCAGCAGGCATACTGCCACAGCCAATGCCGGATTATATGCGAAAAAAAGATAAACAATACCAAGCAGCATTATATTTTCGTACCAGTGAACAACCTCAATCAAAGCCAGAGTCTTGCCTGAAAATTCAGTAACAAGACCTTTTACCAGTTCCTGATGCGCATGATGAGACATTGAAAGATCGAATGGCGACTTGCGGAATTTGAACGTCAGCATATAGCAGTATCCGAAAAAAATCCCAGGCAGATATGATATCAGCGGATAATCAAGAGCTGCGATGCGTTCAACCTTGAATGTGCCTGTAACCATGTACATGCCGATAGCCACTATGAGAATCATAGGATCATATGACATCATCTGTATAAGTTCGCGTTCCGCTCCTATGTGGCTGTAGGGTGAATTATGCGTGAATCCGGATAATACAAAAAAAACACCTGCAAGCAAAAGGCAGAACATTACAAGCAGAAGCTCTCCGCCTGAAAAAAAGAACACTCCTGTGATTATTATCAGCAATGAAAAAAGGAATATTGTGAAGTTCTGGAATCTGTTGATCTTTATGGTTTCTTTTTTTATAAGTTTCAGAATGTCATAAAAAGGCTGAATGATGGGAGGTCCAGTACGGCCCTGCATGTAAGCAGAAAATTTTCTGTCAATACCTGCAAGGAGTCCGCCTGCAAACGGAGCCAGCACCAGATAAAGTGCGATCTTGATCCACATATTCGAATATATGAAATTTATAACAGTTTCAAAATGGATATTTATTACAGGGAAATTCATCTTATTGCAACTCCGAACATGATAATAATCAGTATCGTCGTTACAATTATCCCTGCAAGCAGCAGTTTTGGTTCGCCGAAAAATCCCTGCAGATAATAGTTTTTAAGTTCGGTTCTTCTGAGTTCACCCATTGAGTCAGTATAAGTACTTTTTGTGAAATTCAGTCCTCCGAAATATATTCCAACGCGTTTGTAGTGTGTATTGAAATAAGCGTCATATATTAGTCCCAGCGGAAGCATTACAATGAGCCCTATCATGATTGCAGTAATAATAATCATGTTGATATAATCAGCAGCGGGGCTGAAGCCGAATATTTCTTTTGTATATGGTCCAAGTATACTTGTGGATATGCTTGGAAATAGAATACACACCACCAGAGATAGAATTGAAAGTGTGGTTAATGAGAACCATTCCCAGCCGCTTACCATTTTTTCAAGATTATCCTTGTCATATCTTATAACAATGATTTTGCCCATCCATTTGGTCCAGAAAAAAAGTGTAGCTGCACTTCCATACGCGAGCATTATTGCAAGAATCGGATTAAAATCTATAAAAGCCTTGAGTGTTACCCACTTGCTTATGAGCATCCCGAAAGGAGCCAGGAACATTCCGCTCATTCCAATAATCATCATAGCTGCAACTTTAGGCATAAGAGTGATAAGGTGATCCATATCTTCTATGTCTCTGCTGCCGATTTTGTGCTCAATAACCCCCACTGAGAGAAACAGGAGCGACTTGGCAACAGCATGAAATATTATAATAAGTATTGCTGACCAGACTGCTTCAGGCGAATCTATTCCTGCGCATGCTACAACAAGACCTAAATTTGCTATAGTTGAGTATGCAAGTACCTTTTTGGCGTTGCTCTGGGATATTGCTATGAATGATGCAAAGAGAAAGGTGGTGGCTCCTATAAAGGAAAGCATCAGACCTGCTTTTGTTCCGTGAAAAACCGGAGCTACCTTCAGAATAAGATAAACCCCTGCCTTGACCATTGTGCTTGAATGAAGCAGTGCAGATACAGGTGTTGGAGCAACCATCGCTCCAGTGAGCCATGATGAAAAAGGAAGCTGAGCTGATTTAGTCATGCCTGCAATGGCTAAAAGAACTGCCGGGAAAAGAACAGCTTCTTTATCCATTTGTACTATTTTATTCAGCTCCAGTGTCTGTGTGCTTGAATAGATCCAGATTATTCCCAAAGCAAAAGCTACACCTCCGATCAGATTCATGGTCAGGGCTGTAAAAGAGCCTTTAAAAGAAAGATAGTCTTTTCTATATCCTATTAGAAGGAATGAGCATATTGTTGTAATTTCCCAGAAAAAATATATCCATGTAATGCTGTTTGAAAATACAATGCCGAACATTGCTGAAAGAAATGTGTACATGAGGAAAAAGAAAAATCTTCTGTTGTCTTTTATTTCAGGGTGATGCTGGTGAAACTCTTCAATATAACCGATTGCATAATTGCAGATCAGGCTTCCGATAATTCCAATTATAAGAGCCATAACAAGAGTCAGCTTATCTACAAAAATGTGATTGGATATTTTTATGGATCCGCCATAGAAAATTTCAAAATATAAAATCAGGACTGTCTGAAAAATTATTAGAAAAACCACTATAAACTTTTTTGATTTAATTGCGATAAAAAGAAGAACTGCTGAAAAGATTAATTCAATTCCGAATAATATTTCATTTATATAATTAAATTCAATAGTAAAATAAATGGCAGGCTGGTCAATATAGAGATAAAGCAGATATATGGGAAGAACGCATAGAATAATATTTGTTACTACAGCTATAAATCTGCGAACCGGTTTAACCGGTATAATCAGCAGAATCAATCCTGTAATGAGAGGATATATTATTAAAAATAATATTATATACATTTTTTATTCCAAAGCGGAAATAACAAATATGATTACAACGATAAAGATTGCAGGATGTCAAGAATTAATTATAGTGCTAATTTGAAATGGTAAAGCATACAATGGCATAATTTATACAATTGTATGTTTTACATAGAGGTGATTCAAGAATTTGTTAAATATTATTTTACAGCAGCAAGCTTGTTATCAACAAGAGTTTTAAGTTTTTTCATCATTTCCGTAGTTACTGCACAACCCTTTTGGCCAAGAGGACTTTTTTCTATAATTGAATGGTTATGCCCTGTGCCTGCCATAAATGAAAGTTCTTTTGGAGATAAAAAAATTGTTTTCCCGTTTTTAGTATACGAAACATAGTCCTGCTTCATATCTCCGGAAAATGCCGATTGAATTCCCTTGAGATTTACTTCGCCTTCACAGTAGCATGTTGCCTGGTAGTCGGCAAATTCAAAAGTATAAAATTTTGTGCCGCGCACAGCTGCTACAGTTGTTTTTGTCTTCAGCGAAACAGATTCCCCTTTAACAAGTTTTTTCATTACATTCAGCCAGATATTTCCCTGATCGGCATGGAGCTCGCTTGAGTTTCCTGAAAGGCTTGCTATTTTAAAATCGGCATTATTCTGTATTTCAGCAATCGCAAGACCGTCTGCAATTTCAATGACTGCAACTCCATCAGCTCCGGTGATGATACGGTCGCTGACAAATACTTTGTCGCCCTGTTTGATTTTATTCCTGCTGCTTCCTGAAACAATTGAAACATCTCCAGAAACGAATTTTACAATTCCGCTTTCAGCCTTTATATCTTTTTTCCCGCATCCTGTTGATATTGAGGCTGCAATAATCAATGCTGCTGTTAGTATGTTGCGTTTATTCATGATTTTTCCCTTTTTAATAAATTTAAATTATAGCTGCTATAGAAAGAGACATTTGATAATATAAAAAATACTTTTTAATTTAAATGTTTTTCAATTTGAAATGTCAAGAACAATCTTATCTGGTTTATATCAGATAATTTCAAAACAAATTTGAGATTCCAATAATAATTTATTCATTCTTGACAAAATGCTCTGTCTTTGAAAAATATTGTCTGGATAAAATCAAGAGTTTTTAACACGGATTTTAAATCTGCAAATTTAATGAGGCCATATGAACAATACAATAGTCATTGTGGGTGCATCAGCATCCGGAGTGTCAGCAGCAAGAGAAATCAGAAAAAACAATCAGGATATAAACATAAAACTTTTTTCCGAGGAAAATTATCTCCCGTATTACAGGCCATATCTGACAGAATATATTTCTAATAAAGAAATTACCAAGAAGTCCAATTTTTTTCTTAATCCGGAATCATGGTATTCTGAAAACAGAATTGAATTTTTCCCGGGAATTTCAGTCACAGAAATTATGTTAGATAAAAAAAAGATAAAATGTTCCGACGGTTCAGAGCATGAATTTACCAGGCTGATATTATCAAACGGCAGCCGCTGTTTCATACCTTCGCCTGAAGCAATGCTGAAGAATAATGTTTTTGTTATAAAAACAATTTCAGATGCAGAGAAGGTTTTTGCATGCGCTGAAAAATCAAAAAACACTGCAGTTGTCGGTGGAGGGCCTCTCGGACTTGAAGCTGTTGATTCTTTGTTAAAAAGAAATATTGGTATTACAGTAATTGAAAGAGCATCAAGAATTCTGCCGAGAATGCTCGATGCAGAAGGCTCAGAAAAATATGATTCAATTATTAAAGCGCGCGGAGTAAACTTAATTTATAATGCTTCAGTTGATGCAATAATCGGGAGTGAATCTGCAACTGCAGTCAGATTATCAGACGGAAAAATAATAAATGCTGATATGATTATATATTCAGCTGGCGTGATTCCGGATGTAAAGCTTGCCTCAAGCTGCGGAATTAAAACAGGCAAAGGAATTATTGTAGATGAAAAAATGCAGACATCAGCAAAAGATATTTTTGCCTGCGGTGATTCTTCGGAATTTAACGGCAGACTGAATGCATTCTGGATGAGAGCAGTACGTCAGGGAAAAACTGCAGGGGCAAATGCATCAGGTGTTGATGATATCTTTACAGAGGAGGATTCTCCTGCTCTATTAAATTCATTCGGGACATCTGTTTTTTCTTACGGTTTCATCGGAGATGAAACGCCCGGAATAAAATTTACTGATTTCAAAGTATTTGATGAAGATAAAAAAATATATAAAAAATTATTTTTTATTGATAATATACTCGCGGGAGCTTTTATTATCGGAGATGCAAAACTGACCGGAAAGATAATGCAGGCTGTTAAGGGCAAAGCGGATTATGATGCGGCTGTGAAAATTATAAGTTAATTTTTCTTCCGGATAATATTCAGCTCCATTTTTTTAATAATACCCGGTCTGATATATAATACACCCTTGTATCATTTTGTTATTTTAACTACAACACCGGTATCAAGATCATATCTTGCGCCGATAATTTTAAGGCCTTTTTTATGCATAAATTCAGTTAAAACAGGTTTTGATGTTCTCAGCTCAGTAACTACTCTGCGGACATTTTCTTTAACAGTATTTTCAACCGGATCGCCTTTCTGTTTTTTTGCAATTCCGACAGATGGCTTTATTTTATTTGTAATTGAGCTGATATGACCAGGGACTTCACCGCCTTTTACCGATGCTGCAACTGCACCGCATCTTTCATGCCCCAGAACAACAATAAGCTTAACATTAAGATGTTCCACTGCATATTCAAGGCTGCCTATTGCCACGTCATCCACAACATTTCCGGCTGTTCTCACAACAAACAGATCACCTAAACCCTGATCAAATAATAATTCCGGAGGAACTCTGGAGTCTGAGCAGCTTAAAATAATTGCGAACGGCTTCTGGGTTTTTGCAAGCGAAGCTCTTCGGGATTTGTTTCCCCTGGGATGCATCATTTTACCTTTATAATATCTTTTATTGCCTTCAGCAAGCTTTTCCCACGCTTTGCCGGATGGAACTGATTTTGTTTTTACATCGCTTGAGTAAACAGGTGAAATTAATAAAGCTATTGCTAAGATTGATATAATCAATGCAGCCTGTTTTGTTTTCATAAAAAACTCCCTTTAATGAAAAGGTATTTGAGGAAAATTTATAAATAATAAAAAATATAGAACACAGATGACGCAGATTGCTTATGATTTTATATGATTTTTTTTATTATCTAATCCTTTTAAAAATCCGTGACCATCATAAAAAATCCGTGTCATCCGGGTTCCAATGTCTTTTAATTATGATAATAAGCAATTTACTTAATTACAACCCTGTCTGTTCCGCAATTAATAACTTCACCTATGATCACAGGTTTTTCGCCTGATGCAGATAAATTTTTCATCAGGGAATCAGCGCTGTTTTTATCAGCAAAAACCATCATGCCTATACCCATATTGAACGTGGTGAACATTTCTCGGTCTTCAACATTTCCTTCTTTCTGCATAAAATTAAAAATAGGATGTATTGAAAAAGATTTTTTATCAATTGTAACTCCGATGTTGTCAGGAAGAATGCGCGGAATGTTTTCATAAAATCCGCCGCCTGTTATGTGAACAAGGCCCTTGATTATAAATCCTGATTCAATAGCATTGATTATGCTTCTTGTATATATTCTTGTCGGTTCAAGCAGTGTTTCACCGAGTGATTTTTCCAGCTCGTTTATTTTTGTACCGGCTTTATATTTTTTTATATCGAACAGAAGCTTTCTTACAAAGGAATATCCATTGGAGTGAATGCCGGAGGATGGCAGCCCGATTATAACATCCCCATGTGTAATATCTGACCCGTTGATTATTTTTTCCCTGTCAGCAACTCCAACTGAAAATCCGGCTATATCGTAATCATTATCTTCCATAACATTCGGATGTTCCGCAGTTTCACCGCCGATAAGCGAACAGCCTGCAAGTGAGCATCCATGAGCAATGCCTTTAACAATATCTACCATCACATCTTCGTTGAGTTTCCCGCATGAAATATAATCAAGAAAGAAAAGCGGCATTGCGCCTGAAACTACAATGTCGTTTACGCACATGGCAACAGCGTCGATGCCGATTGTGTCATGAATGTTCATCATTTGCGCGATTTTTAATTTTGTACCTACACCGTCTGTACCTGAAACAAGCACAGGATCCTTCATGCCCGGAAATGCTCCGGAATATAAAGCGCCGAATCCGCCTATGCCTGTTATTACTCTTTCAGTATATGTTTTCTTTACGAATGGAGTTATTCTTTTTACAAAATTGTTTCCTGCTTCAATATTAACTCCAGCATCCTTGTATGTTAATCCCATTACAGCCTCGTGGTTTTTAAATTTTCATACCTTTAAAAAATCTTCGAAAATTATAAATATCTGCGTCATCCGCATTCTATTGGATTTCGATAGAAATAAAATATTCATCATTGATAGTATTTCTGGAATTATAAAATTTGTAAAGATAAAATTATATTAAAATATTTCATGCAATTTATAATTTAGAGTTTAATTTTATCATAAAAATCTATAATATAGTTAGCTGATTTTAATAAAATTAAATTAATATAACAAATTTATTGACAAACATTAAAAATGTTCATATTTTGATAAATTATAAGGAGGTTCTAAAATGTTATTCCAGGCGATTAATCCAAAAGTTGAAGTAAACGGCGAAACTGTACTATCCGTTATTGAAGGAATGGGATTTGCAAAAACAGCAGCAATAACAGCTTTATCAGATAACGGCATTGTTGATCCCAAACCAGGTCAATGGTATTTACAGCAGTCATGGCTTAATGCTTTTAAAGATATATCTGAAAAGATTGGTGGAGCAACATTAAAATCAATAGGTAAAAGTATTCCGGAAAACGCACAGTTTCCGCCGGAAATCGATTCAATAGAAAAAGCCCTGTTTGCAATTGATGTTGCATATCATATGAATCACAGACTTAACGGGAAACCGCTATTTGATCCGGCAACAGGAAAGATGATTGAAGGAATTGGTCATTATAAAGCTGAAAAGAAATCTGCAACAGTTATTACAATTACATGTGATAATCCATATCCCGATGAATTCGATTTTGGTATCATAGATACTATGGCCAGAAAGTTTCCTAAAAATGCCACGTTTATAAAAGTACAGCAGCTTGCTGACTGTGATTCACGAACAAAAGGAGCAAAATCATCAACATTTGAAGTATCCTGGAAGGAATAACAATTTTAATACAGCTAATAGTTATTAACCTTCATTCTATCTTTAACAAGAAATTTGAGTTTTCTCTTACCTTGCCGATGGCGGAATAATATTAAAATATTAATTCCGCCATATTCGAAAAAAGAACAAGTATATTTATGATAATCCTGCTTATTATTACCTTGTTTTAAAAAAACAGTATGGAAGAAAAAAATTGAATTTTATAATATTGACAAAATTATTATTATATCAATAATTATTAGAATTTAAAAATTAATAAATTTATATGAGAGTCAATTATGATTATAGAGAAATTAAAAAGACTTAATTTAAACGCAAAACTGCTGTTAATTCAATCCGTAATCATACTATCTGCACTGGTTTTGGTTATAATATCCTCAACCTTTTTTATTAACATCCTTCTGAAACGCGATGCAGTGGAAAATCTTCAGATTGTGAATAAGCAGGTTCTTAATATTATTGTATCTTACGATCATATTTTAACTGAAAGCACTATTAAATTAGGCAATGTTTTTGCTTCATACAATAATAAAAATTCATTGGCGATTACACAAAGGGAAATTGATAATTTTACGGAAATTACAGGTGCGGTTGCTACAGTTTTCATCCGTAATGGGGATGATTTTTTGCGTATAAAAACTTCTCTGAAAAAAGAGGACGGCAGCAGGGCAGTTGGTACTTTACTGGACCGGAATCATCCGGCTTATTCAAGGCTAATGGCTGGAGAAACCTATTCCGGAAAAGCTGTTCTTTTCGGTAAATATTATATGACAAATTACAGTCCTGTAAAAATCGGAAATAATATTATAGGAGTCCATTTTGTAGGCCAGGATTTTACTGAAGAGCTGAAAGGGCTTAAAGAAAAAATAAAAGGAATTAAAATTGGAGAAACAGGTTATTCCTATGTTCTTGATGACAGGGAAGGTGAAGACAAAGGTACGCTTATTGTGCATCCTGTACAGGAAGGTAAAAATATTTTTGAATCAAAAGACTCAAATGGTCATGAATTTATAAAGGAAATACATGAAAAAAAGAATGGAGTAATTGTATATCCATGGATCAACAAAGATCGTGGTGAATCTTTTGCTCGGGAGAAGATTGCAGTATATGCGCTATACAAAAAGTGGGACTGGATAATCGGCAGCGGCACATATATGGATGAACTTATGAAGACAGCAAATAAACTCCGGTATTTTATAATTGGTGTTTTTGTAGTATCATGCATGTTTCTTTTAGGAATTCTGTATCTTGTTATTATGAATCTTGTTATTAAACCTGTATTAACCCTTAGTGAAATAATAGCAAAAGTATCAGCAGGTGATTTTTCTTTAAGTTATAACGGAGAAATGAGTAAAGATGAAATCGGGCATATGATTGAAGCAATGAATACAACTCTTGACAGATTGAATCTGACTTTAAAGGACGTTCTCAGCAGGGCTGATAATCTATCGTTATCCTCGAATGAAATTAAATCAACAGCGCAGAATTTAAGCCAGACAGCAAGTGACCAGGCTGCGAATATTGAGGAAATTAGTTCCACTCTTGAACAAATTGGTGCAGCAGCATCAAGTAATGCTGAAAATTCAAAGCATACAGATTCTCTTGCCGGCGAAGCAGCAAATGAAGCGGAAAATGTAGGATCTTCTGTAATGATGACTGTGGAATCAATGAAAAAAATATCATCAAAAATTATAGTTATAGAAGATATAGCATATCAGACAAATCTTCTTGCTCTGAATGCGGCAATTGAAGCAGCGCGAGCAGGCGAACACGGCAAGGGATTTGCTGTGGTTGCAGGCGAAGTGAGAAAACTTGCCGAGAAAAGCCAGCTTGCATCGCAGGAAATCAGTTCTTTAACTCAATCGAGTCTTGAAATTTCTGAAAGAGCTGGAATAATGATGACCGGTATAGTTCCAAAAATAAAAAAAACAGCAGAACTTATTCAGAGCATTACAAGATCATCACTTGAGCAGAATACAGGAATCAGCCAGATCAATTCAGGCATGCATATGCTGAATGAAGTTACACAGCAGAATGCAGCAGCTTCCGAAGAACTTGCATCTGCTGCTGAGGCTTTAAGCGATTATTCGGATGGTTTAAAGAAAATACTTGCATTTTTCAAATTGAAAGAAAAAGAGAATTCCGAGTACCGTGAAATTAAAAAACTGAAGGCCTGATATTGAAGTATAAAAAAATTCTCATTATTTCTGATATTGAAGGAAGTTCGGGCTGCTGGAGTTATGAAGCATCAGCTTTTCTGACTGATGAGTGGTTTAAAGCCTGCGTTGATATGTCACTCGATGCTGATGCTGTTGTTAAAGCCCTGTTTAACGCAGGCGTTGAGCAGATTACAGTTAAAGATTTTCACAGAACCGGATATAATCTGATTCCGGAATTAATCGATAATCGGGTTAAGATAGTTCATGGATATAAAGAAGGACCGGTTCCAGGCATAGGTGATCCATATGGAGCTGAAGCTCTGATGATGATAGGAATGCATGCTTCATCCGGTTCAGGCGGATTTCTTGCACATACTCTCACATCAAGAATAGCATATCTTGAAGTAAACGGAAAAGCTGTTTCTGAAGCTGAACTTTTTTCATCATCTCTTAATAGTTTTGGTCTTGTGCCGGTATTTTTTTCAGGCTGTTCTGTTGCATGTGCGGAAGCGGAAAAATCCATACCAGGTATAGATTCATATCCGGCTGAAAAAAAGAATTTTAAAACTTTCGACAAAGATAAATGGAGAAAGGGACTGGCTGCTTCAGCGGTTTCTGCACTTAAAAATAAAAAAACTTCTCCTTTCCTGCTAAAAGGGCCTTTTAAAGCTGCTGTAAAAATGCGTGACGGTAAAGATGAAGCACGGAAGCTTGCGCAAAGATGGAATTTTTTATTTGAAGAAGATAAAATATTTATTGAAACTGATACCTTTGATTTATTATATTACAATTTAATCAGGCTCTGCTATTTATATCCGGCAGCTGAGAAAGTTCTGTCTGCAGTTCTGCCTGTATATAATCTATACGGCAGATATGGACTATATAGATTACGGAAAAGGATTTTTAATGAAAAAAATTGACTCAACACATAAAATTTCACAGGGAACGGTTGTCCGGATTTATAAAAAAGGTTTTGGCTACTGCAGAACGGGTATACTTGAAAATTGTGAAGATTTTATTGCCATGAAAGTAAGCCGGGATTTCATAAATGCTGTCAGTGACCTGGATGAAATTGAGGCATACATAGGTCTTGATGATGATCATATTTTTGAATTTAAATCAAAGGTTATTGGAAAAATTTCACACGATCCATGGATTATTTTTATCAGCCATTCAGATGAAATTATAACTCTGAAAGAAATGAAATGCCTAAAGGCTAAAACAAATATTCCTGTTAAATTTTTTATTATAGACACTCACGGAAAGAAAAATTTTCATACTGATAAAATTAATTTTATGGATGGAACTGTACTGGAACTTTCTGACAGAGAAGCGATACTATCAACCAATGCAGAAATTACTCCCGGAGTATTTATTAGAGGTCATCTTGCCGGCGGTACTGAAACTGAAATTCTCGGCAAGGTTGTATCTTCAGCAGGGAATAATCTTTTTAATATATCCTTTGAAAGCGCCGGAGATAAAGAAAGAAATATTATTCTTGATTACGTTATGAATATTTACAGGGAATGATCTTATAATTTTATTATAATATTTTTTTTATGCATAATATATGCAGCAAACATCCATATCGATAAATATAATAAAGAATAAACCAGAGAAGCATTATAAGATGACATATAATCTGGAATATTTTTATATAGAATCATTTTCAGGCTGATAAAACTCCCGTCTTCCTTGATTAATTTCAAATAAACAGACATCTTGGCAAGCAGCGTTGATAAAAAAAATATTGCAAGCGCATTCTTGCCAAGAAATATAAATGGTTTTGACCAGAGGAAGTTTTTTCCTGTGTCAATTAAGAATGAAAATAAGAGAAATAAAACTGATGCAAGGCCTGCCATTAAAAGCACATAGCTTGGTGTCCAGAGAATTTTATTTATAGGAATTATCTTATCAAGGAAAAGTCCGGAAAATATTAAAACTGTTCCGGCTAATATCATTAAGCTGAATTTTTTTCCTGATAAAAATATTTTTCCGAAAATGACGCCTGCCAATACTGATGCTATTGACGGCAGAGTGCTTAATATTCCTTCCGGATCAAGGCCAGGTGCTGTTCCATTTTTGAAAGTGTGGAGGCCGAGTATATTAACATCAATGGTTCTGCATAAATTCTGCAAAGGAGAAAATGGATCACACGAAGCAGATGCATTACAAGATGGAAAATACTGTAATAGTAAATAATAAACTGCTAATATAGAAATTGTAATTAAAAATTGAATTTTCTCCCGGAAATAAATAAATATTATGGATGATATTAAATAACAGACAGCTATTCTCTGAAGAACTCCCGGTATTCTGAAATTATAAAAATTAAATTCCGGGAATAAATTAATTATCAGGCCTAATAGAAATATTAAAATGCTTCTGATTATTATTTTTTTTAAAATAAATGAACGGCTTGTTTTTTCAATATTTTTTTTTGAAAATGAAACTGCTATTGAAAGGCCGCAAATAAACAGGAAAAAAGGGAAAATAATATCAGCACCGAGCCAGCCGTGCCAGGATGCATGCTTTAATGGTCTGTAAACATGCTGCCAGTCACCCTGGTTGTTTACAATAATCATTCCTGCAATTGTTAAACCGCGGAAAGCATCAAGAGATAAGATTCGGGAATTGACCGGATTATTCTGCCTGGTATCCGGCGTCATTGATTGCATTTTTTACGGAATTTATATCTGCATTTTCGTGTTCAACAGTAATTTTTGCTGCAGCAAGATCAGCTATGGCTTTTTTAACTCCAGGAATTGCAGTTACTGCTTTTTCTACAGCCATTTTGCAATGTCCGCATGTCATGCCTTTTACTTTTATATCAATAGTTTCCATGTTTTTATTTTCCTTTTCCGGCTGATTTTAGTCTTTTAATATTGATAATCTTCCTGTTCTCATTAGTTCTTTTATACCATAAGAGCTCATTAGTTCAATAAAATTATCAATTTTGTCAGGATCGCCTTTTACTGCGAAAATTATGCTTTTTGGTGATATATCAGAAATTTCCGCTTTGAAAACTTCACCGATCTGAAAAATTTCCGGTCTCTTTGATGGAGGAGCATTGACTTTAACAAGAGCAAGCTCTCTCTGTATTGCCTGAGTTGATGTGTGATCTGTTATTTTTATAACGTCAATAAGCTTGTTGAGCTGTTTTTTTACCTGTTCAATAATTTTATCATCACCGTGGACAACAATAGTCATAATAGAAATATTTTCCTGTTCAGTCTCGCTTACTGCCAGTGAATCAATATTATATCCTCTTGCAGAAAACAGTCCTGAAACTCTGGCAAGAACACCGAATTTATTTTCTACCTTAACTGAAATTATATGCTTTTTCATGCGAGTTCTCTCATAATTGTTTCTTTAAATGATTTTCCTGCCGGAACCATAGGATAAACATTTTCCTCTTGCGATACAACAAAGTCAATAAGTATTGGCCTATCCTTGATTGAAAGCGCTTTCTTGATAGCCGGAGCTACATCTTCTCTTGTTTCAACCCGAATTCCAACAGCGCCATATGCCTCAGCCAGTTTAACAAAATCAGGAGAGCAGCTTAAGCATGTGTGAGAATAGCGTTTGTCGAAAAAAAGCTGCTGCCACTGCCTGACCATTCCGAGAAAACCATTGTTTAATATAGCAATGATTACAGGAAGCCTGTGCTGGACTGCAACTATCATTTCCTGAATATTCATCTGAATGGAACCATCGCCTGCGATGTTAAAAATGCGTTTATCCGGCATTGCAAGCTGGGCTCCAATTGCAGCAGGCAGACCGAAACCCATTGTGCCGAGCCCGCCTGAAGAAATGAAAGTTCTCGGTTTTGTATATTTATAAAATTGGGCAGCCCACATCTGGTTCTGGCCGACTTCTGTGCATATAATTGAATCGCCTTTTGTTATTCTGTAAATTTCTTCAACAACAAATTGCGGTTTTATCGGTCCTTTGCCATTATCATCGTAATTTAGCGGATGCTTTTTTTTCATTTCAGATATTTCTTTAATCCACTCGTCAATTTCCGGAGGAACAATGATTTTATTCATTTCAGATAATATTTTTTTACAATCGCCAACAATTGGAACATCAACATCTACGTTTTTACTGACAGATGCAGGATCAATATCAATATGAATAACTTTGGCATTCGGAATAAATGTTGCAATGCTTCCTGTTACCCTGTCATCAAACCTTGCACCTACTGCAATCAGGATGTCTGATTCATTAACAGCATGATTTGCATAATATGTTCCGTGCATACCGAGCATTTCCAGTGAAAGCGGATCAGTTTCAGGAAATACTCCAAGACCCATAAGAGTTGTTGTAACCGGAATTCCGGTGATACTTACAAACTTCTTTAATTCTTCAGAAGCATCTGATGTTACAACGCCTCCGCCTGCATATATTACAGGTTTTTTTGCATTTTCAATTAATTTGCAGGCTTTCTGAATCTGAACAGGGTGCCCGTTATAATTTGGCTTGTAGCTTTTTAAATTTACTGAATCAGGATAATGGAATTCTGTAAAAGAATTTGAAATATCAACCGGAACATCTATAAGGACCGGTCCCGGCCTGCCTGTGGTTGCAATATAAAAAGCCTCTTTTATAATTGGTGCAAGATCATTTATTTCTTTAACAAGATAATTATGTTTGGTTATAGGTCTCGAGATGCCGATTATGTCAACTTCCTGAAAAGCATCATTGCCTATCATATGCCTTGAAACCTGTCCTGTAAAAACAACAAGCGGAATAGAATCAAGATGAGCAGTTGCTATGCCTGTAATGCAATTCGTAGCCCCAGGCCCTGATGTAGCAAGCACAACACCAGGCTTTCCTGATGCACGTGCATATCCGTCAGCTGCATGTACTGCACCCTGTTCGTGGCGGCTTAAAATAAATTTAAACGGCGCGTTGAAAAGCTGATTAAATATAGGAATGACCACACCGCCTGGATAGCCGAACATGCACTCAACATTTTCTTTTATCAGAGATTGGATAATGATTTCAGCGCCTGAGATTTTCAAAATAAGCTCCAGTTAGATATTAATTTATTGCATTAAACAGGGTATTGGTTTAATAATATCCTATAATAATTACTGTCGTTATTTTGTAAGTAATTTGTCAATTTTTTTTCAGGTTGGATTATATATATGCTCAGTAAATCTGTAGAAGAGCTTTATAAAAAAATAGCCGAAACCAACAGTAATCTGAATGTTGATTCCATTCCAAGTTCCGATGTTTTTCTTCGAAAAATGGAATCAATTATGGGTATTAGCATTGGTGAATTAACAAAAATAATAAGTATTCTGCGGGATTGCCATAAAATTTTAATAATTGAGCTTGAAAAAGAAGATAAAGCGCATGATAACAAGAAAATTGAAGGTTATGTTGCTGCTGATCTGGAGATAATAAAAAAATTAAAGAATTACTATCAATCAGTGCTCGAGGAAGGCTATAATAAACAGTACAATACCAAACTTCATATATATCAGATAATAAAAGAAATTTTTCCGAAACTTTCAATGCTGAAAAATTCTCCGCTTGGCCAGATAGCAAACAAAGCTATTATGCTTGATGAATTTCAGAAATATATCGAAAAAGTTTATGAAGAATTCACTCCAGACTGGCAGGAAAAAAAGTATAATGAAATAATATCTTTTTATGAGAAAAGCGAAAGTGCCGAAGAACAGATTAAAGAAGATTATTCTGTTTCCTCGTCAGATGAAAGAAGGGCAATTGATGATGATCAGTACAAGGATTTTAAATCAGGAGCTGCAACTAAAGCTGTAAACAAGCTACTCCAGATTTACGGGGTGGATTTTTTTTTCAGGGTTTATTTAAGAAAATATGAGTTTGATTTTTTAAAAAATGTTATTGATGCCGGTCATATAGATAAGAAAACTGATTTAAAGTTATTGAAAAGCATGTTAAAAAAAATCAGATTAAATTTCGATAAAGACGATAAACTAATTGAGCATTCAGAAGAATTATACCAGCTTGAAAAAGCAGTTACAAAAATGATGCTGTTTAAACATTAATGAGAAGGGTTATATGAATTTATATAAAATAAAAACATTTTCTATTTCTATTGTTTTTCTCCTGCTTGTTTCAAGCAGTGTTCAAAGCAAGGAGTTTTTAAACACAATTATTGATTTTAATGTTGGTGTGGTTTTTGGCGCTCCTATAGGAACATTAATAAATCAGGAAACTTCTTCTTATTCTGTAATTCAGCCGAGCGGCAATAAAACTGTAAATCCAACAACTTCTGACGCGTCATTTGGAATATTTATTGATATCACCCCTTTTCCGCCGTTAATTTTAGGCTTGGAATCGCATGCATTAAAATTCGGATTAAGAACCGGTTTAAGATTCAATTACTGGCAGCAGGCTCTTACAGTATCTGAACTGAGTATAGATTATAGAGAAATATTAGTAGAATATAAAAACTGGATGGCAGGACTTGTAATAATGTATGCTCCGGTTCTTGGTATAAACAGAAAAGGTGAATTTACTGCAAGCGGGGGCATCAATTTTTTTGTTCTTTTTGGAACTGTATTTGATGGTAAACTATCCCCATATCCAGTTAAAATGAAAGCTACAACAGGTGCAACAGGGTCTTCTCTATCATTTGACGGTTATAAAATTGATGCAGGTATTGGCGGTGAAATTTCAGTCTTTTCAATAAATATCGGAGTTAATGTTTTTTATTCATATGTAAATTTAACAACAGCAAATGCAATGCCATATTCAGGTATGGCAAAAAATACTGAAATTCATGAAGTTTGTGTTGAAATTTACATGGGAATACCGATCGAATGGTGATACTTTAATCTTAAATATAAATTAAATTTAAGATCTATTTTGCATCGCAGGGAGTTTTTCCTTTAACATAATCGCTTATATTTATTTTTTGCTTATAACATCTTTTATTCATATATCCCAAAACCGGCATAAGAGTTGTTTTATCTACAAAACCTGGAATTTTTGTAATTAGATTTCCATCTTCATCCATAAAAATTACAGTGGGAAGTCCTTCAATGCCAAGAGCGGATGAAAATTCCTGGGAAGAGTAAGAATCTCCTCTGAAATTTATTTTTTCTGTATCAGGTCTGTCCGTATATATTCTTACAGATATGAAATTTTTTGACAGTTCACCTGCAACTGCAGTATCGCTAAAGGTTGTTTCTTCCATAACTCTGCACCATTTGCACCAGTCAGCATAAAAATCAATAATGAGCTGTTTCCTGCTTTTTTTTGCCAGTGCTGTGCCTTCGTTAAAAGAATACCATTTTACACCGGATTTTTTCTGAGAAGTTTCAGCTGATACAGATTTTTCTTCTGAATCTTTGCTGCAGTATAATAATAAAAATGGCAGAATTAAAATTGTTAAAATTAATTTTTTTTTCATCATATCACCGTGATGTTATTAAGTTGAAACCGGAAAACAGGCATGAGGGATCAAAAAAAAAGACAGGCGGTATTATAATTTTCCCAAACCGTGTTCTGTATATTTCTTTTTATTGCTCTCAATATATAAAACCATGTTTTTTCCGTGGTTTTTTGCAGAATACAGAGCTTTATCTGCACATTTGATTATATCATCATAGTTATCGGCATCCTGCGGGAAAACAGCAATGCCTCCAGAAAAAGAAGTTTCAACTTTAATACCGTTAAATTTTTTCTCGCTGAAATACTCAACAAGTTTTTTCTTTAGTCTCTCAGCTGTGAGAACTGCACCTGTTTCATCAATTTGAGGAAGTAGAATAATAAATTCGTCCCCTCCAAATCTTGCGAGAACATCTTCAGTTCTGAGATTTGAATTAATTATCCTCACGAAATCATTCAGGATTATATCAGCTGCTGCGTGTCCGAATTTGTCATTTATTTTCTTGAAATCATCTATATCCAGTAATATTACAGACATGCTGGTTTTATATCTGGTTGATCTTCTTGCTTCAGATTCAAAGATTTCTTTAAAATACTGTATGTTGTAGCATCCGGTTTTAAAATCTTCTCTTGTTTTTGATATCAGCTTGTCAAAAGCATCGCTCTCGATTATTTTTGGATTGTGAAGCATGCTTACAATATTTTGAAAATAGTCCAGTGCAGCTACCTTGGATCCGATATCTCTTCCAAGATTTTTCTCAAGACCGTCTTTATGATTTTCGAGATTATGTAAAAATAATCCGATATCATTTGGATCGAGCTTTAATCCAACAAGAAAGTCTGTTATCGAATGATAATTTTCATACAGTGTATTCATGTTGTTTTTGTTTCCTATAGATTATTTTAATTAATTATAAGAATAATATTAAAAATTATAAAATTTAATGATTAATGGATATAGCATAAAATGGTAATTATTATAGCAATAAAATTTTTTATTAATAAAATTTGTATCTTTTAATATAAGTTGCTTTTTTTTAAAAACCGGCACGAATTTTTTATATAATGCGACATAATTTATCATATTTTTTATAATTTGAGATGTCAATATATAATTTATATGGATAAATAACATTTTTTTTAATTTTTAATAATAAATCCTGCATATTTAATAGAAATGAATATAAAAAAGCCGGTTCCAAAAGTAACAGCTTTAGAAAAATAAAGTGTTATAAATAATATAGAAAAGATAATAAATTTTAATGAGGTAAAACAATGAAAGGGTATATTAAAACACTAATAATGATTTCTGCGGTAATGGTTTCTTTAACTCTATATTCGCAGGATAAAGCAGCAGATCTTAAAGGGAATGTTGAAAAGCAAAAAGAAGAGATAACTGCAGAAATTGAGCAGATTAAGGAAAAAACTAAAGCTGATATTGAAAAAGCAAAGCCGGAAATAAAAAAATCAGCAGATGTTGCTGATATTAAAAAGAATGAACCTCTTGATCAGGCTGACAATGAACCTATAAAAACAATTTTGGGATCAAAACGGTTTATGCCGGGAGGCTATCTCGCTCCTGTTATTAAACTGACACAGGTAGGTATGACAGGAAATGATATTGGATACTTTTTTGGACTCCGAACCGGTTTTATAATGAATCATAATTTTTCGCTCGGGCTTGCAGCAAATGTTTTATTCAACCCTCTTGACAGGGCAAGAATAGGCGCATATAATTATAGCGGTTTAGATACTGTTGTTAATATGGCATATGGCGGAGTTCTTCTTGAGTATTACATTTTTCCAAAAAGTATAGTTCATGTATCTGTCGGTGTGCTGATTGGAGGAGGAGCTATGGCTTTTCAGGATGGGAATTACTGGAAAAATCAAACATTTAATCCTCAGACTTTAAACGGATTTTTTACAGTAGAACCGGAAGTCAATGTTTTTCTGAATGTTACAAGATTTTTCAGAATTGGTGTTGGAGCAACATATAGATATGTATCAGGAATTAAAGATACAAGCATTACTGACGCAGCATTCAGAGGATTCGGCGGACAATTTATGCTTCAATTGGGATGGTTTTAAATATTTTTTATTTAAAGTTCTTGAATCATATATATATCTGTTATTGAGTGAATCTCAGCTTAATTAAGTATCAGTTTTTAAAGATTCAGGAGCTTAAATGGAAATAGATGTAGAACAGTACTATAAAAAATACGGACCTATGGTTTTAAGAAGATGCAGGTTTATTCTCAAAGACGAAGATCTTGCTTATGATGCAATGCAGGATGTATTTGTGAATCTGCTGAAAAATAAAAACAGGCTAAAAGGAGATTATCCCTCAAGCCTGTTATATAAAATAGCAACAAATGTTTGCCTTAACATGATAAGATCCAGGAAAAAGGAAACACTTGATACAGGCGGTGATTTACTGGATACTATCGCAGCTTTTGATGATTCCGAGGAAAGAATTTTTACTGAAGATATTCTTGATAAAATTTTCAGCAGGGAAAAGGCAACAACAAGAGAAATTGCAGTTATGCATTATGTTGATAATCTGACTCTTGAAGAAACTGCCATTGAATCAGGGCTTTCTGTTTCAGGTGTCAGGAAAAGGCTGAGAGTATTAAAGGAAAAGGCTCAAATATTCAGGGAGTCGCCGATATGAAAGAAAATACATTTAATATAATATCAGAAGTCATGCTGGAAAGATATATCCTCGGGGAACTTCCTGAATCAAGAATGAACGAGCTTTCCGATATAATTTCAAATAATCCCGGTTTGAAACTGCAGATAGAAAATATCAAAAAGTCCAATGAAAATATTTTAATGGATTATCCGGTTGAATTAACTGCTTCCCGTATTAGAGACATGGAATCTTCTGAAATCAAAAAAAAGAAAAAAAATTCCCGTGCTAAATTCTTTTTAATACCGTCTTTTACTGCTGCTGCAGCAGCTGCAGTTTTTATTATATTTCCAATGGTGAGTAATTATTTTAATGATGATATATATAATGATACAACCCGTATCAAGGGTGTGGAAGCTAATATTTATGTATATAGAAAAACTGGCGGTGACGTGGAACAGCTTCGTGATGGAGCAACAGCGGAAAAAAATGACCTGCTTCAGATAGCTTATTCCGCAAGCGGAAAAGAATTATACGGTGCAATAATTTCAATTGACGGCAGAGGCACAGTGACTCTTCATCATCCAATAAACGGGACATCATCTAAAATTAAAACAGGATCAAAGGTGGTTTTACAGAACTCATATGAGCTGGATGACGCTCCGGCTTTTGAAAAGTTTTTCTTTTTAATATCCGGTTCGGAAATTGATACAGAAAAAATAATTTCAAGAGCCAGAATTCTTGCCTCAGATCCGAAAGTAATTTTAGACAGCAGGATAATTGAAAACGGCAGTCCTGAAATTCAGCCGTCAAAATTTAAAGAGACATCCCTTACGATCATTAAAAAGAAGTGATGATGACATGAAAACTAAATATTTATTTCTGATTTCAATAATTATTCTTTCCGGAATGAATAATTTGTCTGCTGCAAAAACCGAAACTGCAGTTCATAGATTCGCGTTTATTGCAGGAGCAAATAATGGAGGACCCGGAAGGCCATTGCTTAAATATGCAGTTTCTGATGCGTATGCTTTTTTTAATGTCATGAAAAGCCTTGGCGGAGTAAGCCAGGACAGAAGCATACTGCTTGTTGAACCTGATTCAAAAAGTTTTCTCAGAGCCCTTGAATCAGCAGAAAAAACTCTCTCACAGGAAAGATCAAAGTACAAACGAATAGAAATGATTTTCTATTATTCAGGTCATTCCGATGAACAGGGAATTCTTCTCGGCCGTGAAAAAATTTCATACATTGAACTCAGAAAACGCATTGAGAAAATGCAGGCTGATGTTAAAATTGCAATTCTTGATTCGTGTTCATCCGGCGCATTTACAAGAATAAAGGGCGGGATAATGCGTTCTCCTTTTCTTGTTGATTCAGCCAATGACATGAAGGGATACGCTTTCATGACATCCAGCTCTTCTGATGAAGCATCGCAGGAATCTGATAAAATTCAGGGATCGTTTTTCACTCATTTCCTGATTACAGGTCTCAGGGGTGCTGCAGATATGTCGCGTGACGGCAGAATTACACTTAATGAGGCATATCAGTTTGCATATAATGAAACTTTATCCAGAACAGAAAAGACCATGGCAGGAGCCCAGCATCCTAATTACAACATTAAGATGACAGGAACCGGTGATGTAATTATGACTGATATAAGGAAGAGCACAACAGCTCTTGTTTTAAACAGAAACCTTTCAGGAAAATTTTATATTCACGACAGCGACAATATTCTTGTTGCTGAATTGAACAAACCTTTCGGCATAGAAACAGAACTTGGTCTTGGTTCAGGAAAATACAGAATTGTAAATGATAATTTCGGCGCAGTTTCCGAATCAGCAATAGATCTTTCTGATTCAAAAAAAACAATGCTTGCCCAGGATAACATGAAGTTCATGGATAAGGAAAAAACTGCAATTAGGGGCGATGGTAAAGTTTCAGAAAAAGCCGATGATAAAGAAAATCTTCAATCCGAAAATAAATTCATACCAGGCGGCTACGGCGCCCCTGTTGTAAAAATATCACAGATTGGAATGAATGGAACTGATGTTGGATTTTTTTTAGGCCTGAGAACCGGCTTTATTATGAATCATTACTTTTCTCTTGGAGTCGGGATTAATATCCTGTTAAACCCGCTTGACAGGTCAAAGTTAGGCGGTTATGATTATATCGGAAATTACTCTGTATCAAATATGGGATATGCAGGCATTCTGCTGGAATATTTCCTGTTTCCTAAAAGTCTTGTCAGTATTTCAATAGGCGTTCTGATCGGCGGGGGTGGACTTGTATTCCAGGATGGGAATTACTGGCGAAATGAGTCATTTAATATACAGACTGTTCACGGTTTTTTTGCTATAGAACCGGAGATAAATGTTTTTTTCAATATTACCAGATTTTTTAGAGTTGGTCTTGGCGTTACATACAGATATGTAAACGGTATTAGAGATCCATATATAACAGATGCAGCTTTCAGGGGATTCGGCGGACAGCTGACTCTTCAATTCGGTTGGTTTTAAAATTTAAATTTTGAACTCATTTAGAATTCATAAGAAGAGATGGCTGTCGCGTCAGCCCCCTCTCCTTATGTATCCATGTCCAAAGGGCGCATAGGTTACATATTAAACCGGGCGCATGGGTTACACTTTA
>CAZGWD010000034.1:0-29639 GCA_964529415.1 uncultured Leptospirales bacterium | reverse complement strand
TAATTTCAATTTTGTTGAGCTTGCTTAAATGTGTCAATTCTTTTTGAACATCCTCAGGTTTCATGCCGGCCCAGCTTGCAACCTGATCTGAATTCACCTGAAGTGAAATCGATTCCATCATTTCATACTGCGGATCCTGTTCTGCAAGCATATTGAGAACATCAATTACTCTAAGCTGAGGCTCGTCGAGAAGAAGTATCATCAGGCGCCTTTTGGCATCGTAAATCCGTTTTGAAAAAATCACCAGAAGTTTATATGCAAGCTGCGGATTACCCTGTAAAAGCGCATCAAAATTATCCCTGTGAAATTTTAAAAGCCTCACACTGCCAACTGCAATAATACTGGCAGATCTCGGAGCTTCTTCCAGAATTGACATCTCTCCGAATACATCGCCCTCTTCGAGAACATCAATGGTTTTTTCCCTGTTATTGATTATTTTTACTACTTTAACCTTGCCGGATAAAATAAAATAAAATTCGTTTCCAGGTTCGAATTCACAGAAAATTATATCATCTGGAGCATATTCAACTCCGAATCTGCCGAACAATCTATCGTCAAGCATCTGTTTGCGCCTACCCTTTTTGCAACTGTTTTATTTTATTCATGGCCTGCTCATTGATTTTGTCTTTCGGAGACATATTCATAACCTTACTGTAAAAGCCGATAGCCTTATCTCTCTGATTTGCCTTTTCGTAAATCGACCCTATATGAAAATATGCGCTCTTAACTGATTCAGAATCAGGATAATTCTTTATAAGGTTGCTTAGTGTTTCAAATCCCTCTTTGCTTTTACCAAGCATAGACTGGCAAATGCCAAGTTCCAGTCTTGATTTTGCAAACAGAGTTTTCAGATTATTATTATACGGATCTTCATTTATTAAAATAGTATCGTATTTCTGAATAGCATCAGCATATTTTTCTTTCAGGAAAAGTTTATTGGCTGATTCATAAATATCAGTTACAGATTCACTTTTAGCTGCAGGCGCATCAAACGAAAAATCATCATTGAAATCTTCATGAGGGGAGCTGTCGTCTGAAAGGAAATCATCCATTTCATTTGTCAGGTCTGATTTTGTTCCTTCAATTACTGAACCGCTTCCGAAATCATGATGGTCCATATGCTCTGCTGAAGGTTCATCATCAAGCTTGAAGTCATCCAGATCATTTTCATTTAAATTAATACGCGCGGATGCAGGAGGAGAGTTTTTAATATCATCAGCTGAAGCATTACCTGAAGCAATGGCTTTAAGTCTAAGCTTTGCAGTTTCCGAATCAGGTTTATCAGGATAATAATCGAGATACTTTTTAAAAGCATACTGAGCGTGTTTAAAAACGCCCTCTTTATAATAATATTCGCCTATTTTAAAAAGTTCAGCTTCGGCATTTATTGAATCTTCCTCGCCCATAACTGATCTTACAATTTTATGTACCTTGCGCAGCTGGTTGCTGAAAACCCTGAGCATCTTCCTTACTACATTTACATTTTTAATAATAAGCCTTTCAAATTCGGGGATGGGCAGAGCAAGAACAACTGTATCGCCGATTGACTGGGCTGTTTCCTCTCTCGGATAGCGCCCTACAGCAGACTTAACACCAAAAAATTCACCGGGCCTTACATCTTCCTTGACTTCCTCATTTGAATCAAGCTTGATCGAGGTAAGTATGATTCTACCGCCTTTGAGAATATAAATATACTCGCTCTTGTCTCCCTCAAAATAAATGATGGAGCCGGATTTATAGGTTCTTGTAACAATCTGCTGTGAAACTGGAGGCGGCATTAAAACCTCTTATAAAAAAATTTTATTTAACAGGCATGAATGGAAATGTTTTTTTAAATCCAACTGCCTTATTAATCCTATTGAGCAATCCGGTAAGATCTCCGGCTATAACTTTTTTTACGCCCTGCATGGTTATATGCTGATACTCTATCTTTAAATCATCAAAAATTGACTTTTTTGTTTCGTCTCCGTACACAGGTTTCCCGTCAATAACAACAAGCTGCACATCTCGGAGTTCGGCATTAACAGCTGATGAAGCCGGAGTGCCGCCTTTATCCTTAAAAACAACAATATCAGCAATCCAGTTTTCTTTAATAATTCCGGTGTTTTTAAGCCTGAACGCCTTGTGCGGATTGATTGTTGCCATTTTAATAATAGTTTCATCAGACAGTTCTTTCCCGTATATTTTATTATACAGTGCTTTAGCGAACTTCATTTCATACAGAATATTTTCACCGCCGGACATCGGGGAATCAGTTCCGATGCAGACATTAATTCCCATATCAAGAAGCATTTTAATATTGGTTGTTTTCTCAAACATGAAATAATTTGAATCCGCACACCAGACAACACTTGCTCCGGCCTGTTTTATTTTTTTCATGTCTGATTCAGAAAATGCAATGCCGTGTACCAGAACCGAATGTGAGCCAAGCCCGCCTTTTTTTTCAAGCGTGGCAAGATCATTTACAGTTTCATCATCAAAACCTTCAGCAATATGGGTTATAAACGGAAGGTCGCCATCCATAGCTTTTTTATATTCAATGTCAACACCATCGCCCCAGGCCAGTGCAAAAGAAGCTATTGAATGCGCCAGAGCATAACCTCTGATTGCCTTAAGAGGCAGGAGATCATAATATGGTTCTGCAACAAAATGAGGAATATGGTCAGATACGGTTGTAACCCCGGACACAAGATTTCTGAATGCGCCCAGCAGGTAAAGATCGCGGTTTTCAATCTGCTGACGTTCCCTGTAAACCGGCGCGCTCTTTAGATCATTATCCCAAGGAAGCCAGTTCGGATACGGCCCGAATCCGACTTTTGGAAAATATGTTCCAAGCAGATGGTCATGTGAATTGATCAAGCCCGGCAGCATAACTCCATTTTCGCAATTGAGTGCCAGTTCAACAGCTGCTTCCCCTTTATTAATTGATTCAATTTTGCCTGAATTTATGACAATATTTGAATTTTTTAAAACTTTTTCAGGGGTATATATTTTAGAGCAATCAATAGACCACTTTTTTATCTGATTTACTTTCATCAAACCGCCATGCTGCAATTAAATTATAGTATCAGAAGTCTGATATATTTCAAACTATTTTCTTCTGATTATTATATCCACGCTGAATTAAAGCATACTTATTGCAAATTATTAAACTATTGTTATAAAACCAAAATAGTCAAGTAAAAATATTATAGTAATTTCCAGTATAAATTTCATTTAACAGTTTTCTTGTTATACTCGCTGAGCAGCTTATATATCTCCCATAATGAATAGAAAAGAGTCAATAAAACCGGCCCGAAAATCACGCCGGGCAGCCCGAAAGCCTGAATGCTCCCCAAGAGCAGAAAGAAAAAAACAACAGGATTAAAATTCAGTTTCTGCCCGAAAAGCTTGGGCTTTATAAGATTTTCCAGAATTAAATACCATGTAAAAGACCAGATACTTAGAAAAACAGCCATGGGAAAAGATCCGACAAGAACCAGATAACTAACAGCCGGAACCCAGATTATCATTGTTCCAATAATAGGAATCAAAGAAAAAATTGCAGCTACACTTCCCCATAAAAGATATGTTTTGAATCCTGCTAAATAAAAACCAATTCCGATCATAAGCCCCTGGAAAAACATAATAACAAGATTTCCAGCCAGCAGAACCTTTATTACTTCCTTAAGTCTGTTGCCTATATTTTTCTGAATATCATCCGGAAAAGGAAGCGCCTTGTAAATAGCAGTTTCAAGACGTGCGCCGTCTTTCAGGAACAGGAATAGAATTATTATCATAAAAAAGAAATTCAGCGCGAAGGTCAGCGGGAATGAAATCAATGCAGTAAAGCTTGCAAGAAGAGTAACTATCCGCGCCTGCAGAAATTCCATTCCTT
This sequence comes from uncultured Leptospirales bacterium, assembly GCA_964529415.1. Classification (GTDB taxonomy): domain Bacteria; phylum Spirochaetota; class UBA4802; order UBA4802; family UBA5550; genus CAYMPH01. Next base: position 25,762 of record CAZGWD010000034.1, on the reverse strand, counting down.
TTTTAAACAATTCAGCTTCCGTGATGTCAAAATATTTTAATCCCCTGATAACAATCGGATGATTCTCGATCTGCTGGATAACTCCGGAATTGATTTTATCCTGAATATAAACATACAGATTATAACTCTGATCAAACATGGAAACGAACAGAAAAGAAAATGGAATAACCACTACAATAAAAAACAGCATCAGGGTTATATATGCGCTTGCATTTCTGCTTTTTATAAGTTTCTTCTGGATTTTTTCCTGAATAGGCATTAAACCTACATAAGCAATTGCGGCAAAAATTAGAGGCCAGAAATAAAATCTGAATATGGCTACCAGGCCCAAAATAACTATTCCAAACAATATATAAAAAAGCCTTCGGAGATTTTTATTTTCATGCAATTCAAAAAACGATTCACTTTTTATATTTTTTTTCATTCACGCCTCTAAATAAATTTGCCTTTCTCCCCTTATTTTCGGAAAGAAAGGCAAATATTATAAGGGAATCCTTGAATTATTTATTCTGTAATTCCCCTGAGAGCACATTTATGAATTCAATGTGCTCTTAAAATATAAAAAAAAGCCAACATCCGGTGCCTTTTAACAGCGCCGCTCATAAAAAATAATACCATTCATTTTGTCAGATAATGAGATAAATCAGTAGCAATCTTGCTTATAGCGTGTTCAAGATATGCTTCGTCTGCGATTCTCTCTCGATAGTCGCGGATTTTGTCTGAATCCCGTTTCGGAATGCTGCACTGCGTTATCTCACGATCATCCTTTTTCATGAGACTCTTCATAAAAACCTCCATGACCATCCGTTCCTCCATGAACGGACTTAAGCGGCCTATTTTTTTAATCGGTTATATAATAAATTTACTGAATTACTTTTTCCTCCAAAATTTAAAAATGAGACATAATATACATTAAAAACCTCTTGACTTTCTACCAATATTTCCTTACCTTATGTAAGGAAATTAAAAGAAAGGAGGGTTGTATGGCTTATTCAGTTATAACCAGCAAAGGGCAAATTACAATTCCTAAAACTGTAAGAAACAGACTCCATCTTAAAACAGGCGACCGGATTGATTTCCAGGTAAGCAATGGAGAAGTGAGGCTTGTTCCGGTTATTAAATCCGTTTCAGATGTTTTCGGGATTCTCTCAAAAGAAAACACACAAAATATCAGCATAGAACAGATCAATGAACAGCTAAAAAAATCGATTTCAGGCAATATTAAATGACAGGACTTGATACAAATGCAATTCTCAGATTTCTTGTAAATGATGAAAAATTGCAGGCAGATATTGTTAAAAATATTTTTTTAGAAGCAGAAAAAACTGAAAAAACCTTCTATATATCAAACCCTGTAATCCTTGAACTATTATATGTCCTGGATTCTGTATATGGTTATTCCAGAAAATCAATACTTAATGCCATTGAATCATTGCTGTCTTTATCTATATTATATTTCGAAAGCCCTGATTCCTTACAGAGTATGATTGAATATGAAAAAACAAATATTGAACTCACTGATCTTTTCATCGGACTTCTTTCAAAAGAGGCTGGATGCGATAAGACAATTACCTTTGATAAAAAAGCGGCTAAATCCGACTTATTCGAACTTCTGAAATAATACCTTTTACTATCCATAAAATTGCATTAAAAAAAGAATTATTCTGAATTAGTTATTCATCCTTGAAGAAATTCTAAAATTCTTTCAGTAAATGCTGCAGGATTATCCATATGTATCGAATGTGCGGCATCAGAAATCACTGTAAATTCTGAATTTGAAATAATTTCGAGAAGTTTTCTGCAGTCCTTCTCAGGAAACAGTAAATCTTCATCTCCAAAGAGAACAAGTGTTTTCGACTTAATGCGGGATAAATCCTGAGAGCAATTGAAATCAGCAATAGCTTTTACCTGATTTCTGAAAGCAGCTTTTGATTGAGGATACGGATAACTGAGTTCGAATTGAATAGCTTCTTTTAGCGCTTTATCATCCTTAAAAAACCGTTTTGAGAAAACCCAATAGAATATATTTCTAAACCACATTTCCGGATCCATTCCTGATTCAAAGCCGGAAGCCCAATCAGAAAACAGCAGATTATTTCTTTCGGAATTTAATGGAGCAGTTCCAGCAAGAATCAGCCTGTCAATATATTCCGGATAACGTATGGCGCAATCCATGGCAATAAACCCTCCCATTGAATGCCCGAGAAGATTTACGCCGGTTAATCCAAGATGCTTTATGAGGGCTATGCAATCGTCTGTCATCTGGTGAACATTAAGAGGAATGTCAGAAGGGGCGGTTCTACCCACTCCACGATTATCAAAAATGATAACTTTAAAATGAGTTTTCAGACTGTTCAGTACAGGAATCCAGCTTTGCGAATCTGATGCAAGGCCTGCTACAAGCAATAAAGGAGGTCCTTCGCCATGGGTTTCGTAATAAAGCCGGATGTTGTTAATATTTGCGATTGTCAAAAAACATCTTCCTGAAAAATCTCTCTCATACCCGCTGAGATGAATATCATCAGACAAGTTCTCTGCCGAGATTGAATGCTTTTAAATTCATTTCGTAAAATTTTTCTTTTACGCAATGTTTTATAGCCTTATGCCACTCATCTTCTTTGAACTCAAGAAATTTTGAAAGAGCGCCGAGCATTACAACATTCAATGCTTTTCTTGAACTTACTTCCTTTAAAGCGCCTTCAGTATTTACTATATGACTTTTTTTCACATTATCTTTAAGCCATGATTCCAGATCAGCCGGATATTTCATTGCACCTGTTTCAACAGGTGCAGGGTTTATTTTATCCATATTGATAATAACCATGCCCTCCGGAGAGAGATATTCAAGCTTTCTCATTATCTCAAGGAGTTCAAGGCTTACAATATAATCTGCAGTTCCTTTTTCAATAATAGGGGAAAATACCTCTTTTCCGTATCTGACATGGCAGTCAACACTTCCTCCGCGCTGAGCCATGCCGTGAACTTCAGATTCTTTTACATCATAGCCTGCGTTTTTAGCAGTTTCCATTAATATCTTACTCACCAGAATAACGCCCTGACCGCCGACTCCTGCAAATATTACATTCTTCATTATGCTCCTCCCTTGACCAGGATGCACCTGCGGCGTGTTATAATCACCGACGGTTCGCGCGTTGATGTTTCTTCCACAATAATTTTTTCAAGTTCTTCTATATTTTTCGGATCAATAACCGCAACTCTCTTAACCCCTGCAGCCCTGCAGACCATCTCAAGATCAAGCTCATGGGTTTCCTCGCCCATAAGAGTTCTGCCTGTTCCCGGATTTTCCTGATGCCCTGTCATTGCTGTTATTCTGTTATCAAGAATTATAACAGTGCCTGTACCCTTGTTATATACAAGATCAATTAGAGCTGTAATGCCTGAATGTATAAAAGTTGAATCTCCAATAACTGCTACACTTTTTGCAGCCATCTCCGGACCATGCGCTTTTTCAAAACCAAGATGCATGCCGATGCTTGCTCCCATGCACCCCTGAGTGTGCATTGCTGAATATGGCGGAAGAACTCCAAGTGTGTAGCATCCGATATCGCCATTGACGTTCATATCAAGTTTTTTCAGTATGTCGAAAACCCAGGCATGAGGGCAGCCCTTGCAAAGAGACGGAGGCCTGCCCGGTACCGGATCTGTATAATCAGGAACTGTTTTCTCTATTTTTTTTCCATTCATGCTGAAATTAACAATTTCAGGCGTTAGCTCTCCGAGTAGGGGGATAATATCTTTACCTGTTGCTTTTATGCCGAGAGCTTTAACATAATCTTCAATAAACGGATCAAGCTCCTCAACTACATAAAGCTCTTCAACGCCTGCAGCAAATTTTCTGATTAAAGCGTCAGGCAAAGGCCATATCATGCCGATTTTCAGAACAGAATCATCAGGGCATGTTTCTTTGACATACTGATAAGCAACTCCATTGGTTATGATGCCGCGTTTTTTACCTGCCCATTCAATTCTGTTCAGACCGGATTTTTCGGAATATTCTTTTAGCTTCAGCAGCTGTTCTTCTATAAATTTATGCCTGGGTCTTGCGTGAGCGGGAATCATTACATATTTCTGCGGGTTGCGGATAAATTCCCTTACAGGAACTTCTTTTCTTTCCATTTCAGAAACAATTCCCTGTGAGTGTGCTATACGGGTAGTGATTCTCACAATTACAGGACGGTCAAATTCTTCTGAAATATCGAAAGCTATTCTTGTAAATTCTCTTGCCTCTTCAGGACTTGAAGGTTCGATCATCGGGACCTTTGCAGCTCTTGCCATGTGCCTGTTGTCCTGTTCATTCTGAGAGCTCCAGGCTCCGGGATCATCCGCATTGATGATTACAAAGCCTCCATTCACGCCTGTATAGGAAAATGTAAAAAGCGGATCTGCTGCCACATTGAGGCCCACATGCTTCATTGCAGCAAGGGATCTCGCTCCTGCAATTGAAGCTCCTGCAGCAACCTCCAGAGCAACCTTTTCATTCGGCGACCACTGGGATTTTATATCTTTATATTTATAGGCGATAGTTTCAAGAATTTCCGTGCTTGGAGTTCCGGGATATCCTGCAGCTACATGACAGCCCGCCTCGTAAGCTCCTCTGGCAATGGCTTCATTGCCCAACATAACTTTCTTCGTCATTTAATTACTCTCCGATAATTTCTATCCTGTCAACTATTGTAAATTTTTCTTCCGAGATAGCCTTTTTTGCAGCTTCAACATCATCAAACCTGAATATCATAACTGCTCTGCCTTTTCTTTTTTCTGTAAAAGCGTACATATATTCAATATTTAAATTTCTTTTTGTAAAAGTATCTATTGCCTTATAAAGTGAACCTGGATTATCATCAATTTCAATGGCAAGAACATCTGTTAATGAACTTGTGATATGATGCTCCCTGAGCTTTAATGAAGCCTTCTCAGGATCATTAACAATAAGACGCAGGATTCCAAAATCGGAACTTTCCGCTATAGTTAAAGTTATTATATTGATTTTCTCTTCAGAGAGAATTTTCAAAACATTCTGAAGATGGCCAGGCTTGTTTTCGATAAATACTGATAGCTGTATTAAATTCATATCCGCCTCCGTTATATTTTTCTTTTGTCAATTACACGCACTGCCTTGCCTTCGCTTCTGGCAATAGACATTGGCTCAACAAGAGAAATTTTCGCTGAAATGCCAAGAACACTTCTCATTCTGTCAGTTAATCTTTTTTTCAGAGCATCTAAAACTTTCAATTCATCAGAAAAAAGCTTTTCATTCACTTCCACTCTGATTTCAATATCATCCAGAGCCCCGACCCTGTCGAGAATGATCTGATAATGCGGCTCAGTTCCTTCTGCTTCAATGAGAATGGTTTCTATTTGCGAAGGATATACATTTACGCCTCTGATTATAAGCATATCATCAGATCTGCCTGTGACTTTTTCCATTTTGACAATGGTTCTTCCGCATTTGCAGTTATCATGATAAAGCCTTGTAATATCTCTTGATCTGTATCTGATTACAGGGCAGGCTTCTTTTGTAAGCGATGTGTAAACTATTTCACCCTTGCTTCCTTCAGGCAGAATCTCGCCTGTTTCCGGGTCAATAATTTCCACATAAAAATAATCCTCAAAAACATGTAGACCGGATTTCTGTGAACATTCAGCAGAAACGCCAGGGCCTATAATTTCGCTTAAGCCGTAAATATCATAAGCATCTATTCCAAGTTTTGTCTGTATTTCATTTCTCATTGCTTCAGACCAGGGTTCAGCTCCGAATATTCCTGCTCTGAGTTTTGTATCTTTTATTTTAAAATCGGGTCTTTTTTTCTCAATATAATCCGCAATGTTGAGCATATATGACGGAGTGCAAGCAATCATTGTTGTGCCGAAATCCTTAATCAGCATCAGCTGCCTTTCGGTGTTTCCTCCAGAAATAGGTACTGTCATAGCACCTAATTTTTCCGAACCGTAATGCAGGCCGAGCCCGCCTGTAAAAAGTCCGTAGCCGTATGCCACCTGAATGATATCCTTCTCTGTAGCTCCGTAAGAGACCAGACAGCGCGCCACAACCTCGGAAAAAAGCTCTATATCATTTTTGGTATATCCTACAACTGTCGCATTGCCTGTTGTTCCGGAAGAGGAATGAACTCTGACAACTTTATCAAGAGGAACTGCAAAAAGTCCGAAAGGATAAGCCGCTCTCATATCTTTCTTAGTCAGGAATGGGACTCTTTTCATATCATCAAGAGATTTAAAATCCTCAGGCTTAAATCCGGCTTTATCAAAACTGTTTTTGTAAAATGGAACATTATCATATGAATGCTTTAAAGACCATTTCATGCGCTCAAGCTGCAGATCTTTCAGCTTTTTCTCAGAAATTGACTCAAATTCCCTGCTGAACATTTTTACCCCCTATTTATTAGGCTTGATTATAGTAAAAAATTTGGCTGAGACACTGTCAAAATCAGCATTATTAACAGTGCGTTTACTTCCATAATAAAATGTGGACATGGGATTAACTGAATAAGAAAAATTCATATTTACATTTGTTATTCCTATTCCAAAATATCCGTATAATGATGTAGCTGCTGAAGGTTTTAAATCTCTATCCGGGTGACTGAGTAAAACCGTGGAAGCTCCGCCTTCGAAAGGCAGATCATCAATTTTATATAAAATTCTGTTTAATAAATTAGAATCTTCATAGGGTATATGAAAATGTCCTTTATGGACTCTTCCCCATTTCCAGTCTGCCATTATCGGGCCAAGTTTTCTGTTTAAAATTCTGTTGGCTTTCAGAAAGGAAACATCAAAAATATTTTCCCTGTTTTCAAGCCTGTCAGTAGCAACATCATCAAAAACAGTTGTATTATTTTCCTGCGCCAGTTTATAAAATATCCCGCTCATGTAATAATATTTTTTCATTAAATCATCAATATTATCCTTATAATCATCCTTGAAAGTGTTATAAATAAATTGTTCAAGAATTGTCTGATACAAAGTGGACGCCACAGATTCTGAATCTATTGCATAGTTCCAGTCATGGAAAAAAATTCTCGTAAGCCTGGCAGATGTTGTAGGATTTGTCGACAGAATAGATAAAAATATAGGAATAAATTTTTCTGCCAGAATAGAATTTTTACTGGTTAAAAAGCTTTCTATATCCTTATCGCTCATTGCGCTGAAATTATCAAATTCTGCTTTTAATGCAGTGTATCTGTTCTCGTCAATAACCGCAAATTCCCGTACCTGGTTGATTATTTCCGCCGGATAAAAGCTCATTGCTGTTTCCTCAGTAATACGTGCATAGTACTGTGAGATTTCATTCATGCCGTTCCAGCCGGTATTTAATCCCTGTTTAAAAACTGCATATCCCTGCTGCCTTGAAGGAATTTTCCCTGTGTATACTTTTACTGTTTCATCATGTTCGGAGAAAAAATAAACTTTAGGCAAAGAGGAAGTATTCAATACAGAAGCCTTAGCGGCATTCATATCTTTTGCAAAAGGCATTTCAAAAAGAGATGCGATATAATCAGCATCAGGCCTTATAAATTTCAATACAACTACATCGGTCTTTGGAATAGAGTCAGTGAATATGTCATTCAGAACAGGACCATTTTCAGTATAACGGAAAGACTGATTAAAAATAGATGATATAAAACTATCATCATATTTTTTCTTTTTTACAGCCAGTATATCTTTATTATCTGCAGCGACAGGTTCAATCTTTTCAGGCTTAACTTCTTTACTCGCTTTTTTATCAGTATTATATTCATGTGCGTTGAAATTTATCCACCCGTTCTGTGAAAGGTATTGAGGCGTATCATTTACAACTTTTACTTTTTCAATAACATAATCCTGTGTGTCAATATCAAGATTAAATCCGAAGAAGGAAAAACCGTTTCTGTTCCCTGAAAAAATAAACGGCAACCCGTTAAATGTTACTGCCCTGAAAACATCGCTGTTTATTTTTATCTGAACAGGATACCATCCGGGATATACCGAGAGTTTATCATCATAACTGTATGCAGTGTAAGGCTTGCCGGATTTTGTTGTTTTCTCCAGAACTGAAACAGCAAATCCCCTGTTAAAAGTTCCGATGTGCTGTTCAACAAGCTCTTCCAGTTTTTTTATTACAGATAAATTATTCTCTTCATCATCATTATAATAATACAAAAGATCTTCTGGAAAATATTTGTTTACGTTCCAGTCTTTCCTGTTTACAGGCAGCCTGAAAAAGTTTTCTTTATTATTCAAAAAAGCATTTGCCCACTCTTTCATTAATAATATTGCAACAACATCCTCTTCTTTCCAGTCGTTTCTTAAAAAATTAGCCTGAAACCCTCTGCCTCTTGTTAAATTAATTCCTTTAACATAAGCTTTAACAAAAACCTTTTGCTGATCTTTTAAATTTTTATAAAGGATGGATGCTTCTCTGGAAAAACCGATTGATTTTGAAAGTCTGTCGAGAAGCGCGCCTTTTTTTCCAATTACCTTCTCCGCATTTCCTGTTGCAATAGAACGGTAGTATTCGATAAGGCTGTTCCTGTCCTGTGAGTGCAGATAACCGAGGGTAAAATACATATCCTCTTCATTTTTCACTTCAATATGAGGCATTCCATTTTCGCCTCTTTGAATTACTATTTCACCTTTTACATCAGCGGAAATTTTATCATTATAAGACTCCCTCTGTGTCAGATACAGCACTGCAAGAGCAATGCCTGCAAGGGCAATTATACTGCCTATTACAGAGGAAATAATAATAATTTTTCTTTTCATAATGTAGTGCCCCTTAAATCAGAATTCGAAACTGAGGCTTGAAAACCTTTCCCTGACCTCGCGGAGAATTTCCAGCTCATCCTTCTCATTTTCTGCTTCAAATGTAGCGGAAAAGCGCACAAAATTGCCAATGTCATCCCAAGGAACAGTTGAGATGAGTTTTTCTTTTATCATAAATTGCGAAAAGTCCTCTGCACTTTCAAATCTTCTTCCGCCTTTGATTCCCTTTGGAATTTCAACATACAGATAAAATGTTCCGCCTGGTACTTCAGCATTAAAGCCTATACCGCGCAGGGTTTCAACAAGAGCTTTTAGTCTTCTCTCGTATTTAGCATTAATTTTTTTTGTTATATCAGGATTTTTGAGCGCAACAGCCGCTGCTTTCTGAATGGCCTTAAACTGCCCTGAATCATAATTATCCTTAACATTTGCAAAGGCCTTAACTATAAGTTCATTTCCTGTTACAAAAGCCATTCTCCATCCGGTCATGTTATATGATTTTGATAATGAATGAATTTCAACACTAACATCTTTCGCGCCGGGAACACTCAAAATTGAAAGAGGCGAGGATTTATATGTCAATGCAGCATAAGCTGCGTCCTGAATTACTATAATTTCATTCTTTCTTGCAAACTCAATAACCTTGACAAAAAAATCATAATCCGCAACAGCGCCTGTTGGATTGTTCGGATAATTCAGAAGAAGAAGCTTTGCCCTTTTTTTAATATCTTCAGGGATCAGATTCAGATCCGGCAGGAATTTGTTTTCTTTTTTCAGCGGCAGATTATAAACTTCACCGCCATACCACGCGCTGTGTGTTCCCAGAACAGGATATCCGGGAACTGTCATTATAACAACATCCCCGGGATTTATAAATGCCGAAGGCAGCATTGACAGAGCTGATTTGGAACCGATTGCATGCACAATTTCAGTTTCAGGATTTATTCCCTCTACATTGAAAACATTTTTCATGTATTGCGCTGCTGCAAATTTAAATTCATCTATACCGTTATCTGAATATCCCCTGTTCTCCGGATTTTCAGCTTCTTTCTGAAGAGTTTTGATTACAATATCAAAAGCTTTTTCATCAGGCTCGCCTACTCCAAGATCTATTAAACGGATACCCGGGTTGTCTTTTACAGCCTGTCTTTTTGCTCTTTTAATTTTTTCAAATTTATATATTTTTTCATCAATGCCGAATTTTGCTCCGCCGATTCTTTCAGCGAAAAGTTTCTGAATAAAAGAACTCACTTCCAAACCTCTTTATTTTTTTATCTGCCGGCTATTATTTTTTAATGCTTATTTTAGCAGATATAATTTCAACCTTTGTGTAATAATCATCCAGCATGGAAAAAAATCTGCCGAATTCTCCTGTAACATCTATCTTCGTTTTTCCTTTTACAAGAGTGGATATGACTTTTATATTTTTTGAATAAAGATAAACCTCAACCTTGCCCTTGTCTGTATTTACATCAGCTACCACGCAGAAGTCATAATCAATATTTGTTGATGCAGTTATATCCTTAACAGTAAGATCCTTAAGCTCAATTATGCTTTCTGTAAGCTCGCCTTTCATAATTTCCTGAAGTGCGGGATTTTCTGTTTTATCTATTTTTTCTTTCTGAATTACCGCATCATTGATATAAAGAGTTTTCTTGCACGCAACCAGTCCGAACATAACAACTGTTATTAAAACCAATACTTTTTTCATTTTATTTCTCCCAAATTTTATTCTTCCATACCATGATCAAAAATTACTGCTCATATATTTTGTTAAAAAGCCGGATAACCGGCTTTTTGTCAAATAAAATCTATCTCATGAATCCATCAGGATCAAGCGCGGTGCCGCTTTTTCTTATTTCGAAATGAAGATGATTCCCTGTAGACATTCCGGTTGAGTCAACAGTCCCTATCTCCTGACCCTTTGTTACCTTTGCTCCAGGGCTGGTCAGCACTGTTTCGAGATGCCCGTAATATGTAGATACATCCTTTTCGTGTTCAACTACAATAAGATTTCCATAGCCATTATTGTTCCAGCCTGCAATACGGACTATGCCGTCTGCTGAAGCTTTAACAGATGTTCCTCTTGGTGCAGCAATATCTATTCCCTGATGAAAATTCTGCGTTTTTTTTGTAACAGGGTGAACTCTGTATCCGAAATTACTTGATCTTGTGCCGATTACAGGAACTGCGAATTGCCCGTCTTTTATTTCAGTATTGTCTGGTTTATCCTTATCCGGTTTAACTTCTTCAATAGTTTTTTTCTTTTCCGGTTTATTCTTTTGTAGAAATGCTCCGAAAACCCAACCTTCGTTTTCTGATTCTCTTCTTATTAAAAACCAGGGTGATTTTATACCGTCAATTATATCTACTTCTTTTGACTTCATAAGAATTTCTATTTTTTCAGAAAAATTCAGTTTATCAATAACAGGGCTTGAAGTATTTGGCTCTGCCCTGAACCTGACATTATCATCATTTATAAAAGCAAATACTCTTTGCGGAATTCTTTTTGATGAGTGGATATCTTCTGTCTTTTTCATATCTGTCATTTTATTCGGATCAATCGGTATATCAATTTTAGTTTTACTGCCATCACTGAGCCTGCCGTTGATCTCACCAATAAAAAGTCTCATTTTTTTCAGCAATGCATCTTTTCTTTCTTTGTCAGATGATATCTGCTGGTTAAGCATATCTTTATTTTTCTGTTTCTGCGACTGGTAATCTTTACCTGCCCCGAGAAGCAATAAAGCAGCAAGTATTATTACTGGAAATTTTTTCATTATATAAACCTCTATAAAAAATTATTACTTTTAACCTGTTAATCGCAACTGAATTGTTATATACTGAAGAAATTTATTTTTCTGCAGTAAACTTTTTCATAAAAATCTGATGCTTTTTAACTGCTGCAGCTGATTCTTTTTTATAATTAAATAAATTATTTTTTGATCCGGAAGCAAGAGCAGTGATTCCGCCCTTATCAGGAAAAATCTCACTCATGAATTTCTGGTCTAATTCCGGTTTGGCAGCAGATGCGGCTGATCCTTTCGCTTTTGTTTTAATCTGTTCTTTCATCCACTCGTCATCTTCAATCATCTTGTCTATTACAACCATGATTTTTTTCCATTCAAAGATAAATGCAGCTGTTCCATCTTTTTCTTTTTTCAGATTTGTTACTGTATCAATTTTTCCTGGGAGCTTAAAAGTCATTTCTGTTTTCATTGTTTCAAACATTGGAACCATGAATGCCCTCGTCTGCTGATACTGCTGTCTTTCAAGTTCAATTTTTTCTTTTATCTGGGCATCTGTCAGCTCAACAGGCTTTTCAGCAGTTTTATCAGCTTCAGGCTCAGACTTTTTTTCTTCTTTTTTAGATGCCACTATTTCAAGCTTATATTTACCCTCTTCTAATGGAGAAAATTTAATATCCCATCCTCCGAAATCACCGAAAGAAACCTTGTTCACATCCTGAAAATATGCTGTGCCTTTAAATTCTGTTTCTCCCTTTTTACTCATGCTGTAAGTAATGTCGCTCCATGCTTCAACGCCTTTAGACTTTTCAATAATATTTTTTACATTGGAAAGAAGCATTTTGTTTTTATCTTTTTTTTCACCGAAATCCATATTCGGCATCTGAGATAAAATTTTAACAACAGCTTTTCCAGTACCATCCGGATTGATTGTAAAATCCTGCTTTGTCTGATAACATCCAGCCAGGATTAAACATGCGGATATTATTATCAAAATTGTTTTAAATGAAGTTGTCATAAGGCCTCCTGAAATTTTATGGGCTATATTAAAAAAAGCTGTTTTTTTAATATAGCCCTTGCAATAAAGATAAAACTAATTGATAATAAAAAAATATCAAGAAAAATAATTTATATTTCACTCTGATGGAGTTTTATTTAATGAAAAAAATCCATGATATTTCGAAACCTCTTTCAATTGATACGACTACATGGCCGGGTGATCCGGAAATATCGCTGGAAAACATTTTAAAAATTTCATCCGGAGATGCATGCAACCTGACAAAAATATGCATGAGCGCTCATGCCGGGACACACATTGACGCACCTTCCCATTTTATATCAGACGGCAAAACATTGGATCTCATGCCTCTTGAAATTTTCATCGGGGAATGCCTTGTGTGCGAGTACATCGGTGATAATGAGATAGATATAAATTATATCGAAAAAATAAATTTAAACGGTATAGAAAGAATTCTATTTAAAACAAAAAATTCGCATAACAGAAACAAAAAGAAGTTTGATGAAAATTTTATTTCCTTATCAGACAAGACAGCTTTATATTTAATTGAAAAAAAAATTAAACTCATCGGCATAGATTATCTTTCCATAGAAAAATTCCACGCAGAAAAAGGCAACCCTGTTCACATGAATCTCCTGTCTAATAATATTGCAATTCTTGAAAATATCAATCTTGCAGATATTAATCCCGGAATTTATGAGCTTATATGCCTGCCTATTTTTTTCAAGGGAATTGAGGCTGCGCCTGCCCGTGCTGTTTTAATTGAAAAATAAACTTTAAATGAATTTATATTTGACAATTTTAAAAAATCACTATTCTTTCCGTTAAATCCGCCAATTAAGATTAATTAAAATCTACAGGGGTTAAATATGCATTTAAAATTAATACAGTTAATAATTTTTTCTATAATATTGCTTCCTGCCGGATCAACATATTCAGAGGAGCCGTGGCAGCTTAAATTTACCAGAGACGGGATTACTGTTAAGGCAAGACCTGTTGCAGGTTCTGAATACAATGAATTTATAGGTTCAGGCATGATAAATGCAACGCCGGAATTATGCATGAAAATTATGAATGACCCTGAATCTTACAGGTTATGGATGAGCTCATGCATAGAATCAAAAGTACTATTAACCACACAGGTGAACACATTTACATATTATATAGAATCATTTTCTCCATGGCCGGTTTCCAATAGAGACGGAATTTATACAACAGTATTTATTGATAATGGCAGAAATTTCACCTACATCAATACAGCAGTTGACAGAAAGGACCTTGTCTCTGAAAAAAAGAATACTGTCCGGCAGACTGAATCTGTTGCACACTGGATATTTGTAAAAAAAAGTTTTGGCATTGAGCTCTCATATTATATAAGAACAAATCCAGGGGGAAACCTTTCACCTTCTCTTTTTAACGCAACAGGCTCAGACATTCCATATAAAAACCTGTTAGCATTCAGGAAAAGAGTGTCAGAACTTTCAAAATAAAAAAGCAATGATCTGCAAATCTTTTTCTTTAAAAATCTTTTCCGGATTATAATGCAGAAAATAAGGATTTGAATGGAAAAAAATGTAATTATATTTTTCTTTATCGGAGCCATAGCCCAGCTCATTGACGGATCGCTCGGTATGGCTTATGGAGTTATTTCAAATACAGCTCTATTAGGCATAGGACTTCTGCCTTCTGCAGCAAGCGCAAGCGTTCATATCTCTGAGGTATTTACAACATTTGCATCCGGAATTTCCCATTTTAAACTGAAAAATGTTAATATGAAACTGGTACTTAATCTTGCAATCCCCGGAATAATCGGAGGTATTGCCGGAGCATATATTATATCAAATCTTCCTGGAAAGGTTATCAAGCCATACATCAATGCCTACCTGATTATAATGGGGATAATAATTTTTATTAAAGCATTCGTCAGCCGCCCTTTCAGGGAACTTAAAGATTACAGGCTCTGGATACTTGGAACTATCGGAGGGTTTTTTGATTCAATTGGAGGAGGAGGATGGGGACCCATCGTAACTTCAAATCTTGTTGCTTCCGGATATGAACCGCGCTATGTAGTAGGTTCAGTGAATCTCTCTGAATTTTTTCTTACTGCAGCTCAGGCTGCAACATTTATCACACTGATAGGAGTAACAGAAAACTGGCATATAATTGCAGCAATTACTGCAGGAGGTATTTTAATCTCCCCTTTAGCTGCAATGCTCACGAAAAAGATTCCGGTTAAACTTTTTATGATAATAGTAGGTTCAATTGTTATACTGCTGAATGCATATTCTCTGATTAAACTTCTTTTTAAAACCCCCTAACTCCCGCATAAATAAGTGGGAGAAACAAAGAGGGAGGGTGGGTAAAAATTATTTATATATATTCTCTATTCAAATAATTGTAGACTTTTATTCCAACTGGAAATCCCCTGTAAAAAAATTCATAATAGGTAAATGACTCCATGTACGAATATCTAAAAGAACTCGAAGATGAAAGCATCCACATAATCCGCGAAGCAATTGCCGAAGCGGAAAATCCGGTGATGCTGTATTCAATCGGGAAAGATTCCGGAGTGATGCTTCACCTGGCAATGAAGGCATTCTTTCCAATGAAACCCCCATTCCCCCTTCTGCACGTTGATACAACATGGAAATTCAGGGACATGATTGAATTCAGGGAATCTACAGCTAAAAATCTCGGATTTGAACTCCTCGTACACACAAACCGGAAAGGCATTAAGGATAACATCAACCCCTTCACACATGGAAGCGCAAAGTATACTGACATTATGAAAACCGAAGCCTTGAAGCAGATACTCAATGAAAAAAGATATGACATGGTTTTCGGAGGTGCACGCCGTGATGAGGAGAAATCCAGAGCAAAGGAACGCGTCTTTTCATTCCGGGACTCGAATCACAGATGGGATCCGAAAAACCAGCGGCCGGAGCTCTGGGGGCTTTACAATACGAGAAAAAATAAAAATGAAAGCATACGGGTATTTCCTCTATCAAACTGGACAGAGATCGATGTGTGGAGATATGTGAAGGTGCAGAATCTTCCGGTTGTGCCTCTGTACTTTTCAAAGATGAGGCCGTGCGTTGAACGGGACGGCCAGATCATCATGGTTGACGATGAGCGCTTTGTGCTCAATCCCGGCGAGAAACCCGTAATGAGGTTGATCAGATTCAGAACACTCGGATGCTACCCGCTGTCAGCAGCGATTGAGTCCAGGGCAGATAATATCGACGACCTCCTTAATGAAATGGAGCAGTCAAGGGTAAGCGAGCGGGCTGGAAGGCTTATTGATTTCGATCAAAGCGGAAGCATGGAGCGTAAAAAATATGAGGGGTACTTCTGATGAAAGGCATGCTGAAATTTTTAACCTGCGGCAGCGTTGATGACGGAAAATCCACTCTGATCGGCCGGATACTTTATGAAACAAAAAACGTATACGATGACCAGCTTGAACTGCTTAAAATAGAAAGCAAAAAAATCGGCAACGCAGGCGACAGCCTCGATTTCTCACTACTTCTTGACGGCCTCATAGCAGAGAGGGAGCAGGGAATAACTATTGATGTGGCATACCGCTACTTTTCCACTCCTGAAAGAAAATTTATTGTTGCAGACACCCCGGGTCACGTGCAATACACACGCAACATGGCCACAGGCGCTTCGAACTGCGATGCAGCTATACTCCTTGTTGATGCAAGACAGGGGGTTCTCGCACAAACAAGAAGGCATCTTCTTATCTGCGCCCTGATGGGTATAAGATATATAGTGTTCACAATCAACAAAATGGATCTGATAGACTTTGACAGGTTCAAATACGAGCAGATACGGCTTGACTGCTTAAAAATATTTGACGACCTGAAAAACATCAACCTGTCCATTGACCACTATTACTGCATCCCAGTTTCAGCTCTGCAGGGAGACAACTGCGTAAAAAAATCCATTAGCATGCCATGGTACGAGGGGCAGACAGTAATTGAATGGCTCGAAACTATTCAGCCCGAAGAGGACCTCAGGGAGAAGCCCTTCAGATTGCCGATACAGTATATAATCAAACCGGGTCTTTCCAGAGACAGATGGCAGCCGGACGCCCTTCAGAAGATTAACCCTGAAGAACAGAAAAATTACCGCGGATGCGGAGGCGTTATTGCTTCGGGTGGAATATCTGCCGGGGACAGGATACTCATACTGCCATCCGGCAGAGAAAGCAATGTACAGACAATATACAGGGGAAGCGACCGTGTCAACAAAGCCTTCGCCGGCGAATCCGTAGCTGTATCGATAACTGATGAGATAGACATGAGCCGCGGAGAATCCATTGCAAAACCCATGGAAAGGCCTTCCATGTCAAACCAGTTCAAGGCAAGGATAGTGTGGATGGATGAGCAGACTCTTCATTCAGGAAGACGCTATCTTTTCAAAGGCCCGCACGGGTATGTCAATGCTGAAATAATCAGTATTGATAATGCCATAGACCTCACAGGATATCAGAAGCTTTCAGCGAAGAAGCTTGAGATGAACGGGATAGGTGAAATTCAGCTGGCACTTGACAAAGATATACCATTTGATATTTTCAGCGAGAACCGGATCACAGGTGCATTCATACTTATAGACAGGCTCACCAACGCAACATCAGCATGCGGCACGATTCTTCATTCAATGAGACGCGCGCAGAATGTTCACTGGCAGAGCATAGATGTTACAAAAGAGAACCGCTCTCTTTTAATGGGGCATAAGCCTGCGATTCTCTGGTTTACAGGACTTTCAGGGTCTGGGAAATCCACAATCGCAAATGCACTTGAGAAGATGCTTCACGCAGAAAGACGGCACACAATGCTGCTCGACGGAGACAATGTGCGGCACGGTCTCAACAAAGATCTCGGTTTTACTGATGCAGACAGGGTTGAAAACATCCGCAGAATAGGCGAAGTCTCAAAGCTTATGACAGAGTCAGGGCTGATCGTTATAACATCTTTCATATCACCTTTCAGGGCAGAGCGTGATATGGTACGAAGCCTAGTTCCGGCAGGTGAGTTTATTGAAATATTTGTGGACACATCTTTATCTGAATGTGAGAACAGGGACATTAAAGGGCTGTATAAAAAGGCAAGAGCCGGCGAGATACCGAACATGACAGGTGTGAATTCGCCGTACGAAATTCCGGAAAATCCTGAGATTATTTTAAATACTGCAAGCTCAACAGCTGATGAGCTTGCACAGGTTATAATCACTCATATGACTGAACGCGGATTTTTTTCAAGTTAGTTTTTAAACTGTCATTTAAAATATTTTTTATTTGTTTTTATTATCTGGTTCTGATCAATAATCAAATATCTAATTTCATTGCAATTCTTGTGCCGTTTTGGTTTTCAAAAGAACAAGAGCCCTCTAATTGCTCAATAAGCATATTTACCAGCGTAAGACCAAATCCGGGTGATTTATTCATTTCAGCTTTTTCATCAATGCCATTCCCGTTATCCTGTATAGTTAAATTAATTTGACTTTCATTCCTATCAAGAATTATTTCTACACGGCCATTATCTCTTCCTTTGAATGCATATTTAAAAATATTCGTTATAAGTTCATTGATAATAATTCCGATAGGAATAAGTTTTTTAGTATTTATATTAAAATCTGAAATCTGTTTTTCGATAGTTACTTTTACGCTTTCAGGATACAATGAAGCAATCGAATCAACAAGACTTTCTATGTATGCTTTAATGGAAACTTCATGATAATCATCACCAGCCAATAGCTTCTCATAAATTACACGCATGCTCTGAACACGGGTAATCGAATCCTGCAATGCTGCTTTAACTTCGGTATTGCCGGTTGATTCAGCCTGCAAAGATAGAATACCTTCAATTGATGCAATATTATTTTTTATACGGTGATGGACTTCTTTGAGGAGTGTTACTTTTTCGGAAAGCTGCATTTTAATTTTATCTTCAGCTTCTTTATTTTCAGTAATATCACGTACATTGACAATCACAGCATTTATTACAGGATTATCGAGAAAATTTTGAGCAACAGCCTCATACCAGATATAATCTTTGTATTTATGTTTATGACGGTACTGCACACGTACAATTTCTTCTTTTTTACTTAATATATCATTCCAGGCTTTTAAAACAATTTCCAGATCATCCGGATAAATCACATCCTGAATGGGTCCCTTTAATTCATCAATTTCAAACCCTGTATGCCTAACAGCTGCATCGCTGATATAGAATTGCTCTCCTTTTTCATTTATTAATACAAAAGTATCATTTGAATTTTTAATCATTAAACGGAATTTTTCTTCATCATCCAGTAATTTCTGCTCTGAATTCTTCCGTTCCGTAATGTCGCGGAAGAGCACCAGATCACATTCCTCACCCTGCCAGATTGTTTTTGTACCACTGACATCTGCATAGAAACTTGTCCCATCCTTGCGCCTGATGATTGTTTCATATGTATCTGGTAACGGCAGCCCTGCAATCCTGTCCTGTAATCGCTGCTGCAGAATTGGGTAAGATGCCGGATCTGCCAGATCCTTCATATTAGTCTTAAGCATCTCATCCCGGGAATATCCGCAAAGTTTAGCAGCATGCCAATTGGCATAGACATGATTACCTTTGACCGTAGCAATGACAATACCATCTTTCATATTTTCCGTCAGATTCCGGAAGTTTGCTTCGCTCATCTGAGACATTTCCTCAGCCAGCTTGCGTTTTGTGATGTCAATTACGGTTGTTATGAAATACAAAGGTTTGAGATCTGCATCAAGCTGCAGTACAACACTCACATCAGCCCATATAAATGAACCATTTTTATGCAAATAACGTTTGTTGAAGCGGGCGGATTTTTTTGTTCCTTTAAGAAGCGGTTCCAATTCGTTTTGAATTGATTCAATTTCATCCTCAGGGGTAATTTCCTGCCATTTTTTTTTCTGCAATTCATCAGGATTATAGCCCAGCATTTCACAAAATGCTTTATTCACATGGATCTCACCGCTTGGATGTGTAATTGACTTTCCAACATTGGCAGATTCGAATACATTCTTGAATTTTTCTTCTTCAAGCAGCAATCTCTGTTCTGAAAGCTTTCTTTCCGTAATGTCATAGGCTGTTCCGCAAGTACCTGTTATATTGCCGTGTTTATCAGATAGATACTTAGCATTAAAAACCAGATGGATTTCTTTGCCGGTTTTTCCAATATGAATTGTCTCAAACCCCTTCACCATGTTCCCCTGCAGCAGCCTTGTATGCTCCCGCATGTCCCTCTCAGCCATTTCAGGAATTTGAAAATCGGAAAACTTTTTACCGAGCATTTCTTCAATCTTATATCCGAATATCTGTTCCCACGCAGGATTCAGATATGTATATCTGCCTTCTGAATCACACTGCCATATGAGATCCTGGGAAGTTTCTACGAGATTCTGATAAAGGGCTTCTGCAGTCTGTATTGTTTCTTCTGCCTTTTTCTGCTCGGTTATGTCCAGAAAATTGGCAGCCATGGTATTTTCAGCGGTTCTGAATGCAATGACATAAAAGGCTCCCCTGATTTTATCATCAGCATAATCAATCTGTTCTGTATGCCATTGAATACCGGTTTTCGCTACTTCTTTATACCTGACAGGAACCTCAGTATCTGCAAGAGGAGGGAATGCTTCTTCAATGGTCTTGCCAATAAAAACAGAATTATCAACTCCGAGAATTTTATCAGCTGCAGGATTAGCACCCGTAAATATCAGTCTTCCGTCATTTTTCAGTTCATACTGGTGAATGCCCATTGGTGAAGAATCTATAATGCCGCGATATTTTTTCTCACTTTTAAAGAGGTCATCTTCCATCTGCTTGCGCATAGCAAGCTCATTTGTTAATTTAATGTTGGAATTAAACAGCTTATACGCCATTTTTATTGATGCATCGAGAACAGTATTGCTTGAACTCTTCACAACATAACCGTAGGAAGTAATTTCTTCAGTTTTTTCTACTATTTCAGGTTCAGTGTGGCTTGATAAAAATACAACTGGAATGTCATGATCTTTCAAAATCAGTGCTGCAGCTTTGATTCCGTCTATTCCTTTTCCTAAATCAATATCCATTAATATGAGATTTATGCCAGGTGCTTTTTTTACAATATCTATTGCCTCTTCACCTGAATTAGCAATTATGATTTTATATCCATAATCTTCGAGAGAATTTTTTTCTGTCATTGCCAATATGACATCATCTTCCACAAGAAGGATTGTATTATTATTTTCAGTTGTCATAATCAATTCCTCCTTTGGCTTGAATCTTCTCTTCGCTTTCAGGAAAGCAATAATTTATATCATAGAAGCATTACAAAATTTATATTAATGATATCGAGAAACAGACTTAAAGAACTTCCAAATTAATTCGGTAGCATTGATTTCATCTGTTGTTGTGCCGGTTATAAATTCAGGCATAGGTAATCCTCCAGGCCAGGTGTGTCCTGCGTCAGTGATGGTGTACAGTACAACATCAGCATTACCGCGGCATGAGGTATGTTCGATGCGCGACACATTCGGCGAAACAGATGATATTTTTTTTTCAGAACATCCATTCTGTTCTGCCCATCTGAATGAAAATCCGCTGATTTCCGGCATTATAATTTTACCTGAAATTCCGCCCCGGAAAGGAACAATTTTATCTGCAGTTCCGTGGAAAATTATAAATGGAACAGGTCTTGAAGGTTTGCACTCTGCGGTGTCGATAGTATATGCACCTGCTACTCCTGCAATTGCCGCAATCCGGTCCGATAGCCTACAAGCCAGCAGATGTGACATTCCTCCGCCGTTTGACAGTCCGTTTGCATAAATTCTTCTGGGATCAATTTTATATTTTGAGGATAAATGATCAATAAGTTCCGAAACAAAAGCCACGTCCTTCTGAGGATCATCACCAAGCCCGCTCCCGTATTTTCCCTTTGATCTCCAGCGTCGCGGGAATCCTTTTCCCTCAGGAAAAACTGCAATAAATCCTTCCCTGTCAGCCAGGCTGCTCCACCCGGACATCTCCATCATGTGTGAAGGCCAATCTGCAAATCCGTGGAAACTCAATACAAGAGGCACAGGCTTTTTGCCGGTATAGCCTTCAGGTATATGAATGAGGTAGTTTCGTTTTTCATTTCCTGAAACAATTGAGCCGTTTGTTCTATTTAATATTTTCACGCCTGCCCAGTAGATAAAAGGAGGGATAATTAAAAGCACGGTGAGCAATATTAAAATAATTTTATTAGCCTTTTTAAAATTCATAAAACTACCTTTTTATTCAAAAGCATTATTCCCTAAATGCTGCAGGCAGCATAACTTCAAGTAATTCCAGAACATCTGAAATCATATTGAGTCTTGCTGTGAATAAATTATTTTCAAGAAGAAAATATCTGGTAATCTCTGCAGTTAAAAATTCAGTATCCGCATTTTGATTTTCTGCATATTCCTGATCAAAAAGTTCTGCTTTCTTTTTTAAGATTGATATGACTTTAGCAGGAATTGCTTTACCTGTTTTAAAACCCTTTAATGCATCCAGTATGCCTTTTTTTTCTTTATCATATTCTTCGGAAACTTTCTGATATTTCAATTTCCTCTTATCATATAAATATTTGATTTTTTTATAAAATTTCTGCAGCACTGATATATCTTCAGCTGAAAGCATATATCCCTGCTTTGTAAATTCCCTTATCCAGTTGCATATTATTTTTATATTGAATAAAGAAAGCTCAACTGCCTTATTCTGCCTGCCGAAAAGATCAACAAGCCCCTGCTCCTCCGGAGTGTAAAATGAACCGCCGCCCCAGTGTCCTGAAGAATATTTTTTATCCGCATAATTCAGCATGCGCGAAATTTCGCCTTCTGAAAATGTAATTTTAACTGTTTCCGGTTTTACACTCATATCGACCTTTTATGCCTTTAGAAAACTATTTCAGCAATTTTTCTATTTTTTTATAATCAGAAACACTTGTTACTTTTTTTAAAATTTCCGCCAGAGCTGAAATATCCTTATAAACCCCCTGGCTTGAGCTGATTGCTGATAAAAATTCACTATCGCCCATTACTCCCTGGGAATATAAACATATACCTGTAATATTATTCAAAACTTTGGAAACAGTCAATCCGCTTATAAAAATTTGTCCCTCAATTTTTTCTTCAGAGTAAGGAATCAGGCAATCCATTTTAGACAAGTCACCTGGAGTAAGCGGCTTATTTCTATCTTTTGAATCAGATAAAAATGCAAATTCTTCAGCATTTTCTTCTTCTATAACAGACTGAGAATTTCTGACATGAGATGTTATTACACCAATTAATTTTTCGCAGATACCTTTCATCTGAAGCTGCACTTCTGACAGAACATGAAGCAATTCTATTTCAGACTGCGTCCCTGATTTTCTTGTGCTTGCAATTGCATGATATCTGTCGCGTGAAACTTTTTTAAATAAATAATTATATTTTGCAAGTTTAATGTTTTCAAGGCGGATTTTAGAAATTTCATATTGAAAAAAATCAGCGGAAAAAATTCTTACTTTTTTCCCTGACTGAATTTCAATCTGGCCGGAAAGAATTTCCTCAAAATGCCTGATAAACATTGAGCTTAGATATGAAATATATTCAGCTGGAAATTCCCTGTCATCATTGAGATTTCTTGCCGGAGATCCAAACGATGCATACTGTTTTTCCATAAATGAGTAATCAAGCCCCGATTTATCATTAAACTCAAGAAAGCGCGAAATTTTTTCAAAATCATTTTTTTTCCTTATGCACATCTCAAGATCATTTTTTTTAATCGAGACAAAGGCGTTTATTTTCATTCTAACTTCATGATCTGCATCAAAATCAAAAGTTGCAATAATTTCCTGTTTGTTTTTTTTAATAATATCATAAAAATCAAGGAACCTTTTATATTTTATCATATTCAGTATAAGAATAATATTATACAAAGAAGGCCTGAGGGGTTTTTGATCCAGAATTTTATGTGCGATTGATGACATTTTAGATTTATCATACATCCATTCCGGATGTTTATCAATTACATTTGATATTGCAGAGGAAATCAATATTGGATATATGGCATCAGATCTGCATGTGAGAAACAGATTTTCAATCAGCTGTATATTATCAACAGTATCAGAGCTGTTTAAATCAAAGCGCCTGAAATTCAGGCCTACAACTATATTGCAAAGATTGTCAAAAACCACAATGAGATTATATTCAAACTTATCCAGATGCATCCAGCCGGTGCTGAGAACTTTTTTCAATACAGGCTTAATCTCATTAGCAAATTTAATTGTTGTCTGTTCAAAAACAACCTGGATTCTTCTGTTGATTCTAATTCGGGGAGGGAAATAGCTGTATCGGATAATGTCTTCCCTTCTGCCCCATTTATGCGAGAAAGCGATTATTTTTCTGAAATCTGAAAAAATAAAACTGAAAAAATCATTTTCTTTAATTCGTAATTTTATCGAGTCTCTGTTTTTTTCAGCTTTTTTTGCAGTTATAAAATTTTCAAATTCTGCGGTTTCATCTTTTTTCTCAGCAACCGGTCCTGAAAAAAAAGATTCAGAAGACTCTTCACCTGTATTTTTTTCATTTGTTAAATCTGAAGAATCAATTTCCTTGATTTTTTCAATTTTTTCGTGAATACTTATATCAGTTTTTAAAATCTCCTCTACCTGATGAGATTTTTTAACATCTCTGTTTTGATTTAACAGACCAGCCAGGTCAATGTATCTTTTTGATTCAGACATTTTATCACCGCGATTATTTTAAAAAAATTACCGCATTGTGTCAAGAATCATTTAATCCGATCAGGCTATTTTGTATCTTTACAAAATATTTTTCAAGAAAAGTATAAATAAAATTTTCCCTGAAAAAATCACTTCTTAAGCTTTTTATTGAAAAAATCCATTACTTCAGGAAGCATGGAACCCCAGTATCTCCAGTCATGCATGGAATATTTTTTTTCAAAATATGTAATATCAAATCCGCCCATTTTTTTCTGAAGCTGTTTAAGCCTTATTGCAAAAATCCAGGACTGCTCCTTTGGAACTACAGAGTCCTTGTCGCCGTGAGAAATATATACAGGCGTGTTTATCAGCTTGTCTGCAAGATTGATTATATTGTCATCAGTTTTCCATCTTTCTTCAAACTGCTTGATGTCTCCGTATACAGCTGTTAAAAGCCTGTCGCGCGGCATAGCCAGCGGATCATAATCACCGGAAAGGCCAGCAGCTGCGCCGAAAATATCAGCATGCAATGCAGACAAAAGCATTGCTCCGCGCCCGCCTGTTGATAAGCCGAATATGCCGGTTTTTTCCCTTTCATATGCAAGCGCAAAAGTATTATTCAGGTAATTGATGAGATTTTCTGAAACGAATTTCCCGCCCGGAATACCTGCCCATTTTACAGTTGTCTCAGGATAAAATTTTGATTCATAAACAGTATTGCCCATATCAGGGCAAACGATTACAAAATTTAAATCGTTCGCAAGTTTTTCTATAGAAGAACCCAGTTCCCATTCTCTAAGATTGGCTCCATAACCATGCAGCGCGATCAGGACTCTTGCGTTTTCACCTTTTTTATATCCGGATGGAAAAAAAATCTGAATATTTCTGAATCCATCCTTTGCTTCAGAATATGCCACTTTTAAATTTCTGAGCCACTTCCCTGGCAGAATTTCTCCTGAATAACTGAACCTGTTAGGCCTTGCATGCAGAATTCCATCTGCAGAAAATATAAATAAAGTCATGAATAAAAATAAACTGATAATTTTTTTCATCGTGTTCCTTCCAGCACCGGTTACTGTTTTACTGTATATTTACTATAGCAGCTAACGATTAAATAAGAACAGTTCCTGTCATTCCCGCGAAGGCGTGAATCCATAAATAGAACATATTCTATGAGATTCCGGCACTTCGCATTCGATACGGCCGGAATGACAACTTACTAATTAATTTGTGATGTGCTATAATGGATTAAGATACGCATTCTTATTATTAATGCAAGAAAATTTTATTTAAGGCCGGTTCCAAAAACTACCGTTTTTTCCACCGAGCCTTAGTGCATATAAGGGAAAAACCTGCTTTTTACCCCCACTAACTTCCCCTAAAATAGGGGGAGAATAAAAGAGGGGGTAAAAAGCAGGTTTTAAAGACTGCCCTTATGTCCAAAGGGCGCATAGGTTACATATTAAACCGGGCGCATGGGTTACAC
>CAZGWD010000033.1:0-30420 GCA_964529415.1 uncultured Leptospirales bacterium | reverse complement strand
GAAAGTGTTACCGATGTGTCACTACAAATGTGTTACCGATGTCTCCGGCATACAGGCTAGTATTTCGTCTATCGTCCCTGGTGTAAGCAACGTTGCGGCACTGCCGCAATGTGCCGAAGCAGTTTTTTCATGGCGAGTGCCAAGTGAGTCCTTTCGCTAACACAGCGTTTACACCATGTTATATGCTGTTAGGGTGGCAGCTCTTACAGTAAGTTATATTGAAGTGTTACAAATCCCCCTTTTACCACCAGAGCGCACGGACGCGCTGAGGCGATTATAAAACATCAACCAATTTCTCAAAATTATAAATACCATCAATGTCTCTGGTTTCAATCCATTCAAAGCCATTATTTGGAATATATGAGCATATACCTGTTTCAAAATTATAAATAACTTCATTTTTTAATTTATTTATAATTAATTTCCATTGCATTGGTAAATTTTTCATTCTGATAATATCAGTAAAATCATTAGAAAGTTTACTAAAGTTTGGTTTTTTTGCAACAAGCAGAAGAATTCCTAAATTAATTAATTTTGCTACCTGCAAATAACCTAATAATTGTGAATAATCTGAAAGAGATAACTGTGTTAAGTATTTAACTTCAAATAAAATATATTTTAAATCATTACTGGGCAACTTTATTCCAAATAGAATATCAAGTTTTAATGCAGGTATGTACATTTCAGATTGAGTATTTTTTTTATAGAATTTATCATCAATCTCAGAAATCATTTTAGGTAAAATTTTATTGTATGAGTATTCGATCTGTGAACCCGAAGGTAAATAATTAATCAAAATTTTAGAAAATTTTTCACATATTTCTGGATAAAAATCTATTTCATTCATTGATAGTCACTGATAAATTGTTAATTGTAATTTTATTTTTTACAAAAGTTTTGTTAAAATCGCTTTGAGTGGCAGATACAATAATGCCTCGATTTTTCCTGTTATTAATAATTTGTATTGGTGCACCTTCACAGCCTTTAAAAGAAGATACAGTAATATTTTTATTTAAACAATTTTTGACAATAACTGATTGGGAACCGAGATGCCTTTTCCCTTTTAATTTATCGGAAAAAATATATGCTAAACCTTGTTTAAGATTACTATAGAGATGATATTGAAAATTATTCATAATATCTTTAACTGAATATGAATTATTTACGATTTCAAATTCAGAGAAATATTGTTTGTGCAGAGATTTAAACTTTTTACTTATTTCTACTATATCATCTTTAGCTAATCTCGGAAAAAATGTTATAAGTTCTTCATAATTTGATAAAATATTTTTTACACTCTCAATTGGCGCAAAAGGACACCCCATTGCCGCACAAATATGATGGTAATGAAAAAATAGTTTATTTCTTAATTCTAAAGGTAGATCATTTGAAGATATATCTTGATGAACGGTTACAGGACTTACATGCTTTAAATTTCTTTTTATGCAAGGTAATTGTTCTTCTTTCTTTTGCTTTACTTTCAATGATGTAAGGTCAAATGATTTTGCTTGCATTGCAAATGAATGTTTTGCAATAAATGATTTCACTAAAAATCTAATTTTAAACCCTTTTTTCCAATTCATGTAGTAGGGGTCTGACGGTGAATGCTGACAGGGGTGGTTGTATAATATTTGATCAGTAACAGAACCAAATTCCGTAAGCCAAGAACATAATTGAACAACGAATTTAAAGTTCTTAGTACTTGCTGGAATTTCTATGGATACAACAGGTGCTTCATCATTAAAGCGTCTATGAGATTCAGTAAGGCTTGCTCTTGTGTCAAAAATTCCAGTTAATAAGTTTTCTGCCTCAAAATTATTTAAAGTTTTTTTGATTATTGATAAATCTACTGATTTAATTAATTCTCCCTGAGTAGGTAATCCGAGTCTTCCAAAATCATTTATCAAATTGGTAAGGTTGTTTTCTCCAATTGGTTTAATCAGCCAACGTTTGTTACCAATTTCATAATTTACAGCAACGTTATAAGAATTTTTAAATTTTTCACATATTCTTGTTAGTATATCTGTGGCGATAGTACTCATTTTATGAGGATCCATACCCCACTTATTATATGGCAATTCAATAAAAAATGTGTCTTTATTGATAGTACCACCTCCAATAAAAAGACCTATTAAATATGCTTTTTCAAAATCTATCATAAATTTATTGCCTATCCAACAGAGGATGCTTTTTTATAAAGCATCCTCTGTTGGATCATTTCCTTAATTTTTTCCACCTAAAAATATATCTAGTGATTTAGCGATAACCCAACCTAATATTGGTGGCACTGCATTACCAATTACTTTGTATGCATCAGCAATTGTTGAATAATTAAAAATAAAATCATCTGGAAATGATTGTATTCTTGCAATTTCCCTTATTGTGAACCTTCGGTTATAAAATGGATGCACTATACCACAATTCTCAGGCTGTGCTGATGCGGTAATAGTTCCGTTGATTTCACCTAAAGCAAATCTTCTGTAAAAATTCGGTGCTCTATATTTTTTAGGGTTATCCCATATTTTTCGGAAACGAGGTGACATATCAGCTGGATTCATATTCTTCCATGACCTGCCGATTGAAATAGTATCTGATATTTTATATAATGGTTTCTTATTTTTAAAAGAGGATATTGCTTCTACAGCGTCAATGCATGGGCCAATTTTATCTACCATATATTGACCAGAAGGAGACAATTTCCAATACACTGAATATTGTGGAGCATCAGAAGGAATATCAGAAATTATTGAACCTAAATATAATTCATAAGGATTAATTTTTGCTGAGGGAATATTATAATCTGCAACTACTTTATCTAATAAGCTGAAATCAAACTCACCCAATTCTTTTTTTACACCAACTATTAATAAACGATACCTATTTGATGGAACGCCATAATTGCTAGCATTAATTAATTTATATGTAGTTTTATACCCAAGAGATTTTGTTAATTTAACAATTTCATCTGGTACACTAGTTCCATCTGGCATGTTAGAGGAGATTATTCCTCTAACATTTTCAAAGATAAAAGCTTTGGGTTTATTTTTTCTATTTAAACCAATTTTTAAGATTCTTTCACATTCTTGATATAATGTTCCTCTGGCATCATGAACACCTTTTCTTTGTCCTGCATTTGAAAAAGGTTGGCAAGGGAAACCAGCTAATAAAATATCATAATCTGGTATATCATTTTCAGTAATATTTTTTACATCATCATTAATCAAATTATGGTTAAAATATTTCTTATTCAATTCATATACGCGTTTTGCCGCAGGATCAATATCATTTGCAAAAACAATTTTAAAAGAATTACTTGGAAAATTCATGTGTCTATATTTAAAATTACCACAGAAACCTAAATCTAAACCACCACATCCAGAAAAGAGTGACAGTACTGAATATTTTGACTGTGATTTCTTTCTTTTAGTTTCAGTTTTTAAAGATGGTTTTTCAAGTATAGAATTCATTATTTAATCCTTCAAATATAATGAAACATGATGCTATACGTATGTATATATGTCAAGTACTTCTTTAGCACAGCACTGACGCCGGGCTTCATAAAGGAGCATGGGGTTACCATTTTTTCAAATTACTTTTTATAAACACAAAAAGTCTGGCACCCTAATTGCATATAATTATGGTTTATAAGGTATTTTATATAATTAATAGACTCAATGAAAATTACAGACAGCAAACTCAATAGAAAGCATTGATATTATCAGTTTTTTATTATTCTTCAAGCATCTGATTGGTGATTCCGTTAAGCTCATTTATGAGATCCTTAATGGTTTTTGTTGAATCAGACAATTTTGTTGCAATAACAACAATGTCCTGCGATTTTCTTGCAATATCCATAGTTGTAATGCTCGATTCTGCAGTTGACACTTTCTGTTCAGCAGTTGAATTTTCAATTGTCTTGCTTGATTCGTGGATTTTAACATTGAGACTTTTTATAGTTTTGATTGTGACGCCGATGTCATTTATAAGATTTCCAACTTCAGTAATTTCCCCCTGAATAATACGGATCGCCCCGTTCAGCTTTTTCATAGTGCCTGATGAAACATTTATCAGCTTGCTTGAGTCATCAATAAGCATCTGATTATCGCGGATAATTTTCTCAATTTCCTTCGCATTATGCGTTGTTGCCTCTGCCAGTTTCGAAATCTCGTCTGCAACAACTGCAAAGCCCCTGCCGTACTCTCCGGCACGCGCAGCTTCAATTGCCGCGTTCAGCGATAGAAGATTAACTTTATCAGCAATGTCATTAATAACCTGGACAAAATTCGACATCTCAATACTTTTATTTTTTACTATAGTAAATTTTTCCTCAGTCAGGCTGATATTTGATGAAGTCTCTCCTGAATACTGAGTAACCTCATTTAGAGAGTTATTCATTTCGTCAGAGCTTGCCTGCACTTTATCATTGATGCTTTTCAGATCATTAACGGATTCTACAGTAATATCAAGCTCCTCGTAAAGAGATTTTGCAATTTCACTGATTGTGTTTGAATTTGATGCAAGCTCTTCAAGAGATGAAGAAATCTCCTCCATTCCTGATGCCTGCTGCTGTGATATATCATTCATTTCTATTGTAATAGCATCCTGATCTTCTGTCTGCTGTTTGAGAGTATTCATTGATATAATTACTGCCATTGCCACACTTTTCAGGCTGACAAGGCTGCTGCTGGCTTTTTCATTCTCTTCGATTGCCATCTGAAGCAGTTTTTTTGCAGCTCCGGCTCCTGAGGCTGCTCCGATTCCTACCAATAAAATAATTATATAACGAACCATAAGATTGCTTTGCGGACCAACAGGAATCAATTCAGGCCTTACATAAAAAGCAAGAGACTGGGACACAACCATAAGAACAAGAGCATAAATTGTAATTCTCGGATTAAAATAAAAAATACTCAGTGCAAGGATTATATATCCTGTAGCGAAAATCTCGCTTGCTCCGAAAAATGATATCTGAAAAAACCAGAGTGACAGCATTACGCCTGTTACGGTTATGTAGCCTGATATTATCTTACCTTTAAACAGGTTGGATAAAAAAGCTGTAAATGCAGTTACAGCAGCGCAAAAAGCAAATTCAATAAGGATATCTGTATAGGTAAGGTATTTTGATCCGGCTCCCTGGTATTTAATTCCAGTAACAGCAAAATTGGCTATTATAAAAATAATAAGAAATGAATAGATAAGCCTTTTATTATTATCTGTCATGAAGGATGCAAAAAACTCGGATTTTGACAGATCCTTGCTTTTTACATCCGCAACAAACTTTTTATCTTTTTTATCCATTTTTAGATCTTCTTTTTATTTATTTCTTTAATAAAAAACTATTTATATGGCATTTTGAATGATATCGGATGTAAAATCAAGTATTATTGCATAAAATGGAGTCTTCAATAATATTGTTTTAATTAAATTTTACGTGACAATAAATACCTTTGTTAATAAAATTATTCAATTCCCGGTCTTTATTTATTAATAATCAATTTAAAGAATATTCCGGATAAATACATATAGAATGGAAAAAAAATGCCGACAGAAAATTTTCTCTCCCCAACATGTTATATAGACTCGGAATCACCTGAAATAAAAGAAGCGGTTAAAGAATGCACAGCCGGCCTTGCCTCAGACAGGGAAAAGGCAGTAGCGATTTTTTATTACGTCCGAGATAAAATAAAGTATAACCCGTATCTTATATCCCCTGAGAAAAAAACATTTATCGCAAGCGTAATTTTAAAATACGGCGAGGGATACTGCGTGCAGAAAGCTATATTATATGCAGCGATGTCGAGAGCTGCCGGGATACCATGCAGGCTCGGCTTTGCTATTGTAAAAAATCATCTCACCACTCCGCGCCTGAAGGAACTTCTCGGAAGCGATATATTTGTCTTTCACGGATACAACTCCATTCTGATTGAAAATAAATGGATAAAAGCCACGCCAACATTTGACATCAAGCTCTGTGAAAAATTCGGCGTTATGCCGCTTGATTTTGACGGATTAAGCGATGCTGTATTTCATGAATTTGACAAATCCGGAAGAAAACATATGGAGTATCTTCACGATTACGGAACATTCGAAGATCTGCCGTATGATCTGATGATCAGCGAAGTTATAAAACATTACCCTGAATTTTATAAGGCTTTTTTAAAAGGAAATCTTAAAATCAGCGGCGACTTTATTAATGAAGTTAAAGCGTAGTTTCTTTTAGAACAGACCACATTATTTAAAAGCTATACTATATATTTTCTGATAATATCCAGCAGAAGTTTTGCATCCAGCGGCTTGGTAATAAAATCCGTGCATCCTGCCTCCATGCACTTAATCCTGTCCTCCTCAAAGGCATTTCCTGTCTGAGCGATAATCGGAATAGTCTGATTAAATTTCCTGATTTTTTTCGTTGCTTCATAGCCGCTCATAAATGGAAGCTGGATATCCATTAGAATTAATTTTAAGTTTTTATTTTCTCTGGCAGATTCAACAGCTTCCAGTCCGTTTCCCGCCCTTGTAATTTCAAAACCCTGCTTTGTGAGAAATCTCTCAAGAAATCTGTAACTGTCATCATGATCCTCAACAATCAACAGCTGATCTTTCCCTGAAGCACGAATTTCACCTTGAAGAACTGATGTATTTTTTTCTTCTGTTTTATCAGGGATCCGGTCAGCAGCTTTATACGGAATTGTAAAATAAAATGTCGATCCTGCATTCAAACCTGACTCAACCCATATTTCCCCTCCCATCAGCTCAACAAGACGGCGGGTAATGCTTAATCCGAGGCCGGTTCCACCGTACTTTCTTGTATGGGAATCATCAGCCTGTTTGAATATATCAAAGATTATTTTCTTATCCGTTTCATCAATACCTATTCCTGTATCCTTCACAAATATTAAAAGCTTCTGTTTGCCTGGATCATTATTTTCCTGTAAATAATATCCGAATTCAATAGTTCCTGATTCTGTAAACTTGCAGGCATTGCCAAGAAGATTAAGAAGCGTCTGGCTGATTCTGATATCATCAGCTGAAATAAATGCTCTTTGATCATCGAACTGCAATGAAGATTTTAATTCAATAGGCTTGCCTTCATTGGCAATATGAATTTTATAAAAATCATAAACATCATTCATTAAGTTATTGATATTGAATGCCCTTTCATGTATTAATGTATGGCCTGCTTCGATTCTGGATATATTGATTACATCATTGATAAGCTTCAGCAGATGTTTTCCGCTGGATTTGATAATGCTTAAATACTGCTCCCTGTCTGCTTCTGATAAGTCTTTATCTCTCAATAGTTCCGCGAATCCGAGTATCCCGTTTAATGGAGTTCTTATTTCATGGGAGATGTTGGCAAGAAAATAAGTCTTGAGTCTGTTGCTTTCTTCAGCTTTTAATCTTTCAATATCAATGTTTTTCATTATAAAAAATATTATTGCAGCCAGTACAACGAGAGAAAAACCGAGAGTAATGGATATATCAGCAAACTGCTGATCACGCGTGAGATAAAGAGTAACCAGTTCAGGTTTTCTATATTCAATAAATATTAAAATAAGGATCTCAGTTATCAGCAAAAATGATACAAAAATTTTCTGCCTGCCTTTTGTAATAATAATAAACAGGACAATCACAATTAAACCAACAGGATTCGTTGACCCCAAAAGACCGGAATTGAAAAACCATGCAAAAGGAAACAGAGATAAAACAAAAATAATAAATACCCATAATACAGGCGTGTAATAAAGTTTAAATCTTGATAAATAATACAAAAATGTATAAACAAAACAGCCGGCTAGAATTATCAGATTTAAAAAAATATCCATGCTTAGATAATAGTTCACACTGATTATTAAAACTGCAAGCAACATTGAAAAAAACAGAGTGCCGTTTAAAAAACGATGCTCAAGAGAAAAAATTTCTGTTTCTCCCATAATTGCCGTGAAAAAATTTCTGCTGATATTTAATTTAATATTTTTCATATATACATACTTTTTATTAAAATAATACTTTATGCAAATTAAAGTGCAAGTCTTTTATTTGTTAAACTCAGGTTTCCGTTTTTCAGCAAAGGCTCTCAGGCCCTCAAGCATATCAGGTGTCCCGATCAGCTTTGCTATTTCCTCTCTTTCCATTCTCAGATGTTCGTCCGCTGATACATGCGGGCTTGAAGATACAATTTTAAGAATAGCTTTTACAGTTTGACGCGGCCTTTCGCTTAACTCTTTTGCAAATTCAACAGCTTCTGCTACAGGGTCATCGCAAATGCGGTCAACAAGACCGACCCTGAGAGCTTCCGGTGCATCAAGTTTTTTCCCGAGAATAATGTATTCCAGGCATCTTGACCTGCCGAGAAGATGCAGCATTCTCAATGATCCGCCGTAACCGGGAGTTATCCCAATATTCGATTCGGGCAGTCCGATCATTGCTCCCTTTTTCAAAAACCTGAAATGGCAGGCCATTGCCATTTCACAGCCGCCTCCCACAGCATGACCGTTCAAGGCTGCAATAACCGGCCTGTCAAAAAAATCAATTTTATTGTGAACATCCTGTCCCCGTTTCATAAAATCAACAGGCGACAGATCGCCGAATCCGCTTGAGAGATCAGCACCGCCTGAGAAAATTTTTTCACCTGCGCCGGTTAATACAACTGCTCTGATATCGTTATTTATTGATATCAGATCAAGAATCATGCGCATTTTTTCAAATACTGCTGCATTAAGAAGATTTGCCTTTGGATTATCAATTGTTAGAACAGCAACTGAATCGATTTTTTCATACTTTACAAGTTCTGACATGGAATCCTCCATATTTTAATATTAAATACTGCATATACCTATTGAATAAAAAAAATCAACTACTATTGTCCAGCTGTAATGCAAAATAAACATTCAGAATTATATTAGAATAAATCAGAATTACTCAAGCATTAATTCATTTATTTTCTGTTATGAAAAGTATGTTTCCATTCGCAAATATTCATGATTTGTTTCAAACAGCTTCTGCAGATCATGTTTAATTTGATTTAAATCTTCCTCATTAACTGCATTTTGTTCAGGATATTTTCTCATTAAAAAACGAAGATTCTCTTCCGAATGGATAAGGATGCTGTAATAATACCAGTCACCGGCAAGGCTTGCTGCAAACAGTATTTCTTCATCAGAAAGATTTTTTCCTGCATCACAGGAAAAAACTTTATTCCTGTAATTCTGGTAACAGTCAACCGTCTTGCCGTATTTTTTATTCTGGGGATATAGAAGGCAACCTGCTTCATGAGCATCATTTGTGTATCCTACAAATGGACACTGGCGGTATGCTGCTTCTTTCGCAGGCAATGTAATGATAAAAGGGCTGGTTCCCGGGTAATAATATGATCCGGTCATACTGCTTCGTGTTGAAGTCATGTGTTTAATGATATAGTCCCTGTTAAAATCCTTCACCAAACATGATCTTTCAGAAAAGAGAGAACCAAGATCGCCGGGTCCTGCAAGGTAGTTGTGACTTCCGCAGCAGAGAGCGCAGGAAGCGCCGAATCCCGGACTGCATATATTCACAGTCGAAGGCATGGTTATTTTGCCATGGTAATTACAGAATCGATACGGTCAAGGTCAAGCACTACACTTGCGCGCAGATCTTCTGATTCAGTGTACGAAATAATAACATTATCAAATTCACCTTCTATCAGGCTCTCTGTATGCCATCGGGTATAGCTGTAAACACTGCGGCCGATAGTGGCATCATGGCCGTGAATAAATGCAACAATGCGCTCGCCTTGCTCAACCTTTCCCAGTGCCCAGTGTGATACAGGGGAATTCTCATTTATCCTGTGAGATATAATCCATGAAAAAGCAACTATGGGAAGCATTGTCTGTTCAAGAACAAGAGGTATCAATTTGCGCTCAACTGTACCTGCAGGTCCGGTTTCTATTTTCTGCAAAAAAAGCTGCGGTACAGCATCGATCACATCATTTCCGATTATATTGGTAACCCTAACCTGAAGATATGCATTGTTTCCTTTTTTATTGATTACAACTGGATCGCTCCAAACAAATGGAGATGGAGTTTTAACAAAACGTGTAAATATAAGGCCTGTAACTGTTCCCATAAAAAGTATGCCGCAGAAAACTTCTACAACAACTATAATTTTCCCGAATCCAACAGGAAGCACATCGCCATATCCTACACTTGCAAATGTCACCACGCTGAAATAAAAATAATCCATGAATGATGCGGCTTTATCCAGGGACAGCGTTCCGGTAGAGAAATAAAGTACGCCGAAGACTCCATTGAGCAGAATAAAAATTAAAAACAAAATTGCTAAAAAAGTAATTGTCCTGAGTTCCAGAATTTTATGATAATAAAATCTCCAGCCTGAAAACACGCGGCCTTTATAGGTTACATCCGGATGCAGCCTTGTTCTTGGCATTGGTATCACCTTTTATTTAAAAAAATTTATTTGCCTGAAATTATCTTTTCACTTTCTGAGATGAATCGTCAGGCCCTTCAGAAAATTTTTTACTATCTGATCTCCGCAGACTTTATAATTTTTATTTCCTTTCTTTCTGAATAATGCGGAAAGTTCCGGTTTTGTAATTTCAAACCCTGAAAGCCTGAACATTTCAAGCATTTCAGTTTCTTTAAAATCAAGAGCTATCCGTAATTTTTTCAATATTGCATTATTTGAAAGACGTGTTTCCGATTTCACAGGATGCTCAGCTTCAGCAGTTTCTTTTTTTCCTCTTTTCTTTATAATCAAACCATCAAGAAAAAGCTCGAGTTTCCGGTCGCTGCATTCAGCATATCCGTCATCATCCTCTTTTTTAAGAAAATCAAGGATTTTTGATTCCTGAATTTCATATCCTGCAAGCATGAATACTGCAGCCATTTCAGCGTTGCTGATATCCATAGCGTATCTTAATCTTCTTAAAATGTCATTATTATTCATATATCAATGCTCCGTAATCGTGAATCTATATCCATTTACAAATAAATTAGAATATGGTCATTCCGACCGCAGCCACGGCATAAATCCCGGATAATCTTCGCGAAGTGTCGGAATCTCATAGAATAAATAATGTTTATGGATTCCCGCCTTCGCGGGAATGACAGCAAGTGTTCAAATTTATTTGTTAACTGCTATAATCAGTAAAATTTTTATTATAAAAAAAAGAATTTCAAAAACAATTAAATCGAAAGACAAACTGCATGATATTAAAAACAATTGCAAGACATTATCATTATCATTCTTGACAAACTATATCCAGACAGAAAAAGTTAATTTCTGAATTTCAAATACAGACAATTTTCATAATGGAGCAATCACTTGAAAAAACAGGCATCCGAAGTTACAATCAATGAATTATCAAGGATAATTGAAAAATATATCATCAGCAGCGAAAATCTGAACTACGCAATAAAAATTCTCGGACATCCTGGAGTCGGCAAATCTGCACTGGTAAAAGAGATTGCTGACAAGATGAACTATTATTTTATTGATACGCGCCTTGCATTTAAGGAAAATGTTGACCTTGGCGGCTACCCGGTTCCGGATCACGAATCCAGGCAGATGATTTATTTCAGGCCGAAATTTATTCCGCCGGCTGATATTCCGGATGGCTATAACGGAATCCTCTGGTTTCTCGATGAATCCAACAGAGCCCACCCCACAGTCATACAAACACTGTTCCAGATCATTACTGAAAACAAATGCGGAGAGCATCTTCTCAATAAAAAAACATCTATAATTTTAGCCGGCAATCTCGGGGAAGAGGACGACACAACAATTACACAGTTTGATGACTCAGCTCTTGACGGAAGGCTTGCAATTTTTCATTTGAAACCCGGAGCCGAAGACTGGCTTGTCTGGGCATATAGCGAAGGAATTCATCCGTATATATTGAAATACATTTCATCATTTCCTGAAAAATTAT
Organism: uncultured Leptospirales bacterium; assembly: GCA_964529415.1. Classification (GTDB taxonomy): domain Bacteria; phylum Spirochaetota; class UBA4802; order UBA4802; family UBA5550; genus CAYMPH01. Next base: position 18,490 of record CAZGWD010000033.1, on the reverse strand, counting down.
GGGACGAGGAAAAAATAAATCCTAATCCGCGCGGATGGCATCAGATATCAAATGCATTAAAATTCTCCTATAATCTTCCGGATGAAAAATCTCTGGCTGAACATCTTGCAGGCAGCACAGACAGCACTCTTGAAAAAATGATATATACTCTTGCTGGAAATATTGCAGGCAGCGATTTTCTAATGCAGCTCACCTCCCCCAGACAGATATCATCTGAAGACATATTAACAGGAAATCAGGATAAACTTTCCAAACTGAAATTGAAGGAAATTTCCTCTGAAGATTTTCTGTGGGCTCTTAACGGCACAATTGAAATCATGGCGGAAAAAGCCATTGCATCAAAAGGCAGCATCGGAGGCAGTGATTTAAAAATGCTTGCGAATATTCTTACTTTTATCGGCTACTCGCGCGGAGACATCCGGATGTCTTACTTTTTTCTTCTGCTGAAACAGTGCGGCATTTTTACAGTTATTCCAAAAGCAATTAAATCCCTTAATGATGCTGATTTGATTGAAGCATTGAAGCAGCGATTTGATAATCTTTTAAACTGATTGCGGCACATACCAGATGGAACTTGAACTAATTCTTGAGAGCTTGTGGAAAAAAAGCAGATTCACCTCCTACTTTTATCAGGGTGTGGATCTTGCTGAGGAAGCTACTATACCAACACTTGCACTCGGATTATACTCATCAAGATTAACCCTGTTCTATAATCAGAATTTCATATCAACCCTTAATGCCGATGAACTGACAGGGCTTCTGATTCATGAGATGCTGCATATTGTTCTCAATCACGATCACCGCGGCTTTACTGACGGAGATATTTTTCTGCAGAATCTCGCACAGGATATGGTAATAAACTCCTACATTGCTGAAAACAGGAAAACATTTTTTTCAGGAAGAAACCAGTATGCAGGAGAAATTCCGGAAATCATTCTTCCTCCGGGACTTCCGGTTATTCCGGATAAATTTTTCAAAGACACCTCAATAGCTGATCCGGTTTGGGAGGAAATCTACAGGTGGCTCAAATGCCGGAATGATGATGATATTAAAAATTATAAATTCAATGAATCCGAAAACATGCAAACCGGCATTGAACTGGCAGGCAAATCCGGAATTGATCTGCTTAGCGAGAATCTCGCGAATCTTGATCTTTCGTACAACACTGCTCCGAAAGAAACATACACAGGTTTCAAGAACATGACCGGACTGATGTTTAATAAAAATGACGGTGAACATATCCCCACCGGCATTCATATCATGAATAAAAAAACCGACCTGAATATTCTTGATTCAAAACTTAACCATTTCATGACTGTAGCAAAAAAAGACGATATCTGCACAAATGAACGCGTTTTCAACGATATCACATCGCTGATAAATGCTCCGCAGAAAACCGACCTGTCGTGGACTGAAAAGCTGAAAAGCATTGTTGATATAACCTCGCAATCGAATGAATGGGAATACTCATATCACAGGTTCAACAAGAGATATTTCTCGCAGGGGATCTATGCGCCTGGCAGATCTTTCAAGGACAAAGAAGCGATTACCGTAATTGTGGATGTCTCAGGATCAATGGTGATGAAGCCAGGTGATATTGAGTCTGCATTCGGCATTATCGAAGGACTGCTTGCAAAATTTAAAATTTACCTGCTGTGCATTGACGAAAATCTTTTCATTCCTGAAAAAAAAGATAATGTATTTTTTAGATCAGACAAAAACAGCAAGCCATATGAATACAGAAAAGGCGACTGGAAATACCTGAAAACAGGAAGCAGCGGAACAACATATTTTGCACCGCTATTCAACAGCTACATGGAAAATCACAATGAACTGCTGATTGTAATTTCCGACGGTTATATTTACGACATAGACCATTTAAAAAAATACAGCAATACACTCTGGCTCATAAGCGAACATCGCGATGAGCCTTTCAAAACGCCATTCGGCAGAAGCATTAAAATTTCATCTGCAGCACCCGAGAGAAGACTTAAAATTGCAGGCGGATACAAATGATAAAAGACTCCGCATATTATAAAAAAATTATCCAAGCAGGAATTCAGAATGAAAATTTTGATTTCGATAAAAACGCAAATGAGATTTTCGAATCAGCTGATCCTGAAATTATTTTTCTCTGCGGGAAAAGCTGGAAAAAGTTCAACTGCGCAAAAGGACTTAACAAGCTGATTGAATCCGGAAATTTAAATTACATTCATAAAGCAGGAATTTTCTGGCCGGAATTCGATTTTGATAAAGGAATGAATTATTTTATACAAAACAGCAGCGCCGATTATCTCTACCGCTCAGGAAGATTCTGGAAAGGATATGACCACGAGAAAGGCCTGGACGCTCTTGGCAATCTGAAAAGCGCCCGCTGTATATATTATGCAGGTAAAGAATGGAAAACTTTCAATTTCTCAAAGGGATTTGACCTGCTAATGAACACTGGCAATGCGGAATTTATTTTTTATGCAGGCGCTCACTGGAAAAAATTTGATTTCAAAAAAGGAATAAACAGCCTGTTAAGGACAAGAGACCCGGAATTCATTTTTAAAGCAGGAACTTTATGGAATGAATTTGATTTTTTTTCTGCACTAAAAGTTCTTGAGTCAGAAGTTACATCCGGAGAATCATGGAGAGGAAAAGTTTTTGAAAACCGGCGATGGAAATCAGAATTAAAAATAATCTGGGATTCATTATGGGAATAATTTTTAAATATCCCCAACCCCTATTGGGTACTGTCTTATACCAGCATTAATATGTAAGAAAAGGATATATGGAGATGGATGAGATTATAATTATATATTATTTTTCACTTTAATCAGCAAGAGCTTAATTTAATTAATCATTATAATGCAGATAAATATTAAATATAAAGAGGCAAAACAATGATCGATAAATCCACACTTGAATTTCTGAAAAATCTTTCAAAGAATAACAACCGCGAGTGGTTTAATGCGAACAAACCTCTTTATGAAAAAGGAAAGAAAAACATACTCGATGCAACAATGTATCTTATTTCTGAAATAGGAAAGTTCGACAAGTCTGTAGAGTTCGTAAATCCTGAAGAATGCCTGTTTCGCATATACAAGGACGTAAGATTTTCCAAAGATAAAAATCCGTATAAAACAAATTTCGGTTCATTCATAATTAAAGGCGGCCGGAAAAATCCAGGTGCAGGATATTATCTACATGTCGAGCCTGGAAAATCATTTCTGGTTGGGGGAATATATATGCCTTCAGCTCCGCATCTTTACTCCATCCGAAGTGGTATAGCAAAAAAACCAGAAGTTCTCATGAAAATATTAAATAATGCTGAGTTAAAAAAATCATTCGGTGGGCTTTGCGATGAAACCCTGAAAACTGCGCCGAAAGGTTTCCCAAAAGATCACCCTGCAATTGAATTGTTAAGATTCAAGCATTATTATTTAATGAAAAATGTCATCGATAAAGATATTCTAAGTGAAAATTTTCTGAAACAGGCTGTTAAAGATTATAAAACAGTCAGTCCATTTGTGAAATATATCAATTCAATTCTGGAATAATTTTTTTTATTTACCATTAAGCTCTGCACAGACATTTCCGAACTTCTCAAGAGCATCAGGACAAATTTCTTTAAATACTGCAGTTCCCCTGCGGCGGGTGGATTCATTCATGTTGCCGCACTTGCTGTACATATACGCGCCTTTATAGGTTTTGCCACTTTTACTGCAGCGGACTTCACGAACCACCACACAGGTTTCCTTTTCATTTATATTAATATTAAACTGCTTTCCTTCTGTTTCCTTGAGACATTCTTTAAAAAACGGATTATCAGAATTCTCAGTTGAAGCAATAATTATAATTGAAAATGAAACAACGATAAAAAGAGAAAGAAAAATTGATCTTAACATTGATGCCGCCTTTTATTTTATTTAATAAAAATTGAAATATAAATCTGAAATATTTCATAGTATCCGAGGGTATATGGGACTGATTGTAAATTATAATCAGCTTAATGCAACTATAATTCTTGACTTCCAGTATGATAACAGGGAATATAAACCGGTTAAAATATGAAACAATACAGCACCAATGATATAGTTTCCGGTAAAGTCGAATTCGGCAAACTGCAGATTACTGAAGAATTAAAATCCTGGCAGGATGCAATCAATGGGGAAATAGTTTCCCTGTGCAGGGGATTGCCTGCAGGCAGGCAGACCGAAGCATTTCTCATGCTGATGAAATATGCCGGCTTAAACATAGGGGATAAATTCGATTTTTTTAAAAAATACTACCCATGCTTATGGAATATTCTCGCGCATATTGCCGGTTTGCAAAAATCCGTAGGTCCGGAAAACTTCCGCGAAATAATAAAATCACATGCTATGGCGATGTTTCTGCACAGCATTGAAGACCATCTGATAGACGGTGAACTGAGCCCTGATATTCTGATATTGCTGATACATGCTGAAGCATGGAGAATTTACCGGACAAACCTTGATAAAATTTCAGAATTTACCGGCACAAATAAAGATTATATTGATAAATATCTTGATCGGTACTTTTCATCAATATGCTCTGACCCCGAAAATCCAACACTTGAAGATTACTGTGCACATTTCAGGAACCAGATGGCAAACATAACTCTGTTGGCAGATTTGTGTGCTGTTTCAGTGAATATCATAGAAGATAAAAAAGCTGATATACTTGAATCTTTTGAATGCTTCGGAATTGCATGGCGCCTTCTTGATGATATTAATGATTTTGAGGAAGATCTTGTGTCCGGCACCAGAAATGCGTGCTTTTACGCACTTGATTCCGGGGGTCAGAGCCTATACGAAAGCATTTCCGGGCAGAAAAGGGGTCAGAGCCCGGACACTACCCAGGCCAGAAATGCCATGATCCGGCATATGGATGCTGAAAATACCCTGATTAAAATCATTGATGCAATTATATTCTATTTAAAACGCGGTGCTGAAGCTGCATTCCGATCCGGAATTGCAGGTTTCGGTGAAGAACTGCTTGTGATGGCATCACCTATTGAGAAAAAATTCTACGGCTCATGAATTTTGCCTTTCTGCAAAATCAAGGACTTCTAAGCAGAAAGGCTTATTATTAAAATTTCTGAACCATTCCGATGGGCGGATTATACCTGAAGCACGACAGTTCAATATGTGCCTGCAGCCTTTACACTCTTCGCTTTCTGTTCCGGCAGCGTCACGGTACTCAGGTGAATTTACCACTTTCTCAAGCATTCCAGGCTCCCATGTGCCGAATGAATCGCGCACGCTGTGTGCAAGTGTAATGCTTTTATCCGCGAGAACTACAAGGCGTCCGATGCGAAGCAGCGGCTGCTCTGCAGGAAGCCATTCAATTGACATCAGGTGGGCTGCACTTGCAGCAAGCGGATTTTCAAGTATGGCAACAGGATACCCGGCTACACGAAGTAGCGCTGTCATTTTCACAAGTGAAGTAAAATCATGAGGAGTTATAAAATAATCCTCAAGCGGACGGTTGTCGCCATGCACCCGTACAAGCTGGATGAGAGTGTGGCTTTCAATTTCACTGTATTTTCTGAAGCAGCTGTCAATAAAACGCGGCAGTTTGTTTATGAGAGTCCGGTCAACAGTTGTAAAAATATTAACCGGCAATCCCTCATCAAGAGCAGTTTCCATGCCGGATACGGCTCTGAAATATGATCCCTTTCCCCGGAAAAAATCATGGTGTTCTTCCGGACCCTGAAGGCTGACCGAGAGATGAAGAATACTTTTAAATTCCGAAAGCATTTTCGCTGCTGATTTATTTAAAAGATGTGCGTTTGTATTTATAAATATCCGGCTAAATCCTACTTTGCAGGCCTGGGAGAGAATTTTCTCAAGGCCAGGCCAGAGCAGCGGTTCGCCGCCTGTTAAATGAAGGTGCCTGTAACCGAGATTGAAACCTTCTGCCAGTATCGAACTGGCTGTATCAAAATTCATTTCATGAACTTTTTCGCGGCCTGCACGGGCAAAACAGTGCAGGCACTCGGATGTACACCTTGTTGAAAGCTCAATCGTGAGGTTTTCTTCTGAAATTTTATCTGCAAAGTCCATAATGACACCAGATAAAAAGAATTCCGGTAAATTTCAATCGTTTTTAAGAAATATGATGGGGTCAGAGCATCCACGGCAGGTTAAAGTTTAAATCTGGCATAACAGGCAGGGTCAGAGCATGAATTAGCATAAAACGGGGTCAGAGCTTAAATATATTTAAAGCAACAACAATTACTGCGCATTTTTTAATATATGTTGGATTTATTGTATTTATTCCAATACTACCAGGATAAAACGATGCTCTGACCCCGTTTTTGAACTTCGATGCTCTGACCCCTTTGCTCTTTAAACAAGCGATGCTCTGACCCCCTGCTTTATAAATGCTTAAGTAAAATCAGAGTCATATCATCATCATTATCAATTTCTTTCTTTCTTCCTGAACCTTTCATTGATGAGATAATTTTTTCAGACATTGTTTCCATAGACTCGGAATTGCGGTACTCGAGAAGAAGATCATAGAAAAACTTTTCGTCGTGAATCTTGTCCGGACTAATTTTTGTGTTGGAATAATTTTCTATAATCCCGTCGGAGAAAAATGCGAGAATAGACCCTTTCTTGAAAGCAGCATCAAGATTTTCATACTGCATGTTTTTCATAAGACCTATAATTACACCCTTTGGCTTTATCAGATTGAGCACGCCATCAGGCGAGATTACAGCCTGCTGCGGATGCCCGGCTGAGGCAAATACCAGGCGCTCATCGTCCGGATATATATCAGCAATACAGCATGGAAATATAATAAACTGTTCTTTCAGTATCTGACAGAAACGGTTATTGAGAGTGGAAAGTATTTCTCCAGGCGAAGAATTATTATCGCGAAGAATATTATACTCGGACATTATTGTAATGCAGTTAAGCGAGGCGTTGATTCCGTGGCCTGTTGCATCAGCCATAAAAATACGGATTCTTCCATCATCAAGACTATGAGCAAGATACAGGTCGCCGCCTATTGCAAGCAGCGGATCAAAAAAAACGTGGATATCCAGGTCGGTTCTGTTAACGCGGATCCCGATAAGTCGGTCAAGGAATGATTTTGATATATCCAGGTCCCTGCTTATAATATTCTCCCAGTCTTTTAAGGTACTTACTGTTTCCTTGAACAGCCTGCTCCTCTGCAGCAATGTAACATCATCTGCATTAATTCCGCATTCCGAATCTGAACGGAGTCCCCTGTCCATATCGAAAATATTTTTCATTACAAGCTGGTTTTCCACTCTTACAAGAAGTTCCTTGTGGTTAAACGGCTTTGTGAGGTAATCATTGCACCCGAAAACAAAACCCTTAACCATATCTTCAATCTGGTTTCTTGCTGTAATCATAATTACAGGCAGGAACGTCTGCCCGTACTTCTTTCTGATCTCAAGAATAATATCATACCCGCTCATTTCAGGAAGCATAAGATCAAGAAGTACCAGATGCGGCCGCTCAATTTCAATTGCCTCCAGCGCCTCTTTGCCTTTTTGATATGCCTTTATCCTGTAACCCTTCCGGCTGAGAAGCCGTTCAATAATTTTTAAATTTATCGGATCATCATCTACAACTATTATCAGCTCGCCTGAATCTGATGATTTATTTGTGCGCGTTTCAATTTCCGCCTGCTCGTAGTCTGATGGAATCAGTGCAGGCAATGTTATGCTGCCGGTTTTATTGCTTGTTTTTATAATTCCTGTTTTATGCGCAGGAGGCTCTACAGGAAGCCATACTGTAAAAACAGAACCTTTTCCTTTATCGCTTTCAGCCTTGATTGTTCCACCGTGAAGATCAACAAGATGGCGGCAGATGGCAAGACCAAGACCTGTTCCACCGCTGCTGTGTTCGCTCTCCCTGCCCTGTTCATACGGGTTCCATATCCGCCTGATTTCAGTGCGGTCCATTCCCCTGCCTGTATCTTTAACTGAAAAATAAATTCCATTATTTTCATTTTGTGCTGAAACTGTTATAATTCCTTCATCTGTGAATTTCACTGCATTGGAAAGAAGATTAAGCAGAATCTGCTCTATGCGGTTTCTGTCCCCTGTTATAACTGAAAGCTCAGGATCGGAATTATATGAAATTTCAATTTTCTTTTTGCCTACCAGCCCGCGCGCAATGGACACAACAGACGGAATGATCTGCCTCATGTCCACTTCGCCAATATAGAGATCGGTTTTTCCTGCGCGCAGTTTGCTGAAGTCAAGAATTTCATCCACCAGATTATTAAGTCTGCGCGCGCTCTTGCGCATCAGATCAACATCGCCCCTCTGGGCAGATGAAAGTTCTTTTCCTGATGTTTCGAGCATGGAGTCTGCAAGGCCGATAATTCCATGAAGCGGAGTGCGAAGTTCGTGGGATGTTGTAGCAAGAAACTCGTCCTTCATTGTATTAAGAACCAGAAGTTCCTCGTGAGTTTCCTCAAGCAGGGTGTGGACTTTTGCAAATTCTGAAACAAGTACCCAGGCGAAAACAAGGGACATGAAGAAAATTCCTTCAACAAGTAATTGGTTAGCTATAGAAAAAATCGTCCAGGAAAAACCCAAAAACTGGAACATACTATAAATAATAGAGAGGCTATAAATAATTACACCTACAAGGACCTGCTTTGCATAAGGCCGTTTTGCAATTATACCTCTATTAGATATGTAATACAGGTAAAAGGTCACAGGAAGCATGCTCATAATAAAGGAATCATACAGATATGTGTTAAAGAATAATATTCCACCTGTAAAAGTATACTCAATTAAAAGCACAAGAGCCAGGATTAAATATACCCCATTAATAATTTTTATAAATTTGCTGTATGGAATTTTTAAAAAAGAATGGAAAAAACCAATATTGCAAGGGAATACTAAAATTCCGCACAAATAAATACAGAAAATATAGAATGTTTGTGAATCAATAATAAAAAGAGCAATTCCAGTAAAACCAAGAATCCATAAAGAATAGAAAAAACAGATACCTGCAAAATAGAGGTAATATTTTTCTTTCTGTCTTTTATAAAAATGAAACAAGTAAAAAAGAGAAAGGAAAAAAAGTATTGAAGATAAAGCTCCGTACCATAGCTGCTCAATTAGATATTTTTTTTTTATTATTTCAAATGAGCCTATATAGGGAGAAGCCAACAAGCCAATCCATCCATCAAGAGCAGATGTTTTTACAGACAGCTTATTCTGACCTTTTTTAAGTATATTTTCAGGAATAAAAATAACATCGGATTTGCTTACAATAGGTGGCGAGAGATTTTTGTTATTAAAAGGCCTTGTTTCATGAATAAAAATTTCATTTACATATATTTTTAGACCTCTTTTGGCAATTGGTAAAAATAGCCCCAAATGTTCTTTTTTATTACATAAAAAATTGATCTCATATTCACCCAATATACAAGGATTCTTTGCTAATCCATAAATTTCCAATAAATATGCATCATCAATCCTTTCTTTTTTTTTATTAGTAATTGTGGTAATTAAATTATTACCATTACAGGAATCATATAGAGAGAATTCCCATTGTTTAAGTATATTTATGTTATTATTATTTTTTTCATTTTCGACAAAGGTTCTATCATTACCCATAAGAGTATAAAAAGAAAAGAAAAAATAAAAAAATATCAGCAATGAAAATATTTTTATTTTCATAACTATTAAGTGTTGAAAATAATCGGCTCAATTATTGTAAAAAAAAAATCCATGACATTAGTATGTAGCCTTAGTTCCAATCTTATTTCCATATTTTAAAATGTTTTCCTTATTTTTAATAATCTTTTTGCAATCATCAAGAGTAACATCTTTATAAGATTCTCCAGTTACAGGGTCTTTTATTGAATGAAACCATTTCAATAACTCTTCAGCAGTAATATCTTCCTTAAGCTTTGCAATAAGCTGTACCACAAGGTTATTTTTCTGAGAGTAATCTGCTGAAGTTAGAAGATCAATAATATTAGCCATAATGTTTCCTCTTTAATTTATTTTTATTTTGATAATATAAAAATAACCATCAAATAGATGATGGTTATTTTTATTAAAGAATTAGTATGCACCATTACGTATAATCAAATCACCATACTTAACAAAATTTTTCTTGTTTTTCATAAATCGTTCACAGTCATCAATAGAAATTCCTGTAAAAAATTCCCCGGAAACAGGATCTTTTGTTGAATGAAACCACTCCAGCAATTCTTCAGGTGAATCAGTTTCCTTTAATTTCAATACAAGTTGTGAAGCAAGGCTGTTCTCCTGATCGTAATCAACAGAAGTAAGCAGATCAATAAGATCCGGCTTTGCTGCAGTTTCTGTTACATTCTTTGCAAGATTATCATTCTGGTAGTATTCTGCAGCTTTTCTCAAGTTAACAACATTAGACATAATAATACCTCATTGGTTTAATTTTAAATTCCTTACAAAAAGAATAACATCCTTTCCTGATAGTCAAGATATTTTCTATTATAGTGTTGATGTTTTTAAAAATACATACAGAGTAAAACAAAGTGAATAAACAGAAATCATTACAATTTTAAAATAGAATCACTCGATGATGCAGAATATTCCTACGCGAAAATGGAAGTAACTATAGCATTTTACGAATATATCAAGTCGTTGTCATTCCGGCCAAAGCTGCACCAAAGTGCCGGAATCTCATAATACCGGTTCTATAAGATTCCCGCCTTTGCAGGAATGGCAGAGAGTGCGCTAATTCAATCGTTAAAAGCTATATTTAAAATAAGCAGCAGCACTATTAAACTTTCAGGAATTTATATATTGATGAACCGTAAATTTCCTGTCCAAAATCATCTGCAAGGCTTATTATACTGGAATGAAATTCTGCAGCTTTTTTAAGAGTTTCAATAAAACTATAATACTGTGACTTATAATTATTAATATCACCCCCAATAACAGACTGAGCTGCAGCAAGGCCTGACTTCATGGAATAATATATCCCCTCTGATGTTGGAGACAAAACATGGCCTGCAGCATCGCCTGCAAGAATCCATGAATCTCCGGAGCATGGCTCATTATAAAATTCCGGGTTTATTATACCTGGAATAAAAGCAGAATACTTTTCTTTAATTTTTGCTTGAGGATAATAAGCATCAATAAATTCATCCAGTTTGCTGAATAATTCCTTAACAGGAAAAGAGTTGATCCTGCATCCTATACCAATCGAAGCAAAATCGCTGTTTTTAAAATACCAGCAGTATCCGTGAAAGTCGTAGAATTTCATAAAACATTCTACAGCTTCTGTACCTGATACTTTATAACCGCACGTAATTGCAAGTTCGCTGTCATCAAATTTCCGTGCTAATGTTCTGCGGGTTAAACCTTTTGCGCCGTCTGCGCCTATTATAATACCAGCTCTGTACTCACCTTTCTCTGATACAACAAGCCATTCTGTTGCGGTTTTACTGATTGATTCAACTCTTTCCTTAAAATGGATTACTCCAGCCTGTACTGCTTTTTCAAGAAGATGCATGTTGAATTCATAGCGTGAAACAACAAACACAGGTTTTGTATAGGAAAGATTTAATAACTTCTCTCTTGAAGTGCACAGTTTGATATTATCGTATATAACTGCTTTTCCTGAATAATTTGCAAGTATATGAAATTCATCAAAGGTGCCCGGGCTCAGCATTCCGCCGCAGGGTTTATCCCATGGAGCTTTGTGGTCAAAGATCAGAACTTCATAGCCTGCTTTTGCAAGCTCATAAGCGCAGGTTGTTCCAGCAGGGCCTGCTCCTATTATAATAACAGGGAACTTTTTCATGCGTCATTAAAGCATTTTATTGGAACAATTTCAAGAATAATAATCGCGATGGATGGATTGGAGCATTTCAGTATAGCAGATTTTATCGAAGAAGAATAAACATTCTTCAAACTGAATGCAAGTATAATTCTTGACTTTCATAAAGCTAACAGAGAATGTTTAATATAATATTTTTTTATAGAAGTTTCCTGAAAAGAAATGATAATAATTATTTTCAAACAAGGTGAAACGCATGAAAAAATTCTGGAATAATCTCTCAATTAGAAAAAAAATCATGTCAACCGGAATGATCATCATCCTCATCTTTACTTTATTTATTATAGGATTTATTATTCCTGTAATGAAAGCCAGTGTCATGGAAAAGAAAAAAGAAAAGATAAAAGAGCATGTGGAAATTGCATACGCCACTCTTGATTATTTCAACAACCAGATAATAACCGGCGAAATGGAACCTGAGGAAGCGCGCAATACTGCCGCTTTACATATAAAACAATTCCGTTATGGAGCCGGAAAGCAGGATTATTTCTGGATTAACGATACAACACGCCCGTTCCCTGTAATGATCATGCACCCTACAGTACCGGCTCTCGACGGAAAAGTTCTCGATGATAAAAAATTCAACTGTGTCGGTCCTGAAAATAAAAATCTGTTTGTAGCATTTGCTGATGTATGCGAAAAAAACGGCGAGGGATTTGTAGAATATCTATGGCCTAAACCTACAGGCAAAGGTCTCACTGAAGATCAGCCTAAATTATCCTATGTTACAGTATTCAAGCCGTGGAACTGGATTATCGGCACAGGCATATACATTGATGACGTGCAGGATGAAATCAGAATTCTGTATATACAGGTTTTTTCGATCAATATGCTTATAATCATCATTTCAGCGATTGCCTTATTTTTTATTACACGCTTTATTGTGCGGCCAATCAGAATATTAAACAAAGCACTGAAAGAAAGCGATCTCAATACTATTATTGATGTACACAGCACTGATGAAGTAGGCACAATGGCATCGTATTTCAACAAGTTTGTTGAGAATATAAAAGACGTGGTTTCAGTTATCAGGCTATCCTCGGCCGAGCTTGCGGCATCGTCTGAACAGATGACAGCAGTATCATTGTCATTTGCTGAAAGCGCCCAGGAGCAGATGGCATCAGCCAATGAAGTGACATCTACCATAAATGAAATTGTCAATGAAATGGATTCAGTAACAAATGATATTGATGTGCAATTTGACACTTTAAATAATCTTGTAAAAAGAATGGAAGAGCTTTCAGATTTAATAAACAATCTCAATATTGACATTCAGGAATCAATGGGGCTGATAAATACAATATCAAATACCGCAAAAAGCGGCGAACAGAGCCTCAATGAAATGGATGAGAGCATCACTAAAATCGGCAGCAGCTCTCTTGAAATGACAGGAATTATTGAAATAATAAATGATATTTCCGACAAAATTAATCTTTTGTCGCTTAACGCTGCCATTGAAGCTGCGCGCGCTGGCGATTCCGGTCGCGGCTTTGCTGTTGTTGCAGATGAGGTTTCCAAACTCGCAGACCAGACAGCGCAGAGTATAGGCGAAATCAGCAGGATCATAACTGAAAATGACCGTGAAATCAGCAAGGGGTCAGAGCGTGTTAAAACAACTGTTAAACTTATCACAAGCATTATAGACGGAGTTGCAGCAATAAATACAAAAATTTCAGGAATTTCCGATAAAATGCTCAAGCAGGTTGGTTCTAAAGAAATAGTAACAAAAGAAGTTCAGGATGTGAGCGAAATGTCCCAGGGCATCAGGGTTGCCACAAAAGTTCAGAAAACCGCAGTAAGCGAAATTAATGAACTGATTAAAAAGATAACCCAGGGAACTGAAGCAATAACTGCAGGTGCGGAACAATTAAGCAGCAGTTCCGAAGAAGTTGCAGGTATGGCTGAAGGTTTAAAACTCAGAGTTGATGTATTCAAGGTATAATTTTAGTGCAAATTCTGTCATTCCTGCGAATGCTGGAATGACATAGAAAATATTTTCAAAGAGATTCATACGAAAGCGCAAGAGGGGTATTTAAAGGAGCGGGGGTCAGAGCCCCCTCTTCTTTAAAAAAACACTAATTATTCATGTTTTTAAAAATTTTTTAAATTCTATTGACAAATAAAATAACGGCCATTATATAATCCACATTATTTAATTCCTGATATGGATTGAACCATAATGGCCAGAAAGAGTAAATTCACTACAGATGATATTATAAATGCTGCTTTTAATGTTGTCCGCAATCAGGGGTATGAATGCCTTTCTGCCCAGTCAATTGCCGAAGAAATGAATGCCTCAACCATGCCAATCTATTCGTATCTCAAATCCATGAAAAACTTAGAATCCCTATTACTGGACAGAGCCATTGATCTTCTTATAACATACCAGATTAAAATCCGCACCGGAGACCCTTTTCTCGACATGGGTGTAGGTTACATTATGTTTGCAAGAGACGAGAAAAAATTATATAACTTCATCAACAATGAGCAATTCCTGAAAACACAGAATATCCCGGATATTTATTCCCTTAAGATTATGCCTAAAACTTTATCGGACCTACCAATATTAAAGGATATATCTGAAGAAAAAAAGCGAAATATAACTTTTACAATGTGGGTGCTTTTCCACGGCCTTGCAATACTCATGAACACATCTGTTAAAAATTTCAGCGAAGAAGAAATAATGAAATTTCTTCAAAGTACAGGCGTAACCCTGATGAACGGCTTCACAAACATCGTTACGGCAGAAAGAATCAGCGGGAATCCGTTCAGCGCATACGAGGGCATGATCAGAACAGCTGAAATTGAGATAAATATTCTAAATAGAAACGAGATTCAGACATCAAATGCAGGTGTAAGCATAGACAATGTTGGAGTAAATCCATATCAGGGTGTGTATTTAAATGCCAAGGATATATCATGATTTTTTCTGCGGGAAGCATAAAGCAGAAAGAATTTTTATTCATATCGGGAATGTCTTAATAATTTAATTTTATTTTAAACAGGGGGTTTTTATGGTCAGAAGAATACAAAAAGTAGCCGTTATAGGCTCTGGATTGATGGGAGGTGGTATAGCGGCGCTTTGTGCAGGAGCTGGAGTCCGTACGCTTTTATTGGATATCGCACCATTCGATCTGAAAGAGGATGAGAAGAATAATCCTGCAGCAAAAAACAGGATTGTCAAGGCAGGTCTTGATGCACAGCTTAAAGCAAAACCGCCGGCATTCTATGACAAAAAAGGTGATCTGAATCTGCTTGAAACAGGAAACCTTACAGACGATTTCGATAAAATAGCAGATTGCGATCTTATCATTGAAGTTATCGTTGAGAATCTCAAGATCAAACAGGATCTGTTTGGAAGAATTGAGAAAATAATGAAACCGGGAACAATAATTGCATCAAACACTTCCGGTCTTCCTCTTGCATCAATGGCAGAAGGAAGAACTCAGCAGTTTAAAGAAAATTTCCTTATAATGCACTTCTTCAATCCGGTGCGTATGATGAAAATTCTTGAGCTTGTAGCAGGAAAAGACACAAAGAAAGAAGTTTGCGATTTCATCGAAGGATGGGGAGAGAAAATCCTCGGAAAAGGAATCATCTGGGCAAAAGACACTCCGAATTTTATCGGAAACAGAATCGGCGTAGGCATGATGGTTGAAGCTTTCGAACTTCTTAAAACCGAAGATATTACAATTCCCGAATTTGATGCGATATTTGCACCTGCATTCGGAATGCCTGGAACAGCAATTTTCGGTCTTGCTGACTTTGTCGGTCTTGATACACTCGATCACATCATGGAAAACTCATATGCAAGCCTTGTAAAAGACGAAAGACGCGAAGCATATAAAGCTCCTGATTTCTTCAAAAAAATGATCAAAGACGGAAGTTACGGCAACAAAACAAAAGAAAAAGGCGGATTCTACAAAAAAGAAGTTGATGCAAAAACCTGGAAAAAAATCAGCAAGGTTATCGATATTAAAACAGGCGAATACGTTGAATACGACAAGAAAGCAAAACTGGATATAGTAGGCGAAGCAAAAAAAATGTCCACTCTTGCAGAGAAACAGCAGCACATCATTTATGCTGACAACAAACTTTCTAAAATTGCATGGAAGCTTGCTGCAAGATGCTTTATTTATTCTGCAAACCGTGTTCCTGAAATTTCAGATTCAATTGTCGGAATCGACAACGCGATGAGATGGGGATATGCACTTGAATCAGGCCCTTTTGAATCATGGGACAATATGGGCGTCAGAAAATCAGTTGAGAAAATGAAGGCTGAAGGAATGACAGTCCCTGCGAACATACTGAAAATGCTTGAAGGCGGAAACGAATCCTTCTATAGAATTCAAAACGGCAAGAAGCAGTATTATGATCTTGTAAGCGGCGGCTATAAAAACATAGTAACCAACGACAAGATGATTTTCCTTGCTGATCTTAAAGCAGATAAAAAATCTATCAAAGACAAAAAATCTGTTTCACTCATCGATCTTGGCGACGGAGTATTCTGTATCGAGTTCCATACAAAGATGAACGCGCTAAATGCAGAAATCAAGGACTTCATGTTTGAGGCAAATGAATACACCCTCAATAACGGTGTTGGTCTTGTAATCGGCAACCAGGCTCCTGGAATGCCTGGCGCTTTCTCTGCCGGCGGCGACCTCGGATACATGGGCGAGCTTGCAAAGGCAAAAAAATTCAACGAAATCGATGCATTCATTGCTGAAACACAGAAAGCAATGATGAGTTCAAAATATGCACCATATCCTGTAGTAGCTGCTCCATACGGAATGACACTCGGCGGCGGAGCAGAAACATGTCTTGCAGCTGATAGAATTGTAGCTCATACAGACCTCTTCATGGGACTTGTTGAAATCGGAGCAGGACTTTTACCGGCTGGATGCGGCTGCACAAACCTCTGGAGAAAAATAATCGAGACTATTCCAAAATCTGTTAATATTGCTGATTGGGGTGCATACTATGTACCTGCGGTTCTGACAATAGCACAGGCTAAAGTTTCCATGTCTGCTGCTGAAGCAAGAAATAACGGTTTCCTCGGACCTAAAGACAGAATTGTTATGAATAAGGATTACCTAATAGGCGAAGCAAAAAAAGAAGTTCTTAAAATGGTTGATGACGGTTACACTCCACCGGCAAAATCAAAAATACCTGTAATGGGTAAAGACGCAATGGGCTTAATCAATGCTGAGATGTTTAACATGTCTCAAGGCGGATTTGTACCTAAACATATGGAATTTATTTCAAAGAAAATTGCATATGTAATTTCCGGCGGCGAGGCAAAACAGGGACAGCTTGTTTCTGAAGATTATATGCTTCAGCTTGAAAGAGAAGCATTCGTTGAACTTTGGAAAACAGAGAACTCACAAAAAATGGCAGCTAATATTTTAGCTACCGGCAAACCCCTGATGATATAAGGAAGGAGGAAATATAAAATGAAAGATGCATATATTGTAAGTGCAGTAAGAACACCTGGCTGCAGAAGGGGAAAAGGCGCTTTCGCTCAGACAAGACCGGAAAATCTTATTTCTCATATACTCAAGGCAGCAGTAGATAAAGTTAAACTTGATCCTGCAGCAGTTGATGATCTGATGCTTGGCTGTGCGTTCCCGGAAGCAGAACAGGGAATAAATCTTGGAAGAATAGCTGCAAAAATGGCAGGCTTCCCTGATTCAGTTTCAGGCGCAACAGTAAACAGATTCTGTTCAGCAGGCCTGGAATCAATTGCTATTTCAGCCATGAGAATCATGTGCGGATTTTCTGAAGTAACAATGGCTGGCGGATGCGAGTCTATGAGTATAGTACCTATGGGTGGAAATCTCCCGAGACCTCACCCTCAATTTGCAGAAACTAATCCTGAGATGTATATATCAATGGGCGTTACTGCTGAGAATGTTGCAAAAAGATATAATGTTTCAAGAGCTGACCAGGATGAATTTGCTTATCATTCAAACATGAAGGCAGCTGCAGCTCAGAAAGCCGGGTTTTTTACAGAAATAGTACCTACACCTGCTGTTCAGCACGTTGAGCAGGCAGACGGAAGCTACAAAGTAGTAACAAAAATGCAGGATAGCGATGATGGAGTCAGAGGAGATACTACTGTTGAAGGTCTTGGAAAATTAAAAACAGTATTTTCTACAACCGGATCAGTTACTGCAGGCAACTCTTCACAGACAACTGACGGAGCTGCTGCTTCTGTTATAATGAGCGAAGAAGCTTTGAAGAAATACGGCATGAAACCAATTGCAAAATTAAAATGCTATGTTGTTGCAGGATGTAAATCTGACGAGATGGGTGTTGGACCGGCAGTTGCAGTTCCAAAACTTCTCAAAATGGCTGGTCTTAAAGCTTCAGATATCGGACTATGGGAACTCAATGAAGCATTTGCTTCACAGTGTATCTATAGCGCCCGTGAAATCGGTATAGGTGATAAAAAATACTGGGCTTATGACAGTCCGGATAAAATTATCAACATAAATGGCGGAGCTATTGCTCTTGGACACCCGCTTGGATGTACAGGATCAAAACTTGCTGCTACACTTCTTGCAAATATGCAGAGACTTGGTGTTAAATACGGAGTTGAGTCAATGTGTATAGGCGGCGGTATGGGAGCAGCTGCTCTTTTTGAA
>CAZGWD010000032.1:0-30813 GCA_964529415.1 uncultured Leptospirales bacterium | reverse complement strand
ATGATTTTGAACCAAGGCGCGGTTTTATTAAAGACAGAAACGGATTCATTCTCGCCATGAGCATAGAGGTGAATTCCGTTTTTGCAAATCCTGAAGAAATTTCGAATATTGAAGATACCGCAAAAATTCTTTCCGCTTTATTGAAAGCAGATGAAGGAATGATCCTATCCCGCCTGAAAAAAAAGAAAAGATTCGTATGGCTTAAACGCAAGGTCGATGATGATACAGCAAAAAAAATATCTGAAAGAAAACTCTCGGGTGTTCATATTAAAAAGGAATACAAAAGGGTCTATCCTCATGATAAAACTGCTTCAAGTATAATCGGGTTTGTAGGTATTGATAATAACGGTTTGGACGGAATTGAATACAGCCAGAATGATATTCTCTCAGGCAAGTCCGCTGGTTCTGCCGAACTGGACGGAAATGATCTGTACGGCGGTAATGTAACTCTGACTCTTGACAGATATATTCAGCAGACTGCTGATACGGAAATTGAAAAAGCTGTAACAGCGAACAAAGCAAAGCAGGGTGCAGCTATTGTTCTTGATGTAAAAACAGGAAAGATTTTAGCTCTCGGAAAATATCCGAACTATAATCCGAATGAATATGACAGATACAACCAGTATGCAAGAAGCGCATTTACAGTCATTAATTCTTTTGAGCCGGGCTCCACAATGAAAATGATTTCCCTGTCATCCATGCTCGAGCATGATCCTAATGTTATGACGCGTAGCGTTAACTGCAATGGCAGCGTTGAAATAGCTGATGCTGTTATTAACTGCACAGGTGTTCATGGTGATCTGAAAATGCCTGATATTATAAAATATTCCTGCAATGTAGGCGTTATTAAATCAGCATCCCATATAAAAAAGGAACACCTCAATTCCACTTTGAAAAAATTTAATTTCGGAATTAAAGTGACAAATGAATTTCCGGGGGAATCAGACGGCATTTTAAGGCCGGTTGATACATGGTCCGGCCTTTCCAAGTATTCCATGTCCATTGGCCATGAATTTTCAGTTACTTCTCTTCAGATGGCTGCAGCTTTCGGCGCAATAGGCAACAGGGGCGTTTACATGACTCCTGCGCTGATCGAGTCAATAGAAAGATGCGATGGAAGAATTGTCCGTTCGTTTTTTCCGAAAACTAAAGGCAGGGTTATTAGCGAGGATATATCTAACAAGCTTATGGATCTTATGAGGGGTGTTGTAACAAACGGAACAGGAAAACGCGCGGCATCGAAATATTATGAAATTGTCGGCAAGACAGGAACTTCACAGAAATATATGAAAAAAACAGGTGCATACTCCGATAGAGTAATATCGTCATTTATAGGACTTGCACCTTACCGGAATCCGGAAATATGCATTTTGGTTGTAATAGATGATCCGGAAAACAAGCAGTCCGGCGGAAGCATTGCAGCGCCTGTGTTTGCTGAAATTACAGATTCTATTCTGCCATATATGGGTGTGAAAGGCTCGTATATCAAGCCGGTACCGCCTGTAAAAAAAATTGCTGATGATAATATTTTCGATGGAAAAACAATTCCTGATTTCCGGGGTAAAAGACTTTCTGAAACACTGCGTATTTTAATAGAAATTCAGAAGAAATTTGATTTAACATATTCCATTTCCGGAAGCGGAGGCAGGGTTAATTCACAAAAACCCGCAGCCGGGGAAATTATTATTCCAGGTGTTAAGATTAATTTAAATTTAAAAGAAAAATATGAAGATAATGCAGAATAATTTTGATATAATAAAAAAACGTTTCAGCCAGGTTGCAGCCTCTATTGATTCAGTTATTAATGATTTTAGAATTGAAGTGGTTGAGTCTAAAAACGGCCCTGTTCCGAAAATAAAAATCAATGAAAGAGAGCTTTTTATTCACAGCAGATTTGAACCAGTGAAGGAAGCGGAGAGATTTATTTCTGAAATTGATCCTGTGAATTTTGATTTATTCATAGTTTTCGGTTTTGGATTCGGATATCATCTGGAAGTGCTTCTGTCTAAAATGAGCGCGGATTCTGTTCTGCTTGTAATAGAAAAAGATCCAGGTATTTTAAAAAGCGCTTTTGAAAACAGGGATTTAACAAATTTGCTATTAGATGAAAGATTTCTGCTTTTAACAGACCCTGATGAGGATTCATTATCAAAAATTCTTAAGGGCAAATCTTCAAGAAGAGTGACTTTTCTTATACACAGGGGATCACATCAGATTTATCCCGATTATTACGTGAACATTTCTGAACTCGCCCGTTCATATCTGTCAACAAAAGATGTAAATATAGCCACGCTTGCAAAGTTTGAAAAGATTTGGAGTTCAAATATTGCAAGAAATATAAATACTCTGATGACATCTCCTGGTGTTAATTCCTTTTACGATAAGTTTGCAGATATACCTGCAATCATTGTGTGTGCAGGACCGACGCTCACAGATTCGCTGGCTTTAATAAAATCAAACAGGGACAAGGCCATTATTGTTGCTGTAGATACTGCTTATAAAATATTGCTGAAAAACGGAATAATTCCGCATTTCTGCGTTGCAGTTGATCCCCAGACAATCAATGCTCGGTATTTTGAAGAAGTACCGGCAACAGAAACAATATTGGTATGTGATCCTACTGTGCATCCTTCGGTGATAAGGCTCTTCAGGGGCAGAGTGATTTCAACCGGTGTTGCTTTTGAGCAGCTTAAATGGCTGGAGAATTTTTCCGGAGAGAAAGGCGAGATTTCTCACGGCGGATCGGTATCAACCAATGCGTACGATTTTACAAGAAGGCTTGGAGCGTCGCCGATAGTTCTTGTAGGGCAGGATCTTGCTTTTACGCGCGGGCTTGCTCATGCAAGGGGTTCGTATCTTGATGAACAGATTCATTACAGGACTACGAGGGTATATAATGCGGAAATGCAGAACAGATTCCAGCTCACGGCTTTGCCTGTTATAATGGTTAAGGGAATTAAATCGGAAAGCGTGCATACAAATCAGAAGATGATGATATTCAATTCATGGTTTGAAAAGCGTAATGATAAAAATTTAATCAACGCAACAAGCGATGGCGCTTATATAGGCAGCGTGCTGCATAAAAATTTTAATGAAATAAATTTTAATGGATCTGGTGATATTGACGCAAAAATCAAACTAATATTTCAAACAGCAGCTGAGAATGAAAACCTGAAAATTTCAAATAAAAAGCTTTTGAATAAAATTGAAAGAATGACTTCTGAAACAGAATCGCTGATTCCTGTACTGGACAGGGCAGTGACGATTTCTGCTGAACTTGCAACTCTTATCAGCAGGGGAAACAGAAATAACAAGAGGGTTGATGCAATTCTCGGTAAATTAAACGAAACAGACAGAATCATCGAATCAAAGGAAAATATCAAGGGTATGATAAGCCTTGCAATACAGAAGGTTCTGCATACTATCACTGAAGGACACGATATAGATGAAAATGATTCTTCAATCCCGGGTGATTCTCTGACTGCGAAAAAATCTGAATATTTATATAGAGGATTGCTTGAAGGAGCTGTATTCAATAAAAAAATTTACTGTAAGATGAAACTGCGGTTGGATAAAATTCCCCCTCCCTCGATGGGAGGGGTCAGGGGAGGGTGATATAGTAATGTTTCACCCCCACCTGGCTTCCCCCGTTAAGAGGGATGGAACGTTATTGTCTGAATATTACTTCTCGTCTTTTTTCTTTTTCTTGTCGTCTTTCTTTTTATCGTCTTTTTTTACTTCTTTTTTAGGTTCATCTTTTTTCTTGTCAGCTTTTTTGTCATCTTTCTTTACTTCTTTCTTTACTTCTTTTTTAGGTTCATCTTTTTTCTTGTCAGCCTTTTTGTCATCTTTCTTTACATCTTTTTTATGATCAGCTTTTTCATCATGCTTTTTAGACTTGTCAACTTCCGGCTTGTCTAATTTTTTACCATTTTTCTGGTGGTAGTGATATTCATTATTTGCTTTGTCATGGTGTCCGCCTTCAGCGTCAAGTCCGCCCGGATGCGCTGAAAGTGTAACAGCTCCGGCAAATAGTATTGAAACAAGTAAAGATAAAATTTTAGCAGTCATGTAACAGCTCCTGTGTTTTTATTTAAACAAACGGGATTTAATCCCGAAGTTTTTAACTTCGGGATTAATATCTTGATATGTTAAAAATGTCAATAATTTTAAAAAGAGAGTTTTACCAGAAGTTCCGCGCTCATTCCGCGCGCTGCTATCGAATTAGTGCTGCTGAAATAAGTTGTAAATTCAGTGTTCGGGTATCCTAAGAAGCCGTTAAGCAGCAATGTTAATGATAAATTGTAATGCAGCATATATGTTGTTGAATAAGATATAACTGAAGAATAGTCGCTCAGGTTAATAATGTAATTTAATCCCATTGACAGATCAGATGTTCCAACCTGCGCCAGGCTCAGAAATAAACCGAGGTAATACATCCCGTAATAATATGGTGTGTATAATGTAGAAGCGAATGTTTGATTTATAGATATTGACTGAGGACCAAGATTGATTGTTCTACCGAATACACTTGAATTATATCCAGCGTAGTTATAGAAAAATTCAACATCGAATCTGAAGTTATTCGGGATGCTGAACATTTCGAATGCTCTTCCAAAACCAGCACTTACTTTCGGGACAAGATGGTTTGTAAGATAAAAAGTAGAATATGAATATGGCAGCTGTTCCAGATTTAATTTTGGCGTATTGTCACCATAAGAAAGGCTGACCTCTCCTCTGAAATCCAGGGTAAAAAGCCGTGTTGTAAAGTTGAATCCGAAAACCGGAATTTTATATTGGTTAATAACGGCTGATACAGCAAGTTCTGTAGTTCCGAGTAAAAGCTCAAATTTGTTTGCAAGTGTAAACTGGGTTACATTCTGATCCGGATCAAGTTTAATATAGGTATACCAGTTGGCTCTTGTGCCGAATGGTATTGTCATTTTTAATCCATAAGAACCCTGCCTCACCTGAGAAGGGTCGAGGATGTTTTTTTTATCGATATTTATCAAATCCGTTGGAACCCAGAGAAGCCCTGTTCCCCAAACGAGATTCTGCTTTCCGACCCTGAAATAAACCGCTTTTGCTATGTTCAGATCAATAAACATTTCATTTATTCCAAATAACGCGGTAGTGTTCTGGATATATAATTGAGATGAGCCGACCTGAAGCGTTGCAGGGTTGTATGTCTGGAGCTGAAGTGTCTGGCTTGTGCCGTTTGGGTAGTAGTTTGCTGAAACATTAATGTATCCCTTATATCCGCCGGTGAGTCTTGCATCAAGGGCAAAGTTTCCCTGCATATAAGGAGTGAATGTATTATATTGCAAAGAAGCGCCTGTACCTGTCATCCAGTCCCGGTTCATGTCATACATCATGCGGGCATTTAGGAATCCATTAAATGAGACTGAATTTTTATCAACGGTTTTGTTGAGCTGGTCGTCAACTACAGTTTCCTTGGCTTTAACTGTTTCCTCTTTTCCGAAGAGTTCGTCTTCATTCATCTCAGTTGGAGTATTTTTTTTTGCTTCCTGAGAAAATGCAATGCTGCCTGTAAGCAGGATTGCTGAAATAGCTGTTAATAATTTTTTCATTATAAATTCTCCGGTTACTTGCTCAGATTCTCAAGGTACGCTTTAGTAAATATTCTGGAATCAAGTGTCCGAAATGAGATCCCGGAAATCTCAACAATGGTTTTATTTCCTTTTTCGAATTCGTCCACGAAAATCTGGTAGATTGGAATAAATCTGCCGTCTTTTTCTGTATATTTTGTAAAGTACCCGGACTGCATAAGCGTGCCATCTCTTGAAAATGATTGAGATTTCAGAATCAGAAAATTATCTTTCTGAACCCAGTAAATCTGCTTGGGGTAGGTCACGTCTGATACCTTTGCCACAATAATAAATTTATAAACCGGTTTTTTTCCGAGCATTTCTTCCGTTAGTGCTTCTTTTCCTGATGCATCAAGAAGCGGCTTGTACAGCTGCGTAAGTTTTTTTCTTTCGAAGTCGCCGCTTTTTGCGTCAGTTCCGAGTATGCTTTCATCCCTGCTTATATGTTGGAATGTTCTCGTGTTCTGCCTGTACATCCAGAAATTCTCCCCGACGCGAAGGTAGCCGTTTCCCTTGTCGGAATCGGGTGCTGTGGTTATCATCAGGAACTCATCTGTTATATCCTTCCTGAACCATAGAAATTCAAAATGCTTGGGTGATGTCTGGCTTGCTTTTTTCTGAACCATCGCAATTTTTGCTGACATATCGCCAGTTTGTTCCATGCGTAAATCGATACTAGCCATCAGCTCGATTATGGTAGGAGCTGCAAATGCTTCTATTGATGTTAATGTTGTTACAACTGCTATAAGTGAAAATATAATTTTTTTCATTATTTACTCCGTTAAATTATTCGTAATGTCTTAATGCTGCAGCTGCGCTGAGCTTTGCCGCTTTCCGAGCTGGAAAATAAGCTGTTATAGCTGTAATTCCGAGTATCAGAAGAAAATTTCCAAGTATTGATGTCAAGGACGGAAGAAAATGTAAATGTCTTTCTACCAGAAGAATTGAAAATATGCTGGTGGTGTTTATGGTAAACAGACTCATTATGCCCATCAATATAAATGCCATTACAATTCCTCCCAGACAGGCAAATGCTGCAAGCAGTACTGTTTCGATGATAAATGAATTTCTCACATCTTTGCTCTGCATGCCGATTGCCCTGACAGTTCCTATCTCGCGCGTTCTTTCCTTGATTGTCATCCTGAGCGTGTTTATGACACCAATGAGTATAATAAAAAATAGAACTATCACTGCAACCAATGTAATGATATTTAAAGCGCTTTCAAGATCCAGTATCTGGCTTGCACTTTCATACATGGTTCGAACATCGATGTTTGTACCTTTCCATTTTGTAAGACTCATTTTTCTAAGTTTTTTCATGAGTTCATCAGAAGTAGCGCTTCTCGCCATCAATTTAAACTCAGGTGAAAATACAGAGAAGATAATGCTTTTTTTATCAGGAAAGAAAGCATTTTTGTATGAGGATGAATCTTCCGGCCGTTTTTCATTGTATGTTTTGAAAAATTCAGTCTCCCTCATCAATATAACATTATCTGAAGAAATCTTGTCAGAAGTGAAAACACCTGAAACCTGATATTCATCTTCAGCCATTTCTTTTTCAAATTTCTGTTTATATGAAAGCTTGAATTTATCGCCTGGTTTTAAATAGAATTTATCAGCAAATTTTGCAGTTATCAGGCAGCTTTTTTCATCCTTGTATGATACTGGAAGTCCGCCTGCTATAAATTTAAAATTTTCTTTTATAAGCGTAACTGATTCTTCTGTATCTGAAAATCCAAGCACACTTGCAGATTCTTTGATGTTATTGGCAGAAACTTCTCCCTGAATTACAGCTGTTCCCGGGGTAAGCAGTTTGTGAAGCTTGTCTGCTTCGTGTTTGGCGTATATCGGATTGTTTATTTTTTTAAAATTTACCTGAAGAGAACCTGTTTCATGCTCTTTAAATCCGCGGATTTTTTTTAAATCAGCCTGGGATACATATACAACCATGCCCTCAAAAATATTATTTGATTTTAAAATCGCAGCAACAGTCAGCCTTGCGCTCTGTTGCTGGCCCTGAATGGTTTGAAGCCTGATTTTAATTATATCATTTACCTTGACATTCAGGGTTTTTGCTTTGTCTGTATATATTATAACTGGATTTTCAATATCTTTGTTTAAGAAGTTGCTGATATCTCCAGTAACAACTTCAGCCTTGAAATAATCCATAAATTCCTTATCTGCGATAACACCAACTATCGGTGCGTTATCGCCTTTACCGTTTCCAATTAATCTTGCGAATGTTGTAACATTCTCCTTTATTTCTTTTATACCATTTACATTGTCTTTGATAAGTTTAATATAACGGTCTTTATCCCGAATAATAAGACTTCTTATTTTGCTTTTTTCAATAACAGCAAATTCCATGTGGCCTGACATATAAACGATCATTCTATTCAATAGTGTGTCGGATATGCCATGTGCAAATGAATTTGCCATAACAAGAATCATCATACCAAAGCCTATAGCTATACCAAGAAGCAGGCTTCTTCTTTTTTGTCTGAGAAGGTTTCTCAGGCCTAATGAAAATATAAGTTTCATTTTTTATTCCTCAATCCCTTGCTATTGCCTCGAGAGGCGTAATTTTTCTTGCGACTATAATAGGGTATAGTGTCGCTATTAATGCAACTGCAGCCAGTTCAATTATTCCAATCATTATATCTGCAAAATCAAGCAACGGCTTGAATATGCTACCTCCGAACAGAAGCTGCAGTATATTATTGCTGGTTGTTATTCCAAGATTTGCCAGAATAAATACAGTAATCGCACCGGCAGTTATTCCGATTGCTCCGAAGATTGCTGATAGAAATGCCGATTCATAAAAAAACATCTCACCGACAAAGCGTTTCTGAGCACCTACAGCCCTCATCATTCCGATCTCATTTATTCTTTCCATTGCAGCCATTGAAAGGGTGTTCATTATGATAATAATTGCGACAAAGAATATAAAAAATACAAACCCGAGTAAAGCTCCGCGGATCAGGGTTGCAAGATCAGAAAGCTGGCCCACGGATTTCTTCCATGATATTGCCCGGCCATCAGTTTTTGCTGCGGTCAGGGCCTCATTAAGTTTTTTTACATATTCATCAATTTTATTGGGATTTTTAATTTTAATAAAAATAATGTTATATGCACCGGCGTCTGTATCCAGCGATTTTTTCTTGACTTTCTTTCCAATGAAACTCGAAACATTGTACGCTACATCTGATATTTCCGAGTTGGAGACCATGTTGTCTCCAAATAGGCTGTCAAGATTTTCATTTTCAAGAACCGCCTTGTTTTTTACTGAAACTTCTTTTGAAGCATCGTCAGCAGTTACATAATGAAATGTTTCCCGGAATGATTCAATGTCTGTTATATTGAAATGTTTCCAGTATTCGTCTAAAAATTCGTATTTTACTATACCATAAATATCAAGACGAATATCGAGAGTTGTGTTTTCCTCGCTCGCTCCCATCAGAACAATGTTATCCTTGATGTTTAGATTCTTTCTGTTTTCTTTCGCATCCGGTGTAAGACTTTCTTCTATCAGTTTATATCCGGTTGGGATAGTCCAGAATCCCTGGTTTTCATACATCTGTTTTCTGTTGCCTTCAGTTGCGAGAATTCCTTTATCATCTCCGGAAATATATTTTCCTTCAACGAGTTTTACATTATTTTTAAACATCTTCTGGTATTCCTCAAAATTCACACCAAGAAGAAAAGCGAAATCTGCATCTCCATCTTCATTCAGAATGAGAGTAAATCCTTTTCCAATAGGAAGAAACTTGTCTATATAATCCTGTTTTTCTAAAACTTTCCTGATATCCTTGTACCCTCCGATGACCTGTACATCCTTGCCCATTGGAGTTAATAGAACATTATCCATTTCCTGCTTTTTTGATATAATAAGTATATGGCCTGTGAACCGGTTCATGATGTTTTCCCTGAGACCCTTGTCCATCCCTGAAATTACACCATTTCCGACTGTCATAATAAAAGCACCGAGAAAAAGAATTATTCCTATTACTAAACTTTTTCCCTTGTGCCTCTGTATGTTTCTCCACGCTATTTTAAAAGAAATATTCATGATTGGCTCCAGTTATCCGTTAGTTCCGTTTGCTACAATGTTTTCAACAATAACACCATCTCTGATCTTGACAATGTGTTTGGCGTATTTAAGAACATCCGGGTCGTGCGTGGAAAAAATGAATGTTGTTTTTTCAGTTTCATTGAGGTGTTTCATGAGGCTGAGAATCGTGGAACCGGTTTCAGAGTCAAGGTTCGCTGTAGGTTCATCTGCAAGAATGATATCAGGGTTTGTAACAAGAGCTCTCGCGATAGCAACCCTTTGTCTTTGTCCTCCGGAAAGCTCTGCAGGTCTGTGGTCAATATAATCTTTTAGTCCAACCTGCTCAATCAGCTTTTCAGCCCGGGCCTTTATGTCTGCCTTGGTCATGGTTTTATCCTTCATTAAAAGCAAAGGAAATTCAACATTTTCAAGAACATCGAGTACAGGAATTAAATTGAATGTCTGGAAAATAAATCCCACTTTAAAGAGGCGGATATTTGTAAGCTCAACATCGGTCATGGAAGTGATTTCCTTCCCGGCGATTTTTACGCTTCCTTCGGTTGGAGTATCTATACATCCAATAATATTAAGAAGAGTTGTTTTTCCGCTGCCTGAAGGGCCTATAATAGAAAGAAATCCGCCCTGTTCCACTGAGAAATCAAGACCTCTGAGAGCATGGACAACTGTTTCTCCAAGAGGATAATTCTTTTTGATATTTGTCATTTCAATGATATTCATAAAAATCTCCACTATTTATATTTAATTAACCAATCAATTAAAAGATGTTCATTGTCAAGATATATATTTATTTATATTAACATATTATAGATGTAAATATGATACTTATTTGTTCATTTTTTGTGATTAAATGTTATTTAATTTTGATGCAATTTTGATGCTCTGACCCCTATAATAAATATACTGCATTTCATGTTTATTTCACATTTGTTACAAACAGCAATAATTATATCAATTCAAAATTTTTTCATTTTCCGGGTCTGAGCCATCGAATTTTGGAATCATTGGATTGAATTCGAAGCAGGGGTCAGAGCTAAAGATGTGTTTACAGAGCATCCAAAATTCTCCGAATTCCAAATTTTATATACAGAGTAAAATATCTTGACGAAATTTGCAGTTTTATTTAATCTTTATTAAATGAATATGGCTCTAAAAGTGATATTCACATTCAGTTAAAAAAATAACTCAGAGATGAAAATGAAAAAACAGATAATGATTGCAGTAGTTTTATCGTTAATAATTACAGGGTGTATTAAAAAACCTGACAAACTGCTGTCTCCTGCAGCAAGGATAGATATCACAATTGAAGATAATAAAGAAGTTTACAATTTAACAGTTACAGCTGGAGTTTTAAATGAAAATAACTCAACAGCAATTATTGATTACACAGCTGATTTGATTTTAAAGGATGCAGGTTCAGTAAATATTGCACAGTTTTCTGTTAAAGCAAAATCAATACTTCCATTTGAAAAATATTATATTGATGCCGCAAAAAAGCTTAATGAGCAGGAAGCGATGAAAATAGTTGACGCTCTTTCTCTGAACCGTGAGGAATTGATAAAATCTAAAACAGCAAGTACGCTTTTTATTGATGAAAAAAATATTACTTTATCAGGAATATCCTACAAAACTTCTGATATAGTTGATCTGTTAAAAGGTAAAACTAATGAAAAAAATTAATGATTCGCCTTTATTCTTCTGGACCGGCATAATAACAGCAGCACTTGCAGTAGTTCTGATCCTGACATCTTTGTATTCAATTGTAATAGTTGAGCCCAAAATAAAATCTTTACTTTCTTCCAGGGAAAATACAGGAGGGAATTTGAAGTCTGCATATCTGCTTCTTCGAGATCCTCAGATATTCGCAAGATACGAGTTCTTTGATGAGCCGACAAGTGCAAGGGATATTTCCATAAGAGGAAAATATATAAAAGAAATTATAACAGAGTACGACCGCAAAATTTTTGACGGAAAAGAATTTACCATGGATGATAAAAATTATTTTGATCTTCTGCTCGATAGAAGGAAAAGAGGAGCATTACTTGGAAGAAATTCTGCAGTATTCCTGTTGGTCCTCTCATTCATATCATGGGGATTATTTTTTTATGAAAAAAGGCAAAACAATCAGTGAATGAATCAGGTGATATCTTAAAAAAGAAGATATTGATTGTTGATGATGATGAATCCATAAGAAAATTATTGTCGAGAATCCTCCTGAAAGCCGGTTATGAGGTTGAAGCCGCATCCGGGGGAAAAGAGGCTCTTGAATTTTTAGCTAAAATAAATTTTAACCTGATTATTCTTGATATGGACATGCCTCAAATGACAGGCATAGATGTGTTAACAAGTTTAAAAGAAGAAAATATTACAAACATACCGGTACTTATGCTTTCCGGCACAACTGATGTTGACCAGATAATAAAATTCTACGATCTTGGAGCATACGATTTTATACGCAAACCAGAACATCCGGAGATTATTCTTAAAAGAGTGGAAAACGGCCTGAAAATTGGCGACATGCTGTATTTCAACGATTTTATTAAACTTGAACTTATGGTTGCAAAAAAACTTCAAAAGTATCTTTTCCCTGATTCCAATATTGATACCGAAAATGTTGCAATGCAGTTCTGGATGATGCCGTTGTCCGAGATCGGAGGTGATCTTTACGATTCAATTATTTTCCGTGACGGAAGGATTATTTTTTATATGGCAGATGTATCAGGACACAGCATATCCGGCGCAATGTACACTGCAATCGTAAATATGATTTTCAGGAATGCTCTTAAAGAAACGCAGAATCCAGGTGAAATTCTCGCATTTATGAACAAGGAGCTTTCTGTAAATCTTCCAACTGAAACTTTTGTTACAATGTTCTGCGGACTATTTGATTTTTCAAAAAGTATTATTTCATATGCCAATGGCGGTCATCCAAAACCTTTTCTGTTTCAAAACGGTGAAAGTCAGGAATTGTCCGGTAATGATTCATTTCTCGGGCCGATCAATGATGCGAAGTACAGGACTTTTACGCGTGATATAAAAAAGGGCGATGTAATCGCAGTTTTTACAGACGGCATAATTGAACTGAAAACTGAGAATATTTATGCAGGCAGAGATATGATTCTTGAATCATTTTCAAAAACAGATAAATCGTTAAATGAAAAGCTTGATTTGCTGAAATCAACTCTAATGAAGCATAAGCACATTATTATGGATGACTGCTCAATTATTGTTGCAGAAATTAAATAACAATTTTGTTTTATTGAAACGGGATAAATGGTTTGATTAAAATTTTAGCTGTATCTGACTCACACGGGGAGAGTTCCTGTCTTGATAAAATAATCAGCATTGAATCTCCATTTGATTACCTGATACATTGCGGTGACGGTGTTTCTGATCTTGATAATGTATTGTTTCCGGAAAAAGCTGAATTAATCTGCGTATCAGGAAATATTGATTCATATCCAAACAGAGCCTGCAGTGATATTAGAATTGAAATTATAGCTGGAATGATTTTTATGATTTCCCATGGCGATTTTTTCAGTGTCAAGTCAGGGCTTTCTGAAATAAGAAAAACAGGCCTTGAAAAAAAGGCAGATGTCCTGTTATTCGGACACACTCATAAACAGCATCTTAAAATAGAAGAAGATATTATTTTATTCAATCCGGGTCCGTGCATGAATGGATTTTACGGCATTATTAATATTGATAAAACCGCTGAATTTTTACATAAGCAAATAATCTGCTGATTTTCCACCTGCCTTCTGCCGATAATTAAAATGATATCTTATGCCTTTTTATGGCTTGTTTGTTTAAAAATAAAACAAATGGAGATAAAGGGGATGATAGGGGGATATGGAGATAAAGGAATATTTAATAATTATTTTTCGTTTTTTAATATCCCCGTATCTCTAAAATCTTCTTATTTCCTGTTCTTACACCTTTTTGTTGTTTGTTTAGTTAAAATATTAAAAGTTTAATATGATTATAAATAATATAAAATTAAAACTTCTGATTCTTTCTTTATTTATCCTGCCGGTTATCCTGCCGGTTTATACTCAGTTTATTGAAGATGATGATATTGAGATAAATATAGAAAAGAAAAAAAACAAAGAAAATACAAACAGCGGTGCAAAAGGCCTTCCTGAATATATGGCATTCGGAATAAAGGCTGAAAAGGCAAAAGATGTAAAGAATGCTGCTGTTATATCTTTCAGTGCGGATCCTGCTTATTTAAAGGATTTTATTGTCGGGCGATCAAATGAAATGATAGACAGCAAGGATCGTGTCCTTTCAGCAATGACTGTTAAGGAAGTTTTCGCCCGGGATAAAAATGTAGTTGTTGATATGGATCTGAAACCGGGAAAATATTTTTATGTTGTAATGGCTAAAGAGAAACTTTTATCAAGAAACGTGGAACTTTTCAAGGATGTAAATTATACTGCCATTCCTGTAATTATAGAATCAGATCCAAGAGACAGATTCATTGAAAATGTAACAATGCTTCAATGTGAAAAAGCTGGAGAGGGGAAAATTGCTCTTAAATGGAAGAAGCTTGATATTACCGGAATATTATACACCATATATAGAAGCAGAAGCGTAATTGATACTGCTGAAAAACTCACTTCATCTGAAAAAGCCGGAGTAGTGGTTGATAAGGACACTTTTATTGATGCTGAGGCTGTTTTTAAAGGATCTTATTATTATGCAGTTACGGTTAAAGAAATCAATGCAAAAGAAAATATCATGCTGAAGCAGGGACAGAATTACACTCTGACTCCTGTTTTAATCGAAGATAATACTAAAGCAATTATAACAAATCTGGCAATAAAAACCGACCATTTGAGTGTCCTTCTTGAATGGATGCCAGCAATTCCAAAAGCAGGACTTACAGTTACTGAATATGTTATATACAGGTCATCCCAGGAAATTATAAATACTGCAGTTTTAAGCTCTTCAGTTCCGGTCGGATCTGTCAAGGCAGACAGAAATACATACCGTGATACAGATCTCAGGCCCGGAAAATATTTTTATGCTGTTCTCGCTAAATTATCAGACGGAATGATTGATCAGGCATTGAAAAAAGGGCAGAATTTTTCATTTGTTCCAGTTGAAATCAGAGAGCCTTACACTATTGCGAGTATTAAAGCACTCTGGAACGGAGGCAAGGTCGTTGTAAGCTGGAACTATACAGGATTTTCCGGTGATCTGAATTTCAGGCTTTTCCGCTCTCCGAATATGATTTCTGCTCTGAGCGAGCTTGATAAAAAATGGATATATAAAACAGTTGATATATCTGAAAAAAGATTTGTGGATGATAAGCCTTTCGGAGGAGAATATTACTATGGTCTCATCCCGAATGAAAAATATACTGATCCTGCAATGATATTTCTTGCAGGTGTAAATATCACATCTGAGCCTGTTTCTACTCCGGTAATACCTGTACCGGATGATAAATCCGGGCAGAGCAATACAATCGATTCCGGTGATAAAAAAGACAATAAAATTGATAAGAATATAGATGGATTTGAAGTTATTGAAGGCGGGAGCAGGAAAACTCCTGAAGACAATAAAAAGCCTGTTGATGAAGGAAAAATCCCAATAGAAACATTATCAGGTGTTGATCAGATAATTCAGAAATATTTTATAAACGGATATTATAAAACCACTATAAAACAATTACAGAATCTGACTTTTAAAACCGATAATTTAGCTGATATGGCAAAGGCAAAACTTTTTATTGCCAGATCGCACATTGAGCTTAAGGAATTTGATAAAGCGCTTGATTACCTGATTCAGGACAATGTCAAAAAATATTTTCCGAAAGAATCTGAATTCTGGAAGGAATTTGTTTTATTAAGAATAAAGTAGGAGTTCCCAAATGAAGCTTGGCGGTATTATAGGCGGAATTTTGCTCATTTTAGCGGGTGCCGGTTTTTTTATTTACTATGAAATTAATATCAAACCGGGAAAAGACGCGCTCGAAATGATAACTGAAGCAAGAATGGTTGCTGAAAGAGGTGATCGGGACTCTATCAATAATTCAATCAATATATTCACGAGAATTATCGCCAAGTATCAGGATGTTCCGTCCGCAGCCAATGAAGTGGGGCAGGCATATTTTTTAATTGCCAACAGCTACGAAAAACTTAATCTGAACAGGCTTGCATACCTGAAATATGTTTATCTGCTGAAATTCAATTATCCTGTTTCAAAAACCATGGCTGACGAAACAAAAGCGAGAATTGCGCGTCTGAAAGTCATGAAGAACCAGACAGAAGAAGGCGTTGATCAGATGCTCGGCCTTTTGAATAATTCCACAAATAATGATTTCAGGAGCAGGGTATATGCTGAGCTCGGCCATTCCTATCTCACAGCCGGAGAATTCAGAAAATCACTCAAGATGTTCGATATTTCAATAAATGAAAACGGTTCCAATGAAGAGGCAATTCTCGGCAAAGCAAGATCCTATAAAAGACTCGGTGATGATAATAAAGCTTATGATATGTATGAATACTTTTTAAAATACTACGGGAACTTCAGCACATATTCAAGGGATGTAAGAAGATCGTATCTGTCGCAGGTGTATTCAAGCGGACATTACAGCTATTCAAGAGGTGAATTTGCAAGAGCAGTTTCATTTTTTACGAGGCTTCTGAATTATTTTCCCGGAGATCCTAAAACTGAAAATGCTCTTTACTGGATAGGTGAAAGTTATTTTTCAAACGGAAAATATGAATCTGCAATTGATTATTTCAGCAGAACTTTATCCAATTCATTTACACATAAAGACCAGGACGCGAGGATTAAAAAAGGTTATTCATATTTCATGATGAAGAAATTTGATCTTGCTGCGAGGGAGTTTCAGATTTACATGGATTCATATCCAAAAGGAAAGTTTACAGCTACTGCTAAAAAATGGAAGGATATGAGTACAAAAGAAATAATGTACCGTATCAATAATAAAACTTTAGACAGGAATAATACTGATGAAACAGAAGAACCTGTTGAAAATGATGCTAATCCAATCCCGAATATTGATGAGTCAGTTAAGCCTGATGAGGTGAGCGATTCATCAGGTGAAATGGATGATTATGATAATGTAGCTGAGCTATAAAAATGCAATAGAACGCGGATGACGCGGATTACATGGATGAACACGGATAAGGCTAAAGATAAGGAATTATTTTTATAAAGATAAAAGACCCAAGAAAAAATCATTAAAATCAAAAACAATCCGTGTCATCCGTGTAATCCGTGTTCTATATTAAGTCTTTAAGGCCGTTCTTTTACCGTTACCCAGAAACTGATATTTTTCTTTTCCCGCCAGACAGTTATTTTTAAAGTTTTACCGATTTCTGTTGCTGTTACAATTCCTATAAGATCCTGAAAAGTACTGATTTTTTTATCTGAAATATTCTGAATGATATCGCCCACTTTTAATCCTGCTTTTTCTGCAGGGCCGTCTTTTTCTATTGAACCAAGAAGAACCCCTTCCGGATTTGAAAGCCCCAGTGATTTGGCAGCTTCTTCAGTCAATGGTGCAGGAATTACTCCTATATATCCTCTTTTAACTTTTCCGTACTGCTTGAGCTGTATAAGTGTTTCTTTGGCAATGTTGATGGGAACAGCAAATCCAATTCCAAGACTTCCACCGGTTTGTGAAAAAATCATTCTATTTATTCCAATTACTTCACCGTCAAGATTGATAAGTGGTCCGCCGGAATTGCCCTGGTTGATAGATGCATCTGTCTGGATATGGGCCATGCCATAACCGTCTACTGTTTTTCTGCCTGTGGCGCTGACAATTCCTGAAGTATATGTTTTATCAAGTCCAAACGGGTTTCCTATTGCCATTACAATGTCGCCAATCTTGACATTATCCGAATTGCCAAAATAAACCGGTATAAAAGCTTTATCGGATTCGATTTTTATAAGTGCAATATCAGTCAGCGAGTCTGCTCCTATTATTTTTGCCTTATAAATTACGCTGCCTAATATTACAGATACGGTATCAGCTTTATCAACAACATGATGATTGGTTACAACATACCCGTCCCTGGATATTATAAAGCCTGTACCGAGACCTTTCTGTTTGTGTTTTTTTTCTTTCTGGGCATTACCACCCCTGTTTCCAAAAAAATCCCTGAAAAATGGATCTTCCAGAAACGGATTGGCTGAATGCATTCTAACTGTTTTTTCAGTGCTGATGGAAACAATAGAGTCATTATACTGGTTGTAGATTTTATGATACGCATTCTGAAGTTCATATACAGCTGAATTTTTATTCTGGTTTTTTAATGGTGATGATTTATAAGCTTCGCTTAAAAATTTATCTTCAGAATGTAAAACTAAAGATGTTAATATAATTAAGCTTGATATTATTATAGTTAATTTAGATTTTTTTAGCATATAATTTACCTGTTTTTGTAATTATTTTGTATTAATAAATTTATGAATATGTGATGTCAAGTTTGATTTGGTTACAAAAATATCAAGCAGGATTAAAATGCATTTAAAAATTTAATAATTTATTTCAATAGAATAGCTGTAAATAAAATATTGACAGATCTTTGAAATTTATGAAGCTGATTCCGTTTATTTATTGAATTTTTAAAATATTGAAGGAAATCCTATGAACATTCGGCCGCTTACAAGCTCACAGCGCGACATTGACTCTTTGACATTTCTCATGAATCAATGGGATGATCTTCCATCGCCCCTTACGGGAAAATATATCCTGGAAAAGGTTGATTTGCTGAGAAACAGCGGTACTGCTGAAATTCTTGTCTGTGTAGATGATACTGATACAGCAAGGGGATACATCTGTCTTACTGAAATTATTTTTCTTGGAATGGACCCGTTTGTTGAGGTGCAGTCTATACTCGTTGATACAGCAGCAAGAAGATTCGGGATAGGTGCGCTTCTTATGAAAGCTGCAGAAACATGGGCTGCAGGAAAGGGCATAGATATGGTCTGCCTCAGCTCCCAGATTCAACGAACAGGCGCTCATGAATTTTATAAAAAACTCGGCTACACAGTATATAAGCAGTCGCTGTTTTTCAGTAAAAAATTCTGATTAAATAATTTGGTTATACTTTTCCTATCGGGAAAATAATAATCATTTTATTGTTATTTTCGTAAAGTTCATACGGAGCATCAACAGTTTTCAGTTTCTTTTCTTCCATAAAAATTTTTATTTTAGGATATGCTTTAATAATGCCAATAATGAATGATGCTTTTGTTCTGACCGGGAATTCAACTGTTATGCATTTATATTCAGGAATATCGATTGTTTTAAATTTTGTCTTAATGCTTTCAAATTTTTTAAAAACATCCTTGTCTATAACACAGCCGCCTTTGCTTCTAAGATTCGCTTCAGCAACCTCTGATGGATTATCATAATAAATTCCAATTCCGGTTGTTGAATTTATTCCTTCTGCTTTAAGCTTATTGAAAACTGAATCCATTACAGGCGCAATTTTTGAATATGATCCTTTATGATCTTCATATACAGCTTTGTACGGGCCCATATTTTTTTCTATAATATTCACTGAAGTAAATAAACCTGAATATACAAGAGCTGCAAAAGCTGCGATTGAAATTACTGCTATAACTATTCCTGCTTTTTTCATTTTTAAACCTCCGGATGTTTTATTTTGGATTATACTATTAAAATAAAAACAGTACGTCAAGAAAAATACACCAATAATTGTTAAGTTGTTATTTAAGAAGTATAATGCAAAAAAAACCCCCG
Organism: uncultured Leptospirales bacterium; assembly: GCA_964529415.1. Classification (GTDB taxonomy): domain Bacteria; phylum Spirochaetota; class UBA4802; order UBA4802; family UBA5550; genus CAYMPH01. Next base: position 11,381 of record CAZGWD010000032.1, on the reverse strand, counting down.
TTGCCGGGAGCTTTTTATTTGATATTTTAATTTTTAATTAAGGATTCTGTTTGTATACGTCAACGAGAGAATAAACTTCCTCTTTCAGAACTTTTTCAAATTCATCTTTCATCGGTACAGGCCGTTTAATCATCTTCAATATTTTCTCAAGCTGAACGTCTGTATTGATAGGTCTTCCATATAATTCAACTGCATATGCCGAGAAGTCTCTGATAAACATGTCGAACATCTGGTTCATTACTGCATCGCTCACGCCTTCAATCTTTGCGCTTTCTATTATAAGATGCCCGTAAGCAACCATAGTGAACAGTTCTCCTACTGCAAGGAGGAAGTCGAATTCCATCATCTGCTTGGCAATGTCTGTTCCTGAAACCATAAGGAATTCCTTGTATGCCTGAATCTGCTCCATGAACACTTTTACATTCGGCAGATGCGCAAGGCTGTTATAGGCAGTATTGAAATCGTGAAACTTGGTTTTTGCATAACCGGTTGTTTTTCCCTGATGGAACATGAAGTCGTCATTTCTGTTATCAGTAATTCTTCCTATCTCTTCAAACTGACCAGGCATAAACATGTAACTTGGAATGAGTTTTACTATAAGAGCCATATTTACGTGACGGGTTCCTTCAAGTTTTGGAAAGCCTGTAAGCTCTGCAACAGCCTGCTCGAAATACATATCCTTCTCAAAGCCTTTAGCTGCAATTATGTCAAACAGGTGCTCGTGAACTTTTTCACCCTGAATTGCAACTTTCATCTTCATAATCGGATTAAAAAGCATATATCTCTTGTCATTTTCGTTTGCAACTCTCATGTAGTCAGTTGCCCTGAGACCGAACAGTTTCATTGCCATGATTCTAAGCCATGCATCAGAGAACAGCCTTTTTACGTGAGCAAATTCTGTTACGCTGTTTCCGTAGAGCTTTCTGTGATATGCGTGATTGAGGGCTTCGTAGAATGAATGTGTAACTATTCCTGTTGCGCCTGATCCGATGTTAAATTTACAGATGTTGATTGTGTTGAGCATGTCATCCCATGCTTTGGGGCCTCTTGTGAGAATATCTGCATCTGTTATCGGATAATCATGGAGAGCGAATTCAGCAACATACTGCTGGTTGCAATCAACTACATTTTTTACGCATTCATAGTTCGGATGTGCTGAGTCAACAACAAAGAAAACATATTCATCGGTATCTGCAATTTTTCCGAATACTGTTACTGTGCTTGCAACGTTTCCGTTTCCGATATAGTATTTGCTTCCATTAGCGACATATTTGCCATCGCCTTTCGGATAGAGTTTCATTTCAGAAGAGTATATATCAGCCCCGTGTTCTTTTTCTGACAGGCCGAAAGCGCATAGAGCATTGTCCTTCAGTTTTTTCGCTGCTTTATGTTTTGCCTCTTCGTTATCGCCAAGAAGTACCGGATCAAGGCCGAGAGTTGATACATGGTATGTGTACCAGTAAGCAGCTCCGTAAAATCCGCATATTTCAGAAAATTCGTACATTCTGTAAGTGCTGTAATACTGGTTGGGGTCAGAGCCGTATCCTTTCGGCAGAAAAAGTGTTTCGAAAATTCCTTCTTTGGTTACAAACTGCTGAAAATCTTCACAGAATTCTTTTTTATGATATGAATCTTTCTGTTTTGCAAGACCTTTGGCTTCGAACCATTCAATTGCTTTCAGCATGATTTCTTTAGATCGTGCATCGGGATATTTTCTATCTCTATACTTTTTTGGATTTAGTAATAAACTCATGAGATGCTCCTTGTTTTGTTAAGATATATATCAAAAATCTGACATATCCATAACTGTAAAATGTATTTTAATTTTTATAAACGCTGTATTAAAAAATAAACAATGTTCATTTTTGTCAACTGTATTTGTAAATTATATTTAATGCATTTATTTATCAATAGATAAAAAATGTTTATGAATAAAAATCTAATTTTGTAAAAATAAGCTCTATAAATGAGCTATTATAAATATGTTTTTTGTTTGAAATCAGGATTGATTATGTTTAAAATGCCTTTGGTTAATTTGTTTTATTTTGATTTTAATTGAAGGGAAGAAAATATTTTAAATACAATGACTCTCGGAAAAATAAAAAAATATTGTTTATCTAAAAAGGGTGCAACTGAAGATTTTCCATTCGACTTTGAAACACTTGTCATTAAAATCGGACCGAAGATGTTTGCATTAATGAATATTAATTCAAAACCGGTTTCTGTAAATTTAAAGTGCGATCCTTTTCTTGCAATGGAACTCAGGGACCGTTATCAATCTGTAAAACCGGGATATCACATGAATAAAGTCCACTGGAATACAGTAACAATTGACGGAAGTATTCCTGATAAAGAAATATTTCTTATGATTGACCACTCATATGAGCTTGTCTATAAAAGTCTTTCCGGCAGAGAAAAGGAAAAAATTGAGAAACTGTAATTCAATTTTTGATGATACAGGTTTATTAAATATGCATGAGGATCAGGTACAGGGATGAATAAATTAATAACAGAAAAAATTATCAACAGGACCAGGCTGATATTTGCAACTTTTTTTCTTGTGCTTGCAGTATCATCTTTCAGAGCCGGTTCAGTTCCGAATGTTTATCTTGCAGTTTTTATCGGATCACTCATTTATTATTTTCTGGCTGGCGTAAATTTAATAGCAATTAAAAAAAAGATAGTATCCAAACCATTAATATACATATCAATAACTATAGAAGTATTTCTTATTTTTTTTGTTAAATATTCATTCCATTACGATACATTCAACGGCTATGATATGGCAATCAAAGAACAGGCGACCTTTATCGTATACTTCCTGTTTGCAATTATAAACGGCCTTAGATTCGATAACAGAATTAATATATATTACGGTACTCTGAGCATATTGAGTTATTCTGCACTGGTTTTTTTGGGTATATTTGAAGGCAATATGATTTTCAGCTCTGATGCAAGAGATACTTTTAAATTAGGTGTTTTAAGATTGCCGACTGAACTTGCAAAAATAATTTTTCTTGCAGGCAGTACATATTTTTTGTCATTGATGGCGCGCTTTACAAATAAAAATCTGAATGATCTTGAAGAAGCAAGAATCAAGGCTGATAAAAACCTTTCATTCAATACAAGTCTTATGGGTATGGTTGTAAAAACATCCAGTGATTTATTTTCCACGAGCAAGGAATTGACAGAATCTACAACCAGTATCAGTTCTATAATATCGGAAAGCAATAAATTCGTAAAAGATATAAGCGGGATATCCCAGGGATTTTCAAAAGGAATAGGGGAATTAAGAAAAAAAATAAACATGCAGAATACTATAATTGAAACAAACTATGGAAAAATAAAAGAGATCTCAACTTTAATGGAAGAAATTAATAATGACAGTTCAATGCAGAGCAATGAAGCTCTCAGAGCACTTAACTTTGCAGAGATAAACGAGAAGAGCATCAGTGAAAGTAATGTTTATATTGCATCAATGCAGGAGAATTCACGGAAAATTGAGGAAATATCAAAGACAATCAACAAGATAGCTGATCAGACAAATATGCTTTCGCTTAATGCAGCTATTGAATCAGCAAGAGCAGGGGAGTACGGCAGGGGATTTGCGGTTGTTGCAGACGAGATTTCGAAACTTGCAGGAGTCAGCATTGATTCATCTAAAGAGATTGCAATTATTATCAGAAATACAGTTAAAAATATTGATGATGTTTCGGTCACAGTACAGTCAATGTCAAACGGGCTTGATAATATCATAGGTTTTGTGAAAAACAATTCCAGCTTTATAAAAAATCTGTATGAAAAAACTGATAAAGAGTACACGGAAAGTAAACTGCTTTATGATTCAATTACTGAAATTGACAGAACTACAAAAGATGTTATTGAGCATTTCAATAAACAGACTGAACTGATTCTTCAGATTTCAGAGTGGATGGAAAAAATGGAATTTATGTCCGAAACAATAGTGGAGACTCTCAATAAGCTTGTATCAATATCCCAGCGCCTTGAACACCGTTCGGATGAAATGAACGGGATTCTTGCAAAATTTAAAAAAACGCAATAATGGTTTAATTATATGATTGAAAAAAAAAGCCTTATTGTGATCGGGGCCGGGATTACAGGGCTGAGCTCTGCTCTTGCCTGGGTGAAAAATAATGATCCCAAGTTATATCCAGTGGTGCTTCTGGACAAGAATCATGCAACAGGCGGTATGGTTACAACATACAACAGGCAGGGTTTTTCATTTGATACTAATCAGATGATTTCAAATATAAATCCGGTTTTAAAGTATTTTGAACTGGATATTGAAATGAAAGAATTTCAGAAAAATTTTGCAAGGATTATCAGGGTAGATACATCGGCAGAAAAAGTAAATACCATTGATCTTCCTTCGGGATTTCAACCATTCAAAAAACATTTAATGGAAATTTATTCCGCAGATTCAAATTCAATCGGGAAATTTCTGGACTATTCAATGGAAATGTATGATGAGATTCTGGGCCTGAAATACAATCCTACAATTTTCGAAATACTTAAAATTCTGTTCACCTGCCCTAAGATTATCAGAAATGCTGCAAGAACATATAAAGATTTTTTATATGAATTCCGTTTTAAGGATCCGGATGTTCTTGAAGTGTTTCATCTATTTTCAGTTCTATGCGGAATACCTGAGAGTAAATCTGCAGCACTCCTTCCAGTTGGTGTGATGCTTTCACTTCTGGAAAAAGCATATAGGCCTGCTGGCGGATTTATAGAGATTCCACGTAAAATGGAGCAGAAATATCTTGAACTTGGAGGCGAGCTGCGGCTTAAAACAGCAGTAAAGAAAATTCTTGTTGATAATGGTAGAGTGAAGGGTGTGCTTCTGGATAACGGCGATGAGATATTATCGGATGACGTGATCACCACCATCGATGTAAATGTTTCTATGAATGAACTGGTTGGGCTTGAGATTATTGGAAAAGCAAAACCTGCTTATCGAAGAAAAATTGAGCGTTTGACAATGACTCCGTCTGTTTTTACTGTTAATCTCGGTCTGGATGATGGCTTTGATCCTGCTCAATCCGGTCTTGACTGCGGTCTTGCAATGCTGACTACAGGAAGCAAGAGCTATGAAAAACTGTATAACGCATTTCTGGAAGGGCGAAACGGATTTTCCGATAAGGATTTTCATATTGATATTATCTGCCCTTCGCTTGCAATCGGAGGCAGACCGGTTTTGACAATTACTGCGCAGCCTTTTCCAATGGGGAATTGGAGCGGACTCCGTAAAACAGACAGGTCTTTATATAAACAGGAGAAGGAAAAATGGGCAGGCTTTCTTATTAAGCTTGCTGAAAAATATGTTTTACCTGACTTAAGCAGCCATATAAAAGTTATGGATATTTCAACACCTGCTACATATTCAAGATATTCCGGATCACCAACAGGTTCACAGTATGACATGGCATCTTATGTTGATAATTTCGGATTAAAAAGACTTTCTACGATCACTCCTATTAAAGGTCTTTATCAGCCGAAATTCGCGCATGGTGTTTTCGGGACAATGCAGGGCGGACTTCAGGCAGTGGATCAGATAATGGGACGCAGAATCATGAATGGAAATTCGAGATTTTCAGGGTAATGATTTTTTAAAATTTTTATATTCGAGGATAAAAATATGCTGAAGAAATTTAGAAATACTGTAATCTACAAACTCTGGGCGAGATTTCTTACGTGGTTCGGGGATATCATGGTTGCGACTCAACCGCCGAAAGTTAAAGCTATACAGATCCGTGAGCTGCTGCGTCTCGGAAAGCCTGGCGATATAATCTGCAGAAAATACACTTATTACTTCGACAGTTATTTTATAAAGGGAAAATATACTCACAGCGGAATTATCACTGATTCAAAAAATATGATTCATTCTGTAGCAGAAGGAGTCAGTATAATTGATATAATTGATTTTGTAAAAGATGCAGACGGATTTATACTGATCAGGCCTGCGAAGGTCAATTTTGCAAAGATGAAAAAATTTCTTACAGGCTGCATCGGGAAACCGTATGATTTTATTTTTAAAAAAGATAAAGACGCATTTTACTGCCATGAACTAACCTGGAATGCTCTTCAGGCAGGCGGCGCCAAACTTCCCGAAACCGGCGAGATTATTTATGCAGATGATTTACTGTATATCTGCAAAACAATCTATGATCCGGGGTTATAGCCCCCTCATTTTTTCGGATTTAATCCGGCTTGTATCTCTTGTATCAAGCACGCTGTTAACAGTATCGATCATCTTCTGCCTGTCCCGCTGCAGAGTGCCGTTTACCGGCAGATAGTTTGATGCATGAACTCCGACAAATTTCAGGTCATCGATTGAAATATTTTCAAAAATTATTTTCATTTCTTCAAGCGTTTCAAACGGGTCGAGCAGCTGAAATTCGCCTTTCTGCACCTGATTGTATAAAATGGTTCCAGGCACTGGAGTTACAGTAAGGGCAGCCAGATATTTTGGCTTCATCTCGTTTGTAATTTTTGCAGTTGCGAGCGCGTGTTCTCTTGATCTTTCTCCTTTGCCTGCAAGACCAAGGATAACCATGGATGAAAGATTAAAACCTGCATTGTTAAGATTCAATCCAGCCTGAAGCATTTCCGCATAAGTGGCGCCTTTTTTTATTTCTTCAAGAAGCCTGTTGTCGCCGGTTTCTACGCCGAGATATGCTTTTGAAAGACCTGCGGCTCTGAGTGCTGTAAGCTCGCTCATGCTTTTTTTCAGCACGCTTACAGGCCCGACATAAGTACCGACATGTCGCAGCGATGGAAATGTTTTTTTCAGTTCTGCAAGAATTTCAAGCAGAATGTCCGTGTCAATGTCAATGGCATCGCCGTCGCATAGAAAAACTTTTTCAAGATTGCCGTAATGATTCTTTGCCATTGCGATATCTTCTTTTATATCTGCAAGTGATCTGACCCTGTACTTTCTGTCTTTATACATGCCGCAGAAAGTACACTTGTTGTGCGAACATCCTATTGTGCATTGAAGCAGATAGCTTTCAGCTTCGCTGAATGGTCTGAATATATTGCCTTCGTATCTCATATTAAACTCCGGGATGAAATTTAATTATCATTTTTAGAATTGTTATAACCTTGGCAATAGATTTTTTTGATATATTAAATATCTTGACTTATTGATTATAAGGTTTTTAGTCAAGCTGGAGTCTCTTCAATTTTTTTTAGTATTAAAAAACAAGATAATGAACATGCAGGAAAGACTAAAAAAAAGTAATACAGGGATCTTCCATATTGGATGTATTTGTTCTACATGGGAAAGAAAATATAGTGTATATAAAAATTTTTATAATATTAAAATATATAAGGAAAAATGAATGAGAAAAAAAATAAAAAGAGTACCGGTTTTTCTGTTTTTTATATCTGTCTGTATTTTTTTCTTATCTAATAACGGTTTAACTAAGGCGAAACAACCCTGCATGTTTAATGGAACTATAAATTATGTTAAAGTTAAAAGCTTTAAATGCAGTATTATTCATAACGCTGGACCATCATATCTGCTTTTAGAACTCGATTTCAATGGGAACTTATGGATGATGGATTTATCCGGTGTGACTAAAAATCCAGGGAAAACAAACTTTAATCTGGTTTTAAAAAAACATGATGGCAAAAAATTCTCGGAAAGTTATTCAGGAAAAACAGAGCAAAATCTGAAAGCAAGTCAGAAATTTCCAAATCTGCTCGGTTTTTTTTAAAAGCAACATTGTTATGAAAGATTCAAATGAAAAACAGATTTTTATTGTTGGTGATTTTATCTGGGATGTTTCAGATTTTCCAAAATAATTTTTCAAATTGGCATTTGATGTGAGTACATGTGTTTTGTAGTAAAAAATGATAAAAATAAAAATTCTTATAATATATATTTAATTTTAATAACTTCAGTTTTTATAAGTTGTCTTGGTATTCTTCCACGCTCTAAGAGTTCATTTGATATGGAAGAAAAATGATCCAATTGAACAACAAAAATTTGAACAGCAGTTAAAAACTCAACAAGATAAAGAATATTGGAAAACAATAAAGGATTATCGTTCTGATATTAATAAGCAAAATTAAAAAATTCATACATGTTTAAAAAATATAAAGCATCTTCATTCTTGATTTTATTTTCTTAAACTGCAACTTTCTAAATCTGATTAATGTAAATCTTCAGTAAATTCGTGTTGACAACCAAAGTTTAAGCGTAATAAATAATTATTAGAATTTTAAAAATATATGAATAAAATGAAAATTGATAAAACAACTGAAGAAATAAAAAGGCGATTGGTTGATATCTATAAACCTCAGGAAATACTTCTTTTTGGTTCATATGCATGGGGGAAACCTGACAATGGCAGTGATCTTGATATCATTGTAATTGTTGAATCTTCCAACGAAAGAATTACTGCAAGAGCGATTCCAGGACACCGTGCTCTTGTCGGCATCCCATTACCTGTTGATCTCCTTGTAGTTACTCGTCAGGAATATATAAGCTATCTGAACTCTGGAGAATTATTCTGGCAGAAGATCAGAAATAAAGGCGTAAAACTTTATGATGCCGCATGATCGATGGCTTGCTTCTGCAAGAAGAGATTTAAAATCTGCCAGGTTGCTTCTTGATGGAGACTCTGAACTGACAGATACAGCAATTTATCATACACAGCAGTGTGCAGAAAAGTCTATTAAAGCATTTCTAATATATCATAAGCATGAAGTACCCAGAACTCATGATCTTCGGTTTCTTATTGATGAATCAAGCAAGATAGATCCTGCAATGATGGAATTACTGGACAATGCACTTTTATTGAATCCCTATTCAACAATTTTCCGATACCCTGAATCAGGTGAGATTATTCCTTTATTTGAAGAAGTTAATATTGCAATAGAATCATCTGGTAAAATTCTGGAAAGGATTTCAGCTATAATACAACCAGGATTATTTACTTAAACATAGCTCCTGACTTTAATGAAAAAGTTTCATAGACGCAAGTAATCTGAATAAAATTATTTTAAAGGAAATTCAAATGATCAGACCTGCAACTCAATATGATTTTGATACAATCTATGAAATAATAAATAATGCATCTATTGCATATAGGGGTTTTATTCCAGATGATTTATGGCATGAACCATATATGTCAAAAAATGAATTAGAAGAGCAGATTAATGATGGAGTTAATTTTTACTGCTTTTGTGAAGAAGACCATGTAATCGGAGTAATGGGCATTCAGGATAAAGGAGAAGTGAATTTAATACGGCATGCATATGTAAGAGCCGGGAAAAGAAATAAAGGTGTCGGAAGTGAACTTTTAAAATTTTTAACTGAAAAATCTGAAAAACCTGTATTGATCGGAACTTGGAAAGCTGCTGTATGGGCAATTAGTTTTTATTCTAAACACGGATACTTTATGGTACCGGAAGTAAAAAAGAATTCTCTTCTAAAGCAATTTTGGAAAATATCTGAAAGACAGATTGAATCCTCAGTAGTTCTTTCTGATATAGATTATTCTATCTGAAAATCAGAAATAGATTGAAAGAGTAAATTTAAGAATCATAAAGACTATAAAGCTGTAATGAATAATATGAAGATGACAAAAATTCAGATATCAGTTTTCGGAATTAAGCTTTTTCTGGCTTTGGCAATTCCCGGGGTTATTGCTGCTTTTATGATCTATACCTTTCTCTGGTATTTTGATCTTAGCCTTATAGAAAATTTTACAAAAAATGTTACAGAAGATTCGAATAAATATACAATAGTTATAATATTAACAACGCTTCTTTTTTGTTTTATATTAATTTTTAACAGAGTTGCTTTCCTCGTTAAACATTTGATTCGATATATAGAAGGCGGTTTTACATCTGATGATATAATTAAACTAAAAAAAAATATAATAAGCGTTATCCCTCATCTTCTGAAGATTGCAGTCTTATCATGGATAATTTCCGATGGTCTGATTTGCATACTTTTTATCATAATTGGCCAGAATTTTGTTTACATGCTCCGTTCATTCTTTATCAGCACGATGTTTGGTGTCTTTCTTACCTCTATACCTGCATATTTTGCATTGGATACTATAATTAAAAATTTTATCAGAAATTTCTTTGAAGAAGTTTATCTGCAGGAATATTCTGATATTAAAACAATATCTATAACATTAAAAATATTCACTGTTTTTCTCGTAGGCGGCGTTCTCCCGACATCTATTGTGTTCATAACTGCACATGATTATATGGATTTAGTTAAAAAAGTGGCGGATATCAGTCCGGTTATTACTGAAAATTTTTCAGTTGCAGTAATAACTTCGCTTGTTGTCAGTATTATCATCCCTCTCGCCTCTGCTGTTTATTTTTATATTACCTTAGCCAGGCCGATCAGAAATCTCGATAAAACAATGAGAGCAATTGACGGCGGAAATCTCAATATTAAACTAAAAACAGATTTTACGGACGAGATCGGACATATATCCCAGGGCTTTAATAATATGATTCAAAGGGTACGGGAATCTGTCAGGGTCCATGAAGAACTTGCTTTGATTGAGAAGGAGCTCGATATTGCCGAGAAGGTGCAATGTTCCGTTCTCACGCAACCTGGTGAATATGAAAATATTGAAGATTATTCAATCAGCGTGTTGTACAAACCTCAGAATGGAAGGGTTGGGGGGGATTACTTCAACATCAGCAGACAGAAGAATGGAAGTATTTCGGTTTTTATTGCAGATGCTACCGGGCATGGCATGCAGGCAGCTCTTACCACTATGCAGATTGATATGATGAATAAGCAAAGCCTTCATCTGGTTGATCCTGCTGAACGCTTTAAATTTCTTAATGACTACTATACATCAGAATTGAAGGGCCAGAATCTATTTACTGCATGCTGCGTGAATTTATATAAAGATCATATAACCTACGGTGGTGCTGGACAGCCGCGTCAATATATTTTAAGATCAGGGAATGATCTTGTTACTGTAGATAAAACCGGCAAACTGATAGGAGCTTTTCCTGGTTTCACTTATAGATCATCAACTTATCAGATGGAAAAGAATGATATTCTTGTATTATTTACTGACGGTGCATTTGAACAGTACAATGAAAAAGAAGAAATATTCAACGAGGATAGATTAAAGCAGCTGATAATTGAAAATTCCATGAAAATTGAAGTAAAATCAGATTTTAAACAGTTTGGAAAGTTGCTGTTTAATGATATTTATAATTTTACCGGAAGCAGAGGCCTCGATGATGATGTAACAATTATTTGCATTAGAAAAGATTGATCTGGTTATATATTTAAGATTTAAGTTAAAGTAAAAAAGGGGCCGACTCAAAACAAGAGTTGGCCTTTTTTTTATAATAACCTCTTA
>CAZGWD010000031.1:0-34056 GCA_964529415.1 uncultured Leptospirales bacterium | reverse complement strand
TGTGTTACCTATGCGCCCGGTTTATTTTGTTACCCATCCTCCCGGTTTGTACCCTCGCCCCCTCCGGGGGACGGGGGGACAGTGGGGATAATTAAACATCTTTTTCCCAATTATCAGGAATTATCCAGATACCTTAAAATAATTCAGATTTTTTTTTAAAAATCCCGCATCTATACGTATTAATATATATGAACCAGGATACTATATTCTCTATTGCTTTATCAATATCATCAGCCCCGGCATCATTTGATTTATGGAATATGATCCGCGAAAAAGGTCCTGAGAATGCATATACCGCGGCTATGAAAAAAAATACACTTGAAACATCAGAATTTATCAAAAAAATCTATGGAGGAGATCCGCTTCAATGCGCTGAAAAAATTGCATTAAAATGCGAAAATGAACAAATAAACGTAATACACCTATGGGATGAGAGATATCCTGCTTTGCTTAAAGAAATATCCTGTCCTCCGCTTGTATTATATGCCAGAGGGAATTTATCGCATGGAAAAACTGCAGCGATAGTAGGCACAAGGGAAAGCGATTTCAAATCTGAAAATATCGCAGGTAAAATATCTTCTGAGCTTGGCAAAAACGAAATTTCAATTGCAAGCGGTATAGCAATAGGCATAGACAGGGCTGCACATCTTGGCGCGCTCGAAAATGGATTCCCCACAATTGCAGTAATGGCAAACGGCATAGATATTGTTTATCCGAAAGCCAACAGGGATATTTACGAAATGATTTTAAAATCCGGGAATTCCATGATCCTGTCTGAATATCCTCCCGGAATAATTGCAGGAAAATGGACTTTTGTCCGCAGGAACAGAATTATCAGCGGAATTTCACTTGGAACAATTGTGGTAAAGGCAGGCACAAGAAGCGGCGCTTTAATCACTGCGCGTTACGCTCTTGAACAAAACCGGCTTGTATTCGCATGCGGAGGAAATTCATTTGATGAAGGATATGCAGGATGCTTCAAGCTGATCAAAGACGGAGCTGTTCCTGTTTATACTACAGAAGATATTCTGAATGAACTTGGAATATCCGGAGCTATTATCAAAAATCCTGATATAAAAATAAAAACTGATCTTCAGGTTAAAAACAATAACAGCAATATTATAGAAGATTCTTTTGATTTTGATAAAAATTCGCTTGAAAAAAAGATTATGTCGTTTATTATTAACGGCGCCCTGGAATTTGATGAAATAATAAGAAAATGCGAGGCAGAAGTTTCTGAAACTGCGGAAGCTCTTATGAATCTCGAACTTTGCGGATATGTTTCAAGAAAAGGCAATCTAATTTCTCTGAATGGATAATACAATATATGAAAATAAAGAACATTATTCTTGCGATTAATACACTGCTTCTTCTTATTTCCATATCACAGATTTTTTCAATACCTCCATTTGCAGATGACATTTTTTCTGTTTATAAATCCGGCTATTTTACTGAAATTGACAAAGGCTTCAGGCTGGTAATTGACGCATTTTCTGCAGTAAAAACTAATGGAAAAACCGAGGCTGGATGGGTTTTTCTAAGCGATATTGAAAAGACTAACTCAATAAAAGCAGCTATTTACAACAAAAAAGGCGAGAGAGTGATTGCACCGTCTTATTATGATACAATTAATAAAAATTCTGATATTATAAAAGTTTTAACTGCAGTAAACCCTGAAACTGAAACCAGAGTTGTTTCAGGAATATATAAATCCATAATACCCGCTAAAGCAGAAAAAAAATGCCTTATCTGCCACACATCTTCCAGAGAAAATGAAGTTATCGGCGCATTCTATTTTGAAAGAAAATTCAATGCATCCATTTATTATACTTCTGAAAGAATTATACTGTTTTCGATAATTTCTTTATTTCTTCTGACAATGCTTGTTTTAACAGCACGCTGGGATCCTGAAAGACAGATAAAAGAATTGTTTGACAAAAAAAATTAACCTGTCCGATGTTGTTCATAATACTTTTAAAAAAGGGGACATAATGCAGAAAAAAAATAAACCCGCGACACTTGTTATTGTTGAATCTCCTTCAAAGGCCAAGACAATCAATAAATATCTGGGCTCCACTTATATAATCAAATCTTCAGTCGGCCATATAATTGATCTGCCGAAATCAAGACTCGCAATTGATCTTGAAAATGGTTTTAAGCCGGAATATATTACCATTAGAGGAAAAGCAAAGATTTTAAATGATCTTAAAAAAAGCGCTTCACAGGTAAAACTTGTTCTTCTCGCCACTGACCCTGACCGTGAAGGAGAAGCAATTTCCTGGCATCTTTCAAACAGCCTTAGTGCAAAAAATCCGAATATAAAACGAATTGAATTCAATGAAATTACTGAAGCTGCAGTCAAGGAGGCAGTACTCCATCCGAGAGAAATCAATATTGACCTTGTAAATGCCCAGCAGGCAAGAAGAATTCTCGACCGGATAGTGGGATATCATATTAGCCCTATTCTGTGGAAAAAAGTAAAGCGTGGACTTTCGGCAGGCAGGGTTCAGTCAGTTGCATTGAAAATAATATGCGACAGAGAGGAAGAGATAGATGCGTTTAATCCGGATGAATACTGGACTCTGGATGCTGAATGCAGTTTTAAAAGCAAAAAATTCAAGGCATCACTTGCATCAATCAAAGGCGACAAGGTTAAAATAAAAAACAGCGCTGAAATGGAAGGGCATCTTTCCCTGTTAAAGGATAAAGAACTTGAAGTTTCGGATGTAACTGTAAAAGAAAGAAGAAGAAAGCCGTCAGCGCCTTATATTACGAGCAAGCTCCAGCAGGATGCTGCAAACAGACTCGGCTTCACTTCCAAAAAAACAATGATAAGCGCGCAGCAGTTATATGAAGGAATTGACATTACAGGAACAGGACCTGTTGGACTCATTACCTATATGAGAACTGATTCAACCCGAATCGCGCCAACAGCAATGGAATCCCTGAGAAATTATATTTCAGACAATTTCAGCAAGGAATATCTTCCGGAATCACCGAATGTCTACTCAAATAAAAAAGGCGCGCAGGATGCTCACGAAGCGATCAGACCAACGGATGTATTGCGTACTCCGGATTCCATCAAGAAAGATTTAAGCCGGGATCAGTACAGGCTCTATGATCTTATATGGAAAAGATTCGTTTCATCACAGATGACATCCGAGGTTTCAGAAACAACTACCGTAAACCTTATTGCAGACGATTATACATTCAGAGCAGGAGGCAGCAGAATACTGTTCAAGGGATTCACTGCTGTTGAAAAAGATGAAAAGAGCGAAAAAAATACTCTTCCGGATCTGAAAAGCGGGGATAAAGTTAAAATTGAAGAGCTTGTTTCAGAACAGCACTGGACCACCCCTCCCCCACGATACAATGACGCTTCTCTGGTAAAATTCCTTGAGGAGTCCGGCATAGGCAGGCCGTCAACTTTTGCTCCTACCATTGACACAATCATACGCAGATATTATGTTTCAAGGTCAGGACGCCAGCTGGTGCCGACTGTTCTCGGGAAGATTGTAAATAAAATATTGAAAGATTATTTTTCAGATCTTGTTTCTGTGGATTTTACTGCCAAGCTTGAGGAAAAACTCGATCTCGTTGAAGAGGCAAAACTTAAGTATCCTGATATGATGAGTGAATTTTACGGGCCTTTTTCCAAAATCATAGCAAACGCTGAAGAAAATATAGAAAGCATGAAAGGAGTTCTCGACGAGGAAACTGATCTTGTATGTGAAAAATGCGGTAAAATGATGCTGAAGAAATTAGGCAGATTCGGTTTTTTCCTTGCCTGTTCAGGTTTTCCTGAATGCAGAACAGCAAAATCGCTTCCGCTTGGAATCTGCCCGAAATGCGGAACAGGGGATGTTGTAAAAAGATCATCCAAGGGCAAACGCGGCGGAACATTCTACGCGTGCACCAATTATCCTGATTGCGATTTTCTCACAAGAGAATCTCCGGCTGAAAAGCCCTGCCCAAAATGCGGAAGGCTTATGTTTAAAAAGAAACTTAAAGGCAAAGGCGAAGAGCATCAGTGTCTTTCTGATGATTGCGGATTCAAGGTTGATATACTGGACGAAACAGCGTCCGGCGATTAAACCATGTACGACGAAATTGACAGATTTGCCGATTATTTAAAATTCGAAAGAAATTACTCGGATAAAACTGTCACTGCCTACACCATGGATCTTACAGGATTCATTAAATTTCTTTTGGATAATAAACGCAACAAAGGCGAGTATGAAACCCCTGCTGAAGTAAAAGGCGATGACATATTAATTGAATCTGTAACAGACCGCGACATCATTAGCTTTGTTGAGTTTTTATACGATTCAGGATTAAAGAAATCTTCAATAGAAAGAAAGATCGCATCAATAAAAATATTTTTCAGATATCTCTTTAATAAAGATTTAATAAAAAAAGACCCCACTATTCTTATACACTTCCCCAAAAAAGATAAACGTCTTCCTAAATTCCTCCATGAAAACCAGATGAAATCATTGCTTGAATTTCCTGTAGAAAATTTTCTGGATCAGAGGGACATTGCCCTGCTTGAAACTTTTTATTCAACCGGTGCCAGGGTTTCAGAGCTTGCAGATGCATCTATTGGCGATCTTGATTTATCAGGCGGGAAGATGATGGTAACAGGAAAAGGAAAGAAAGACAGACAGGTTTTCCTTACACAAAGCGCGATAAAGCAGATTAAAATTTATCTTGATATGAAGAACAGAAAATTTGATACAAAAGACAAGGCTCTCTTTGTGAATAACCGCGGGGGAAGAATGTCAGTACGCGGCATATATGATATTGTTGTAAAAAGAGCCGGCAATGCAGGATTTTTCAAAGATGTTTCCCCTCACTCTCTCAGGCACTCATTTGCAACAGATCTTCTAAATGGAGGCGCTGATATAAGAGCTGTACAGGAAATGCTCGGGCATAAGAATATATCCACAACTCAAACATACACCCACACAACAAAGGAAAGACTGAAAAAAACATACGATAATTTTCACCCTCATTCAGGAAAAAAGAAATAAATGGCGCTTTTATACTGGTTGACAATTTTATAATAATAAGGTAAATTCATTATATGGAAATAATATCTGAAATAAAAAAAATTGCTGCTGATAAAAAAGCAGTTATACTTGCCCACAACTACCAGAGACCGGAAATTCAGGATATTGCAGATTTTACCGGAGACTCACTTGAACTGTCAAGAATTGCATCAAAAACTGATGCTGCCATAATAGTATTCTGCGGTGTTCATTTCATGGCTGAATCTGCTGCTATATTATCTCCGGATAAAAAAGTCCTGCTGCCGGATCCCAATGCCGGATGCCCGATGGCTGACATGGTTGAACCAGATGGCGTTATAGAATTTAAAAAACTTCATCCTGGTGCTAAAGTCGTTACATATATAAATTCTTCTGCAGCAGTCAAGGAAGTGTCTGATGTTATCTGCACATCTTCAAATGCAGTAAAAATCGTGGACAGAATCGATTCAGATGAAATAATTTTCCTTCCTGACAGAAATCTCGCAAGCTATGTGCAGCGATCCACGAAAAAAAAGATCATTCCCTGGGACGGGTTCTGCCCTACTCATGAAAATCTTACAGTTACAGAAGTAATTGAAATCAGGAAAAAACATCCGGATGCGTATGTCATGGCTCACCCTGAGTGCATATCTGAAATTGCAGATATAGCTGACGGGGTATTTTCAACAGGAGGCATGATTGATTTTGTAAAAACAACTGACAGAAAAAAAATCATAGTATGCACAGAGATAGGCATGATACACAGACTCAAAAAAGCAGCTCCTCATATTGAATATATTTCTGCAGCACCATCTCTTATCTGCCCGAATATGAAAAAGATTACTCTTGAAAAACTTTTAGCTTCTTTAATTGAAGAAAAAGCACATATAGTTGTTGATGAAAAAACTGCTGAAGGCGCCCGGAAAGCGCTTCAAAAAATGCTGGATCTTTCTTATTGACAGATTTAAACAATTGATAATGGTATAAAACAGCATGGATGAAGTAAATTTAATCAGGAATAGAACTTTTAACGATGAACTTAGATCTCTTGTCAACAAGGTCAGTTCACACGAAAAAAAGCCGCTTGATAAAACTGTAAACCTTAACAGGAAAGAACTTATCAGGTCGTTCCATAAGCTTTTCTATGAATTGAAATATTTAAATGATTACAATTTCCTTGAATCTGAATTTAATCCTTTTCTTGTAGATGGAGCCAGCGAATTCAACGCAGGCATTTATATCGGCGAATATCTGAAAAAAACAGGCTATTCTGAATTTGCTGTTTTAGAATATCAGATTGAGAATGAATGCTTTGAAGTATCATTCACATCATTTGATAAAAAAACTGCGTCATCCATGGTAATAGGTTTTGCAGATAAACTTTTTCAAAACATAATTTCAGCTGATAACGGGTTTCTTCTAAAAAGAGAAGATATTATAATTGATAAATTTCTTTCACGAAAATTTCTTCAGCCGGTTGAAAATAATGAATCTGCAGGCTTTTACTTCATATCATTTTCCTTTCTTACTGATAATGTTCGGTCCAATTACTGCAGTAAAAACAGCAATCCTATCGGAACGCCAATATTAATGATTAATCTAAATGATAAAACAACTTCAGATGATTTAAAAAAAATCAGGGTGGATCTTGAAAAAAATCTGTCATTGCCTGCATTTATTTACAGCGATATGGCATCTGATCAGCTGGTGTGGCCGAGCTTTCAAAACCTCCTGTATTATATTGATTACTTTCAGTTTTTCTATTCTCTAAGAGGCGGCGGTTCAGCCTATATCATCAATACAAACAAATTTATCCACCGCGAAATTCTTGTTTCAATGAAATATCTTTATTCAAAATTTTACAAAACACTTTGCAATGAATCTGTTATTTTCAGAATATCCGTAAACAGGATTATAATTTTAACGCTCAATTCCATGATTCCAATTTTAGATAAAATAATGCATGAATGGAATACTCTCTACGATAATTCTTTTATTACAGAGACAAAAAGCATTCACGAAATTGAGGAAAGCGACTTAATTTTAAAAGATTTTTTTGCATAAAATTATATTTACTGTGTTATATTCTGAACGTAATTGAAATTTTTTTTCAATAATATTAGACTGATTTATCAAAACCGGGTTTATAAATGGTGTTTATTCGGCTTATCGAAATTACAGTTACTATTATATTTTCTCTTAATTCTGTATTGTAACAAAAATAATAGTTTTCAACTCTAAATCAGGAATAAATAATGACATGATTCCATAAATTTACGATAATATTATTAGTTTATAAGAAAATGTGCACACAGATTTATAAACTGCCATATTATATATAAATATAAAGGCTG
This sequence comes from uncultured Leptospirales bacterium, assembly GCA_964529415.1. Lineage (GTDB taxonomy): Bacteria > Spirochaetota > UBA4802 > UBA4802 > UBA5550 > CAYMPH01. Next base: position 26,672 of record CAZGWD010000031.1, on the reverse strand, counting down.
ATATTTGAATGAAATCCGTTAATATGAAAATTATTTTCTTTTCCGCGCTGCTTGTTCTTTTCGCGCGTGAATTTTCATATGCTTCAGGAACTGCCGGATCTTCCGGTGCAATATTCCTTGAGCTTGGAGTCGGCAGCAGGCCGCTTGCAATGGCTGAAGCTTTCACAGCTGAAATTAACGATATAAATACCCTTTATTATAATCCTGCAGGTCTTGGTTCTCTTAAATATCCTACTCTTTCAATTCACCACCAGGAATTAATTCTTGATTCAAGAATTGAAAACATCACCGGTGCTTTTAAAATCGGCAACGGTTTTATGGCCATATCAAACACGGTTTTCTGGGTTGTTCCTTTTGAGAAGATTGACATTAATGGAAATGTGGTTGGAAGCGTCACTTTCGTAAATGGCGCTTTTACAGTCGGATACGGTTACGATTTCGGATTTATGTATTTGGGAGCTTCGATTAAATACATCTACCAGCAGATAGACACGCTATTTCTGAGCTCAGTAGGTTTTGATATAGGAATTTTGAAGGGCATGTATCTGTTTTCTCCATTTGAAACAGTTACAAAAAACTTCCATTTAGGACTTTCCGTTTTAAATCTCGGATCGCCTGCACTGAACGATCCGCTTCCAACGAGCCTGCGAATCGGGCTATCTTATAAACTCACCAAATGGTTCGGATTAAATGTAGATGTATCTGAAAATTTAATAGACCCTACCGATATTTACGATTTTATTTACGGTTTTGATGAAAGCTTCAGGTTATACCTTGGAGCTGAATTCAATGTACTGGACATTCTCTATCTGCGCGGCGGATACAGTTTCAACAACGGCCGTACTTTCAGTCTTGGATTGGGTTTTAATTATGTAGTAAGCAATGTTTCATTCAACGTAGACGCGTCATATGCAGATTCAGGCGTGTTCGGCCCGACATATTCATTTAATCTTTCATTCAAGCTTATTCCAAAGGTAATTACAGTTGAAGATATCCAGACAGCGGAAGAGCATTACAAAGGCGGAATTAAAGCTTTTGTAGCTGATGATATAGATGCGGCTCTGAAAGAATTTAAAAAAGCAAAAGATTACAACCCTTATCATAAAAACATTGACAATAAAATAAAAGATATTGAAGAACTGAAAGATCTGAAAAAGAAAAACGACAAGCTTGAAGAAGAAGCCAGAAAAAATCCGCAGAACCAGGAAAAGAAAGTAGAATGAATTCTGTTATTCGATCCATAGTATTTTTATTAATTATATTTGAGTCTGTATCATTAAATTCCGCAACGGACTGCATTATCAGTATTATAAGCACCAATGGTATTAAAAAAAATATCAATGTAGAAATTGCTTTAACAGATAATGAAAGACAGCAGGGCCTGATGTTCAGACAATCGCTCGGAAAAAATTCCGGAATGCTTTTTGTTTTTTCCTTTGAACAGTACCAGAGCTTCTGGATGAAAAATACATATGTTCCCCTGTCAATCGCATATATTGATAAATCCGGAAGAATTATTGACATACAGAACATGAAGCCTCTTGATACTGCTATTTCTTATCCATCAAAAAAGAAAGCCATGTATGCGCTTGAAGTTAACATGGGCTGGTTTAAAGAAAATGGAATTACCGAAGGCTCGGAAGTTCTGTTCAATAAGTGTTTTTAAATAACAAGGAAATAATTTCGATATGGATGCTTCGGTAAACAGAATTCCTTCGTCAAGGGATGAAAGAGCAATGCTTGTCGGCCTCAAACTCAGCCAGGATGATCCGGTTAAAGTTGATTATTCAATGAATGAACTCAATCTGCTTGTGAAAACTTCCGGCGGAATAATAATTGAAACAGTTATAATAAAAAGAGAATCGATTGACCCGAGCACCATAGTTGGATCCGGTCATCTTGAAAAAATTAAAGAAACAATAAAAGAAAAGAATATCAAACTTCTCGTCTTCGATCTCAACAGTTTAAAGCCGTCACAGGTACGAAACCTTGAAGAGGATATTAAATGCAGGGTTGTAGGAAGAACTGAAATTATTCTGGAAATTTTCGCAAGAAGAGCAAAAAGCTCGGAAGCAATGATACAGGTCGAGCTTGCACAATTGAGATACATCCTGCCGAGGCTGAAAGGACTGGGCGGAGTTCTTTCGCGTCTCGGAGGCGGAATCGGAACGCGCGGTCCCGGAGAGAAGATGCTTGAAACAGATAAAAGACACATCCAGAAAAGAATTACAATCTTAAAGAAAAAATTTGAAAAGATCCGGTCACACAGGGCAGTTGCGCGCAAGTCCAGAAGCTCATCATTTACAGGAGCGGTAGTCGGTTACACCAATGCAGGGAAATCCACACTGGTAAATCTGCTTGCAAAGGATGATCTTTTTGTTGAAGACAGGCTTTTTGCAACGCTCGATTCATTTACCAGATCTGTTTTTCTTGATCACGGCAAAAGCGTTCTCCTTACTGATACAGTCGGTTTTATCAGAAATCTCCCTGCAAATCTTGTTGAATCGTTCAGGTCAACACTTGAAGAGATTGTGCATGCGGATTTTCTTATTCACGTGGTCGATATCAACGCATCTGATATCGAAATGAACATCCACACAGTCCGGAAAGAACTGATTGATATTGATGCTGCACAAAAACAGGAGATTCTGTTTTTCAATAAAAGCGATTCTGCAGATGAAGATAAAATCAGGCTGATAAAAATGAACTACCCTGATTCAATAATCGGTTCTGCAAAAAATTCAACCGGAATCGATCTGCTGAAAAATGAAATGATGCAGCTGTATGAGTCAAATATTTTAAAGCGGGAATGAGCTCATTCCGGATTCCTGGAGAATGATGCTAATGCAATAATCCCCCCATCCCCCAAAGGGGGCGAGTATGAAGAAAATACGAGTGCTTTAAAAAATCAATGAATTATAACACAAGTTTATATTGTTGTGCTTTCAAGAAATCTGGGGAATAATATGACAAATACATAGATAATAAAATACAAATTATCGAGGAAATGATTATTTAACAAGTGCCCCCTTCGGGGGACAGGGGGCTTGGTGTAAAAAAATAATTCTCTATATAATCCGGAAAGAAATTTATAAAACCTACTGGTTAAATTCAATACCGCCGAAAACCACGCTCGCTTTTATGCGCAGATGATTTTCATTTTCTTTATAATTCTTTGATTTATAAACATAAGTACCGAATGCGGCATTATTTCCGTCAGGAAGCCTTGCTCCGGCAAAAGCAGAATCAACCTTAATTAAATAAGGCATTTCCGGATTAAGCTTGATAAAGCTTCCCCCGAAAACAGTATTGATTTTTATATTTACAGACTTATCTTTTAATTCTATTTTCGTGAGATCAACATCGCCCTTACCGAAAATAATATTATATTCATTATCCGAAGAGTCCGCCTGAATTTTCGTTTCATTGAAAATAGCGGACCTTTCATTTCCGTGAGGAAAGAATTTCCAGCCCATCAGAATCTGAATGCCGAGATAGATAAAAAATAATGCAATCATGATTCTAAACAGCGGAATATGAATATTGAATATAATCTTTATAATGATTGTAATTCCGAAAATAATTAAAACCACACCCCAGAAAATACCAGAAAAAAGCATACCCATCTTCACATTGCCCTCCTTTTATTATTTATAAAAATGAAAAATACTGAAAACTCGTTACTTGCCCATAAGCTTTAAATAATCACCTGTAATATTAAATACTTCTCCGAGGAATATATCGTTTTCAACATCCATAATTTTTCTGTTTTTATCTTTATTGATATTCTTTTTCATTTCCTCTTCTCTCTGCTTTTCGAGTTTGGATTCCTCTTTAAGGCTGATAGACTTTTTTGCAAGCTGAACTTTAAATTTCGCAATCTTCTCTGAAAGCTCTATGAATTTCTTATCAGAAGACACTCTGAATTTTGATTTGGCAGAAAGATCGGATACCACTCCCGGGTTTGCCAGATTAAAAATTTTATAATCTGCTTTCGGAATAGGCTGCCATTTGAGTGGATATTTTGTTTTATCTTCGCCAATATCCCAGATAGAAGTAAGATCAGGAATGATGATATCCGGCGATACACCGTAAAGCTGATTGGATGTTCCAGCAGGCTGATAGAAAATATGCGTAGTGACTTTCATTGCACCCTGTTTGTTCGGAAGCGGATTGTATGACTGAACAGTGCCTTTACCAAAGGTGCTTGTCGGCCCTACAATAATTCCTCTGCCGTAATCCTTAATTGCACCGGCTAAAATTTCAGAAGCGCTTGCGCTGAATTTATCTATAAGTATAACAATTGGTCCATCATAAGCAATCTCGGAATTATAATCAGATAAAACATGAGGAGATCCGCTTGAAGACTTGATCTGCACAACTGGACCGGTTTCTATAAACAGGCCGGCAATATCAACAGCTTCGTTTAAAAGACCGCCCGGATTTCCCCTGAGGTCAACAACAATCGCAGCAACGCCTTTTTTCGATAGCTGGGTAAGATGAACCTGCATATCCCCTGCAGAACTTTTCCCCCGCGTCTGATCCTGATAAAAAGACGGAAGCTTCACATATCCTAATTTAATATTCTCGCCGTTTCTGTTTAAATTATAAACCTCAGACTGGACTTCGCTGTCCTGAAGTTTTACCTCTTCACGTATAATTGGAATTACAAGCCTTAGTGATTTACCTGAAGGTCCGTTTTCCCTTAAGATAGTCAGCCTCACCTCAGTTCCTTTTTTACCGCGGATTTTCTGAACAACATCGCGCAGATCCATATCAATAACATCAAGGGGTTCATCCGATCCCTGAGCTACTGCTACTATCTTATCGCTTGGCTTTAATCCGTTTTCACCTGAAAGCTTGTCTGCTGCTCCGCCGGGAATAATTGATTCAATAATTACAAAACCATCCTCAGAGCGGAGTCTTGCGCCGATTCCCTCGAGTTTCAGTTCCATTGAAATTTTAAAATCCTCATGCTCCTCCTGCGGAAGATAATTTGAATGGGGATCAAGCGCAGTTGAGAATGCATTTACAAACTGCGCTAAAATTTTATCCTGGGTGAACTCGCCGGATCTTTTATCTATCAGCTTATATTTTTTAATAAGTTTCGCTTTTGCTTTCTCCATTGATTCGCCGGCAGAAATATAGTTAAGCAGCTGGAGTTTGATATTTTTTCTCCACCTTTCCTTTAACTCTTTATTATCAGCGGCAAAAGAAACTTTTTCCCTGTCTATAACTATCTCCTCATCAACATTAAAATTATAATCATTTTTGATAAGAGAATTAAACAGTATCATGCTTTCGGAAAATCTTTTCTTGTATAAATCACTGATATTAAAAACAAAATCAAACTGACCTTTTGTCAGATAATCCTTCATTGAATTTCTGTATTTTTTACGCAGATCGCTCACATCAGAAGCCTTGAAGAAATATTTTCCATAATCGAGAGAATTGATATAATTATCAAAAATTCTGCCTGAAAGCTCATCGTCAATTTTATGATATTCCACATGCATCATCAAATACTGGTTCAGAAGCCTTGGAACGTCGGTCTGCTTCAGTCCTTCTGAATTTTTAAAGCAGGAAAACAATAGAATAAGCGTAAAAGCCGGGATAAATATTTTTTTATACATTTTTTGCATTCCTTAAAGGGTTTTCATATTTTTTATATTCTATATTTCCGGTGCAATTTTTGTAAAGCTGAATATTTGAAAATATTTAAGGTGCGGGGGTTGGCGGGGTCAGAGCATAAATATTCAGCAAAAGGGGTCAGAGCTTATTTTTAAGTTAAAAAGATGTGTAAGATTTGGAGATATGGGGATATCAAGCGATCAGGGAGAAATATGGTGGGCGGATTTACCGGAACTAACCCGTTCAGAACCTGGATTTCGAAGGCCGGTTGTAGTTATACAGTCTGATTCTTTTAACCGCAGCAGAATAAATACTGTTATCTGTGCAGTAATTTCTTCAAATTTAAAATTGTCTGAAGCTCCTGGAAATATTTTTTTAAATCAAAAAACCAGCGGATTATCCAAAGAATCAGTTATTAATATTTCACAAATAATCACTATTGATAAATCATTTTTAACAGTAAAAATCGGCGGATTGAATTCAAAAATAATTCATAAAATTGAAGAAAGTTTAAAAATGATTTTAGCAATAGAATAGCCTCGAGATAAACTATTCGTAATGAGTCCACATCCTTATTATTTTAATAATTTTTTCTTTATTATAAACCTGATATACCAACCGATGCTGTATATTTATTCTTCGCGAATATGCTCCTGTTAAATCGCCTATTAGCTTTTCAAAAGGCGGTGGATTTTGAAATGGATCATTTTTCAATATTACCAGAAGTTGTTCTGCTTTTTCTTTTAACCCAGATTTTTTTATTTTTATTGCATCTTTTTGGGCCTGCTTTGTATATAATAATTGATAATTCACCAGTTTAATTCCCCTGAACATTCTTTCAGAGGTGTTTTCATACCATTAATAATCGAATCTCTCATATTTGGTATAGATAAGAGATATAAAGTTTCCTGAATTGATTTCCAGTCATCTTCTGAAACTAAAACAGCATTTGTTCTCTTCCCTGTAATAAAAACAGGTTCGTGTGAAGATTCAGTCTCATCAATTAAAGTATAAAGTTTTTGTCTGGCTTTTGTAACAGTTATTGTTTTCATAAAATAATTACCTCGTAATAAATATAGCAATCGCTTTTACGTACGTCAAGTAAATATTATAAAACCTCATGTGTCAGAGCCCCCTCCCCAACACAAAAAAGGCCCTCCTTTCGGAGAGCCTTTTATATCTGCATTTTTAATTAAATTCGCAAGAAGGTTAAAGGTTGCTCGGGTTGTTTTTTAAATTGCGGGCTTGCGCCCGCAATTTAAATATTAACAATTCTTAGAATTTAGATTCAGTTTTGATATAAAGCTTGCTGTTTGCATTATTCCAGCCAGCATTAGAAGTTTTAGCTGTATTCATAGCATCTACATTGTAAGGATCTTTTCCAATTGTTGATGAAGATACCATTCCTGACATATAAATTAAAGCATCGCTGTAAACATACTGCTCAAAAATTACTGCAACTCTGAAATTTTTATTAAACTGCCAGCCAAGACCTGCATACCAGTGAACAGTATCTACTACAACTGGTCTACCACTATAAAGCATGGAGTTACCAGTTGCCGCTGCTACAGAACCTGTTTGTGCAAGTGTTGCTGCATAAATAGATGCATTGACTTCTGGTGTTGATGGAGCTGCAGTATATGATCCATAAGAGAATTTACCAAGAACAATAAGAGGGAAACCAGCTATTTCCTGAAGATTCCAGTTTAACCATGCATTAAGCACGAAAAAGTTTTTAGCATATTTTCCTTCACCGCCAACTCCAACAGCTGCAGCCTGTGCAGCTGTATCAGCTTCAGTTATTTGCTGGCCTGATTCAAAATCAGCACCAAGATTGATACCCATCAATTTCATGCCAACTCCAGCACCGGCAAACCATTTTGTAATTTTTTGTCCTTGTTTTCCAACTCCATTCCAGGTTGGCTCAACTGAGTTGATGAATTGTGTTGCTTCATGTCTGAAATAACCATGAGCAAAAATACCTTTCATTGGAACAACAAGAAGGTCAACCAGAACAGCTTTTCCGCTATTTGCAGCATTAAAATCCTGAGTAACCTGAGTAACACCTTCACCGGCTGTTACAGCAACTGAAAGATTAAGGAATTTCATAAAACTAAGATCAATCCCAATTCCTAAATCCTGAGCAGCATCTCCATCTCCTTTACCATCAGCAAAAACTATTCCTAAATATGGAGCTCCAATAATTTGAGCATTGCCATTAAACATCATGGATTCAACCCATCTCATATCAGACATATAGCCTCTGTATCTGATAATTTTAGTTGGAATAAGACCCACATTAACATCAACTTTTAATAATTCAGCATCACCCAAAGTTAGAGTTGCATAAGCTTCTCTTACGAATGGAATGATCATGGTTCTCTGTGTAGGACCAGTAACAGCAGCCCAATATCCCTGATTAGCAGCTAATGTCGCAGACGATGACTGAGATAGACTTGTATTAGCAATTGCGTCAAGAGTTAGATGGTACTTGAAATTTTTTCCAATCTGATGATCAAATTCAAGATAAATTTTATCAAATGAGAAATAATTCTGATAAAGTGAATTAGCTGCAGTTGCTTTACTTACATAACCAGCATCTAAAGTATAAAAGAAATTTACACCACCGCTGATCTTAATTGGGCTTTCTTCTTCTTTTGGTGCATCCTGAGCAAAGGCAAAAACGCTTGTGAGAACTAAAGCTAAGGTTAAAAACAACCCGAGTTTTTTGGATTTCATTATTGAATCCTCCTTTTTTAAACCTTTAATTAGATTTTAGGATTCCTGCTTTATCTGTTTCAGTTTTTTTATAATCCTGAAATTTCATTAAATATTTGATCTGTAAAAAAATCAAATTTCTTTGTAACTTTTTGGATTAAAAATAAACTAATTCAGGTATTACAGAATCCTTTTTTTAACAGTTACATTCATAAAAAAAATGCGTATTTGTCATTGAGGGCTAATACGCAATTTTATCTAAATGTAATCAGTTGTTAAACTTATATTAAACCGCTTGAAAATTTTCAATAAAAAAAAATCCATTATACGAATTAATTCCATTTTTTTAGCCTTTTTACTGTACATCCAAATACGATTTGTTCAAATATCGATGCAAGTCAATTAATTTCCAAATTAAAACAAGAGACATAATTAAGAAACTGTATTTTTAAGAGAATGCGTCAGTTTTTGTTTTTATTATTAAATATGGCAGGTTTTACATAATTCAATAAATAAATATCATACTTATTATTACTTTTATTTTCATAATAAAAAAAATTGGTTTCTATTTTTTAAGAACAATTCAGTAAATAATTTTTTACTTCAGTAATAATAAACTTTTTTATAAAAGTCCCAAACACATCCGGCTTGCAAGTGCTGACACATCATCAGTATTGAAAACGCGAGCGATAATTGAATCAAACAATATTTCAGCTGAAGGAGGAAATTCCTCATCTCCGGTTCTATAAACAAGAGTGATATAAATTTTTCCGATTGCAAGTATTCGTGCTCCAAAATCACCGTAATATACCTGTTCCCATTCATATCGGGCAAGCCTCTCCTTTAAAAGTTCAATATTATTGCAGATATTTTTTTCAAGCGGAACCACGGTACGTGACCTGAACGGCTCAAGATAAAACTGGCCGCCCGGAAGATCACTGAATGAAACCAGCTCCCCGTTTTCTTTTACAACAATATCACACAAAAGATAATGAAGAGCGAGTATACGGTCTATTGGATGAGCAGGTTTTCCGTTCTGCTTATCCAATACAGAATAATCTGTTTGTGAGATTAGAAGATCATTACCCAGAATATGTATTGAAATTCTACCATCAGATAGAAGCGGGAGTTCAAGCTGGCGGCAGCGCTCCTGTATATCGATCGACTGCAGAAGATTTATAGCATTTTCAGCTGCAGTTTCATAGGCAATCTGCCTGTTTGTTTTATCCGGCATATATTTTACCTTCTTGGATCTGGGGTCAGAGCCCTAATGATGTACAATATCACTCAAAGGGGTCAGAGCCCTTTCGAAATAATCAATTTTCATATTAATTAAGCCTATTATATCAACATTTCAACATATTTGTTTGTAATTACGGGGTCAGAGCCCCTTTTCTGAATCGAATATACTTTATTTAATTCTTGTTATCCGGATAATCATCTCTATCCATGTTTTATTTATTTTCACGAAGTAACAGGATTTGCGGTATATTGCATACTTTCGATTTATTTCTTCACATTTACAGATGGAAAATTTCTTATATCTGTATGAGGGAGAAATAAAGCTGCTGTATAGTGATTCATGTATCCGGGATCATTGCTCAGGTCGATATATGTCATCCTCTGCGAGGTTGATTGCTGTATTTTTCTATGGTTATCTGAAAGCTGCAGCATATATGATCCTTTTAGCGATGCGTTTCCGAGATAAATAAATCTCTCAAGCGGAATATCAGGCAGAAGGCCGATTGTAACTGCATGATTCAGATTCAGGTAGCGGCCGAATCCGCCTGCAACATACACATGATTCAGGCCGGACATTTTAATGCCAACATGCGACAGCATGAGTTCAATTGCAGAGTATATTGCTGCTTTTGCTCGCATTATGTTCTCTATATCATTTTCACTTATTATTATGGGTTTGCCGGTTTCAGTTTCCCCAGCTTCTGCAATTACATAAAAAGCACGTCTGCCGTCCGCGTGAATACGTGCACATTTTTTTTCTCTGTTGAATTTACCTGACGGATCAAGCCATCCTGTAATAAACAGCGATGCGGTAAGTTCTATCATGCCTGAGCCGCAAATTCCGTACGGTTTTACACTTCCGATTACAGTATAGCTGCAATAACCGGTTTCAGGTTCGATTTTTATACGGTCAATTGCGCCTGTGGATGCGCGCATGCCGTTTTCTATTCCCCCGCCCTCAAAAGCCGGACCGGCTGAACAGGCGCATGTCATCAGGAAGTCTTTATTGCCTGCAACAATTTCCCCGTTTGTTCCAATGTCGATAAATAGATTTATTTCATCTTTTTCCAGAATGAATTCCGTGCAGAGAATTCCGGCAGTGATATCACCCCCTACGTAGCTTCCTACGCAGGGCGACATCATGACAGAAGCTTCCGGATTAATATCAACCCCAAGTTCTTTTGCGCTGTATGACGGCAGAGACATTATTGTCGGCGTATAGGGTTCGAGTCGAATATATTCAGGTTTCAGTTCAAGCAGCAGGTGCATCATAACAGTATTGCCTGATAATACGGCAGATGTAATTTCCTCCGGGGCAATTTTTAAATCCTCTGAGAGTTTTTTTATCAGCCGGTTGATTGTGCCTGTTACAAGGGATTTCAGTTCGTGCAGGCCGTTTTTTCTGCTGCTGAAATTTATACGGCTTATTACATCCAGACCGCATTTTATCTGATCGTTATACCCGTTTCTTGTTCCGAGAATCTTTCCTGTATTGAGTTCCACAAGCTGAACGGAGATCGTTGTTGTTCCTATATCAACTGCAGCTCCGAAGTGCCTGTGCTGAGTGAGGCCACCCTCTATTCTGATCAGACTGCATCTGTTTTTTTCACGCGAAACAGTTGCTGTAATTTGCCAGTTATTATCTCTGAGAGTATCAGCAAGAATGCGCAGAACAGGAAGTCCGCAAATAATTTCATCTGCCGGATATTTCTTTTTAATTTCTCTGGAAAGCCTGTCAAGATCGGAAAGTCCGTCTTCTGCCTGCGGAGGAGGTATTGTAAGAATAATTTTTCCTGTTATCGGTTCAGGATTTTCTACTAAAGGGGGCTCTTCAAACATATCATCGCTGCCACCGGAATAATCATTTGAAAGAGATTCAGGGATTTCTATGGTTACAGGAGTAGAGAGGATTTTCGATTTACAGGCCAGAACATATCTAAGGCTGTCAGTTTGAAGAGATGCTTTATCTGCTTCATCGGTTTCAATATCTCCATCAATAATCTTTACCTGACACTTGCCGCACGTGCCCTTGCCTCCGCACTGGAGATCAATTACTACACCTGCACGGGCTGCAGCATCCAGCAGGTCTTCACCGGCGATAGCATCAACAGATTTGTTTGACGGCAGAAATATAACTTCAGGCATTACATCCTCATTAATAAAATTTCTGGAATAGAAAAGAAAGGAAATAGAACACGGATGACGCGGATGACACGGATTTAAAGGATTTTTATAATGTACTTCTTTTTAAATTTGTCTGCACCAACTGTCTCGCAGCTTAAGACAAAAAAAATGATCTTTCTTCTTTTTTCTTTATCCGTGACCATCATAAAAATCCGTGTCATCCGTGTTCTATTTTTAAATTTATAATAACAAAAAATTATATCTTTTATAGAAAATTTTTAAATTACGCAATCTTAGTCTTAATATAGGACTCCAGGTCGGATGCTTCCTGAGGGCCGATCAGAATTTTCCATCCAGGAAGATTTTCCTCGAGCTCGCCGCTGACCGGTGCTATGTAACCAGGAATAACAAGGTCGCGCCTTTTAACTTTTTCTTCAAGCTTAACTTCTTTAATGAATTTTGCTATGCTTGCTGCTGTAAATTTTCCTGCAGCCCAGGCTGTAAGAACGCTCATGCCTTCACATTCAGGAACCACGAGCCACGCGCTTACACCGCTGTTTTCAATTTCAGCTGAAACGACAAAATACGTCAGCGAGAAATTTGTAGTTACAAATATTGGCGAATCAGCATTAGGCTCGCCTATAGGATAAATTCCAGGCTCCATCTGAATCGGTTTTTGAGGGTCAGTGAATATATTAAGCCTAAGTGTCATGAGTGTAGCCATTTGTGCAGGATCGAATCCCGGAAGAACGCAAATGCCGCCATACTTCACGATTTCCGTAACAGCTTCTGATGTATCACCCAGCAGATCGCCTGTATCTATAAATTTTATAAACGGATTTCCCAGTGGTTTGAAATTATCTTTTATTGCAGCGCGCCGGGCAATTGAATTTGACTGGAATTGTTCTGCAATTGAATGAGTTGCGAATTCAAGAACCAGATTACTGAAACCGGAATCTTTTATTTTTGATGATAGAGATACCAGCGTATCAATATCAGGAGCGGAAACAGTCAATGTGAAATCATTATCCTTCGCTGTTTCAGTAAGTGCATCAGCGATTTCAGGAGTCTGGGCGCGTAATACGCTACGTGAACCTTTAATTACTGCAGCTGCATCTTTCATTGCAGATACATCGCTGCTGTTCAGCACAAGCGGTTTGCCTGTGGTTTCATATGCTTTTTTTACAAGCCCGATAAAATTTTTGCTGTCAGTTCCTTTCTGAGTAACTGCAATCATATCAACAACAAAAGTCTCGCCTACACGAATGAAACTGTAATTTTTAATTTTTTCGAGAGCTGCATCAATATCACCCGCTGAATCAGTATCGTTTATATTTACAGCAAGAGCAGTTGGATTAACAAAAGTTTTCTCGTGCCTGTAAAGAACAGTCTCTTCTCCGAGTTTGAGTTTGCTTTCTTTCCCGAGCAGAATTGTTTTTACAGGAGGCTCGCTTGCAGCTCCAAGAACGCTTTTTGCTTCATCAGACGCATAAGGACAAAGATTAAGCTCCGCTTTTTTTGACGCAAGCTTCATTGCAAAAGCCATGCATGTATTCGAACCGCACTCTTTGCAGTTTGTACCCGGAAGCAGTTTCTGTATTTGCAAACCCGTTAAGGCCATATTGTTTCTCCGATTTAGAAATTTTTAAAATGTGTAAGAAAAGGAGATATGGAGATGGTAGAGATGGAAGAGATAAAGATAATCTATATCCCCATTATCTCTCAAATCCCCATATCCCCTTCTATCCTTTTTTTTCTTTTACCTTCTGTGTCTCTTTGCCTCTGCGGCAATTTTTCTATATATACAACTCAAAAAATAAAAACCCTGGATTCTCGCCTGCGCAGGAATGACAGAGATGAAAACCTTATCTTTCTCTATTATCTTTATCCGTGTTAATCATAAAAAATCCGCGTCATCCGCGTTCTATTTCTTTTAAGTCTTAATTCTTACACACGCATTATTTTATATACATTAAGACTTCCCATCCATAAGACCAATTATAGTTTTCTTTAATGCCATGGCAGATTCAGGATGATACATTATCAGAACATCCGCGCCTGCATAAACAAATGATGTAGCAGTTGCAAGCTCCCACATAGCAGCACGTTTACCAAGATCACCCCAGGTTGGAAAATCAGCTTCATCAGCCTTGAATTCCTTGATCTTCGCGCACTCCTGGCCAGGTGAAACTATCATCGGGCTTGCAAGCATTGCATCTCCTCCAAGACCTGTGAGTCGGATTCTCTCCATTACTGAATAGGTATACTCAATTCCGTAACCCATTGCACCTGTCATAGGGTCTATCACAATCTTTTCCGGTTTCAGGCCCATGTTTGTCAGCAGTATATTAAGCTGCTTTGCTATATTAACATCAATCGGGCTCTGCGACACTATCGTGTGTCCGTTTGCAAGGGCCGCTCCTGCAATGATGCGGTAGTTATCCTGTTCCACCCAGTTTATGAGCAGATTCTCGCCAGCGCATCCACGGGCTATTTCTTTCATAACGTCATTTATCTTTTCATAGTGATTGTGCCCTGTAATTATCAGAGGAACGTCAACTGCAGCAAGTACAGACTTGACAAGCTCAAGAGACTCTGCCGGAGTCCTGTCGCCCTTCTCAGGATGTGTGCCTTCAAGACGGATACTGATCAGATCAGCTCCGAATTTTTCAACGCATGCCTTTGCCATTTCAGCAGGTTTATCAAGCAGATCTCCCCAGTATTTTTTAAGTATAGCAGGGTATTTCTCGCTCACCCTGTCAAAGACTTCCATTGCAACAAGCGGCCTGTTCGGAATTTCTCCCTCCCAGTGGTGAAACGGCATTGTTGTAGCTCCACCGATCTCGTATGTTCTTCCGCGCGTTCCGCCGTCTTTTTTTGCTGCACCAAGTGTTACCCTTCGAACCGGCATATCATAGTGTTCATTTTTCAAAGCAAAGGATTTTATGCTACTGATACGTTCATGTGCTGATGGATGCTTTTCACCGGCAGTCTTTGCCTTAATATCAGCACCCTGAGTTTCTTTTGTTTTTTCTTTTTTTGCTGAAGCTTCCGCTCCCAGGAACCTTTCCCCGAGAACGTCAATAATATCTGTAACAATTTCTTTTGTAAGCGACTGTTTAAGTTCTCCGCGGATCTGATCCATGATTTCAGATTTCAGCTGTGCAATATCAACCGATTCAAGCTGCTTTGATTTTTCTTCAGCTTTCACAGCGGTTTTTTCTGGTGATTGTTTTTGTGTTTCCTGTTTAACTTCAGTTGACTTGACAGGTGCAGATTCCGATTGAGCGTATATGGCCATATCATCCATTTTAAGAGCCGGATGTCCTGTCTTCTCCATGTATGCGCGGACTTCATTTGCGTCAACAGCAATGGATTCATCAGCAATCTGATCAAACAGGTCAGGTGCGCCCTGCTCTGCAAAACGCTTGCTTAAATCATCGCCGAGATTCGCTTTAAGTTCTTTTGTCATCCATACGAGCCGCTTGTGGCCTCCGTCTGCGAACAGAAATTTTCTTGATGTAAGGAAGACCTTGCCGCATCCGATAAAACCCGGTGTCTGCTGGCCGCCGCCTACATTGCCTGCAAGTGACGAGAATGTCATGCCTACAGGAGTTTCACCCATATACTCGCGGTTGACTGCCATAACGCCGTTCAGTTCCGGAACATACGCGCAGATTACCTCAAAGCAGCCGCAGCTTGTCATGGGGCGGTCCATTATTGAATACGCACAGAATGCGTCCACGCTCTTGTGGGAGTTTGAATACACGTAATCGTTAACTCCGGTCCATATACCCTTGAGAGGGTCAATGCAGTCTCCTTTTTTAACAGGCTGATTCGGGCCTGTTTCATCTATTTCATATGCAGCGCGTCCGTCGAGCCAGTTGTATGCTCCGCAGAGGCCGAGACGCTCAGGCGTGATAACGCAGACATGGTTAGGAGCAAATGACTGGCAGAGAAGGCATGAATAGAATGTTTCAACTGATTCATCAGTCATTGCCTCCATGCGGCGGTTGCGTTCTTTATATACATTGCGGGCAATCGCAACCCTCTTCTCAACTTCTTCAGCATCAGTAATCAATATAACTTTAACTTTATCAACAATAGCAGGGTAGTTAGCCAGAAATTTGGCGTGTATAATCTCGCCGTAATCTTTAAGCCTGAGGCCTTTTGCAAAGCCGTCTTTGGAAATACGCGTCCACACAATATCGCGCTGCCCCATGTGCCAGATACCTTCAGCACCGTTCACAAGGTGGTGTATCTGCCGTTCGAGTATTGATTCAAAATCTGTCTGCATCTTGCGTCCTGCAACCTCTACCCATATTGCAAGAGGAAGCGCTGATCCAGCAGGAACCTCATCTATATCCTTGCCTATAATTTCAATTTCACCGTCATTTATCTGGTCAAGACCAACAGCCTGAACAAACTCAAATGCTGTAGTTATATTACCGCCGAATTCAACCTGTACATCCTGTTTGCGTATACGCTCCCCTTCGAATGCTGCGCCATATGGAACAGGAATCGGAACCTTGGTAATTTTTATTTTGCAGCCTCGGATCTCCAGAGCTCGTTCCACCATGGATTCATGCGGAACATTTGATACAACGTGTTCGTATGTGCATACGCCTGTTGGAAGAATCTGCGGAATATCCGTATCTGAAATTACAGGAAAGCCGTAATTTATTGCACCTGCAGCAAGTGCATATTTTTCAGGATCAACTTCTCCGAATGCCAGTACAAATGCAAAAATTCTATCTTTATTATATCTTAAATTTGCATGATAATCTCCGGGCTTGACGCCTCCGAATGAAAGAGCTGCGCGGTTTGCAAATCCCAGAGCATATATCAGGGCTGATACATCCTTACCGAATGGAACAAGTCTTGTTTCCCATCCGAGCTGCACCCCCTCCTCCGCAAGCTGATCCGCAAACTGTCTGCCGTTACTGGAACCGGCCATAAACACATAAAGATTTTTTTCCTGCAGCTCACGTGCGATCCTAACTGCAATTTCATTGGTCGGTGCAGCACCGGTGATTGCAGCAAAACCTGGCGCAGTGCCGTCTACAAATTCAATTCCTCGTTCACGCATTATCGGATCGCTTGCTGAACCCAGCCATATTCCTTCGATCGGATTTGGCCCTATCAGGTATTTGCAGGCTTCTATAATTTCGCAGGCAAACAAAGCTGCAACTCCGGCATCAAGTGTATTGCCGAGATACGGCAGCCAGGTTTCAGCAGACGGTCGTGCCGGCAATAGCTGTTTTGCCTTTATCAGTATCTTTTTCAGATCAGCAAGTGTTTCAACCTTATCACCTGTAAAAGAATATATAACCGGCAGATAATACGCAGTATCCGGAAAACCAACACTGCAGGATTCACCCTTCTGCTTTATTGCATCATTGAGTTTGGCCTCTGCACGGGACACCCAGAGAACAGCTCCGTCAATTGCGCTTGTTGCTATATGCTTAGACATTAAGCTCCCTCCTGTCCTTCATATCCATCAGTTTGCGTTCAAGCTTTTTATTGATGCCCAGCCTGTCGCGCTTTTCATTTATTATATCCATTATTGCCTCAGCTGCCTTGATTGGATCTTCATGAACAAGAAATGAACCTCCGAATTTTTTCTTTGCTCCGCTGCCGAGATATTCCGTCACCTTTTCAGAGCCGGATACATAAAACGGATGCCCCAGCACAACATCAACACCTGAAGCGACAAAATAGCATCCGATTGCAATGGCCTTCTCGCTCATCCATTCAGGAGCCACACCTACAACAGGTATATCTGAAAGATCATCCCCCAGTCCGCCTTCGAACACAATTTCCGATGCAGCTTCAAGAAGCCGCGAATTATCAACGCAGCTTCCCATGTGCAGAACAGGCGGCATGCCTACAGCTTCGCAAACTTCCCGAAGACCTTTACCTGCAACTTCCAGTGCAGCTTCAGGAGTAAGCATTCCCTCTTTAGCAGATGCTATTGCAGCGCATCCGGTTTTCAATATTAGAATATCATTTTTCAGCAGTTCTCTTGTAAGAATATTTGTATATTCATCCATTCTGCTTTTCGGATTATTACATCCGACAATCCCCGCAACGCCCTTTATCCTGCCCTGGATAATCGCATCGTTCAGAGGCCTGAATGATGCGCGGTATGTGCCGCCAAGCATGTATTTTATTGCATCAACGCTGAATCCGGCAACAAGAGGCTTTGAAAAATTCGGTATTGCAACTTTTTCCTGATCACGGTTTTTATAATTATCTATGGCGCGTTTAATGAGCATCTTAGCATTTTCATAAGCATGCTCCACATCAAAATCAAGGCTGTGCGCGCCTATAGTCTTTGCAATGTCGCTTGTTGATACGACCTCAGTATGGTACGCAGATGCAACCTCCGGAAGCGAAGGCATACAGCACTGCACGTCAACTATCAGCATTTCAATCGCGCCTGTTACTATTGCAAGTTCCTGCTGCAGAAAATTTCCCGCAATTGGAATTCCGTGACGGATTAAAATCTCGTTTGCTGTACAGCATATTCCAGCCAGGGTAACTCCATCCGAGCCTGCATCTCTGGCGTATGCTTTTATTTCAGGGTCAGATGCAGCTGCAGCAAGCATCTCTGAAAGTGCAGGCTCATGTCCATGTACAACAACATTTACTGATTTTGAACCGAGCACTCCGAGGTTAGCTGAACTTTTAACCGGCGAAGGAGTTCCGAAAAGTATATCCGAAACTTCGCTTGCAACACGCGAGCCGCCCCACCCGTCAGCAAGAGCAGTTCTGAATGCATGAATAAGTATATTTTCGTAATCGTGGTCAACGCCCATGTTTGTCCTGTGCATTGCCTCAACTACCATTCTGTCAATTCCCTTGGGTTCGACCTTTTCCCTTTCCCATACTCCCTGACGTTTAACAGGCGCAAGCTTCAGGGTTTTAAGTTTATCCTCCTGGGATGTGAATTCACCGAGCATGAAATTTGCAAGATCATGCGCGACTTCATTTTCTTCACGGCCGTATTCTTCAATTCCATGATTACGCGCTATTCGCCTTAGTGCGATAACATCTTTTAATTTATAGTTACCGCCTTTTCCTTCAGAAATATCCCTTAAAAGCAGTACAAGGTGTCTTGCGTGATCCGAATGCGCAGCTGTTCCGCTTGCTACTTCCCGGAGAAAATTCCGTGCAGCAATAGTATCAGCATTGGCACCGCAAACTCCAAGTGGAGATCTCGGCGTAATGCGGCACGGCCCCATATGACAGATTTTACAGCAGACTCCGGTAGTGCCGAATTTGCACTGATGCTGCTGATCGTCCATGCGAAAAAAGCTGAGCGGAACGCACTCTTTTGTTGCCTTGTGCAGCATTTCTATGGAAGCAGGGTCAGTAGCCCTTTCTTCCGGTGTTCTTATATGTTTTTCCATTTATTCAGCTCCTTAGCAGTTAAAAAGTCAAATAGGTAGACCCGACAAAAAAATTCAATAAGAATAATGAAAATAATGCAGGGAATTCATAATAATATATTCATTTATTTGAATATTCCAATTAAAATTTATAAGGAATCTTTAAAAAGACAATTTATCCCATGTGTGTCATTTTTAAATATATCTTTGGGGAATCAAGTGGTTTATTAGGGGGTATTCCGGGAGACTGGGTATTTTGAGAAATATTTTACACCTGGAAAACTTTCAAAATGACTGTCCTGTGTCCATAAAACTGCATTAAATTTTTTGGCTGTTGCCAGGATTAAACTATCTGCCATAGGTATTTTATTTTCAAAGCTTAATTTGGCCGCAAAAATAGCTAATGAAGAATCAATATTTATTACTTTTCCCTGTTGTATATGAGCAATAATTAGAAGAGCATCATTTTCATTACGCTGCTGAAGTATTTTTTTATATACTTCATATATTGTTATTACCGGAACAATCAGATTTTCAGTATCCTCAATAGCATGTGTAAATTTAACTGCTTCCTTTGAATCTGCAAAGTACTCCAGCCATACTGATGAGTCTATAACATTCATAAACGATCCTGATCCCGCTCAATGTTAGTATCAATCCCCTTCAGATACCCTTTTAATGATTTTATTGAACTGACTGGAATCAATTCAATACGATTATCGTAAGAAATGACTTCCAGAGAAATCCCTGCGTGCAAACCTGCAGCTTCTCTAACATCCTCTGGTATGAGAACTTGAAATTCCGGAGATAAAGTAACTATACTCATTATAATGTCCTCCTAATATAAACATATTATAGCCTGATAAATGTGTTGTCAACTTGAAAACAGTTTGCCTTTCTCCCCTTGCCCTTACCAAGGGAAAGGGGCCGGGGGATAGGGTCACACAACCCCACCCAGAAACTCCACTACCTTAACAAAAACCGGATTCGTCTGCGACAGTCCCTGTATCTTGTCACCTCGCTCTGCGAGCTCTGCAAGCTCAGGATCGTCCTGAAGTTTCAGCAGATAGTCAGCTTTCGTATAACTTAGCAGGTCATCCAGTACCGCCTGAGAAATTTCATTCTTTGTGCGGTTAACGATTATGCCGAGCTTTGCATATTCCATTTTCATTTCAGCTGCAAGGTCATACAGCCGTTTAATTGTATCGAGTCCTCTTTTCGACGGATCACCCACCATTAGAAGCAGGTCTACTTTCTGCACAATGCGCCTGGAAAGATTTTCAAGGCCTGCCTCATTATCAATAACAATATAAGGATAATTTTTCGCAATCTGATTGATAACATCTTTTAAAACATTGTTTGCAAAACAATAACATCCCGGCCCTTCAGGACGGCCCATTGCTATCAGATCAAACCCTTCTGCCTCGACAAGACTCTCGGAAATTTTAAGTTCAAGCCACTCGCGCTTTGCAATTCCTGATGCTGCATTTTTTGAAGCCTCATCGCGCACCTCTTCTCTTACTCCTCCGACAGATTTTTCGACTTTTACGCCGAGCACTCCGTCAAGGCAGGAATTAGGATCTGCATCTACAGCCAGCACAGGCTCGCATCCTTTTTTTAACAGCGCAGAAACAAGAAGACCTGCAACTGTAGTTTTTCCAGTACCGCCTTTACCTGTTATGGCAATAGTATAACTCATAAGTAATATCCTGTAAATATTTAATTTTTCACTTTTGATATCCTCCCCCTAACCAAGAGGGAGTTAGAGGAGGCAATCTGAATCAATACCCGTATTTAGTTCTTAAAACGCCTGATAAAGCTCCGAGCGTTTTAAAAACCTTCTCAGCCTCAGCTACCTGCATTGAACCTGTACCGCACGATGGAGTAATAATAGAGTGATCAAGTATCAATTTTTTATCTATACCTGCGTTTTTTGAAAGATGGTCTATCATTTTTTCAAGATGCGCAGAAAGTGAATCCACGCTCTGATCATTTATTACAGATGATGTAGGCACTATGCCCCAGGCAAGAAGTCCGCCTCTTTCAAGATGCTTCTTCACTGCATCCTTGTATATAGCTATAGTTTCGCCGTATCCGAAAGCATCAAAATTTACTATGTCAACACCTGCATCAATAAGGATGCTCCACTCTGTATTTCCGCAGCAGTGAACACCTGCAAGTGCGCCGTCTGCGTGAACTGCATCCACCATCTCTTTAATCAATGCAATAACATCATCACGCTTGACTGATATATAAGTGGAAGATCCGAATGCCGAGAGAACAGGCTCATCTATGAAACAGATAACATTATCAGCATATGGCTTGAACTTCTGTATCTGCCAGCGGCATTTCATTGCAAGCGCCTTAACTATTACATCGCGGAATTCTTCATTATAATATATAGCGCGCTTGTTTTCATCAACAACAGCAAGGCAAACAGTGCACGGACCTGTTGTATGCACCTTTACAAATGGTCTTTTGCCGCCAATAGATTTCAGGCGGTCCTCAAATGCAACAATACCCATTGAAAATTCAGGACTTATAGCCATAGCAGAACAGTCGCCTGTTCCATCTGCCGGATCCATTGCAGTCATGTATGTTTCGTAAAAAGCGCCGAATTCCTCGGAATAGTCTCCGTCAGTTTTAAAGAACATGCGCCCCTTCTCTTTATCATAAACAACGCACGGCATTCCTTCCGAGTATTGAATCTCCATCTGCTCGTTGAGGCCGAGCTTTGGCAGCTGCGGCCAGAGCGGAGCTTCAGGAATAGTTTCAAAAATAAGATCAAGCGCTTTTGATGCATTTTCATACGGGAAGCTACCTATAGCTGTTGCAAGAAACGGTTTTTTAATTGTCATTTTTTTTTCTCCAGATTAATTATTATTATATATTTAAAGAGATCTTATTCGAATGTTTTCATCCGTAATTATGATCAGTTTTTCTTTTATATCAGTATTTTTTGTTTTCTTTATTGCATTTGAAGTCCGGTTACACATATCCATTATTGTCTTTTTTTTAAATCTCAATACAAATCTTCCCATTGTATCCGGCAATGGATAAAGCATTATATTTGAAAAATCTTTATCCATTGTAATAATTATCAGATTTTTTTATTAGCATATTTATAAATTAAAGCATCAATGCCTCTCTGACATGTTTATCTTTAATCTGCGGATAATTTAATAAAATATTTTCAATATTTTCCCCTGCAGATAAAAATTCAAGGATTACATAAATTGGAATTCTTGTTCCTTTAAATACCGGAGTCCCATGACAGATTTTAGGATCAGTTACAATATTTTTATATTTCATAAATTCCTCCATTTTTAAACAACTCAATCATATATTATTTTTCTTCCAGACCAGTTAAAATTTTCTGAAATATCCCCAGGAGCTCTGCATCCGCAACATCCAGAACCGATACTCCGTCACGGTCAGCCTGCAGAAGTTTTTCTAAAAATGGAATGCTTGCAATTATTTCAATATCCGGCAATGCCTGCCTGATATAATCCTCATCTGCCGCAGAATGCACCTTATTAATTACAAGCTTGATCCGCCGAATCCCTATCTCCCCGGACATTCTTACTATGCGTTTTACAGAATCAATTGAACGCTGGCCAGGCTCAACAACAACTATCATCTCATCAACGCTGCCTGCAGTTGACCGGCCCAGATGCTCGATTCCCGCTTCCATATCCATTACAAGGGCTTCATCCTGATGAAGAACCAGATGCTGCACCAGGGTTTTCAGAAGTGTGCTCTCTGCGCATGCGCATCCTGCACCCCCGCCCTTTATTGCGCCAAGTACCAGCAGAGACACTCCCTTGAAATTATAAGCATATTTATCTGCAATATCCGAAACTTCCGGATTTAGCTTGAACATCTGTCCGTATTGATTAATTTCCGCGCCTGTACGTTCTTCTATTAATTCTTTATTATGGGCTATAGTGACAATCCTCTTCTGATCATCAGATGGAATACCGAGTGCAGACGCAAGATTTGCATCAGGATCAGCGTCAACTGCCAGAACTTTATTTCCGTTTTTCGCCATCAATAGCGCGATTGCAGCAGCAACTGTGGATTTGCCCACTCCGCCTTTACCTGAAATTGCTATTTTCATTTAACTGTTCCTGTTTAAATTATTGATAAATTCAAAAAAAGACTTTATCGTAATTATGCTTTCAATAAAAAAATATTCTCTTCAAATCTGCAAGAAGCGAAGTTTTCAGAGATGGTTGAGATGGATGAGATAAAATAAAAAATATAATCTCCTTATCTCTTTAATCCCCTTTACTTACGCATATATAATTTCAATATAAAAAATATTAACCGGTTTTATGTCAAATATTTAAAGGCCGGTTCCAAAAACTACAGTTTTTCCACCGAGCCTTAGTGCATTTAAGGGAAAAACCTGTATTTTTCATCTATAATTTATGATAAATACAGGTTTTTATTACCGCACTAAAGATTCAAATCTGCCCAGCATTTTTTATCTACAATTAAACGGCTTCCCTGCCAGTCAATTTTTCCATTATCCTTCAGGCGCATGAGTAGCCTTGAAAATGTTTCAGGGATAGTTCCTATAGCTTCGGCAATTTCCTTTTTAGAAATATCAATATCATACTCATTCTTAACGCCGTAATGGGAAGCGATAAACCTGAAAAATCTCTCCTCAACATCATAGGCTGAAATATACAATATCCTTTCAGCAAGATACCTCTGCTTCTTCATTAATTTTGCTATAAAATCATTCCTGAAATTTTCCGAATCAAGCAGAGAATAAAACACTTTCCTCTCAATTACAAAAAGCTCTGAATCAGCAGCAGCAGATGCGTTTACAGGATATTTATCATTTTCAAACAGCACAACCTCGGCAAAAATCTCTCCCGGATTGATCAGCTTCAGAATTATCTCCCTTCCGTCCGGCGAACTTTTATAAATTTTCACCCTGCCTTCAGTTAATAAAAAAAACGCTGTGCCCTTGTCATCTTCTCTGAATAAAACATCACCCTGCTGATATTTCTTCAAATATCCTACTGAAGAAAGCCTGTGAACTGCAGAATCGCTGATTTCACTGAAAAATTCCGATTTTTTTAATAAAAGTTCCACATTCATAATTTTTTTTTCCATGCCGGTTGACTTAAGTCAATGCATTTTTTAAATGCATAACATACATTGTTATTAAATCATTCTAATGAAATGAAAAATAACAATCAAAACAGGAGAACCAAATGAAAAGAAAAATCATCAATATTGATGCAGATAAATGTACAGGCTGCGGCATTTGCGTACCGGACTGTCCTGAAGGAGCTCTACAGATCATTGACGGAAAAGCAAGACTCATAAGCGATCTGTTCTGCGACGGGCTTGGAGCGTGCATTAAAACCTGCCCTGAAAATGCTATATTTATTGAAGAAAGAGAAGCTGAAGCCTATGATGAAAAAACAGTTATGGGTAATATTGTAAAACATGGAGAGAACACAATAAAAGCACATCTTAAGCATCTTAATGATCACGGCGAGGAAAAATTCCTCAATCTGGCAATTGAATATCTCAATGAAAACAAAATAAAAATTCCGGAATATAAAGAAAAAGCAGTAAGCGCATGCGGATGCCAGAGCAGCGCGCCTCAGGATTTGAGACTCAAGCATAATCATGCAGCGAAGAACAGCGGACCAGTAAATGCCGGATCGGAACTTGCACAGTGGCCTGTACAGCTTAAGCTCTTAAATCCGAACGCTCCGTATTTTGATAATGCAGATCTGCTTGTTGCTGCTGACTGTGTTCCTTTTGCTTATGGAAATTTCCATGAAAAATTTTTAAAAGGAAAGATTGTTATAATGTTCTGCCCTAAACTCGACCAGGATATTGACGGGTATATAGAAAAACTTTCTTTGATTATTAAAAATCATCCGGTAAAATCGATTACTATCGCAAGAATGGAAGTCCCATGCTGCGGAGGAGTGAATCATGTAGTTGAGAAAGCTCTTGAGATGTCAGGAAAAAATATTTTTGTAAAAGAATTCGTAATTTCCATAAATGGGGAGATTAACTAAGAATATAAATCCAATCCGGATACTGGAAAATTTATCCGAATCCGGATTGGATTTTTTTATTTCAAAATAAAAATGCAATTTATAATAAATAATGTCTCTTACGTTTTCTTTAATCTGAATTAATAAATATCTCTCCTAATTAAAAAAATTTAATACTTTTTTACAATAAATAGAGCAAAAAAATCAAGTTTTGCGTTATTTATTATAAAATTAAGCTATCCCATAAAAAAAATACTTAGCATATTTTCTTGACAGAAATTGTCTTATTTTGAGAAACTGCCGGTTATATTTTTTAAAATGAAATTTGAGACTATTTTAAAATAAAAATTCCTGAACAGGATAAAAATAATGAAAAGCAATTACTCTATTATACCTAAACTGATTATACATCACCCATGGAAAGCCTGGAAACTGACACAGACTTTTCTTCGAATTTTTAAAGGTGCTTTTTTTCAGTATAATCGAAAAGATTATAAATCCAAATATATACCTCTTGTTACTTTAAAGCTTACACCGCGCTGCAATCTTACATGTGTAATGTGCGGCCAGAGAGGAGTAAAAGGCAAATTAAAAGGCAAATTTGCAATTGATGAAGAAAAGAAAATACTGCCTTCAGAAAAATATATTGAACTTGCAAAAGAACTTCACGGCAGGACCGGCGTTTTTTATTTATGGGGCGGAGAACCATTAACCTATCCAGGTTTTATGGATATGGTCCCGCAAATTTTAAAACATATTCCATTAATTGCAGTTAATACAAACGGAACAAAACTTGCCGAAAACGCGGAAAGAATAGTTCGCGATCAATGGACATCCATCTTTGTTTCCCTGGACAGCTTTGAAGATATCAATGACAAAATCCGCGGCAAAGGTTCTTTTAAGAAAGTTATAGCAGGCCTTGAGGCATTAAAGCGTGAAAAGGAACGCCAGAATTCAATGCTGCCTCATATCAGCGTTGTTACTGTTGTAAACAATATGAATTATCTATACCTTGACAAGCTTGCAGAATCTCTTGCAGACAAAGGCCTTTCCTGGCATTATATTAATCTCGGAACATACATGAATGATGAGATCGGCAAAGAGCATGTCAAATTCATGAAGGATCGTCTTGATATTGATGCAATTTACTGGGACGGCTTCAACACCGGATTTAATGAAGGAATTGACGGAGAAAAATTTCAGGAAATTCTATCCCGTGTTCACAAGATAGATAACGGCTACCCTATTGTAACTGTACCTCTTATCAGACCGAGTAAAATCGGAACATTTTATTCCGACCTTCTTACCATTGTCAGAAATAAATGCGGCAACCCGTGGTTTTCCGTGAATGTTCATTATGACGGGAACGTCGGCTTCTGCGCAGATTATCCTGAATATTCACTTGGAAATATAAAAGATAAACCAATGCTTGAACTTTACAACAATGATAGAGCAGTAAAATTCAGAAAAGAGCTCAGGAACAGCCCGGATGGTCTTTTCCCTGCATGCAAGCGCTGTTATCAGAACA
>CAZGWD010000030.1:0-37872 GCA_964529415.1 uncultured Leptospirales bacterium | reverse complement strand
ATAATGGCAGAGACTGCATTAAAATCTTTCTTACAATTTTTATATAATTCCTCCCGTGAATAAGTATATGGGTTTCCTTTTGTATTTTCGGAAGACGGATCATTAAATAGGTCGAGTTGTGCATACACGGTTTAGCTCCTTTATTCATTTTATTAAATCCAGGTTATTTTTTAGTAAATTGAGCAAGCTGAATAACCGCATGCAAAGCAGTAAAAACACCCGGATTCTGGAATTAACTGTATTTTACATTCAGGGCATATATTTATTTTATAATTTTTATTCATTTAATATCTCCACATACATGGTTGTTTAATACAAATATATAGTATATTTTTGTATAGTATTTGTCAAGTAAAAAAGCAAAAAAAAATGAAAAAAAATATAAAAAATACTATGTTTAATACATATTTAAATATTTTTCGAATTTCCAGTGAATATTTTATTAAATAGAGTTATATAAAGTAAACGATTTCATAAAATTTGTCCGGGTAAAAAAAAATTTACTGACTAAATTAAAAAAAACATTATATTATATTGATGAAATGAATGAAAGAGAGGATTTAACTTAATGACAAAACCAATGTTTGACCCGGAAAAAAGTCTGGAAGAATTGCTGAAAATGGAAACAAGCCAGCAGCCCGACAAGCATGGCGATAAGCCGGGTGTTTCTATAAAAGACAATACCTTTAATTTTAATATCCTTCCTGAAGAACTGGAGGAATATCTGAATACATATGTTATAGGACAGGAAGAGACTATAGAGGTAATTGCAACAAAAGTATGTACTCATTTTAACAGAATGAAGCTTGAAAAAACCCTGCCTGAAGAAGCAAGGCCTGTGGGAAATATAAAAAGCAATATGCTGCTAATCGGTCCGACCGGAGTCGGCAAGACATATATTATCAAACTGATTGCTAAAAAAATAGGCGTGCCGTTTGTTAAGGCAGATGCCACAAAATTCAGCGAAACAGGCTATGTAGGCGGAGATGTTGAAGATCTGGTGCGAGAGCTTGTTCATGAATCTGATGGTGATATTGCAAGGGCTGAATACGGAATTATTTATATTGATGAGATTGATAAAATCGCATCCTCCGGAGGCATGCACGGACCTGATGTTTCAAGAACCGGAGTTCAGCGTAATCTCTTGAAGCTTATGGAAGAATCTGATGTAGATTTAAAGACACCTCATGATCTTGCTTCTCAGGTGGAAGCTGCAATGGAAGCACAGAGAACAGGCAAGGTCAGCCACAGAAAGATCAGCACAAAAAATATTCTGTTTATTGTTTCCGGCGCTTTCGGAGGGCTTGATGAAATTGTAAATAAAAGAATGAACAAGCATGCAATAGGCTTTGAAAAAAGCGTTGCTTCAACTCCGAATAAGCAGGATGTCTTAAAACAGATTACAACCGAAGATTTGATTCTGTTTGGTTTTGAATCCGAGTTTGTCGGCAGGCTTCCGGTTTATGTAATCCTTAATGAATTGAATGAAGATGGTTTGTATAAAATCCTGAAAAATAAATACAGCAGCGTTGTTCAGGGCAAAAAACTTGATTTTCTTGCTTATGGGATTGAATTGAGCTTCAGTGATGAATCTTTAAGAATACTCGCATCAAGGGCATATAAGGAAAAAACCGGTGCAAGGGGGCTGCTCAGCGTTTTTGAAAAGCTGCTGGTTAAATTTGAAAAAAGTCTGCCTTCAACTGAAATTAAAAAACTGCATGTTGATGAGAATCTTATAGCTGAGCCATTAAAAATTCTTGATGAAATGCTTGTTGAAGACGGGATTAAGTTTTTTCAGAAAAGTTTTCTTGCTGAACACGGCATATATCTGGAATTTGAAAAGACAGCAGTAGAGAAATTAAACAGTATTGCAAAAGAGAAAAAGATAAAATTAAAAAATTTATGCAATGAGTTGTTTAAAGATTATTATCACGGGATAAGGCTTATGAACAGGGACAGCTTTACTATTCCTGCTGACGCAGTTGATTCGCCTGAAGAATTTTTAAACGGGTATATCAGGAAAAATTATATAAAAGAGTAAGAAAAATACTATAGCGGACAGAAGCTTTATAGCATCATGTCCGCTATTAAAATCTTTTTTATGAGATTATATATCACTCCGGGGATATTGCTTTTTCAGGACAAACTGATTCACAGGCACCGCAATCAATACATTCATTGGCATCAATTACTCTTTTGCCGTCTTTTTCTTTTATTGCTTCAACCGCGCATTCCGGCTCGCAATTTCCGCAATTTGTGCATTTCGCAGGATCAATTTTATATGCCATATTATTCCTCTCTAAAATAAATTTTAGGTAATTAAAAAAAAATTGCTATTTATGTAAAGAAAAATTTGTTTTGATTTTTGTTAATATTTTTAAACAAAAACATAAACTGTTATAAATGAAATTATGGATGGTTTTTTAATGCAAATGAAAAATAAAATAAAACATATTACAGATAGAAACTGGATTTTAATAATATTTATTTTTATCAGTATTCTATCTGTGGAAATTATTAATCCGGGAAATTTCAATATTATTCAAGCAGAAGAAAAAGGCTATAAAACCGGTAAAAGATTTGTTCCAAAGGATTTTAAAATTCCAAAAGCAATGAAAGTTGAAATATTTGATGAAAATTTTTCAATGAATATATTTTCAAGAAAATTTGCTCAGGGCGATTTTGTTTATGCTGAATTGATACAGATCGTATCTGATAAGGAAAAGAATATAAAAGATATAAAACTTTTTGTTAATGGCAGAGAGCAGGCTCTCACTAAAAAAGCATGGGGCTACAGAACTTTTTTTGTGATACCTCCTGAAGAGCTGCTGAAAAAATATGAAATGTCTGCGGGTTATACTATTAATGGCAGAGCGAGTATTTTGAAAAAAGATATTAATATTGCTAAAAGCGATTTCCCTGTATATGAAAAATCTCTTTATCTCGGGAAGTTTTCAGATATGACTTATCAGCAAAAACCTGAAATTATAGCATTTATTGAAGCATGCCAGAAGAAAAAAAACAGGGCTTTTGCAACCCTGGGTCCGGATTATATCGGAAGCTCTGCCGCGCATCCGAGGGATAACCATTTTATTACTTCACCTTTCTATTCAAAGCGGAAATACCAGCGTTTTCAAAAGGAGAATGGTAAAAATGTAAGGCTGAAAGACAGTGAGAAGATTCATTACGGCCTTGATATGAGGGGTGATTTAAATACTCCTGTTTTTGCTATTATGGATGGCAGGGTTGTTCTTGCAGAGAACCTTTACTATGAAGGTAATTTTCTTGTGATTGATCATGGGAACAGAATTTTTTCATATTATATGCATCTTAACAGTATAACTGTGAAAGAGGGTGATATGGTTAAGGCTGGCCAGCTGTCAGGCAGGGTCGGCTCTACCGGAGTTTCAACCGGTGCTCATCTTCATATTTCATTGGTTGTTAAAGGTGTACAGGCCGATCCGCTGTCAATTTTACCATTGCCAATAAGGGATTAAAATTAATTTTTAAAATTTAATAAACATACCCTGTTATCAGATGGAAAGACAAGAACAGATTTTCATGACATTGGCACATATATTGACAGATTAACTTCCTGTAAGAAAAAATATACCTGCCTTTAGCTTCCTGTAACATTTATTCTTATTGAAAACAGGTGGCTGTGAATTTTTTCATTTTTTTTAATTGTCACTTATTATAAAAATTATATAAAAAAGTTGCACTATTTTATATAAATCATGTAATATAAATGACTTAAAAAAAAAATTAGGGGAATTTAAATGATTAGATTTATAATTAATGTTTTTCTCAAATCAAGTATTATAATTATCTTAACCGTTGTATCTCTTGTTGCTTTTATTGAAAAACCTGTATTTGCCGAAGAAAAAAATGAAAAAATTTATGCTAAAAAAGGGATTGTTGAAATTGAGGGATCAATAGGATTTTCTTATACTGGAACTCCAGCCATAAGAGGAAATTCTTTGAATTTAAATTTTAATCCAATAATTCATTATTTTATAGCAGATGGATTACACATTGGATTATCACCTAATATAGGTTTATCTTATAGTGATGGAGAATATTACAATATTTCCGGTTTGCTGTATACATCTAAGTATATTTCATTGCTTTTAGGTCCTGGAGTAATAACAGGTTATGCATTTACTCTTTCACCCAATTCTTTATTTCTTGATTTGTCAGGATCTTTTTATTATATTTTTTCAGTTTATGAATCATACAATCAAGGTAATACCTATAAGTCGAATTCTTATTATTTTAATGCAGGATTAGATTTAAAATTAAAATATATCATTCATAACTCATCAATAAATACTGGATTATTTTATAGGTATAAATTTAGTGAATTCGGAGCAGATAATCACAATATAGGAATTTCCCTGGGTTTTTCAATATATTTTTAAGAATAGAAGAAACGATTTCCAAGGAAATAAGTACAAGTGAGATATAATTGTTAATTCTTTCCGTATTCTTGGAATTTATCATTCATCAATTACAGATTCAAAATCTCGAAAATTGATCTGTTGAATTAGCGTCTATAATCTTGAATATTCAAAATCCTTCAACATGGGATTTTGAAATGTTTGTTTGAGTTGAAAAAAATATTTTTTTGGAAATAAAAAATGAAAAAAATAATTACTCTGCTGGCGGCTTTTATATTATTCATTTCTTGCGAAAATAATGATACTGTGAATAATAATTCTTTGAATAACCGGGTATACTATAATTCTAATATCACAAGCATATTGTTTGAAACGAATGGAGGCTGTACAATAAAATTTCAAATCATACCGGAAGATAATGGATATGCGATAGATGTTTCGAAATATAATTTCAAGGATATTGACATAAAAATTATTCTATCAAATACTAATGAACAGGAGTATATACTTGTAGCTCAGATTTTCAATAAGCAGATTGATATCTACAATGAAGTTTTTGTGCCGGCTGGAGAAACAGGTACATGGACATCGGTGACTTTAAATTACGCTACAGGGGAATTTGTTAAAATTGACAATGTTTCACCATTTAATAAATTAAGTATTCTATATGAATATGTAATAAATAATATTGATTCAATTATTTAAAAAAATAATAATATGAAAAATTCAAAAAACATATAATAAAATTGTACTTTTCTATTGAAGTGGTGTAAAATTAACGCTGATAAATAATTAAATATTTGCATATATTTAATACCATTTTTTATATTTATAATCAATATATATAGAATAATTAAACATCAGATGAATGATGTTAATTTTTTATTTTATAAAAATGGAATTACAGATGATTATGCCAGCAGATATCGGGAACAATATGTTTGCACCATGCGGGATGAATTGCATGGTTTGTTATGTTCATCTTAAGAATAAAAAGCCATGCAGCGGGTGTCTTGGTGATGATTCTGATAAACCGGATCGGTGCAAAATTTGTGAAATTAAAATTTGTGCTGGAGAAAAAGGAATTATTTATTGTTATGAATGCAGCGGATTTCCCTGTAAAAGAATAAAAAATCTTGATAAAAGTTATATAAAGCGATATCAGGCAAGTTTGATAGAAAACAGCAATACTGTAAAAAATAAAGGAATTGAATTTTTTTTTAAAATAGAAAAAACAAAATGGAAATGCTTGAGCTGCAATGGAGTTATTTCACTGCATGATAAAGCATGTTCCGAATGCGGGAAAAAAGTTCAATAATTCCTGCTAACTTTAACATCATTAGGCCTCAATTCTATCCGCATTTATGTGCAAGAAAATGGGATAGGGAGATTTTAGAGATAGGGGGGATGAATATTAATCTCCTCATCTCTTAATATCCCCATATCTCCTGATTTTTTTATATTCTAATATAACTGCATTGGAAAATTGAAGTGGGGATTAAAAAATAAAAACGCCGGTGGGAGATTCCGGCGTTTTTTGAATGGTACTACGATGTTGGCTCAGTTTTTATTTCAATAATTGTAAAACGCTTTGAGACTTCTGATTGGACTGCGCGAGCATTGCTGTTGCAGCCTGGTTGAGTATCTGGTATCTTGTGAATGATGACATTTGTTCTGCCATGTCTGTGTCTCTTATGCGGCTTTCAGATGCCTGAACGTTTTCATATGCGTTCATTAAACCTTTAGCTGCATGTTCAAGCCTGTTATAATATGCTCCAAGGTCTGCTCTTTGTTTTGATACTATTCTCAGAGCTTCATCAGCAAGGCCGATAACTGCATTGGCTTTGCCCGGAGTTGATATTGATATGAATGTAAGTACTGTCGGGTTTCTAAGTCCCAGTGCAGCTGAGGTCATTGTCTCGATAAAGACTCTTTCTCTCTGGTGCATGTTTGGTCCCATATGAAACCACATGGATGCTGTCGGATGAAGTCTTGCGAAAGATCCTGTAAGAAGCTTCATCTTGTTGAATTCAGCCTGTGAAGTAATCCTGTCAATTTCATCAACAAGTTCGGATACTTCTATCTGGATGAGCTGTCTGTCTTCAGCTGTATAGATTCCGTTAGCAGACTGTACTGCGAGAACTCTTATCCTCTGTAAAATTTGCTGTGATTCGCTCAAATACCCTTCAGCTGTCTGAATCATTGACATGCCGTCTTCAGTGTTTCTTTCTGCCTGTCTCAAACCCTGAATCTGTGAACGCATTTTTTCAGATACTGCAAGACCTGAAGCATCATCTCCGGCTTTGTTGATTCTCATACCGGAAGCCAGCTTCTCGATATCGTGTGTTAAGCTCCAATCATGGAATTTGAGTGTACGGTGAGCGTTTATTGCAGCCACATTGTGATTTATAATCATCTACTTCCTCCTTGAATTTGACGGCCATCATCCTTGATAGCCTTATAGATTTCGTGGTTAATGTACTTTCAGAATCGACCACAGGTAAGAATTATAGTTAAACCTGTAATAGGCGATTAAAGTTATTTAAAGGCATTTATTTAATAATATGATATTTAATAGCTGTATTTCTATTAAATAGATTTTTTTTAGGGAAATTATAAAAAAAACAGTTTTTCTGCTTTTCTTTAATTTTTTTTGAAAAACATAATTTTCTTTATATATTTTATCAAATTTTTATAAATGGCAGATAGAATTGCATATTTAAAGTGAATCAATACTTTAAAAAGGTAAACGGAGTTTTTATGACACGATTTCCATTGAAAAGATATCCTATGAAGAGAATCAGCATTTCCTGGAGATTTACTGAGATTCCGTCAGCTATTGCTGATTTTATAAGAAATTTTTCTTTTAGAAATATAAAGGACCTGTTTTACGAATACAGAACAATAATTTTCGGCATTGGCGCAGGACTTATAGTGACTTTCATAGTTATTCTACTCCTTGATTTCAGAAACGTGCGTAACCTTTCAAGCGTACGGCCGAATGTAACTACAAGAATTTTTGATAAGAACGGGATTCTCATATCCGAACTGTTTACGCAGAAAAGAGAAGTTGTTTCATATGACAAAATACCGAAACAGCTTGTGAATGCTGTGATTGCGATAGAAGATAATGAATTTCATGAACATTTCGGCATAAATCCTAAAGGAATTGTCCGTGCTTTTTTTATAAATATTTTTTCAGGCAGGATCAAGCAGGGCGGAAGTACAATAACCCAGCAGCTGTCAAAAATCATGCTTACAACGAGACAGAGAAATTTATATAGAAAAATCAAGGAAGCTTTTATTTCTCTTATGATTGAGGCAACCTATTCCAAAGAAGAAATAATGGGAATGTATCTCAATCAGATTTTTTTGGGGCACGGAACCTATGGTGTTGAAACTGCTGCAAGGTTCTATTTCAACAAGCACGTCTGGGAGCTTGATACAGCTGAATGCGCGCTGCTTGCTACACTGCCGTCTGCACCGAACAAGCTTTCCCCTATCAGGCATCCTAAAACTTCAATCCAGAGGCACAAGATAGTTCTCGCTAAAATGGTGGAGCTTGGTTATATAACAGTTGATGAAGCTGAGACTGCATTTATGAATTTCTGGCCGAAGTTTTTAAAAGATATAAGCGATATGCCGCCTACTGCTACTGCTTTCAGCAACAGGGTTGACAGAGCGCCGTGGTTTTCTGAATATATCAGACGTGAGCTGATAAAAAAATACGGTCAGGAGATGGTTTACGAGAAAGGTCTTTCGGTTTACACAACTCTTGATATCAACAAGCAGGAAGCCGGGCAGAATATTCTGCGCAGAGCTCTTGTGAATCAGACAAAATCCTCTGCATCTTTATCTTTCAGAAATGAAGATTATATAACAGATAATTTCGCTGATGAAATTTCCCTGCTTTCAGATCTGTTCAGCATTAATCTCTTCAGCAAAAAAGGTTCGCGGGAAAATCTGAAGGTTAATACCCAAATAAGAGATTCAGTCATGGAGGAGCTTGAAGTTATCAACTATCTCGTTGGAGCTGATAACGTTAGCAAGTTTCTTGATACGTATAAACAGACTTATGCCGACGACAAGGAGCTTCAGAGCGTTGAGGGCTGCATAATTTCCATTGATCACAGAACTGGATACATTGAAGCAATGATCGGCGGCAGCGATTTTTCAAGCCTGAATCAGCTTAACCGCACAATGCAGTCAAGAAGGCAGCCCGGGTCTGCGATTAAACCGCTTCTTTATGCTGCTGCAATGGAAAGCGGAAAATTTACTCCTGCAACTGCAGTTCTGGATTCACCCATTGTTTATCTGGATAATGAGGGAGGGGACTGGATACCGGAAAATTATGATGGAGAATTTTACGGTTTAGTCCGGCTCCGCAAGGCTCTTGCTTTATCAATCAACGTTATATCAATCAGAATCGCTGATGAAATTGGAATAGATTATGTTTCAAAACACTATCAGAAGCTTTTAAATATCGACAGGAAAAGAATTAAAAGGGATTTTTCAATTGCTCTTGGATCAGTTGAGGTTTCTCCATACGAGCTGACGCGCGCTTATGCTGTTATCGCAAATGGCGGACAGGATGTTATTCCTTTCAGCATCAGATACATTAAAGACAATGATGATAAAATTATAGAGAACAGGGAAGAGGAAGTTAATAAAATTATTGAGAAAAGAAAGAAGGAAGGCACGCTTCAGATTATCAAGCCTGAAACTGCCCAGCTCATGATTAGCATCCTGAAATCGGTTATCAATGCAGGAACAGGCGGTGCTGCAAACCCAGGAAGGCCTGCAGGCGGTAAAACCGGTACTACCAATAACTGGAAGGATGCTTGGTTTGTAGGATTTGTTCCGCAGCTGACTACCGGAGTCTGGATCGGCTATGATAAGCTCGGGCTTTCGCTTGGAATAAACCAGTCCGGAGGCGGTGTTGCTGCGCCGGTTTGGGGTGATTACATGTCACGCGCAATGAATAAACAGGAGGTTCTTGATTTTCCGTCATATGCAGGTTTATCCGAGAGGAAAGTATGCGAGAGGTCGGGAATGCTGCCTTCGTCTATCTGCAGGGAAACTTTATCTGAAGTTTTTAATCCGAGATATATTCCTGAGAAAGAATGCGATGTGTGCGCAAGCGGAGATGTGAGGATGAATTTTTCCAAAAAAGGACCAAGGGAGAATATCTCATCGAAACAGAAAAAAAATGTTATTAAAAGCATAAACAGGGACAATAGCGACAAGATTATTAATGATATAGGCCAGGAGTTATTGCGATGAAAAATTTTTTCATAGATAAAAATAATACTGCACTTCTTGTTATTGACATTCAGGAAAAACTTTTCGATACCATGAATGAAAAGATCAGATTATCTATGGTGAAAAATTCTTCAATTTTGATTGAAACATGTTCTGTTTTTTCTATTCCTGTAATTGTTACAGAGCAGTATAGAAAAGGACTCGGCCCGACAATAAGCGCCATTCACGATAAAACAGGTTACGCTCCCATATTTGATAAAACAACTTTTGACTGCATGAAAAATGACAGTATATATGATGCGGTTAAAGCATTGCATAAAAAAACAATAATCCTCTGCGGAATAGAATCGCATATCTGCGTATTTCAAACTGCTCTTTCTCTTATGAACATGGGGTATAAGGTTGCTGTAGCTTCTGATGCAGTTATGTCGCGCAGAAAATCAGACTGGGCTTTTGCTATGAAAGCTCTTGCAAATGCAGGCGCGCTTGTATATCCGGCAGAAACAATCGCATTTATGATAATTGAGGATGCTGCAACACCTGAATTTAAAAAGCTCGCACCGTTGTTTAGATAACCCAGTTATGCGGCAGTAAAGGTTCAAAATTTTGAACCTTTACTGGAATTAAATCAGATCCAATACCCACTTCTTTATTTTCTCCCAATCCCTGAAATCTCCAAATTTTTCAATTCCTAAAAACAAACTGCCCATAAATTTTTCAAAACGGTTTTTAGGAGGAGTTATCATACCGCCGAATACAGCTTTGGAAACAGGAGTGAAACCAACTGCTATCTGGTCCGGGTAAAGTTCCGCCTTATCCCTGATTTTTTTCTTTTCCGAAGTAATTGTTGCGCACATAATAAAAACAGCTGTTTTTGCTTTTTTTAATGATTCACGGTTTTTTTCGACATAAGCGAGCATTTCAGGGTGAGGTTTTGCGCCGTTGATGGCTGAACCAAGTATTATGAGATCAAATTTGGACAAATTATCATTAGCCTGTGAGGCTTGTGATATTGTGACATTGATTTTTTTACTTTCAAGTTCTTTTTTCATAAACTCAGCTGTTTCTCTGGTTGAACCTTTAAAAGAAGCATATACAATAAGGACATTTTTCACTTTTTCCACCTTTGCATGCGCGTTTGTTAATATGAGTAAGGTAAGAAGCGCAATCAGTATTTTTTTCATTTAAATCTCCGTTTTACTTTGTGTGGTCTGATTTTTGATATATTCGTATTTATATTTTGTGATTTATATTTTTTAAGACAAAATTAATGAATTAAAATATGAAAATTTATATGTTTGTAGTCAAACAATTTTATAGAAAGGAAAGTGCAAATAATCCATTATTCAGGCTTTTTTGTTTTTTTTATTATAAAATTAATATGATGCTCTGACCCCGAAAATTTTTTAAAAAAATAATCACTATTTATCTAAATTCCGGATGTTTTTTGGGTTAATTTATTAAAAATTTTACTATTTATAGATTGATGCTCTGACCCCGCAAAAATGTATTTAATCCAAAAGTGATTTTTTTTGTAATTTTTTTAAACTTTTAGTTGACTGACAGTCAGTCAGTATGTAAATTATGGTAAAAATAATGAAAATTTTGAGGAAAAATGGCCAGAATATCAAAACCTCCTGAAGAAAGAAAAGTAGAGATTTTAGACGCAGCAGCAAAATTATTTTCAATAAAAGGGGTTAATGAAACATCCGTTAACGAAATAGTCAGAGAAGTTGGTGTGGCGCAGGGGCTTTTTTACTATTATTTCAAATCAAAGGACGAGCTTATTGAGGCAGTATGCGACAGGTATTCGGAAAAGATAATCGTAATGGTTGAAGAAAAAATAAACCGTAAAGATATTAATTCTCTGGAAAAGCTTAAAATATTTTTTTCATTAACTGATGAATCAGAGGTGAGGCAGAATATAAATCTTGTTGAGTATATTCATGATAAGAACAGGATTTCCCTGCATGAGAAAATTGCCAGAAAAACAACGAAAAAATTCGTTGAGATGTTTAAAAGTGTTATTGAGCAAGGGATCAATGAAAAAGTTTTCAATGTTGATAATGCTGAGGTAGCAGCCCAGTTTCTGGTGGTGGGATTCGGTCATCTGCATGAATCGGTGGAAATGGATACAGATCCAGAGAAATTAAAAATCTGGGCTGAAGGCGCTCTGGATGTTTTAAAAAGAGTGCTGGGCATTAAAATAGATTTAAAAATTACAGATATTTTTGCAGAGCATATTCAGGAAGTTTCATTTTAAAATATAAAAAAATATAAGGGGGACGATATGCAGGCAAATTCAAACATTAACATGAAAAAACTTCTGGTAACAGTATTGACCAGGTACATTGGATCATTGATAATTATCGGATGCATATTGTTCATTCCTGCTGGAACAATATATTACTGGAACGGATGGATTTTAATTGGAGCATTTTTTCTTCCGATGATATTTGTATTTTTTTATCTTATCACAAAAGATCCGGAGCTTCTGGAAAAAAGAATGAGGATGAAAGAAAATCAAAAAGAGCAGAAGTCTGTTCAGAAGATATTTTCAATTATAATGCTTATTGAATTTATTATTCCCGGTCTGGATTTCAGGTTCCAATGGTCAAATGTACCAATGTGGCTGGTAATAGTTTCCACTTTCCTGGTTGTTCTGGGATATTTTCTCGTTTTTAATGTAATGAAACAGAACAGCTATGCATCAAGGATAATTGAAGTTCAGGATAAGCAGAAAATTATAGATACCGGTTTTTACAGTGTTGTGAGGCATCCCATGTATTCATTTATGCTTATCATTTTTATTTTTACACCGCTTGTGCTTGGATCATATTACGCCCTTATACCTGCATTAACTTTTCCTTTTACTCTGGCATACAGGATTAAAAATGAAGAGGATGTTTTAACACAGGGACTTGATGGTTACATTGATTACACAAACAGGGTTAAATACAGGCTCATTCCGTTTATCTGGTAGGCATTTGACTGAAATAAAATTGAATTTAATGCTCTTAATTTAAAAAATCCGGAGGACTTAATGAAAAAAATTTTACTTGCTGCTGCACTTCTTTTTATTTCGCAGGCACTTTTTGCCCAGAACGCAAAGGAAATAATCAGAAAAGCTGAAGAGGCAATGAGAGGTGATACACAGGTATCTCTCATGACCATCACTATTAAAAATCCGAAATGGACCAGGCATATGGAGATGAAAAGCTGGGATGACAGGCTGAAGAAACGCTCGTTCTCGGAAATTGTTGCTCCGAAAAAAGATTCCGGAAACAGATTTCTGCTGATTGATAAAAACATGACTCATTTTATACCCAAGCTTCAGCAGGAAATAAAAATATCTCCATCAATGATGCTTCAGTCGTGGATGGGATCTGATTTTACCAATGACGATATAGTAAAGGAATCGAGCATACTTGATGACTATACACATTCAATTGCCGGCAAAGACAAGATTGACGGTTTTGAATGCTGGAAAATTGAGCTGAAGCCTAAACCGGATGCAGCAGTTGTGTGGGGCAAGATTGTTTATTTTGCAAGAGTGAGCGACGCTCTGCCTGTGAAGGAGGAGTTTTATAATGAACACGGCGTAATAAAAAAATTCATGACCTTCTCCGGTTTTAAAAAGATGCACGACAGGGTAGTTCCTACTGTTTATAAAATGAGAACAGTAGGCAGGGAAGAGGACAGGTACACTCTGATGGAAATTAAGAATATCCAGTTCAATATTCCAATCCCTGACAGAATATTCGCACTGCAGAATTTGAAGAGGAAGTAGTTATGGGTAAAGAAAAAAATATGTCACTGGCAATAATGCTTGCCTGGAGAAACGTGTGGAAGAACAAGAGGCGTACTGTACTTACTCTAATTACAACTTTTGTCGGATGCATAATGATAATTTTTTTCAATGCATTTGCAAAAGGCGGTCATGACCAGATGATAGAGGACACTGTTTCCAGAAATGTTGGTCATATACAGGTGCATGCCAGGGGCTTCTGGGAAAACAAAGGAATTGAAGATGCTTTTGTGCCTGCCGGCAAACTCATGGAGGCAATTGAAAACGACAAGGATATTGCAGGCTATGCCGAACGTATCCACGCAGGGGGCCTGATTTCATTTAAGAATACAACATCAGGTGTCATGGTTCAGGGAATTGATCCTGTGAAAGACAGGTCCGTATCAAGCATATATAAAAGCATTCTGCCTGGAGGAAGATTTCTTGAATCAAATGACTCAAGGCACATTATAATCGGCGAGACACTTGCAAAAAATATGGGGGTCAAACCTGGAGACAAAACAGCTCTGATATCCCAGGGATTTGATGGCTCAATTGCTGCGGAACATCTTACGATTGTAGGCATTTTCAAAACAGGCAATATGGAATATGACAGTGCGCTTATTTTAATGCCTATAAAGCAGGCGGCAGATACTTTCAGCATGAACGACTACATCAATTCCATAACCATCAGGGTAAAAAAAATTGAAGACTGTTACAATGTAAGGGACAGGCTTGCGAAAAATGCTGATAAATCAAAAATTGATGTGCTTGGATGGAAGGAGCTTATGCCTGATATTGTCCAGTACATCACCATGGACGATATCAGCACTTACATTTTTGATTTTATTCTATTCATGATAGTCGCATTTGCAGTGCTCAATACAATTCAGATGACGGTTTTTGAAAGGATAAGGGAATTCGGTGTGATGCTCGCACTCGGCACAAGGCCGGGTCAGATAATGTCCATAGTAATGATTGAATCTTTCATAATATCCCTGATAGGTGTTTTTTTCGGATCGATCGGGGGAAGCATTCTCTGCTGGTATTATTATGTTAATCCGCTGAATTTCGGAGATTATTCAAAAGAGATGGCTGCATTCGGAATGAGCACAACACTTTTTCCATCAGATATGACAATGCTCAATCTGACTGTGACAGTTCTGCTTATTATAATTCTGTCTGTTATTTTTTCAATAATGCCTGCAAGAAAAGCATCGCAGCTCAGGCCTATTGAAGCCATCAGGCATCTGTAAAGGAGACGCTATATGCAGACATTTATAATGCTCAGCTGGAGAAACATCTGGAGACACAGGAGAAGGTCAATTGTCGTGATATCTTCAATTGGTTTAGGCATATTCGGGATGCTCCTGTCCATGGCTTTTACGAACAGCCTTGGCGCGCAGATGATCGATAACACAATAAGCACATCTATCGGACATATTGCTGTTCACGCAAAAGGATTTCAGGATAACGGCAAGCTGGAATTTAATTTCAATCCGGATAAAACAATAATAAAAAATGTTGCATCTGTATCCAGTGCATACGCACCGAAAATCAAGATCCAGGGCATGGTGAGATCAAGTGAAACTGCCAGGGGAGTTATGATCATCGGCATTGATCCTGAGAGGGAAAAAACTGTTTCTAAAATTCATGAATACACTTCATCAAAAGACGGAAGCAGATATCTGGATGATCCGTCGGAGAATTCAATTCTGATTTCAAAATCAATGGCAAAGAAGCTGGATCTTGTTATAGGTGACAAGCTTGTGCTGATGCTTCAGGACAGAAAAAATGAGATCAGCGGAGAAGGCCTTGTTGTGAAGGGTGTATTTGAATCTCCGTTTGAAACTATTGATAAGTTCGTGGTATTTGTTGGAATTAAAAAACTTCAGAAGATAACAGGTCTTGGTAATAATATTTCAGAAATTACAATTCTTCTGAATGATAAAAATATTGTTGATCCTGTAAAAAAATCAATTGTTTCAGGAATAGGAAATCCAGGTCTTGAGATTCTCACATGGAAGGAAATGGCTCCTGATGTTGTAAATGCGGTTAAACTTTTTGATCAGATGATGTATATTTTTTTTATGATAATATTCGTTACAGTAATTTTCTCAGTGGCAAATATTCTTATAATGTCCATTATGGAAAGATTTCATGAAATCGGTGTAATGAAATCCATAGGCACAAGCCCTTCCAGAATTTTTTTCATGATAATGTTCGAAGCTTTTAACCTTTGTCTTGCAGGTCTTGCTTTCGGTATGACAGC
The DNA here is from genome assembly GCA_964529415.1 of uncultured Leptospirales bacterium. Lineage (GTDB taxonomy): Bacteria > Spirochaetota > UBA4802 > UBA4802 > UBA5550 > CAYMPH01. The sequence goes on along the minus strand of CAZGWD010000030.1, from coordinate 22,151 downwards.
CAGTGTAATCTTTATAGGCATCATGTCTGTTAACGGACTTGATCTGTCAATGTTTGCTGATTCCATGAGGGTATACGGTTCTGGAAGCATTTTATATCCATATCTCAAAACCATGGATATAGTTATATCATTTATGATAATACTTATAACAGCTGTAACTGCAGCGCTTTATCCTGCTGTAAAAGCAGCAAGAATAAAACCGCTTGAAGCGTTAAATTTTATTTAAAGGAGACTGACATGTCCCTCATAGAAATAAGCACACTTGTTAAAACATATAATACGAACGGCCTTGCTGTTGATGCGATCAGAAGAATTTCTCTTGAGATTAAAAAAGGCGAATTTTCGGCTCTGGCAGGCCCATCCGGTTCGGGCAAGACTACGCTTCTTAATTTAATAGGCGGACTTGATAAGCCGACCTCCGGATCAATAAAAATTGATAATACGGAAATTACAGGGCTTTCTCCGAGAGCTCTGTCTGATATGCGGCTGAATAAAATCGGATTCATTTTCCAGGCGTATAATCTGATTCCGGTTCTTACTGCAATTGAGAATGTTGAATACATACTGCTTCTTCAGGGTGTTGATAAAAAAGAAAGGCGAGACAGATCCGAGGCTATTCTTAAAGAAGTAGGTTTGGCAAAAGAAATCAACAGACTGCCGAAAGAGCTTTCAGGCGGGCAGCAGCAGAGAGTTGCTGTTGCAAGGGCAATTGTTTCCGAGCCCGGCCTCATTCTGGCAGATGAACCTACAGCGAATCTGGATCAGAAAACAGGAGCAGATTTACTTGATCTGATGCATGAGCTGAACAGCCGTAAAAAAATCACCTTTGTGTTTTCAACACATGACCCAATGGTAATGAATAGGGCAGCGAGGCTCATCAATCTGATAGATGGTGAAATAATTTCTGACAAGTCCAGGAAGGCAAGGAAATAGTTCCCATGAATTTAAAATCAGGTATAATAATTTTTCTTCTGTTGTTTTCAATATCTGTTTATTTGTAAATAGATATTGAAGGCTTCGCTTCATAGCCCTTCTTAAGTAATCAGATATTACTTCAATTGCTTCAGGTATAATAACATATTCATGACTTATATTGGTCAAATATTGGTTAAAAATTACTTGACAAAGCTTCAAAGTTTGTCAAGAAGACTCTAATTAAGTAAGATGGAATAAAGTATAACTCTTCAAATTCAAATTAAGTTTTTAAACTTTATAAATTAGAATGCAATAAAAATGAACAATATGATAAAGCTAACAACATAATCATGCGTTAACTTAACAACAGAAAAAATCAGTTTTGAATAATAAGTTTTCTAAATTAGTAAAGTAGTGTGTCTTTATTATAAGTATGGAGGACTGAATGAAAAAATTAATTTTTACAATGTCTGTAATATTAATATCCCAAACATTATTTGGGCAAAACGCGAAGGAAATAATAAAAAAAGGAGAGGATGCCATGAGGGGAAATACTCAGGTGTCTCACATATTAATAACAATAAAAAATTCGAAATGGACAAGGCAGATGGAGACGAAGATGTGGGATGACAGGCTGAGGAAACGTTCCTTTTCTGAAATAATTGCTCCGAAAAAAGACGCTGGTAACAGGTTTCTTAAGATAAATAAAGACATGTATCATTTTATGCCGAAACTTCAGCAGGAAATGAAAATATCCCCTTCAATGATGCTGCAATCGTGGATGGGAACGGATTTTACCAATGATGATATTGTTAAAGAATCGAGCATTCTTGATGACTATAACCATTCAATTGCCGGCAAGGAAAAAATTGACGGACACGAATGCTGGAAAATTGAACTGAAGCCTAAACTGAATGCAGCTGTTGTTTGGGGTAAAATTATATATTTTGCAAGAGTTAATGATGCTTTACCAGTGAAGCAGGAGTTTTTCAACGAACACGGTGTAATGAAGAGAATTTGGACATTCTCGGAATTTAAAAAAATGCATGACCGGGTTATTCCTGCAGTTTATAAAATTAAAACCATGGGTAAGGAAGAGGACAGGTATACCCTCATGGAAATAAAGAATACTCAGTTCAACGTTCCAATTCCAGATAGAATATTTTCTCTGCAGAATTTAAAGAAAAAGTAGGTTTAGGCAGAAAGAAAAATCTGTTACTTATGCATTGATCTTCACTATGAAAAAAATTGAAGAGGAAACTGCCATGAAGAAGAATAACAGTCTCAAGCTTGTACCAATGCTCGCATGGAGAAACGTTTGGAAGAATAAACGAAGAACAATTCTAACTCTTCTTACGATTATCATTGGATTCTTTATGATTTTATTTAACGATGCAGTAGGCGAGGGCATGTTCAACAAGATGATAGATAATCAGGTAACAAGGAATACCGGGCATTTGCAGGTTCAGGCCAGGGGTTTCAGTGAGAACATGGGAGCTGAATATGCTTTTACTCCTGAGCAAAGACTTATAAATGCTATTGAAAATGACAAGGACATAGAATCATATACAAAACGTATACATGCAGGCGGACTAATTTCTTTCAAGAAGGCTATATCCGGAGTTATGGTGCAGGGAATTGACCCTGATAAGGAAAAAACAATAACGAATATTTATAAATGCATGCTTCCCGGAGGACGTTATTTAAAATCCGGAGATTCGCAGCAGATAATTATAGGCCAGACCCTTGCGAAAAATTTGGGCGTAAAAATTGGCGACAAAACTATTTTTTCATCGCAGACTATAGATGGTTCATTTGCAGCAGAGCGTCTGACAATTGTTGGAATCTTTAAAACAGGAAACCTGGGAAATGATTCATCTCTCATTATTATGCCCATAGCACAGGCTGCTGAGACATTCGGCATGAATGATCTTGTCAATTCCATTGTTATTAAAGTAAAAAAGATAAATACTGTTTATGATGTTAGAGAAAGGCTTTTAAAAAATATCGACAGCTCAAAACTTGATGTTCCCGGCTGGAAAGAACTCATGCCGGACACAGTCCAGATGATTACGTCTAATAGGGCCTCCAGGAAAATAATGGATTTTATTCTTTTTATGATAGTAGCCTTTACTGTGTTAAATACAATACAGATGTCGGTTTTTGAGAGGATCAGAGAGTTTGGAGTTATGCTCGCACTTGGAACCAGACCCGGGCAGATAACGGCAATAGTCCTGTTTGAATCCGTTTATATTACATTCATGGGATTGATTTTAGGCGGTTTAGCTGGAAGTCTTGTGTGCCGGCATTTTTCCATCAATCCGATTGACCTTGGAGCGAAGTTTAAGGAATCTACATCAGAACTGGGTAATATTTATCCGCTGATAATACAGCCAGACCTTACCCTTCTTGCTTTCTTTGTAACTTCAATATTACTATTGTCTGTTTCAATATCATTTTCCATTATTCCGGCAAGAAAAGCAGCGCATTTAAGGCCAGTTGAAGCAATAAGGCATTTATAAAAAGGAGATGATTATGTGGACTTTTATTCTACTCAGCTGGAGAAATATCTGGAGGCACAGACGAAGATCAATGGTTGTTATGTCTTCAATGGCAATTGGAATTTTTGGAACACTTTTTATAGTGTCTATAATGAATGGTGTTGGTACGCAGGTGATAGATAATACAATAAGCACTTCTATCGGCCACATTGCTATTCATAAAAAAGGATTTCAGGAAAACGGTAAACTTGAGTTCAATTTTAATCCGGATAAAGAAATTATGAAATCCGTTAGCAAAATTTCTCAAACGTATGCTCCTAAGATAAAAATTCAGGGTATGGTTCGGTCAAGTGAAACAGCCAGAGGTGTTATGATTATTGGCATTGATCCTGCCCGTGAAAAAACTGTTTCTAAAATACATGAATACATTTTATCCAAAGACGGCGGTAAATATCTTGATGATCCTGCCGGGACATCAATACTTATTTCAAAATCCATGGCTAAAAAGCTTGATCTTGTAATTGGAGATAAGCTTGTGCTGAATTTTCAGAATTTGAAAGACGATATAGCAGGCGAAGGTTTTATAGTCAAAGGAATCTATGAATCACCTTTTGAATCAGTTGATAAAATTGTGGTATATGTTGGAATAAAAAAATTGCAGAGAATTACCGGTCTTGGAAATAATATCTCGGAGATTACAATTATTCTAAATAACAAAAACATTGCTGATTCAATGAAAAAAACTCTCATATCAGGAATTGGCAATCCAGGTCTTGAAATTCTTTCATGGAAAGACATGGCTCCGGAACTGGAGGACTTTATAATTGCAATTGAGGCAATTTTATTTCTCTTATACGGCATAATATTCATTACTGTAATTTTTTCAGTGGCAAATATTCTGATCATGTCCATTATGGAAAGATTCCACGAGATAGGCGTAATGAAGTCAATTGGAACAAGTCCTTCCAGGATTTTTTTCATGATAATATTTGAGTCTCTAAATCTGTGTCTGGCAGGTCTTGCAATGGGTATAGTTGCGAGCGCCGTTATAGTAGGTATCCTGTCATATACCGGTATTGATATGTCATTGTTTGCTGATGCAAAGAGGGTTATGGGTACAGGAAACATTATATATCCATACATTAAGGCTACAGATATTATAAATTCTTTCATAATCATATTTTTTACAGGTGTAACAGCAGCGTTATTCCCGGCAAGGAAGGCTGCAAAAATAAAACCGCTTGATGCGTTAAATTTTATTTAAAGGAGAATGATATGTCACTAATAGAAATAAGCACACTTGGAAAAACATATAATACAAACGGTCTGGCTGTTGATGCGATCAGGAATATCTCTCTTAAAATTAAAAAAGGAGAATTTTCGGCTCTGGCAGGCCCATCCGGCTCGGGCAAGACAACGCTTCTTAATTTAATAGGCGGACTGGATAAGCCTACTTCCGGATCAATAAAAATTGATAATACGGAAATTACCGGGCTTTCTCCGAGAGCTCTGTCAGATATGCGCCTGAATAAAATAGGATTTATTTTTCAGGCTTATAATCTGATTCCGGTTCTTACTGCAGTAGAGAATGTTGAATACATTCTGCTTCTGCAGGGTGTTGATAAAAAAGAAAGGCGCGGCAGATCCGAGGCTATACTTAAAGAGGTAGGTTTGGCAAAAGAAATCAACAGACTGCCGAAAGAACTATCAGGCGGACAGCAGCAGAGAGTTGCAGTTGCAAGGGCAATTGTTTCCGAGCCCGGCCTCATTCTTGCAGATGAACCTACAGCGAATTTGGATCAGAAAACAGGAGCAGATTTACTTGATCTTATGCATGAGCTGAACAGCCGTAAAAAAATTACCTTTGTATTTTCAACGCATGATCCAATGGTAATGAATAGGGCTGCGAGGCTCATCAATCTGATAGACGGTGAAATAATTTCTGACAAGTCCGGGAAGGCAAGAAAATAGTTCCCATGAATTTAAAATCAGGCATAATAATTTTTCTTCTGTTGTTTTCTTTTTCTGTTTTTGCACAGGAGAAGGAGGACACTCAGGCAGATATGGAAAAAACTGAAACCGGGGATTCGAAGGATTTCGTTGAGGAAAAAGGCGTAAAGTTTAAATTCTCCGGATATTTTAAAGACCTGTTCATGTATACCAGTACTGATAACTATTCAGGCTCGCCTGTTGAGATGCCGGGAAGTTTTAAAAATCTGATATCAAACATGCAGAGGATCAGACTGTCGCCGGAATTGCAGATTTCAAACGGCCTTATTATACATGCAGACTGGGATAATGAAGTTGTTATGAGCACTTTCAACAGGAGTCTGGAATTCAACAGCACCTGGAAGCCATCGCAGTACAACAATCTGTTTCAGCCTTCATGGACCCCGTATGATGATAACAGCATTTTATATAGAACAAAACTTCACAGAGCATATCTGAAACTGAATCTGCCGATATTTACTTTCTCAATAGGACGTCAGCAGATCAGATTCGGAAGCGGCAAGCTGTGGAACCCGCTTGATATTCTGAACCCTGTATCTCCAACATATGTTGAAGGTGCTGAGGATCAGCAGGGAACCGACGCAGTTAAAATGGATGTTTTCTTTAATGAAAAAACTGAGCTGACGCTTGTGTATGACCAGAAGAGGATGTTTGATAATATAAATGATATTCAGTATATAAACGGCAATAGCGTAGCGCGTTTTAAAACAACTTTTTCCGAAACTGACGTTGCTGTCATGGGAGGATGGGTTGCAAGAAAAGGCATTGCAGGTATAGACGTGTCTTCAGTTTTTTTTAAGGGTATCCTCAGGGGCGCGCTTCTTTTTTCATATCCGGAAGATAAAAACTGGTATTTTCAGCTGAATGCAGGTTATGAATATAATTTTCAGTTCGGACTTTCAATTACAGGCGAATATTTTTATAATGGAAACGGCATGAATGCTAACAGTTCCCTGAAGTCCGCCTTTACTCAGAGCATTTTCACAGGCATTAATCAGGGCAATTACTATAAATTTGCAAATCAGATTCTTACTTTTAATCAGCATTTTCTTGGACTTGCCATTGGTTATGAATTTCTTCCTTTGCTCCGGGGCGATTTTTTTACAATTTACGACTTTCAGGGAAACGGCCTGTTTATGACACTATCATTAAAATATAATGTAATGGAAAATCTTGATGCTGTTATAGGCGGTATGTTCGGTTTCGTGTTCGCAGGAAATTCGTCAGACTTTCAGAATTTGAATAATCACCCAATGTTATATGCAGCACTTCAGCTGTATTTTTAGGGAATTTGGGGTCAGAGCATCAGTAATGGCTTAGAAAGTATAGGGGGTCAGAGCATTCTGAATTGGCACTAGAATTGAAAGGGGTCAGAGCAGCTTTATTAAATGTTTATTTTTTAATATTTGTATATTTTTTATTAATAAGTAATATTATTTATTCACATCTTGAAACTAAAAGTGCAATTTTTAAAAAATAATGGTTTTAAAATAGGATGCTCTGACCCTCAAAATTATAAGTGAAGCTCTGACCCTCTTAATATTAAAAATTTAACATAAGTTAAACAATAATGAAAAAAGAATGCATCCGCTGCGGAAATTGCTGTCAGACAGACTTTTATGCTTACGCGGGCAATGAGGATATTGAACGATGGCAGCATGAAAACAGAACAGATATTTTAGAAATAGTATGCGGTGAGAACCGGATCTGGGCAGGTGATAATATTATCTCATCTGACGGAAATCCTGTGATTCCATGTTCCTGCGCTTTGATTGATAAAGAAATATATACCTGCAGAATTTATAAAACACGCCCGATGGTTTGCAGAAATTTTGCAGCAGGTGAATCCAGGCTGTGTCCATTATATTCAAAAATTTAAAATAACTGTATTAAACCCAGGGGGAGATTTTATGGATTTCAAATACTTTATGCCGGTTAAAGTTTTTTTCGGAAAAAACTGCATTGAAAAAAATTCACGGGAATTTTCAATGTTTGGGAAAAAGGCTTTAATAATAACAGGGAAGAAATCCGCTGAAAAAAACGGATCTCTTGCTGATGTAAAAAAAGCTCTTGAGAATGTAAAAATATCCTATGCGCATTATAATAAAATTGAACCGAATCCTACTGTAGAAAATGTTTGTGAAGCTGCAATCTTTGCAAGAGAATCCGGCGCGGATTTTATAATCGGTATTGGCGGAGGTTCGCCTCTTGATGCTGCAAAAGCAATCGCGATTCTTGCTGTTAATGATATAGATGACGAAACTTTATTCGGCGGTGTATATAATATCAAACCTCTTCCTGTTGCTGCAATACCTACAACTTCGGGTACAGGGAGTGAAGTCACACCATATTCAATACTGACATATAACAAGATAAGCAATAAGAGAAGTATAGGCTCTGAATCAATATTTCCTCAGGCGGCGTTTCTTGACCCGGACTATACAGATTCTTTATCCGCAGAAATTACAGTAAACACTGCTGTTGATGCTTTATCCCATGCAATTGAAGGTTACCTCTCGATCAGGGCCACTGAAGTAATAACGTCTTATGCATTGGAAAGTATAAGACTGATAGGTGAATGCATGTCTGAGCTTAAAGAAATAAAAGTAAAATATGAAGTGAGAGAAAAATTACTATATGCTTCTATGCTTGCCGGGATTGTTATAGCCCATACAGGAACAACTGCAGTACACGCTATGGGGTATCCTCTCACTTATCACAGGAATATTGATCATGGAAGGGCAAATGGTCTTGTACTGTATCATTACCTGAAATTTTTTGAACCTGCATCAGAAAAGGTTAAACATATCATAGATGCAGCAGGAATGAAAAGTGTTGATGAATTCGGCACTGTATTAGATAAATTATTCGGAAAAAAAGAATTTCTCTCAGAAAAAGAAATTGAAGAATTTACTAAAACCGCAATGACTGCAAAAAATATAAAAAATACAATGCCGAAGCCTGAAGAAAAAGACATAAAAAAGATTTTCGAAAATTCTTTTAGAAGATGATTATAAATCATTTCAGATTTTTTAGCATATTATCTGCTGGCATAACTGCAGCTTATATTTTCAAATCATCTAATCTTTTAAGTAAATCCAGGTTGTCAATTCTCTCCACAATGTGAGGAGGAAGCGGAGCTGTTATAATGATGCTCTTCTGAGATATAGGATGAAAAAATCCAATGCGCAAGGCATGCAGGCAGATTATACCATCTTCAAAAATTTCGTATGAACCGTAAAATTTGTCACCTGCAATTGGCATACCAAGAGATGACAGCTGCACACGTATCTGGTGGCGCTTCCCTGTAATGAGTTTAATTAACATTAAGCTGTATTTACCATAATTTTGCAGTATTCGGTATTTTAGTGATACAGAAGCTGCCCGTGGTGTGCCTTGCTCAACAATATATGCCCTGTCTCTTTTACGCACATAGTATTGATCAAGTGTTTTCCATCCATTATCTCCGGTATTTACAGGAATAGTGTTAACAAGTGCAAAATAATATTTATCAATTTTTCCATTTTTCATGTCGGATGAGAGTCTGCCTGCTGCTTCCGGTGTTTTTGCAAAAAGCATTGTTCCTGATACTGGACGGTCAAGCCTGTGAATGGGCGCATGGTATAAATTTATATCATAATATGTTTTTTTCAGATATTTTTCTATCAATGCGCTTAAAGACTCTCGTCCTGTGCTGTCTGCCAGTGAAAGCATCCCTGCAGGTTTGTCTGCAATAAGTATATCGTTATCCTCGTAGAGTAAGCCGGGGATTAATTTTGAGTCAGTATAGCTCGTATTTTTTCCGGATCTTATCAAATTTTTTTAAACCAGGCGATATTTCTTTAAAATATTCCACATATTCTTTTCCTGAATCAATAAAAGTCCTGAATTTATCAGTGCCTGCAAGATTATCAATTGAATAATAATTTTTGTGGGATTCCCATTTTATCTGCGGATAATTTTTTATGAGTTTGCTTATTATTTTATATGCTGTTTCTGTTGGACTGAAATCACCGCCAGTATAGAAAATCTGTGTTCCTCCGCAGAGTTCCCCTTTGTATTTGCTGAATGTCGGACTGAAATAAACAGGCATGAATTTAAAATTTTTTAATCCGATCGATTCAAGTTCAGCAGTCAGCTTTACAGGATCAATCCACGGAGCTCCTATAAATTCAAAAGGCTTCGCAGTTCCGCGTCCAATGGAAAAATTAATTCCTTCAAGCAGAACCATTGCTGAATAAACTATTGCAGATTCATAAGTCGGCAGATTTGGAGAAGGAAGAACCCACGGAAGGCCGGTCTCGTTGAATTTCATACCGCTTGAAAAACCTTTCAGTTTTATAACGTTTATTTTTAATATTTTACCGAATTCAGTTTTGTAATAAAGAGCGGATTCACCGAGTGTCATATTGTAGATGAATGGAGCTGGAAATTCTGCAATGAGCCTGCTTCTGAATTTCTGATCAAGATACGCCCCGTCTGTTTTCAGAAAGGAAATCGGGTTCGGCCTGTCGAGAATAACAAGCTCCTTCCCGCTCCCGTCCATTGCATCAATAATTGTTTTTAAATTGCTGATATATGTATAGCATCTCATACCCATGTCCTGAATGTCAAAAAAAACACAGTCCGCTTCAGCAATCAGCGTTTTCAGGGAATCTGAATTAAGCTTATGCATGTTATATATTTTAAGATTAAAATTTGTATCTTCAAAGTATGGATTCCTGTCGAAATCATTCTGATTTCCATACAGGCCGTGTTCCGGAGCCAGAGCATTTTCAATTATAATTCCGCTTTTCCGTAAAAGGATAATATTTTGCGTCAGATTCGAATTTACCCCCGAATGATTGGTGGCTATAAGAATTTTTTTATTTTTATATTTGCCGGAACAGCATTCCAGGAAATTTTCGAGCCCTGTTTTTATTCTGGGGCTTCCGGCATTAAGATTGTAGTTTACCCTGGCTGATGCGCAGGATACTGCAATAAATATAATCAGCGAATACAGAATTATTTTAATATAAATTTTTATTTTTTTCATAGGTAAACATCTTTTTTAATTATTTTTTTAGTCAAGATTTTTCGTAAATTATTAAACAAGTTTTTTTATTGACATGCCCGGTATATCAATAAACTTATCGGCATGCAAAGAGAAATAGTTTTTGATAAAATGGAAGAATTTATAAGCGAGCTGATCTCAATCGGCGTAAAAAAAATTGCTTTTGCAACAACTAATGAAAAGCGTCCTGTAAAAACAGAGCCCGGGCAGATTGGTGCAATTCATGTTAAAAAGCTTGAGCTGCTTGCGTATAAAAATTCTACTATTTATAAGTTTTTAATGGATGAGCCGGATTTTAATGAAATTCAAACCTCTCTTGAAAACCGAGGGTTTTTAATTAAGAGAGCCAACAGGAATATCACATGAGCTCCCCTGTTCCTTTCCTTTCAGTCCGGAATTTAAAGGTAAATTTTAATCTTCCTCATGAAACTGTCCGCGCTGTGCGGGGAGTTTCATTTGATATGAAGCCTGGCAAAACTCTCGGTCTGGTAGGCGAATCCGGCTGCGGAAAATCTGTTTCTGCGTTTTCAATTCTCAAACTTGTTTCTTCGCCCGGTGAAATTATCCAGGGTGAAATTTTCTATAAAGGAACTGATATTTTAAAAGCAGACGATAATGAAATCAGAAAAATCAGGGGAAAAGAAATTGCAATGATTTTTCAGGAGCCTATGACCTCTCTGAATCCAGTTTTTTCTGCCGGATACCAGATAAGCGAAAGTCTAATACTGCATCTCGGCATGACAAAAAAGGAAGCACGGGAAAAATCAGTTGATCTTCTTAAATCTGTAGGAATCCCGAATCCAGGGAAAAGATTTGATTCATATCCTCACGAATTCTCAGGCGGTATGAGACAGCGCATTATGATTGCAATGGCTCTTGCGGCATCACCAAAAATACTCATAGCTGATGAACCCACTACTGCACTTGATGTTACAATACAGTCGCAGATACTCGATCTGCTGCTGAAAATTCAGGAAGAGATGGGAATGTCTTTGCTTATTATCACTCACAACCTCGGCGTTGTATCAGGAATTGCAGATGACATAGCGATTATGTATGCGGGTGAGATTATTGAGTCAGGCCCTGCAGAAGAGGTTTTTAAAAATCCTGTTCACCCATATACAACTGGTCTTTTTAATGCTGTTCCTGAAATAGGTGATTTCAAAGAAACTCTGCAGACAATTCCGGGAACAGTGCCGTCCATTACTTATGATATTACCGGATGTCCTTTTCATCCAAGGTGCCCCATAGGCGCTGATGAATGTTTAAAATCAGAAATTCAATACGCCGGGACTGAATCCCATAAAGTAAAATGCATCAAGGCACAGATTTAATAAGTTCTATCCATATTAATTATTTTTATAAGCAATAAATTAATTTTGCTTCCGGTTATAAAAAAAAGTTGATATCTGCTGTTTATTACGATAATTTTAAATGAAATCTTATAAGGGAATCCCGATAAAACATTTTATTGACATTCCCTTGGGTTCACATCAATGGGAAAAATTAGTTTTATATATATTTTTAATCTGATAAAACTAATTTTTATAGGTTCTCATAATACCAATTTATTCAATCCATGTTTTTGGATTGATTGTGCAGGGTTAAAAATTGATAAATAGAACAATTGACAAGCTGCTTTACAGGTATGACTCTTCAAGCTATACTGTTAAAAACAGAGCCCGCTTTTTACTTTTTTCTATAATTACACTGCTGTCTGTTACTACAATATTATTGATATCCCAATCATACCTTAATCTTCATAATCCTGCATATAATTACAAAATTCAGTTGAAGATAGTCGGACCTCTTGCAGCTGCTTTTATATTGGATATTTTTCTGCTTTTTCTTCTGTTCAAAGGCTATTTCTCAATAACAGGGAATCTTCTGCTCATAATCTGCCAGACTGGAATATGGACAGTAATGTATCTGTCAAAAGCGGAGTTAACAGTACGTATTGACAGCATAGTTCTCATAGCGGCAACTTTATCAATGATGCCGATCATCATAAACCGGAGAAAAAAATTATTTCTTATTTATACCATCATAAACATTGCTCTCCTGTTTTTATTTATATGGCTTTATAAGAATGATCTTAATCTAACCGGAGCTGCAACAACTGATTATCTGACAGACAACACTATTGCATTTTTATTTATAGGGATAATTGCCTACACTATATATTCAATAAATACCAAAGCACTTGAAAAAGCAGAAAGTGAAATTGCTGAAAGGGAAAGAGTTGAAGATCAGAGGAATAAACTGCAGATGCAGCTTCTTCAATCGCAAAAACTTGAATCTATAGGGCTTCTTGCAGGAGGAGTAGCTCACGATTTTAATAACATGCTTGCAGCTGTTCAGGGTTTCGCGGAACTCGCAAAAGCCGGTATTGATGAACAAATTAATGTGAAGCCGGAGATTATTGAAATAATTAAGGCATCGAAAAAGGCAAGAGATCTTACGCATCAGCTGCTTGCTTTTGCAAGAATTCAGCCGCTTAATATGAGAAAAATTAATATCAATGTAATCATTGATGACTTTACATGCATGCTCTCAAGGACGCTGCGCGAAAATATTGTTATACAAAACAATCTTTGTGAAATATCCGGCATAATTGAAGGCGATCCGATACAGATTGAACAGATACTGCTGAATTTAGCCCTTAATGCGCAGGATGCAATGCCTTCCGGCGGTACAATTACTATTGAAACTAAAATAGTAAAAATTGATGAAAATTTTATCGAAAAATTTGAAAATATTATTCCAGGAAAGTACATTCTGCTTTCAATAAGTGACAGCGGATCAGGTATAGATCCGGATATTATCGATAAGATATTTGATCCTTTTTATACCACTAAAGATGTCGGCAAAGGAACTGGCCTGGGGCTTTCAACAGTATATGGCATAGTTAAACAGCATAATGGAATGATTCATCTTTATAGTGAAAAAAACAAGGGGGCTATTTTCAAAATATATCTCCCTGTAATTGAGGGATCTACAGATGAGGAGAATCTGCCATCTATAAGTTTAAAGAGTTTAAATGGCGATGAAACAATCCTTGCAGTTGAGGATAATCCGGAAGTTAGAACTTTGCTGGAAACAATATTAAACAAAAGCGGATATAAAACATTAATGGCTGGTAACGCGGAAACAGCTCTGAATATTGCTTCATCTTATGAAGGACCAATTCATCTGCTTATTACTGATGTGGTAATACCTGATATGAACGGAATGCAGCTCTGCAATAAAATCGTTGAATTAAGGCCGGACATAAAGGTTATTTATATTTCCGGTTATACATCTAATGTAATTGCCCATAATGGAATACTTGACGAAGGAATTAATTTTATTCAAAAGCCGTTTTCTATTTCAGATTTTACAAGTAGAGTAAGGGATGTGCTTGACATGTAATAAAAAAAGTTAAGTAAAACAATGATCAGATTTCATAAGTTCTATGAAGATTTTTATAAGATAAAGCTTCCAGTATATGTTTTTTTTCAAGAGAATCTTTGACATCAAGATCAGCAATAGTCCTTGCTGTTTTAAGTATTTTGAAAAAAACTCTCGCGCTGAGATTCATTTTATTTACAGCTGTTTCAAGAATTTTTTCAGAATCTAAATCGAGAGCGCAGAATTTTATAATTTCCTTCTGTGACATTCCTGAATTGAATCTGGTCTTTGAACCGGTAAATCTTTTCTTCTGGATTTCCCTTGCGCGGATAATATTTTTTTTCATTGTTTCAGAAGATCGCGCAGATCTGCCGTCAATAATATTTTTATATGGAATTCTGCTTACCAGAACTTCAATATCAATTCTATCAAGAACAGGGCCTGATATTTTCTGAAAGTATGACTGTATCTTCGAAGGCGAGCAGGTGCACTGAACTTCTTCATCAAAAAGAAAACCGCACTGGCATGGATTGCTTGCAGCCACTAAAAGGAAGTCCGCAGGAAACACAAAAGTTCCCGAGGCTCTTGACACGTGAATTTCACCGTCTTCAAGAGGCTGCCTCAGGCATTGAATTACGTTGTTTCTGAATTCTATGAATTCATCCATAAACAGAACTCCATTGTGTGAAAGTGAAATTTCTCCTGCAGATGGGAATTTTCCTCCGCCAACAACTGCCGCATCTGAAGAAGTGTGATGCGGTGACCGGAAGGGCGGACTGTAAATTAAACCCTGTCCTGGTGTGAGCCTTCCGCCAGCTGAATGAATCATTGTAGTTTCTATTGATTCTTCTCTTGTGAGTGATGGGAGTATTGTTGGAATCCTTTTGGCAAGCATTGTTTTACCGCTGCCTGGAACTCCGTACAGCAAAATATTGTGCCTGCCCGCTGCGGAAATTTCTAAAGCCCTTTTGGCTGATTCCTGGCCGTGAACTTCGGAAAAATCAAGATTAAAGCTTTCATTATTTTCTGAATTTTCAGCGCAGTGGCGCGGGATATTTCCGTTCAAGGCGTCAATTGCTTCAGTAATATTTTTAACAGCGAAAACCTCAAGCTCCTCAATAACTCCAGCTTCGTTTCTGTTTTCATATGGAACAATGAAAGTTTTTATTCCCGCTTTATGAAGGCAAATGGCCATTGATATTACGCCCTTTACTGGTTTTACACTGCCGTCAAGGGAGAGCTCGCCTGCGCAAGCGATTGAGCTGCTGTAGGATTTTATCTGTCCGGTAGCGTTTAAAATTGTAAGTGCAATTGGAAGATCGCAATTTGCTCCCTGTTTTTTAAATCCTGCAGGAGCGAGATTTATAATGAAATTTTTAGGAGGAAGTTCAAAACCGGAGTTTTCAATTGCAGAGCGGATTCTTTCCCTTGCTTCTCTGATCGTTGAATCAGGAAGTCCGACAATAGTGAAATTCGGAAGACCCTTGATAATATCAACCTCAATATCAACAATCTTTGCTTCTATTCCTGAAATTACTGCGGATGTTGCTTTGCTCAGCATTTTTACCTGCCTGATTTTGTTAACTAAAAAATAAATAAGAGATAATCCATGTTATATATTAATACTATCAAGTAGCAGAATTAAAAAAAATATTTGATAAAAAAAGCGATAAATAAAAAATATTGTTATATGATAACAATTGGAAAAATTTTGCTGAAATCACCGCTGGTACTCGCTCCAATTTCCGGTTATACTGATTCGCCGTTTAGAAAAATAGCAGCAAAACATGGCGCAGGATTTACAATGACAGAGCTCGTGAGCGCTGAAGGCATTGTCCGCAATATAAAAAATGTTGTTGAGCTTATGGATTTCTCGGATGAAGAAAGACCTTTAGGCATTCAGATATTCGGAAACAGGGCTGACGTAATAGCAGAAGCCGCAGTAATAGCTGAATCTCTCAATCCGGATTTTATCGATATAAACATGGGTTGTCCTGCAAGGAATGTAGTCGGCAGCGGATCCGGTTCAGCACTTATAGTTGATCCTCTGAAAGCTGAATCTGTAGCAGATGCTGTTGTTCGCAGAGTAAAGATTCCTGTTTCTGTAAAAATCAGAATCGGCTGGGATGATTCCTCCAGAAATTATATGGAAGTATCGAAGAGGCTTGAGGGAACTGGAATTTCTTTTCTGATAGTTCACGGCAGAACCAGATCGCAATTTTACAGCGGTAAAGCAGACTGGAATGCTATTACCGAGATCTGCTCCGAGCTTAAAATTCCTGTAATCGGCAATGGTGATATCATATCCGGCAAAGACGCTGAATTGAGAATTTCTGAATCAGGTTGCAGTGCTGTTATGGCTGGACGCGGCGCTCTCGGAAATCCATGGATTTTTTCCGGAGCAGAACACGATCTATCAATGATGAAATCCCAGCTCAGGGAACATTACAGTCTGATGGTTGATTATTACGGCCACAGGGGAATTATTCTTATGAGAAAGCATGCTGTGAAATACATTCACAATTTTAAAAATGCCTCGCGAGTCAGAAGCATGATGATCCGCTCTGAAAATCTTGATGAAATTTACGAAGCACTCGAAATGCTGGAAGATAATAAATAAAAATTACGAAGTATATTTTTTGAAATACTGCTGGACTTAACTTATATTTGATAATAAAATCGCATAAAAAGATTATCAATGTGAGGTGTGTATGGATTTTTTAGGAAAATTTGATATTGGGCAGATAATCGGGCTGATACTGATTTTTACAGCAGCAATTGATAAGTTTCTGGTTTTAGATTTTGTTTTAAATAAATTGGGAAAAACCGGATCCCAGAGTGATGAAGAAATACAAAAGACAAAGAAATTATTAACTTTAGGCGTAAATGCAGGAGCAGTAATTCTTGCAATTCTCGGATTTGCTTTTTTATTGGGATTTTTTAAAATGTAGAAAATTTCTGTAATTGTGTTTGCGTCTTTTCGAAGAACATATCTTTTCATTTGAAACTTGAACTAAGATGGCCTGAAATAATGATTAAAAATTAGTAGTAGCCAAAAAACACCCATAATAAAATACTGTCCGCAAAAGCGGTAATTCCAGAGTTTATTGGAAATCTGAAGCCGCATTATAAAAAATAAGGATAAAGAATGAAAAAATTAAGATTCGATGAACTGCCTCTGTCAAAGGCTGTTTTAAAAGCTGTTGCAGATATGGGATTCGAAGAGGCGTCTCCGATACAGTCGGAAACAATTCCCCTTTTGATGCAGGGGCGTGATATTATAGGACAGGCCCAGACCGGGACAGGTAAAACTGCAGCATTTGCAATTCCTCTGATTGAAAAAATTAAACCGGGAACAGGATTGCAGGCTATTGTACTATGTCCAACACGGGAACTTGTTATTCAGGTAAGTGAAGAGTTTCGTAAACTCATAAAATATATGGAAAGAATCGCAATTGTACCTGTTTACGGCGGACAGGAGATTGACCGTCAGCTGACAGCTCTCAGGCGAAATCCTGAAATTGTAGTCGGCACTCCAGGCAGAACTATGGACCATATCAGGCGCAGATCGATAAAGATGGATTCAGTGCGCATGGTTGTTCTTGATGAAGCTGATGAAATGCTCGATATGGGTTTCCGCGAAGATATGGAAATAATTTTAAAAGATACTCCGGCAGACCGCCAGACTATTCTTTTTTCTGCAACAATGTCTTCTGACATTTTAAGGCTCACTAAAAATTATCAGAAAGACCCGGTAAGAATAGATGTAACAGCTCATAAAATAAATGCTCCTCGTATTGAGCAGGTGTATTTTGAAATTCCGGATAAATCAAAACCTGAAGCACTTGCCCGTCTGATTGACTATCATGCGATAAAACTTGCGCTTGTGTTCTGCAATACCAAAAATCAGGTGGATTCGCTTGTTGAGATTTTAAAATCAAGAGGTTATTACGCTGAAGCTCTTCATGGAGATTTGAACCAGAAACAGCGCGATAAGGTAATGAACGGATTTCGAAACGGAACAGTTGAGATTCTCGTTGCAACAGATGTTGCAGGACGCGGTATTGATGTGAATGATGTCGGCGCTGTGTTTAATTATGATCTTCCCCGTGATGATGAAGATTACATTCACAGAATTGGCCGAACAGGCCGTGCCGGAAAAAGCGGCAAGGCGTTCACTTTCGTATCAGGCAGACTGATTTACAGCATTAAGAGAATAGAAAAAACCAACGGAATAACAATTGTACGCAAGCAGATTCCAACAATCAGCGATCTTGACAGCACAAGAATCAAGGATCTTGAAACAAAGATAAAATCCACAGTTGAAAAGGGCTCTCTGGCTAAATATGTTAATATGGTTGAAAATCTGATTTCAGATGATCATACTTCAATGGATATAGCTGCTGCCCTTATTAAAATGACTATGGAGACAGCAAAGTCTTCCGGATATGATGATTCCCAGAAATTTGATGCAGAAACCTCTTCAAGGCAAAGCAGCGGCAGGCCTTATGACAGGAAAAAGCCGCGATTCCAGGATGGGAAAAAACCATATGGAAAATCGTCTTCTTCATCAGGGTCGGGCAGATCATATGGTAAATCGGCATCTTCCGGAGAAAGAAAACCTTATGGGAAATCATCGTCTTCAGGTGAAAGAAAACCGTATGGAAAACCGTCATCTTCCGGCGATGTAAAATCATATGGAAGTACAAAACGTTCTAAGCCAGGTAATACTGAAAAATAGATAAATATTATTTGACGAAATAATAAATCAGTATAATTAGAGAATGAAGAAAATATTTATTAATTTAAATAATGTTTTAAATGCAGGAGAAAGTAATGAATAGAAATTTTTATTTAAAATCAATTGTATTATTTATTCTTTTATTTACTGTACCGCTTGTTTCTGAAAATATTCCGGGCTATCTGACAGAAGGCAGTCTGGATCCTGTTGCACTTCTTTGTCCTCCTCCCAAAGACGGAACTCCTGAACAAAAAGCTGATCTTGCAACAACTAAACGTGTCAGTTCAACAAGAACCAAGGCTGATGTAGTTATAGCTCAATCACAGATCAAACTGGATTTCTTTACTTATGCTCCTGTTATAGGATCATGGTTTAAGGAAGATTCATTTCCGGTTACTACAGCATTTTTTAAGAATGTTGAAAAAGAAACCAAGAGAGTGACGAATATAAGCAAGAACCACTGGAAGCGGAAACGTCCTTATGAAGTTGATGCATCAATTCCTGTTATTAAGAAAGAGGAAAGTTTCAGCTATCCAAGCGGCCATTCTACACGCGGGGTAGTTTATGCTGCGGTTTTGTCTGAGATTTTTCCGGAAAAGAAGGATAATCTTCTGAAATACGGATATAATGTTGGCTGGTATAGAATTATAGCCGGAGTTCATCATTCCACAGATATTTTCGGCGGCAGGGTGCTTGGACAGGCTATAGCGCGTGAATTATTAAAAAGCCCGAAGTTTCAGGCAGATCTTGAAGCTGTAAAAGCTGAAATAAATGAAAAGTCCCCAAAATGATATAAGGGAATCACGATAAAACATTTTATTGACATTCCATTGGGTTCAAATCATTGGGACAAATCAGTTTTTTCCATATTTTTTATCTGAAAAAACTGATTTTAGAGGTTCCTAAAAATTTTAAGAAAACCAGTTTGAATATTTGAATACAAATCCCCCTTTTTCAAGGGGGATTTTTTATTTATAAGTATATTATTAAATACAAATGATTTAGTTTTCGGGTGTTTTTTTATTCGGGTTTCCAGGCGGGGTCAGAGCATGGGAATAAATTATATACATTCAGGAATTTGTATACAAAAAGAAATTTATTTGTAAGGTGCAGGCTCTGACCCCGATTGAATAATTAACCAGGCTTGCAAAAAGACTCTGACCCCCGCTTGAATAATCAACTATGCTCTGACCCCTCAAATCAAGTGACCTCACGGTACAATAGTATTTTTTATCCGGTAAAATATCTTGACTATAAAGCAACTGCAATTTTAATTGAAAAAAATTGATTTTTCCGGGAGATTTTTTATGAAATCGAGCAGTATCCCTGAGGTAATTGAAGAAATCAGAAACGGGAAGATGATCATTCTCGTTGATAATGAAGACAGGGAAAATGAGGGTGATCTTATTGTAGCAGCCCAGTTCTGTACACCTGAGATTATTAATTTTATGGCTTCTCAAGGCAGAGGCCTGATTTGCGTACCTCTTCAGATTGAAAGAGTCAAGGAACTTAATCTACCATTGATGGTTGACCAGAACAGCGACAAGTACGGCACAGCCTTTACTGTATCTGTTGACGCAAGAGATGGAGCCACAACCGGAATCTCCGCGCATGACAGGGCAAGAACAGTTGAAGTTCTGATAGATCCTGAAACCAAGGAATCTGATTTAAGAAAACCCGGCCATATATTCCCTCTTGCAACACGCAAGGGCGGCGTTCTTGTAAGAGCAGGCCATACTGAAGCATCTGTTGATATTGCAAAACTTGCAGGCCTTTATCCTGCTGCAGTAATCTGTGAAATTTTAAATGAAGACGGTACAATGGCCCGCAGGCCGGACATAGATAAATTTGCTGAAAAGCATGGTCTTAAAATCTCCACCATATCTGAATTAATAAAATACAGACAGAGAATTGAACGTCTTGTGAAGCGTACTGCAACTGCTTCTCTGCCTACTGCATACGGCGAATTTGAAATAATCACATACGAATCTGAAGTTAGCGAAACTCCTCATATTGCACTTGTTAAGGGAAATGTATCAGGCAAGGAAAATATTCTTGTAAGGGTGCATTCTGAATGCCTCACAGGGGATGTGTTCGGATCAAGCAGATGCGACTGCGGTTCCCAGCTGCATAAGGCAATGGAAAAAATAGAGCAGGAAGGTGAAGGTGTAATCCTTTATATGAGGCAGGAAGGCAGAGGTATCGGCCTTGAAAATAAAATAAAGGCGTACAATCTCCAGGATCAGGGCATGGACACTGTTGAAGCAAATATCAAACTTGGTTTTGCAGCAGATCTTCGTGATTACGGCATTGGCGCTCAGATCCTTGTTGATCTCGGGCTTCATAAAATAAAACTGCTCACAAATAATCTGACAAAGGTTATAGGTCTTGAAGGGTATGGACTTGAAATCGTTGAAAGAGTTCCAATAGAAATCGAGGCTCATACACAGAACATGAAATATCTAAAAACCAAACGTGATAAAATGGGGCACTTGATTCTTGGAAATCAATAGATCAGTATGACTCAGTTACCTGCAAATATTGCCGTAGTTGACAATGAAGAGCTTATCCGATATGCTCTTCAGAGCAAGCTATCCAGAGCCGGATATAATGTGATATCGCTTGAAAAGGCCGAGGATTTATTGTATCTGATAAAAAACGGCGAAAAGATTGATCTGATAATTACAGACGTAAAGCTCAGAAAGATGGACGGCATCGAGCTTTTGAGAAGGGTTCAGGGCCAGGAAGATCCCATACCTGTTCTGATAATTACAGGTCACGGCAATGTCGAGGACGCTATATCCGCTTTAAGGTACGGGGCGAGTAATTTTATCAGAAAGCCTTTTGATATAAATGATGTGATCTCTTCAGTCAGGACAATTCTCAGAGACAAGCATGAAAAAAGGCTGGCAGAAGGTTTTTCAAGATTTGTCAGATATGAAAAATATATATATAAAATTCCGGTTGATCCATCTCTGATAAATCCTATCTGTTCGGTTCTTACAAGAGATCTTGCTCCATCCGGATTATTCAACGGAACCTCATCTGAAAATATTACTCTTGCACTCAGAGAGGCAATCAGCAACTCCATGTTTCACGGCAATCTTGAAATTCCATCTGTTGTAAGGGAAAAGGGCGGAATTAAAAGATTCAATGATGAGATTGAGAAAAGACGCTTTAAAAATAAATACAAAAACAGAATGCTTACAATTTCATCTGAGCTTACTATGGATTATGTTGAATATACAATTACAGATGAAGGCAACGGCTTTGATCATAAATCTCTTCCTGATGCGCGTGATCCGGAGAATTTTTTATTGAACAGCGGAAGAGGGCTTCTTATTGTTAGAATTCATATGGATGAGGTCAGCTGGAATACCAAGGGCAATGAAATCAGAATAAGAAAATATAAAGTGGATCGGAATAACGATCAGCAAAGGGAGATACTTGATGCATACAATTAGCTGGCTTGGAGATGCAGTCTCAATTCTTGACCAGAGACTTCTTCCTCTTGAAGAAAAATATCATGAATACAGGGATT
>CAZGWD010000029.1:0-38731 GCA_964529415.1 uncultured Leptospirales bacterium | reverse complement strand
TGTGTTACCTATGCGCCCGGTTTATTTTGTTACCCATCCTCCCGGTTTGTACAAGGGGGCTGACGCGACAGCCATCTCTTCTTATGAGAATTGATACTCTGTAAATCCCCAGTGAGCAGATCGCCCTGCGCCATCAGAGAAAAACCTTACACGCTCACTGACACAACAGTAACCCCATCCCCGCCTTCCTGCATCTCCCCGCGCCTGAAAGATTCAGCATAGTATGAGTTGCTTAAATTGCTCCGCACAGCATCCTTCAAGGCGCCTGTTCCGTGCCCGTGAATTATAATAACAGTATTGATTCCAGACCTCATCATCGAATCCAGTTTCGATTCCATAATAGAAATCCCCTCTTCAACCCTTTTGCCTCTGAGATCAATTGTATTGAAGCTTGTCTGTATTGTCAGCGGAATTGTTTCTTCAGTGACAGGACTTTGAAGTTTTACATGCTTTTTATCGGATCTGTTTTTCTGGCTATTAACTATATGCAGTTTTACGTAAAGATTGCTTATCTTAAATCTCGCCCTGATGCTTCCTCCGAGAATAATCTGTGCTGTCTCTCCGTCTGATTCTATATTTTCAATTTTGCCTTCTGTTTCAATCTGGGGAATGAAAACTTTATCTCCGGTTTTCAGAACAGAAGCATCAGCCTGAATGTAATCAAAGCCGTGAATTTCCTGTCTGGCTCTTTCGAGATTGGATGTTATTTCATCTTTTATCCCTGAAATTTCAGCTGAGAGTTTTGCTGCTTCCGGCTGTCCAGCTTTCTGCAGAGAGCTGATTTTATCAGCGATTGTTTTTTTATATGAAGAGAGCTTGTCGAGAAAATCAATTCCCTCTCCGCGCATCACCTCTTCCATTCTTTTTTTCAGGCGGATATTTCTTTCCATGGCTTCGTCGAGCTCTGTCTGAAGCTTTGATTTTATTGCTGATATTTCATCTTCCTTGAATGCGAGCTGCTGCTCATGCTTCTGAATTTTTTCTATCAGCGCTTCAGTGCTGATTTCCCTTTCATCCAGAAGCTCTCTTGATCTTGATATGACCTTGTCGGATAAACCGTATTTGCCTGCAATCTCAAGAGCGTAGCTTACACCAGGCATGCCTGTTTTAAGCATATATGTAGGCTTCAGATTTTCAGAGTCGAATGATACAGAGGCGTTCTGAAACCGCGCATCTCCTGTAGGAAGATCTTTCAGTTCGGAATAATGTGTAGTGACAATCATTCTGCACTCAGTGTTTATCAGCTCCTCGAGCGCTGCCTGGGAAATTGCGGCCCCCTGTCTCGGATTGGTTCCGGTTATAATTTCGTCTATCAGAACAAGAGAATTTTTATCAGCTGAACGGATTGTCTCATTTAAGAAAAGTATCTGTCCTGAGAATGTTGACAGAGACTGGGCAATGTTCTGGTCATCTCCAATATCTGCGAAAATTTTTGTGAAAAGTCCAATTGAAGAATCTGCTCCTGCAGGAATATGCAGTCCGCGCGCTGCCATGAGAGCGCACAATCCGGCTGTTTTCAGAAGAACGGTTTTGCCTCCGGTGTTCGCGCCGGAAATTATAAGGCAGTTGAAATTTTTTCCAAGCTCAATATTGTTCGATATTATTGTTTCAGGATTCATTATATATAGAAGAGGATGTTTTGCATTTACAAGTTTCATTTCAGGATTGTCTGAAATTTCCGGTTCTGAGAGTTTAAGTTTGCTGCTTACAAGTGAAGCGGAATTTAAAAAATCTATATAGGCAATGCTCTCAATGTTCGATAAAAGGGGCTCTGAATTCTCTCCGATTCTGCTGGATATTTCTGTTAAAATTTTATATGTTTCTATACGCAGGTCGCCCTCAACGCTGACAAGCGAACTGTTCAGTCCGGAAATTTCTTCAGGCTCGAAATATAATGTCTGTCCGCTTGATGAAATATCGTGTACTGTTCCCCTGATCTTGGATTTCATTCCGGCTTTTATCAGGATGACGTATCTACCGCCGCGTATAGCAGAAGTTTTTTCCTGTATAATATTTTCCATAGCAGATGAATTGATCAGCGATGATATTTTTGATTCAATGCTTTTTCTTGAGGTGAATATTTCGTCTCTGATTTTTTTAAGTCCGGGATATTTCCTCTCGGAAAGCTCGCCTGTATCAGTCAGCGATTCATTCAGAAGTTTTCCTAAATCATCAAGTTTAATCAGCTGCTTGTATTCTTCATGCAGAATCGGATATTCCGCGCTTTCTTCTTTCAGAAAGCGTCTGATTTTTTCCGACCCTGCAATAAAATTTTTAACAGAAATAATTTCTTCAATTGTTAAAACAGCGCCTTTAACAGAATGAATTATCTGCTTTTCTATATCCGTTATTCCATCGAAACTTATTACCCGGCCCAGATGCATTATGTCTTTTATGGCGGATATTTTCTTTATCTGGATTTTTACATCAGCAGAGGATAAAGATTCAACTGAAGAAGCAAGCGCTCTTCCTTTTTCTGTGGCGCAGTTCTGTGACAGAAGTGAAGTTATACCATCCCATTCCAGAACTTCAAGTGAGCGCTGCTGTAAGTTTATCTGATTATTGTTTATCATGTTATTTTATTATATTAATCCTGTATGATTATGATGCAGAGGCACTGATACAAATAGTTAAGGCGTTTATTTTTCTATATCATTATTTATCAATAAAATAGTTATTTTTAGAACAATCATGTGTAAGTGCAGGGGATTGGGAGATTTTAGGGATATGGGGATAAAATTTTTTATATCTCCTCATCTCTTAATATCTCCATATCCCCTTATATCTTTATCTTCTTAAATTTTCTATGTGTTTCTGTAACTCAGTGGCTAAAAACTGTCTGTGTCAATAAAAATAAATTACGATTAATATTCAAATAAAAATAATTGAAAAATTAATGAGCGTGTATATATATGGCATTTATGGAAGATAATCATAGACCCTGGGGCTTTTACGATATTCTCTGCGATCACGAGACTCATAAAGTCAAGCGCATAACAGTTTATCCGGATAAGAGACTCAGTCTGCAGAAACATGAAAAACGCTCCGAGCATTGGGTCGTTATTCACGGTCAGGGAGTAGTTACTCTGAATGATCGTCCTGTTCCTTTAAATGAAGGCGGGTGCGTCGATATTATTGCTGGTGAAAAGCATCGCATCGAAAACACCGGTAAAACCGATCTTGTTTTCATTGAGATCCAGACCGGCTCATATTTCGGCGAGGATGATATCATCAGACTGGAAGATGATTTCGGCAGATCATAATTTTGTAACAAGTTCCCGGATATAACACTAATTTAATTTTGCACCGAATTATCGGCTGTTAAAAATTTGCCTCGGAGTTATGACAATTATTTTAATAATATAAGATTGCTGTTGCTATAATAATAATGTGTGAGAGCAGGGGATAGGGAGATTTTAGAGATTGGGGGATAAAAGAAGTTTTTATATCTCCTCATCTCTTATATCCCCATATCTCCTTCTATCTTTTTTTATCTGATTCTCGGCGGTTTTAAAAAATGTAAAATGTTTATGTTTTTTTAAATAAAAAAAATTATCGGAGACACTATGATAAGCGTAGAAGGCGTATCAAAATATTACGGCGATTTTGCTGCTGTGAAAAATATTTCTTTTGAAATAAACAGCGGAGAAATTACCGGCCTGCTTGGTCCAAATGGCGCTGGTAAAACCACAACTCTTAGAATGCTCACAGGCTATCTGAAACCCAATGGCGGAAATATAAAAATTTCAGGATTGGACTCTGAATCTGAATCTATCGAAACTAAGAAGTTAATCGGTTATCTGCCGGAATCCGCTCCCTTGTATCCGGATATGACAGTTTATGATTATTTAAAATTTATTGCTGAAATGAGAGGCATTGCCGGAGAGAGACTGGAAAGCAGCATTGAAAAAACTGCAGGCCTTTGCGGACTTAAAGAAGTAATGCATAAAAATATAAGCGAGCTTTCAAAAGGATACAGGCAGAGAACCGGCCTTGCACAGGCTCTTATACATGATCCGGAAATCCTGGTTCTCGATGAACCCACAAGCGGTCTTGATCCGAACCAGATAATTGAAATCAGAAATCTGATTAAAGAAATCGGAAAAGAAAAAACTGTAATTTTATCAACTCACATTCTTTCTGAAGTTGAAGCATCCTGTGCAAGGGTAATTATCATCAACAATGGCACAATAGCTGCAGATGAAAAGACCAGCACACTTCAGAATTTAAAAAGCAGTTCCAGGAAAATCACAGTAAAGATTTCCGGTACGGACTATAGCAGTTTTGCTGAAGCTGTTCTGTCTCTTGCCGGTGTATCCGATGTGGTAAAAATTTCTGATCAGGAAATTGTAGAAGCATCAATAATATGTGCAGGAGATTCATCAGTTGAACCGGAAATTTTCAGAACTATTGCATCGAAGGGCTGGAATCTGCATGAAATGAAACAGGATCAGACGAGCCTTGAGAATATATTCAGGGAGCTCACTCGCGGTGCTGCAAGCTCGGATTCCAATGGAGGCGGAAATGAATAAATTTAAATTGCCTGTAATAATAATGAAAAGGGAACTCTCGGGATATTTTTCAAGTCCGGTTGCATATATAGTAATTTCAGTTTTTTTAATTTTCTCAGGATTCTTTTTTTTCAAGGATTTCTTCTATCTTAATCAGGCAGACATGAGAAGCTTCTTTCAGCTGCTTCCTCTGATTTTTACTTTTGTAATTCCGGCTGTTACTATGAAGCTTTTTGCCGAGGAAAAACACAGCGGAACGCTTGAGGTTCTCCTTACTCTGCCTGTTTCAACAAGGGAAGCTGTTCTCGGCAAGCTTATGGCAGGAACAGTTTTTTCATGGCTGATGCTTGTTCCTACTCTTGCATATGCTGTTACTGTAATAGCAGTAGGAAAACCTGATGCCGGTCCTATCATCGGTGGTTATCTCGGCGCATTGCTGCTCGGTGCAGCGTATTCATCAATTGGAGTGCTTGCATCATCCATAACAAAAAATCAGATAATTGCTTTTATATCCGCAGTATCATTTTCATTTTTCCTCTGGCTTGTTGATAAAATAATGGTGTACCTCCCGTCATGGACGTCTATGTTTGATTATCTTGGATCGGATTATCATTTCCAGAATATTGCAAGAGGCATAATCGACCTCAGGGATATTGCCTATTTTGTGTCTATTATTATAATCTCGGTTCTTGCAACTGAGAAAGTCCTTGAAGAAAGGAGATAGCGATGAATGTCAAAGAAATTTTAAATAATATAAAATCAAAAATTCCAAATTTGCTTGATGAGAGAGCTGAAAAATCGCAGATTATTCTTACAATTATAATTGTATTGATGTTCAATCTTGTAATATCCGGAATAAATCTGAGAATAGATCTTACAAGATCAGGAAGCTATTCCCTTTCAAAAAAAAGCAAGGAAACTGTTAAAGGATTAAAAGACAAGTTTGTAATCAAGGTCTTTTTTTCCAAGGATCTTCCAGCAGAGCACGCAGCTGTTGCAAGATATCTGAAAGACCTTTTGTCTGAATACAGCTTTTACGGCAGCGGAAATTTTAAATATGAATTTGTAAAGGAATCCAATCTTGAAAAGGAAGCTGCGGATTATGGAGTTCAGCCTGTTACAAGCAGGGAGCTTTCCGGTGATCAGGTTAAGCTCAGAAAGTCATATATGGCCGTAGTTCTTCAGCATGCTGATTTAATGGAAAAGATAAATGCTGTTGCAGACAGCGCAGGTCTTGAGTATGAAATAACAACTGCAATTGAAAAAATGACAGCAAAACATAACAATCTGATCGCTTTGGATAAACCGATCAATGTAAAACTTTTTCTGGACGGCAGATTGAAATCATTGCCGATAGACGGGATTGAAAGAATAGAAATTATTGTGAGAACTGCATTTGCAAAAAGCAACAAGACGAATTATGAAAAACTCAATCTTATGGTAATTGATACAGAGAATATCAGGGATCAGCAAGATCCTGCATCTCAGTATGGTCTTAATAAAATTAAATGGCAGCCCGGAACATCCAGAACAGGCGCGCCGATACAGGCAGGAGAAGGGACTCTTGGCATTGTCATTGAATATAATAATAAATTTGCCTTGCTGCCGGTTGGAATCGGGCAGAATGTTCTTGGAGGTTATACAATTGCCGGGTTTGACAATCTTGATGCAAAAATCAATGAAGCTCTGAACGCAGTTATATCATCTTATATAAAGGTAGGTTATGTAACAGGCCACGGGGAGCTTGATATTAATGATGAAAGATCTCCTGAAGGAGCCGGACTTTTTAAAAAATTAATTTCTGACAGTTACGAAATTGTTCCTGTAAATCTGAATGAAGATATTCAGGATGATGTGAAAGTTCTGATAGTAAACGGTCCTAAACAGGAATTTTCGCAATATGAAGTTTTTAAACTGGATCAGTTTTTAATGAAAGGGCGGGATGCTGTTTTTTTTATTGATTCTTTTACTGAATTAAATTTAGGCTCACAGCAGAATATGTTCCAGGGGCCTCCTCCTGTAATCCCTGTCAACACAGGCCTTGAGAATCTGCTCAGGTCATACGGGGTTGAAGTAAATAAAAATATCGTGCTCGATAAAAACTGCGCAAAGGCAAATCTCGGGAATATGATTGTAGATTATCCTGTTGTTCCGATAGTCAGGGACAGCAGCATGTCAATGGAAAGCGTCATAACAAAATATCTGAAAAATCTTGCCCTGATCAGGGTTTCATCTATTACTGTTGATGATGAGCGTATAAAAAATAACGCTAAGGCGACCAGGCTTGTTTCTTCATCTGATGAAAGCTGGCTCATGACAGATCGAATATCATTCAATCCGATGACGCTCGGGGAATCCAAAGGCGAGAATAAAAGTTATCCGGTTGCTGTATCTGTTTCAGGAAAATTTGAAAGCTCTTTCAAGGGCATGGATGAACCGGAAAATAAAGAAAAGAAAAATGAGAAAACTCAGGATAAAAAAGGTATCATCTCTTCTGGAAACAGACTTGATGCTACTGTTCTGTCCGGTAAATCTGAAATAATTGTTGTTGGAACTTCTGAAATAACAAAGTCGGGTTTCATTGTTGATTCAGGTAAAATTATAGCAGGCGGAGCCGCAGGCAGCAGAGTGGAGATGTATCCCAACAGCCTGTTTATCAGAAATATGATTGATTATCTTTCAGGCAAAACATATTCGCCGGAAATGCGGGCAAAAAACATAACACATAACCCGTTAAAGAAAACAGGCGATAATGCGAGATTCGCGCTGAAGGCTGTTAATATAGCAGGCGTGCCGATTCTTGTGATAATATCCGGTATTATTGTGTGGAGAATGAGTACTCTCAGGAAAAAGAAATTGAGCAAACGTTTTTCTCCGGAGGCATCAAATGATTAAAAAACAGAATAAAATCTTTTTTTTAAGCATTCTATTTATTGTATTGATGGGAGTTTATCTGCTGATCGGTGATCTTTTCCGGACATCAGATTATTCAAATCTAATAAATAATAAAAGTGATGCTGAAGAAATTTTAATAAAAAAATCCGGAACTGAAATTAAACTGATTAAAAAAGACGGGAATTGGTTTGTAGGAAAGAATATGTACCCGGCTGATGTGGAATTGATTAAAAATATTGAAAAAGATTTAAAAGCAATGAAAATATCAGACCAGATATCAAAAGGTGGTTTCGCTTCAAAATATGATCTTGATCCGGACAAGGCTGTTGATATAAAAATTACATTTGCGAACAAGTCGCAAAAAATAATATCTGCAGGGAAGAAAAGTTCAACAAACAGGCATATTTACATCAAAGCGGATGGAAAGCCTGAAATATATCTTGCTGCTGGAAATATTGATTCAGCAGTAACGAAATCCGAGGATGATTTCAGGAACAGGGAAATTTTTAAAATACAATCCGGTTCTGTTTCGCTGCTGGAAATTAATTATCAGGGAAGAAAATTCTCCTTTATAAAAAAGTCTGAAGAAAAAACAGATAAGATTCAATTGCCGGACGGGAAAGCGCCTGCAGAAGAGAAGAAAATCAATTTAGAATCATGGATATGCTCCGGATTCGAAAATATCAAGCTTGATTCAGAAAAGGTTGCTTCATTGCTGTCTGATCTTAATCCTCTCAGGGCTTCATCTTTTATTGAAGATGAAAAAAAACTATCAGATCCGATTGCAACAGTTAAAATAAAATCTGCAGGAAAAGATTTTGAACTTGCAGTTTTTGAGAAGAAAAACGATAAATACCCAGCGAAATCATCAGAATCAGTTTATTTGTTTAATCTTGATGAAAATATCGTAAAGAAATTTTTATTGGAAAATCTTGAGGGACTCAAAGCACCTCTGAAATAGGTAAAGCCAATGGTTGAAAAAAAAGTTAAAAAAAAACAGGCTCACAGTTCAGGAGATCTGGTTTTAATTAATCCGATACTTCCGGAAAAACTCACAATT
Source organism: uncultured Leptospirales bacterium (assembly GCA_964529415.1). Lineage (GTDB taxonomy): Bacteria > Spirochaetota > UBA4802 > UBA4802 > UBA5550 > CAYMPH01. Next base: position 30,265 of record CAZGWD010000029.1, on the reverse strand, counting down.
ATAGCAATCTCGCAAAGACCTATTTTCCCGGGCATGATGATTCCGCTTATGCTTACAGGGGAAGCCATGATTGAAACTGCCACTGCCATTATTGAATCCGAGCATAAAATCGGCGGAGCGGTTCTCATTGAGCATCAGCATGAAGGTATTGCAAAATCCCGTGATCTCTACAAAATAGGCACTGCAATAAAAATTCTTAAAGTTACTCCTGTAGATGATAAAACAGTTCAGGTTATGATAAACGCTCTCGGAAGATTTACAATGGAAGAGGAGCTTGAGGATGAACCTGTTATTACCTGGAAGGTAAGGCATTTTTATGAAGCAGTTTACAAACCGACAGATGAAATGAAGGCTTACGCAATTTCAATTGTTTCATATATAAAAGAACTTATTAAATCCAATTCGCTTTTCCAGGAAGAGCTGAAGCTGTTTCTTAACAGATTTACGGTTGAAGACCCGAGCAAGCTTGCAGACTTTACTGCATCCATGACAACTGCTGACCCATCAGAAATACAGGATGTTCTTGAAACTTTCGATGTAAAGAAACGCGTTGAAAAGGTTCTGCTTCTTCTAAGAAAAGAAATAGAAATGAACAGAATACAGAAAAAAATTGCAAAACAGATTGAAGAAAAAATTACAAAACAGCAGAAAGATTTTTTTCTGAAAGAGCAGTTAAGAGAAATAAAGAAAGAACTTGGCCTTGAGAAGGATGAAAAAACTGCTGAAATAGAAAAATTTGAAGAAAGAATAAGCAAATTAATATTAACGCCTGAAGCTCAGAGCAGGGTAAAAGAAGAAATTGAAAAACTGAAATTTCTGGAGCCGCATTCTGCTGAATACGGCGTGAGCCGCAATTATCTTGACTGGCTTACAATTCTTCCCTGGGGAGTAAATTCAAAAGACAATTACGACATTGCACTTGCAAAGAAAATATTGGACAGGGATCACTACGGTCTTGACGATGTAAAGGACCGGATCCTCGAATTCATCAGCACTGGAAAGATGAAAGGGAATATCTCCGGATCTATTATGCTCTTTGTCGGACCTCCGGGTGTGGGAAAAACTTCCATTGGTAAATCTGTTGCTGAAGCTCTTAACAGGAAATTCTACAGATTCTCACTCGGCGGCATGAGGGATGAAGCTGAGATAAAGGGGCACCGCAGAACATATATTGGAGCAATGCCCGGAAAAATAATCCAGTGCCTCAAGCTTGTTGAAGTTGCAAATCCTGTAATTATGCTTGATGAGATTGATAAAATCGGTGCAAGCTATCAGGGGGATCCTGCATCTGCTCTGCTTGAGGTTCTTGACCCGGAACAGAATGTGAATTTCCTCGATCACTATATTGATGTAAGATTTGATCTGTCAAATGTTCTTTTCATAGCAACAGCCAATCAGATCGACACAATCCCGAGACCGCTTCTTGATAGAATGGAGCTTATGAATCTTTCAGGATATATTCTTGAGGAAAAAATAAAAATAGCGAAAAAATATCTTCTTCCAAAACAGATAAACGAGCACGGTCTCAAGAAGGATATGATTGATATTGATCTGAACTCCCTGCGGAAAATAATTGACGGGTACGCAAGAGAGGCGGGAGTGCGCAGCCTTGAAAATACTATTAAAAGAATTATGAGAAAAACAGCAAGAAAATATGCTGAAGGTAATACAAAACCGATCAAGATCACGGAAAAAAATCTGGAGGAATTTTTAGGAAAGCCTCGCTTTACTGATGATTCTCTTTATGATAAAGAAATTCCGGGCGTTGTTATGGGGCTTGCATGGACGAGTATGGGCGGTGCCACTCTTTATATAGAAGCTACTTCTGCATCTGCGAAATCCAGAGGATTTAAGCAGACAGGCCAGCTCGGTGATGTCATGAAAGAATCAACTGAAATAGCTTATACGTATATAAATTCAAGAAGTGCAGATTTTAAAATAGATGAGGATTACTTTCATACTCATTTTATTCATCTGCATGTACCTGCCGGTGCAACGCCGAAGGACGGACCGTCAGCAGGCATTACCATGGCTACAGCTATATATTCACTGGCAAAAAATAAACCTGTTAAAAAAAGAATCGCAATGACCGGCGAGCTTACTATTACCGGCAAGGTGCTTCCTATCGGCGGAGTTAAGGAAAAAACAATTGCTGCAAAAAGAGCAGGAGTGAAAACGCTTCTTTTCCCGATAGAAAATAAAAAAGATTTTGATGAGCTTCCGGATTATATAAAAAAAGGGCTTACAGTTAAATTCGTTAATTATTTTGATGAGGTATTGAAAATAGTTTTTTAAATAAAGAATGTTTTAAAAAAAAGTCAGAAAATATGCAGGAAAAAATAATCCATTTTTTTATTCTTGACAGATATCACATATTTTATAGTTAGTTTTCAGCATTGATGATTTATGCCCAGGTGGTGGAATTGGTAGACACGCATGGTTGAGGGCCATGTGGGAATTTCCTGTGCGGGTTCAAATCCCGCTCTGGGCAGATTTTTAAAGCTCCTTTTCATTAGGGAGCTTTGCTATTTATAACATTAAGGAGGATTTATTATGGCTGTTGAGCAAACATTGATTATTATAAAACCGGACGGACTCGTAAAGTCTCTTACCGGTAATATTCTTTCCCGTCTTTCAGAAGCAAAGCTTATCATCGTTGGTGCCAAGGCTGTTAAGGTTACCAGAGAGCTTGCAGAAGAACATTATGAGCACCTTAAAGAGAAGCCGTTCTTTGACGAGCTGGTTCGCTATGTAATGGGAGAAAAGCATGATATTAACCGTGTTGTCGCTTTTGTTTATCAGGGTGATAATGCAATAAAAAAAATCAGAGATATCGTGGGTGACACTAATCCTGAACTTGCAAACCCTGTTTCAATCAGAGGCGCTTACGGCAGAATTACAACTGCAGGCGTTTTTGAGAATGTTGTGCATGCTTCATCGAGTGTTGAGGATGCTGAAAAAGAAATTAAACTCTGGTTTGAGCCGCAGGATCTTGTTGAAGGGATATATTCAACTAAAGAAGTGACAATTCCTAACTTGAAAAAAACAGTCTGGGCTTAACAGGAGCTGGATATGATACTTATAATACTTGGAGCGCCCGGAGCAGGCAAGGGTACTGTTTCACAGAGACTTGTAAAGCAGTATGGCATAGCGCAGATATCAACCGGGGATATTCTACGGGCTGAAGTCAAGAAAGGTTCAACTGTTGGTAAGGAAGCAGCTGGATATATGAATGCAGGAAAACTTGTACCGGACAGCACCATAATGGACTGCATAAAGATTGCAGTACAGACAGATTCCTGTAAAAACGGATTCATCCTTGACGGATTCCCCCGGACAATTCCCCAGGCGGATTCTCTAAAAAAACTTCTTGCTGATATTAATTTAAAGCTTGATGCAGTAATAAACCTTGAAGTACCGGAAGATGTTCTGATCCGCAGATTAACAAGCAGAAGAACATGTTCAAACTCATCCTGTCAGGCAATTTATAACATTCATACTATGCCTACTAAAAAAGAAGGCGTATGCGATAAATGCGGAAGCCCTGTTGTTCAGCGCGATGATGAAACTGAAGAAATCATAAAGCAGAGACTTGAAACATATAAGGAAAAGACACAGCCATTGATACAGTATTATTCAAAAGATCCTGTTTTTAAATCAATTCCGGGACTATCTGTAGATGATGTAATGGTTGAACTTGAAAAAATACTGTAATTATAGCACCCCCTCTTTGGTTCTCCCCCTTAAATAAGGGGGAGTTAGTGGGGGTTGATTTTTACGGAGAGATGCTCGAGAGGCCGATGGGGACGGTTTCGAAAACCGTTGAGGGTTTTCCCTCCGAGGGTTCGAATCCCTCTCTCTCCTAATGAATTTAGATTTGACACGGATTGACAGCGTTATATTTAAGTATATGAATTATGGAAGGGTGTCCGAGAGGCCGAAGGAGCATGATTGGAAATCATGTGTGGCGCAAGTCACCGGGGGTTCGAATCCCCCCTCTTCCGAAGAATTTTCCAACATGGCAAAAGTATGTCCTACCAGGTAACTGCAAGAAAATGGAGACCTCAAAATTTTGAAGAGGTCGTTTATCAGGATCATATCTCAAGGACCCTGAAAAACAGCATTTTAACCGGAAGAATTTCACATTCCTATCTGTTTACAGGACCGCGCGGTGTAGGTAAAACTACAACAGCAAGAATTTTTGCCAAATCTTTAAACTGCGTGAACGGCCCGACACCGGAACCATGCGGAAAATGTGAAAGCTGCCTTGAAATAAAAAATGGAACTTCCTTTGACGTAATAGAAATTGACGGAGCCTCAAACCGCAGTATTGACGATATCCGCGAACTCCGCGAAAATGTCAATTACGCGCCTGTTAAATCGAAATATAAAATTTATATAATAGATGAAGTTCACATGCTCACCAAGGAGGCTTTTAACGCACTCCTGAAAACTCTTGAAGAACCGCCGCCTCATGTAGTATTTATTTTTGCAACTACGGAATATCACCAGGTGCCGGAAACAATTTTATCAAGATGCCAGAAATATTTTTTTAAAAAAATTCCTGTTGAAGCTGTATCAGCACATCTGAAAAAAATTGCCGGGAATGAAGGGCATAAAATTTCCGAACTGGCATTGTTTGCCGCTGCCCGTGCTGCAGAAGGCTCAATGAGGGATGCCCAGTCTCTACTTGACCAGATTATTTCATTTTCAGGAACTGCGGAAGCATCAGAGGAGGATGTGCTTGCAATCCTCGGAATTATTTCAATTGAAAGCTACATCAGAATTCTTGAGAATATTGCTGCGGATAATGCAAAAGGATTATTTGATGAAATCGAGCGCATCGCTGAAATCGGAGCGGATTTCACAAGATTTGTTTCCGGATTATCAGATATTATCAGGGCCGCGAGGCTGATAAAAAGAGGAATAATTTCTGCTGAATCAATAGGGCTTTCACAGGCGGAATATTCTCTGCTTAAAAATATTCTGGATAAGTTCAGCGATAGTGACCTGAGCGCAATGAGCAGAATATGCATCGCACTCCAGAAGGATTTGAAATTCGCAGTTGATGAAAGAATTAATATCGAAATGGCTCTGCTCGATATGGCGGCTGTAAAAAAATCGCCGTCAATATCAGAAATTATAAAAAAACTTGATTCAGCTAAAAATGTTCCGGTTGAAACAGCTTCCGATCCCGAACCTGTAAAAAAAATTCCAGTAGAAGCTAAGAAAACCGAACCAGCCGCAGTTTCGTCAAAAGATATAAAAACCCTGTGGGCGGATTTTCTTCGTGAAATTCAGACTGAAAAAGGTTATCTCTTTTCACTTGTGAAACAGTGTGTAGTGGAATTAAGCGGAGATAAATTCAGCCTGATTTTTACAGGCGGCAACGCCCTGAACGATGTCGGTTTTTATACTAAAATCATAGATAAAAATAAAAGAGAAATAATTGAAGAGGGAATTTCAAGGCGCATTGGTTTTAAGGTTGTTCTTGAAATTAAAACTGCAGATGCGTTAAAAAGTTCTGATATGCCGGAAAAATTGGAAAATCCTGTACTGGAAACTTCTCCATTGCCGGATGCTGAAATGCTGAAAAATCCTGAACTCGATGAACTCGTACGCAGGAATCCTACTGCGGAAAAAATAAAAGATGTCTTTCACGGTGAAATTATTAAAAAAGGAGATAAGTGATGCTTAAGGGACTCGGTGATATTGGTCAGTTGATGAAGATGCAGAAAGATTTGAAGGAAGCACAGAAAAGAATTCAAAAAGCCAATCTTGAAGGTGATAGCGGAAACGGTGAAGTAAGATCTGTCATGAACGGGGACTTTAAACTGGTTCAGCTTGCAATCGATGAGAAGTTTTTTGAATCTGCAGATAGAAGGGCAGTTGAAAAAATGGTAATTGCGAGTATTTCAGATGCTGTTATTAAAGTTAAGAATTATTCTGCAGAAGAAATGAAAAAGCTGACCGGTGGCATGGACATACCCGGACTCGGCGGATTGTTAAAGTAGAAAATTGAAAAATCCATCTTCATATCTGGATGCGCTTATTAACGAACTTTCAGGTCTGCCGGGCATAGGCCATAAAAGCGCCGGCAGAATCGCATTTCATATTTTAAAAATGCAGACAGCAGATACAGACAGGCTTGCAAAAACAATTGTAGAAATAAAAAAAAATATCAGGACCTGCTCTGTGTGCGGAGGACTCTCGGACTCGGATACCTGCTTGATATGCTCGGACTCCAAACGGGATAATAAAACAATTTGCGTAGTTGCTGAAGCAAGGGAACTTCTTGCAATAGAAGCTACAGGCGAATATGGCGGCAGCTACCATGTGCTTGGCGGACTCATCTCGCCGCTTGACGGAATCGGCCCGGATGAACTGAATATAGGAAAGCTTGTAAATAGAATTTCTGAAAATGAAATAAATGAAATTATACTGGCTCTTAACCCTACAGTTGAGGGTGATGCCACATCTTTATACATTGGAAGACTTCTGGGCGGATTGACAGTTAAGATAACGCGAATTGCCAGAGGCCTTCCTGTCGGATCGGATATTGAATATGCTGACTCGGCTACTTTGATAAAATCGATTGAAAACAGGGTAGAATTTTAATTACCTTGTTTTCGTTTTCGCCTTTGTTTTTGCTTTTGTAGCCCGTTTCGGTTTTCCTATTATATCGATGATAACAGGAATTCCGCTCATGTCATATTCCTTCTGGATCTGTTTTTCTATGGATCTTACAACATCCTTTCTGAATAGTTCATCATTATTTACAAAAATTTTAAACTTCGGAGGTATTGTATCTGTCTGGGTTGCGTAATATATTTTCATTTTCTCGCCAAGGCCCGGTATTCTTGCTGATTTCTGAATGCTTTGTAAAAAGGCGTTCAGTTTCGGCGTTTCAACCCTTCTTGCTGCTTTTACTTTGAGTTCAAGTGCAGTCTCAAGCAGCTTGTGTATCCTGATCTTTTCCTTCGCGGATATTGAAATAATGGGAAAATCAACAGCTTTGTAGAATTTAAAGATAAATTTATCCTTAAATTTATCAAATGTGTCTGTTTCTTTTTCGAGCGAGTCCCATTTGTTTACAGCAATTATTACCGGCTTCTGGGCTTTAATGAGTTCGTCTGATATTTTTTTATCCGTTTCAGTGATGCCTGCTGTTGCGTCAATGAGGTGGATGACCACGTCGCTGCCTTTTATGGAATCAAGCGCGCGCACAAGAGAGAAATACTCAATTTTCTCGTTCATTTTGCTTTTTTTTCTGATACCTGCAGTGTCTATTACCTTGATAAGCTTGCCATAGAAGTTAAAGATTTCATCTACAGAATCCCTTGTTGTACCGGGAACATCAGATACCACGGACCTGCCATATCCGATAAATGAGTTTAAAAGAGTTGATTTCCCGGAATTCGGCCTTCCAGCTATAGAGATGCTGATATCAGGCTGCTGAATTGCAGTTTTCTTTTCCGGAAGGAGCTTGATTATCTTATCAAGCAGAAGGTTGATATTGAAAAACCGTGTAGCAGAAACAGGAACAATATCCGTAAAGCCCATTTCATAAAAATTCACCATCTCTTCAAGCCTTTCAGGTCCATCCATCTTGTTGACAACGATGATGACAGGTGTAGGCAGTTTCCTTAATATATCAGCAAGATCAAGATCATACTTTTCCGGTGATGGATACTCCAGCAGGAAAACAATTACTGATGCCCTGGCAAGATGAAACTTTGCATTTTCAATGATTGAAACAGACAATGCCGAGTCATCAGGCAGGTCAAGGCCGGGTGTGTCTGATATGGTGAAAGATACAGACTCGTAGCTGAACCTGTATGATATTACGTCCCTTGTCAATCCTGGTATTGAATCCACTATTGACTTTTTTTCTTTTATTATCGCATTGAAGAGGGTGGATTTGCCCACGTTCCTCCTACCAACGATCACTACTTCCGGCAGCTTATTCATTTAGACCTCTATATCTTGTTATTATTCTTATAATACATGGTTATGATGATACAGTCAACTAATAAAAAAAATGCGACATAATACATTTTTTTCTTGAAATTTTTTATATATAATAATAGATGTAACGTTATTATAGGGTAAATAATAATTATTAACAAATATTACCATATCGTTGCAAAGGACTTTTTAATAAAATAAAAAAATAATTATGAGGTGAATTAAATGGCTAAATCATCAAAACAACTTGCGAGTGATCTTAAGAAAAAAACGCTCAAGGTTAGTAATTTGAAGAAAGAATTAAAAGCTGACGAAGCTGCTCTTGCAAGAATAACAAAAGAACTCCCTCTTGCTAAAAAAAGAGAAGAAGCAGCAAAGAAAGCTAAAGCATCATCAAAAAAAGGCAAATCTTCAGCTAAAAAAGCAAAAAAAAGATAATAAAAAGATATTTGATCTAATTAAAAGAGGGCATATACCCTCTTTTAATTTTTTTATCGCCAATATACATAAACCAGCATAAATCATCATTTTCTGTTAATTTAAGCAATTATTCATCTAAAATCTATCATAAATAGCTTAATTGCCGTTTATTTGGTGTTTTTTTTATCTAGTCTAATAAAATATTGAAGAATTATCCGGTATTTAACGATATTTTTTATAGGGATTTATTTTTCTAATCTGAATCAATTAATTCAAATTTCAATCAGAGGTTATGTTTTGCAGAATTTAAGCCAGAGAAAAGCCAGAAATTTTGAAGCTTTCCAGTCTGCAGATGATGTTTTTGCCGTACTGAAGTCGCAGTTTTCAAACCGGAAATTATATATTAAGTATTCTGTAGATAAATTTGAAGTAACAATAAATGAATATAATGCTGATAAAACTGTAATGCTTGTTACAGACCCCACTTTTGAAAAAGAGGATTCGATCACGGTTTACGGCCTTTCTGATAAATATATAGAAATTGATTTTACACTCGTTGAAATGATAGGTCCCGGATATTTCAAATGTAAAATTAAAAGCGCGAGAAGAGCAGTGGGCGGAAGAAGGGATTTACGGTTTAAACTGAATCCGGATGACGCTGTTGCGACCAATTTTAAAATATCCAAACAGAAAATTGATGTAACCACTTACAATATCCCTACGAGCATAAAGGTGCTTCTTGATCAGTTTAAGAATACCAACAGTAAATTGGGTGATATCGTAAATGTTGATGTCTTCCCTATGGAAGAGCAGAGCAGTCTTCTTAAACTTATCAAAAAATCAAGCAAAACTCTCTTTGTCGGCAATACAGCTGATCCTGAATCTTATAAAGCATTGAATGATGATTTTATCGATCTGTTTGAGTTATATGGAAATAAGCTAAATGATTATATTAAGAAAAATATTGAAAAGGGATATAAATCAATTATAATAGTTCCTATAATATATGTAAATGAAGAGGAAAAATCAATTCCGTTTGCCTACATACAGGTTGTATCTAAAAGCACAACTTATGAACTGGATAAAGTTCTCGATCTAAAGGAAATGTCTTTCAAGCTGATTGATAGAATCAGGGATGCAAATACCGAGCTGATAAGCGTGCATCAGCAGGTAGTTGATGTAAGCAGAGGCGGCGCAAAGATAAAATTTACAGATAAACGACTAAAGGAATATGTTCAGAAAAGCAAGGGGTTTGTTTATGATCTTGTTTTCAAGCTCCAGGCGCCGATAACCTTATTCGGCGATGTAAAGGTTACGTATAAGGATGATAACGGTGATGTATTTGTTGGTGTGGATTTTGAAGGCAATTCATCACGTAAAAATGAAATGAAGAGATTTTATGCAATCCTTAAACCTATGGAAGCAGATTACAAATCCCGTCTTATAAAAAATATGAAGCAGCAGCAGAAATAATTTTTACATAATTTTTTCCTCTTAATTCATCACCCCTTGGATATTCTTTGCTTGATATTCTATAACTCATTTGTATGTTTTGTCAATCTGCCATATATAACGGCAGCCTGAAAAAATATTTCAAGGAGCTTATATGGAATACAAAACAATCCAATTCGATATCGTAAAAAAAGGAATAGGCCACCTGAGGCTCAATCGCCCTGAGGCGTACAATGCGGTAAATCACCTGATGATGGAGGAGCTTGAAGCATTCTGGCGAGAAAGGCTTTACGATCTTGATACTGTTGTCGTAATCCTTACCGGTAATGGAGAAAAAGGTTTTTGCGCAGGTCTTGATATGAAAGAAACAGTTACACTTGCGCCGAAAATGAATGTCTCGGAATTTTATCGCTTTCAGGCCCGTCTTGCCCGCATAAATCTTGCGATGAGGCGCGCTCCTCAGCCTGTAATCTGTGCAGTGCACGGCGCTGCATCAGGTCAGGGATTCAGTTTTTCAATGGCATCAGATATCCGGATTATCTCTCCGGATTCACGATTCAATGCAGCATATATCAATATTGGTCTGGGCGGCGCGGATATGTCGTGCAGCTATTTCTTGCCGCGAATAATCGGTTCCGGACGTGCATATGAATTCATGTACACCGGTGCTTTTATGAGTGCTGCAGATGCAATGAACCTGGGATTTGCCAGCCGTATGGTTGAGAAAGACAAGCTGTATGACACGGCAATGGAGTTTGCAGATATCATGATGACAAAAAATCCTCTGGCTCTGCGTCTCACAAAAGAAGCTATAAACATGAATCTTGATGCAGGCGGTCTTGAAGCTGCATTGAATATAGAAGACCGGAACCAGACACTGCTTGCACTCAGCGCGTTTAAGGGCGTGAAATAGTAATTATATTGTCCAAGCCCCCTGTCCCCCGAAGGGGGCATGTACAAGTAATATTTTATCATTTCAATATTAATATCATTTTTGTTTAATACATTCTTGTTAATGGAGAACAATATTTCTATTTTGAGACATTTCAGGAATTTATCGCTGTATCTGCTATATTATTCTGTTAATTTATTGCAATCTTAAAATATAAATTGGTTTTATGATTCATTTATTTGCGAATAGCATTCTTAATTCCAGCTTGCTCGCCACCTTCGGGGGACGGGGGGAATTATTGCTATTATAGCAAAAGAAAAGACCGGCGGATTGCCGGTCTTTTCTGTGTATATAAATGAAAATTTTTATTTTACCATTTTAGCCAGGCGTTTCTGTATTTCTGATGCTTCTTTAACTGTGCGGTCAATTACCTGTTTTACTGTTGGTATGTCATTGATAAGTCCCTGAACCTGACCGATCAGAGCAACACCCTTTTTAAGATTACCGTCTTCTGTTGCTGCCTGAATTTTATCGAAAGCTGTTGCAAAGTGAGCGAGCGTAATAATCATTTTCGGTCCCTGAATAATTGTGCCTATTGCAAGTTTGAGCCATGGGAGATTCATCATTTTTGCGAGCTTCCATGATGCAAGACCTGCGCGCGGAAGGCTCATTCCCTGTCGTATTGCTTTCTTTGACGCTTTAGTATTAAGGACGCGGCAGTAAAGACCGTCAAATCTGTTTGAATATAATGTATCATCTATCCCTGCTTTAATATGGGCATCTTTTGTATTCTGATGTACCGGGCTTTCCTTTGTGAGTGAAAGTCTTGAACCCATTCCAACTCCTTCGGCACCAAGTGCAAATGCAGCCATCATGCCTTCAGCATCTGCAATGCCTCCTATTGCAACAACAGGTATTTTCACTGCGCGGACAATTGCAGGAACAAGAACCATTGTAGATACCTGGCTTCCGTGAGCTGCTGCTTCATTGCCTGTTACCTGCAGTGCATCTGCCCCCTGGCTTTCTGCTGCAAGCGCGTGCTTGACTGTTGTGACTGTAGCAATAACTTTTCCGCCGTATTTATGAGCGCGCTCAGCAATCCAGTCGCATTTTCCAAGAGATACATTTATTACAGGAACTTTTTCTTCAAGCATAATCTCGGCATTTTCTTTTGCTCCTGGCATAAGCAGGGTGCAGCCGCATCCAAAAGGATTTTTTGTGAGGGAACGTATTTTTTTAATTGCTTCTCTGGTCTGTTCAGGATTAAGCGGGCCTGTTGCAAGCCAGCCGATTCCTCCTGCGTTGCAAACAGCAGCGACAAGTTCCGGTGTGCTAATCCAGCTCATTCCTGGCAGTATAACAGGATATTTAATTTTAAACAGTTTTGTAATTTTTGTTTCCATGTAAAACTCCTCAATTCTTAGTCAATGTTCTCCTGCTTGATATTATTATAGCAGGAGGTTCTAATGGCGTCTATTCCATGAGAAAAGTCGCATTTGGCAAGACTTTTTTTATACTTGCATGTGATTTCTGTACATAAATAATTTATTGAAATTAACAATGAAATGACAGAAAAAAATTGAATAAAAAAATTGAAGTCAAAATTTATCAAAATGATATTTTACTGGCAAAAAAAACATCAGTTTGTTAAAATTGCCGGAAGAACTTATTGATAAATAAAATATTTTAAAGAGGTATATATGCCGCTAATTAAATGGGAAAAAGATGAAACTGTTGCAGTGCTCACAATGACAAACGGCGAAAACAGGCACAATCCCGACTTCACAGCCGAGATGCTTAAAGCCTATGATGAGATAATGGCAGATGAAAGCATTAAAGCGCTGGTACTCACTTCTGATGATCCGAAAAATTTCAGCCTGGGAGTTGATCTCGGATGGATGATGCAGATGCAGCAGAAAAAAGATATTCAGGGAATCAGCGACTGGCTTATAAAACACAATGACGTTTTCAAATTTCTACTGATGGCGCCTGTGCCTACAATCGCGGCAATTACCGGTCACGCATTCGGAAATGGCGCTCTCATGTCACTGGCATGCGATTTCAGATTTATGCGTGCAGACCGCGGATACATGTGCCTTCCGGAAGTTGATCTTGGAATCATGTTCACTCCATCAATGCTTGAGTGGGTAAAAAGAAGCATGCCGTACCATCTTGTACAGAAAATGATTTTTACAGGAATGAAAGTGCCTGCTTCAGATCTTGAGAAGCATAATGTGCTTGTTAAATCCTGTTCTGACGCAGAGACTACTCTAAAAGAGGCAGTATCTTTTGCAAAGACCTTTAACAAAAAAAGAAATACTGTTAAAGAGATGAAGGTCCGTATGTATAAACATATTACAGACAAGATAGACAATGAGGACAACAAGTATCTGGTTCCTCCAGTAGATATGTTCAGAGTTTAAGTGAAAAATCATCGGAACACTTTGTGAAAGGAAATGCATAAAAATGTAATGAAAAATAAAATCAATATCATGAAAAATTTATTAACTTATATCAGCGTGGTATTGATTTTAATTATATCTACAGCTGCTTCAGCTGAAAAAATAGATTTCAATAAATCAGATTTTTATGTAAAAAAGGGATTCTCTAAAGAATGGATAAATAATATTCCAGCTGGAGATAATTCCTGGCTGGTGGTGCCTGCCGCAAAAAATCAAACCTCCATGAGGGTAAATGATTTACCATTTCCTGATAAACAGCAAAGGACTTTCTTTTCATATAAAAAATACAAAAATGAAACCTACACTTTTATCACAAGCTTTCAAATAACCAAAGATGAAACATTGAAAAAAGATTTTCTCGGTTTATATATTGATCATATTGCAGAAAACTGGGAAATTTACTTGAATGGCAATCTGATAAAAAGTGAAATGTATCTTGATGAGAAAGGTGATATTCTTGAATACCGTAATACCCGCCGGGAACTTGTATTTCTTAATTCGCAATTGCTGAAGACAGGAGATAACGTCCTTGCTTTCAGGATTGTCGGAAATCCAACGATTGAGGATACAGGTTTTTATAGTTCCATACCGCTGCAGATAGATAATTATGAAAAACTTTCTAAAGACAGAATCAGGATGGGGCAGTTAATTCTGTTGTTTGTATATATAATGACAGGGTTGTATCATCTGATGCTGTACTTTTTCAGGAAAAGCGAACGCTATAACCTTGTATTCGGTATTTTTTCAGTAATGCTTTTTATTTATTTATTCTGCAGAACGACCGCCATTTATTTATTCATCCCTGATACCAAGTGGGCTCTATTGATCGAGTTTATATCTCTCTATACACTGTTTCCTCTTATTATTATTTTTTTGGATTTTATTTTTTTCGGCAGGATAAAGATTTTTGCTTATGGTTACAGCGCTTTCTGCCTGATACTATTTGCTATTACTATAGCATCGCCATTCAGTGTCATGATTGACATTCTCCGCATCTGGCAGACATCAGTTATAATACCGGCTATATATATTACTTTCTTCCAGATTGGGTATGCATTCAAAACAAAAGTCGTATTATACCGCAATTCTATTTTACCTGAGAATCAGCGGGGACTGCTTCGTTCTATCTGGCACAGCCTTGCTAAAACTGTGCCTGGAAATCTCATGATCGGGGCAATGGTTGCTCTCGGGTGCGCGGTTTTTGATGTGCTGGATGCAATGTTTTTTACTACCGGTATTGTCCTGACCAACTATGGATTTCTGATCTTTGTTATCGGCATTACAGTTGTGCTTTCAAACAGATTTGTTTATCTATACAGCGAAATCGACGGGTTGAATCTTGATTTGAAGCAGAAAGCGCAGGATTTGAATGAAACAAGGGTCAAGTTCGGAATATCCCAGGAAAAATACCAGCTGCTTGTTGAGGGATCCGCTGATATTATTTTCTCAATAGATGAAAAATTTAATCTGCTTACAGCAAATAAAGCAATGCGTGATCTTTTTCATATGGGCAGAGACGAGCTGCTGAATAAAAATTTTCTTGAATTACTTCATGAACCTGACGGCCGGCTGGTAACGACTCAGATTATGCAGGAAAAACTGGAAAATCTGCTGCAGGAAAAAAAACCTATACATGTTAAGCTTGATTTTAAAACAGCATTCGGAATAGAGCCAGTATCGCTTCATGTCCGGTTTGAGTATATTAATATCGAAGGCAGATATGAAATATTCGGCAGGGGAACAAGCGTATCGGAGGATGTACTCAATCAGTATCTTGAAGTGGAAAAACACCGTTACAGGATTGGAAACATGCTTCTTCTTGCTGATGATCTCAGTTTTAGAATAACCCGGAA
The DNA here is from genome assembly GCA_964529415.1 of uncultured Leptospirales bacterium. Lineage (GTDB taxonomy): Bacteria > Spirochaetota > UBA4802 > UBA4802 > UBA5550 > CAYMPH01. Next base: position 15,218 of record CAZGWD010000029.1, on the reverse strand, counting down.
TTTGCACAAGTTTGTCAATAAGCAGGAGCTGGGCTTGATCAGGCTGGCATTTCGAGAAATGATAATTAACGCCATAGAGCACGGCAATCTTGCTATATCCTTTGAAGAAAAAACTGTGGAAATGAATAACGGAAATTATTTAACTTATCTTAACGAGCGGCAGAAAGATCCGAGATTCAGCGGTAGAACAATAATTGTTGAATATCATGTTGATCTGGAAAAAATTGAATATTCAATAACTGATGAAGGTGACGGTTTTGATTATATAAAATACTTGAGCAGAAACAGTGAAGCAGATGGAGAAATTCTGGAGCACGGACGCGGCATATCCCTTGCAAAAAATATTTTTGATGAGATCAAATATAACGAATCCGGCAACAGGGTTACCATGCTTAAGTTTCTGAAAAAAAATTCCTGAAAATGAAAATAACATCAGATATATATCATGTAGGCGGGACGGATTTGTCGAATCCATCTGATGCAGCAGTATATCTTGTCTGCTCCGGAAAAGAAGCAGCACTCATTGATGCAGGTACAGGGAAGGGATACAAAAAGGTTATTCAGAATATCAGTAAATCCGGTGCAGATTTATCATCAGTAAAATATTTATTCCTCACGCACTGCCACTATGACCATATCGGCGGAGCTGAAAAAATCCGCGAATTAACAGGCTGTAAGATCGTAGCTCACGAACTTGATGCGGAATATATTGAAAACGGCGATTCGGATGTTACTGCTGCATCATGGTACAATTCTTACCTTGAGCCTGTGAAAGTTGATATCAAGGTGAATGGAAACAGCAGGGATTTCAGGGTTGGAGATCTCGATCTGCATTTTTATCATACGCCTGGCCACTCGCCAGGCTCATCTGTACTGACTGTCATTTCTGATGGACAGCTTGTTTTATTCGGGCAGGATGTGCACGGTCCGCTGAATGACATGCTGCTTTCAAGCCGGAAGGATTACTTGGCATCACTTGCTTTTCTGATTTCACTAGAAGCGGATATTCTGTGCGAAGGTCATTTCGGCGTTTACAAGGGAAAAGAAGAAGTAAGAGATTTTATAGAATCGTATCTGTAAAATTTTAATATTATATAAGTTTTCAAGATCAGCTTTTTATTATATTGAGTAATGCGATTGCGGGATTTCATCCTGTAAGTGCATTAATAGTTGACTTTAACTTCCGAAAAACTGCAGCATGTCTCCTGCAGAGCATGGTGTTGCTGAAAACTTTCTGTAATCTTAAAGAACTTTACAGTAAAGACAAGAAAAAGATAAGAAAAAATTCTTCTAATGCTCCAGGAGAACATGTCATGAAAAAACCGCTGATAATTATTTCAATAGTATCCGTATTGCTTCTGATTGCTTTTTTATTATATCCCCTGGACAGCGAAAAGCATAAAATTATCTTCGATGAAAAGGCCATAGCCAGAAAAAAAGAATTTCTTGATAAAGCATCCAGAGAAACAAAACAGGAATCCGGAAGGCCAAATATAGTCATTATACTTGCTGATGATCTGGGAGTAAGTGATCTATCGGTCTATGGCGGGAAAAATACAGAAACACCCTATATGGATTCAATAGCAAAAGACGGAGTGATGTTCACCCAGGCCTACTGCAGCGCACCTATCTGCAGCCCGTCACGCGCAGGAATGCTTACCGGACGCTATCAGCAGAGATACGGTTTTGAAAGACAGCCCATGACAAGATATCCAAAAAACAGGCTCGAATATTACGTTTTCAAATATTTAATTCCAACAGGCAACTGGCTTGTAACAGATATAGACAGCGTTCCGAAACAGGCAGATATGGATAAGCAGGGGCTTCCTCCATCAGAAATTATACTTCCTGAAATTTTAAAAGCTGAAGGATACAAAACTGCTGTAATAGGCAAGTGGCATCTTGGTCATAATGAAATATTCAAACCGCTGAACAGGGGATTCGATTATCATTTCGGATTTTACGAAGCATTTACTCTTTACGCGCCTGTTGACTCTCCGGATATTATTAATCACAAGCACACTTACTTCGCAGATAAACACATGTGGTCAATGGGCAGAAATGATACCTGCGCAATAAGAATTAATGACAAGATTATAGATGAGAAAGAATATCTGACTGATAAGATTGCAAAGGAAGCTGTAAAGTACATTAAATCATCAGCAGGAAAACCTTTCTTTTTATATGTTCCGTTTAATGCTCCTCATACGCCGTTTCAGGCAGCAAAAAAATATTACGATATGTTCTCTCATATAAAGAATGAAAATAAAAGAGTGTATTATGCAATGATAAAAAATCTCGATGATGCTGTTGGTGAAATTTTAAAATCAATTAAGGATCAGGGTCTTGATGATAATACAATCATTCTATTCGCAAGCGATAACGGCGGAGCCACATACACAGATGCAGCAGACAACACTCCTTTAAAAGCTGGAAAATTTACAAACTTTGAAGGGGGCCTCCGGATACCAATGGCTGTCCGATGGAAAGGAAAAATAAAAAGCGGAACAGTTTATAATAATCCGGTTAGCCTCTTGGATTTTTTTGGAACTTCAGCGGAAGCTTCCGGAATTAAACTGCCTTCAGATAGAGAATTTGATGGAATGAATCTGCTGCCGTATGTTTCCGGACTGAAGAAAGATTTTCCTCATAAAGCGCTTTTCTGGAAAGCGGCATACAACAGGGCAGTGCTGAAAGACGGCTGGAAGCTTATAGTAGATATAAAAAATAACAAAAAAATTTTGTATAATCTAAATGAAGATATAAGTGAAAAGAAAAATCTCGCAGCTTATTTTCCTGAAAATGTAAAACAGCTTGAAGAAGAATTCAGCAATTGGGATAAAAAAAATAAACCTGGAATGTGGCCGTGGGTTATGGATTACAGGATGACTCTTGACGGTGAGGATTTCTTTTTTGCTCTTTGATTCGGCTTTTTTTTTAATTTAAATATTCTGTCTCAAAAGCTGCCCTGGTCATTGTTTTGAAAAATGAGCTAAGTTTAGCTGTGTTGAAAACCATAGTAACAGAATCGCTCAGATCAAAAAACAGGAGTTCAATGCCTGCTTCTTTTGCCTGATTTAAAACTTTAACAAGCATGCCGATTGCGGATGAATCTATATATTTAATTTTGCTGCAGTCAAAAGCTATAGCTTTTGGTTTTTCTGAAAAAGTTCTTTGCCATACATCTTTAACAAGGTCAATACGTTCCAGGAAAAAATCACCTTCAATACTGATAATTGATACCTTGTCGTGTGTTTCTGATTTAATGTGTATCATTGTTTTTTCATCCAAATTATTTTAGTAATCTTATATTAATGGTATAAAAAAATCAATATAAAAACAAAAATATTATAATTATCAATTAAAAATTACTGCTATTATTTCTTTATTAACAGCAATTAATGTTGAAATTTATTGTGATATTTGCATTAAGGCTGCTCATTTTCCTGATCAATACCGGTTGATATTTTGATCTGTTTCTGAAAATTAAGAATTAAAGATATAATTTCTTCCGGTGATTCACTAACAATAAATTTTTTTTCATTCGTCAGGGTTATAACTGTATCAGGCCTTGATTCGATTTTTTCGATATGAAAAGAATTGAGATAAAATTCATCGCCTTTAATGCTGTGCAATAAAATCATATAAGGCTCCTGTGTTGGATTGCTTTGAAAAATTATAAATACAATTAAATGATTAAATTGAATTAGAACATTAAAAAACAAACTATAATTTAATAAAAAATTCTTTCAAGCTGATTTTTTTTATAAAAGAGCCTGAGCAGCCTGGAATACTGCTGTCATAAACAGTAAAAGATTCATTTTTAAATAGATCCTCAAGCCAGTATTTTGAAGCGAGAAACTGTCCATTTGTGAAAAATACTTCATTATCCCGGACAATATCATATTCTCTCATTCTGCGGATCAGATTTTTTTCTACTGAATTAGCGTTTATCGTCCTTGTGTAATTTAAAAACATCATTTCATGTCTTATGCTTGCACCTGCATAATATTTGTCTTTAAATGCAAGATCATTTCCTGTCATTACTAATGATGAGGCGCCGCAGCCAAGAGCGAATGAAACTGCCTGTGTTGTAATTACTCCGCCTGTTCCGAGAAAACCGAGATCGCCGCCTGCTTTTTCCCATAAAAAATTATACTCAGGCCTGTCAATCATCCAGTTATAGAAGCTGATATTTCCTTTCCATGAACGCAGGCTTGAATGCGACATGCAGGAAAAAGCTATAAGATGCATTCTGCGCGTGTCTACACCGCCGAAATAATCAACAGGATTGGTTTCGCATGAGAAAACATAATGAGGCGATATTCCGGATTTGACCAGAGGTTTTAAAGCCATATCAGCAGCAATAAAAATGGTTTCTCTGGATTTCTGGAATTTTTTCAGAACAGTAAGGTTATTTTCAAGTGATGGGCCTGCACCTATCACAACAACCCGTTTTTTATTTATCAGGCTTACGATTTTTTTTAATCCTCCATGCTTTTTAATAAGCGGAAGATTCTTTTCGAGGTATCTGTCAAATATTCTCAAGCGTTCTTCAAGAATACCCTGGTTCAGATTTTTATATAGATTGTCTTTATCTGTCATAGTTAAAACTTCATTAAAATTTTATATCAGGTAATGTCATAATTATAGTTTTCTGGATATTATTAAGTCAAATCATTTTATAAAAATCAAATATATGAACAAATGTGTAAGAAAGGGGGATATGGGGATAGAAGAGATAGGGAGATTTTAATGCTTTTATTTTTTATCTCCATTATCTCATACATCTCTTCCATCTCCTTTTTTTATACATTAAACGGAAGAAGAGATTTTATCTGTAGCGGAATATTTGAAAAAAATATTCTTGCTTAGTTTATACTCTTATTGAAAATTTTACTTTATGGTGATTCAATTATCAAACTGTATGTAACTGGAAAATTTAAAATGAAAATTGAAGCAATAACAAAATCAGATGCGGAAACAATTTTATTATCTGAAAAACTCGGAAGACATGCAAAACCCGGGGATGTTTTTGCTGTAACAGGCGATCTTGGTGCAGGCAAAACAGTTTTTGCCAAGGGAGTTGCCAGAGGACTCGGAATTCGTGATGAAATAACAAGTCCAACATTTACTCTTCTTGAGGTGTATGATGGCAATCTTGTGTTTTATCATTTCGATTTATACAGAATTGAGAAAAAAGATGAATTTATTAATTTAAATTTTGAAGAATACTGGGAAGCTAATGGCGTATCAGTAGTTGAATGGGCGGATAAAGCTGAAGGCCTTTTGCCTTCCGGCTCAATTAGAGTAAATATAGAATATCTATCAGAGAACGAAAGGAGAATAACAGTTGAATATCCTTCTGCTTGATGCATCAACTTCAGCTGAAATCATTTCTGTAAAAAAAGATGACAGGCTGTTCGACCTATCGGAAATATCTGCTGTTTCACACTCAAAAACCTTGTTTACACGCATGGATTCGTGTCTGAAAAAAGCTGCAATTACAATGAAGGATATTGAATTGATTGCTGTAGGCATTGGGCCTGGATCATTCACAGGAATAAGAATTGCAGTTTCAACTGCGAGAATGCTTGCACAGGTTCTTGGAATCAGGATAGTTCAAATGTCTTCTCAGCTGATTTTTGCTCTTTCAATGGATTCTGAAGAAGAAGATTTTGTTCTGCCGGCTTTTGATGCGAAGAAGGGGCGCGTTTTCGGAGCTCTATATGTTAAAAAAAATTCCATTCTTGAAGAGGTAATTCCCCCGGGAGATTATTATATCAATCAGCTGCTTGAAAAAATTCCGCAAGGAGTAAAAACAAATTGCGCTGGTGACGGTTGTGAGAAGTTTAGAGATATAATTGAAAATTCTTCAAAAGACTTTGTTATAACAGCTAATTTTCTGCCTTCCGGAATACATTCTCTTAAATATCTGACGGATCTTTTTAACAAGGGTGAGCTTGATGATTTAAAGTATGATAAAATTGTTCCGGATTATACAAGAAAATCTGACGCGGAAATCGCGATGGATCTGAGTAAAGTTTAAGATGCTGAAATCAGGTATTTTTAAATTTTAATGTATTCCTTGTCTACTCTATTGTTAAACTGAATGTATTTATATTTCCTGGATTTTTTTGCTGTTTGAAAAGCTTTTAGTCCTTCTTTTTTGCAGTTGCTGCATCCGCCAACTGGAATTTCAATTCCAATCGATAAAGGAAGAATGCTTGATGAAGTTTCAATTTTCAGAAGCCCTGCGCATTCTTCGCAAACCATAACAGATTCAATCTGCGATTCATTTATGCAATCCGTATCATAAAATATATTTTTTCTGCGGTCAATGTACTCACCCGGATAAACAAGCTCTCTTCTCGGTGGTGGCGTGAAATATAAACGATGTACTGAATCAGTAAGCTGATGAATATAATCTGTTACCTGCTGATCCTGCCTTGTCTTTTCAGGTGTGAAATCCGGTTCTTTTACATGGGAGTAATCTACTCCAGCCATTGCAAGGACTATTCCGAGATTAACATACGGCAGGGCTCCTTGAATTGAATACCCGCCTTCAAGTACAGCTATGTGCGGATTAAGTTTATCATTCAATATGGCATAGCCGGTTGCTGAGAAATTCATATTTGTAAGAGGATCAGTATAATGATTATCCTGGCCAGCTGAATTGATAATAATATCCGGCTTGAAATCCGCCAGTATGGGAAGTACCATTTTATCAATTACATAGAGAAAGCCTTCATCGCCAGTTTCGGGTGGAAGCGGGATATTTATCGTTCTTCCTCTGGCGTTAACACCGCCGAATTCCGAAAGGGCTCCGCTTCCGGGATATAATGTTCTGCCGTCCTGATGTATTGATATGAATAAAACATTCGGATCGTTCCAGTATATATCCTGCGTGCCGTCGCCATGATGGCAGTCTGTATCAACTATAGCGATTCTTTTCTGACCGTAATTTTCCCTGATATATTCAACCATTATTGCTTCGTTGTTAATGTTGCAGAATCCCCTGTTTCCAAGAACAGATTTCATTGAATGATGTCCGGGAGGGCGTACAAGTGCAAAGGCGCGATCAGCTTCTCCTGACATGACAAGACGGGCTGCCTTGATTGCACCACCAGCGGAAATCAGATGAGACTCTGTTGTTACTGATTTTACAGATGGAAAGCAGAAATGGGTTCTTTCAATATCAATTTCTCTGGCAACATCCGGTTTGTATTCTTTTATACCGCGTATATCAAATATGCCCTCTTCCTTCAGCTGATCCTGGGTATAAAGAAGTCTTTCCTCTCTTTCAGGGTGTCCGGGGTCAATAGCCCAGTCATATGCAGGGAAAAAAATCAGTCCCATTTTTCTTTTTGATTCAATCATTTTACTGCAGCCATGCTGTCTATTTTAAATATAACTCCAGGTTTTATCTGGCATTTTACTCTTATATCTTTTCCGGAACTGGTATATCCGCTGACCATTTTAAATAAAGATGATTCAATAATTTCAATTTCTTCCGGTGTTATTTCAATTCCTATATTTTTCATATGGCTTATAAGATAATCCTTAATGTGTTTTTCCGCTTCTTCAAGAGTATAGGTTTTTGGAATTGTTTCTTTGACATCTATATTCGGGATTATTAGAATCCCTTTAGTTGTATCTGCAAATAATTCCAGCTCAAAAGTTGTTTTGGCAAGCGCAGCTCCTATTGCATTTGCTACTTCAAAATTTTTCGGCACAATAACTTCGATGCCGAATTTTTTTTTCACAAGTTTGGAAAAAGCAAGAGCTGGCCCGCCCATAGCGTATATTTTATTTGGTATTATTTTTTTATTTTCAAGCATTTCGTGGATTGTATAAACCGGCTTTGAATTGATGATTTTCAGCATGTCTTCAACTTCATTTTTAATCGTATTAACGGCAAATTCAAGCGCGCTGTTACACAGAATGTCGGTCTTGATTTTGTTTTGTGCGGCAAGGTTTTTTATTCCTGCGATGGATTTTTCAGTATTGCCGTATTTTAATATCCCGATAGCATTTAACGCGTCAACTAATGTCGGGTGCTCGCCGCCTAAGGCTATGGCATGGCCAAGCCTTTCAGGTCCTGAGGATACAATTCCATTCTGAATTTTGATAACAGAATCTCCTCCAATGCCGATTGACTTGGTATACATGGATCTAACCAGTGTCGGGTTATCTTCAAGAGTAATGCCTTCTCTTTCAATTAGAGGTGAACCGGAAGCGAATATTGCGATATCTGTAGTGGTTCCTCCGATATCGAGAATAACCGAGTCTTCTGTTATGTCACAGATTGATATAATGCCCATAACGCTTGCAGCAGGACCGGAAAGAATGGACTCAACAGGTATTTTGCGCGATTGAGAAAGCGGAATTGTGCCTCCGTCTGCTTTTAATATGTTTATGCTTGATTTTATTCCAAGATTCTGGATGGTTTTATCAATCGCGTCTGCAAAATCATTATACATTCTCCATACTGAAGAATTGTAATATGCTGTGGATATTCTTCTTGGAAAGCTCAGCTGCCCGGATAATTTATGACCGCGGGTTATGAAATCCGCCCGGGGGGATATTTTTTCGTAAATAAAATTTTCCTGGTCAGGATTCCGCGTGGAAAATTTTGTAACTGCAGCAAAAACCTTAATGCCGCTTTTAACGTAATCATCCGGAATATGTTTCATCTGTTCGGGATCAAGAGGTTTTATTTCAGTTCCTCTATGGTTTATTGATCCATCTACAATAATAAAGTCTTTACCCAATTTATAATTTTCAGCATTGATTCCAGGTCCGGCTGAAATTATTACGCCGACTCTCTCCATTTTTTTTTCAACTATTGCATTTGTAGAAAGTGTTGTGCTCAGGTTTATTCTTTTTATTTTATCAAGCGGAACATTTTTAATTACTTCTTCTATGGCAGTGGTCATTGATTTCAGGAGATTGGTGTGATCAGTTGGGGTTTTGCATGATGCTATTACCTTACGGTTTTCAATTAAAACCGCATCTGTATGGGTTCCTCCAACATCTAAACCAAGATACATTGTGCCTGCCTGTAATTAGGATAATATCGAAATCATTGCAGATTTCTTATATTGACATGATATGGATTATTGTTTTAGTTAAGCAAGTATTATTTAGGCTGTTTAATCAGTTTTTGAATTTTATCTCCGGCATTAAGTACTTTATCTTTAAAATAGGAGATAACATTAGTGTAGGTTTTAGTGGTTTCGTGTTGAAGATCGCTGTTTTTATCTGAAATATGTTTTTTGATTTTGGATGGTTCAAAGCTATCTTTTTTTTCAATTATCCCGGACTTTTTCTTTTCAGCCGGTTTTATAGAGGCTATTTTTTTTTCGAAAAAAGATATAATGCCTTTAAAGGAAAATGAATCCTGTGATTTATCAGTTGAAACTGCTGCTTCAATAAAATTTTCGTTTAAACCTGCATTTTTAATGCTGTCAGCAAACTTCATAACAATACCGCTGTCAGTTGAGTAGGGCATATTGTCGGGAATATTCATATTTTCATTCTTTAGACCAAAAACATTTGAAGTGTCAGGCTCTTTTTTAGTCTGATATTTTTCTTTAACAGAATCATTTAAGATTGCTGCAGTTTTCTGATGTTTTTCTTTAACCGGTTCTTTTAAATCCGCTGAAGTTTTTTTATACTTTTCTTTTACCGGCTCTTTAATATCCGCAGCTGCCTTCTGATGTTTAGGCGAACCGGACCTTCGCGCAATTGCATTGAGGCTCATTTTCCAGGTCGGCTTGGTCAGCATATAACGGGGAAGTTCGAAATTGTTTTTATTTCTTCCTGCCGGGATAAGCACATCACCATTGACTATAGTGAAAGCATAATTGTATCCGGCTTTTTTTAAATGCTCTATGGTTATTTCCGATCTGACTCCGAAAGGATATACATATACATCGATTTTTCTATTAAGCTTTTTCTCGAGGATTTCCTTTGAAAGGTATATCTCCCTGTTGAATGCCTTGATATCTGAGTCATAAAGCTTTTTATTAACATAAAGATGGTTATAGCCGTGAGCTGCAATTTCACAGCCTTCTTTTGAAAGTGTTTCTGCCTCTTTCCAGGTCAGAGCGTAATCTTTTTTCTCTATTATTGCAGGGTAAATCCCAATAACAGGTTTGATTCCGTATTTTTTAAACACCTTGAAGTATGCGTCGTATACGCTTTTATTCCCGTCATCAACTGTTACAAGTATGTTTTTTCTGCCGCTGATATTTGCAGAGCGGATGTCATTCATTGTGACAAATTTATATCCCTTTTCCTTGAAAAACTGCAATTGAGAATCAAGCTCTTCATTTGAAAATGAATATGGATCGGTTTTTTTTAAAAATGAATGATAGCAGAGAACATCAACGATGACCCCTTCAGCTGCGGAAGCGGAGATTGCTGCTGCAAAAATTATAAAAAGTGAGACAATTGTTTTTTTCATTTATACGCCCGGATTGATTAATTATAATATCCTTCTTCAAAGTATTTATCGGCTTTATCTTTGTTAAGTTGAAGCAGAAGTTTTTTGTGAATAAGTTTTTTCTTGGCAGGAAGAGCTTTTCCGTAATCCTTGTCTTTTGTTGCAATATATTTTTCTATAATTTCAATAAAACTGTTCAATGGGGGAAGCAGATGCTTCTCTATATAAATAGTATATTTCCAGTTTTCATCATTTTTGTGATCTTCAAGCTGCATTTGTGTCAGCAGTTTAAGGCTGTAAAGTTTCTCATAAAAAATTATATAAGATGTAGGTTTGATGGTTTCAATTACTTTTGCAAATTCTTTTTCATTTTTTGCTGCATCTTTTTTTGTCCTGGAAAATTCAAAAATATAATCAAGATTTACATCAGGATCATAAGCAAAATCATAATCAAGAGCTTTTGTCGTTTTTTCAAGAATTACGATTTCTTCAGGCGTATAATGTTTGCTTTCTTTTTTATTGAAACCAAAAAAAGCAGGACAGTATATAAAAGTCATCGCTGTTATTATCAGCATTATTTGTATTGCAATTCTTTTCATACCAGAAAATCCTCTTTTATAATTTTATCTTTTTCAATGTTTTTAAGGGTTTTGCGGCCTATTAAGGTATTTATTTTATCTGCGCCAATTCCTACGCCAGGCCTTAATGCTGTCAAATCAGATTCTTCAATAATTTTACCTTCTGGAATGTCTTTTAATGCAAAAATGCTTCTTCTTGCAGACCTGGCAACAGGCGATTCTTCCTCGCTGAATGAAATATTTCCGGTTCCTTCCATTATAATAGCATTTTCTATCATACTAATCATTTCTGTGAAGCGGGCAGGATCAAGGGATACTTCTTTATCAGGGCATTCGAAATCCGGATCAAGTTTAAAGTGCTTTTCGAAAATTCTCGCGCCGTATGCAGCAGCAAGCATTGATGCTTCATTCCCGCTGCTGTGATCTGAAAAACCTGTCAGGAGGCCGAATTTATCTTTAAGAGCTTTTATTCTTTTTAAATTTGCAGATTGAGGCGGCAAAGGATACAGAGAAACGCAGTGGAGGAGCGCAAGTTCCGCATTGCTGTTTGTTTTAAAAATATCTACAGCATTTTCAATTTCGTGTTCGTTTGCAATGCCTGTTGAGAAAATTGCAGGCTTGCCTGTTAAGGCAGCTGCTTTTATCAACCGTATGTTTGTTATTTCCGATGAGGCAATTTTATATAGTGGAACATTCAGTTCTTCAAGAAGTTCCAAAGACGGTATGTCAAATGGCGATGAAAAGAAAACAATATCCATTTCTTCAGATTTCTTTTTCAGCTGCATTAGTTCTTCTTTACTTAAAATAAGATTTTTGAAAAAATCAATTGTTTTGAAATCCTTGACATCATCAGTGCTGTTTTTAATAAGGGAATCCGCGTATGGGGATATGAGCATATCCGGAATAAATGTCTGGAATTTTACTGCATCAGCGCCGGCTTTTTTAGCAGCTTTTATCATTGATAATGCAGAATCATAATTACCATTATGATTCAGGCCTATCTCTGCAATATAAACTGCTTTTCTTTTTGTTTTAAATATTTTCATATTTCTATATTTGAGTTATATAAATTAAGTTTGTTACTTTTTTATTTTATTTCGTCCCATTCGACAATTCCGCACGAGTTTAACTCAATGCCTGCTGGTTTGAATATTCCCTTAAGGCTGTACTTTCCGCTGAATCCGTTTCCGCCGGTTGACAGTCGCATTTCTATTATTATATTTTTTACATTCTGATCAATTTTTATTGTATCTATCTGATCTGATCCGAATGGAGTTTTATCCACAAGCCGGAAAATTCCGCCTGGATAATCCCCTTCAATATGTGTTTCAGGCGTGTGGTTTGGGATTTTTTTCCCGCAGAAATCTTTCGGATTTTTAAAGAAAATTATTTTTTTATCATCCTTCCCGTATAAAAAAGGAATTGCGCTTAATCCGGAATCGCTGCTTGAATCAGGTCCGGTTTTCTCATCATAGCTTCTTCCACTTACAATACCTAAGTAATAAATTTTTTTCCGGATAGTAATCTGATTGCCTTTTATTATTTCTTTACGCAATGCAGAGCCTTCAGTATACCATGAAGATGTATCATGAGCCAGATCGTATGCAAATTTTCCGTAAACCCATCCAGTTTTGCCGTTAACTGAAATTTGAACCCATGGATATTCGCCCTGTATTCCTGGAATTGAAACAGGGTCGCCTGTTGATAAAATTTGAAATTTCTGCCCAGTGCTGTATGCGGCAATCACTTTAGATTTTGGATCATTTGATACGCGCATGTTTATCTTTTCACCGAAGATGATTCCGTCAAAATCATTGAATGGGGAGGCGAATATATTATTTACACTGCAGAAAAAAATCATTATTATGGAGATTATTGCCGTAGTAATTTTTATCATTTTATTATCCTTTGAAACAGCCAATTATAATATGAATAAATTCTTTATCCATATAATATATTCATTAAAAGATGTAAATCTATTCTTTTCAATAAGAATAAAAAAATTATTTCGTTTATCGGCGCACACCGGCTTGTGTTTGAAATTGCTGGGGGTGTATACAGGTTTTCAATTTGTTTAATTTATTTTTTTATTAAAAAGCCTGGCTTAATAAAAAGATAAAATTTCAAGTTCATTGACATCTGGCCCGATGATATTCTGTCAAACCATGCAGCGTGCAAAAGAAAAAAGCTCGTTCAATGGAGGCCTGCCTGCTGCTCTTAATTTCAGTGAACATGAAGTGCAGATTAATATCAGTCTTAAGGCAGGATTATTGATGCAGGGGTATTCTTCAAGAGTTTACAGATTTTAATCATTAATCCATTGACAAAAAGATTCATCAGGGATAAAATCAGTTTGTGGGCATCTTATAATTATGAAACCGGAGCTCGTATGGGAAAAAAATTTATTATATCGATTGATCTTGGAACAACAGGTAACAGGGTTATCTGTTTTGATGAAAGAGGAAAACTTATATCAAGCGCATACAGGGAACATACGCAGTATTTTCCTAAACCTGGCTGGGTGGAACACGATCCAGCCGAAATATGGCAGGCAATTCAAAAACTGATACCTGAATCATTAAAAAAAGGGTCTCTTGCATCATCAGATGCAGTCAGCATAGGTATAACAAACCAGAGAGAAACCACAGTTGTTTGGGAAAAAGAAACCGGAAAACCAGTTTACAACGCAATAGTGTGGCAGTGCAGAAGAACTTCGGATTATTGCACAAAACTGAAAGAAGAAGGACACATTACTCTTTTCAGGGAAACAACGGGCCTGGTTCTTGATGCCTACTTTTCAGGTACAAAAATTAAATGGATTCTGGAAAATGTTCCAGGAGCAATGGAAAAAGCCCGTGCAGGAAAATTACTATTTGGAACAATTGACACATGGATCTTATGGAATCTTACTTCAGGAGCTTCCCATATTACGGATTACACAAATGCATCAAGAACTCTTCTTTATGATATCAGAAGAAAAAAGTGGTCGGATGAAATTCTTGCCATCTTGAATATTCCTGTTTCTCTTCTTCCTGAAGTGCAGCCTTCAGCATCAGATTTCGGGTCAACAAAAAATGTACCTGGTTTACCTGACGGAATTTTAATTGGAGGAATTGCAGGGGATCAGCAGTCAGCACTTGCAGGGCAGGCCTGCGTTTCAGATGGAAGTCTGAAGAATACATATGGTACAGGCTGTTTTATGCTGATTAACAATGGAGATCATTTCACTCTTTCAAAAAACGGACTTCTCACAACACTTGCCTGCGGAAATAAAGGAGAACCGGTATATGCACTTGAGGGATCGGTTTTTATAGGCGGGGCTGTTATTCAATGGCTTAGAGACTACATGAAATTCTTCAGTAACTGCACGGAATCTGAAAAAGCTGCATTATCTGTAAATAAAGATAGTGATGTTGTGTTTATTCCGGCCTTCACAGGTCTTGGAGCACCATACTGGAAAACCGATGCCAGAGGAGCAATTTTCGGGCTCACCAGAGGAACAACACAGGAAGAAATTACAAGAGCAGCACTTAAATCCATAGCTTTGCAATCCATGGATGTGATTGACGCAATGCAGCTTGATACAGGAAAAAAAATCAGGGAGCTCAGGGTTGACGGTGGTGCTGTAAAGAACGGATTCCTGATGCAGTTTCAATCTGATATTCTCGGTATTCCGGTTTTAGTTCCGGAGAATAATGAATCTACCGCACTTGGCGCTGCTTATCTGGCAGGCATTTCTGCCGGGATATATAAAACGATTGACGAAATCGCAGCAGAGAATAAGATAAGTTCAATATATAAGCCATTGATGAATGAATCAGATAGGAATTATCAAATAGAAATCTGGCGTGAAGCTGTTAAAAGGCTTCTGTAAAATTTAAGAATAAAACACCGGAGGGAATATGGCAAAACCTTTACTTGGAGAAATTCTCTATGAAAATAAAGAGATTTCCAAAGAGCAGCTCGATAAAGCTCTTGATGTTCAGAAAAACGAAGGCGGCCTTATAGGAATAATTCTTGTAACAATGGGCGCTATTACTGAACAGACACTTGTTAAATATCTTGCGCTTCAGGCTGAGAAAGTAACATCAGCAGATTGATATTTTCATGAGTTTTTATTAAAATACAAAAGCAAGGGGTCGACTCAAAACAAGAGTTGGCCTTTTTTTTATAATAACCTCTTAAATTTT
>CAZGWD010000028.1:0-40754 GCA_964529415.1 uncultured Leptospirales bacterium | reverse complement strand
ATGCCTCAAGTGTTTCATCCTCCTTATATATTAATTTAAGAAGGTTACGGTTTACTCTAAACTCCTGCATTTTTTTCAGGAGTTACTTGGTAATTTTATGTAGAAGATAAAGTTGGTTCAGGTTTTTTAAAAAACTGTTTTCAACCTTAATGCTTGATTTAATGGACTCATACACACCATGTAATGAATTTTCAGGATAAAAATTTGAAATGTGCGTGCAATTATTAATTTTGAGCATAAAAACCCCCAAAAAAGTAAATTTTTTTTAAAAATCAGCCTGTTACGGCAATTTTTGGGTGTTTTCGAATTGACAATGATTAGATGGGTTATTATATTACATCTATTAGAAATTAACATTTCAATTCGGGCAAACACCCGGATGTTTTAAAAAAACCTGAAGTTACGAGCTTCGGGTTTTTTATTTTTAAGTTATTATTGCTATGTCATAAACTCACCTGGTTTATATTTTTTATATGCTGCTGTTGAATACTCAACATAAGCTGCTCAATATTTTTATCTTCCAGCTGCAGACTTAATTTTAATCTGTATGCTATCTCTGAGGAGATGCTTCTTTCATTCTCTTCTGCTTTCATTTTTATCTGAAATAAAAGATCATCTTTAAGATGTATTGTTTGAGTTGCCACTGACAGCCCTCCTGTGAGCTATTCATTATTAATTAAAAATAATTTATATTAATTACTATTAATACAATGAGACATAAAAATAGTCAATATAAATTTTATGTCACATTAGATTAATTTCATGCTTAGATTTGCTCAAATATGGAGTTCGAACTACCCTATTCTTTGCATCCTTTTATATATGTAGAGTCCCTGAAACAATGCTGAATGGACAAAAAAAAGTTAAAGCGGGCAAAAAAAATTCAATCCCCTGAAGACTGTTTTAAAAACAAGTCGCCTACCCCATTAAGAACGGTATGCTAATTATAAACAAACAAATGATAGCCGGTGCTGGTTTTTGCTGTAAAGAATAAAGACCCGAAAGCGCTTATTAGTTTTTTTGGATCAGAACTTGCTCCACCATTTAAGTCAATGAAGAGATTTGTGTTTTCAGAAGTTCCATCTGAACGCCATATTTCTAATCCATTTCCATCATCTACAGTAAAGTAGCAGTATGAACCAACTGTAACAAGCTCAGGGGTTGGTATAGGGTCTGAAGGGAAAATGTTTTTTACAAGTGAAGTAGTCTCTTCCGTGCCAGAACTTGACCATAATTCAACACCATTGATGCCATCATTTGCAAAAAAGAATAGTTTTAAGCTGCTTGATGTTAGAAATAAAGGCGAGGATGAACCTGAAGCATTAATATTTTTAATAAGAGATGTATTTAATGATGTTCCATCAGTTTTCCATAGTTCTCTTCCGTTTATTCCATCATCTGCTGAAAAGTAAAGCGAACCATTAAATTCTTTAAACCAAAATGGAGATGACCCTCCTGTTGAATTAATATCCTTAACTAAAACAGTTCCGGAAGATGTTCCATCGGTTTTCCATAATTCACTACCTCCGGATGCTGTATAAGCTGAAAAATATAATTCATTTTTAAATTTCGTCAAATTTGACGGGTAAGAACCACCTCCAGGATTAATTTCTTTCACAATATATGTGCCGGCTTCTGTTCCGTCTGATCTCCATAAATTTGATTTATTGCTTTCAGTAGATGCTTTAAAATAGATTATTCCGTTGTATTCTGCTAATTCGGATGGAGCAAAATCACTGCTTGGGCCTATGTCTTTAACTAATTTTGTGCCTGATACTGTACCGTCACTCTTCCATAATTCTATGTCATGGATGCCGTCATCTGCAATGAACATTACGCCACTGCTGTATGCAGTTAAATTTTCCAAATTAGAATCACCGGATGAGTTTATGTTTTTTACAAGAACAGTTGATTCTTCTGTACCTTCTGATTTCCATAATTCATAACCATTGAATGAGTCGAAGCCAGAAAAATAGAGGATGCCTTTTGAAACACAAAAATGTTCCATCCCGCCTGTAAAAGTTTTTATTTTTAAAGTTCCTTCTACCGTTCCATCTGTTACCCAAAGCTCATAAGAAGAACTATAATATATTTTTTTATTAACTTCATCTATAGCAAAAGATGAAAATACACCTGAAGAAGGCAGCATTTTCAATGTTGGGCAAGTTGAATTTACTGTGCCTGTTCCAGTACCTGAGGATGAGAATGATGTGAATTGAATATTTGCATTGAAATAGACATTTGAACAGGAGAGAAAAGATATTAATACAATCGGGATTATTATCTGCATTGAATAGTTCCTATTTAGTTTGAATAGAAACTATTCAAAAACATTATAAAAGAGTCAAGGAATATTTTATTATAATTTTTAAAAAACTAATTTGAAATAAAATACATCCTTCACGAATAACAAGAATGATAGAAAATTCAATAATTAAAACAGATTATTTACTGATTACAATATTACGCCCTAAATAAACTGCAGCAACCAAAGACCCATCTGCTGACGAAGTTATTGATCTCCATAAACGGGAACCCGCCCCAGTCTGTTCAGTCCATGTTAAACCTCCATCCGTTGATGTATTTATATATCCTCCAAGGCCAGTTATTGACAACTTTAATCCATCTGCTGATGATGTTATTGATGTCCAAAGACCAGTCTTGCGTGCGGTCCAGGTAGCTCCACTATCTGTTGAAATATATACATCGTTCGATCCAACAGCAGCAAGTTTTGTACCATCTGCGGATGAAGTTATTGCTGCCCATTTAGAGTAACCAGCAGATGCCTGAGTCCATGTCGCTCCACTATCTGTTGATATATATATATAATTTCCAGAACCTCCTGATCCAAGAGCTGTTGCAGCAAGCTTTATGCCATCCGAAGACGATGTTATTGATGTCCAAAAATGACTTCCGGATGAAGTTCTCTCTGTCCAGGTATCGCCACTATCTGTTGAGGTATAGATATATCCCAGATCAACTACTGCAGCAAGTTTCATGCCATCAGCTGATGATGCTATAGAACGCCACCCTCCAGATGCTGTTCTTTGTGTCCATGTTGCTCCACTATCTGTTGATGTATATATATAACCGGCATGTACACCTGCGACAAGTTTCGTACCGTCCGCGGATGAAGATATAGACTTCCAATCACGATATCCAGCTGATACTTGTTCTGTCCATGTTTCTCCACTATCTGTTGAAGTGTATATATAACCAAGATCTGTCAGACCGGATCCCATTACAGCGGCAAGCTTTGTTCCATCTGATGATGATGTTATCGACCACCATTGACGGTATCCAGCAGATACATGTTCCGTCCATGTTTCTCCACTATCTGTTGATGTAAATATATACCCTCTATCAGTTACAACAGCTGCAAGTTTCGACCCATCTGCGGATGATGCTATTGAAAACCATACGCGAGAGCCCGATGATACATGTTCTGTCCATGTTTCTCCACTATCATTGGAAGTGTATAGATATCCTGGAATAAAACCTGAACCAACAGCTGCAGTAAGTTTTGTACCATCTGCAGATGAAGCTATACTTGACCATCCACGACTTCCCGAAGAAGTTTGTTCTATCCAAGTTGCACCACTATCTACCGAAGTATATATATAACCACCGCCATTTACTGCAAAAAGCTTTGACCCATTTGATGATGAACTAATTGAATTCCAATTCCGGTCACCTGATAATGTCTGCTCCACCCATGAAGCTCCACCATCATTTGAAGTGTATATATAACCATTTGAAACAACTGCTGCAAGTTTTAAACCATCAGATGATGCTGTTATTGATTGCCATTTACGGTTCCCTGCTGATAATACCTCCGTCCAGGTTGCACCTCCATCAGTTGAAGTATATATATAACCAGAAGCTAAAACAGCGTCATTTCTCCGAGAAATAGCAGCAAGCTTTAAACCATTTTGTGAGGAAGTTATACATGACCAGTTATGATTCCCAGCAGAAGATCTCTTTATCCATGTTATTCCACCATCATCAGATGTATATATATTGCCATAAATATTACTAGAATCAACAGCAGCAATCTTCATGCCGTCTGCTGAAGAGGTAATTGATTTCCAATTACGAAATCCAGCAGAAGTTCTTTCCGTCCATGTTGATCCACCGTCTATAGAAGTGTAAAGATAACCATCACTCCCTGAACCAATACCTCCAACTGCAGCAAGTTTTGTTCCATCTGAAGATGATGCTATTGATATCCAACTTGAAGTATTTGATTTGCCTGGCACATCATAATCCTTCCAAGAATTCAATGTATAAGAAGATGATGAAACACTTGCTATTAGCCAATTTTCCTTATAAGCTATCGCCTTAATTGTAGTTGTTCCATTCAATGAAATTGGAGCTGTATAAACTGTACCAGCTGTTTCTGTAGGTGTTGTTCCATCAGTTGTAAATCGAATTGTTGCTCCACTTGTTCCACAAAGCAGATTTACATCAACCTGAGTATTAAAAAATTGAGATGGCGGATTAAATGTTACAGCAGCCACTGTTCCTGTTATTGTATATGATTGAGATGCAATTGTTGAATTGGACATTCCTGTTTTATATGCTATGGCTTTTACTGTTGCGGATGTATTTACATTAATTGTTCCACCACTTGATATTATTGTTCCGACTGTTTGTGAAGGATCATTTCCATCAGTAGTATAGCGCAATGTAGCTCCACTCGTTGAACATGAAATGGTTACTGTTTTTGCTGTTGTG
This sequence comes from uncultured Leptospirales bacterium, assembly GCA_964529415.1. GTDB lineage: Bacteria > Spirochaetota > UBA4802 > UBA4802 > UBA5550 > CAYMPH01. The sequence goes on along the minus strand of CAZGWD010000028.1, from coordinate 36,017 downwards.
TAAATACCGCCTGCAGGAGATATGGATGGTGTTGAAACTTTTACATAATTTATTGTATAGACTGCAGTTGTTATGCCGCTCATAGCCATACCTGATTTATATGCTCGTGCTTTTATTGTTCTTACTGTTCCATCACCAGAAACAGAAATTGATCCGCTATACAGACTTGATGATGTTGTTGGATCTGATTCGTCTGTTGTATAATAAATCAAAGCTCCGCTTGTTGCTGATGTAATTGTTATATTCTGATTACTTGAATATGTTCCACCAGCAGGAGAAAAAACAGGATTAACAACCTGATAATAATTAATTGAAAAGGTTCCGGTAGATATTTCACTGTCCGGCAGGCTATTTTTTACTGCAATGGCTTTTATTGTTATGCTTGTTCCATCCCCTGCTACGCTAATTGGAGTTGAATACAGAAGCGAAGTTTTTGACGGGGTTGTTCCGTCTGTTGTATAATATATTGTTGCTCCGCTTGTTGCAGAGCTGATCGATATTATCTGATCTGTATGGTAACTTCCCTGAGCTGGAGAAAATACTGGTGCTGTGATTGTATTATTCCCATTCAAAGTATCGTTTGGTACTACAGCTGAACATCCTGCAAATAACAATATTATTACAAATATAAATGAATTAAAAATAAAATTCTTCATTAAAAGCTCCTAATTTAATTGTTTTATCCTGAATTTAGAAAAATGAACTACCCACAGTAAGCAGACGGGGTATCAAATCCAATAAAAAGAATAACAAAACACAGAAAGTGGCAGGGAATTAAACCCAAAAATTGTTAAAATCACCTATATTGTATACTTATATTCACAACGCATACTATTATTTTATAAAAATTTAAATAATACGTTATTTTAATGTAAAAAGTATAACTAATTAACCCTTTTCTTATTAATTAAGTGTCATTTTTAAAGAAAAAGAACAAAAAAATTTGGTTTGGCCTAAATTTTTACACAAATACCTGCGTTAATATTAAGATTTTGTATTGTTCCGCTTGTTTCAAAGATGAATGACCAGTCTGCGCTAACTAAAATATAGAAGTTTTTTGACAGTGAAAATGAAATGAGGAAGCCTGGTGCAATTATTGGTTCAAAGGCTTGCCATGTTTTATTGTATGTTTGCAGTATTGAATAATTAAATCCTGCCTGAAATTGTGGAATAATTGAAAGAATTTCTTTTATACGGAATGAATAACCTATACCTGCCATAATGGGAATACCATGAGCCAAACCTGATATTTCTTGCAGCTCACTGGATACATAGCCTACTGAGAGCCCTGCTGTAATACTTGGAATGTTTTTCCATTCTATAAATCCCTGGAGTTTTATATTATAACCGACTTTAGATAAGCTACCCCATTCAAAAAGCGGAACTGATGCACCCCCGCTTAATAATAAGTTGAATGTAAAATCTTTTTCTTTTTTACCCTTGACTAATGGTTCTTCTTCACTTTTCTCTATTGCTGATTTCATTTCTTCTGTGAGCATTATTGTATATTTGATATAATCATTTTTTTCTGTATAGGTTTTAGCACCGACATATAAAATATTTCCTCTTGTGACATCGATTATTCGGATAGTTAGCGTATAATTATCTATGAAAGAAATACTGCCTACTATAACGAAATCGGCGTATAGATACTTGCCTGCTTTGACTGCATAATTTGTATTTTCAAAATTACTTCCCATGAGACCGCGTTCTTTCATTATAAGCTGAATTGAATTTCTTTCAAGAAGCTCATATTTTCCGGATGAATATAATGAAAATTCAATTTTATTCCGGACAACTTTTGAATATGTTTCCTCTGTGCTGTTTGCTGAAATTTCAAGAATTGCTATTCTTGGTTTAGCTTTCGCATAAATAAACCCCGGGAAAAATATTATAATAAATAAAAAAGAATATTTCATTTGATAATTTTTAATATTTCTTTTATGATATTTATTGATTTCTCTGATAATTCAGATGATTTCCCTGTATCTTCCTTTATTATTAAGATTTGGCTTGTTTCCATATTTACTGCCTTTATCATAATTAAATAAACCGGAACGGTTTTTGATTCAATTATTTCAAGGGAAGATACTATAATGACTCCTTTGCCTTCAGGGGAAGGTTTAATTATATTGCCCTGCCCTCTTACAAGATACAGCTCTTTTAGTATTTCTGCATTAAGCTTATTAACAATTGTTTTGTCTGCTGTGTCGGATTTAAATCCCGGAAAAATTATTTTATTTTCGAATTTATCGATTGGAATCTCTTTATTGATTTGAGGTTTTATATTGTTATGTTTTAGCTGTTCTTCGTTTATTTGTTTTTCAATTGGCATGATAAATATAATTTTTTTAACCGAAAAATAGCTGCCTGTTATGATACTTGCTATAGTCAGGGTTGTGACAGTAAACATTATTACTGCGCTTTGAACCAGGTTTGCTGTTACTCCAATTTTTCTTAACGGGAAATACAGAACCAGTGCTGCTGCAATTACTATATTATATTGACCATAATATTTGAAAATATTGATTAAAACCCTTCTGCGGCTTTTCATAATATGTTTTCTAATAGCGGGATTAAGCGGCATTGATATTTTGTACTTTTCTAAAACTTTTTTAAGCAGTTCTTCTTTATTCATAGAAGGTCCTCCAATTGTTTTATTCCTCGTGAATTTAGATGGGATATAACCTTCTTGAGTATGAGACTATACCTGTATTTAACCTGCCTGCGTGATAGGCCGGTCATTGATGCTGCTTCGGGAACTGTGTAGTATTGAACTGCAATGAGATCGAATAATATTTTATCTGTTTTATCTTCTATCCGGCTTATTGACTCATCTATAATTATTCTTGATTCCCTGAAGCCATTTATAAATGACATGCTGATGTCCCATTCTGACTCTTCGTGAGCTATTTCTTCCGACAAATTCTTTTTTGAACGGTAATATTTATAGAGTACATTCTTTACAACACCGAGCAGCCATGCTTTAGCGTTTAGTACCTCATCGATTTTTTCGAAATAGCGAATAAACACTTCCTGCGTTAAATCCTGGGCTGTATCTTCATTGCCTATTTTTGAATAGATTACTCCGAAAACTATTGAGTAATAATCTGAATAGCTGCTGGTGAATTCACTTTGTTTATCCCTTGTTGACTGCATGGTTTTATCCTTAAGAGTTAAGTGTCTTTATTTTGGTAAAATGGACAAAAAAAATACGGCGATAGGGAAAAAATTCGCCGTATTTGTTTTGAGATTTAAATTTTTTTTATTTTAATGCAGCTTTAATTTTTTCATTATTCATTAACTGCTCAATATCGATTTTTACCCTTGCAACCATTAAATCAAATGCCTGATGCAGAATAAATACTGTTCCGAGGGAATCTTCAAATTTTTGAGTGTTCGATCCTAATAATCTCATGTTTTTATCATAAATTTCAATTTCAAACTTAAACGAATAGGATGCTACGCCAGTCATTAAGATATCAAGCTTTAGCTGCTTTATCTTTATCATAATATACTTATCATAAGCAGTAGATTTCATTTTATTGAGAGCTTCATTGCTGTCAGCTGATGGAACTGTAACAACAGTTTCTGCCTTATATCCATTTTTCATTAATGCTTCTTTAAAAATCATGGAGATATCATCACTAACCGGTTTTCCGCTTTTTGTATGTATGTTTATTATGTTTCCAAAACCTCCACGGGTTGTGGCAATTACTCTTGGATCATATTCTTTTGAGAGAATATATTCTCTTTGATCAATTGATGAAATACAAATAGCCGCATTTCCTTTGGAATTAATTTCCGGATTTGCAAGATTAAGATGAATTTTATATGGTGATGCACAACTGGCTAAAAAAGTGATAACAAATCCAAAAATTATAAGTTTAAGTGTGTTCTTACGCATGAATGATTCTCCTTAATATTTTTATTTAAATAAACCCTGTAAAAGACAGCAAAAAACAATTCATAGATTAAGACAAACTCTTTAATTTAAATTTTTTACTTACCAAGAACCTGCAAATTAAACAGTTCCCTTATAGAAGGCATTTCTTTTTTGTTTGCCATTATAACCTTTTTGATTGTTACATTTGCTAAGACTTTTACTGTCTTCTGCTCATATTTAATGAGCTTCTTTTGAGATTTTGAATCAAGATTCCAGTTTTTATTCTGGCTGTCTGTGATTACTAATCTTGTAAATGGTTCGTTCCCTATTCGCCTTACTGTTCCTGAAATAAAAACTTCCTGACCTTCTGATACATTTTCCCAAACTGCAGGATTTTGAGTGCCGGAAGAGTTTTCTCCGGAAAATAGAAAAAATACAATAACCAGCACAGCAATTACTGTGCTGGTTATTAATAAGCTAAATTGTTTAATAGAGATCATCGTTTAGTTCTTGGGTTAGAAAATTTATTATTATCATACTCAGTTCCGTTGGAATTTGGTCTATGACTTTCAGGTTTTAATTTGCCTTCAGAGTTAAAATTTACATCAATTGGATAAATTGCTGGCAATTGTTCTGTATAGGCCATTGAGTGAAAAGAACCGAAATCATAATTTGGATTAACAATATTTGGTAAATATCCTTTTTCATCTGAACCGGAATTATTTGTATTTGAATTATAAGTTAATACAACATTTCCGGAATATGGAGAATCCAAATCTTCTGCACCAGTGGTACTATTTATTCCAACATACACGATATTAGCTCCGCTATCTGCTGCTGGAGTAAAAGGAGTAGCGCCTGCTATAGTAAAAACACCTTCGCCTGGAGAAAAAAGATTAGATGCTCCTCCTGTATTTGAAAAATATCTTGTATTCAATCCTATCAGACTTTTATAACCCTGATAGCCGTTTGATTTAATAAGTAAATTGGCTTCATACCATGTACGAATTAGAGTTGACCAGGTACCGAATGATGAACTGATCCTGTTTGATGCCGCCTCAGTAACTGCTCGATAATCCCGATATTTCATTCCAGATAAAGGAGAAAGTATTTCCTTGTAGATACCTGAATCATTTGAAGAATGAATCCTTAGCCATTGAAAAAACAGATAAACAGTAGAGTAATTTGCAAGCATATCAGGATTTGTTGCTCTATTCTCCCAATAACCGTTCCATACAAAAAAATTATTGCCGTACCTTATAGTTGATAACGGGTCTGTATTGTAATAAGTTATTTTACTCTGGATTTGCGCTCCTGCATAAACATATTCAGCCGCTGAAGACAAGCCTTCATTGATCCATACATCCTGTTCAGTTGCATCATCAAAATAAGTAGTGTTAAAATTAACCAGATGCTGAAATTCGTGTGCTACTGTTGAGTAAAAAGCTGTACTTGCCGGAACTAACGGATTTACATCCATAAAAAGCATATCTGCTTCATTTGAATTAGGTTGTGTGCCTATAGCAAATTCATTTATAGGATTAAAAAAACCAGCTACATAACCGCCGCTTCCTGTATAGCCGTCAATTATATCAAGAAGGAATATAATAATCCGGCCATTACTATCTACATCGCTTTCATTTCCAAAATTTGTTTTTATTTTATTATAAATGTTATTATCAAATTCATTACAAATTGCAGATGCTGTTGCAGCATTACATTTAGCTGATTGTGCATTTTCAACATAAACAACGCAATATTTACCAATACCCATTAAGGTTGATGGAACATCATAAAATGAATTATCCGTAACTTTAACTGATTTAAAAGTTCTATTCTTATTAAATATAGTTATACTTACAATTGCTGAAGCTGATCCTCCTGAATTTGAAGCTGTAATTGTATACGGAACTTTCTGCTGTTGAGTTGTTGGAGTACCGGAAATAATACCAGTAACTGAATTTAAAACCAACCCTGAAGGCAACGCAGGACTTACAGTAAATGTTATTCCTGAACCTGCTTTTGTTGGATTATTTGGAGTTATTTGTGTATCTGTAGCATACCCGGCTGAGCTATCAGAGTATGAAAAACCTGCAGGGGCATCATAATTTATAGTAATAGAAATGGATGTAGATCTGTAACCTCCTGAATTAGTTGCAGTAACTGTATATGATATAGAAGACTGAGCAGAAGTTGGAGTACCTGTTATTGCTCCAGTTGTTGGATTCAAAATCAATCCATCCGGTAGACTTGGGCTTACTGAATATATTATACCTGACCCGCTCACTGTAGGAGAAAAAGGCAATATTGTGCCTGCAACGGTATATACTGCTGATGTTGCAGGGTATGCAAACGCTGTGGGTGCTGCATTATTTATTGTTATTGATAAAGATGTTGAAATACTCCCGCTTGAATTTGTTGCTGTAACTGTATATGATGCTGCGGACTGAGTAGATGTAGGAGTACCTGTTATTACTCCAGTTGCTGTATTTAATGTCAAACCTGCTGGAAGACCGGGGCTTACTGAAAAAGCAAGACCGGAGCCATTAACTGTTGGAGTATTCGGTAATATTGCTCCATCCCTTGTATAAACTGCAACTGTTTTAGAATATGAAAGTGCTGTTGGAGCTGCATTATTTATTATTATTGATATTGTAGTTGAAATACTCCCACCTGAATTTGTCGCTGTGACTGTATAATTTGTAGTTGTTTGCACTGATGTTGGAATTCCTGTTATCGTACCGGTTGTTGTATTTAGAGACAAACCATCCGGAAGTGAAGGTATTACTGAAAAAGCAAGACCTGATCCATTAACTGTTGGAGTATTAGATAATATTGCTCCATCTCTAGTATAAACTGCAGATGATACAGGATATGTAAGCGAAGTTGGCGCTGTATTATTTATTGTTATTGATATTGTAGTTGAAATACTCCCGCCTGAATTTGTCGCTGTGACTGTATAATTTGTAGAAAAGCGAACAATAGTTGGCGTACCTGTTATATCTCCACTTGTTGGATTTAATGATAAACCGGCAGGAAGATTAGGACTTATTGAAAATGTAATACCGGAACCATTAACTGTTGGAGTATTTGTCAATATTTCTCCATCTTTTGTATATATTGCAGATGAAAGTAAATATGAAAGCCTTGTTGGCCTGGAATAATTAATAATAATTGATATTGTTGCAGAAAAACTACTACTTGAATTTGCAGCTGTAACTGTATAGGATGTTGATGTCTGAACCGCAGTTGGTGTTCCTGTTATAACTCCAGTGCCAGGATTTAAAGTAAGACCGTTTGGTAGAGCAGGACTTACTGTATAAGTAAAACCTGTACCATTTACACTTGGAGTATTCGGCAGGATTGCACCATCTTTTGTATAAACTGCCGAGGTTACTGAATAAGTTAAACCAGCTGAAGGGGCTTTCGCTTCATCAGCTGGTTTAGAACAACCGATATAAATTAATAATGAGCTTACTAATAACAGAGTATAAACTTTAGTTTTCATACAACATCCTTTATTTTTATTAAATAATTCTATATTTTATTTTAATAATGATTGCATTTGAAAAAAATTTAAAAGCAGAAAGTTTTAACGATGATAGAGGTTATAGAAAATACATTTTGTTTCGAGTGAAGCGGATTTAACCAAAATTGTCTATTTTACCTATGCTGACTTTACATTGTTAATATTGCTGATAACTTTGCTTTAATTTTTATAGACTCCGAATAATATTTAATAAGCACTGATTATTAAAACCAGAGCGACCATGTAGCACCTGAATCTTTTGATGTGTATATCTGACCGTCGATGGAAGCATCTAATAGCTTGGAACCATCAATAGACATTTTAAATTTTTCCCATTTTGCAGTAACATCATGAACAATCCATGTTTCACCTGAATCTGATGATACAAATAACTGATCGTCTGAAATTGATGCTGTATTCTTTTCTTGAAGTTCCATAATTCACTCTTCTATATTAATAACTTTACTTTGATTATTTAAGCACACTATGAGTATTACTCAAAAATTACAAAATAGTGCAACTTTTTTGAATATTTTTACTCATTAAAGACTAGTGACATTTTTGAGGTAAAAATGACAAAAAAAATGTAAAATATTGCAAAAAAATAATGGATTTAATGTGGCATTTAGTCTTTGAATCTTTTTTAAATTAAAGATCTTAACTTAGCAGTAAGTTTAAACGTAATCAACTACTGCTAAGTTAAAGTTAAAAAATGGAAAAATTAAATAAATTACCTTTTTCTAGTTTCCTTCGTTGTTATTAAATTTTTTAACCCAAAAAGTACTGTTATTGCCACGAGCGGCTGCAAAAATATAATTTCCATCTTTTGTATTACTGACATCGTTTATAAAATTACTTTCAATACCTTCATAAATTTTTTTCCAAATAAGATTACCATTAATATCTGTACTAAATAAATTACTTACATTGATATTAGTTGCATTAATCCCGTAACCTCCAAAAATATAACCGCCATCTCCCTTTTGAACAATTGCGTTTCCGATTGAATTTTTTGAATTATTTATATCATATAATTTAACCCACACATTATTTAAATTCTGATCAAGTTTAATAACAAATGGTATATGATATGGTAGATTGGGTTGACCATGACCTAAAACAACAAAACCTCCATCGTTAGTTTTTTTCATTGATTTACTGTGTAAATTATAAATATTTTCTATAATAATTGGTTTTGTAATTAAAACATTTCCAGAACTATCAAATTTTAGAATCCTAATATCACCACAAGCAACATAATTATTATTATCAATTTTTACTAAAGACCATATAGCTCCCCAATAATTATTTCTGACTTGCCAGATTATATTGCCTTCTGAATTTAATTTCATAAGCAACCCATCATTATATGCTTGGCCTCCTATCAATAAATCTTTTTCATTTGTTTCAATTATTGAATTACCGACATTTAACGTACTGCTTGGTTCAAAAAAAAATGATTTTTCCCAAACTAATTGACCTTGGCTATTTAATTTAACTACATAAACTGAAGTATTAGTACTAGAACCTGTGTAAATATAGTTCCTGCCTACAATTACGTAACCTCCATCATCTGTTTGAACTACTGAATTTGCATCTTGGAAATCTGGAATTGCAAGAGTCTTTTGCCATTGAATATTTCCATTTTCATCTAACTTTTTTAAAAATATATCTGTTGTATAACCCGAAGTTCCAACTGCCATAAAACCATTATCCGATGTCTGTATTATGCATTTTACCATCTCATTTGCTTGACTTAATATAATTTCCCATGTTGAAGGTACTGCTTTTTCAATAACATGGAAGTTATAGCTTATTGAACCTGCTCGAGTTCCATCAACCGTAAATGCTGTAACGTCTAATCTATAAACTCCCATTTGTAAATTATTCCCAAATGTAAATGTTTTACCTGTTCCGATTGAATTACCATTTATATACCATACATATATTAAATTACCATTATAAGAAGGTACAGAAGAGTCTACAGATGCAGTAACTGCCATTGAGTCGCCTTCGTGTAACTCCGCAGCCTGGCCAGTTAAAGTTACTGTTAATGGCTCACCCATCTGTGTATTTATATTTACCTGTATTCCGCCTGAACCCTGGTTAATTTCATTAAAAACCATAGTTCCAGAAGAGGTCTGATCTTTTACTATTCTAACTACGTCTACGGCACCCATTACACAAATTCTATTGGAACCAATCCCATCATACAATTTAACTATAAGTGTATAATAACCTGTAGGAATACCCTGTGGAAAATTTACAGTGTCCTGACTGCTATCATAATTACCAGTATTGCCATTACTTACAGGAATATTAAGATTATAAGTTGAACCAGTTTGCGGTAAAAGCTCTGCAGTTATTGACGGGGTTTGTGTCTGTGCCCCATTCCATTGAAGTGACAGTAAAAATTTTCCAAAACCATCAAGAGGTCTTGCAGTAATATCAACATTTACAGTTTCATTTACATAAACTGTTGCTGTTTTCTGACCCATTGCTATAAGTACATTATTAATATTTTTAACATTTATTGTAATAACCCATTCACCAAATGGTAAATTCTTAACTAATGTTGTACCTTCGTTAATTGTCTTTACAAGGCTTTCACCATTCGGTCCTTTCAGTGTTAATTCATATGATGCTGGATTCATATCTATCGTTGGGATTATATTTTTACTAATTGGGCTATTTTGTGCTACATTATTTTGATCAGAAACTGATTTTGTTGCTGCAAATTGATTCGTTGAAACATTTAATAAAATTGAACCAGTATTTGAACTTCCATCCTGATATTTTATTACTGAATCATTATTATTTGAACAACCTGAATAAATAAAAATTGAAACAGACATAAGTATAAAAATTATTTTTTTCATAAGAACTCCTTTATTTTTTAAATTAAAAAATATTGCAAGCATGGTTATACTGAAGGGACTTGCTTGCCTTTCATTATAAAAGCATGCTAAATAAGAAAAATTTTTAAAATTTAATTCCGGGTGGTTGAAAATTTCTTAATAAAAATGCTAATAATTTATAAGTGTATATTTTTTAGCATTTTGACAAAATTTTTATTGATAGACACTAAATTTGATGCGGAAAAAGCAAGTAAAATATTGCTCTATTAAAAGAAATATAACAATTGTTATTTTAATCTAAGAATAAGTTGCAATTATTGAATATTTTTTCACAATACAGGATTCTGTCATTTATGAAATGAAAATGACAAAAAGTTTTTCACAAGACCTTGCTGTTAAAGAGAAAGATTGCAGCATAACAGAAGTTAAATCAACTATTATTATTGACTTCTAGCCTGCTAAAAGCAAATAACAAATAAATTTTGTTGACAAAAATTAGGAGGTATCAAATACGATACCTCCTGAGATGAATTAAGCATTTTGTAATCTCGACATTTCTTTTGGATTAAAAAACCTACAAAAGCCTCAATGGTTTGTATAAAATATATTATCAAATATAATTATTCTACAAATTGATAATAGATATCATATGCAACGGAATAAACAGCGTTATATAGACGACCACCAAAGGAATATGAACCCCACCCGGTAGACACTGGCGAGGATTCAATTTTGAAACATTTCAATTCTTTTCCTGTGGCAGCATCACATATACAAGCATGAGTATTAATTATCTCATACGGTTGTATTAATGTATTTTTAAATATTACACTATAACCGTTCTTTGGCCCTGTATCCCCCAATTGTTTGGCACCAATAACAGTAAAATTCTTACCAAGATATTGTACTATATATTTTTGTAAACCATCGATGTTGATGTTTTTTATTTCATCTTCCCACTCTTTCTTTGTTTCAAAACCGAATTTTTTATAATCATCAGCTTTTAAATCCATCCAACCGACAAACAACGTCTTTTCACCAGAATATTCTTTTTTTACCCGACGAGACCCACAACCAATAACCATGAACATAACCAAAAGAACAACAAACATTGAACGTAACTTCATAACTAAAACCTCCTGATATCTCTCAAACGCTATCAAACCAGCAGAGTAATTTAACTTATTTTTTTTCTACGAAATACGATATTTATATAGCAAAATTAAAAACCACACTACCCTACAGGAGTCATAGTGAAACTTGTACATAGTTAAAAATCAACTACTATTCTTGACTCCCAGTCTACTAACAGAAAATTTTTATTAAATTTCACTTATCAAGAATTAAATAATGCCTTTCACTTCCATTAGGAAAAATTACAATTAAAGATATAGGTCTGTTATTTTTTTCAAAATATTTATCAGAAATTGGTTTTGAAGTTTTAATCAACCAAACATAATGATAACCAACTGAGATAAACCCAAAATAATTTTTTTTCCGATATTTATAATTATAATTGTAAACACTCTCAACATAGTTGTAATTTAAAGAATCCTTGATTATAAAATTGAATCTCTGATCTTCTTGGAGAATTGGTTCTGGCAACATTAAAATAAAACGATAATACATATCATCTTCATATTTAAAAGATTCAAGTTGTTTTATAAATTTAACCTGTTCATTCTCAGGCATTTTAAAATCCTCAAGAACAAAGGCCCTTGCAGACGATTTGGCGTCTTCCAATGTTTTTTTAGATAAAGAATATGATAAAAATTCACTATTGCTTGAATCCCCTTTAAAAATATATTTTTCTTTCAAATAATCTTCCTGGACATAGTTCTTTGACATAGTTAATTCTCTTGTTGTATTACATCCTATTAAAAAAAACATTGTTAAAATCAGATAAACAAATTTATTAACCATTGAACTATTCCTTTTTTTAAAATACTCGATACTTATTGCACAACTTGAAAGTATTTTGAAACATGATATAGAAGAATTATTTACTTTTTTTATCCAAAATTAAATAAGTTTGAGTTTTCCCGTTTGGAAATTTAACAATTAAATTAACGGGTTTATCTGTATCTTTTAAATATTTCTCATTAATTGGCAGTTTTGTTTTTATAAACCAGTAATAAGTAAAAGTTTTTTCAATATTTGTTCTTTCTGAGTTTATATTTATACTGGCACTATTATCTCGTCTTGTATGTGTAATAACTTCACTTCTGATGTATGGTATAACATCTTCTATAAGCATCGAATTATTCGAGGTAACAATAGAAAAATTAAGATTCAGTTTACTTTTCAATAAAGGTTCTTGATTCCTATAGCCAACTTTAGTTTCGTTATTCCCTAAAATCGCAAGATATAACCTATTTTCTTCATATAAATCAAAAGCTTTGAGTCTATTGAGAAGTACTTTTTTTTCTGCATCTGATGTATCCGGATCTTCATTAACAGATAATTTTGCTTCATCAATAAAAAATTTTAAAAAATCTTTGGGAAATTCATGGCACTGCATTGTATTACCTTTGTATTCATTTTTCAAATAATCTTCTGAAATATCATTTTTGACTAATTTAAGATCCCCTGTTTCAAAACATGATAATAATACTGAAGATAAAACTAATAAAACCAAAATTGAAATTCGTTTAAGCATTTTAATACCTCCAAAAAATTTATAAATCACGTTAAAAACATGAATATTTTATATTTTATAATACGATAATCTTTGATAAAACAAAAATTGCTTTATCTATATAGGAATTTTTGATGAGAATGCAAAAAGTTTATAAAACCAAACCGCCCTACAGGAGATATACTAAATTTTATATGAATCTTAATTTAAATAAAATTCTTGATTTTCCTTCCTCTAATAAGAAAGATTAATTTAATTTCACAAGACAATTAACAATCGACATTTTTGTTGAATCAATAGGTGTAAGAGCATTCCATGTACCGTTTTTCCAATAACCTGGTACAGCAACATTTGAACTGTTTATACTATAACCTACGGCATATAAATCATCACTTGAAATAACTAGAGAGATGACTTCTGAAGTATTAGATGAATCTATTGGATTAAGCCCATTCCATGTGCCATTCTTCCAATAACCTGGAACCCTTACACTTGAACTATTTTCACTGAAACCGCCGGCATAAACATCTACACCTGATATATATAACGAGTTGACTGATGAACTTTTTGAAGAAACTAGTGGATTAAGCCCATTCCATGTACCGTTCTTCCAATAACCTGGGACCCATACACTTGAACTGTTCCAACTATAACCAGCTAAATAGATATCATCACCTATTACAATTACCGACTTAACAAATGAATGTTTTGTAGTATCAAGCGGAGTAAGCCCATTCCATGTACCGTTCTTCCAATAACCCGGTACAGCAATATTTGAATTATTTAAACTATAACCAGCTGCATATACATCATTAGCTGATATTGTAAAAGAAAGGACTTCTGAATCTCTTGTAGAATCAAGAGGAGTTAGTTCGTTCCATGTACTATTTTTCCAGTAGCCTGGAACTTGAATATTTGAACTGTTTCTACTATAACCCGCTGCATATACATCATCTCCTAAGACAACAATCAAAGAAACAGATGAACTTTTTGTAGTATCAAGTGGAGTTAGCCCATTCCAAATACCATTTTTCCAATAGCCTGGAATCATAGCATTTGAGCTATTCATACTATAGCCAGCTGCAAATACATCCGTACCTATAATAACTAGAGACTTAACTTCAGAATGCTTAGAAGAAACGATTGGAGTTAGCCCATTCCAAATACCATTTTTCCAATAACCTGGAACTTGGATATTTGAGCTATTTTTACTATAACCACCGGCATATATGCCACTTATTGACTTTGATGTTGTATCAATAGTTGATGAACAACCAAAAAAAAATAAAAAGATACAAAATGCCATGCATGAGTTTATAATTTTTTTCATTATTACTCCGGATATTATTGAATTCCTCTGTTTAACTAAACAGAAACTATATTCCAATTACTCTTATCCTGTTTTTTATCAGGAAATGTTAACTAAATATTTTAATCTTCACACATATATTATTAAGTGTTATTTTTAAGGGAAAATGACAAAAATAATTCTTTTCTTGCAATAAATTAACGCTATTAAAATTAGAGCACTAATGTAGTCAAGTGAGTTATTGATTTTTAAAAGAAGATTTCTAGTTAAAGAAACTTGTTTATAATGACTGTGTTATGAGTTGGTAATTAAAGTAAATTTTATTTCATACTCACAAACAATTCATAATCCGCTGAAAATCCTCTCCCGAGTTTTTCAATCTTCTGTTCGAGATCAATTTCTGTTCCTGAAGATTCCTTAATTCTGATTGTATCCATGCGGGATTGGATTTTTTTTATTTCACTGTTTAGATTTGAAATTTGTTTATAATTTTCATAAAAGCCTAAACCCGATAATTTCTTTATTCTTGCCTTGAGCTTTTCTTCTTCTTTTGAAAGCGCATACAACTGACTTGATGAAAGTTTGCTTTGTAGAGATTTCAGTTCAGCATTACGATCTTTTTCTATACCGATTATACCAAGAAGCTCATCTGGGGCGGCACAGATTAAGGTTAAGGTGGTTGAAGAAGGACCTTTATCAATTTTTATTGAATCTGTTGTTTTAATATTTGTATGGAAGTTATTTATAATAATTTTCCCGGAAATAAAAGAACCGGAAGGAATCTCATTCAATTTTTCGAGATTTTTACCGGAAATCTGTTTAATAATCTGTTTAGTTGATGTTTTAATAACTTCTATTTCTGTTATTTCAGATTTTTTCATTATAATACGAGTTTTGGATTCATCCTTTGTTAAGAGATATATTTTTTCCGGCTGGATGTTAAGAATAGTAAATGTTTCTATTTTCTTTTTTAAGATTGAGTTGTCGAAATATTCAATTCTTGCATCGCAGATATATTCGCTGTTATTTTGAAAATCTGTTATGGCACCGTCGTAATGTTTATAGATTAATTTAGCAACAGAACGGGCAGATTGAGAGAAGGAGTAGGGTTCTCCAGTGAATGAGACCCCGGTTATTATTATTAAAACAAGGATTACATATTCACGGATTGAAGCTACGGGAATTCTGTAAGATAAAGTCCGGAGTGCAACATATTCTTTTTGTGACAGGGGATAAAACAATTTAACACCGGATTTGTTAAATAGATCGATAAAGATATGACTTGAATATGAAATGATAATTCCAAGATAAAACGAGGTTAGGGCAGGGTAAAACAGGGCAGGCGAGAAAAGCAGGGCGATGCCTAGTGGAAAATAGGCTGTGTGTGTGACGGTTCTGTGGCCGAATTTTTTTAGGATATAGCGTGATGGCCTTGAGAAAATTTTCCCGATTAAACTTTCAGGGTGATCAATGTCTGGAATCAAAGAAAATAACGAGCAGAGCAGGGCAGGGTGAACCGGTATTCCGGAAAGTGTACTGAGAAGATATGAAAAAGCACAGTGAGTGGCTGCTGTCATTTTTTTTTACACCCTACCCCTGTTTTTTATTTGATGATGCAGGCATAAAGATATATTTATAGAAAATTAGCCTGAAGATTACAAGAATCGCATAGGATAATGCAACCATAGCAGTAGCGTAACTTTTTAATACATAGGCTGCGAAGAATAAAACCATTATTAGCATTGCTGGTGCGATACTAACCTGATTGCTTTCTCTTTCTTCTGTTTGTACTTCTTCCGGTCTTCTGCCGAGCTGGAGCTGATGAACCATATAAACTGCTTCTTTGATATTGTTTCCGGTTGAAAGGAGTATATCATCTACAATTTTTTCTTTCTGTAATAGATCCGGCATTTCTATCATTTCGGAAAGGATGATTCTTGTTTCGTGACGTTTTAAGGGCTTGATGTCCATATAGGCTTTGTATAATTTTTTATCCTGCCTTTTGGTGCTTGATGATATTAAGGTTAGTTTCGTTGATAGGGTACTGAGTGTCTTCTTTGCTGGTCTTGATAATGAAGCGATTTCATCGATGAAGACCACCTTCCCGCTTTTTTCAACTTCTGATAACAATTCTTCTACAGTTAATTTTTTCAATGAACGGACGGAATCTCTGATTATTGGATCATTCATATCGAGTTCACCGGATTCGGATTTACCGGATAATATAATTTTGATTAAGGAATTTTTGTGCTTAAATTCTTCAAGATAGACTGATTTTTCTTTTTGCTGATTGCTTACAAATTTTAAAACAGAGCTTTTTCCTATGCCTTTTTCTCCGTGGAGAACAGTTGAGATTCCATTTTTGATATTTTCCTCCAGTTCCAGTACTTCTTTTTCACGACCGGTTAAAGTTGAGGTTTGGTTTAATGATATAGTTTCAATTTTAGGGGGCGGAACGATTTTCTTTATTAATGCAAAGAATGGATTTAGTCCTGTGTCGAGAGTATTAACATCGATTTTCTTTTGCCTAAGAGATATGTGGGAATAGATCATTGTTGTGTCGAGACTTGAGTGACCAAGCAGTTGGGATATTCTTTCTATGGGGATTTTATTGTCATAGAGATTTGTAGCGAAGCTATGCCGGAGAGTATGAGGGTGGACATCGGTTCTGCCAAGAACTGATACAGAATGTTTTCTGATAAATTTATACCAGGTACTGCGGTTACCTCCGATTAAAAATGATTCGATTGAAGATATTTTTTTATTATTCACATTCAGATAGTCTTCTATCATCCGCTCAATTGTGCTGTTTATGGGAACGATTCTCTGCTTATCACCTTTACCATTTATCCGGAGATAGCTTTTTGTAATAAAAATATCTTTAATACGAAGGGAGCACATTTCACTTACCCTTAATCCGCAGTGTGCCATAAGAGCAAGACCAAGAGAGTGCCGTTTCTTTTTTGTTTTTCTGATAAGCAGATCAATGTCTGATTTAGTTATTACGGATGGGAGTTTTTCTTTGATATTATTCATCTATTTTCTTACCAAATTTATTCGATTTTTGTTATTATATTTAATCAATTTCTGATTTAAAATGAAGTGTCATATAACCCAGTAAAGGGCCAAATTCATCAAAATAGGTCTTTTGATGCCCTGATAAGTCATCATTTCCCTGAAAATTTTGCAAAAAAAATCGTTCAAAAAATATTAATTTCTGAACGATTTTAAATGAATTTAATCAACTTTTTCAAGAGATTCCAAAACTTCCATTTGCATTTTTAATAATCTACGATTGACTTCAAGCAGAGACTCACGGTCCAATACTCCAATAATTTTCAGGAAGCTCTGAAGATCTCTGGACTGTGCCAGGATTACTAATGGTCTCATTTTAACTCCTTTTAAAAAAAATTAATTGACAGGAGGATTAAACAGGAATAGATAAATACTGTTTTGTTGTAATTCCTGCTTAATCCTCCTGCGTATAACCCATCAAAATATATAGTCCCTGCTGCTGCATCAAATGGACAAAAAAAATTACATAGCGGGAATTTTTTTAAGGTGGGTATATGAAAATAATTATTGGAATGTTTTTAGTTTTAGCAGGTTCTCCAGTTTTTGCCGCGGATAAGTATGAAAAAGAAAAGATTAATGAATTATATTACATCTATGAAACTCTTATAAAAGCAAAGAGACGAGTAAAAGAAAGTCCTGATATTCGGGGAGCTGATTTATTGAAGCTGCTTCCATCCTTTTCCCTGGGACAGAAAGGGCCGACCACAGATATTCCTACCAATGAATATTTCTTTAGTGCTACCATAAACACAAACCAGATTTTTGATATTGCTGATAGAGTAAGAAACAAAGAAATTTTAAAGAGGAAAGCCCTGCAGAAAATACGAGAAGAAGGTTTTATTTTGAAAAAGCTTGTAGACAGAAAATTTCTTCTTAAAAAACAGATTTGGAAGTTCTCTCAGATAAGGAATTCTACTGATAGTCCGGTGGAACATGCTACCATTGATGAGAAGATTGATGATTTAGCTTTGAAGATGCAAGATGCGGAAATTGAGACTGAGAAGAGATTAACGGAGATTGAGTTTGTTTGCATTGAGGCGGAGAAGTGAGGGAGGAAATTTATTTTTTTAATAATTGATTTAATTTTTCAATTAAATCAATGTTATTTTTTATGCTTTCAAAATCTTTATAAATAATTATTCCATTTGGATCGATTAAATACATTTTAAACCCTGAATTTATATTATATAGATTTAATAATTCATTTTTTGTTTCATAATTTTGAATAATTTGAGGCCATAAAAAATTTTCTTTAATGATAGTTTTCTTTGACAACTCCTCTTTTGGATGAGCCGATACCCCAATCATATAAAAATTTTCAAATTTATGAAATTTATTATAAATATCTTTAATATTTTTATATGCCCAATCACCATGTACTAATGTCCAAGAATGAATTAAAATATATTTACCTTTCAACTTATTTAAACAGATTTCATTATCATTATTATCTTTTATACAGAAGTTTGGAGCAGGTTGACCTATGTTGAGATTTTTTATTTCATTTATAATTGCTTTCGATCTTATAACACGCCATTCATCTGCATTAATTTTTATTACTTCATTTAAACAGTAGAAGGCTTTTTCTATTTCTTTATCATAAAAGTAGTCACTTCCTAAATAATACAACATGGCAGTTTTGCTTTTAGGTGATTTTACTTTATTAATAAGATTCTCTAAAAATTCTCTACCTTCTGAAATTTTCTTTTTATCTTTTGAATTGTAAGAAGTAGATAAAATATCTTGAGCGATTGTATCCCATATATAATCATCATTTGTTAAAAGATTTGCTGCATTGCTTATTTTATCTCTTGATGATGTATAACCCCAGAGTTTAAAAGCTAAAGATATAGCATCATTTGCAATACCTGACGGTTTTTCATTTTGATAAATATTGAAATAACTATCACCCAATTCATTAGCTTTTTTAAAATAAAATTCTTTAGTATGCCATTCTTTAAAAATTGATATGTCTTTTTCTCTTTGAATAAAATATTTTGCTTCTTTTAAATCATAGCCCTCAAATGTTACTAGTGAAGCTTACAAAGTTACAGTCCATTCTTTTATAATTTTATCATTCAATTTCCTATTTAATTTTAGATAAATGATATCACCAATTTTCCCCTTCAATACATCTTTTACTTCATCATCCGGAAGATCTTTCAGTGGTATAAATTTGCTGTTATTTTTTTTTGCTGAAATTATAATATCAAATTTCTGTATTTTATCCATACCTTCAAGTCTGTCTACTGGACTATTTTTAAAAATTTTATTAATTACAATGTCGCCTTTATATGAAAAATAACTAATACCAATTCCTATAAATGATGTTATATATTCAGTGTTTTTTGTATAATTACTACTGCAACCAACTGATAAGATAACTAATATTATGAATAAACTTTTTTTCATTAATGAATTTCCTTAAATACTTTCAGATAGAAACAAAAAATATACATTTCAAATTACATTTATAAATTTAAACTTAGTTGGGTGTCAGAGGTTGTTTGAGATTTTGACTGTTTAATATTTTCAACGAAACTTCCGTCTTTAAATAAGCCTTTATGAATTATTTGACCGCTGCTATTATATAGGGTTCCCATACCATCAGGTTTGCCGTCCTTCCACGATCCGCTATACCGATTGCCGTCTGGCCATGATAGAATAACATTCATAAGCTTCTCTTTTAAAAATTGATTTAATTAGTTAAATTATTTAAACAATAGCAAATAAACAGCGACTACCAATAGCCCTGTCAATTTAAAAATACCAATAAGCTAATAATAAATTAGACTTAAAAAGTAATTAAGGCTTTTCTTAAATAGATTTGCTGAGCAAATTCGTTTTAGCAAATGCTTAAATACCTTAATAAAAAAAATTAAAAATTATTAGAAATTATTACCGGTATATAACTGTATAAAAACTTAAAAAACACTTGACTTTTTACCTGTATTTACATCTAAACTATATGAATAATAATTTATTAAGAGAGTTTATATGAAAACAGAATACATTAACCACAAGCAGGCTTCTATTGAGCTCGGAATTAATGAAAAGACATTAACTAACATGATAACCGAGAAACAGATACCTCATGTTAAAAAAGGCCGAGAAAAGCTATACCTTAAAACTGATATTGAATCTCTTAAGGGAATAGACTTCCCAAAAACTGTTGAACAAAAGATTATTATGATTCATTCAGGCAAAGGCGGTACCGGCAAAACTACTATATGCAATTACCTTTCAAAAATTCTGGCTAATAACGGGAAAAAAGTTTTAGTTGTTGATGCTGATCCTCAGCATTACTTTACCAGATTCTGGGGAACTCAATTAAATGATGAAGATAAAGCAAAATTAAAATCATATAACCTATTAACTCTTCTTGATGGTGAAAAAAAATTAATCAAGACAACATTATCTATTTCTGAAAACTTTGATTTTATTGCCGGCAACAGAAAACTGGAACATTATGATTCAATATTTTCTAATTCCTATGGAAGAGAATTAAAAATGCAGAAAGTTTTGTCACCTGCACTTTCGAAATATGATAACATTATTATTGATACATCACCTGCGCAGGGAGGCATCACTGTAGCTGCTCTTTTTGCCTGCAATATTCTGATTTGTCCGATTGATCCTGAAATTGACAGCCTTGATTCAGCTATTGAACTTGCAAAAAGCATTGAATCAATAAAGAATTCCGATATGAACACCCACTTTAATCTTTCAAAGATTTATATACTGCCAATAAAACAAAAAGAAGGAATAATTGGAGCCGGATTTCAAAAAGAAGTTTTAAAAGAAATAAAAGCTTCTTTTAAAGACGGCATTTTTTCTTTAGACATTGAAGTACTAAAACCTATACACGAAGACAAAAACATTCCAGTTGAAAGATGGCAGGGAATTTTTAAGGAAGACACAAAGGCTTATAAAAATCATTACGAAAGCTTTAAAGAGGTATTTATAAATGGCTAAACTAAAAAAAAGAAAATCGATAAACAGCGGAGTATCTGCTGATGATTTTTTAGGAAAATCAACTCTACCAGCTTCAAGACATGGTGGAATGGACAATATTACAGTTGGCCTATCCATTGAAGAGATCCAGGAGTCTACAAAAAATCTTGTCTTATTTAAAAATATAAACTCAAAACAGCTAATGGCTGTAACTGAGAACAACCAGAAAAGGGCCATGTTCTTATCACACTTGCATCAGTGGAAAGAAAACGCAGGATGGATTGCAGGAAAACTTTTATTTGAAATACAAAAATCTATTGAAGATGATTTCAACAAATGGTCCTCAACCGGGGAAAGAGAAGATAACAAACCTGAATTTACAACTTTCAAGCATTGGATTGAAACCTACAATAATGATCTCGGTTTTGGTATTTCTACAGCAAAAGAATATTTATGGATTTATAAAAATGTTGAGTTTGATAAAGCATCTCTTGGTTTTAAAAAGCAAAAACTGATACAGCAGATAAAAGACCCTGTTTTAAGAGAAAAGCTTGAAAGTACTGCCATTAACGAGAATTTAACAGTTCAGGGATTAGAAGAACGGATTGAAAAGATTAAAGAAAGCGAAAAAAGTAAAAAAGAAAAAGACCTGCTCCTTTCAAAGATGAAATTCAATATATCCAACAATGAAGGAAAATATGTTATTGAATGCAAAAAAGAAGATTCGCCCTTTATTATTAAAGCAATACAGAAATTCGAAGATCAGATTAAGTTGTATGCTCAGAGACTGAAGGGAAGAGACGATAGTTAAATTTATATTAAGAAAAAATGATATTATTTCATACTTTCAATAAGTTCTCTATCTTTTTTTAATAACTGATTTACAATTTTTGAAGTAACGGTTTTTTTCTCCCTGGCAAGTTTTGTAAAATATTCCTGATTCGATTTATCCAGATAAACCGGAACTTCAATTTCTTTTTCAGGAATATAAAATTTCTTTTTAACTCCCTTTGAAAAATCATAACTTTTTTTCATTCAATTACCACCTAATCTTTCAATATATTGTTTTTCTTCATGTTTATCAGATTTTCTTGCAGAAATAATTCTTATGTATTCTGATTCACCTCTGATCCGTTCTGTATGTACTACAACAATAACTCCATGATTAATAATTTTACCAATAATAATCCATCTATCTTCATATTCAGAATGTTCATCATCGGGAATAGAAATAGCTTCATAATCTGAAAACACATATACAGCTTCTTCAAACGATATACCATGCTTTCTGATATTTAATATATTTTTACTGTCATCCCATTCAAACTTCATTAATACCTGCATTAAATAATTTTATTACACAAACTCAGTATTTAAATAATAACTTCAATCAACAGGGGATTGTCAAGAATTTTAGATTATTTATGCAACTTCCTATAAGATATGTTATGTCACTATTATAGAGCTAAAAATGCGTTTGTAAAATGTAAAAATAAATAGAGCAATTAATGATTGACCTTTGACTAAAGAAGAACCATCATTTGATATGATACTTTTTATATATTTTATTAAAGGAATTTGCAATGGATGAGAATTGGGGAATAGATTTAACCGGACGGAAAATGAAATTCCAGCCATGGCATGTTGATAAAGCAAATAATTATGTTAGACCAACAGAATTTGTTATTGAAGAAATTTATGGAATTGCTGGTGAAGCAGTAAATGAAACTTTATTATACTTTGAAGAATGCGGAGGAAATACAGAAGAATTAATTAAAATACTTAATGAACATTCATTTGAAAATTTTAATAACATAACCCGTGATATTTTTTTAGACTTAAACAGATACTATACAAATGAATTCTACTTCTACCTTGTAATGTTTTGCAAATTATTAATAAATGATTACAACTGGCGTTTCAATAAAGGTGAAGGAGTTCAATTATCAGAATTCCATAAAATTTGGGAAATTGGTTTCCTTCGTTATGAACCATTTGGTGGGAAAGAAAAAGATTCACAGTATAGCGCTCATTATGCTATTGTTAGCAGCTTTACAGATAAAGGATTTGACTTTTCAGATTGGTATAAATGGGCTCAAAATCTTTCTTCAAAAAAAATAAATATAAGTTTTATCGAAGACATTAGAAAAATTGAACACGCATGGTTGTCTACTGAATTCTGGAATTTACTTATGGAATTTACTAAAATTATAGTAAATAAAAATAATGTAATGACCATAGTTGAAGACTCTTTCGATAGATATAACCTTCAAGGATTTTCTTATTTTCCTGAATCTATGCTGATTAAACCATTACAATACATTTTAAACAAGACAACAAATGTATATGACATTACAATTAATATAAGCAAACATAACAATTCAGCTAAATTTTTATTAGATAGAAGAAAAACATATAAAATAAAAGCTGTAGACATTTATAATAAATCAATATCGGGAAATGGTGAAAAAACTGTTTTATCAGCATATCGTTTAATAATTCAAAAGTTGTTTAAATTAGACAAGACACCAATTATTAATTATGTTAATCATATAGGACCAGGCAAAATTGAATTTTCCATCGAATGGGAAAAAAGGATTCTAACCGTACCATACATACAATTACTAATTCTTTATCTATCATCTATAATTGGATTATTGATTAGTTATTTTTATAAATTTAATCTTTTCCAAATTTTTATTTCAATTATAATTTTTGGTACTGCTTTAATTGCTATATTCAGACAATATAAAATTGCAATAAATAAAAAGAAAACTGCTGAAAATCATATTGAAACGCTTATTGAAGACAGCAACAAACGATTAGAAAAAATTGAAAAGGTTTCTGAAGAACTTATTCAAGAGAAACAATCCCTTGAGCAAAAAGTCGAAGAGCGTACACACGAACTTGCTGAAGCAAATATAAAACTTCAGGAGTTAGATAAGCTAAAATCAAATTTTTTTGCCAATATTTCCCATGAAATACGCACTCCTCTTACATTGATACTATCACCTGTTGAATCAGTTCTTCAAGGTGACTATGGGGATCATATAGATAAAAAATTTTTTGAGAACCTTCATAGAAACGCTATACGTTTACTAAAACTCATTAATAATCTGCTCGATTTTTCAAAGATTGAAGCTGGAAGAATGAATCTTAAAATACAAGAAATGGATGTTGTTTTATACATTAAAAATTATATAAGTTCAGTTCATTCCGCAGCTGAATCAAAAGAAATAACCTTGGATTTTTCTTCATTGAATAAAGAAACAGTTCTCTTTATTGACATTGAAAAATTTGATAAAATTATAATGAACCTTTTTTCTAATGCACTGAAATTTACAGAAAAAGGCGGTTCAATAAAAATTTCTATTAGAGATGATGACAAGAACTGCTTCATTGAATTTATAGATACAGGTATAGGTATTCCTTCTGATAAATTAGAATCTATTTTTGATAGATTCTCACAAGCAGATACAGACTCTACAAGAAAATTTGAAGGGACAGGAATCGGTCTTGCTCTGGCAAAGGAATTTGTTGAACTACATGATGGCTTTATTATAGCTAAAAGTAAATATATTGAAGATTACAAAAATGATCACGGAACTACCTTTACTGTTACAATCCCAAAAGGCAAAGAACATTTTCAAAATAAAGAAAATATTCAATTTGTGAAAAGTACAGAACTTGAAGAATCAGTTACAGACCATAGATTTTCAGGCATGAGTGAATTAAATGAGCTGAGACAGGAAACTGAAATTGTTAAATCTGAGTTTGTATCAAATAAAACGAAAATAAATATTCTTGTAGTTGAAGATAATCAGGATATGCGAAATTTCCTTAATTTCCTTCTTAAAGATTTATACAATGTTCACCTTGCAATAAATGGTGAGGAAGGATTGAAATTTGCATACGAAATCAAACCTGATCTAATTGTTTCTGATGTTATGATGCCTATTATGAACGGCTATGAAATGACAAAGAGAATCAAAGAAAATGATGAGATAAAAAGAATACCCGTAATTCTTCTAACCGCAAAAGCTGAAATTTCAAATAAAATTGAAGGACTTGAATACGGTGCTGATGATTATTTAACTAAACCATTTAATTCAAAAGAATTACTTACCAGAATAAAAACACACTTAAAAAATTATGAATATGAAAAGATAATATTAGAAAGGAATGAAGTTATGGAAGATGAGCTTGAAACAGCACGGCTTCTACAGCAAAAACTTCTCCCAGATAGGATTCCAGAAATATCCGGTTATAATTCCCATGTAACTTACATTCCAATGGATAAGGTTGGTGGTGATTTTTATGATTATAAAGAAAACGGCAATATAATTGAATTATTTATTGCTGATGTTTCAGGACATGGACTACCAGGTGCTTTCCTTTCAATGATTGCAAAAATGACTTTGGAAAGTATTACAACAAGAAAATCCACCACAAGTGCTTTATATATTATAAATGATATAATATGCAAATCAACAGTTAAAAATAATTATATTACTACATTCTATTGTCTGATAGATAAACATACAAATATAATGAGGTATTGTAATGCTGGCCACTTCCCTCCTTTGATATATAGAAAAAAAAGTGATGAATTCATTGAGTTAAATACTAAAGGAACCGCTCTCGGATGGTTTAAGAGCATGAAACTTGAGGAAAAAGAGATTCAGCTAAAACCAGGTGATAGATTATTGCTTTATACAGACGGCATAACTGAGTGCATGGATACAAAACGAGTTGAATTTGGAAATGAAAGATTTAAAGATTATATAAAATCAAATATTGATCTTGCACCGGAAAAGTTTACACAAGACTTGCTATATCTTTTACGAAAATTAACAGGATCAGAAGCTTTTGATGATGATTTATGTTTAATAGTATTTGATGTTATGTGATTAAATTTTTTTACAATAAACAGTTTAACATGAATTATAGCTGTTATAATCAAAACGTATATAACGAAAAAACGGAATAAATTACGAAATATTGCGGATATGTAGCAGTTAGAAGAAAGACTTTGCCACCTTTTTAAAAGATTTCCGCCCATCCGTGGGCGGTTGATAAAAAAAATAAGTATATGTATTTTCAAGGAATATACTGCAAAAAAAATGAGAAGAAGGGAAAAAAATGAAATTAAAAAAATCTATTATTTTAATCCTAATAGCCATATCAGCACTAGTAATAATTCCGTTTTTTATATTTTGGGCAGTAGTGAATATAACGAATGAGACAAATGGCTCAATTATCTCTAGTGGAGAAAAGCGTAATTATTTAATCCATATTCCAGCAGGATATAAAGGTGATAAGCCTGTACCTCTCGTTTTATGCTTTCATGGAACGGCAGATTGGCCTTCTCACAAGATGAATATATCTGGTTGGGATAAAGTTGCTGACAGAGAAGGATTTATTGTAGTTTTTCCTGAAGGACTAAATTTCCCAAAATACTGGAGAGTTTATAGCGAATATGGTAGTGGACTTAAAAATGATCCAAAGCTAGAAGTAACATTCATATCTGACTTGATCAATCATTTATCAGCTAAATATAAAATTGATCCAAGACGGATTTATGCGAATGGATTTTCAAATGGCGGTGATTTGACAAATCTTCTTGCATGTAAGCTTTCTGACAGGATTGTAGCATTCGCTACAATCTCGGGTGGATTTCCAAATCCACAGGATTGTAAACCTGAAAAATCCGTACCGTTCATGCTTTTCCATGGAACTAAAGATTTTATGGTTCCTTATGAAGGTGGAGATAAAAGCGTACCATTCATTAAGACGATAATTTATCCTAGCTTAAATGAATATACCTCTCTTTGGGCAGTGCATAATGGATGTAAAAAAAATATTTCATCGAAAGTATCTCAGCATGTCTCACGCATTGAATATTCATCTTGTAAAGATAATGCAGATGTAATTTTATATACCATTGAAGGAGGCGGGCATCAATGGCCTGGTGGAAAGTCTGAATTTTTAATGGGTGAAAATACACAAGAAATAAATGCGACTGAACTTATTTGGGAATTTTATAAAAAATATTCAGGAAATTAGAACAATTATAATGTGTTAAAGCCTCGGTCGTCTTTGATCTCAGCAAATTTTTACTGTAACGGGCAAAGTCCTTCGTCTAACATGGTGTACGCAATGCCGATTTTTTCCCTATTTTTAAAAGTAAGGTGTAATTTATGAAAATTAAAAAGATCAGAGTTGCTTCAATACAAATGGAATCAAAGAATAATAATATTATTAGGAATCTTGAAAAAGCAACAGAGCTTGTTAAAAAAGCTATAAAAAATAATGCTAAACTAATATTACTTCCAGAATTTATGCCTACCGGATATATCTTTTCAACGGATATTTGGAATTCAGCAGAACCTTCAAATGGTTTGACTGTAGATTGGTTAAAAAATATATCAAAAAAATATAGTATCTGGATTGGAACTAGCTTCCTTGAAGCTCAAAACGATAAATTCTTTAATACATTTGTTCTAACAGATCCTAATGGGAAAGAATCAGGAAGAGTTAGAAAACAACCACCTGCAGGTTTTGAAGCCTATTTTATGGAAGGTGAAACCAATAACCATGTTATTCATACTGAGCTTGGAAATATAGGTGTTGGTATTTGTTATGAAAATCAGTTATCATATTTGCCAAAATTATTATTACAACAATCAATAGATATTCATTTAATGCCGCATTCAGCTCCAACACCAATGGCTAATGCATTTTTTAAAAAACAAGACGTAGATTTTTTTGTAGATAATTTTAAAAATATTGCTCAATACTATTCAAAAATTTTAGGTGTCCCAACAGTATTAAGTAATAAAAGTGGAAGGTTTATATCACCTATACCGGGAATGCCTTTGGTTCAAGATACAAAATTTATGGGACATTCGACAATAGTTGATTCAGATGGCACAGTAAAAGCTCAAATGGAATATAACGAAGGACTAATTATTGAAGATATAATACTCGATTCATCTATAAAATCTAAAGAAATACTAAATATGCACGGTCGTTGGTCATGGGATGCTCCTTTTGTATTTAATTTATTAAGTATTACAGAATTTCAGGGGAAGTTGTCATATAAATTAAATAAAACGCGAAGATTAAAAGCTCGTGAAATTTCAAAATAAAAAATCGGCACAGCGTCTAACATGGTGTATGTGCTGCGCTACGGCTAGCGTCTCCGCTTGGCACTCGCCATGAAAGGCGTGGCTCGGCAAATTGCCTTCGGCAACTTCACATACACCAGGCACGTTGTGTGAAATTGTAAAGCGACTTTAAAGTGGTAAAATTTAATTGTATAAGGACAAATTAAAATGTTTAATTTATTTAAAAAGAAAAATGATTTAACTAATTATTACATTGAATTACAAAACTCTATAGTTCAAGCAGTAAATGTTGCTCATAAAGAATTATTGCAATTATCAGATAACAATAATATTTTTGGATTTGCTCTCTGCACTGATGATGATGTTAGTGGTTTTTATCATGTTGCATGCACAAAGGATTGGGTAAAAAATAAAGAAGGATCATATCCAGGAATCGGTTATATATATGTTGAATGGGAACAGTCAGGATCAGAAAACATATTTGATGACTCAAATTTAAAAATATCAAAACTTTATAACATGAAATATCCCAATGAAAAAGTATGGGAACAAGAAAGAGATGCTCGATTTCAAACACTTGTATCAGCTCTTTTAGAAATTCGAAAGAATGGATTATTTCAACAAGATACATTATTAGCAGTAGGAAGTACAGATCCAAGCGATTATATGGAATCATTAGAGATGAAAGCAGTTAGTCAATTAAATAACTCCTCTATTACAAAGAACTTTGCAGATGCATTAGGATATGAAAAATATTTATAATACATTAAACTACATTTTGGAGAAAACAGTCGCTTTACAACTTCACACAACAGGCACGTTGTGCGCAATGTTTGCAAAATATTTAACAAAAGGTTAATGTATGAAATATCGAGAAGTAGAACAACATATTCTTAATCTTATTAAAGAATCATCATCAATAAGTGATGCTATTAAAAAGTTTCTAAATATAATTAATAATCCTGAAATTTCCAAAGTAGTTAGTAAACTTTCTAAATATGACTATGAAACTGATTTTTTAAAAATTACAGATTCGATACTATCAGTTTTAAAAAATGAAAAGCCTAATATTAAAATAAAATCATATTGGTTTGGAATTTTTGAAACAGAACAAAACAAACGAGTATCATATCAAGCATATATTTCAGCAATTGATAAATTTAATAGTAATGATGAGTCTGGTGATTGGGCGGTAAATCCAAAATATTTTCCTGGAAATAGATTTATAAATTCTAATATATTAATAAAAATTCATTCGGAATTATCTGAATATGATGAATTCATTGAAATCAAGTATTTTGCTTTATGGTATTTTACACTGTCAGTAGGAATTTTACTAAAAAATGAATATAAATTATTCTTAATTAATACCCAAAAATGTTTTATTTGCATTGGCTTTGATGAAGGTGATTATAATAATATTGGTTTCATAGATCCAAATGGATTAAAAATAAATACAATCAAAATTTCAAAGCCAGTAAAACTTAAAAAAACTAAAACTACATTTGAATATTATGCAATCAAAGATGTATTTAAAGGCTCTTGGTTTCTTGAAGAAATAAAACAAATTGATGGTAGGGAATTAGTATCTGGATTTTCAAGAATTTGCAAACCTATAAATGTAAAATCTGAGTTAGTTTCTTCGTATAAAGAAAAATATGATGGAATTCCAGTAGATTATACTGAAGAAACTCTTTCGGGACCTGTTGTTTCAAGAAAGGTCATGGATACAGTATTGAAGCATTGCAAAGTTAATGAAATTCAATTCCTACCTGTTACCATAAATAATTATCGTGATGATAATTATTATATTATGAATGTTTTAAAAAGTATAAAATGTTTAAATAGAGGGAAATCAACTTTTTATACTGATAATTATGCTGACAAAATCGTTCTGAATAAATCAAAAATTAATGACAGTTTAATTTTTCGTTTATCTGATGATATAATAAATAATTTTATTTTTATAAGATCAATTTTAAAAGATGAATTAGAAACTTTACAAGTTACTGGTATTGAATTGATCGGTATTGAAATATACTAAAGGTATAGCAAACACTGCGCATAACATGGTGTACGCAATTAAAAAAAATAATAAGGTGAAATTATGAAACCAATTAACTTAATTGAACCTGGTGGTGTTGATCAATACATAGCAAAACATGCTATGGAAGTGCAAGAAAAGTTAAAAATAAGATCTGCAATACAAGAAGCAGCCCCTGGATCTATTGAGACAGTTAGTTACTTTCATATGCCTGGATATTTATATAAAGGTTACGATTATAATGGGATGTTTGCATGGTTCAGTTTCAAGAAACCAAATGTGAGGCTTCATATTCTCCCACAAGTAATAGAAGTCTACAAAGAGGAACTTGCAGACTATACTAAAACAAAAGCTATTGTAAGTTTTCCAGCA
This sequence comes from uncultured Leptospirales bacterium, assembly GCA_964529415.1. Classification (GTDB taxonomy): domain Bacteria; phylum Spirochaetota; class UBA4802; order UBA4802; family UBA5550; genus CAYMPH01. Next base: position 5,222 of record CAZGWD010000028.1, on the reverse strand, counting down.
AATAAAGAGATACCGATTAAAATAGTAAAGAAGTTAGTTAAGGCAAGTATCAAAGCTATGAAAGAGAAGAAATAATGTAAACCGGCCGTCCTGGCAGGAAATTATAAAGGAAGGAATTTCCATATATCGGAGAAAAAAATGTTAATAAGAAAAATTTTATTTAAAGCCAATTTATTCTTATGCCTCTTTTTTATTTTTTCATCATGCTCGTTACAACCTGAACCAGTAAATGGTGAATATCAGATTTACAAATCGGAAGAAGGCCGCAATAAAATTATGGAATTATATAATGAATTTCTATCAAAATCGACAGTGCCTTACCGTGAAATAGATGTAGATACAAGCTATGGGAAGACTCATGTGGTAATAATTAGACCAGAAAATAAAAAAAGCATAGTAGCACTTCATGGTTTTAATGCAAATTCTTCATTATATCCATTAATGTTTTCCAATGGATTGAAAGATTTCCGTATATATGGTATAGACATTATAGGACAGGCAGGAAAAAGTAAACTCATCAAACTTCCTAAAAGTAGTAAGGATTATGCTGATTGGCTTAATGAAGTATTTATAGCATTAAAAATAGATAAAGCTAATGTATCTGGAACATCATATGGTGGATTCATCTCGCGATGGTTTATGTATTATTATCCTGAACGGGTTGAAAAACTTATTGTAATTTCATCGTCATACACAAAAAAAGAGCCAGGTTTTTTAAAAGGTATGAGTTTACTTTTTCACTCAATATTTGACAACACAGATGAACTCTTAGAAAGGATAAACGCAGGTCCGATAAACAATAAAGAAGTTAGGAATCAAGTTTTTAAACTTCTTTCGTTAACGCAACAATATTCTAAATCATATATAGCTTTTGGTTTACCAGAAATGATTGAAGAAGATGTTAAAAAAATTAAAAAGCCTGTTCTTATTATTATGGGCGAAAAAGATTCTGTACTCTGGGATTCAAAAGAATCGGATAACTTTATTAAGAATGTAAATAATCCATTTATTCATTTTGAAATGATTCCTAATGCAGGGCATGGCCTTTTTAATGAGATTGATTTGACAAATAAATTAATAAGTAATTTTTTTAAATAAAATTTAACAAACAATTCCTATTTGCCTCATCCGTCTATGGATTCGGCATAATGAAACTGGAACTGTTGGCTGCTATCGCCTAACATGGTGTAAACGCTGCGTTCGTGAAAGGACTCACTTGGCACTCGCCATGAAAGAACTGGCTCGGCACATTGCGGCACAGCCGCAACGTCGCTTACACCAGGCACGTTAGAGGCTATGGCAGCATATAATGAATTGAGAGGCTTAAAGGGAAAGCACTTGACCCCTAATTTTTTCTTAAAAACAGAAAATAAATAATTTAGATTATGGCAAAAAAGCTCTACATAATTGACGACAAATTCCTAATGAGTGAGTGGGACCATGAGTCCAATCACGCAATAAACCCAAATGAGCTAACAAGGAATAGCAATAAAAAAGTTTCATGGATTTGCTCTATGTGTGGCCATAAATGGAAAACTTCTATCTATCACCGAGCGGCAAGAGGCACTGGATGTCGAAATTGCTATCATGCAAGAAGAAAGAAAATCTCTTTAAAAGAAAGTATTGTTTACACTAATCCCGAAGCTTCAAGGAACTGGCATCCAACCAATAATATAAAACTTACTCCTGATCTATTTCAGCGAGGCTCAAGATATGAAGCTTGGTGGAAATGTCATGAATGCGGTAATAAATGGAAATCACCAATCAAAAGTTACTGTGGTTGTTCTAAATGTAAAAAGAAAACCGAATTATCAAAAAGAAGCTTAGAAACAAAATATCCAGAGCTGATGAGTGAATGGCATAAATTAAAAAACAAAAATATATCACCATCAAAAGTATTCTTTAGCAGCCCCCAAAAAGCTTGGTGGCAATGCTCAAGGTGTAATTATGAATGGGAAGCCAGAATTAATAATCGTGCTATAGGAAAAAGAGGATGCCCACTTTGTGCGAATAAAGTTGTTGTTGAAGGTGTAAATGATTTCTGCACTACACACCCACAACTGGCAAAGGAGTGGCATTTAACGAAAAATGGTGATATAACTCCCAAAATGGTCACATATGGTACTGGTAGAAAATTTTGGTGGACCTGTCCAAATGGACATGACTATCAGGCAACCACAAATCATCGTTCATCTGGTACAGACTGCCCTAAGTGCAACGCCGGGACTCAAACTTCCTTTGCAGAGCAGGCCGTATTCTTTTATGTAAAAAAACTTTATCCAGATGCCATAAGTCGGTATAAAGCAAAGTTTTTAGGTAAAATGGAACTTGATATATTTATCCCCTCTATTAAATATGCAATAGAATACGACGGCGAAGCTTGGCATAAAGAGGAGAATATAAAAAGAGAAGAATTAAAGTATAAGAGATGTAAAAACAATAGTATAAAATTAATCAGATTAAGAGAAAAGCAACCTGGTATAAATTCATTTATTGCTGATTATATCTTTACTAGGGGTAATTTATATTTACATAAAAATCTTGAACCTTTAATATTAGTACTTCTTAAGCATATTAATTTTTTCCGAAGCTTGTCAATCAAGAGTCCAGTAGATGTAAATATAAACCGTGATAGGTTTGAGATTCAAAAATATAGAACTATTTTAAAAAAAGACTCTCTGCTGGAGAAATTCCCAAAACTTGCAAAGGAATGGCATCAAATAAAAAATGGAAACTTATCTCCAGCTAAATTTAAACCCGGCTCAAACCATAAAATCTGGTGGTTATGCCCTGTTTGTAAACATGAATATGAAGCTTCTATTAGTCACAGAACAAATGGCACTAGTTGCCCGCAATGTGGAATAAAAAAATCAAACACAGCTAAACATAAGCCAGTGAATATGATTGACCCTGTCACGGGAAATGTTTTATCTAAATTTAAATCCATAACTGCAGCAACATTGAAAATGAAAATTAATGGTTCGAACATAACAATGGTTTGTAAAGGAAAAAGACCTAAAGCTGGTGGCTATCGTTGGGAGTATGCAGAGTGAAAAATTGCCTCTTATGAATTTATATTGCAGGTACAAAATTGATCTACATAGCAAAAATATTATCAATCCTGGCTGCCACAAGCCTCTAACAGCCGATACCCGACGGGCTTGCGCCCTCAATTGCCTGATGACAACAGCGGTTACCGGCGGACGTTATATGAAAGCGGTGCTTAACTGGTTCAGATTAACTGCAGTTATGCAGCCGTCCTGACTTCATTTTCTGTAGAGATGAAATATTAAATAAATATAATTGAAGTATTATACTTAAATTTTTTTTCTATATAATATCGAACAGGAGGTCATCGAAATAATAAGTATTACGCTTAAAAATGCCTGCGGTTCTTTTAATAAAACAGCAAGCAGAGAGCAGAAGACTAGGGAAATAATATTGCATATTATGGAAAAACTATAAACTGTTTTATTATTAGCTTTTATTGCCGAAAGATTCATGAATCCTAGAAAAATTAGTGAAAGGCCTGTACCAATAAACCACATTGCAACAATTGACAGCGAATTGTAAAAGAATGGAGTGCAGACTGAATGTACTATTCCGAGTAAAAGAAATAAAACAGAAACGATTGTATAAAACTTTTTCATATGTTTCTCCGATAAATTTATTGTATATTTTTTCCATTACGGTAAATTCTATCATGAACTTTCTGTATATAAACAAATAATTGAATTATACAAGAAGAATATGTCAATAAATTATTCTATTTGACACATTATAATAAAAGTAATTTTTTATAAAACACCGATCTTAGACGTCCAGACTTCGATTGTCTGGTTGCGGACCAACGCACCGCCTTCATATAACATGGTGAATAAGCTGCGTTCGCGAAAAGACTCACTTTGATTCGACATAAAAAAATAAAACTACAGAGAGAAATATGGATAATTTTATAACCGTCTCAAAGAAAAGAATGATCCTTGCTGTATACATTGATTTTATAATTATATCAACTCTATTTGGATTTTTCTCAATATTTGTACTTAATAATAAAGAAGTTCCTTTTTATATAAATCTATTAGTATTATCAATTATTGAAGCATTATTTATATGGAATATAGGTTCTCCTGGAATGAAAATTTTAAGTATTTATAAAAAAAATTACCTCATACTGATGAAAACGGAAATACCCTATTAAAAAAAATGATTCTTCTAGATGATACTATATACAATAAAGAAAAATGGTTCACTATACTAATTGGAGTTTTTTACTTCTCGAAGGTTCAAAAAAAATGATCCGCTGGGCTCAATGGTCCCCTCCTATGCCATTATTAAATTTTGAAACAGACGCAGTATCTTTTCCGATAATTTCATTCATAACAGGATTACTGCTGTTTTATTCCGGATATCTTTTTTTAAAATTAATTTATAAAGGTATTTTAATTTCTGCATTAATTCTTATACTTGATTTAATAACAACAATTCTTCACTGGAATAGATGGGATGAATTTGCAAAACTTGAAGTAATCAGCCGGAAAAAATACCAGGGACTACCTATTGACAATAAATAGATTGAATTAATTCAATCTTTAACTCCAGAATTAATATTAGGAATTACTGGCGTATTATTATTAGTTATATTATTTTCTTATACTGTTCTTAAAGAAAAAAAACAATAAACCCTCACCTATAACAATAAAACTATATATTAATCCTTTAATATATTTTCCGAAGCCTGCACCCTTAACCAAACTTGGGGCGGGCTGAGGAAATAGTATAAATTTTATTAATAGAGAAACCTTTTCAAACAGAACAACAAGGGCTAAAAAGAAAAAATAATAAGCTGTAAAGCGGTCTTTTGCTTTTCAGCTTATTATTTTTTTACCCCTGTTGGGTGGGTGGGCGTAAAAATTCTGAGGAAGAAATGATTTAAAAGAGAAGTGAAGAAAAGTTTGCCGGCTTTGCCCTAAGCAAATTGGCGGAATTTGTGCGTATGCAGAAATTATGACAAAGGAAAACTGTATAGGATAAGGCACGGGTGGGTGATAAAAAAAATGCCTGTAAGCAGAATAAGGAGACAGTCTGCTGAACCTGAGTTATGTTTACGATCCTGGCAATCCGTAGCCACCGTTAAAGCTTCTAAACCGTAAAATCAAAATTAGCTTACAGCAACTTCCGATAATATGGATTATGTGCGCCGAACCGGAAGCAGCCGGACA
>CAZGWD010000027.1:0-41270 GCA_964529415.1 uncultured Leptospirales bacterium | reverse complement strand
AAACAGCATGAGTTTTACCTTATACGTTGGTACAGAAAACGGGGTGCACGTCACTCGAAAGTCCCTTTCTCACAGGATTATAAGCGATATACCACAAAAGCCACATTAAATAATCTTCCGGATCATCTGCTTCTTCAATAATTGTTGATCCGAACCTTTCATTCCAGAAAGCTCCGGTTTCATTCATGGCAGTATTGTATTTCTCAGCAATTCTGGCTTTAATATACTGCATAATAAAAGAAACTGTTTGTTTCCCGCTTACAGTTTGAACTATAAGATGAATATGATTTGCGACTATTTCAGCTGCTATTAACTTGAAATCATATTTTTCCTGGCACATTTTCACTGATTCGACAAAATATTTCTTACCGTATTTTCCCATGAGCTTGTTTTTCTTCCCATGGCATCTGGTATAACAATGATGGGTGCATCCTTGAGCTGTATTTCGTAGTTTTCTTGGCATGGTATCTCCTGTTGTTTATATATTAATACGAACGAGAGGAGAAAATTTAAAAAAAATTAGGGGTCAGAGCAAATTTTATAAAAAAATGCTCTGACCCCTATACCCACTCAATTTGCTCTGACCCCTCAAATAAAAGATTCGTGTTCATTCTCTACTGCAAATAATTTCCTTGCCATAACCCCAACATATTTTTTTATTACTTCAGTAAATTTTAACTGAGGTAAACTCCCATGCCTGTAATTTTAAAAACAGCAATACTCCTGACTCTCTCGAATGTTTTCATGACATTCGCCTGGTATTCGCATCTGAAAAATCTTGGAGATAAAAAATGGTATATCGCAGCATTTGCAAGCTGGGGAATTGCGCTGTTTGAATACCTGCTGCAAGTTCCTGCAAACAGGATAGGCTATACTGAACTTTCACTCGGTCAGCTGAAAATTTTGCAGGAGGTTATAGCGCTTTCTGTATTTGTACCGTTTGCTCTGTTTTATATGCAGGAACCACTCAAGCTGAACTATCTCTGGGCGGGATTATGTTTACTCGGTGCAGTTTATTTTATTTTTAAAGGGTAGAAAGAATTATGGAACACGGATTACACGGATCACACGGATTTGCACGGATAAGGAAAAAAATAATAGAACGCGGATGAGGCTGATGATTATGATGTACGCGGATTTTTAAAGGATTAAAGTATTTTTTCAAAAAGATAAAAAAAAAGAAAAAAGATTATTGAAAATGTAAAAATTTCAAGGATGAAGAATTATTAATTATTAAAAATCTGCGTCATCCGTGTCATCCGTGTTCTATTCCTTTTTAGATTTGATAAATGGAAATTTTCAAGGGATTAAGGACTTATTTTTAAAAAGATCAAGACAAAAAAACAAAAAAAGACTATTGCAAATAAAGAAATTTTAAGAAAAAAAATAATTAATTATTAAAAATCCGTGTCATCTGCCTTCTATATCTTTTTTATACAGATCGCAGTAATATCATCCTCCTGCTCTGTATAGTCAGTAAATTCATAAACGCTGCTTATCATCATGTGAATAATATCTTTCGGATGACTGGTCATATGTTCAGTAAAAATTTCTTCAAGCATCTCTTCTCCGAAAAAACATTCCCCGCCATCTATATTGCAATTGCGCGATTCAGTAATTCCGTCTGTATAAAGCAGCATCGTGTCGCCGCTTTTCATTTCAATAATGCTGTCTGTATATGTATTATCTTCATATATGCCAATAAGAGGTCCGGTCTGCGACAGCTTCAGCGACTGTCTGTTGTTAGATATTAAAGCAGGAGGATGTCCGGCATTCATATAAGTAACTGTGCCGGTTAGAATATCTATCTGAATAATTATTGCTGTGGCATAGTAGAAGAGTCCTTTGAGTTCTTTCGCAATATAATCATTGACCAGCTTGGCAATCTGCGATGGCAGCCTGAGCTTGTTCGATGTGTTTCTAATGTGAGTCCGGAGTTCATTGCCGACATATGCAGAAGCCATTCCGTGCCCGGAAACATCACAAAGAATTATCTGGTAGATATTATCATCAACAAAAAATGCATCAAAGAAGTCTCCGGAAATTTCCTGTGCAGGGAGAAACGCAAAATCAATTTTAAAACCATCTACCTCGCTGAAATCAGGGAGCATGGAAACCTGAATTTTCCTTATTTTGGTAATTTCGCGTTTGTAATCACTGTTGTTTTTTTCGAGGATATCTTCAAAAACTGATCTGTCTCTCAATATGTCAAAAAAATCTGTGAATAAAAGAAGCAGCTCCATTTCCTGTGATGTGAATTCTTTCTGTTTTTCCATTAGAATGTAGCCGAAAATTTTACTGTTTTGTGTAATTGCAGCACAGCAGCAGCATAAAATTGATTCACCTGACTGTATCTTGAACTTGTAAATATTTTTATTCAGATTTCTTAAAAACTTTTCTTCCGAGGATAGCTGCCTGAAACTTTTTGCCTTGAAGAATTCATTTTTCTTTTTATGAGATATTGATGTATGAATTTCCCCGTCAGTTTGAATCAGTTCAATGTAATCCAGCTCGAGAATCTGAATCAGTATTTCAGAAGTATGAAAAATTTCCTCTATGTTTTTTCTCTCGCTGAAATTTTTGTGAACCAATCTTGATAGTTTATAAAGCTTCATGTTTAGTGAGAGCTGTGTGTCATATGCCTGTTTGAGATTATTTTTTGCCTTATGTATTTTATTGAAAATTGCTATTTTGGATTTAAGCTCTGATGGGAAAAACGGCTTCCTGATAAAATCATCTGCTCCAGCCTGATAGCAGTTATCAACTATTTCCTTTTCAGTTGATCCTGTCATAATGAATATTGCTGTATCTTTATTTTTCTTATTGCTGCGTAATTTAAAACACACATCAATGCCGTTGCCGTCCGGAAGGGTTAAATCAAGAATAACAATATTCGGCTCAAATATTTCAAACAAGGAATTGAAATCTTCAATAGTTTCGCAGATTTTCAGATCAAAGTCGGATGCGAGTGTTTTGCTTACTAAATGAATTACAGTAGCATCATCTTCGAGCAGAATGATTTTTATTTTTTCTGTTTCCATGATATCCAGGTTTAATTCAAATTATATTCCCCTTTCTCGATGCTGACTTCTACCCGCATTTATGTGTAAGAAAAGTGGATAAGGAGATGGAAGAGATATGGAAATATTTTTTCTTAATATTTATATAAATTCAATTATTATCAATGATATAAATGAAAATAATTAATAAACATCTCTTCATCTTTCCTCTTTTTTATCTCCCTGTCTCCTTAATCTTTTATTATTTAAAGATATGGGTGGAAGTCAGCAATCAATAGGGGAGTTATGTGTACCAGTTCGTATTAATCTACTTTTCATTTCCTCCCAGAAAACCTGCCTTAATTAAAAAATATAACAAAGTAGCTATTGATGATGCAGCAGCAGCAACATAAGTCATTGCAGCAGCGCTCAGTACCTTGTTGACTCCATCAAGCTCAGTTGAAGAAACAATTCCATACGAAGCAAGCATTTCTTTTGCTCTTGATGAAGCGTTAAATTCAACAGGAAGAGTTATTAGCTGAAAAGCCACAACCACGCTGAATAGAACTATACCGGCTTTTACAAGACCGAGCAAGCCGAGAAAAAAACCGGCAAATATAATTATCCATGAAAGGTTTGATCCGATTGAAGCAACCGGCACCATCATGTTTCTGAGTACAAGCGGCTGATATGCCTTGGAATGCTGAATCGCGTGGCCTGTTTCATGAGCTGCAACGCCAATCGCGGAAATTGAACTGCTCTCATACACATCCGGCGAAAGTCTTATAACTTTTGCAGACGGATCATAGTGATCTGAAAGAAAGCCTTTTGTTTCAATCACCTGAATATGCTGCAGGCCGTTTCTTGTTAGAATCTGTCTTGCAGTTTCTGCTCCGGTGAGCCCCGAATTTGACATCACTGTTGAATATTTTTTAAATGTGCTTTTTACCCTGAAAGAGGCAACAAGTGAAAAAATCAGTACCGGCGCCATCATCATCCAATATAGTGGGTCAATTCCAAACATTTTGTTTTATCCTCCGATAAAAAAATATAGACGGAAATCCGCCTGATTATCTGTTAAACAATATCAATATATGTTACTATTCATTCTGATACAAATCAAAAAATATAAAATATGCTAATTTATTTGAATTGTAAAACAGAGCATTTTAACTTTTTTATAATAAAAATTAACAATAGAACGCGGATGACGCAGATGACACGGATTTTCACGGATAAGGATTTAAAGGATTCAGGGCTTTTTTTAAAAGATAAAAGAAAAAAATCTCTATTCTTTAATCCGTGAAAATCCGTGTCATCCGTGTTCTAAATTTTTTCCATTATTTTTTCTTAAAATAATCCCCTAATCCTTAAAAAATCCGCGTAAATCATAATCATCCGAGTCATCTGCGTTTTATTCATTATATTTATGTCTGTGTATATGTCTCATATCGGATATCCCTATTTTTTCAACATCCGACAATAATATTTGACACTCCGCACAATTGTTTTTATATTTGATCAGTTGAGGTTTAAATGGAAAAAATTATTTTAACTATAGCTATAATATTAAGCGGAATTTTTTCTGTTTCCGCTCAGAATGATATTAAGCAGTCAAAGCAGTCCTGGACAAATTACAGTACAGGTCTTTACTATAAAACATTAGCCGGTAATAATCCATCGGATCTGCAGAGCTTTGTTTATATTGATATTGCAATATCAAATTTCAATAAAGCTTTGAAGTCCGGCGAGTATTTGGACGGGGTTTATATTCAGCTTTCAGAATGCTATTTTATGAAATATGATTACGCAAAGTCTCTTGAATACGCGGAGAAAGCTTTAAGGATAAATCCGCTCAGCCTCAAGCCATACAATAAAATTTACAATATTCATATGAGAAACAAGGACTACATACTTGCTGCGCGGGTACTGGAAGATTATATCGCTGCTCAGCCTGATGCTATTCACGTGCAGTTTGTTCTTGCAGAGCATTATTACAGGATTTTACAGGATAATGTAAAAGCAGCTCAGGCCTTTAAAAAGGTTCTGGATATTTATTCCAGAATTGCTGCAGAGGATTATTATGCTGAGTCAGCATATTATTTTCTCGGGTATATTTCCTATGCTTCACGAAAACCTTCGGAAGCAGTGAAGTATTTTACTAAAGCAATTGAAATTAACAAAACCAATATAGATTCTCTTTTTATGCTTGCTGTAGCCAATATGGACTTATTTAAATTCAACGATGCGGAAAAACATGCCTTGAATTATTTGAAATTCAATTCGTCAAATATCAGGGTGAAGGGTATAATAGGCAGAATAAAATACATCAGGGGAGCTCCTGATGCTGTATCATATATCCGTGCAGCAAAGAATGACGGATCAGTTGATGGAATTTTAGCAAGAGGCCTTTACAGCGAACTGATGCAGAACGACGGCGAAGCTGAAAGAATACTGAAAGCTGTAATCAAATCTGCAGCTGATCTGATTACGCCTCGGATTGCCATGTCAAGAATTTATGAAAGAAGAGGCAATACATCTGCGGCATTTAACGAGCTTTTTACTGCAGGAGGAATTCTTTTTAACGGCAAGGCGTATGATGATGCAAGGTCTCTGTTTTTTCAGGCGTCAAAAATTAAAAGCGATATACCGGAAGTGTTTTATTTTCTTGGAAGGGTTCATGAGGAAACAGGAAATATTTATCTTGCGATTCATTATTATAAAAAAGCCAATTCATTAAAAAATGATCTGGATCTTATGATACACATCGGTTATTTATACGGCGTTAAAAAAGATTATGCAAGTGCAGTAATTTATTTTGATAACGCCTCGAGCAGGGATCCGAAAAATTCAAAACCTTATTTTTACAAAGGCCTTATCAATATCTGGAATGATGAATACAACTTTGCCGAAGAAAATATTAAAAAAGCGATCGATCTTGAAAATACTTCTGAATCATATTATTTCTATCTTGCAATAGTTCAGGAAAAGAAAAAGAAAATAGACGAGGCTGTTGATTCTCTTGAAAAAGCAATTAAAGCCAATCCATTAAGCGCGAGAGCATATAATTATCTGGGATATCTTTATGCTGATAAAAATATTAAAATTGATGAGTCGTACACTCTGATAAAAAAAGCTCTTGAGCTGGAACCTGAAAATGGCGCATTCCTCGACTCATTAGGCTGGGTCTACTTCAGGAAGGGCGAATTTAATACTGCACTTGAAAAGCTTCTTGAAGCTGAGAAAAAGCTGAAAAGCGACGGAACACCGGATCCTGTTGTTTACGATCATATAGGTGATACTTACGAGAAGCTTGGTAAAATTGACAGCGCACTTAATTTCTGGAAGGAGTCGCTGAAGATCGGCAAAAATTCAGAGATAGAAAATAAGATCAAAAAGTTCGGCGGAAATTTAAAATAAAATCAGGCAGGTAATTGTTTATGATCCGTTTTATATTGGTTTTTTCAGTGATTTTATTTTTATCATGTTCCGCTGCTGATAAGAAAGATCAGTATGGTAAAGGTGTTGTTAAAAATGAATCCAAATCCTCTGTTGATAAAATTTCCAGATACATTTCCATACTAAATGAAATAAATAAAAATTCTCCTTCAACAATTTCGTCGGATCTTGAGATCGACGGCGCTTTCGGCAAAAGAAAAATAAGGACCATAGGTAAATTATTATACAGCGCCGACCCTCTGATGATGAACCTGAATCTTTTTGATTACATTTTCAAAAGTCCGCTGCTTGCTGTTCATCAGGAAGGCTTTGCAATTAGAATTTATTTACCCGGTGAAAAAAAAGTTTTTGCTGACAATGTGAAAACTTTAATTTTTAAAAATTACATCAGCGCTCCAATCGATTTTTTCATTTTATACAGTCTTCTCTCCGGTAAAATACCACTTATCGATGATTATAAAATTAAAAGTTTCATTGAAGACGCCAGAGGAAATTACCTTATACTCGAAAACAAGACGCAGTATCAGACTGTTTCATTTGACGGAGATGCCCCTGATAAAATACTTATAATGAATAAGGACACTCAGGATAAATATGAAGTTTACGTGACTCCTGTTAAGAGGGAAAAATCTTCTTATTATAAAAAGATAAAATTTGTAATGAGCTCTGCCGGTATAAAACTTGATATTACTTTAAATTATATAATATTAAATTCCCAGCTTAAATTAAAAACAATTTCAGACATGAAAATTCCAAATGACGTCCCCGTGGTTAATGTTGGTCCTTGAATCTGTCAGTTCAGGAGTTGATTATGAAATTTAATTTTTCGATATTGAAAAGGATTTCAATACGGGTTCCTCTGATAATAATGTCAATTCTGATTGTAGGCATTGGAATCACAATAGGGTATTACCTCAGAACGCAGAACGCTACTATTCTTCTTTCTAAAGAAAATGAAATAAAAGAAGAGGCTTCAATCGTATATACAGCAATTAAAAACAACATGCTTGCAGGTGAAGCGCCGATTGCAGTTGAGCTGTTTAAGGATTTCTCCAGGTCGAACTTCGCTGCAGATATTAAACTTTATAAGACAGATGGTTCAGGAGCATTTACTGATAATAATACTGTTATATTCGTAAATGATTATATCCAGGAAAACAGGTTCAAGGAAAAAAAAGATTTCATTCAGCTTGAAAAAAACAGCGAACAGAATTTCAACCGTTCAGTTAAAAAAGTTATAGATGTTTTTATAAGGGATATCGATTCCAGCGATAAAAGACTTATTGTATATAAGCCTCTGATCAATCAGCCCAAGTGTTCCTCCTGCCATGGACTTGACCATGTAGTCCGCGGCGTTATACGCATATCAACTCCTGTAAATGAAGTTTACAGAATGACCGCTTTCAATATAATTCTTTCTATACTAATCTATCTTGCTGTTGTAATTATTTTAACCGGAGTAATTATTATTTTCTTAAGAAGAGTAGTTATATCGAGAATTCTTGCAATAGGAAATGTTGTAGAAGGAGTAGGCAGCGGCGATTTCAGAACGAAATTAAAAATGAATTTTGAAGATGAAATCGGCCTGCTTGCGGAAAGAATCAATTTCATGATTGATGGTCTCAGGGAAAGATTCCAGCTTTCAAAATTTGTATCAAAATCAACTATAGATCATGTGCATAAAGATGAGGAAATAAAACTCGGCGGAGAAAAGAAGACCATGACAGTTCTTTTTTCAGATATCAGAGGATTTACGAGCTATTCTGAAAATAATCCCCCGGAGCTGGTAATGGAACGTCTTAACGCGATAATGCAGACCCAGGCTGATATTGTTCTCGAGTACGGCGGTGATGTTGATAAATATGTAGGGGATGAAATGTTCGCTGTATTTGAAGGTGAGGATATGGTCATACGCGCTGTAAAAGCTGCCGAGGATATCAGGGCTGCAATGAAAAAAATGAATGCCTCAGAGGAAAAACCTCTTATGCTTGGAATCGGTATAAACACAGGTGATATGATTTCAGGAAATATGGGATCACTTGACAGAATTGACAGAACAGTAATAGGCGATGCGGTAAATCTTGGAGCAAGGCTATGTTCTCACGCAGGAACAAATACAATAATAATTTCAGAATATTCCTATGAGTATATCAGGGATTCTGTTATTGTAAAAGAACATGATCCGATTCATGTGAAGGGAAAGGAAAAAGCTGTAAAAATTTATACCCTCAGGAAAACCATATGAAAAAAATAATGATTTTTTCTATTATAATTGTTATTGCAGCAATGATTTCCTGTTCAAATGAAAATAAAACAGAAAATTTCTCAGTGCCTGATTATAAGAAATGGAAAAAACCTGTAAATCAGATATTAGACTATCCTGTTCCAGGTCATGGATCAGGTTTTAGAATAATTTTCGCAAATGAAATTTCATATACTGCAGCTTTTTCAAAAGATAAGAGAGGTTTAAATAAAATAGTTTATCCGGAAGGATCATACATTATAAAAGAAGTTTATCAGAGCAGAAAGGATATCGGCAAAAAAGTACCTGTTGTTTATGGAATGTTAAAAAACAGTAAATCTTCACAGGCAGTAGATGGTTGGATTTATTATGTTAAAAAGCCGAATGACCTATTGGCTGTGATTAATACTAAAATGTGTGCCGGTTGTCACGAGGCTGCAAATGAAAAACATCCGTATTTTGATGGAAACACGGATGATTCTTTCAGAGATTATTTATTTACGCCTGTAGTAAAGAAGAAATAGTTTTATTACTTCTTTAACCGCATCTTGAAAAACCGCACGATCTGCATACTGAGCAGCCTGATTCAAATTCAAGAGGGCCATGGCAGTCCGGACAGACCCCAACCATTACAGTTTCGCTTCCTTTACCGTTTGTTTCAGCTTTCAAGCGGGCAGACTGAAAATCTTCAGCGTTTGCCATTGGATGCTCAAGTCCTGCATGCCTTTCAATTGCTTTTGCTATTGCATCAGCGCATGAATAAATCCTGCCGCCTTTCTCCCATGCCTGATTGGGACACCTGACGCCCTTCAGCTGTTTAACAATCTTATCCTTGTCAATACCGCTTCTTAGAGAAAGAGAAATGAGCCTGCTTACTGCTTCTGCCTGACTTGCTGCACATCCGCCGGCTTTTCCCATTGTTGCAAAAACTTCAAATAAACCGTGTTCATCTTCATTTATTGTAACATAAAGGGCTCCGCATCCGGTTGCCATTTTTCTTGTTGCTCCCCATGTTATTTCATGTCTCGGGCGCGGAGAAGGATGCAGGTCGTTCATAACTGCTTTGTTTTCATGAGATTCTTCAATGGCTTTTCCGCTTTTATCAGATTGTATTTCAAGAACCTGTGAGTCGCGCGACCCGTCCCTGTAAACTGTCACGCCCTTGCAGCCAAGATCGTATGCCATTGTGTATACAGACTCAATATCTTTTTCAGATGCTTCGTTCGGAAAATTTACTGTTTTTGAAACTGCGTTATCAACATATTTCTGGAATGCAGCCTGAATTTTAATGTGCCATTCAGGAGCTATGTCGTGAGCTGTCATAAATATATTCCTGTATTTTTCAGGTACTTCCGTAACATCTGCTGCAGATCCGTGAGCTGCGATTTTCTCCATCATTTCCGCGGAATAGAATCCTTCCTTCTTTGCTGTTTCCTCAAAAAGAGGATTTGTTTCAATCAGAACATTGTTGTCCATGACATTTCTCACATAGGCGAGAGCAAATATAGGTTCAATGCCGCTTGATGAATTTGCTATTATGCTTATTGTGCCTGTCGGGGCAATGGTTGTAGTTGTAGCATTTCTTATCGGAGATTCTTTCAGTTCAGCGTAAGATGACTGATCAAAATTCGGGAAAGCGCCTCTCACTGCTGCAAGTTCCCTTGAAGCATCTTTGGAGGCTGTCTGAATTGCTGACATTATGCTTTGGGCTGTTTCAACAGCCTTTTCAGAATTGTAAGGTATTCCAAGACTTATGAGCATGTCTGCAAAGCCCATGACGCCGAGACCGATTTTTCTGTTTGCTGTTGTGTTGATCTTTATCTCTTCCAGGGGATATTTATTCACATCAATAACATTATCAAGAAAATGGACAGCGAGTTCCGTAATTTTTTTCAGCAGATCGAAATCTATTTCTGATTTTCCGTTTATTTTTTTTATTACCTTATTAAGATTTATCGAACCTAAATTGCATGATTCAAATGGAAGCAGGGGCTGTTCGCCGCAGGGATTTGTGCTTTCGATCTTTCCGATTTTTTTCAGTGGATTGTGATCATTGATTCTGTCAATGAAAACTATTCCTGGTTCTCCATTAGACCACGCTTTTTTTACAATGAGATTGTATATTTCTCTTGCTGAAATGGCGTCTGCTTTTTCTCCGGTTCTAGGATTTTTCAGATAATAGTTTTCATTATTTTTTACTGCTTTCATGAAGTCATCTGTAAGGGCAACAGAAATATTAAAGTTTGTAAGAGAAGTCTCGTCCTCTTTGGATTTTATAAAATCGAGAATGTCTGGATGGGTAATGTCAAGGATTGCCATGTTGGCTCCGCGTCTCGTGCCTCCCTGCTTAATAGTTTCAGTTGCCGAGTTGAAAATATTCATAAAGGAAACAGGCCCGCTTGAAACGCCGGCTGTGCTTTTTACCATATCGTTTTTCGGTCTGAGTCTTGAAAATGAAAAACCTGTACCGCCGCCGCTTTTGTGAATCAGCGCCATATTTTTGACTGCGTCAAAAATTTTATCCATTGAATCTTCTATTGGAAGAACAAAACATGCAGACAGCTGGCCAAGAGGTCTGCCTGCATTCATTAAAGTTGGAGTGTTTGGAAGAAAACTAAGATCAGCCATCATTTCATAAAAATTATCCGCAAGCTTATTTGTTTCATCTACGCTTTTATCGTAATTCAGGTCTGCAGAGGCTACGAATCTTGCAACTCTGCTGAAAAGCTCTTCCGGTGTTTCAACTACAGTGCCGCTGTCATCTTTTGCGAGATATCTCTTTTCAAAAACTATAAGCGAGTTTTTAGATAAAGCCGGTTTGACTTTAGATGATATTTTTAAATTTTTCCATGATGGTTTTTCTGAAGAATTCATTTTTTCTTGTATCCTTTTACAATATCATAAAATTGATCAAACATGTAAGTTGAATCGTGCGGTCCAGGGCTTGCTTCAGGGTGATGCTGAACTGAAATCATTGGAAGATTTTTATGCCTTAATCCTTCAACAGTCATGTCATTTAAATTCAAAAATGTGATTTCAATATCTTTATTATTCTTTAAAGAGTCTGTTTTTACTGCAAACCCGTGATTTTGAGATGTAATTTCAACACAGTTTTCAACAGTGTTCTGTACAGGCTGATTAGCCCCTCTATGGCCGAATTTCAGTTTGTAGGTTTCCCCTCCATAGCCGAGCCCCATGATCTGATGGCCAAGACATATTCCGAATGCTGGAATTTCCTTTTTAATAATATCACGAACCAGCTCTTTTGCTCCTGTAACTGCGTCAGGATCTCCGGGACCGTTTGATAGGAAAACGCATGCTGCTCCGTCTTTAATGATTTCTTCGAGAGGAGTTCTGCATGGATAAACTGTAACTGCAAATCCGCTTTTATTTAACAGATGCAGAATATTTCTTTTAACTCCATAGTCAATGACTGCAATTTTTATCAATCCCGGTTTATCTTCGCCGTATTTGTACGGTTCTTTGCATGATACGCCGGAGGCCAGATCAAGGCCCGTCATTTTAGGATGAGCTTTAAGTCTGTCTATTGCATTGGATTTATCGAAAAATATTCCGCCTGTAAGCGCGCCTTTATCTCTAATGTGTCTTGTAAGTTTTCTTGTATCAATTCCTTCAATCCCCGGAACTTCCCATTTTTTAAGATAATCTCCAAGCGAGCCGGTTGCCCTGAAGTTTGAATATTTTTTACAGTATTCTTTTACTGCAAATCCGGCAGATTGAACCCTGTCGGACTCAACATCCTCCTCGTTTATTCCGTAATTTCCAATCATCGGATAGGTCATTGTTATTATCTGGCCGCTATAAGAAGGATCAGTGATTATTTCCTGATATCCGCTCATTGATGTGTTGAAAACCACCTCGCCAATGGCATCTCTTTCAAATCCAAAGCTTTTACCCTTGAATTCATTACCGTCCTCAAGTATCAGATAGGCTGTAGACATATTTACCCCGCATGAATTTGCTGGAAGGATCAGCCCTTTTTGTTATTTTAGAGGGCATACCATAAATATTTTATTATGTCGTTTTATGTCAATATTAATTACAGAAAATTTTTTGAGAAATGCCGGTAATTGGAAAAGATAAGGGGGTCAGAGCCTGAAAGAAATAACTTAAAAAAACGTAATTAATATATAAATTTGTTTCTAAATTATAATTAGATATGTAAAATATATTGATTTTTAATCTGAAGGACTGATTTCAGTAATAAAAAGGGTGCCATCTTTCAATTTCTGATAATGAATTATGACTTTCATGCTGGTTTTATCTTTAAAATCAGAAACAGTTTTGTTGGAAGCTTTAAATTTAATAACTCTTGATGTATGTTTTATTAAAAATGATGAATCCTGAGGGTTAACCTTTAAGATAATGCCTTCAGTTGAGTTAATTTCTGCAGTTTCAGATTTAACTGGAGTTTTTGTTTGAGAGTTTAATTCAATAGAAGATAATAAAAATAAACAAATACAAACAATTTTTATCTTCTTTAACATTTTCTAATCCATATAACAATCAATTTTATCTATTTTTTAATATTCACCCGCCATGATAGGCGGGTAGATATAAATAAATAAAATCAGCAGCCTTTTATTGTTTTGGTTTTTTTAGCTTTTTTGTCATCTTTTTTTACGTCAGCTTTATATACTGCTTTTTTGTCATCTTTTTTTGGAGCAGATTTTTCAGCATCTGCAGTGAAGCCGGTAACTGTAAGAGCAAAAACAAGTGCAATAACTGAAGTTAAAATTTTTTTCATTTTGTTACTCCTGAATTTTTAATATTTTGTATTTTTATAGATGCCTTAAAGAAAACTTAAGGATTATTTGCCAGATTAATAAAAAGAATACTCTGCCTGCTATAAGTCCCGGGCAGAGTATTCTTTTTGAATTGATTAAAATTACTTAGCTTCTTTTTTGTCAGCTTTTTTCTCAGCTTTTTTGTCAGCTTTTTTCTCAGCTTTTTTCTCAGCTTTTTTTTCTGCTTTTTTGTCAGCTTTTTTTGGAGCAGGTTTTTCTGCATCTGCAGAGAAGCCAGCAACTGTAAGAGCGAAAACAAGAGCGATAACTGAAGTTAGAATTTTTTTCATTTGGAAGTCTCCTAATTTTTTTTATCCGCATCAGCGGTTATACAGTATATAATGCAATTATCGTGCCAAATGGTCAATGATTTTTTATTTTTTTTATATTTTCAACGAAAACAGGAATAATTATTTATTATATTGAAAAAAAATAACAAAAAAATGAAAAATAACTACATTTAACAGGTTTATTAACAATATTCATCGTGATAAGAAGAGAAAAAGAAAGTGAAATATCAGATTTTTAAAATTATTGGCATTTATACCAATAATTTGTTGGTAATTTTACCAATCTTCCTGCTTGAAATCAGCTCTTGAAATTTTATACTTTTTCAGGATATCAGAAAAATTTTTTTTATCCATTCCGGACTCTTTTGCAGATAGAGTAATATTGCCATTATGCTTTATCAGCATATTCATTATATATTGTTTTTCAAAATCGCTTATAATTTTATCTTTCAATTCTTTAAAAGAAGCATTTTCATATTTTACAGATTGAACCGGCTGTTTATAATTTAGAATGTTAGAAATGTCATCTTTCCTAATAATTCCATTATCGCAGATTGTTGCTGCTGATTCAATGCAGTTTTTCAATTCGCGGACATTGCCTGGCCAGTCATAGCCAAGAAGATGCGAAAAACATTCTCGGTCCATTTCAATTTTTATTTCTGAATCTGTGTTGATTTCATTCATGAAATTCTGAACAAGCAGCGGTATGTCATCTTTTCTTTCCCTGAGCGGAGGCATATGTATAGCTATTACCTTAAGCCTGTAAAAAAGATCCTCTCTGAATTTATCGTCTTTTATCATTGCTTCAAGATTTTTATTTGTGGCTGATATGAGCCTTACATCAAGCAGTCTTGATTTTGTATCGCCAACCCGACGGATTTCGTGGTCTTGCAGAAAGCGGAGCAGCTTGCCCTGTATGTCGATTTCTATATCACCGATTTCGTCAAGGAATACAGTGCCCATGTTGGCTTCTTCGAATAAACCGGGCTTGTCTGCGCCCGCTCCTGTAAATGCGCCTTTTTTGTAGCCGAAAAGCTCGCTTTCAAGAAGATCTTCAGGAATTAAACTGCATTGAACCGGAACGAACGGCATGCTTTTCCTGTCGCTCTGGTTGTGGATAAATTTTGCTATAACTTCCTTTCCGGTTCCGCTTTCTCCTGTAATCAGAACAGTGAATTTAGAGCGCGAAATTTTTTTTGCAAATTTTATAATGTCAAGCATGCTCTTGCTTTTTCCGATTACGCTTCCGCCTTTTATTATATCATTGAGTTCATTTTTCAGGCGCTGGTTTTCATCTATTAGATTTTTGCGTTCAATAATTTTTGAAAGAGTCAGTTTGATTTCGTCGCTCTGGAACGGCTTAGATATATAATCGAATGCTCCCATCTTGATTGCTTCTACCGCATTTTCAATGCTGCCGTATGCCGTTATCATTATAACGTCCATAGAATTATTCAGCTTCAATGCTTCAACAAGAAGTTCAGTTCCTTCCATTTCCGGCATTTTAACATCTATAATTGCAATGTCGAAATTTTCTTTTGCAAGCAGCTGAAGGGCTTTTTTGGGAGATGTCATGGATTTGGCGCTATAACCCATATCATTAACAATTGCTTTTAATAGCTTGCACATCCCGTCTTCATCATCAACTATCAGTACGCTGACATTTGGGTTATCCATTTTTTCCTCTTGGAATTGTTATTATGAAATTTGAAAAACTGCCTGCATCGCTTTCAACTGTCAGGCGGCCGTTATGCTGTTCAACAATATCTCTGCAGATTGCAAGGCCGAGTCCGACTCCTTTCGGTTTTGAAGAGTAAAAGGGAGTAAAGATTTTTTCCTGATTTTCAGGAGTAATGCCGCTGCCGTTATCTTTAAATGAGAGTACTGAATTTTTATCATCAACATTCAGTGTGATGATAATTTTTCCTGAATTATTCATAGCATCACAGGCATTTAAAATCAGATTGATAAAAACCTGTCTCATCTGTACTGAATCAATATATATCTTAACAGGCTCTTTGGGAATGGAAATTGAAAACTTAACAAGTGAATATTTTTCCTGGTTTTCAAATGTTTTTACTGTCTGCTTTATAAGATTTTTAATTCCTGTCAGCTTGATATTCGGCTCCGGAGTTCTTGCAAAATTCAGAAGCCTTCCGAGCAGATTTTTACACCGCACAGCTTCCTGGTATATATCTTCAACAGTTTCCCTGTCTTTTTTACTGAGCGATTCTCTTTTAATCATCATCTCGCTGAATCCGCAGATAATGCCTATCGGATTATTAAGCTCGTGCGATATTCCAGCAGCTATTTCGCCTATTGCAGCTTTTCTTTCAGAATGAATTAGTTTTTCCTGGTTATCCTCAATGGTTTTTATCATCTTGCTGAAACGTTCCCTGAGGCCTTCTATTTCATTTTTATCAGAAGTTATATTTGCAACAGAGCTGCTGTCCAATTCCATTTCCTTGATGGGATCAACTATGCTTTTTGTGATGATTAATGAAAAACCAATTCCCATAAGAATAAAGCATACTATTGTTATGTATCCGAAAATCCTGCTTCTTTCAAGATACTGTTTTGCCTTTTCATTTGATTCATTGATGATTTTTTCATTTTTTTTAATAAGATTCTCTGATCCCTTGTAAAGCTCGTCATAATAACTGGTGGATTTGCTGTGCAGAACTTTAATAGCTTCTTTCTTTTTTCCTTTATCCATCAGTTCTATTATTTCGTCATGAAACTTCAGGTACTGTTCAAAATCAAGAGATATAGTTGACAGAATATTCAGCTCATCATCAGACTTTGCTGCCTTGAATGCCTTGTCGTACCAGAAGTCGAACTGGTCAGCATCATTGCTGAAATCCTCAAGCCATTTCGTGCTTCCTTCAAGGATGTAATTTGCTTTCTGTCCTTTTAGTTTCAGCAGGGATATTTCAATGTTGTATGCAGCCCTTATGCTCGAAACATTTTCCATTAGGATGCGGTTTTCTATCTGGTAAAGTTTATTGATTGTATATAAAAACATAATGAAAATAATAATTGTTGGTATGCTCATCACCTGGATGAGAACAATCATCCTGTGCCATATTTTTATTTTTCTGATAAACTGAAATTTCATTTGATATTACTCAACCCAGATGATGTTTGATTTTCTAATTCTCTGCTGGCTGATCATTATTTTATATTTTGAATTTATTTTTGTACCTTCCAGAAGCGTGTTTGTCAGATTTATGCGCGCGAGTTTAGCTCCGCTGAGATCTGCTCCGGATAGATCGGCATTTTTAAAATCAGCTTTTTCAAGATCAGTGTCTGTAAGATTCGCTGATCTTAATTCAGCGTTTGACATATCAGCCCCGAAAAGATCCGCGCCATTCATGTCGGTTCCTGTCAGGTCTGCAAAGCTTAAGTCTGCGAATCTCATTTTCGCATTGCTGAAATTTGTTCCCTTTAAATTGGATTTTTTTAAAATTACTCCATTTAAAACTGCACCGTTGAAATTTGAACCTGTTATTTTCTCCCCGCTTAAATCAGCTCCGGAGAGATCGGCAGCATAAATTTTTGACTTGTCCATATCTGAATTTTTGAATTTTACGTTTTTTAAATCAGTCCCGAAAAAAATAGCTCCTCTTAAGTCTGCATTTGTAAGGTCCGCATCTTTTAAAATAGCTCCGCTTAAGTCTGCACCAGAAAGATTCGCGCCGTTTAAAACAGCACCTGTGAGGTCTGCCCGCGATAGATTCACATTTGAGAGATTCGTTCCGCTTAAATTTGATTCTGAAAGATCGGATTTGTATAGATTGGATTCAGAGAGATCCGCCTTGCTTAAATCAGCTTTTTTGAAACTGCTGAAGCTTATGTGAGTTTTTAGCAGTCTGGCTTCCCTGAGGTTTGCGTTGTTGAAATCTGATTTGTGAAGATCCATGCCGGACAGATCGGCCCTGCTTAAATCAGCTCCATCCATATTTTTGCTTCCCTTTTTTAAAACGGTGAGAATTTTTTCATCATAAGAAAAAACAGCTGTTGATGTAATTGCTATAATAAATAAAATAAAAACTTTTTTGAACATGACAGTCTCCTTGGTTTGATTTGTATATTATACCGTAATTTTATCAATAAGATGAAAAAAAATCGCTGTAACTCATTATTTTAATTCCGGATTTTCTTGCTTTTTCAAGCTTTGAGCTTATTCCTTCAGGATCTTCACAGATCAGTATTTCCGTGTCAGAAGTTACTGTGTCGCTGAATTCAAAACCTCGGTTTTCAATGTCCGTAATCAGATCTTTTCTTGATTTCGGGCCTTTTCCGGTCATGCATACTTTTCCTTTGGATTCAGATGATTTCGTATCTTCAATATCGAGAACTGTAATTAGATTTTTCAGAAAATCAATATTCCGGGAATGGCTTTTCCATCCAATAATATTTTTACCAATTACATATGAATCATCATTATAATTGTAAAAATCATCAATTGTATTTATTCCGATTTTTTTCAAAGCTTTTTTCTGAACCAGCGGAATGCCCAGCCTGCTGATGAGTTCTATGGAATTTATTTTTTTTGAAGAATGCACTTCATCTATAAAATTTTTTATTTTTTTTTCTGCAAAGCCTGCGAGCTCGGCAAAGTCTTTTTCAGCCAGGCTGTATAAATCTCTGATGGATCTGATTTTTTTTTCAGCATACAGCGTTCTTATTGTTGCCTCTGCTACATTTTCAATATTGGATTGCCTTACCCAGAATATGATCTGCTCAATAATCTGTTCATCGCAGTTTTTATTATTGCATTTCAGATGAACGCCTTCTTCTGACAGAATAGATGAACACCCCGGACATTTTTCCGGGATTAGATTTCTGTCGTAATTGTTTTCATTTTCTGTTTCAGCGCTTAAATTTTCTTTTATAAACGGAATCACGTCATTCGCTCGGACAACCACGAGAGTATCGCCGCGCTTTAATTTCAGGTTAAGTACATTCTGATAATTGTTTAATGTGGCCCGTTCAAGTTTTGCGCCTCCTATAATTACAGGTTCGAAAACAGCAACAGGAATAATATTTCCCTGCCTGCTAATCTGCCATGCGATATCCTTTAATGAAGTCTGCTTTGACTCGGATGGAGCTTTAAATGCGATAGCATAGTGATGATGATGGCTTACAACCCATCTGTTGTCAATTTCATCAAAAAGATTTTCATTATCTGCTGATATGATTATTCCGTCAGTTTCATATTCCCAATTCGATCTGTAGGTTTCCAGATAAGAATTGTAAAAACTTTCTATTCCTTCCGGAGATGAAACTGTTTTATACTCTGCTGTATTGAAACCGGTTTTTTTAAGTAGCTCAATTTTTTCTGATTCAAAACGCGCTCCGGAAAATTCTGAAATCTGGTATGCTGCAAAACGCACATGTTTAAGATCTTCCCTGCGCTCTTTCCTGTTTATCAGGCCAACGCAGATATTCCTGAGAGGCCTGCTGTCGGGATTTTCATATGAGGTGTTTTTCGGAAGATAAAGTTCGCCTCTTATTTCGATTTCTTCATCAGTGAAACTTATCTTTTTTTTAATATCTCTGACATATTCAGCAATATGGGTTATATCCTGGCCTGTGATACCATCGCCTCTGCTTGCAGTGTAGACCAGTTTTCCTTTTTTATATCTGCAAGCCGCAGATAGGCCGTCAATTTTCGGTTCAATAATAAATTTTTCATTTTCAGGAAGAGCAAGCCGTTTCATCCATTTCCGAATATCATCCATATCTTTTGCTTTGCCCATTGAGAGCATTGGAGACGGGTGCACGATTTTTTTTCCGTCAGCAGGTGCAATTCCTACAGTTTCAAAATAGGGATTTTCAGGATCGAGTTCTTCAAGTTTTTTTTCAAGCGAATCAAATTCCGCATCTGTTATAATCGGTGAATCTGAATTGTAGTATGCATCCCTTGCAAGTGTTAGCTTTTCTATAATTTCCTGGATGTTTTCCGTGTTTTTTTTCATGGATTCCTCTGTGAAGATGAATGATTTCTCACGAGTGAATGGATTTATTAAAATAAATCAAGGATTAATTTATTGAAAAATTTTTCTTTTATAAAAACTATACTTCTTAACGCGGGTGTGCAGTGTTGCAATATTCACAAGAAGAGACGGCTGTCTTGGCAGCCTTCTCTCCTTGTGTATCCACTCTTCGCCGCCCGCTCATTGCCGCGGAGGCTAATTGTCTTTAACTGTTCAAATTTTTTTAATCTCAATAAAAGGCAGGATGTAAACCTGCCCGCTTCTAAACACTTATTGAGCACTTCAACTATTCCGCCGGTTTTAAAGAAACCGGCTCAAGTAAAAATCCTTGTCCCCCCTTACCCTTAATAAGGGAAAGGGCCGGGGGATAGGGTCAAAATTTCGCTTGTCAATAAAATATATCCTTTAAATCCTATTCAAAATTATCTCATAAGCTTTTTAAATAAGTTTATAAATTTCATCCTATGGAGTTTTCTCTGAAAAATAAAAATTTAATTATACGGTTTCTACTGATAACAATTGCATCTGTGCTTTTGTTTTCCTGCTCGAAAATGGATGAATCTTTTATAGCTTTAGGAAAGGATACTGAAACTAAAGCTTCTGAAATTTTTGATTCATTAATTGAAACTAACGGAAATGCGGGTTTTTTAATTTATGATATTTTTGAAAAGAAAGTTGTTTCAAGCCGCAACAGAAAAATTCCGTTTATTCCTGCATCAACAACAAAGGTGCCGGTTACAATTGCTGCTTTAAAAGTTCTCGGTCCGGATTACAGGTTCAAAACTACAGTAGGATTTACCGGTTCTGTAAAGGATGGTGTTCTTGCAGGAGATCTGTATTTAAAGGGAACCGGAGACCCGCTTCTTAATGCAGTTCATCTGATGATAATGGCAGGCAGGGTAAAATCCTGCGGAATAAATAAGATTTCCGGCAAATTTTATTTCGACGAAACTGAACTTTTTTCTTCAGAAGTAATTGATTCAGGCATGCAGAATTATGAAGCATACAATCAGGGTGTGAGCGCTTTATCCCTTGATATGAATTCTGTATATGCCTGGTGGGAGAAAAATAAATCTGATAAAAAAACATTTGTGAATATTGTTCCTGCACTATCGATATTTAAAGCTGATATAATTGAAAAAAAAAGAGACGAAGATGCCAGATGTGAATATATTCCAGGCAAAACCGTAGAAAAATGGATAATAACCCAGGATACAAGAAACAGGGGAAGGGAAAGGCTCCCTGTTAAAAAACCCGGATTATATACTGCAATGCTGCTTAAAAAATTCTGTGCAATGCAGGGTCTGGAATTGCCTGAACCGTCCTCCGGGGCAGTTCAGGGCAAAATTAAAGTAATCCAGGAACATTCCGGTCTATCAGTAATGGAAATTTCCGACATCATCCTGACATACAGCAACAATCTTATGACTGAGCTTCTGCTTCTTGAAACAGCAAAAAAATTAACAGGGAAAGTTCTGAATTTTGAAAGCTCTGCATCTGAAGTTACGGATTATTTAAAAAAGCGGATGAAAAATATAGACTGGAACGGATTTAAAATTGTAAACGGTTCCGGTCTTACAAGCCTGAACAGAATAACGCCTGAACAGCTTGCAGCATTTTTTATATATGCAGATGGTATCGATTTTAACGGCAGAAATTATTTTTCTCTGCTTCCGGCATCAGGCTGGGAGGGATCTATGAGCAAAAGATTATTCGAAGAAGATTCCGCATTCAGGGTGTGGGCTAAAACAGGTGCTATTAATTATGCTTCTACTCTGGCAGGATACATGTTTTCCAGGTCAGGCAGGAAATTTATTTTTGTAATTATGCTGACTGATTTTTCAGAAAGGAAACATTACGATTCTTTATCTGCCGGTGATAAGGAGGAAAGGGATATTTCTCAAAAGGCTTACGCCTGGTCGGAAAAGAACAAGAACCTGATTGACAAAGTCGTATCTGAATGGATAAAGGCTTTATAGTAAAAAAACGTGGAGATGATATGCTTGCTAAAAGAATAATTCCATGCCTTGATGTCAGCAATGGACGCGTTGTCAAGGGTGTAAATTTTGTAAATCTCGTTGATGCGGGTGATCCGGTTGAGAACGGATTATTTTACGACAGCGAAGGTGCGGATGAACTTGTTTTTCTGGATATAACAGCATCTTCAGATAAAAGAAATATAATTCTCGATATGGTTAAACGTGTTGCTGAAACAGTTCATATTCCATTTACAGTAGGAGGAGGAATAAGGACCATTGAAGATGTGAGGATGATTCTTGAAAACGGAGCTGATAAAGTTTCAATTAATACTGCAGCAGTTAACAATCCGGAAATTTTAACCCGTTCAGCAGAACGATTCGGATCACAATGCATTCTTGTAGCAATAGACGCGAAGAGAAACAACTCGGGCAGATGGACCGTATACCTTCATGGAGGCCGGACCCCGACAGAGCTCGACGCTGTTGAATGGGCTAAGAGAGCGGAGCAGCTTGGAGCCGGCGAGATTCTACTTACAAGCATGGACAGAGACGGAACAAAAATAGGTTTTGACAATGAATTGACCAGGGCGGTTTCTGATTCAGTAAGGATACCTGTAATAGCTTCCGGAGGAGTCGGTACAAAGGAACATATGTTTGATGGTCTTTCAGCTGGAGGAGCTGATGCAGTTCTTGCAGCATCAATTTTTCATTTCAGGGAAATCTCAATCAGAGAGGTAAAGGAATATCTTAAAGAAAAAGGCATTCCTGTGCGGCTTTGAATTTAAATAAATTAAAACTTTATTTCAGGAATATTATTAGTATTGCGACAAGAAGCGTAAGAACCGCTGCAAGTCCAAGAACAAGGGGCAGATTCATTTTAGCATTGCTGTCTGAAGCTGATGAAGCCATTGTTGTATCGTCCATTGCAACCTTTAAGTTTTTTTCTTCTTCTTCGATCTGCATATAAATTGCTTTAGCAACAATTGCAAAAATTTTATAACCTTTCTTCTCGTCAAATTTTATGGAAACTATCCGGCCGTTTATTGGATGCATTTTGCCGTCTTCTGAAATCGCGTTAAAAGCTTTAGCTACACTTATGGCTTTCGTGCTTTTGTCAATAATGCTGATTTTTACCCTGTCCCCAATTACAAGTTTTGAAACTTCCTTGCCTTTTATCGGCGAAAGAATAAGGCTGCCTCTTAAAACAAGTTTTACCTCTTTCCCGCTTAGAGGATTATCTTCTGTTTCATTTTCATCTTTTTTTATGTCGTTTGTTTCACTTTCTTTAACTTCACTTTTTAATTCGTTCGGATTGATTTTTTTACTGCTGGCTGAATTCATCTCCATGTCGAGAGAAGATATTGATTCAACATCTACCGAAACATTTACTTTATGAAAACCTGCTTTGTCCTGTAAAAGATTTTGAAAAAAATGATTTATGGCGATTGCATCATTTTGGTCAACAAGAGCTTTAATTTTTCCGCACTGATCTATGGTCAAGGCTGAAAGAAGACCTTCTCTCAGCTGATTGCTTAATATATCATCATGTTCCTTGCGCTCAATGTTTTCAGCAATTGAATTCTCAAATATTTTCCATTCTATATTTGTTTTTATATCTCCAACATCAAATGAATGTGTGATTATAATGTAGCAGCTTGACGCTTCCAGGTAAATATTATTCATGAAAATCAGAGCAGCCCCATAAACAGATGAAGTGAAAACAATTTTAAGGGCGTAAACATCCTTGTATAAGCCTGTGATCATTTCCTTGGCTCTTTCAAGATTTCCATGTGTGTAGTAGGAAGCAATTTCCAGTTTTTTTGTTTCAACAGCAAGGTTGCTGACAGCAGATTCTATATTGTCGCCCATAAATTCAGTTCCGCCTTTTATATACCGGATTTAATAACAGCATTTTTTATCCGGTCAAGAATGGTGCGCCTATCAATTGGTTTTAAAATGAAATCGCCTATACCCATGGAAATGAGATCCTGCATTACTCCCTTGGTTGTGTCTTCGCTTATGAAAATGATCAGCGGCTTTTTTTTCTTTTCCTTGAGTTCAAAAACAAGAGCATATCCGTCAAGAACCGGCATATCAAGATTTGTTGTAATTAAATCTATACCGCCATCCAAAGCATCAAATTTCTGGATGGCTTCCCTTCCATTGGATGCCTGGGCTACAATTGCATATCCTTCAGATTCAAGTATCTGAGCTATCTGTTTTCTCTGAAACTCCTTGTCTTCAACAACCATTACTTTATAAGGTTTTCCGTTGGATTTGAACCCTGCAGGGGGTTTCTGATTTAAACTCGGAAAATCGCTTTTACTTTTCATGTTGCTCCTCTTGGGAATTTTAATAAATTAGATTTACTGCTGATGCTTGGCTGATAATATCTTTTTTACATTTAATATAAAAATAAGTCTATTGTCAAGATTAATAAATAATATCAATTATTACATTTTAATGCATTTTGTTTTTATTATAGCTGTTTTGACGGGCTGTAAATTATTCAAATTTCAGCTCATCAAAACAGTATTGTTTTTTTGTTTCACATGAACAATAAATAGTTCGATAAGTATATAAAGCATTTGCCTTAAAATGCTACAAGTGCTCTTATTCTGGTATTAAAGTGAAAAATTCATAAACCTGTGAGAATATAAATGCGGATAAAGAATAATGAATACTAAAATGTGTACTTATGAAATATTACCTGAAAGCTACAAAGAAGCATTTCACTCAGAAGATGATGTTTCAATCCAGTTCAAGCAATTTTCAGCAGAATCTGAATCTGCAGTAGTGAAACTTACCCGCAGATTTTTAGAATTCCATGATCAGCTATATATTAAAGAAACAGTGATGACCGTTTTAAGGGAACTAATTAATAATTCAGTTAAAGCAAATATTAAAAGACTTTATTTTGATATTAACAATCTGGATATAAACAACCTTGCAGAATATAAAAAAGGGATGGATAGTTTTAAAAAAGATATTTATCAATCCGGCAATAAAAAGTATTTCAGAAGCCTTATTGATTCCGGATTTTTTGTGAAAATCGTTTTTTCATCATTGAAAGACTGTTTGAAAATCAGCATACTCAACAATTCATCCATACTTGAGGCTGAGCTTGAAAAAATTAATTCAAGAATTATTAAAGCTTATAAATATGAGGATATATCCGAGGCTTTTGAAGATTTTCTTGATGATTCAGAGGGAGCAGGTCTTGGTCTTGTAATGATAACAATGCTGCTGAAAAATTCAGGCATGGATGCGGATTCACTTATTATAGACAGAATTGACGGATATACAAGAGCCGTAATATCAATACCCCGAAAGCATTTAAAAAATGAATCCTCTTTTAAAATTACTGATGAAATAATGAATGAAATAAGATCCATACCTGCGTTTCCGGATAATATCAGAGAGATAAAAGCTTTATGTTCAAAACCGGATACATCTTTAAAAGATATTTCAGAAAAAATTGCGCGCGATCCGGGCCTCAGCGCATCTGTTATAAAACTCGCTAATTCAGCAGGATTCAATTCAGGGAAGTCTGCAAGCAAAATAACTTCAATTGAATCAGCAGTTAATAAAGTAAGCATTAAAGGAGTGGAAACTTTAATTCTTGCCTGCGGGGTCCAGGAAATTATTGAGTCGAGATATAAAAAATTTCAGAAAACCTGGAAAAACTCGGAAAAAATGGCATTTTACGCCCAGAAAATTGCAGACATTTATGACTGTAAAGAATTAACAGATTACGCATATCTTTCAGCGCTTCTTGCTGATATCGGCCAGATTATCCTTTATTCTTTAAAGCCGTCTTTTCTTAAAAAGCTGATTGAAATTTCAGGCTATAAGGGTCTGGAAAATATTAATCTGCTTGAGGAGATAGGGCTGGGAATGAGCCATAGTGAGCTTGGAGGTTTAATTTTTCAAAAATGGGAGTTTGATGAAGTTTTTGTGAATTCCATAAAATATCATCATAGGCCTCATCTTGCCCCTGAAAAATTAAAACCTCTTGTTAATATAGTGTATATTGCGGATGCTATGGTTGAAATTGAAAATATCAAATTAAAATTTGAAGTCCTTGATGATGATGTGCTTTCATTTTTCAATCTTAATGTAAAATCTGATTTTGAAAAACTCCACCTTGAATTGCTGGAATCCTATACATCGGATATATAGAAACTGTAGAAAATTATTGATCTCTGATTCTGGGGAATTCATTTCTGTATTCTGGATCCCCGTTTTCACGGGAATGACAAAAAAATTTTTTGCTGAATTTATAAAGCACTAATTTATTCGATAAATACTATAATATAAATGACCTTGAAAAAAACGTTTTAAGTGAGTTATTTACTTGACTTGAACATTTATGCTGTTATAAAATTCTTACAATCAATTTTGCAGTTTTTATTATTATATACGGATGGTGATATGCATTTTCAGGACATAATTAAAAATCTTAATGATTTCTGGTCTAAAAAAGGCTGTATTATAATTCAGGGATACGATCTTGAAGTCGGCGCAGGTACGTTTAACCCTGCAACATTTTTAAGGGTTCTGGGGCCTGAACCCTGGAATGTAGCTTATGTTGAGCCGTCAAGACGCCCCACCGACGGCAGATATGGAGAAAACCCGAACCGCCTTCAGCACTATTATCAGTATCAGGTAATCATGAAACCGTCACCTCCGGATATTCAGGATCTGTATCTGGAATCTCTTCGCTATCTTGAAATAAACCTGAAAGAGCATGATGTCAGATTTGTTGAGGACGACTGGGAGTCGCCGACTCTTGGAGCATCGGGTCTCGGCTGGGAAGTGTGGCTTGACGGTATGGAAATAACACAGTTTACTTATTTCCAGCAGTGCGGCGGCATTGAACTTAATCCGATTGCAGTTGAACTGACTTACGGTCTTGAAAGGATATGCATGTATATACAGGGAAAGAACAGCGTATTTGACGTAAACTGGAACGATAAAATATTATACAAAGACGTTCATCACAGAAGCGAATTCGAATTTTCGCATTATAATTTCAATTATGCAGATACTGATATGTATTTCAAACTGTTTGATATGTTTGAAAAAGAATGCCTGTCCATACTCTCTAAAACGGAACCTGCTGTTGCATTGCCTGCATACGATTTTGTTCTTAAATGTTCTCATGCTTTTAATATGCTGGATGCAAGGGGCGCAATATCCGTTACTGAAAGAGTCGGTTATATTGCGCGGGTCAGAAATATTGCAAGAAAATGCGCTGAACAGTATTTGAAAATCAGGGAAGAAATGGGTTTTCCACTATTAAAATAATCAAGGCGGATTCCTGATGCATAAAGGATTTAAAAAGCTGGACGAGTTTTTATCGAAGTATGATAATTTTATTATATCAACTCATGAAAGTCCTGACTGGGACGGACTCGGAGCGGAAATTGCTTTTCGCGAGCTTCTTGTAAATCTCGGGAAAAATCCGATTATCCTCAATTCAGATCCTGTTTTTGAAACTTTTGAAAATATGGATATTGATAATGAAATTAATGTATTGACTGATGATTCAATGCTCCCGGAAAACATTTGCGATTATGCTCAGATTGTACTCGATACCAATGAATTCTCGAATATAGGCGCAGCTTACACTAAATTAAGCGGCTGTGTCAGAGATATATTTATTATTGATCATCATGAAGGCGGAAAGGATAAACTCGAGTCGAATTTTATAAAAGTTGAAGCCTCATCAGCCTGCGAAATAGTTTATGAAATTATCAAGTACTATAAAAAACCTATAAGCTTCAAGGCAGCACAGGCTCTATTTGCAGGAACGGTTTTTGACACAGGTTCATTCCAGTATTCGAAAACAAGCAAAGGAACTTTTAAGATGGCTTCAGAGCTTGTTTCTCTTGGCGTTAAGCCTCATAAAGTTTATGAAAAAATATATGAAAATAACAGCCTTCCAAGTTTTGAACTAAGAGCCCTTATTATATCTTCAATGGAAGTTTTATATGGTGGCAAGCTCGTAGCAATGAAACTTACGCCGGATATGTTAATTAAATCCGGAGCGTCATTTCCTGAAGGTGAAACAACAATTAATCTTCCCCTGACAGTGCGGGGCGTTGTTGCAAGTGTTCTTGTTAAGCAGGATATTGATTCAGAAGTGGTTAAAGTCAGTATGCGGACTAAAGATGATTTGAATGTCGCTGAAATAGCAATTGCAAACGGAGGCGGCGGCCATAAAAACGCTGCAGGATATAAATCAAGAGTTTCAATTGAAGAAACTTATAAGCAGGCTATTTTAAATATGAAAAGACTGTTTTAGTCTGGTAAATAATTCCCTCGGTTTAGATAAGAAAAATAATAAAAATAAATGATAGAACACGGATGACACGGATAACACGGATTTTTTAGGATTAATTTCCTCTAATCCATTAAATCACCATTACATCTTTTTTTTCTTTCTTTTTTTTCTTTTTTTCCTTAATTAAAACTTAGTCCTTATTACTTTATCTTTTAAAAAACCCTTATCCTTTTTCTTTATCCGTGAAAATCCGTGTCATCCGTGTTCAAAAATTCTTTTATCCTTATTTCTTTATCTTTTAAAAAAATCATTATCCTTTCCATATCCGCGTTAATCATAATCATCCGCGTCATCTGTGTTCTATTGTTTTTTATTATACCCGTTAAAAAAAGGAATGGACTATTTTTTTATACTTAATTTATTTGATTAAAAAATGGTGAGAAGCAAAATTGAAAATTTCTGTAAAAATAGGCAGCCTTGAATTAAAAAATCCAGTAACAGTCGCATCCGGCACAGCCGGATATGGTGAAGAACTATCTCAATATATAGATCTATCAAAAATCGGTGCGATTTTTACAAAAGGCCTTTCTTTAAATCCGAGAAAAGGAAATTCCGGAAACAGAATTGCAGAAACTCCATCCGGTGTGCTTAATTCTATCGGGCTGGAAAACGTAGGTGTTGAAAAATTTATAAGCGATAAGCTCCCTTTTCTGATTGAGAAAAAAGCTGTTGCAATTCCTAATGTTGCAGGACACAGCATAGAAGAAAATATTGAGCTTTGTTCAGTTCTTTCCTCTGCCAGGGGCATTGCTGCAATTGAACTTAATGTATCCTGTCCGAATGTGAAAGAGGGCGGAATGGCTTTCGGTACAGATATGAAAGTATTCACAGAACTTCTTGAGAAAGCGAGAAAAGCCTGCACCAAACCTCTGATTGTAAAACTTTCGCCGAATGTTACAAGCATAACTGATTTTGCCGTGCGCGCACAGGAAACCGGCTGCGATGCTGTATCTGCAGTAAATACATTTCTTGGCATGAAAATAGATATTAAAACAGGAAAGCCCTATTTCGATAATAAGGTGGCTGGATTGTCCGGGCCTGCTATAAAGCCTCTTGCTGTAAGGGCTGTTTATCAGATATTCGATAAAATTAAAATCCCTATTATAGGCATGGGCGGCATATCCACTATAGATGATATGCTTGAGTTCATGATGGCCGGGGCAGCTGCAGTTTCAGTGGGCACAATGAATATGGTGGATCCGTTTATTGCAGCAAAGCTTGCAGAGAATCTGAATGCCTACATGGAAGACAAAAAAATTGATGACGTGAGCAGTATAACAGGTTCAGCTCATGTCGCAAGAATATAAATCGGGGATATTGATGAAATACTGGAACACCACTCTTAAAAAAATGAATGAATATATGCCGGGCGAACAGCCTGCAGGCATCAGCGAATATATCAAGCTTAATACCAATGAGAATCCATTCCCTCCATTTGAATCTGTTGTAAAAGCATTAAAGGAAGCTGCAAATGGAAATTTGAGAAGATATCCTGATCCTCTTGCAATTGAAGTGAGAAAAATTTTTGCAGAGCAGAATTCCCTTTCTCCGGAAAATGTATTTATTGGAAACGGTTCGGATGAAATTTTTACACTGATATTCAGGGGGTTTGCAGAAAAAAATGCGATTGCAGCTTTCCCTTATCCATCATATTCATTATATTCGACTTTATCTGAAGCCTGCGGAATTAAATTTGAAAAGATTGCTCTTGATAATAAAATGAATTTAAATCTTTCAGATTTTTTAAAGAAAGAGTATTCACCGGTTATAATTGCAAATCCGAATAACCCGACAGGTACATGGGTGGAATTAAAGGCAGTAAGGGAATTCCTTAAAAAATTCAAGGGACTTCTTGTTATAGACGAGGCTTATGTGGATTTTTACGGCGGAACATGCATCTCGCTTGTAAAAGAATTTGATAATATAATTGTAACAAGGACATTATCAAAATCATATTCACTGGCAGGTCTAAGGGTGGGTATTGCTGCAGCGCATGAAGATATCATTAAAGGCTTTTTGAAATTAAAAGATTCATACAATATGGACAGCGTAGCGCTTGCAGGGGCTAAAGCCGCTCTGCTTGATAAAAAAACATTCAAATATAATATTGAAATGGTCATTCATAACAAGGAATATCTCGAGAACGGGCTTGCTGAGCTTGGATTTTTGTCATTTCCATCGCAGGCAAATTTTATTTTTACAAAGCATCCGAAAATTTCCTCAAAGGAAATTTATCTTGAGCTGAAGGAAAGAAAAATTCTTGTGAGATACTTCGATGGTAAAGTGCAGTCTGAATATTTCAGGATAACTGTAGGAACCATGATGGAGATCAAAGCTATCCTGAAAGAGCTGAAATCTATAACGGAAGCCTAATAATTTTTCCTGTTGTATTTGTAATGAAACTTCTCTGAATAAGCTCTTCAAAAGTGAGGCTCGCTTCTTCGAATCTCAAAACATCTTTTTTTCCGATCCAGACATTCATGTATTCCTGGTCTCCGCCGTTTTTCCATTTCCAGCCGATTACCATTCCTACAACTATATCCTCATCGAATATTGTTTTGCATGAATTAAGAGTTTCGAGAACATGCTTTAAATTTTTTTTCAGAATTTTTACAGCAGACACATGATATTCTTCGGAAAAATTCAGACCAGTATCAATATCCAGCCCGAGGAATAGATTATTCTTGTTTCCGGAGCGTTTGTCGAAATAGAAACCGATTGAGCCTTTTGCTACAGCAAGCTTTTTTGTCTCGGTAATTTCCCCTGCTATGCCAATCAGATATTTATAGTATTTATCCTGGTATTTCAATCCTTCTGTTGTATATTTTTCAGGATTCACGAGTATTTCCGAGTATTTCACTTTTTTTTCTTCAGTGAAATTTTTCAGAATTATATTTTCCCTCTCCTGTCTGATGGTCGTTGACGCGCAGGTAAAAAGAGGAAACATCGCAATTAGAAGAATTGCGTTAATTGTAATAATATATAATTTACTTTTATTCATATTGTTTATTTTTTTCCTTTAGGCTTGTCTTCTTTAAATATAAACTTCATTGGACTGTCTTTAAGTTCAACTGAAATCTGCTGCAGGGTTTCAGCGGTTTTCCTGAATGATCCGAGCATTGCGAGAATATCCTTCTGAGATCCTTCAAGAATATTATTTATGCTTGTAACGCTCGTGGTTAGGTTCGCAACCAGCGTTCTGATATTCTGACGGCTTTCACCTGCGATCTGTTTGAAAACATCCACAGTGCTGCTGAGGTTTGCAAGCAGATTGTGAACATCCTGTAAAATCGCTTCAAGGTTTACATATTCAATACCTTCTATTACATCGCCGTCTCTAAGCGGCAGGCCTTTTCTTTCAGGATTTCTGAATTCAATTACAGGGTCTCCGATTATATTCTGATTCATAATGATTGCGGAACAGTCTTCATACAGATCGACGTCCCTGTTGATTCTCATCAGAGCAAGGAAATGAAGCGCCGGTTTGTAAACAGGTTTGATTTCAGCAACACGTCCGATTTCGTAACCTTTGATTTTAACAGGCGTTCCTTTTTTTATGGAAGTAATGCTGTCTATTTTTAGATATACATCCATGGTGGAACCTGCAATGGAATATCCAAGTTTCAATAAAATGAATACAAACATTATCAGCAGCGGAATCAGTATGAATAGACCGACTCTGAGTTCAATTTTCTGCAGTTTTGGCATAATTTACTCCATTATTAATTCATTCTAAAGAAGCGACATTGGACCGGTTTCAGATACATTTTTGTACTGTATTAAATAAGGATTATCTGAATTTCTGTAAGTGTTGCTGTCACCCATAAATACTATTTTGCCGTCAAAAAACATGATATATGTATCAACCAGGTCTGAAAATTTTTCTGGATTGTATGAAATAAACAGAATGGATTTCCCCGGTTTTTTTGCTCTTTCGTAAACGTCAGTTGTGAAAGCTTTGATGTCTATAGCAGACTGCCCGCCAAACGCATGTTCTATTATCAGAATATCAGGATCAAGAGCGATGGAACGCGCGTAAGCTGTTTTCAGGATCTCCGACTGCGTCAGATCTATCGGCCTTAATTTTTTACAGTGATCAAGATTCAGATTGAAAATCAGTCTGCTTACAATTTTTTTTATTTCATCCTCTGAAAGCTTTGAATGATATCTCAGAGGAAGCGATATATTTTCATCCACTGTCATATTGCTTATCAAGCCGTAATTTTCATGCAGATAGCCTATAAATTTTTTCTGGCTGTGCATATCAATATAATCATAATCCTTCATGTTTTTATCTAAAAAAATAATATCACCTGTATAATTTTTATTGAATCCGAGAATTATTGACAGAAGAAGTTTAATGCCGGAGTTTTCCGGGCCGTAAAGAACCAGATCCTCTCCGCGCTTTACGCTGAAAGAAATATTCTGAAGCCTGCCTGTGTTGTCTTCGCAGGATAAATTTTTAATATCAATTATAATATCGCTCATTTAGTACCGTTAAAAATAAAATAGTATGGATATAATTGCATTTATTACAAAAATATAAACAAGAGATCTTATGACTGCTCTTGATACAAATATTGGGATTTCAAATTTAGACACAGGTTTAAATCCGTAATAGCAGCTTATTAGCGGAATAAGTATGCCGCTTATAAGGCTTTTTATAATTGCAGATAAAAGATCCTTCATGGTGAATGAATCTATAATTGCCTGGAGAAAAATATCCGGCGGAATAAAAACCGCTGTCTGTGAAATCACGTAGCCGCCTAAAAATGCAGCAGCATCGAAAATTATTATCAGCGAAAATATTGAAAGTATGGATGAAATAATCCTTGGAACAACAATATAAAGTTTTGTGTCAATCCCCATTATTTCCATGGATTCAATTTCCCTGCTCGACTTCTGTGTCGCAATTTCCGTGGCCATTGCTGATCCGGATCGGGTTACAACAATAAGAGCTGTGATAAGAGGGCCGAGCTCTCTTGCTATTATTACAACAAGAAGGTCCCCAATGAATCCCTCAACTCCGAATTTCGGGAGACGGGTCATGGCCTGAATGATAACTGTTCCGCCTATCAGAATAGCAATGAAAAGTATAAATGGAAGTGCATGTATACCTGTAAAGCGGATCTGATTTATAATTATGGTATAAATGGATCTGAAGCTCAGGTATCGTATGGATTTCAATGAATTTATTATTTCTTTAATAAATCCTACGAAATCCATAACATCATGCCAGAACTTGATTGCTCTGCTTCCGATATTTATTGGTATGTTTAAAATTTTTCCCATATGTTTTATAATCTTGCTTGAATTATAC
The DNA here is from genome assembly GCA_964529415.1 of uncultured Leptospirales bacterium. Classification (GTDB taxonomy): domain Bacteria; phylum Spirochaetota; class UBA4802; order UBA4802; family UBA5550; genus CAYMPH01. The sequence goes on along the minus strand of CAZGWD010000027.1, from coordinate 7,822 downwards.
GCACTCCACGGAAATTATTGCATAAATACTGATTTTCTGAAAATAAAAAAATTCTTTTTATGATTTTCGGCAAAATTTATATTTAATAATCATGAATAATTCAGGCCGAATTTTCAATCAAAAAAAATAAATCAATAATAAAAATAAACGGATTAAAAAATGAAAGAACAGACAAGATATCTGATATTCGCTGCAGTTGTGCTTTTTGCAGTTACCTGGACAGTGAGCATGAATTATGGAAGAATCCGTTACGCAGGGGATTATATATTAAGCTTATCCGCAGGCATTACCCAGTCAATACTGCCTTCTAAAGGAGTTTTTACTACAGTTCGTCCTGAGAAGCTGCTGCCCTATGAGAAACCCTTTTCAGCTTTATCTGATGAAATGTTTCATTCAGGGCCTTTTCTGTTTTACAAACCCAAGAGCGAGATCAGGGTAAGGGATGCTGCAGCTTTACTGATTAAATATACAGATATATTTACTATTCAGGAAATGGACAGCATGCTTAGAAAAATAAACGGTATAAATGGAAACACTATTTCTGAAGGCAGAATAATTCTTGTTCCTGAAAAGCTTCCTGCACTTATAGAAGATCCCCGTAATTATAAAAAAACGGAAATAGTGTTTACAAAAGGAATTTATCTAAGCGGAAGTTCTGCCGGCAGCCGCAGATTTTTTGAAAAAATTCCAGAACTTGAAAGCCTAGGCATCAATTGCGTTGTTTTCGATATAAAGGATGTCGGAGGGATCGTTAATCATAACAGTTCAATTTCTGATGTTAAAAGATATAATACAGATAAAAATATGACTATCGGCAATGTTAAAAAATTAATACGCGAGCTTAAAAAAAATAAAATTTATTCAATTGCAAGAATATCTGTTTTTCATGACCAGCTTCTTGCCAAAACAGACAAGAGCCTTGCCATTAAATCAAAAAGAACAGGCGGAACCTGGACCCCAGGCGGCAGAGAAATCTGGTGTGACCCGACAAATAAGAAAGTTCAGGATTATAATATTAAACTGGCAGTTGAACTTGCAGAGCTTGGGGTTAATGAGATTCAGTTTGATTATATCAGATTTCCCACAACAGGTGATTTCAGTGATGCAGTATTTGCTTATGATTTCGGAAAAGTTTCGCGGGAGGAAACTATAGCAAATTTTCTCAAAAGAGCAAGAAAGGAAATTTCATTAAAAAATACAAATCTTTCAATTGATATATTCGGTGTGGTTGCATGGGGCAAGGAGGTTGATATTAAATCAACAGGCCAGAGAATATCCCTGCTTGCCGAGCATTGCGATGTGATCAGTCCCATGCTGTATCCTTCTCATTTTAATGATGATTTTGACGGCAGGGCGAATCCCGGTGATCATCCTTATTATTTTATTAAAGAAGGGTGCAGTAAGGTTCTGTCCATGTCCGGAGGGAAGGTGAAGGTGCGGCCGTGGCTTCAGGCTTTTACATTGCGCGTGTCTAATTATAATGCAAAATATATCCGCGATCAGATTAAAGGTTCTGATGATTCAAATGCGTTCGGGTATCTTTTCTGGAATGCTTCGAATAATTATGATGTTGTTTACAAGGCTCTTGATAAGTAAGCAATAGAACGCGGATGACACGGATTTTTTATGATGAACGCGGATAAGGATAAGGAAAAGGATTAAGGGTTTTAAAAATAAAGATGAAGGAATAAGGATTAAAGATTTTTTGAACACGGATGACACGGATTTTCACGGATAAGGATAAAGGATAAAAGATTAGGGATTTTTTAAAAAGATTAAAATGAAGGAATAAAGATTTAGAGATTTTTATTTACGGATAAGTTAAAGGATTTAGGTTTTTTTTAAGGAAAGAGAAAGACAAAGAAAAAAAATAAAAAGATGATCTGTAGATTTAAGGGATAAGGAAAAAATAATCATAAAAAATCCGTGTGTATCCGTGTCATCCGTGTTCTATGATTTTTCTTTAAGCGGAATTATAATTCGCGCATATGTTTTTTCTTTGCCGTCGCTTGTTACTATGAAGTTCTTGTGTGATATGTTTATATTCTTCAGAAGAATAACCACCATGGATAAACCAAGCCCCATGCCTTCAGCTTCTGGATCAGGGTTTTCCATAAAAAATTCAGCAATATTGTCATACTTGGAAGAGTTCTCTATTTTCTCTGAAATTTTTTTCTGCTCTTTAATCGAGAGAGGAAGATTGTTGATGATTTCAATGATAAGATTCTGATTCTGAATCTTTAAATATATTCTGGATGAAAGCCTTCTTATTTTGCATTTCATTCCGTATTCAAGAAGAGCTTCCTCGTTCAGAATTGATCTTACCTGCTTTACAACTTCTACAGGATTGTCCGGGTTTGTAATTTTTCCTTCATCTATGAGAATATATTTTGCATTAGCTTTAATGGCGTTGGCAAGCAGCTCCTTGATGCATGAGAGAATAGGAGTAAAAATTTCCACTCTGTTGTATTTCTCAAGAAGTTTTCCGAGAACAAATTTTATCTTTTCTTCTGTATCGTTTATAACAGCGTATGATACAAAAACAATTGTGCTCTCATTCCTGATCGATGTCAGGGCTTCCCGTCTGAATTCCTGATCTATAACTGCGTTTGGCATAATCCTACTTTTTTTAAATCGAAACCGGCGACAATTTTATTCTATTTTCCCTTTAATATCGGAATAATAGAATAAAATAAAAAGAATAAGTCGTGAAAGTCAATATAAAAAAACAAGATAAGATGGATATACTTTAAAAGAGCATATTATTTTATTTTTTAAATGCTGAAGATTCCTTGACTTTTTTCAAAAAAATCTTTAAAGTTATCATATATTCAAAATAAACTCGAGGGGGGATTTGTTTATGAAGAAATATGTATATATTCTGGTGCTGACTTTTGTTGTGAGTGCAGCATCTTCCCTGAATATGAAAATATCTTCAGCTGGTGAAACAGGAAACAAGCCGAAAAAACTTTCGGATGTCAAGGGAGATATCCGGAATATGTTCAATCAGCAGAAGCATGATATAAATGCGGAAACAGAACGGCTCAAGGCGCAGCTTAAAGGCATTCAGGACGATATCAAGAAACGGAACCTGAAATTCAAAGTTGAACTTACTGAAATAATGAAATATAAAATTTCCGAAATAACAGGAGCCAAGCCGCCGGATGATATTGAAAAACAGGCAAAAGTTCAGTATGATCTCGGTGGTTTTAATTTCGGGGAACTGTTCGGCACACAGAAGAAATACAGTTCCTCTGCAGAAAGAAGAAGAAAACAGCAGCAGGAACTTCAAAGAAAGGAGCAGGAGCGCAAAAGAAATGAGGAACTGAGGAAGCGCCAGGAAGAGCAGAAACGTTATGATGATGAACAGAGTAATATGAATGATGATCAGAAAAGATATGAAGAAATGCTTCGCAGGCTTCGTGGAGATAAAAATAAGAAAGAGGAAGAATCTAACAGGAACAATGAAGATTTAAATAAAAAAAATGAAAATGAATACTCGTACAATAAAAAAGAGGAAATTCCCGAAGAAAACAAGCAGGCAGATGATCCATCTGTTAATTTAAAAGCTTTTAACTGGGTGGATAAAAATAAAATAACTGTTGTCAAATCCCAGGGATCCTGCGGAAGCTGCTGGTCTTTCACTTCAACAGCTACTTTAGAGGGTGTATTCCTTATTAAAAATAACGTTGCCCTTGATTTATCAGAGCAGTTTTTTGTAGACTGCGCAGAGGACAGGCGGGGAAAGAAAGCAGGATCATGCGGCGGAGGCTGGTATGGCGGTGTATTCGATTATCTGACTAAAAATAATGCCATGATTGAAACTGAAAGTCCGTACAAGACAAAGGATGGGACTTGCGATTCTACTTCAGGAAGGAACCGCTACAGGGTTGCTGCCTGGGGTTATGTTAAACCGGACGCCGGCATACCATCAGTAAAAGAGATGAAAGAAGCTCTTGTCAAATACGGACCTCTTGCGGCATGCGTGAAGGTTACACCTGCACTACAGGCATACAAGAGCGGAATATTCGATGAAAATCCTGAAACTACCGGACCGAGAGACATCAACCATGCTATTACAATTGTAGGCTGGGATGATAATAAAAAAGCATACCTTGTTAAAAATTCCTGGGGAACATGGTGGGGCGAGAAAGGATATTTCTGGATTGAATACGGCAGCAATAACATCGGCTACGGAGCTGCATGGGTAATAGTTGAGTGACAATAAATAATAAGGATGGAAAAAATGCTCAGAATAAATATATTTATTATACTTTTTATCGGAGTTGTGTTTATGACAGGATGCGTAAAGCCTTTTATGATTATAACAGACGCTGATAACGGCAAAGGGAAAAATATTCCGCAAGGCGCAGAATACTGGGTTAAGCTTCAGGCTCAGCTTGGTACAGGCTACAGCTGGAAAGTCACATCGCCTGTATCCGATTTTAAAGCTCTCGGAGAACCTGTTACTGAAAATACCGGGAAATCGATTCCGGGCGGTTTTGAATATCAGATCTATAAATTTAAAGCTGATAAAATTTCTGAAGCGGAATTGAAACTGGAATACATTCAGCCATGGGAGAAAGAATTCCGCCCGGCGAAAAGTTTTACTGTTAAGATAAAAATTGAGGAAAGTAAAAAGTGACCCGTTTAAACTATTGAGATTAAGATAACAAATTCATTGTTGAAAATGCCCCCCAGCCCCCGGAGGGGGCGCAAATATAGAAAAATAAATGAATTTAAATTAATCAAAATTTTTGAAGTCCCCCTTCGGGGGATTTAGGGGGTTTAACTTTATGGGATAAGCATTAAAGAAATGGTGAATAATATTTTATTATCTTGAGAGGTTTCATTGTATGATTATTTTTGAAAATTGCGATATACTTACCATGACAGGCGAGCCCCGATTCAGGGGCTCGATTAGTATTGACGGGGATAAGATATCTGATATATCGAAAGATTCCATTCCAGGTTCGCATCAGCGGATAGATTTAAAAGGCGCGTTTGTAATGCCTGGCTTTGTTGATGCACACACGCATCAGGGCATGTTCCAGGGCGATATCGGCGAAATGGGCATGGATGGGAATGAGATGACAGACCCTGCAACACCTCACCTCCGCGCGATTGATTCCATTAACCCTGAAGATCCGTCGCTGAAAGATGCGCCTCTCGGCGGAGTCACTGTTATCAATACCGGACCAGGAAGCGCGAATGTTATGGGCGGACTTTTCTGCGTTATCAAAACTGCAGGGAATGTAGTTGATAAGATGATAATAAAAAATCCTTCAGCTTTGAAAGTTGCATTCGGTGAAAATCCGAAAAGGGTTTACGGCTCAAAAGAAAAAGCGCCTCAGACTCGAATGGCTATTGCTGCAATTCTTCGTGAGTGGCTTTTCAAGGCTATGGATTATTCCAGGAAAATGGATGCTGAAGTAAAACCTGACAAGGAAAAAGCTGACTTTGACATAAAGCTGGACATACTTGCAAAAGTTCTGAAAAGGGAAATTCCGATACACGCGCATTGCCACAGGGCTGATGATATTGCCACAGCGATCCGCATTGCTGAGGAATTTAATATCAGACTTGTGCTGATACACGCAACTGAAGGCCACAAGATAGCTGAATATATTGCAGAGAAAAAAATCCCATGCATAATAGGGCCATCTATCGTGGGAAGAGAGAAGCCTGAACTTAATGAGATCAGTTTCAAGACTGCAGGCATACTCGCGAAGGCCGGAGTGAATGTTTCACTTCAGTCCGACACGTTCCCGCCGATGAGATATTTTCAGATCATACCCTGCCTTGCAATCAAGGAAGGTATGTCCGAGGATGACGCATTGCGAGCGGTTACTGTAAACCCTGCAAAGCTGCTTGGTCTGTACGACAGGATCGGATCTCTTGAAAAAGGCAAAGACGCGGACATCGTTGTATGGAGCGGGAGCCCTGCTGATTTAAATTCGAAGGTTCTACTGACATATATCAGCGGCGAAGAGGTTTACAGAAGTGAATTATTTTGACAGCATAACTTTTACTTTTGTTTTATTAAAACTGAAAAAGGTAATAATATTTCTGATAGCTTATTGTCTTGTATCATTTCTTGCGGTAAAAATTTTCCGGACAAAAAAACCGGAAACGCAGCATATGGATATGGAAATAATTTTCATTTCAGTGCTCGGGGCTTTCGCAATTACTAAGTTTGCTCTGATGGGATTGCGAGCTGTATTTGGAGTGTAGGAGGGTAAAGTATGTTAAGAAGAAAATTAATAATTATCGGCGGTCTATTAAATATTTTATGGGGGGGTTCTCATCTATTTCCCACAAATTCTGTTGTAAGCGGTTTTAGCAGTTTAACAAATGATAATAGAAATATTATTTTAATGGAATGGATTAACGAAGGGCTGACTCTGATTTTTATCGGGGTGCTGATTATTCTGGTAACTGTAACATCCAAAGAAAATAATAAAACCGTAAAAATAGTTTATCTGTGCTCATCAATTATGCTGTTTTCGATGGCAGTTTTATCATTATTCACAGGATTCAATATAGATTTTCTTCCATTTAAATTATGTCCTGTAATTTTTTCTGTTTCAGGAGCTTTAATTTTACAGGGAGTTTTCAGGAAGTAGATTTGGCATTTCTCTTCATAAAATAAATTTCCATTCGAGCCGGTGCAACCCACCGACATAAAGGAATAGATTCACCCCTAGATGGAATAAATTTTTTCTTTTTACATCGGATGCGCTGTGAATCAATATCTCAAGAAGAGATGACGGTCTTGGCCGTCCTCTCTCCTCGAGACTCTGCCGTACAGGATGTACCAATGTCGCGAAGTCCATGGATGGACGTGAGCGACCACTCTCCTCCGCCTGCTCAACGCCGCAAGGGCTATAGGTCTTTTTTTGATTTTATAATTCAATCTTATTTTAGTAAAATATTCGTCCCTTCCGTGAAATCTATAGCTTTCGCCGGATTTGAAGGAACCGGCTCGAGTGAGATTCGAAGCATTTCTCACTTTGATCAGAAGACTCGAATCTGGGCTCTGACCCCTGATTTATTTATCAAAATTTAACAAAAAATCATTAAAAAACAGATAAAATATATTGATTTGCAATAAATTTTGCTTGACTTTCATGAAATATATGATTATTTTATATAAAATTATACAGGAGGTTTTTTTAAATGAAATATTTTGGTGAAAAATCACTATCATCGGTTTTTAGCAGGATTTTGAATATATCCTGGTATGTTGTGCTTGTGGGATCAATTATTACAGCAGTTATAGGAATTATTTTTATTTTTTATATACCGTTTGGAGATCCGGCAATGTCGGAAATCATAAAGAGCCATTTTCATAATTTAGGCATGGACTATAATGATAAAGACTGGAGGGAGTTTAATAATCTTCCGCTTGCAGTTAAATTAATAATTCTGCCATATTTTGGAGCTGTGATTGTATTGCTGCTTAAAATATTAAAAAAAGCTCATCTACTATTTGAAAATTTTAAAAATGAAATTTTATTCAACAGAAGCAATGTGCTTATTATTTCAAACATGAGCAAACTGATAATTGTATTTTCGATAATTACATTCAGTTTCAGCTCGCTGCTATCCAGCGTATTTCTGTTTATGCTTTGTGAAATTTTTAAAAATGGAACTGCTCTTCAGGAAGAGCATGATTATACTGTATAAAGAGGAATAAATATGAGCATCATATTCAGACTTGATAGAGTGATGGCTGACAGAAAAATGTCGCTGGGTGAACTGGCAAAAAGGATACAGCTCACTGATTCAAATTTATCAATCATGAAAACAGGAAAAGCAA
>CAZGWD010000026.1:0-41583 GCA_964529415.1 uncultured Leptospirales bacterium | reverse complement strand
TGAATGAATTCCTTCCTGGATAACGGAGTGTTGAACAATCCTCCTTTTTCCAAACCCATAGGTTTTACCTCCAATTATTATTTGGTTAGCTTATTAAAATTATTAGACCGGAAATTATATATTGAAATATAATCTTTATTAGTCCCAAAAAGGCATATATGGTTTTTTAATACAATAAAAAAAAATAATTATATTAAAAAAATTATCATTCGGTTCTTGAATGTTGAATAATAACACTAAATGGATAGAAATTTAACATTCGTGCTACAATAGAATTTGATTTTTGAAATTAAAAATTATTATTATTTCAATTTTGTCAATTAATTCAGCCTGCAGCAATGATACGGGGGAATTATTCCTGAAAATTTATTAAATATAATTTTAATAAATTTCATATAAAATTATTTTTTTAAAGAAATTAAATCATCTACAGTCAGATTATAGTTTTTTTTACAGAAGGTGCATACTATTTCAGCGCCATGATCTTTTGAAATCATATCATCAATTTCTTTATTTCCGAAATTTGCTACAATTTTTTTTATTAGATCTTTGCTGCATCTGCAGTAATGTTGCAATTCAGAAGTTGATATTATTTCAAATGGATTCTCATCGAGTATAATTTTTAATGCATCAAGAATATCAATTTTTTCAAGCATTTCACTTAAAGGTTTTTTTATATTGATGATATTTTTTTCAAGGGTTTCAATTACATCTTTATCTGTATCAGGATAAGACTGAATAAGTATCCCGCCTGATGAAGTTAAAATGCCATTGGGTTCAATATTCATCCCGAGAATCATTGCAGAAGGAATCTGCTCAGATGAGGCAAGATAATAGGCTATTTCATTTGCTATTTCTCCGCTTAGTAAAGGCTGGATTGTCGTATACGGCTCTTTTAACCCAAGGTCTTTTATTACAGTAAGCATGCCGGCTCCTATACTTTTAGAAAAACTGATTTTTCCGATATCTTCCAGATAATCTATTCCGGGATTTGCAGCATAACCTCGAACAAAACTTCTCGCATCAGCCTGAACATGAATTTCCTTTAATGGTCCGGATCCTGAAAATTTTACTGTAACATTTTGTTCAGAATCCGGTTTTAATGTTGCTGCTAATAATGCAGCAGCATTGATTGTTCTTCCAAGTGCATAAGAGGCGTTAGGGGTTGTCTGGTGTATTTCATTTATTTTTTTAACAGTGTTCAGTGATGATACTGCATAAGCACGTATATTTAATTTTTCACAGTATATCCGTACTACTTTGTCTTTTGTTTCAATCATTTCCTATAATCCTTATTTCACCTTTATTATGAAAAGAATATTTTATTTTTATTCCGAATTTTGATTCAAAATAAAAAATATTTTTTTTCTTATTGCCTATGTATTCTTCTTTTTCAAATTCAGGTAAAATCAACTCAATTTTATCCGGATAGTCCTGTTTAATCTTTTTATCTTCCGCAAATTTAATCAATTCATTTTCAATAATTCTTTTTTTAATTTCACTTTTTACAAAAAAACCGAAAGATGGATGATAAGGGCCTGCTGTGATATTCTGTATTTCCTCAGGGGAAAGAGGATGAATGCCGGTTCTTATTACAGGTATGTTTTTTGAATTAAAAATGATAACCATGTCTGCGCAGATATTAACAGCATCATCAAAAGATAAGGGCATATATTTTTTTTCTAAATAAAGTTTTTCAAGTTTTGTATGTTTCAATACTACAACAGGATAAATTCTTGCAGATTCGGGATTTAGGCTTGCAGCCTGTTTTGAGGAACTGATATCATCATCTATTGTGCTGCCTGGAAGACCGGGCATTAGTTGTATTACAAGATTAAAACCGGACTTTTTTATTAAATTTGAAGAAATATAAACATCTTCTGCATTATGTCCGCGTTCTGATAACTTTAAAATATTATCTGAAAAAGACTGAACTCCAAGTTCAATTGTGGTTACACCGTATTTTTTCAGAATAAATAGTATTTCATCATTTATTAAATCAGGCCTTGTTGAGAGCCTGATGCCGTGTATTTTTTTTGATTTAATAAATTCAAATGCTGTTGAAAGCATATTCATCTGTGATTCTCTGGATATACCTGTAAAACTTCCTCCAAAAAATCCTATTTCAATATGATTTATATCAGGTTTTAATTCATCTAAATAAGCGTTCACCTTATTAGTAATAAATTCAGAATCCGGAATAATTTCTGTTGAAGTTGAAATTTTCTGATTACAGAATACGCATCTGTTAGGGCATCCCAGATTAGAAACAAATATAGGTATTGTAACTGATTTATTTTTCATTAAAATGTTTCACTATTAAACTTACAGTATCTAAATAATTTTATACTTGTAATATTGACAATCGTTATTTATTTTTTGAAATGGGAATTTTAATTCACTGCTCTGTCATTCCCGCTTATGCGGGATTCAATAAATGTAAAGTGGATCCCCGCATTCGCGAAGATGACAAGCAATCTGAAAAATAGATCATTTAATTAAAAAAATATAAAAAAGGATTAATATGAATTTAATAGATAAATACTTAAAAAAATATCCATTTATTGTTTTAGATGGGGCCCTTGCAACAGAACTTGAACTGATGAATTTCGATTTATCAAACGGGTTATGGTCTGCAAAGGTTCTAATTGAAAATCCATCTGCAATAAAAAAAATTCACAGAAGCTACCTTGATACAGGCGCAGACTGCATTATCACTGCTTCGTATCAGGCAACAATTAACGGATTTGTTGCCAAAGGATATACCTGGCAGCAGGCAGAAGATATAATAAAATTTTCAGTGACTCTTGCAAAAGATTCAATTGATGAATATTTACATGAAGATAATGTACGCGAATTAAAACCTTTCATTGCCGGATCTGCCGGTAGTTATGGAGCATATCTTGCCAACGGCTCCGAGTACAGAGGCGATTATAAATTATCAAAAAAAGAATATATAGATTTTCATAAAAGAAGGGTGGAGCTGCTTATTGAAGCAGGTTCTGATATAATTGCATTTGAAACATTCCCGAGGCTGGATGAGGCTGCTGCGGTTCTGGAAATGATGGAAGAATATAAAAATCATTTCTGCTGGATTGTATTCAGTGCAAAAGATGATTCAAAAATCAGCAATGGTGAACTTTTTAACAACTGCGTTAAAGAATTAAATGGATATGAATCTTTATCTGCAGTTGGAATTAACTGCTCTTCGCCATCAGTAATAACCCCCTTGATTAGCAATGCAATTGAATATTCTGAAAAACCTTTAATTATTTATCCCAATTCCGGAGAAGTGTATAATATCAAGTGCTCCTGCTGGAAAGGTTTGAAAGACGAAATATTTTTCGGCGAGTTGGCACGCGATTGGTACAAGGCAGGAGCAAAAATTATTGGAGGATGCTGTCAGATCGGTCCGGACCAGATTAAACAGATTTCTGCATTCAGAAAATCTATAATGTGATAAAGTAAAGGGCAGGTTTCAAACCTGCCCTTGCAATTGTGTTACTTCTTTTTAATTTTTATTTTATCTGAAGTTTTTTTATCAGGCTTTACAGTTATCTGTTCTTGTTTAATAATATTGTTTTCAGGCTCTCTTGATTTTTTTCTTTTTTCATCAAAAAAATGGTCTTTTTTAAATTCCATCATCTCTTCAGATTCCTGCTGTACCAGAACATATTCATCCGGTATACTTTTCGGCCTGAATTTACTTTCAATAAATTCTCTGAATCTGTCAATATATTCAAATACAGCAGGTACTGCAACCAGAGTAAGCAGTGTTGATACTATAAGACCTCCAATAATTGCAATACCCATTGCCTGTCTGTAACTTGCTGCTTCACCTACACCAAAAGCAAGCGGTATTGTTCCTGCTATCATGGCAAAAGTAGTCATTAGAATAGGTCTAAGTCTCAGCATACCGGCTCTGTAAATTGCTTCTTTTCGGGGAAGTCCTGCTCTTACTCCGGCAAGTGCAAAGTCTACAAGCAGAATTGAGTTTTTTGTTACCAGACCTATCAGCATAATGCATCCTATCATACTGAATGTGTTAAGCATTTCACCTGTTATGAACAAAGCAAGGAATGCGCCTGATAAAGCAGGCGGAATTGCCATGAAAATCGTAAATGGAGTTATAAAAGATTCATACAGACTTGCCAGTACAAGATAGATAAAAATAAATGAAAGACCGAATGCAAGAAGTATGTTATCCATCAGTTCTCTGAAGTTTTCTGATTGTCCCCAGAAACTGTATGAAATTCCTTTTGGAGGAGGGGCCTGTTTATTAATTAATTTTCTCATCATATCTGAAGCATTTCCAATAGCACCGCCCGGAGCAAGATTTGCAGATATTCTTATAATTCTTATCCTGTCCTGCCTTGTTATTTTTGAAGGACCGTCTTGAATAGAAGCTGTGCTTATTGCAGACAGAGGAATCAGTTTCTGCTGCATATTCGGTACGCGGATAAATTTATATGATTCTTTCAAATCTCGTTGAGATGGCTTAAGCCTCATTCTGATATCATATTCAAGTCCTTTCTGGTGAAGTTTTCCTACAACACCTCCTGCAACATAATATCTCAGTTCAGCCCCTGCAAGTTTCGGCTGCACGCCCATCATCTGCATTTTTTTTGGATCAAGCTGTACCTGAAATTCAGGTTTTCCGCCCTGTGATGATGTGTTAACTTCTACTAAATCAGGAATTTTGTTTGCTAATTCTTTTACCTTTTCTGCATATTTTTCAAGCTCATTAATGTCATCGCCGGCAATATTAATAATAAAAGCTGCCATACCTCCGCCTGCCATACCGGATAAGTCGAAAAAGTTTACTGAAGGCTTAGCAAACTGGTAGTCTTTTAATATAATTCTTAATCTTTCCTTAAGCTGGTTGGGCGTAATTTTTCTTTCGTTCCTCGGATGCATGAAAACTGAAATTGAACCTACATTTGCTTCGCCTCTTTCATTACCTACAACAGTCGCAAAAAATTTAATGTCGTTAATTTTTTTCAGTTTTTCTTCAACATCCTTCAATACTTTATATGTACCATCAAGGCTTGTTCCAGGATTCATTTCAAAATTCAGCACGAATTCACCTTGCGATGCATCAGGCATGAAAGTTCTCGGTATTACTGCCAGAGTACCTACACTTCCAAAAAAAACAACACTTGTAAGTATAAGTATTTGAATAGGATGAGTAAGAGCATATTTCATGATTCTGCCATACCATTTTTCAAGCCAGGTCTGAAAAATATCGAAATATTTTACCACAGGATTATTTGCTTTTTTCGGCTCAATTGCAAAATACCCGCTTAAAAACGGAGCTACAGTCAAAGCATCAAACAGGCTTATAATCATTGCAAATATAATTGTAAAACCGAATTCTTTAAAAAATCTGCCGATCATACCCTGTAGAAAACCTATCGGAAGGAATACTGCAATTATTGTCATTGTAGTTGCAATTACTGCGAGTGTAACCTCAGTGGTTCCAACATCCGCAGCTTTAAAAGGATGAAAACCACCTTCGAGTTTCCGGAATATATTTTCCCGCACAACAATTGCATCATCTACAAGTAGTCCAACTGTAAGAGATAGTGCCATAAGAGTCATCAGGTTAAGAGAAAATCCCATGAGTGTCATAATTATAAAAGCACCCATGATACTGTTTGGTATAGCTATACCTGTTATCAGGGTAGATCTTAAATTTCCGAGGAACAGATAAACGACAATTATTGCCAATAAAATACCAATTACAATAGTATCAATTACATCCGCAACATTTGCTCTGACAGGTTTTGCACCATCAAATATTAATATAAGTTTCGGATTTCCAGGCTTATTTTTTATGGATTGATTTATTTTATCAATATTTGCAAGTACCTTATCAGCTACCTGAACAGTATTTGAACCTGATTGCTTGAATACATCAAGAAAAAGTGCAGGCCTTGTTTCTTTTTTAGTATCTGTTTTTTTCGAATCATCTGGATAATATAGAAAAGCTTTTGACAGGTAATCTTCTGCGCCATCTTTAACTTCAGCTATGGATTTTAAAGTCACAGAATTTTCCATATCCCCGGAAAAATTTATTATTGAATCATTAATCTGGTCAATTTTATTGAATTCTCCAATTGTTCTGTATGCAGTTTCTTTCGATCCCTGGTCAACTTTACCAACAGGCATATTAGCACCTGTACTTCTCAGCTGGCTTGCTACAGTTAAAGCAGAAGTAGTGTGATTATACAGTTTCTCCCTGTCAATTTCAACCTGAATCTCCCTTCTTGTTCCTCCGAGGATCTGCACGGAACCTACGTTTTCAATCTGTTCTATTTTGGATTTAATTTCTTCTTTAGCAACATCAAATAATTCGGTTGCAGGAAGATCTCCATTTAAAGCGAGTCTCATAATAGGCGAGTTGGATGGATCGAACCTTCTGAAAACTGGCTCCTGAATATCATCCGGCAATTTGTATCTTGCAGCAGCGACCTTGTCTTTTACCTGCTGATATGCATCTTTCGTGTCAGTTTCGAGAAAAAATTCCGTTGCAATTATGCAGGCGCCTTCCTGTGAAGTTGAAGATAATCGTTTCAGGCCGTTTATTGTTGCCAGTTCATCTTCAAGCGGTTTTGTTATCAGATTTTCAATTTCAACGGATGATGTACCAGGATAAAGAACAGTAGTAACAACTACAGGAATTTCGATATTTGGGAACATATCGACTTTTAACTTTTTCAAAGATATATAACCAACAACTAATATAATTATTACTATACAGGAAATAAAAATTGGCCGTTTTAACGAAAAAGATGCAGTATTCATATAGTATCCTCTTTTAAATAAAATAAATTCCTAACACAAAAAAATATTTTAATCCTTGATATTTTTTGAAAATTTTTAGTCAATAAATAATTATTAAATTAATAAATTAATTAACTTATTTCAGTATAAATATTTTTTTTGAACAAATAATTATAAGAATACTCATTAATTATCATGCCAAATGTTAAATTTATAACATTTTTGCTGATTTTTGTTCATTTTTTTTTATTGACTCTTTACATTATGAAAAAAATATAGTAAATTATAATTAAATATTATTTACGGAGAAATTATTAAATGCCAACATATGAATATGAATGCGGAGAATGCAAACACAGATTTGAAGTTTTTCAGTCAATTCATGATGACCCGATAAAATTATGCGTAAGCTGCGGCAGTGATGTAAAAAAATTATTTTCTTCAACCGGAATAATATTTAAAGGATCAGGATTTTATGTAAATGATTACAAGAAAAAAGGTTCTGATTCATCTTCTTCGAAAACTGATAGTTCCGCAAAAGCAGCAATATCTTAATAAATCACATAAATTATGATTTAGCCTGTTTTTTTATTGAATCAAGAGTTTTTTTCTGTTTAAACAGGCTGATCAAATATTTTTCAATAGCTATAAATCCAGACAAAGGAATTTTCTCATCCTTAAGCCTTCTTCCTTTAATATCATCGAGATAATCATTTATACTTTCAGTTGATTCTATTACTTTCGGATCAACAAGTAAATATTCTATATCTGACATTAAATATTGCGAGCTTCTATTGGGATATAAAGTCATCCTTGCTTTATAAATTGGTATTACAATTTTTAAATTGTTTGATCTCAATTCAGTTATCAAAGTATTTATTGCCACTTCATTATCAGGTAATATGTCAATTACATCTGAGAGAGGTATTAGAGGAGAATTCATAGCTTTAATATTTCTATAAATCTCAACAGCATCTTTAGACATTTCTCTTCGTTTGACTCTTACTGTTGACCTTCTTTCATACACTTCATTTACTTCTGCAGTTTCAGGTTCCGATTTTGAAAAAATTCCAAAAAAATAATTAAAAATTCTTTTTATAATAGGTTCTTTTTTAATAACCATACCGGAAACAGGCCTTTTCTCAATAGATCTTCTTAAATTTTTATAGTTTTTATAATCTTCAAGTATTGATTCAACAGCTTGTAAATTCTCTTCATTTCCAAGCATAGCCAATGCTTTTGGTTTATTCAGAAGTAGTGTTTCTCCTGCGCTTGCATATAGATCAAGCTGAAGGAGTTTGCGTTGTTTTTCTGATGAAGAAAGTGTTGAAAATAATCCGGAATCTATAACAATTTCATTATTATAAGCTGCTAGCATTAACATGTAATTATCAGCGGACATGAAAAATTTTTCTCCTGTTGAATAACCAAATGAAAATATTTTGCTTTTTTCTGAATATTTTTCATCCCATTCTGAAAGCAAGCTTAAAGAAATACCGTTTATAACAGCAACCAGATCCAGCCATTTACATGAATTATGTTCTTTAATATAAGCTGAAATGTCTTTATTGAGTGCGATAAGAGGATCAATAAGTTTTTCTACTTTAATCAGACACTCTCTTAAAGATGCAAAATTTTTTACTTCTACAAGAGATTTTGCACCAATAATATTGTTTATATCATTTAATAAAATATTGAGAATATAATCAACTTTACTGTCTCTGAAATCGGAAAAATCTGAATTGAATATGCCGTATTTTTTAAGCCTGTTATTTACAGCCTGAATATGCATTAGTACAAGTTTCTGTATGGGGTCTATTCTTAATGAATTATCAACCTGTTCGTAATTTACTGCATGAAAACAGTAATCTTCTGCTGATTCAACTGAATTGCCGTCAAGATAATAGTTCTTAAAAGTAAATATGGATTTACCAATTTCTGATTTGATTACCTGTGAAAGATATGCTTTGTTCTGTGCTTTTTTAATAAGTTTAGTTAAATTAAAAAGCCTGAACTTTTTTAAAAGCACGGACAGATTTTCAATTGTTTGTATATCGCGTTCACTCTGGATTTTGTTAAATCTGTCATTTGATATTTGAATGGTAAACTCTGTATTTTGTACAATAGTTAACTTTTTTGTGTCAGGATCTACGATAAAATCGAATGAAAAAACAGGTTTAATCTGATCCGGATATGATTTTATCAAGAGCTCAAGAAGATAAAGAATATTTTTATTTCTGGCAGGACTGGAAGGCATTTTTAAATTCTTTGAATTTTTTAATATTTCAAGTGAAGCAAGTTCACCTGAACCTTCAAGAATAAAATTGTCCTGATAGCGTGATATTTCCTCAAGTACTTCAAAAACATATGGTTCTTTAGCAATGTGGCTGTGAATAAAATTATATTTTTTTAATAGCTCATCCATATAATTTATAAAACTTAATTTATTTTAATTGTCAATAATTTTTAATTACTTGAAGAATATTCTATTTATTATTTGTTTTGAAAAGGCACTTTATTGGGAATATATTTGCCATATAATATTAATAAAAACATAAATTTTAAAATAAACAAAATAAATTTTTCACTTTAATGCATATTACAGGTATTATTATTATATTAAATGTTATTTTATTATTGAAATTAATAAGCAAATTATTTATAATACTCATAAATAGATTTATTTCTTCAAATAAATTTTTCTGTAAAATATAAGGAGTTATTTATGAAATTAATAGGTAATTGTATATTAATAATTTCAGCTTTGTTTTTAATATCTACCGGATGCAATAAAAGCAAACCAGCTGATACTGCTGATTTAAATCAGATCAAAGGTTTTGTTTTACTTCAGATTGGTGATGTTAAAATTCAGAAAAACGGTTCACAAGCTCAGGTTTTATCTATTAAAGATCAGGTTTCTGCCGGGGATATAATTATTACCGGACCTGATTCTTATGCTACAATTCAGTTTGGAGATAAAGGACTTGTGAAAATTCTCGAAAAAACTCAATTGAAAATGCTGAATCTATTTGGCAATAATTCAGGAGAAATATTTCTCGAAAACGGCCAGATATTGGCTAAATTTGAAAAACTTCAGAAAGGTGATAAATTCAGCGTTAAAACAAGAACTGCAGTAGCGTCTGTACGGGGAACTGAATTCAGCACAGGCTATTCAAATGGCAAAAGTCTAATAGCTGTTAAGAAAGGTAAAATATCATTATCATCTAATTCAACCGGTGATAAACCAGATTTAGGTAAAAATGATCCTTCCGGAAATGAAAAAATTATAGATGAAGGCAAAACTGCAGTTATAAATGATCCGGTTATTGCAGCAAAAAAAACATCAGAAAAGACTGCAGAACCTCAGCTTGATATTCAGGTCAGACCTATTTCAAATGCTGAAATACTTACTATAAATAAAGTTTCAATGATATCAATTATTCCTGAAGCGGATAAAAAAACAGATTCAGAATTAAAAGATCTGCAGAAATCTTCTATTGATAAAGATACAGTAATTGATAAAGAACTCAAAATTGAGGTAAGAAAAGAAAAAATTAAAGATATGATGATAAATGCCCCAAAATCTATAGAAGAGATTAAAGAAGTATTTGATAGAGTTGATGAAATTACCCTTTATAACAAGAGGATAGTGCAGGGGGCAATAATTAACAGAGGAACCGTATATAAAATACTTACGACAAACGGTGCGATTGATGTACCGGAAAGCCAGATTAAAAGCGTTAGGGTAATCAAGTAATATTATAAAAACATCTGATAAATAAAAAGGCGTTCAAATTATGAACGCCTTTTTATTTGTGTATTATAAAGTATTTCTATTATCTAAAAAAAATCTAACAACAATTCAAAATAACCTTTAGGATGAGAACATGTTGGACATTTTTCCGGAGCTTCAGCGCCTTCATGAATATGTCCGCATTTTCTGCATTTCCATGAAACAGATTTATCTTTTTTAAAGGTAGTTCCATTTACTAAATTTTTCAGTAATTCAAGAAAACGGAATTCGTGATGCTTTTCAACTCCTGCAATTTTTTTATATAAAAATGCTATGTCATCAAATCCTTCTTTCTTTGCTGTTTCTGAAAATTCAGGATACAGAATAGTATGTTCTTCATTTTCGCCGGATGCAGATGCCTTAAGATTTTCAATTGTTGTTCCAATTTTTCCGGCTGGGTATGAAGCAGTTATTTCAACTTCACCACCTTCAAGAAATTGAAAGAATGATTTAGAATGCTGCTGCTCATTTTCAGCTGTCTCAGCAAATATGGCAGATATTTGTTCATATCCTTCCTTTTTTGCCTGTTTCGAAAAGAATGTGTATCTTCCATAAGCCTGCGATTCACCTGCAAATGATTTAAGAAGATTTTTTTCTGTTTGAGTCCCTTTTATTGATTTCATTATATATCCTTTTTTATTAAATAAAATATTTGAATTATTCTGTTATTGGAAATGAAGCTGTATTGAAAACTCTTGCAGCAAGATCCTTGTCTATCATGAATAAGCCTCCTGAATTTCCTGCTGCAAGTTTAATTTTTTCAAGAATGCCGCTTGCATTTGCTTCTTCTTCGACCTGCTCTGAGACAAACCAGTTCAGCATGGATGTACTTGCATGATCTTTTAATGAAATTGAAAGATCCATTAAAGTATTTATGCAGGATGTTATATGCTGTTCATGTTTATATGCATCTGCAAATGCTTCCTCTGCGGATTTCCATTCAGTTTTTGGTCCTTCAATCGGAGCAAGATTAATCCTGCCGCCTCTGTCCAGAATAAAATTATAGAAAATTTTTGAATGCATATATTCTTCATGAGCCTGGATCAGCATCCAGTGAGCGAAACCTAAAAGATTCACAGATGAAAAATATGCTGACATTGACATATACAAATAAGCAGAATAGGCTTCCTCGTTGATCTGTTTGTTGATTGCGTCTTCCATTTTTTTTTCTATCATTGTTTTTTCCTTATTATAAAGATTTTTTCCATAGCCCGTGAAGATTGCAGTGCTCTCTTGCTGCTACAGAAGATGCTGATATTTTGAATTCAGCTTCAGGTTTGTCACCCGGTTTTAAAAAATGTGTGTAAGACTTATTATCTGCTAAAAGTTCTATCCATTCAATAAAATGCTTTTCCTCCATCGGATGAGTTACGCTGCCGACAGTTACCTTGAATCCATCAGAAGTTTTTTCAATAACCGGAACGTGCTTTTCCTGAGCAGCATCTGTAGAATTTTCATTAAGCAGATTCATCGCCTGGCCGCAGCATACTAATGCAGTTGCCCCATTGTGCAGAATTTCGATTATGTTTCCGCATATACTGCACTTATAAATCTCATTTCTGTTTGTCATATTGATCTCCTTTAAATTTTATATAAAACCTGTTTGATACTTGATTAAAACAATTATTATAAAACTTTCCCTTTAAATACCCTATAAACAAAAGATGTATATCCTATAACAATAGGCATGCCGATCAGAGCAATAACCAGCATTACAGTTAAAGTAAGCTGGCTTGATGAATTTGCTATTGTTATGCTGTTTGCCGGGTTAATTGCCACAACTAAATTCGGAAAAAGATAAGAACCTGCCATGCCCCAGAGTCCGATAAAGCTCAAAGATGACATTAAAAATGCAGGAAATTCTTTTCCGGATCTTATGAAAGTTTTAAGCAGAACAAGTGATCCAATTACAATTATAAATGAAATCCATCCTGGAATATTTCGAGTGATTGAATCAAGAAATGTAAATGAAAAAATAACCGCTGCTACCAGGAGAATAATGTATCCGATCCAGATTTTATCAGCGAGCACTTCGGTCCTTTTATGAATATCACCTTTTGTTTTAAGCATGGAGTAGGTTGCACCCTGCATTAAAATAGCTGCAAGACCAAGAAGTCCTATTGAAATAGGAAATGGCCTTAGCAGAGTAAAAAAAGAACCTGTAAATTCCAGATTTTTATCAAGCGGTATGCCAACTAAAATATTACCAAGAGCAACACCATATAGAAGTGACGGCATAAAACTTCCTAATGAAAAGGCAATTTTCCATATACCTCTGTTTTTAACATCAAGGGTCCAGAATTCCATTGAAACTGCTCTGAAAATCAGAGCAAACAAAACAAGCATCAGTGCAAGATAAAAACCGCTGAATACAGTTGCATATGCATTTGGAAAAGCTGCAAAAAGTGCTCCTGCGCCAGTTAGAAGCCAAACTTCATTACCATCCCAGACAGGCCCGATTGCTGAAATCAGCTGCCCGGTTTCCTTTTCATCTTTTGCAATAAAAGGAGCAAGAGATGCAACTCCGAGATCGAATCCGTCAAGGATAGAATAACCAATCAGCAGGACACCAACGAGGAAGAACCAGATTATTTGAAGTATTTGAAGTGAATCCATTTTATTCCGTCTCCTTAATATCCTTCTGAAGAAATTTTTTCAGGTCCCTGATCAATCAGATTTATTAAAAGTTTGATAAAAAACATAAATAGTATAATATAAATTATTGTAAACATTATAATTGTAAAAAGAATCTGTTCTGCAGGAACAACCCTGGAAGCAGCGTCTGCTGTTTTTAAAATTTTATAAACGACCCACGGCTGACGGCCGACTTCAGCCGCTATCCATCCCACTTCATTTGCAAGAAGAGGCAAAGGTATGGTAAAAATCAAAACAGATAAATACCAGCGGGTTTCAAATAGTTTTTTTCTAAACAGCAAAAAAGCCCCGATAACAGATAAAAGTCCGAATAAACTTCCAAGCCAGATCATTATATGATAGCTCATATATGTTATAAATAAAGGGGGTTTTTCGTCATTTTTAAATTCATTGAGTCCCTTAACTTCGGAATCTGTTTTAAAATCAATCATCAGACTTAATAGTTTTGGCACTGCAATTTCAAAATAGGTTTTTTTGTTTGCTTCATCCGGAAAGCCGAATAAAGACATGGGTGCACCTTTTTCTGTCTGCCACAATGCTTCGAATGATGCCATTTTTTCAGGCTGTGTTTTTGCAACCTGAATCGCATGTGAATGGCCTGTTGCGAATTGGAGTATTGATGAAATGATAAAAACTGAAAGAGAAATAACAAGAAGCGGTTTTGCATATTTTAAATCCCGGTTTTTTTTAACATACCAGGCAGAAATTCCTGCAAGAAATAGCGAGCCTGTTAACCAGCCTGCAATAACTGTGTGAAAATATCTTTGAAAAGTTGAATGATTTACTGCTGCAGCAAAAACATCAGTCAGTCTTGCAACTCCATCTTTAATTTCAAATCCGGCAGGAGTCTGCATCCATGAATTGGCAATGATAATCCAGAAACCGGAAAGATGTGATGCAAGAAAAACCATAATTGCAGCAAAATAATAGGTTTTTTTTGAAACCTTTTCCCTGCCGAAAATAAGGATGCCGAGAAAAGTTGATTCAAGGAAAAAAGCCAGTACGCCTTCAGCTGCAAGAGGCGCTCCGAAAATATCACCAACCATTCTTGAGTATGTGGACCAGTTTGTACCGAATGAAAATTCAAGAACAATACCGGTTGCAACACCTACTGTAAAAATAAGAGTAAATATTTTTACAATAAATTTAGATATTTTTAAATATATTTCATCTCTGGTTTTATAGTATAGTGTTTCGATTATTACCAGTATCAATGCCACTCCGAAAGTAAGAGGTGGAAATAGAAAATGAAATCCTGCTGTTAGTGCAAACTGGATTCTTGATAAAAATACTGCATCCATTGAAATCTCCATAATTTAACTTGTTTAAGGCGTATTACATAGGTTCAAATGAATCTTTTTCAACTCCACAGACAGGGCAAACCCAATCGGCTGGTATTTTATCAAATGGTGTTCCTGGTGCAATACCGCTATCAGGATCACCTGCAGCAGGGTCATAAATATAACCGCAAACTTTACATACGTATTTTTTCATAAAATCACCTCTTAATTTTAAAATATTGTAATGATTACAATTATTAATGATAGTTAATTCATGCTTTAAAAAAGCAAGATTTTTTTTAAAATTTCAATAAATTTTTAAATTAGATTTAAATTACTGTAATAATTGATGTAAAAAAGTTAAAAATAGTTTATTTAAAATTATTCATACATGATTTGCATATACCACGGAAATAAACCTGTGTATCTGATATCCTGTGCCCGTCAACGGTTTCCATTTTTGAACAGAGTTTTTCAATATCAAAAATATCGTAAACTTCACCGCATTCAGTGCATTTGAAATGACCGTGAAAAGTAATATCTGCATCGTACCTTACTTCATTTTCAGAGATTGTAATCGGCATTACAATTCCGTGTTCAATAAAAGTTTTTAAATTATTGTATATTGTTGTTTTTGATAATGTTGGAATAACTGAATGAAGTTCTGAATATATTGTATCTACAGAAGGGTGGGTTTTATTTTTAACGAGATATTCATAAACTTTTATTCTGTGGAAAGAAGGACTTATTTTATTTTCAAGTAATGTTTCTTTTACATTATTCATTATAATTCTCCAATTAATAAACAATATAATATTGTTTATATAATAAGGCAAATCTTTATTGTTTTAAAACCAGATCTAATTTTTTCAATTCTTCTTCAAGTTTGAGCTCGTCTGGAATGTATTTCATTTTGATTTTTTCAAGCATTATAAAACCTGAAGAGCTCAAGGTTTCATTTATTAATTCAACGCTTTGGCCTCCCCAGCCGTATGAACCGAAAGCCAGGCCTTTTCTTTTTTTAGGAGCCAGGCCTTTCAGATATGTTAGAAAAGCAGCAACTGTTGGAAGCATGTTATTGTTTAGAGTAGGAGATCCGACGCATATATATTCCGCGTCAATTACATCAGTCATAATGTCTGACATATGATTATACTGAAGATTTAATAATTTTGTGTGATATCCGTTTTCATCAAAAACTTTCTGAAGTCCGTTTGCAATTATTTTAGTAGAATTCCACATCGTATCATATATAATAAGAGCTTTCTTTGAAATTATATTTTCACTCCAAGTCTTGTATTCCTTTATAATTTCAGGTATGTACTTTCTCCACATGATTCCGTGACTTGGTGCGATTATTTTAATATCAAGACCCTGGACATCTGCAAGAGCTTTCTGAACCTGACCGGAATACGGTAGAACAATATTTGCATAATATTTTTTTGCTTCATTCATTATTATTTCATAGTAATATTCATCATCGAATTTTTCGGATGTGGCAAGATGCTGGCCGAACGCATCGTTTGAGAAAAGAATTTTTTCTTCAGGAAGATATGACACCATATTATCCGGCCAGTGAATCATTGGTGTAAGAATAAAATTAAAGGAGTATTTGCCTGTTTTTAAAATATCTCCGGATTTAACTTCTTTGAAATTCCATTCTTTCTTGAAATGCTCTTTTAATCCTTTAACCCCGTTCGGGGAGCATATAATTTGTGCATTAGGACATAATTTAAGAATTTCAGGTATTGAACCGGAATGGTCCATTTCAGTATGATTGGATATTATATAATCAATTTTCGAGGGGTCTATTACAGATTTTATTCTTTCGAGCATTTCAGGGAAAAAAGAAATCTTGACAGTATCTATAAGTGTAATTTTTTCATCTATAACAAGGTATGAATTATATGTTGAGCCTTTTTGTGTCAGATATCCGTGGAAATTTCTGAGGTCCCAGTCTACTGCTCCTACCCAGAAAATTTTATCTGTTATTGTTACTGCTTTCATCTTATTAAAATCCTTAATTGTAATTAAAATGTATATTTATTCAGATATTACTACCGAATATATTTTTATTGGTTATACATATCAAGTATTTTATTTGTTTATATGGAATGAAAAAGAAATAAGATTGACTGTATATAATTCTTTTTTCTATAAAATAAATTTATCAATAAATCGATTTGAAACATATCTCGATAAAATTTTAAAAGAAACTCTGATAAATCGGAATTATAGAAAATATAAAATAATCTTGTTTTATACCTTTTTGGATTGGATAAATAAATGAAGAAAAATTATAATAAAAAATATCTAAAAGAAATTAATTCTGTTTATGAAGAAATACATCCATTAATAATAAAAAGATTATCTGAATTCAGGTTACTTTGGGAAAATGCTGATAATAAAAAACTTTTTATAGAATTATCATTCTGCCTGTTTACTCCTCAATCAAATGCCAAAAGTTGCTGGAAAGCAGTTGAAATTCTTCTGAAAAAAGATTTAATATACAAAGGAAGTTCTTCACAAATCAGCGAAAAGATAAATCTTGTTCGATTCAGAAACAATAAAGCTTCATATCTTGTTGAGGCGAGAGGTAAATTTTTTGGTAAAAACAGCATTTCTCTCAGATCTGTTCTTGAAAGCCACGCTGATTCTATTTTAAAAAGAGAATGGCTGGTATCAAACATAAAAGGCATGGGATATAAAGAAGCGAGTCATTATCTAAGGAATATAGGTCTTGGGGAGGATATAGCCATTCTTGACAGGCATATTTTAAAAAACATGGTTAAGCTCGGTATTATAGAAGCGATACCAAAAACTTTATCAAAAGCGAATTATTTAAATCTGGAAAAATTGCTTAAAGATTTTTCTGAATCAAGTTCAATCCCGATGGGACACCTTGATTTTGTTTTATGGTTTAAGGAAGCAGGCGATGTGTTTAAATGATTTTCTTATTGACTTTATGAATTATATTTTAAAAATCCAATAAATTTAAATAGATATATAGAAGAGAGGAAAAAATGAAAAAGATATCTCTTGCTGCTGTTATTTTATTAATCCCTGCTTTTGTTTTTGCGGCTGATTTGAAAATAAAAAGGGAAATTTCTACGCTTGTGAATAAAATATCCGCTTCTTACAAACAGGGGAAAGATATTGTAATGAAAAAAAATCTGGCAATTGCAGATTTTGATAATATCAGCGAAACTGCAAAAAAGGAAAAACTCGGTGAATCAGTAAGTGAGCTTTTGTCGAGTGGATTTTCCCAGACTACAATTTTCAACCTTGTAGAAAGAAAAAATCTCGATAAAGTATTGAAAGAACAGGAACTTCAGCTCACAGGAGCTACTGACCAGAATTCTGCAGTAAGCATAGGGAATCTGCTTAATGCGGATGCACTTGTTTACGGAAGCATAACTGAGCTTGGAGATATGTTTAATATCACAGTCAAGCTTGTTGATATTGAAACAGGCAAAGTGATTTCAGAAACTGTTTCTGTTGAAAAGAAAGAAATGATTGCTGTTAAAGAAGACATTCTTGATATGCAGTATGTCAAGAAGATGGGGGTAGGAATATCGGTAAATTTTTTAGGCGGAACAATGGCAGGAAACATGCCGACGATTAATCCATTTCCGGGCTTCGGCGAAACAGGACTTTACAGAAGGGCAGGTGTTGAAGTAAAATACAGATTCACCAAATGGCTCATGTTCGGTACAGGAATTGATATGGTGTGGGGGCAGTTATTCTATATCCCAAATCAGCCCTTTAATGCTTCTTTAATTTCTCCTATAACTGGTATAGGCTCAGGCCCCTTCGTAATTGATGCAAAAGGAATCGGCATTCCAATATTATTATATTTTAATTACAGTCCTTTAAGATGGCTCAATCTGTTTGTTGCTGCAGGTGTTGAATATTATAATATAACATTACTCGGTTATTATCAGGATAATCGAGAAAACCCATTGGGTGGCGGCAAAGGTTTTGGAATTAACCAGATTGGTCCTCAAATGTCTTTTGAAACTGCAATAGGGGTTTTCAGATTTGGAGTTGAATTTTTTATTACTCCAAGGCTTGCATTATCCTTAACAGTCGGATATGATCTCGGATGGGTTGATCTGAATTTTGCCAATCAGGTGCATTTGACAAATCTTCAAAAAAATACTAATAATGGAAGAATGGAGCTCGGAGGTTTTTTCTGGATGCCTTCGATATCGTTCTATTTTTAGGAAGTATTAATAAATGAAGTGTAAGTAATGGAGATTCAAAAGATTCAAGAGATGGATGAGATATGGGGGTTAAAAATAGAGAAAAGAAATAAATAAAAAAATTATATCCCCATATCTCTTGTATTCCCTATATCTCTTGTTCTTACACATATAGGGAAATTATATTTTAAACAACAATCAAAAACCTACCGCAATGAGTGCATATGGCGATTTCCTTTCCCTCTTTAATTTTATTAATTTCAATCGGAGGGATTCCAAGGTGACAGCCTGAGCAGCTGGCTTTTTCGAGAATAGAGAAAGGGTTGTTGTGTTTGCTTCTCATTCTTTCATAATATTTCAATGACCTTGAATCAATAAGCTTTTTTAAATCGTCAATTTTTTTCATAAACGAATCGCTTTTTTCACCTTCATCATAAAGATGAAAAAGACGGTCGAGTCTTATCAGAAGATCGAGATCTGATGAGGGAACTCCTGTAAGGGTATCGGGTATATCCTTAAAGCTGCTTTTTTTATCTGATAAGGCTTCGAAATATGATTTAGCCTCATTTTTTAACATTGTGTAAATTTTTGCAGGCTTGGTTT
Source organism: uncultured Leptospirales bacterium (assembly GCA_964529415.1). Lineage (GTDB taxonomy): Bacteria > Spirochaetota > UBA4802 > UBA4802 > UBA5550 > CAYMPH01. The sequence continues at coordinate 22,261 of CAZGWD010000026.1, read as the reverse complement.
CCTCATCAAAAATTTTTCTTTTTTCCTTGTTGGAAAAAATTCTCGCCATCATACCGATTAAATAAAGATATTTAGTGCTCAGTTCAGATGGAAAAATGCTGAGAAGTATATATCGGACCGGTTTGCCGTCAAATGACTGATAGTCAATCCCTTCATCAAGAATACCGAAAATTGAAATATACTCTTTCACTGATTCAGTACGTGCATGAGGAATAGCAAGACCATTTCCGATTCCAGTATTTTCAAGAGATTCTCGGTGTATAATCTGGGCGTAGTATCTTTCCTTGTTTTCAATCAGATTTAGTTCATGCAGCTTATCAACCAGTTCTTTGAATACATGCTGTTTCTCTTTTGATTTCAGCTTAATAACCTGTTCTTTAATGAAGAAAGTATCTATATTCATTTTTCACCTGCAGATTTCGGGCCAACTGGTTTCGGACCAGCTTTCACATGATAACCGGACTTTTCAGGTTCATGCTTCCCTTATTTTTTATTTTAAAACTATTGATGTACAGAAAAAAGTTTACTTAATATGAATTTTTTACATAATTTATTTATATAAAAGATAACATTATTTAAAAATTGCTGTAAAACAGTTGTATAATAATCAGGCAATTATGCAATAATTCAGAATATCAATTTATAATTCTGTATATCACAGTCAACAAAATTATATATGTTTTTTTTAAAGTATTCTAAACAATCGATTAAATTATAAAAGCATCTATTATTATATTCAAATAATGATATGCTGAAATGCCTGAAATATAAAATGAAAATTTATATTGATTAAATATTATTATTTACACTTCTCCAGCAATTTTCCAAAAACCTCAATCTTCATCCTATACATTTCTTCAGAATACTTACCTGGGAAAATAGAAACATACTCCGTTTCAATGCCTTTTTCAGATTCAAGATATAAGGCAAATTTTTCTGATTGGTAATCAGGTAATTTTATTATTTTTCTTTCAAAATGGTTTTTTTCATTAAGATAACCAGAGACCAGCTTTTCTTCATCTATATTTCTCGGCCTATATATTCCATCTTTATATGATTTAGGTATGCCATTAAGATTTTTTTGAAGCTTTGTAATAGAAAAGATTATTTTATTATTTTCAGATTTTATCTGTTCAATTTCCTTGTGTGAAAGTTTCATTTTCATCACAAAGACAAATTGTCCATAAATCAATCTGCCGTTTTTTTTAATCCTTTCTTCTTTCTGCAGCAGCGATTCGGTATTAACAGGTGAATTAATTTTATTTTCATTAAGCACATATGCTTGTTCAGTGCATGTTATTTCCAGCTTCTCATTTTCAATTTTCATAAACCAGTTTTTTGGAAGTAATTTTTTCAAGTTTTCTAACATGTTATCTTTTCCAGAAGTTTGGTTAACTAATTTCCAGACAGGTTTTGAAATTTTCTTTACTTCCCCGGAAAGTCCCTGGCTGTATTCGCCTTTTTCATTCACCAGCAAATTTTTATCATGATACTCAATTATTAAAACCCCATCTGCTTCAACATATTTCTTAAGAATTTTATCGTTCCAAGAGCTGATTCCTTCAAGAAAAAAAACTTTATTGTCATTTGTAATTATAATTGCTCCGGCTTTTGAGTTTTCTGCAATTCCGGTAATTGTAATTTTTCCCATTTTTTGGGCAAAAAGAGATGTACTTAATAATAAAATAAACAAGGTGATTTTAAAAATCATTATTTTTTTTCCTAAAAAGTATATTATAAATTAAAAATAGTTTTTTTTGATATTTGATGTTTAAACTACAAAGTATATGCTTTTGAAACTAAAAGCAACTATTATTCTATAGGATATTCGGCTGATAAATAAACAGTATAAAAGTCAAAAATTCTTTTTATTATATTAAAAGAGCAATCTGCTTTTAATATCCACATTTTTATTTCACTTTATTGTTTGACATGATTATAAAGCAGTGTTTGTAATGATAAGACATTGAATATTATTACAAAATTTTTTTGCTGATATTCCCTTGTCTTTAAAAAAAAATTAAAGGAGAGTTATTAAATGAGATCTGTAAAAACATTTTGTTTTTGTATTATAATTTTATTTTCAGTTTCGGCACGCGCAGAATCATTGAAATCTTTAATTGAAGTTAAAGAATTAACAGATAAAGTAATGGCTATAATATCTTTAAATGAGTATGATGCTGCAATAAATATGATTAAAAAGTATTCCACAATTGGAGAATCTGAATTCGGCGTTCTTCAGAGCCAGATGAAAGCACAGGCGCCTACAATAAAATCAAGTTATGGTGATGTTGTTAAAACAGAATTTATCAAGCAGGAAACAGCCGGTGAATCTTTTGTAAAAATAATTCAGTTATCAAAACATGAAAAATATGCTTTGAGGTGGATTTTTATTTTTTATAAACCAAAAGATGCATGGGTCTTGGTTAGTTTTAAATTTGATGATAAAATTGGAGACTTGTTTCAGTAAAATTTTATATCTCCGGTAATCATTTCAAAAATAAATACTTTTGCACAGTTTATAAATTTTATATCTTATCTTGAAATATAACAAGAATAAAGGATAAAACAATGGTTGAAATTTTTATAAAATGTTTTTTATTTATATCTGCTTTAGGATTTGCATCTTCCGGATTATTTGGTGGTGAAATAAAAAATATAATTATAATAGATGTAAGAACAGCTTATGAATTCAATTCAGGTCATTTTCAAGGAGCTATCAACATCCCTTATGACAAAATAGCTGAAAAAATTGAAGAAGTCACAAAGGATAAAAATAAAAAAATTATACTATACTGCAGATCATCAAGACGATCCGGGATAGCAAAAACTACATTGGAAAAACTTGGATATTTAAATGTAGAAAATGCCGGAACACTAAATGATATGAGAAAGAGATTTCCAGATGGAATAGTAAAATAAAACGAAACAATATTATGGAAAGAAAAAAAGTTTTTTTACAATTCAGTAATATTCAAAAAAATATATAAATCCTGCAGGAGAATATAATGAATTTGAATACAAAAACTGTTGATAATGTTATTGTTGTAGATTTTGCGGGAAAAATTGATTTTCAATTATCTATAGATTTTGAAATTGAATTAAATGAAATTATTCAAAAAGTACCGGAAAAACATTTCCTGTTTAACCTGGAAGAAGTTGAATATATGGATAGTTCAGGAATCAGATTATTTATAGCAACTTCAAGAATTCTTGAAAAAACAAACAGGAATCTTAAGCTTTGCAATTTAAACAGCTCTATAAAGATGATTTTCAGGGTTATTAAACTAATTGATATGTTTGAAATTTTTGAATCAGAAGTAGAGGCATTAGCATCTTTCAAAAAATAAATATAGGGAATCAAGTCTGTCAAATTTCAATAAACAGTTTTAATAATTTTACTTTATTATTTGTATAATTGCTTTTAACATTAAGAGTTTTTTTAGTTTTTCTTAGATAAATCAATTTTGAAAGTTGCACCTGCATTGATGCAAATTAGATTAGTTCTTAATTTATCAATATAATCATAGGCATTTATAAAAGAAGTTTCATATGAAATACTTACGTCTATATTTAAAAATCTTGTGATTTTAATTGTTGTTCCCACTGCTATTTGTATTCCAAATTCATCATGACAGCTTGCAGGATACGCTGAGGAAATTACTGTTGTAGTTGGCGACCCATCCAGGTTCACTACTTCAGTCCAGGGGGCTATTTTAAAACCGTAATAAAAACCTGCTGAGAAGAAAAACCATTTAAATTCACCTCTGTATCCGAGAAATAATTCCATAAATTGAAATGTAAAAGTATTGATCATGGGTTTAGTCAAGAATGTACGTTTAATTACAGTTTCTTTTCCTGCATATTCAAGACCCAAATAAATTCCTCCATTTTCAAACAGATAGTATCCAACATTTAAAAAAGCTCCATAGCTGCCTCCGACATTGATTTGCTGATTCCCGTTTCCTGATATTTCACCGCCTGATATTGACATGCCTCCGAATCCGGCAAGAATTATGAAAAGTTTTCCTGTGTTATTGTTTTTAACTTCTGATTTGTTTGTTACAGGTTTTTCAATGATCTTTGTGGTTTTTTCATTTATATTTTGATCAGATTTATTTTCAATTGGTTTATCATATTTTCCGATAGGCTTATCAGACGTATCTTTCCGGTGTTCTTCTTTTTTAATTATTTCTTTAATTTCTATCTTATCTTCTTGAATTTTAATTTGTTCGTCAGTTTTTTTATTATTTTCTTCAGGTTTTACTTCCAATGGTTTATCTTGAGTAAAAGCAGAGATTGAGATAAAATTAGCAATTAAAAAAATTAAAAATGTTTTTTTTGCAGTTTCCATTATTTATGAGCCTCTTTAATTTATGTTTTTTTAATATATATACTTTATTAGTGATAATTATTATTATAAAACGCATTTTATTCTTGATTATTTATATTAATAAATAATTTTAAGCCAAAAATGTTAAAATTTGTCATTTTTTTGCGTTTATTATCACTTATTTTTACACTAAATGATATATCACTGGTAATAATTATCGATGTTTATATAGAAATATTAACTGAAAAGAGTCAATTTTATTATGCCAAAAATCCTTTTAATTTCATTAATTTCTGCAATTTTATCTTTAGTTTCATGTTCAAACAGCGGAACTGAGAGTTTTTCATTGAGCGGAAATGTTATAACAGGGGGAACGAATCTCGCTGATGTCACTTTATATATATCGCATCCAAGGTATGGTACCTTTACTGTTAAAACTGATTCTAATGGTAATTTTTCTTTATCAGATTTATGGAATGGGGATTATGTTGTTACACCAAAAAAAGAAGGTTATTTGTTTGAACCAGCAAACGCAACAATATCAATAAATGGAAATACAAGCAGTAATTTTAATGCTATATCTACATGGCAAAAAATTATTCTTGGTTCCGGAAGTGCCAGAGCAAGCAATATTAAACCGACATCAGACGGCGGTTATATTATTGCCGGATATATTGATACAGCAAGTACAACAGGAAAAGCCTATGACTTCTGGATAATCAAGCTTGATGTTTCAGGGAGTATTGTCTGGGAAAAGAAATTTGATGGTGGCTCGTCACTCCATGATTTTGCTTTTTATGTTGAAGAAAGCTTCACTCTTGGAGTTTCTGATGGTTATGTAATTGCCGGAAAATCCGAGACAATTGATAGATCATATGATGGCAGAGTAATAAAAATAGATCCAAGCGGCAATATAATCTGGAATTACACATATGGCGGCGCTGATTATGATGAATTGAATAAAATAATTCAATCAGCAGATGGTGGATATGTACTGGTTGGAAAGACAAAATCATGTCTGGAATGTGGAGGTTTCTCCAACGTCTGGATTTTAAAACTGAATAGTAATTTAACTGAAAACCAAAATATAACATTTGGCGGTGATGATACAACCAATGGTTTATTCTATGATGATTATGCTTTCGATATTTGCAAAACATTATCCGGTGGATATGCTGTAATTGGAGGTACAAAATCTTATTCAGAAGCAGATAAAATTATTAAAGGTTTATATTTAAAATATGACTCTACGTTTAATATACCTGATGTTATTGTTGGTGATTCAGGGTATTATGAAGAAGAATATAAATCAATATCACAAACATCAGATGGCGGTTTTATTGTTACCGGATATGCTAAAAATAGTGATTTCGCTTCATACGATTTGATATTAACAAAAACAAATTCATCCGGAACTGTTACGTGGAGACAAATTATAGATGCTTCTATAAACAAGAACGATAAAGGTTTCAGCGTTGTTCAAACGTCAGATGGCGGATATGCAGTTGCCGGAGAAAGTTTTAATTCATCAACAGATAATGATATAGTACTATTTAAATTTGATACAAATGGGAATTTATTATGGAAAAAGATTTATTCAAACTTACTTAATGATTCCGGTGTATCTCTAAGAGAGACATCGGATCAGGGTTTTATAATAGCCGGAAATTCTGAATCAGCAATTAATCATGACGTTCTCTGGATTTTAAAAACAGACAGAAACGGTATTATTTACGGATATAATGATAATGAATAAGTTTTTAAGAAATATTATATTATTATCCATTACCCTGATCTATGGATGTTTTGATTCGATCGGAGGGGGTTCGTCATCTGTATTAATATCGAATGAGGAACTGCTTGTAAAATCATCCCCATCTCAAATAACAGCAGATGATTCAAGTTCAGCATATCTGTTTGACGGCAATACTGAAAGTGCGTATGCTCCTGCTGAAACAAAACAATTAGTGGTAAAATTTCCAGCTACACAGAAAATATCAAGACTGAAAATTCTTGGTAAAAGCTCATATTCTGTTAATGTATATAAAGGTTCCGGAGCTTCAAAAGAAGTGGTCAAGGAATTTAATTATACAGGATCTTCTTCTTTAATTTCATGGAACATCTTTGATTCAACAAACGGAGTAATTACAGATAATTTAACTATAGAAATTACCCCGCTTGATAGTTCAAAAAACGGGATAAGTGAAATAGAAATATGGAGAAGTGAAAAAGGGGTTTTGGGGAGTGATAAAGCTAATGGATCACTGTTTAATATAAATACAGCTGCAGAAATTGAAAACTATTCATCAAAAAACCTGGAACATGTAAGATATTTTAATTCTTCCGGAGATATTTCATTTTCTAATAAAACAACAGATAATCCTGCGTCGCTGTCTGTCAGTATAAATATCGATCCTTTATTATTTAAAAGGGCATATCTTTCATATTCAGGGAAAAATGTAAAAACTCCAGCAAGCATTAAAACAAGAATCAACGGCGGAAACTGGTTTGGAGGAGGGCCTGAGGCTTTAATTGACTCTTCTGAATTTATATCGCATGCGATTGAAATAAATCCTGCATTTCTGAAATTTGGAACGAATACTATTGAGTTTGCACGCTCTGGTGATGTAAGTATAAAAAATTTTAAAATTTATGCAGAATTAGAGAATGGCTATAATTTAGTATCATCTGTTTCAGATTCAGCAGCATATGACAGATCTGCTTCAACAAATGCAAGTTTGAATTTAGATAGCCCTGCGCTTGTCATTGATTTTGAAAGAAAAATTGAACCAGATTTTCTACATATATATTTCGCAATTGTACCGACATCTCCTTTTGTTATACAATATGTAAAAGATAATATATGGGTTGATTCAGCAGATGCAATTAAAGCAGCAAACATGAAGACCGGCTGGAATAAAATTAAAATAGTAGAGGGTCTTTCTACAGATGCTTTAAAAATTAAATTTACTGAAGAAAGTTCATTCAAGGCTGAAATATCGGAAATATATGTAAGCGGGAGCCCAAGTGCAAATAGAGAAATTCCAAATATAGTTACTTCATTTCCCAGAAATGGTGAATTTTTTACAAGAACTGCGTCAATATTTGGATTTGTTAAATCATCAAAAGCAAATTTAGGAACAGACAAATTAAATATTGCTGATAAAACTGTAAAAACATTATCTTCTGATGGTACATTCAGTTTCAGTTTAACAAAAGAAGAAGCCGGATTTACTTCACAGGGTGATGATGATACATGGAAATCAAATCTAATTTTTAATAACGGCACCGAATATTCATCAAATGTTGTAGTTTTAACAAAAAATATTAACTCAACAGCAAGCACAAATACTACAGGAAGCACTTCATCAGGCGGAAGCTCAGGAAGCAATGCTACAACAGATACAGATACTGTCTCAACAGATACAGAATTCAGAACTATTATAGATCCAAAATCAAAAAAATCCATAACTTATCAGGATGTATCACTTGATATTCCGGCAGGAGCAGTTGACAAGGCAACTGAGATTAAAATTATTCCTTTAAAAGCTTCTGATCTGCAAAAGCTTGATCCTGGAATGACAAATGTAACTACACCATTTGTTGGATATAGATTTTTACCTCACGGTTCATTTAAAAAAAGTTTAACATTAAAACTTGGATATGATAAAAGTAAAATTCCAACAGGCCGTAAAGAAAAAGATATATCCAGTTTTTATTTTGATGAAAATGAACGCAGATGGAAAAAACTTGAAACAGTGCAGATTGATTCAACAAGAATGATGGTGCTTTCTGCAACAAATCACTTTACTGATATTATAAACGCAACACTGACAACACCGGAACACCCGGATCCGCTTTCGTATAACCCTAATTCTATTAAGGATATAAAAGCCGGAGACCCTTCAAGCGGAGTAAACCTGATTGAAGCCCCGAAAGCAACGAACACTGGAGATGCTGGACTGACATACCCTATTGAAATACCAAAGGGAAGAAACGGTATGCAGCCTGATGTAACAATAAAATACAGCTCCGGAGGCGGTAACAGCTGGCTTGGTCTTGGGTGGGACATTCATGTTTCGAGTATTGCTGTTGATACGACATTCGGTGTGCCGAGGCCGATACCAAACGATCCATATACAACCTATACTCTTGATGGGGCAAAACTTGTAAAAATAAACGAAACTACTTTCAAGCTAAGAGTTGAAGGATCTTTTTCAAGGATAATAAAAAACGGTAACCAATGGGAGGTTACTGATAAAAACGGTACCACATCTTATTATGGAGAAACAACAAACTCGAGATTAACCGGAGTAAATACAGGCCAGTGGTATCTAAACAAGGTTATTGATACAAATGGAAATACTATAAATTATAGATATTATGATGAATCAGATGGGATTTCGGATTGGAGATATCTGAAGGAAATTTATTATACAGGAATCAACGGAGGCAATGGGCCGTATAAAATAACTTTTACTTTAGACAGAACAAACAGGACTGATGTAACAGTTAGCGCAAGAATGGGATTTAAAACTGCGCTCCTATACAAGCTTAATTTCATTGAAGTTTTTTATGGGAACAGTTCTATTAGAAAATATGATCTGCATTATATGCCTGGCAAGTTCGGTAAAACCCTTCTTAAAGAGATAATTCAATACGGTGCAAATGGTACTGAATTCACTGGAAATAAGCACGTGTTTGATTATTATGATGATCTTGAAGGAGGGAAGGAAAATTTTACAATAACAAATAGCAGCGTATTATCAAGTGCTACTCATTCAGCTGATGGATTAAATGTTAATGGAAATTTTTCTTTGGGAATATCTCCTGTCGGTATTGGGAAAATGACATCCGTTGGTGGAAAAATCGGCGGAGGATTTTCAGACTCATTCACAAAAGGGATATTTATCGATATTGATGGAGATGGGCTTACTGATTATGTTTATTCAAATGGAACATCTATATATTACTGTAAAAATATATCAACTCCAGGCGGAACTCCTTCATTTAAAAACGCGGTACCGATTTCAATATCAACCAAAGATTTGGGACACGAAGCTAACATGAGCTACAATTTTGGTTTTAATGGCACTCTTTTCTTTTTTGGAGGGAATTACGCAGAATCTCACAGTGAAAGCAAAGGAAAAGGTTATTTATCAGATGTAAACGGCGATGGTTTACCTGATTTTGTATGTGACGGCAATGTATATTATAACCATGGCAGTACAGATGGGAATACTGCCCCTACATTCAATATGGATTCCCCAATTGGCCTTCCAGTACAGACAGGGGTTATTGACTTTCCCCAATCTATTCCTTTAAATTCGCTTGCTGAAGGATCAGATCATGATAGTCTCGTAAAAATATTTTATAGAGACGACCCTCTTTTGGTCTGGAAAGCTCCTTTTAACGGCCTTGTAAAAATAAGCGGAGATATAACACTGCTTCCAAAAACAGATACTTCTTTAAAAACAGATGATGGAGTAAGAGTAAGTATTGAAAAAAACGGTTATATTATATGGAAAAACCAGATTGGAAAAGATCAAAGAAATACTCCATTACCAACAGTTGGAACTGACAGCATACAAGTAAACAAAGGAGAAAGAATATTCTTCAGGGTTGATTCTATTGATGACGGCAATGATGATAGTGTTTCCTGGAATCCTGTAATTGAATATGTTGGTATCCCTGACATTAAAGATGAAAATGGATTTTCCTCTTATAAATTTAATGCTTTTAATGATTTTAATAACAGCAGCGATGAGAGTTACTATTATGTCCCTTCAACCGGAATAATAAAAATTACTGGTTCTATTTCAAAAACAGGGGCGACATCGGACGATGTTTCTGTAAATATTTACCGAATTACGGAATCAACATTAAAACCAAATGGAGAACATGAAATAATAAAATCCCCAAAAGAACTTTTAGGTTCAATTACTTTGAATAGAGGGGAAATAATAACTAATAAAGCATTTTTTATTTTGCCTGTCTCTGTTACAAATAATTTTGACAGAAAAAATCTATCATCCTATAGTAGAGATAAAATTCTCTGCCAGATTTATTCTGATACGCCGATTGATTTAACCAAAATTTCAGCGAATCTTACTTTAACATACTCATCGGCAGAAATAATTCAATACCCGGCTGTGCAAATTCCAAGTGATAGAACGGCCGGGGTGACGGCAATAAAAGAATATAACAATACCGCTCAAGGAACTGTTATACAAGTTACAGACGAAACAACCTTAAACAATTTAAAAACAAATTTGCCAATTTCGAACATATTATACATTGAACCGGATAATCATCCACCCTATGTATGGAAAAGCAGCAGTTCAGAAAGAAGCGGAAATGCAACGGTTGAGATGTCATTAAGCATGCTTTCGGGTAACAGTCCTGACCTGATTTTAAATATACTAAATGAATATTCTGGAATCACGGGAACCAGTCCATCCATAATGGACGACACTTACTCGGCAAATATTACACTGGCTGTGAAAGTTCTGCGGGATGGAAATGTTGTTGATGTCAAGAAGATGACATACCCGATTAATAAAACTACGAGTTATACTGACCAGACCTTTACAACTAATGTCGACATACAGCAGGGAGATGATGTTTTCTTCATTGCGGCTTCGGATCAATACGATATTGTAAATTTCGTTCAAATAATTGATCCAAAGATAACTATTGGTACAAATAATTTTTATGATGCCAGAACATATCTTTACAGAACCAGGGACAAAACAGATAAAGCAGAACCATGTGCCGGCGGTTACAGAAACTGGTATTATGCTAGATATAACCCTGAAGATGAAATATCTTATGATGGCGATCCTATAAATATGACAAGGGTAAAAATCCCGGAAATTATTGGATCCATTCCAAGCCGGAATTCATATAGCAATGATTCCGCAGGGGATAAATTATTTAAAGCTGCTGTTGATGAAGCGAATAAAGAAATTAAAAATTTTTCTCCTATGACTTCAATTCCAGGAAAAAAAAGATGGCAGGGTCATGATGATTACTGTTATATAGGCATACAAGATAGCCAGTTTGTATTAAGTTCCACACGGGTATCAACAAAGAAATATATACCAAGTGACGAAGAGACTTGTGCTCTACCCACAGTTACCGTTACCGCGGATAATAATGGAGTTATACCTGGAGCCGGTTCAGGCAGGGGTGTTTCCAAGTTCACCAAGACTGACACGCAAGGCGGCGGTTTTTCAACTGTAGTTGTTGACGGAAATTATTCAGATAGTATTTCGAAGACTTATGTTGATTTTTTTGATCTAAACGGAGACAGAATTCCAGATGTAATAAAAAATGGAGTGGTTAGCTATTCAAAACCAGATGGATCGTATGAAAGTCAAAAATCAGCCGCAAATATGGGTGATTTGATAAGAACCAATAAAGTAAGTAACAGCACATATTCTTTTCCCGGTTCAATAAGTCCATCATCGATTGCTGAAGCACTTAACCTTTCAGATGGCACTTCTAATGGAAATTCTTTTTCCAACCCATCGCCATCCGGATCATTCGGTTATGGCGATGTTAGTAATAATTTAGATTATATAGATGTTAATGGCGACGGATTGCCTGACAAGGTAAGATATGATGGAAGTAATGCATGGGTCAGTTATAACCTTGGTTACGGTTTTTCAAACGAGGAAAGTTTAAATTCCGGCCAATTCAGAATTAATCATTCAGCAGCTATAAACACAGGCGTAGGTATATCTTTTGATAAAGGGCTATACGGCGGCGGCAGCGGAGTATCATTCTCACAGTCAATGACATCGGTTGATTATATTGATGTAAACGGAGACGGTCTTCCAGACAGAGTGACTAAAAATGTTGCTTATAATTATGCACAACCATTAATGGGATATGGTGTAACGGGTCAAAACTGGTCTGTACAAATAAATACCGGAAATGGTTTTGCTCCTGCTCAAACATGGACTGGTACTGATGCATCAGTGCCTATTTCAGAAACATTGACATACGGACTTAATGGATCTGTCTTTATAGGAGGTATAGTTCGAGTATGGTTAATCGGTATCATTTTGAACGGCTCCATTGGAGGAGGAGGTAATATAACCTGGAATAAATCAATGGTTCTTGATGTAAATGGAGATGGATATCCTGACCATGTTTATTTTGAGACATCTGATCCCTACGGTACCGGTATAAAAATTCCAAACGGCAACGTCAAAGTAGCAGTTAGCAATATAGGTAAAACCAACCTTCTTAGATCGGTAACGCGGCCTCTGGGAGGAACAATAACCATTGATTACAAACGTGCAGGTAACACCCACAAAATGAATCAGTCGAGATGGACGATGTCAAATACAACCATTAAAGACGAAAAAAACAACAGTTATGCCACAAAATACGATTATGAAGATGGAAAATATGATAGATTCGAAAGAGAATTCTACGGATTTGCCAAAGTAACTGAAACAAAAATTATGGCTGATGGAACTAATCAGCCTCTACCTGAAGGAACAAATCTTGAAAGGAATTTTATAACAGGAAACTACTTTCAGAAAGGGCTTGAAAGAGAAACCTTATTAAGAGATAATGCAAGTAATAACCTTCTTGTACGTACAATATCAAATTATGATTTCTTAGATATAATTCCAAACGGAGATGATAAAAAAAGTTCAAAATTTTGCCCATTATTAAATAAAACAACACAGTACTATGAAAATGGCGGAACAGTATCAGCAATTCAAAGTTACGAATATGACAGCTATGGAAATGTAAAAAAATTCACAGACAGCGGAACAAACATCACAGCAGTTACAGCACATATACAGTACGAATATAATACAGCAAAAAATATTGTTTCAAAACCAAAATTAATAAGGGTAACAGACGCATCAGGAAAAGAATACAGACACAGAATGGGAAGCTATGACGGTAAAGGAAGACTCGTACAGCTGATACAGACAAACAGTAACAGCGACACTGCAGTAACTGACTTACAGTACGACGCAAACGGAAATCTGATGAGAATAACCGGGCCGTCAAATAGTTCAGGGCAGAGATACAGCGAAACATACATATACGATACAACAGGAAATATAATAGAGATAAAAGACTCATTCGGATATTCATCACGGGCAAAATATGATGAAAGATGGGGAAAACCTCTATTTACAATAGATATAAACAACCAGTATATGACTTATTCTTATGATGAATATGGAAGAACATCAGCAATTTATTCACCAAATGACCTTGGAAGCGGAAGGCCAACAATAGAATACAGATATAATATTACAACATTTCCAGCAACTTGTACAACAACAAATAAACCGATGCCGGAAAGCAACCAGACTATTGACACAGTAACAGAAATAGACGGACTCAAGCGAGTAACCCGGACTAAAATGACAGCAGAAGTAAACGGTACTCTTGGAATGACAGTAAGCGGAAATATTGATTATGATAATATGGGCAGAGTAATTAGACAGGGAGAACCGACATTTAATACACCATCCATGCAGAACGCGACAGTATTCAGCTATGATGTACTTGGCAGGAAAAAAACAATAACGTTTCCAGACGGAACAAGCATACAAAATGAGTATGCAATAAATGGATCGAATCTCACAACAAGGACAATTGATCAGAAAGGAAGAACAAAATATACTGAAAAAAATATACGCGGGGAAATTACAAAGGTAACAGAACCGGCTACATCTTCCGGTCAGACAATCACCAATTATGCTTACAATCCAATGGGAGAGATAACAGGGGTAACAGACGCAGCAGGGAACAATACAAATATAACATACGATAATTTCGGCAGAAGACTATCCATTAATAACCCTGACACAGGACTTGTTGAATATGGATATGATACAGCCGGAAATATGACGAGAAAAATTACTCCGAACCAGAGAGAAAAAGGAACTTATACAAAATACAGATACACATTTAACAGGCTTGATAGAATCGATTACACAGATATGCCGAGTGTAATATACACTTATGGAAATGCAGGAGCGGGAAATAACAGAGCCGGAAGAATAGCAACTGTAGAAAATGGCGATTATAAAGAAGAAAGAAGCTATGGAAAACTTGGAGAAATAACAAGAAGTCTGAGACAGATAAAAGTAACAACACCGGCAGCAGTATGGAAAAGCTATGAAACAAAATACAACTGGGACAACATGGGCAGGATGCAGACAATCACATACCCTGACGGTGAAGTGCTCAGATATGTATACAACAGAGGCGGACTCTTAAAAGCAGCTATAGGAAGTACAAATTCTAAAACAGAAACATATTTAAAAGAAATACAATATGACCAGTTTGGCCAGAGAACAAAAGCAACCTATGGAAACGGCACTGAAACAACATATTCATACGATATTATGAGAAGACTCCAGTACCTCAAAACAAAGAAAGATGCAAAACAATATCAGAATATAGAATATACATATGACAATATTGGAAACATAACAAGAAGGAAAAACACAGATTTTATAACAGCAGAAGGAACACCAAAAACATCGGAGCAGACTTATTCATACGATGAAATGGAAAGACTGAAATACTCTGAAGGTAAATACGGAAAAGAGAGCTGGATACCGTTTAACACAACAAGAGAAAATGTTTATACAAACGAGTTAAATTACAACAGCATCGGAAATATAACCAGGAAAGTGCAGGTAAATAATGCCACATATGCGGATACAAGCAAGACAGTATCCTTGCCTGATACAACATATACCCTGGACTACAAATACGAAAGCGGGAAACCTCATGCAGTAACAGATGACGGCACAAGGACATACAGCTACGATCCGAACGGCAATATGATAACAAGAAAAGACAAAGCAACTAACCAGACAAGAACAATGGCATGGGATGAAGAAAACAGGCTGACAAAAGTATCGGATGTCTCAATTACAGAATTCAAATATGATGATACAGGAACGAGGATAATAAAGAAAGGAAACTCCGGAGAAGTTGTTTATGTGAACCAGAACTATACAGTAAGGGACGGAGTACTTGCGAGTAAGCATATATTTGCAGGAAATACGAGAGTGGCTTCGAAACTTGATGCAACAGAGGCAGGCGGAACATATTACTACCATGGGGATCATCTAGGCTCATCGAGTGTTGTAACTGCTAAAGACGGATCGTTCCATGAGTCTTTGGAGTATTTCCCATATGGGGAGACATGGGTGCATGAGAAGGCTAATTCGAGCGGGTTTACTACGCCATATCAGTTTACCTCAAAGGAACTTGATCCTGAGACGAATCTGTATTATTTTGGGGCGAGGTATTATGATGCGAGGTTGAGTAGATGGGTTTCTCCTGATCCATACGTTTCAAAGGGCAAGTATTTCCCTAAACCAAATGACTTTGATACCGACCACGATTATCTTTGGAGAAATTCTCATGATGAAACAAAAAAACTACCAGGCCGTGGTGGAGTATTTAATACAGCAAATTTAGATGCATACGAATATGGGCATAATAACCCTGTAAGAATGATAGACCCAGATGGGAATTCTATTAAGGATAAAGCTTTAGCTGCTTTTAATTTTATAAAACAAAAACTTGGCATGAATGATTTTAATGGGAAAGGAGCAAGTGGTGATTGGGGTTATGGAACAGAAAAACCTGTAAATGGTAAATTTACACAAGATTTCAAGAAAGACAAACACGAAGGTATTGATATAGGAGCTGTAAAAGGTACACCTATTAATGCAGCAAAAACAGGTACGGTTCTTGGAATATTTTCACAACCAGGATATACTGATAAAGATGGGGATCATCCTGGAGCAGGAAATTATATAATAATGAAAAATGAGGATAAAACATATTCATATTATATGCATACTGATTCACAATCTGTAAAAGCAGGAGATTTTGTTTTAGCTGGTAATAAAATTGGAACCGTTGGAAATTCAGGAAATGAAACATATGATATGATGCCTCATTTACATTATGAAGAAAGAGATTCAAAATGGAATAGAATAGTACCAGATGCAGTTAGAAATTTATATAGAAGAAGAGAGGATTGATAAAATGAAAAAATTCATAATTATCTTATTTTTATCTATTATTTTAAATGCTAATGTTAATAATAATTTTTGGAATGACTTGATTGTAAATAAAGGACCAAAAAATATACGAGAATCTATTCGTGTTATTGAAAAAAATGACATATTGGATAGTGATAATTTATACGCCATCAATAAATATAATCCTGATTTAATCATTCAATATGATTTTAAAAATAATGGGAAAGAAGATGTCTTAATTCCATGTGTTTCAAAACATGATAAAAAAAAATGGTATATTTTAATTTTTGAAAAAGAAAAAAAAGATTTTAAGTATATTCAATATTTTGAATATACCTTTGAAAGTTTTTATATATTCAAAAGAAAAGATAAATCATATGTACGTTTAGGGCAAAGTTTTGCTTCAGATTATAGTATTAATATATTTTGGGATGGTAAAAAATATATTGAAAAACACAAAACAGTTAATGTTCCATAACATCAGATTGAAAATTTATTCATTCAATAACATTAGCGCTTCGGCATAATGCCCGTCGCATAGGCGCTGTTTCTCGCTTTTGAGAAATGGCGCTTATGCAGAATTATGCTGAGGCGGTGGGGATAGAGAGAGTTTTATAACAGAAATACATAGATCAATTCAGATTTTTAAGTTTGAAAAAATTTATTATTTAAAATATTTTTTGGAGTAAACACTGAAATATGAATACGATTAAAAATATATTTTCTATAATTATAATGATTAGTTTAACTGGAATAATTGCATGTTCAACAACTGGAACAAAAAAAATAATTTTTGAACTGCTTGAGCCGGATAAAAAAATTAAACCAGCAAAAATTGCAGTAATTGCCGGTACTGAGGATGAAATTGATTTTCAGATAGCTGATTCTTTATCAAAAGCTTTATCTAAAGAAACAAAATTTTTAGTTTTAAAACAGGAAGAGATAAAATCTTTAATACCATCTTATCCATTAAATAATAGAATTATTGATTTTAATATTATGAAAGAAAAAAAAGAAGTTCAGCAATCTGCTTTTTTAACAGATTCAAGCAAGTCATCAATAGATGAAATTCAGAAAAAGCTAAAAGTTGATTATATATTTATTGTTTGGAACGGGGGCTGGTTTGTTGATAGGAATAAATGGACGTCATATATTCAAGTAAATGCAAGACTTATAGAATATCCTAAAGGAGATATAATTGCCATATCGTCCTTTCAACATGATTATCCGCTTTCCTATGAGAGTCAATTTAAAAAAACTGATCCCATATTACTCATGATTATTGATGATATTGGTAGTTCTTTGGGTAAATTTATTAGTAATTCAATAAATAATATAAAGTAAAATAAAGGAGAATTATTCATTATGAAGAAATTATTTATTTTTAGCAGTATGATACCAATTTTGTTTTTGTTTTCTTGCTATGATACGGTTAATTTGCGATTTAATAATAATTTTAAGCCTCAAGGAAAAAAAATAGCTGTTATAACAGGAGTTAGAGATGATTCAAGTTTTCAAGTAGTAGATTGTGTAACAAATACATTATCATCAAATTCAAAATTTGAGGTAATCCCGCAAAAAGAAATAATGAGATTAATGCCAGATTATCCTCAAAATATTAAAGGTCCGTATAAAGGAATAAGAAATATTGAAGATGATGAAAATTCAATGGATATAAGTGCAATTAAAAAGATAAATAACAACCTGAAAGCGGATTATTTAGTTATTGTATGGCTAGGTTTAAAAATACATGAAATATATGGAAATTCTAAGGCAGGTACTTATACTTTTTATTTTAGAGTTTTTGATACATCCAGCTTTAAAGTTATAGGAGAATCAAAACTTAATTTGTTTTTTTGTATAGAAAGTTGCATAGGGAGATTTGAATCTGATGCATATAAAGAACTTTGTGAAACTTTGAGTAAGCAGTTAATAGAAAAGTTTGGAATGGCAAAATAAATGACATTTTATTTCATTAATAAAAAAGTTGTATAGGCCCTTGGGGGTTAAATATTAATCTGTCGAAGAATTAGCACTTCGGCAAAATCCGGAGGCGGAGGTGATAGAGAGAGTTTTAAGCCAGCCGTTGATTTCCAACCGGCTGAATAACTGATGTTTCCAGATAGTATTTAGAGAGGCAGGCGCCGCCTGCCTCTCTAATAGGATAAAGATAGTTTTGAGGCAGGTGAAGGCACTTAGCTCTGCGGCGATGGTTACCTAGCGAAGCCGAGGGATGAGCAGCGGCTTTCGGGTTTTTGATCTAGTCCATCCATGGACTTCGCGACATTGGTACATCCACTGCGGCAGATTCTCAAGAAGGACTGCTTTTCTGCAAAAGCAGTCCTTCTTGAGAATCTGGCTACACCTTCCATTTCAAGGTGATGCCACGACTCCGTTCGGCAGCCAATTCCCAATTCATGGCAATGAATTTTTCTTTAATTTTCAAAGTTAAAAAAGTTGTAGTAAAAATATTCTGAATTTTGTAAATTTGAAGAATGAAATCAATAAAGAGTAAAGAATGAATTATAATTTTGAATGGGATCGAAATAAAGCAAAAAGTAATTTTTTAAAACATAAGATTACTTTTGAAGAAACAACGACAATATTCAATGATCCTATGGCGATTACAATTTATGATGAATCGCATGATATTAAAGATGAAGAAAGATGGATTACTTTGGGAATTTCTTCAACTGGTAAAATGCTTGTAGTTATTCATACATACAAAAAAATAAATAATGAATTATATTTAATACGATTAATCTCAAGCAGGAAAGCAACAAAAAATGAGCAAAGGCAGTACACAGGTGAATAATATGAAAAAAGAATATGATTTTTCAAAAGGCGAACGAGGTAAATTTTATAACAAGAATGCAAAGCTAAATTTACCAATTTATTTGTCTGATGATACATTATCATTTATAAAAAAAATAGCTGAAAATCGTAAAACAGACATTTCATCAGTGGTGAATGATTTATTAAAGCGGGAAAAGAAATTATTCGATTATATAAAATAATTAGCGATTCGGCATAATGTATCGTGCTGTATGTGAAGTTACCGGATTTAGGACCGGTGCTGAACAGGTAAATGACGGCAATTTCATATACGCCAAATTATACGGAGGCGGTTGGGATAGTAAATATTATTGTGATAGGATACCAAGGTGATTCAAAGTCGTTTACAAATAAAAACTGATAGTCTCATTAAGAATTATAATGGATGCTTATTTATATTATTAAGTGATAGAATCTCATTCTTATGGTAAAAAAAATAGTGATAATTATATCTTTTCTGGTATTTTTACCCGGATGTTCAAACTTTTTAAATGATAAAAACGCAAGTCTTTCATTATATGATGCTATGCTTGCTGCTGGAGCTCCACAGTCTTTATTCCTGATTAACAATGGATCACAAAATGCTTACAATATGGCTGCATTTCTTGTTCTGAATTTTACCGGTGGATCAGAAATGTGTTTCAGTAATGACAATATTTCATGGTCTTCATGGGAGCCATACAGAAATATAACGAACTGGAATTTATCTGCAGGTAATGGTTTAAAAACTGTTCATGCAAGAATAAGGAAAAGCAGCACTGAAATAATTACAACATCAGATACCATTACATATATAAACAAGGTTAGACCGCTTGAAAAAAGCCAGGATATGTTTTTTGGGCACTGCGTAAGCCTTTCAACTGACGGGAAAATATTATTATCAGGTTCAAACAGCCAAAGCAATGGAAGAGCGTATATTTATAAATGGAATTTATCCAATTGGGATGAAATCGAACTTAAGCGCTCTTCTTCATTTGCAAACGATTATTTTGGTACAGCTGTTACAATTAACGGAAATGGTGATATTGCGGCTGTTGGAGCGTATGGGTATAGCAATAAAAAAGGTAAAGTTTATATTTTTAAACAAAATGATATATTCGCAAACATTTGGGATGAAGTGACAAGCGTTTCTGCAATGGATGCATCAGATGCAGATAATTTTGGTTATTCAGTAGCTTTTTCAAAAGACGGTTCAACCCTTGTTGTTGGTTCTCCCGGAAAAGATTCCGGTGCCAATTTAAATACCGGGATGGTTTATGTTTTTAATAAAGTTTCTGATGCATGGATGGAAACTTTTCAGCTGACTGCTATTGTTCCTGCAGCTGAGAATGTTTTTGGATCAAGTGTTGCTGTTTCTTCTGATGGTAATGTCATTGCAGTATCTGCTCCTTATGCATCGCAAAACATGGGAGCTGTATATATTTTCAGAAAATCAGGTGGAATTTATAATCAGATAAAAATTACTGCTGCAGATGAATTGGAAAATAATTTTTTCGGGACATCTCTATCAATGTCTGATAATGGTAATGTTCTGGCATCTACATCTCCAGGCGCAAAAAAAGGAAGTAACTTAAATCAGGGTACTGCATATATATTCGAATATAATGGAACTTCATGGAACCAGACTGCTTTAATAACAGCTTCAGATGGCAGTGCCAATGACCATTTCGGAAATTCCATATCAATTTCATCAAATGGAGAAATTGTTGCAATTGCAAACAGCCAAAAAGATGAATCAGCCGGAGCCGATGCCGGAGCTATATACATTTATAAAAAAAGCGCGGGAGTTTATTCTGAATTTATAAAATATACAGCAGTTGACGGTTATCAGAATTATCTTTTAGGCAGTTCAGTTGCAATATCATCGGATGGCACAAGGATAACTGCCGGTGCAAGCGGCGATTCTACAGATGCAAGAAGTTCAGGAGCAGTATATGTATTCGGCGATTAAATATATATTACTTTGTCTGATACTTGCAATAACTGCATGTTCTAATGTTGATAGTACTAAAATTAGTGAAGCAGTATTTGGAATAGCTAATACTGAATTAAAAAACGCCCAGACAGGAAAACCATATAAAGAAATTCTAAAAGCAAATGGAGGTTCGGGGAATTATAAATTCACGCTAATTGGAACACTCCCTGCCGGACTTTCCTTTAATGCAGATGGTACAATAACAGGAACCGTTACTGCTTCAACTGGAAGTTTTCCTTTAACTGTAAAATGTGAAGACATTGATGGAAGCAAAAAAGATTCAAAGGAAATGTCAATAAATGTAACAGATGCTCCATGGACAATCATGATCCATTTTGCAATAGATAACAATATTGATTATGAGTTTGAAAAGTATTATGGGATTGTTACAAACTATATTAACACCCTTCAGAATATAAAGAAAAATGATTTTTCCAATAAACTCAATATTTTAATTATGATGGATGGATTTAACGCCAACACTCTTTTTAAAGATGGAATATATGTTCTGAAAGGCTCAAGCAACCTGAATGATGACTTAATCAATGAAATTACAGAAATAAATTCAGGGGATTTAAATTCAACAAAAATGTTTATGGATTTTGCTTTAAAAAAATATCCGGCAAAGCGGTATATGTATTCCATATTCAACCACGGTGGCGGATTTGATGATCAAAACAAGGAAGGTACCGGATATTCATCAGGTACATCTTTGCTTGATCTGATAAAAGATCTATTAAAATTATTTGGCGGAATAGGTATTGATGAAACTAGCGGAAATGACAGTCTCTCTCTGTTTGAACTCGGTAAAGCGTTTGAATATTTTAATACGTCATCCGGAGGAGATAAAATAGATATATTTTTCCCATTTGCCTGTCTTATGGGAAATGCCGAACTTGCATATGAGATAAAATCCAATGTAAATTATGTTTTATTTTCGGAAGAATCTTTGCCAGCGGATTACTGGTCATATGAAGCGCTTGGCGAAATTATAAATGACAACAAAATGACCTGCCCCCGAAAAGTGTACCAGTGAAATAGGGAAAAACTCTTGCAAAATAA
>CAZGWD010000025.1:0-42788 GCA_964529415.1 uncultured Leptospirales bacterium | reverse complement strand
TGTCAATATCAAGATAGCCGAAATATCTTCCATCCTGGGAATTCTCCCTGTTATCGCCGAGAACTACAATCTTTCCGTCAGGAACGGTTCCTGTAATATCATGCTTGGCCCTGAGTCCGAAATAATCATATTCCGTTTTTCCCTTAACATAAGGCTCGTCGATTTTTTTATCATTAATAAAAACAGAACCGTCTTTAATATCAAACCTGTCGCCCGGAACTGCGATGCATCTTTTAATATAGTCCTTATCTTCTTCATGAGGCGGCCTGAATATTACAACATCGCCCTTTTGTACTTTTCTTATGCCGAGAAAATCAAGATGAACCGGTTTATCCATTCCAATCATTTTGGGAATAATCGGCCCGTATGTAATTTTCTCAACAAAGAGATGATCCCCAACAAGCAGAGTATCCATCATTGATCCTGTTGGAATAAAATATGCCTGGACAATATACTGTATTATATGAACTGCAAGAACCAGAGCAACAACAACTGCATCTATGAACTCCCAAATTTTGAACAATAAAGCTGTTCTTTTTGGAGACAAATCCTTCAATCCGTCAACAAGTGCTTCCCTGTCGCTTTGAGTTAAAAGTCCAAGAGGAAAACTAATATTTAGATTGTTGCTTCTAATAACAAGATTACCTAAAAGATTAACTTCAAAAAATTTTATTTCTGATACAGGCGTATTAAGGGTTTTCTCTTTATCAGTTACTCCAACCCCTTCAGCAGAAAACCTGATACTCCCTGTATTATACTTAAAACTCATTATTATATTATTAATAAATCTTATAACCAGAATTGAAGATGCAAGAGCGCCGAAAAAGTAAATCGGCATAAACGGAGTCTTTACAAATGGGAGAGCCACAGCAAGAAAAACTGTAGAATATATAAAAAGCACAACAAGTCCCGCTCTTTTCAGAAAGTAAATATTTTTATCTCTTCCTGTAATAAGCTTATATTCCTTAATACTGGAAATATCTTCATTAAATTTTAAAAATTGAATCATTAATAACTCCTTTGGTATTAAAAATACAAAGTAAAATATCATGCATAAAGGAAGTTTATACAGTTAAAGAGATTTTGACAAAGTATTTCATATTTTTAAGAATGAATATTGACGACAAAAATAGAATTTAACTATTTTTTAAAATTTATGCATAAATTAATAAAAACTGATTGCATTATTAATTGAACCTTTATAAAATAGCTTAAATTAAGTGTCCACAATTTTTTATATGAAATACATCCCAGAAATAATAGAAAAAACCTCCCAGGAAAAATTAACCGATATCGGGACGATATTAAACATCAAAAAACCGTCTTCAAAGAATATTCTGCCGGCACTTTCAAGTTTCAGCGGTATTGATAAGGTATTAAAGACTCTTTCCATTAACGAATTAAGAATGTTAAGGCTTGTTTATACCGGCGATGACGGAATAACATTCGGTGCTATTGAAAAAGAAACCGGAATTACTGTTCAGGAAATAGATAAAATTTCTATAAAGTTAAATACGCTGATACTTGCCTATACAACAAAAAACAGACAGCTCTTAAATAACAAAATGGATAAAATTTACGGTATTCATGAAATATCAAAAATTCTAAACATTTATGAATCGCCTGGTATCAAAGAAATATATGGAAAAATAAAAGAAAATCTGCTATTAAACAAACCGGATCCAAAATTCTCTAAAAATCTTCCGGATGATATATCAGTCAAGCTTATCAGATATATTGTTTCACTCGGCGGAATAGCTTCTTTAGAAGAAATAGAGCTGGAATTCAAAGAACCTTTTCTGACAAAAACGATTCTTTTTCTTGCAGGAAAAAATGTAATCAAAATCATGCATAATATAAGTGAATCATTCTGCACTTTATTTGCAATAAATCCAGATATGGCATGTTCTGCTGCCGAGACATTAAAACCCTCGCATAAAAAAGAACATACAGTCAACAACAGATATTCTATTTTATTAAATATTCTCAATGCATATGATGTTATCTCATCATTCGGACTTTTTCTTACTAAGCAAAACGAGTTCAGAAAAATTGACAGAAGAAGAATAACCGACTCTTTGATCAATCTTCACGAATTTACCGGCGAAACAGTTGAAGAGGAAAAAGCAACTGACATGCCTTTGTTTATTTTAAACAGACTGCAATGCCTAAGACAGCAGAAGGATATTGCTGCTGTTTCATTATCGAACATCCATAAAGAACTCGATCAGCCTGAAAAGCTGGTCCACCGAATTATCAAGAATATGGATACCGCTTCAAAAGAAGACAAATACTTCCAGAATCCATTCGGCATTTCCGACAGTTCTTCCATATTTCTCGGGATAGAACTTTTCGATTCAATTGAATCCGGTCATATAAATCTATACAGCTTTTTACTGCAGACTCATATGATTGAAGAAGCATTAAAAAAATCAATCAACGATGTATTATCAGCAAGAGATGATATAAGAAACAGGACTTCTGCAATTTTAAATTTTCTCACACTGTTTGGAATAATTGAAATCAAAAGCGGAATTGCCTCTTTTTCAGAAATCGGCAATACGATATCAGGAAAAGATAACCCAACTGATATTGATATTCCGAAAAAAAAATCAATCTATATAAATCCAGATTTCACTCTTCATATCCCTGTTAAGGAATTATCATCATCTGCTTTATACCATATAATATCTCATACAGATATTATAAAAGACGATGTAATACTGAATACAGCTATTAGCAAGTCATCAATTATCAGAGCATATAAAAGAGGCATGAATCTAAAAAGATTTCTAGAGGTTCTTGAAACCTATTCAAAGAATGAAATGCCTCAAAATTTAAGTTTTCTGCTTACAGAATGGTCAAACCAGGCAATAAAAATAAAGATTACAGAAGTTATCCTGATGCACACAAACCACCCGACTTTCCTTGATGAAATTCAATACAGCAAAAGCAAGGCCGGCATGATTGAAAGAATATCACCGAATTATGCAATTGTACACAAGGATCATCTTGATGATATATTGAAGACTGCCAGAAAAAACGACGCTTTGATTTCTTTATTTGAAGATATTGCAGGAAGCTGATTAAATTACTTGCTTTTCCTTGGGTTTGGCAGGTTTTGCTTTCAGGTCCTTTTCCGTAATTACCTTTATTGTCTGAGGAAATTTCCAGGTCATGTATTCCTGCAGAGCTTTGATAGTCTGCTCTCTTACAAAATACAAACTGTTATTCAGCTTTACAAGACCGCCTTTATAATGAGTCAGTTTAAATTTATGATCTATCCAGCCAATAAGCTCTAAACTCTTCCAGTTGTCGATTGTTTTCAATACCGGGACTTTACTCAGGTAGAGCTCTCTAATTGATCCGTTAATTACTGCGTTTGAGGATATTTTATCTATTTCATCAGACATATTACATTATCCTATATTTTTTTAAGTGATGCGATTTTAGATTTTAATTCTTCGTTCTCCATAAGAAGTTTTTCAAACTCCTCAGACAGACTTTTGTTAAGCTCTTTTTCTTTTTTCAGATTATCATGCAGATTAAGAGCTTCCATTCTGCTGAGCTCTGACATCTGCTCTGAAGCATTAATAATTTTTTTGGCTTCATTAAGCTCTTTGGCTGAAAAATTCAATACAGAATCCTGTGCATTGATGACATTTTTTGCATCAAGAAGTTCTCTCCGCCGTAATTCTGCCAGCATCTCTTCTGCGTTTATTCGGCTTTTCATATCAAAAATTTCACTCTGCCTTAGAATAGTAAAATCCCTGATAGCGTTTGACAGCTTGAGCTGCTCTTTCATCAGGTTTTTTTCATAAGCAAGAATTTTTTCGAAAGCGGATTTCTCTTTCTCTGTTTCAAAAACTTTTTTTCTGTTTATATCAAGAATTCCCTCATATGTCTGAATCCTTGATTCAGACTCGCTTGATACAAATTTCATTATTTCTCGATATCTTTCAACAACAATTGATTTTTCAAGAAGAAGCAGAAATTCTCTTTTTTCAACCGGTCTTGTAATAAATTCAATGTGTATTATATTAAAAGAAGCGTTTTTAATATCTTTTAATTCTTTCTTGTTGATTAATACAAATTTTAAAAAACTCTGCAGCCTTTGATCGCCTGCAAGCATTTCAAGAACTTTAAGCGGAGGCGAATCTTCAAGATCTATAATAAATAAATTTATTTCACTATCTATTATATTGGCATCTTTGAAATTTTTTGATTTTAAATTATTAACTGTAAGCCCCATAGCACCGATTTCATCGGATAGAGCGGGCTGAAGATTACTATCTGAAAGATACCATAATGTTACCTGTTCCATAACAAACCCCGTTTTTCATTAAAGGCAATTTATTCAATAAGAAAAAACGCCTGTAGCTAAATAAACAACAGAGTCAAAAATAATACAATCACTTTTTTTCATTGAGCAAACTGAATTTCATCAGATTATATAATGCAAAAAGAGCGCCTGTTACGATAAGAATAACACCGGTAATTATAAATGAAAGTTCATATCCATATACTACGCCAACTTTGCTGAAAATAACAGCGCCTGTAAAGGCTCCTGCGATTTGAGTTACCATAACAACACTCATATTTCCTCCAACCTTTTCCAGCTCAAAAACCCTGGATATCCCGTAGTAAATCACAACAAGCACAAGACCATCACCAACGCCGTGGAGCATCCTCATTGCAATTGATATTTCAAAAGATTTGTTGACTTTTAAAATGAGAGCAGCTCCGGAAATTATCATTCCGATAATAAAAATCCACCTGAGGCTGAGCCTGTACTTGTCAACCATAATGCTTATAACATATGAAGTAATACCGAGTGTAATGAATTCTGAAAGCATATAAATAGAAGACATTGTTTTTGACAAGCCAAGATAGTGTTTCAGAAAAAGCGCGTAGCTTGTATCCTCGGCGCCCCAATGCATGGCGAAAAGAAAAACAAGAAAACCAAATGCAATAATATCCGGCTTAAAAAGATCCTTTTTATAATGCGACACAGGAATTGATTTCACTGCTGTTGTTTTTATTCCTGCAGCTGCAAAAACTGCAATTAAATATACCGCTGAAACTGTTAAATACAAGTATTTAAATGAAAAATTCTGCACCATGAAAATTGTTACAAGCATTCCTGCTATTGCAGAAGTGGTTACTATTGTCATGTATCTGCCGACATGAATGCAGCCCTCGCCTTTTATTATTTCCTTGTAAAACATTGAATCAAAACTAACCTGGAAAAAATTTCTTCCAATTCCATATAAAATAAACACTGCAACCATTGCCGGGAATGTGCCGAACAAAGCAAAGATTACAAAAGATAAAGAGCTAAGCACAAGAGCGGAAATCATAAGGCTTCTCGGCTGAAATCTGTCATTTAAAATTCCTGCGGGGAATGACATAATTATTCCTGTTGCATATATGCTGCCCATTAAGATTCCGGATTTCCACCCTGTAATATCCTTCTCTTCAAGAAATACCGGCATGAAGAAAATTACAGGCGCGAGAAAAGATCTGTAGATAAAGAAAAGGAGATATTCTTTGGTATTTTTTACTTTTAATAACATAATTTTTGTCAGATATGGAATTGGTAATACTTTTTACAAGCAATTATTGAAAGATAAATTTTAAAATGCAGAATAAATGCACATTGAATTGTTTAAACTGTATCATTTACTTTTTTTGCAATTATAACTGTAAAGTCATCATTGATATCTTTTTTTTCAACTGATGAATAAAATCTATTTAAAATAAAATCAAGAATATTCTGAGCGCTTCCATCGGGAGCATCTTCCAGGGATTTTATCAGCCGTTCATCTCCGTAACTCAGCCTGTTTTCATCCCTTGTTTCAAGAATACAATCAGTAAAAAGAAGCAGGGTATCTCCAGTATCTATGCTGAATTTATGGCTTTTATATACCGCATCATGACTAAACCCTATGGGGCGGCCTCTAAACCCGTCGAAATCCGGACTGACCGGCGCTACATTTTTTTTATTTAAATTTTTACAGTATAAATTCGGATGTCCTGCATTTACATACTCCACATAATCATCGTATAGCCGAAGCATGATGCCTGTTATCAGGACATCTGTATTATAAATCTGCTCTGTTATTTCTTTATTTGCTGCGCCGAAAATTTTTCCCAGATCCTCATTTTGCATTGTATTGTACAAGCGCCATATTACAGGCTTGGCTATCATAGTAATAAGACCCGATGCCAGCCCGTGCCCGGCCACGTCAAAGAGAGATATTCCATATAATTTATCTCCACTGGAATAAAAATCATAAAAATCCCCTGAAACCCTGTGAAACGGTTTAAATGAAAATGCTATTTCCCACCCGCATCCCTTAACCGGTTCTTTTGGAAAAATCAATGACTGAAGATTTGAAGCAAGTTCAATATCTGTTAAATCTGCCCTGTATGCAGATCCAAGATCGACATTCATCTCCATCAGTGTTTTATTCAACAATTGGGTATTCTTTTGAATATCTATCAGTTTTTTTGATTTATTTTGAATTTCTCTGGCAATATATGAAATAAATAAAAAAGAGGGAAGGAAACTGAATGTATAGAAAGCTTCCAGCATAAAAGATCCCTTTTGATTCATAATCTCAATAGCATAATATGAAACACACAGCTGACTTATTATTGTACCGAGGGAGATAAAAAGCGATTTTATAAAATCCGTATAAAAAAGAACGAAAGTAATTGCAATCAGAGCGGATATTAAACCATACGACCTTATCTCATGTAATTTAAATATCCAGATAGAATACATTGGTATAAATAATGCATATTGACAATAGAACATAATACTGCCGAATTTTTTTGTGGAGTTCCGGTTAAAAAACATAATTATAATAAATAAAAATGTTATAAAAATTGCAGTGGATGAAATTATAACAATTTCAGTATATGAAATACTCGTAAAACCGAGAATTTTAGCAATTAAAGTTCCAATTTGAGTCAGTGAATATCCGATTAAAACCAATACCCCGGTTGAAATATGCTTTTTCCTGAGCATATCTAAATCATTTTCATCCACTTCAAGTGCATCATAGTCAAAAAACATCAATAAAGCCCTCTCAGGCGGACTATACTCTATAAATTTATATTTGTAAAGAACAAAATATAATATAAAATCGGAAATAATAGAGTAAAAAATGAAAGAATATATAAAGTTTGTTTATTCAAATATACATTCCGGCAATTAAATAAAAAGCAATATTAATTATTAATATCATAATAAAATAATTGCATTATTTTTATAAATACCGGTATAATAAACAAACTATAATTATAAGGCTGAGAAAATGGAAAAAAAATTGCCGCAGCTTGATAAGCTATTACACTCAACAGAACCTCAGACAGTTTTTCATGAAATAAGAAGAATTTTCAGCTTTAATTATAATGATGCCTATTTTGATCCTATTGAAGACACCTACCTCCTGATTAAACATTTGTTTGATGGATCGTTTAAAGGATATAAAAGCTGCAATACAGATTATCACAATTTCAACCACACAATTGATACAACGCTTGCAACAATGAGACTCATTGATGGATATAACCTTTCAAGTTTATCTCATTTTTCTTTATCTACAGCAGTTAATCTTCTCATTGCATCGCTTTTTCACGATACAGGATATATTCAATCTGAATCGGACATGGACGGCACTGGTGCAAAATATACACTTGAACATGTAAAACGCAGCGTTGAATTATTTATCAGACACCACGAGGATTTTGGAATTGATCCTGCAAATATTGATGAAGTATCAAAGTTTATATGGGGAACTGATCTTGGAATGGATATCAATACAATTCCATATACTTCAGATGAACAGAGAATTTCAACTTACATTCTTGCAACAGGCGATCTGATCAGCCAGATGGCTGACAGAGCGTATCTTGAAAAGCTTCTTTTCCTTTACTACGAATTCCGTGAAGCCGGCATTTCTGGATATAACACCGAATTTGATATTCTGAAAAAAACAGTAACATTTTACGATATTACCAGGGTGCGGCTGAACGAAACACTTCATGAAGTACATTCTCTTGTAAAAAATCATTTCGAAGCCAGGTTTGAAATTGACCATAATCTTTACATAGAGGAAATGGAAAAAAATATTGCATACCTTAATGGAATTATTGAAGACGATAAATCCAATTTCCGCGGTAAATTAAAGCGATGGGATGCAGAAACTTTGAATAAGTACAATTTCAGTATAGCGAAATAATTTTTATTCTTTTCATTTATTTCAAATATAATCATTGAATTTTTATAAATATTAAGAAAAATCATTTCCTTATCTCTTCCATCTACATATCCCCTTTTCTTACACATAAATGTGGGCACAAGTCGGGTGTATGGGGGGAGGTCTTTTGCATTAACATTGCTTTAACCGTTCAGGAATGATCCAAATCCCTTAATTCCATGTGAGAAAATTTTAATATTTTCTTGACACTTATCATATACAAAATAAAAAAATATACGGAGAAAAAATATGACACCTAATGAACTAATAAAATCTAAAATCAGAACCATTCCGGACTTTCCTAAAAAAGGCATTATGTTCAGAGATATAACAACTCTTCTCAAAGACAGCGAAGGCTTCAAAACTGTTATTGATCAGCTGACTGAAAGATATTCAAAAATGGATATTGACGCTGTTGCCGGAATCGAAGCAAGAGGTTTTATTCTCGGCGGAGCTCTTGCTTACACTCTCGGTAAAGGATTCATTCCTGTAAGAAAATCCGGCAAGCTTCCTTTTACTACTGTATATCACGAATATAAACTTGAATACGGCACGGATAAAATCGAAATGCATACTGATGCAGTAAACCATGGAAATAAAATTCTTTTAATTGATGATCTTCTTGCAACCGGCGGAACATCAATTGCAGCTGCAAAATTAATTGAGAAGCTCGGCGGAGTTATTGCAGAAATAGGATTTATCGTTGATCTGCCGGAAGTTGGCGGAAGAAAAGCGATTAAAGATGCAGGATATAAAATGTTTAATCTCTGCGAATTTGAAGGGGAATGATCCTCAGGATTTCTGTTTTCTGAACTCATACAGAGCAATGGATACTGCTGTTCCGGCATTCAGAGATTCGATATTGTTCTGAAGCGGAATTGAAACTCTGCATTCGAAAAGATTTTCAGGAAGCCCCGGTCCTTCAATGCCGGGGATAAGAATAAAATTATCAGGAAAAACGAACTTTTCAATTGAAATTCCGCCGCTGTCAAGAGCTGCGTACCTGATTTCATTATTAATAATAATTTCACCAAGATCTGCTATGGAAGGCCCTTTCATCAGTTTTGCCGTGAAAACAGCTCCTGAAGAAACCCTTACTGATTTAGGATGAAACGGATTAGCGCATTCTTTCAATATTATAAAACCTTTGGCTCCGAGCGCCATCCCGCTTCTTATAACTGCTCCGACATTTTCAGGATTCTGAAACGCTATTGCTACAATGCATCCCTGAATGCTGAAATCCCAGTCCGGAATTTCAGGAAGACCTATCTGAACAAGAGGACCGCCTGTATTGAACTTATCGAGTTCATTATAGAGAGATTTTTTTAAAACAAAAAGTTTTCCTTTTGCTGTGATATCATCAATAAGATCCTTGAATTGTTTAGCAGATTCGGTATAGCCGTCATAAACAATCAATGAGTATATTTTTTCAGGCGAAAGCTCGCCTATGATTTTTTTACCTGAAACAATTACAGAATTATTTTTTCTGACACCGTCGGAATCTATAAGTTTTTTAAATTCCTTGAACTTCTTGTTATCTACAGAGGTTATCACAATGCCTTCCTGCTGGTCTTCCCTGGTAAAAATTCTATATACTTTTTTAAATGATTCATCTTTTTTCCTGAAAACAAGAAGTTTTCTTTTATAATCCGTACCAGGTATTTTATAATCACGATCAAGTTCAAGGGAGAAATTTCCCAAAGATGAATTCCCGCTGATATTAATTTCCTGATCAGATTCAGGTCCTTTTAACAGGATCACCTCACCTCCGGCAGGCAGAAAATGATTAACGCGCATAAGTGTTTCTTCTGCTGATTCAAGCGCCCTGGTAATTACTCCCTGAACATCAAAAAATGATTTATCAGTCACAAGATGCGGATAGATCTCAACTCCGGTCAGAGAAAGCTCTTCTATTGCAATTTTCATAAAAGCGACTCTTTTATTCTTTGACTCTGCTAAAATTATTCTTTTATCAGGATGAAATATTTTAAGAGGAATTCCCGGAAATCCGGCTCCTGTTCCAATGTCAATAATTGATTCCGGCAGTTTATAAAACCTGCTGATTATTATTGAATCAATAAAATGCTTAATGATGATATCATCAAAACCCTTAATGCGGGTTAAGTCAAATTCTTCATTATACTTTTCAAGGAGAAGATAAAAGGACCAGAATTGCGCTTCCTGTCCGCTTGCAAGTTTGATATCGCAGGAAGAAAACAGTTCCTTCATTCTATTTATTGTTTCGGGCATAGGATGTTTTGACTATCTCATGTCTGCGCGGTATATATCAATGCTGTACGGAACATTTTCATCAAGTATCGGATCAACATCCCGATCTGATTTGAAAGCTCTTGCCATATTGACTCTTGCAAGCTCATGTTCCTTATCAATTCTTTTGGCATAATCAATAGCTTTCCAGTAGCTTATGTTGCTTTTAGCTTCATCATTTTTCAGCTGGTAAATGACTCCAAGATTATTATAAGTAGATGCAAGAGTTGAATATAATTTCACATGATCTTTCCGGCTCAGGTCAATGGTTAATATTTTTTCTGCATCATATTCAAAAACAGAAACCAGTTTCAGATATTCACCTCTGCTCGATTCATATTTTCTTTCATGGTAAAATGCATTTCCAAGAGCAAACATAAGCTCCGGGTTCCGCACAAAATCGTCATATAAGTTAAGCCAGTTGTCAAGAGCTTTGGAATACAGCTTATTCAGATAATAAATTCTTCCAAGATTGTAATATAGCTCGGAAGATGTAAATTTATCCTTATCTTCCAGCGACATGGCCTTTTCATATTTATCTCTGGCAATTGAATAATTCTCAGCTTTTAATACTTCCTCATCAATCAGCTCGTCTTCAAGATCTCCGTACCTGTATCTTACTTTATCAAAGAAATAGTAAAATATATTTCCTGTAACTGCATACATCTTGCCAAGGCTTTCAGTTTCCTTATAAAACTCCGCCTGGGTAAAGTCAGGCTGGTTTGAATATGCTTTCTCTGCCATTTTCATATATTTATAGGCATTTACTGGTTCTTTAATATTGTAATAATACTCACCCATGAGGTATAATGCGCCGAAATAATCTTTTGTCTGAACTGCCTTATCAAGATATCTTTTCGTAACAGCAAGCTGATTCTGTGCTTTATTCAGCAAGGCGAAATACACCTGTAAAGGAGGATAGGTTGGATCTTTTTTATTTAAAAACTGTAAAACATTAAGAACAGCAGGATATGTATTGTCATTCTCATCTATAATACGCGGTGACTGAACTGCATAATCAATCCTGACATTTACTGTATCGCTTCTCCTTTTGCCTAAATAATACATAGCAAGCTTGCCAAGAAGAGGTGAATCAATTTTCTCCATGAGATTCTTTTCTCTCAGGTTAACGTGGACACCTGCAACCTGGGGAAAAACATCCCTTTCAATATAAAGATTCAGCAATCCGGAATGGCCTATAACTGATTTTTTATCAACCCTGATAATATCTTCATAGTATTTTTTAGCCTTTAAATACTGGCCCTGTGAAAAATAAGCGTTTCCTATTCCATACATGGCTGCAGTAT
Source organism: uncultured Leptospirales bacterium (assembly GCA_964529415.1). Classification (GTDB taxonomy): domain Bacteria; phylum Spirochaetota; class UBA4802; order UBA4802; family UBA5550; genus CAYMPH01. The sequence continues at coordinate 30,943 of CAZGWD010000025.1, read as the reverse complement.
TATCGCGGTCAACTACAAGGGATCTCTTGTAAAAATCTATTGCAATGTCAACCTGGGCTCTTTTGTTTGCTTCAGGTTTTTTCGCGCCGTAATACCAGTCGTTCATTTTATTCTGCATGCTTCTGAAATCGTCGGCATTGACTCTTGCATAAAAATATCCGAGATTGTTCAGAGTATCTACGAGCTTTGGATTTAATCTGTATGCTTCATTCAATTTTTCAATTGATCTGTTAATTTCTTTTTTCCTGAAATATGCCATGCCGTAAGCATTATATCCGAAAATATAATTTTCTGCATAATTATCATGAACAAATTTAAAAATTTCTTCCGCCTTTTTATAATCCAGAGGCTTCTGCTCGTAATCCCCTGCTCTAACGATCAGCTCAACGCCCTCATTAATTTTTTTCTTTGCCATATATGGCTTATAGACAAACTGATATCCGAAAATTGTAAGCAGGAATGTTATGCCTGCTGCTATCCCGAAAATTCTGGTTTTCTGAAGAAGTTTTTTCCTTCGCTCAATTCCTTCTCTCGTATATTCAGGTCTTGAAGAAATTACCCTTCTGCCGGATGGTGAAACAGATTCTGTTAAATCAACCTTTCGTCTTAATTTTTTCTCAAGAAATTTTTTTACATTATCCTCAGACTTTCCTGATATGATCATGTCAACAAGCTGCTTTGTGTCTGCGGGCGGGATAAGATCGTTTAAAATTGTTTCTTTAATTACTTTAATAACGCCTGGATTAAATAGTACAATCGCCATTCTGAGTTTTCTTAAATCTTTTTCAGACAGATCAACAGGCTCTGATGAAACGGAGGATTTTGAAGACGGCGCTGCAAAGTCGGAATGCATATCATCATCCAGCGGCTCTACCGAGAATGAATCGACATCCGGCTGAAATTTTTCTTTCTGCTTTATTTCTTTTTTTGGAGGTTCAATATAAGTATCAGGAAGATCCTCCCCTATATCTGCACTCACGGATGTTTTCGGTTTTGAAGAAAAATCATCCTCGGAAAGATCGCTCATTGCTTCGATACCGGAATCTATAGATTCCAGATCAAAATGATCCTGTTCCGGCAATTCTGAAACTGCAGGTATATCTTCATGAGCTGCACTGAAATCATCGATATTAATTTCCGGTATATCCGATGTATCTGCTTCCTGCATTGGTGAAGCTTCTTCAAGCGAAATATCCGAAAGATCAGGAATATCTATATCGGAATCCATTCCGAGGCTAACCTGTTGCTTATCTTTATCAGAAGTTCCTAAACCGGCATCTGAAAAATCCTCCATTTTAGCTTCTGAAAAATCGGCTATTCCAGAAGGTTCTTCATGTTTAATTTCAGGCCTGATATCTGCTGTATCTGTTCCGCCCAGGAATTCTCCTGAATCTGTAACTTCAGAAACGTCAAGAGATTCCGGTTCATCGGAAGTAATGGCTTCAAGCTGCTGCATTGGGGTTCCGCTTCCATCAAAAGCTGCCGGAGCAGCTTCCGCTGCTTTTTCAGAAGGAGCAGAAGCAAACTCATCCTCCTCAAACGGCCTGTCAGCTGAAAGTCTTGTATCATCAATGGAATCAAAATTATCATCAGTTATTTCAGTTATGCTGTCTGAAATATTTTCAATGTGCTCTGAATCTTCAAACGGCTGCATATCAGATGACAGATCAACTATATCATCTATTTCATCAAGTCCTTCATGTTTCACATCAGAAATGTCAGTTCCGCTGTCCTGTGAATATTGCGCAGCAGATTCGTCAGAAGTAAATCCTGATTCGTCTAAATCCGCGCTTTCATCAGAGAACATATCATCATCTGCCGGCTTGGCAGATTCCTGCACCGGCTGGGAAAAAACTATATTCTCTCCAGGGGAAAGTGATTCAGATACAACTCCGAGAATTCTGTCTATTTCCTGCAGTTCCTCAGAGGTGTATTCAATTTTTTCTTCTTCAGCCATCAGACTCCGGAATAATTAAAAAGCTGTATTTTCAAGCGACATAATCAGTAAAATATTATCATTTATAAAAAATCAATTAAAATTTGAAATTTAATCATAAAATGCATTTTTAATTCAAGAATTATCTTCATTATTATCGACATATTTAATATAAGAATCAAACAGATATTGCAAAAAAGCAATATAAGATATCTTATTTATTCCTTAATTTAACTTAAAAATAGTACACTCTTTTTTTAGAATTTCCTCAATTGAAAACGGATATTTAAAAAAATGGTGAAATGGAATTTACGCATAAAAAGAGGGTGTTTTATGAATTTCAAAAAAGCTTTAATTGCTTTAATAGTTCCGGTTATGGGATTTTCCTATGGAAACAACAAATCCCAGGTTGATCAATACTATAATCTGAGATTCCTCAAATCTGCATCATTTCCTGTTGAAAAAGAAATGATAAGAGTCACTCCCGATGCAGGAGTTCAAAAAGTGATTAAAGGCATACTGTTTACATATAAAAACAGGCAGGTTAAAAAAGTTGAAATTGCAGGGAATTTTTCAAACTGGCGCGGAGTAAAGATGGAACGCGGCGATAACGGTGTCTGGTTCGCACTGATCGCCGATTACAATAACGGAGAAAAAATCAGATACAAATATTTAATTGACGGCATATGGATAAATGACCCGGAAAATATGGATAAGGAAGATGATGGTATCGGCTCGTTTGTCTCTGTTGTAAATCCTGTTATTGAAAAAGACGGTAAAAATGTTACATATAGAATAACCGATAAAAATAAAGTTGAATTCCGCATATACAAGCCTTACGCCAGATTTATATCTCTGGTAGGCGATTTCAATCACTGGAATCCGGAAAATGATCTGCTGAAAAAAGGCAATGACGGAATCTGGAGGCTTAAAAAGCATATCCCGCTCGGCAAATATAAATATAAATTCATTATAGACGGCAAGTGGTCTGTTGATCTTTATAATCCAACCACAGCAGCAGATGAAAGCGGCACACTCTGCTCTCTTCTTGAAATGCTGAATGAAAAAGAATTAAAGGAAAAAAAAGAAAATGCAGCCAGGCCTTCCAAGGAAACTGCAGTATCAATTGTATCAAAAGATTCATCCGGGAAGTCCGGTTCGTCTGAAGCGAAACCATCGTCTGGAGGCGGGCATTAATTCAATATTCTGAATTAACTTAATGTATAAAAAATAAGTAAATTCATATCATCTACACGCGCCAACTCCCCTATAATAACGGGGAGTTTCAAATATATGGGAAAAAATGTTTTTCCTCTTAGTAAAATCCATTATATAAGTAAAAAAGTTTTATAAAACACCCTGTTCTAATGGAGACATACTGCATTTTATCAAAAGCTTAAAGCAAGTTAAAATCTTGACTTTCAGTGCACTATCAGCAACCGTAAATTAAATTTTACCTGCAGCAGATTCAGCTGAAAGATCCCTGATAAGCGGTGTTGATCTGCTTCTTCATGGTCTCTGAATTATCGCCAAAGAAATACCTGCTAAATATATTTATACGAATATATAAACTAATAATCAGAAAAATTATGTCAATTTATTTCAAATCAGTAGATTATTTTTTTTGGTTTGGCAATATAAGGAATTTATATGGTGTAAGAAAAATCTAAAAATATGCATTGGTTGCAGCATGCTTCATTTTAACGATATGATTATACTGTGTAAGGAGTTGTATCGTGAATTAGATTCTGGCTTTTCTATTTAAAATTGCCTCATACTTTGAAATTCTCATCACCTTTATGTTCACTAAGAAAACTGTATCCAAAGATGATTATCCAGATCATATAACCATATATGTTTATACGCTCAAGAATGCCCATACCCGGAGTGGGTGCATTAGCCGCATATGCAGGTTGTTTCATGCCTGTTAATATGCCGCAGACTATGAATAAAATCATTGTTATTATTGAGTAAATTCTGAATTTCTTCCCGAAAGCGAACGCGCCAAACCCCATTGCAGGAAACATAAACAAAAAGACGCCCGTTGCAGTTATTACACCATGCATAATATCTGAATAATTACCCTGTATACCGCGAAGGTGAATTGGAAAAAATATCGTACCAATCAACCCCAAAACTTCTTTGCCTGCTATCAGTACCGCTGCTATTCGAACTACCCGTCTGCTGCCTGCAGAAAAGTAAATACCAACGCTGAATGCGTAAATGAGCAGTGCATATACAATGAAAAGAAAAGTGACAAGAGTCTTTGTAGGTGCATCAATTCCAAAAAGTTCGCTCACTGTCTGGTCAACCATACTATACTCTTTCCATTGAATAACAGCTATAATATCCGTTGCCACATAGAGAAGTGATGATAAAATACCGCAGAATATAAGGATCTTTCTAGTTTTGAATGACATATTTGACTCCCTCCTAAAAAAATTTTTGAATTTGTCCTTTCCTCTAAGGAAAGTCCGTTATAAAAGCAAAAAGTTTTATATAACACCCTGCCCTACAGGAGTCATACTGCATTTTATCAGAAGCAAAATCAACTATTATTCTTGGCTTCCAGTCTGATATCAGCAAATGTTAATTAAATTTTACACTGTTGCGCAGAAATTCCAGTTCATCTGATACAGCTGATTTATCGGATAATGTCATACACGCACAGTCCTCCCTGAGAATATTTTATTGATGCTGATTTATCGGCAGCAGATCAGCATTGATTTAAATTATATTTTCTGCTTGAATAGGGTTTGTCAAGAATTATTGTTGGATTTGGCTATTGATTGCTGCTGTATATCTCCTGTACAGTGAGGAGCTTGCATAAAACTTTTCGGGGGGAATTTAATAATGAAATTTCGAGATCTCATTTCTAAATTGCATTTTTTTTCAATACGATCAGGACAGATATGTATCATAGTTACTCTCCTGCTTCTGATCTATGCCGCATACGGTATGACAAGACCTGTCTGGCTTGGTACTTTCATGGGTTTAAACGGAGTTTTTGAAGGAATGATTTTTTTATTCAGCCTTGTTTTTCTGGGTATCAGCTATCTTTTTTCGAAAGCAACTTTAAAAAATACCCGGCATATTCTGCTATTTGCAGGTATATCGACAAGTGTAATTACATTTTATCATATTCTTAATCCTCCATTGATGGATGGCAACTATGCCTCGGCTGGTAATGAAAATTTTATAGTAACAGCAGCTGTGAGCTGTATGTTATTAATACTTTCTGCTGTATCATACATTCTTCAGATCCCTACTACCCGCATCTTTAAATAATAAAAGATTAAGGGGATAGGTAGATAAAAAAAGGAGAGATGAAGAGATATTAATTAATTTCATTTATTATCATTTTTTTATAATTTATTAAGATAAATTATCCCCTTATCTCTTCCATCTCCATATCTCCTTTTCATATACATAAATGTGGGTAGAAGTGAGATTCTTCAGAGATGAAGACCTGTCCGGCAGTGCTTAATAAATTTAATATAAGTAGATTAAATAAATTGAAGAATAATGCACTATCATTATTTATTGAAAATAAAAAGAATTTACTTTTACTTTTACTTTTAGGAAAGTCCGTTATAAAAGCAAAAAGTTTTATATAACACCCTGCCCTACAGGAGACATACAGCATTTTATCAGAAGCAAAATCAACTATTATTCTTGACTTCCAGTCTGATATCAGCAAACGTTAATTAAATTTTTGCCGCCGTTGCCCCGATCTCTTTTCCGCAAGGCCAAGGATGATGACCGAGCGGCTGTGCTCATGGCCTTATTTTGGACACGAAAGCAAGGCGTTCGTTTTTGCTCGCAGAAACGAACGCCTTGCTCTGGGATCGCTACGAACACTCGCGATGCGGAAATTGCGAAGCATGCCTTCAACACCGCAAGCAGCAACGTCTCGCGAGCTTTCTACTCTCGGGCGCCGGCGGCTTTGAGCATCTCTATAATCTTGGCGTGTCCGCGCGCAAGATTTGTAGCTGTTGCGCCACTATCGTTCTTTGCATTGACATCCGCGCCTTTTTCAATTAAGAGCTGAACTACATTTACTCGCCTGTTCTGCACTGCTGACATGAGGGCCGTATTGTTCGAATTGGTTTTCGTATTGACATCGGCGCCGCTTTTAATGAGTAAAGCTACAATGTCAGCGCGGCCATCACCAGACGCTCTGTACAATGCGGTCTCTCCGCGTTTGTTCTTGAAATTCACATCCGCTCCCGCGGCAATTGCTGATTTAGCATCCTTTATATAGCCTTTGTTCACTGCCTTCATCAGGTCTTCGCTTGGGCCAGCCAATACATTGATGGTTACCAACAGTGAAAGCCAAAGAAGAAAGCCAGTCCTGCATTTGTTCATACATCCCTCCATTCGATATCAGAAACAATCTTTTTTTATTTTCTTCTTTAAAATAGTACTTTTCTTTTTAGGAAAATACGATATCTGAAGCAAAAATATTCCACAGTACCCCGTCATTTAAGATACAAATTGACTCTTAGGAAAGTCCGTTATAAAAGCAAAAAATTTTATATTAAACTCAGACCGACAGGAGACATACTGCAGCTTTTAGGAAGCTAAAAGCAAGAACTAAATTTTACTCACAAACAACTCATACTCAGCTGAAAATCCTCTTTCAAGTTTTTCAATCTTCTGTTTAAGTTCAACTTCAGTACCTGATGATTCATTGATCAAAAATATTTCCGGTGGTTATAAAATTTGAAATGTAATTTCTTTAAATACCAAAGACCCAATAGACAGCTTTAGAAAAATTTCAAAATGAATGGATTCTATATTTATAAAGATACCTGGGTTTCAGCACAATTTGAAATTAAAAATAGATTAAATCATATTTAAACGTAAGCCGGTTAACAGAGTTTTTATATGTGGAAACTTCTCATATTATCCCGATAAAATTATTATTTTTTATATTTCTTTTCATTAACAGGTTTACGGCCAAGTTGATTATTCTTGAAAAATACGGGATTTTTGAATTATTCAATATAGTCCTTTTAATAATGGAATTAAGTGAATATAATTGATCCAGAGCATTATAGTAGGAATCTTCTATTTCTTCTCTTGTCAAACCAGGCATTTTAATCATTGACCTGGATATGCCTGCATCCGTGATTTCATAACCCAAGAGCCTGTTTTCAGTTACTACTTTTTCATAAAGCGGAGTTCCCCGGATTGGAGAAAGAATAGACAGGACAATAAAATCTATTCTGTTATTAATGGAAAATGAAACAATATCCCCGCAGGTGGTTTTAGTATCATTATCCAAGCCGGTAATAAAATTGCCTATTACGCTTATCCCTGCATTGTGGAGATTTTTAACAGCTAAAGCGTAATCCCTGTTTTTATTCACATATTTTTTCATAACTGAAATATTCGTAACATTGAGAGTCTCAAATCCGATTGTTACACTCTGGCACCCGCTTTTTTTTGCAAGGTCAATAAACCCATTATCGAAACATACTCTTATATCTATGTGAGCGATCCATTTAATTTTCATGGGAATCAGTGCGGTTAATAATTTAACTGAAAATTCCCTGCTGCAGATAAGGTTTTCATCAGTAAACAAAATTCCTTTTATTCCGTAACTTTTTATAGTTTTTACATCATCTAAAATATCTTTTATTGGACGTTTTCTGTAATTATTATTCATAATTGTCAGATAGCAAAATTCACATTTGTTGGTGCATCCTCTCGTTGCCTGTACAGGATAAAACATTTTCAATTTTTTATGGTTTAATAGATCATATCTGGGATGTTTTATTTTTAAAGGACCTGCGGTATATTCGGGTTTATATATTTTTTGCAGCCTGCTGTTTTCAAAATCATGAATCAGCCTGTCTATATAAGTTTCGCACTCTCCGATTGCTATGCTGTCAAATTTTCCTTCGCATTCTTTTTGAAAAATCAAAACGCCCGTGCCTCCGGCTATCACGGGAATTTTCTGACTTCTGAACACTTTTGCAATATTAAAAGCCCTTAGGAGAGATGCCCCCATTGAAGTAATGAAAACTGCATCATATCTGATATCATAAGGGACATTGTCTATTGTTTCATTTATTATCTTGATTTTATAATTTTCAGGAAAACAACCTGCAAGCTGTGCAGTAGAAAGTGAAAAATAATGTAACTTTTTCCTCTTAACAGGTTTATTGTTTTCATCAGGCATCGCAGGTTCAATTATTAAAATATTGTATCTTTTGTCCAAGATGAATTTTCTCCAGGATTTCTATATAGCAGCCTGCATAAAAGCAAAAAACCCGAAACTTTTCAATGCCAAGACAGTGCAGTATAGATGCGGATTTTGTTGAATTATTAAAAGCAGAATTTTATTAAATTTATAAAAAATCAATAAGTTTTAAATTATCCTCTTAGGAAAAAACGTTATTAAAACAAAAAGTTTTTCATAATACCCTACTCTACAGAAGACATGCTTTAGCTTCTCTGAAGTTAAAACAACTATTATTCTTGACTATCAGTATGCTATCAGGAAATGTTAATTAAATTTTGCACCCTCTATATCAAAAATATTTCCTGTGGTTATAAAATTTGAAATGTAATTTAATTAAATAACAATGACCTAATAGACAGCTTTAGACAAAATTTTAAAATGAATGGATTCTATAATTATAAAGATACCTGGGTTTCAGCACAATTTGAAATTAAAAATAGATTAAATTATAAAACTGCAAAGTTAAAAACAGATGAGTAGAATATTTATTATGAGTTTTTATATGCGGTAAAAATAATTTACCATTAAATCAATTTTTTCAGTTCTGAAATCTGTTTTAAAATTTCTTTCTTTGAAGTGCTTCCAGGTGATAGTTTTCTTTCAGTTGATTTTTCAGGATTGATGATTTCAGAAATATCATCCTCGAAAACATCAGAAAATGTTTTCAGCCTGCTTAAATCTATTGTAAAAAAATCAGTACCTGTTTCCTCGCAGTATTTCACAATATTTCCTGATATTTCATGCGATTTTCGAAACGGCAGGCCTTTCTTTGCAAGATAATCTGCAAGATCTGTTGCAGTTGAAAAATTTCTATATACTGCCTTTTTCATAACCTCAGTTTTGATCTCCATACCTGAAATCATCTCGATCATCCCCTCAATGCAGAGACCTACTGTATCAATAGAATCAAAAAGAGGTTCCTTGTCTTCCTGAAGATCCCTGTTGTAAGTCATAGGAAGCCCCTTTAAAATTGTAAGCATTGAAAATAAATTTCCGTATAGCCTTCCGCTCTTTCCTCTTATAAGTTCAGCCACATCCGGATTTCTTTTCTGCGGCATAATTGATGACCCTGTTGTAACCTTGTCGGATAGCCGGATATAATTAAACTCGGATGACGACCAGAGAACAATCTCCTCGCAGAACCTCGATAAATGCGTACCGAGCACTGCGCCGAAATATAAAAAGTCGAGAATGAAATCCCTGTCGCTTACTGCATCCATGGAATTGTGAATTATATCTTTAAATCCGAGAGTTTCCCTTACATACTCCCTGTCGCTAGGATAATTCACTCCGGCAAGTGCGCCGCTTCCCAGAGGCAGATTCATGCAGGAATCAACAGCATGAGAAAGCCTGATACTGTCTCTGTAAAGCTGCCATGCGTATACAAGGATATGATGCGAAAAACGGACAGGCTGGGCCACCTGCATATGGGTGTAGCCGGGCATTATTGCATCAATGTTCTGTTCAGCCTTTTTAATTATTATTTCAATGAGAGATTTCAGAAGAGAGTGTATTTCAACTGATACATCTCTGATATACAGCCTCATATCAGTAGCGATCTGATCATTTCTCGATCTACCTGTATGAAGTTTTCTTCCTGCGTCCCCTATTTTATCAGTAAGCCTTGATTCAATATTCATGTGAATATCCTCAAGGCTGGTTAAAAATTCAAAACTGCCTGATTCAATTTCTTCTTCTATTTCTTTAAGCCCGTTTACAATGCTTTTTAATTCTTCAGCTTTCAGGATGCCCATACCTGCAATCATCTTGGCATGCGCAATCGATCCCCTTATATCCTGCTTGTAAAGCCTTGAATCATAATGAATTGAAGAGGATATTTTTTCTGTTATATCCGATGATGAATCCTGGAATCGTCCGCCCCAGAGCTTTTTATTATCAGCCATTTATCTGCCCTGAATCCTGCTTTGAATAATGTCAATATAATCGCCGAGATCGCAGAGAGATGGTTTTATCTCATATTCAAGCATATCCGACAGGCTGATTATATCGTTGTTTTCCATAATTTCAACTGTCTGATTCAGAAAGTCCTGTAAAATCCTGTTTTTCTCTTCAAGCGAAGTGCCGTTTATTTTTATTTCAGAAAGATTTATATCAAAAACAGGTGAAACCTGGGATGATGTCCTTACATACTCTGCAATAAAATCAATAAATTTTTTAAAACCTTCTATGCCTTCAGCATCCCTGCCTGCCTGAAAAGCAGCTGCTGTGGATTCAATATTATCAAGCTGCTCACCAAGGCTCTCCTTTATCTGAAGAAGTGATTTCATTAAAACATCAGGCGAATCTATACTCTGCATCACCAGAGCCTTCATTTCATCGCTGACAACAAGCATTCTCAGGAATCCTACAGACCTCTGAAAAATACCCGAGTTGCTTTTTAAAATTTCCAGATAAGTTTCAACGCTGCCGTTTTCAATTGAATCTTTATATGACTCAAGTGATGAAACATATTCCGACAGATTGATGTCTCTGAATTTTACAGTTTCCGGTTTCAATCCCAGAAGATGTATAATATTAGAAACTATATCATCAAGCCATATAAGCCCGGATGCAAGATCCACCATGTCGCTTCTTCCTACACGTCCGGATTTACACGCTTCAGCAACAAAAGCATCTGCTTTTTCACAGTATCTTATTCCTTCATCCACTGATGCGAAAACAAGTTCCGATCTTGACTGGATCAGGCAATTTAAAATTTTAACAGAATCAACTGTACGGTCTGGAATCTGATCCAGCGCGAATATTTCATCATCTATATAAATCATAGTCAGTATGAGGTCTTTCTGCCTGCACCAGACTAAAATCGAATCTACAACTTCAGATACTGTTTTTTCATTTTCTATTACAAAATCAACAGGATAATTATTAACTAAAATTTCCACGATTACCTCATATATTATTTAAACAGAGCTTTTTACTTATCTTTATTCTGGTTGCTTATATTCTGGTTATTGAGCCAGTTTTTCTGTGATTTCGAGGCGCTCATTGCTTTTTCCATTTTACTGAATTTGCTTCTCAGCTTGGATTCATAAATTTTAAGATGTTCGCCCTTACGTTCAATCTTCTCATTTGCCATTGTAATTGAATTATCTTCAAGCTCTATTTTACTTGCAATTATATTTTTTCCAAAAGATATATAGGGCTTAATGTTACTGACAAGTGAATATGCCATACCGCTGTCTGTTCTTGTATCACCATCTACATCTGATGCAAAAAAATTTTTAACCGCTTCAGGATTATCCCTTATTGCTTTTTCCAGTTCAACTTCATCAATTATCAGTTTTCCTGTTTTTATGGAATCCCATTCAGAATTAACCTTGCCTGTTGAAACGCCAAGCTGGGTTATCAGCTTGATTGGAGTTTCAGCATTATTCGGATACGCTCCGCTTACAGTTGACCTGACTGTATTTTCAAGCCTGATAATAGTCATATCCCCGACGAAAAGGCCGTTCTCCCCTTTCCTGTTTTTTTCTCCGGGCTTGTTTATCTTTTCTGTTCTTATAAGCTCACGGTGAAGATCGATATAGGCATTATACGTCTCAACAAATTTTCTGATTTTCTCAACTGATTTGGTTATATCCGGTGTGACTGTAATTTCAACCGGGCTCTTCGATGACTGTTTTAAATTTAAAGTAACGCCTTTAATAACATCAGATAAATCGTTGTTTTTATCACGCTTGATTTCAACTCCATCAACTTTTATGATCGCGTCTTCTGCCGGAGTTATTGTATTTTTAGCTTCAAGCTTTCCGTCAGATTTGAGGGGCGTGGTTATTTTTGCGTTTTTATAGTCAGTTGAACCTTCATTGGTATAAAAAATCAGCTTGGATATTTTTTTGCCTTTAAAATCCCTGCCAAGAGGAATCTCCTGTTTCACTTTTGAATCTTTATCAACAAGATAAGTTTTTTCGGTTCTTTTGCCGTTTTCAACTGAAACCGCACCAACACCCAGAATCGAATCAAAAATCTTTTTTTTATCTTTCTTATCAATTTTTCTTATTCTTGAAACATTATAACCGTGAAGCTCAATCCCCTTGATATTAATTTTTTCATCAGGCCCTGTTTCCATTCTTGGAGGAAGAAGCTTGTCCTCTTCGATCTGATCATCAGTTAAACCTGTATATAAAAAATCAAACTCAAGTATTGTATCGTCTTTTATTTCAGATTCAGCAGGCAGAACATATTCCTGCCATAAAAGCCCTTTTAATTTCACAGACTTTCCGTCTTCAGCTATGGTTATAAGGCCGTCCTGTGATTCAATCTTCTTATCGCCAATATATGAAGTGAAATATCTTTTATCAAAAACTATATTTATTTCATCCTTTTTCTGATCCTTCTCGCCTTTTATTAAAGTGATCTTTTTTAAAAAATCAATATCGCCATTAATTGAAATTTCACCTTTTTTTCCGGATGTTTTGGATTCGATTGTAAGTATGTAATTATTATCAGTTGTTCTGATATAATGAGTGGAAACCAAATCAGAAGCAGCTTCTTCTATTTTATCGCGGAGAGTTTTAAGAAGCCCTCCGTTGAATTTGAATGATTTTTTTTCCTTATTTACGGTAATTTCAATTTTACCTGCTGGAAGTTCCCTGTTTTCATCAATCTCATCTGTTGAAATTTTGTTTGTTGAAGCAGTTCTTTCAACTATTATCTTTTTCAGACCTTTTTCAGCATTTTTTGCAGCAATTGCTTCAAGGACTTCTGTATCTGAAGAAGTGGCTTTTTTTTCATCATAGGCTGCCCTGAATCCATATAAATCCTTTGCAGCATCGTTAAGTTTATTCAAAGACTTGCTTAAAGCGCCTAATGCATCTTTTTTTCTCTTGCTTAAATTTTTCTCTTCTTCAAGCTTTTTTAACGGTCTTGATTCGACATTAACGAGTTTTTCTATTATACCGTCAGTATCAATTCCTGATGAAATACCACCCATTGTTACAGGCATCTGAAACCCCCTTGATTAAGAAGGAACACTTGATTTTAGTCTCCCCTATCAATAATAATCGTCAATTCAGAAAATTTCATTAGTTTTTTTCATTATGTCGCAAAAAAAAGTGATATTTTACCCCTTCTTTAAGGGAGCTGATTTCTACCCGCATCTTTAAAAAATAAAAGATTAAGGGGATAAGGAGATAATAAAAATAGGAGAGATGATGAGATATTAAATAATTATTTTAATTTCTATCAATGAAAATAATTGAATTTATATAAGAATCAAGTAAAAATATCTCCAAATCTCTTCCATCTTCTTATTCCCTTTTCTTACACATACATGCGGGTAGAAGCCGGTTATAGGGGATTTAGTGAGGGTTAAAATCTGATTTTTGGAGGTTCCCGCAAATTATTTTGTGATTTACAACTATAGCGTAATTTTAATCCTATGATAATTGTTTAATATTTATAAAAAATTATAATGGAACATCTGATGAATCTGAAAAATATAGTTGAGCCGAAATCAATTGCTCTTTATGGAGTTTCAAAAAACAATAAAGCGCATCCTGCTAATATAATTTTTAAAAAAAACAGCGAGCAGTCTGATATAAAAATATTCTGTGTCAATCCTTCCGGCGGTGATTACCATGGAATCAAGCTCTATAAATCTGCTTCTGAACTGCCGCAAAAAGCTGATGCTGCAGTGTTTGTAGTCCGTGCAGATCAGGTGGCAGCTGCAATGTCCGACTGCGCTGATGCAGGCATAAAAGGCGGCATTGTAATTTCAGGCGGATTTTCTGAAGCTGGAAGGCCGGATCTTCAGGCGGATATACAGCGTGTATCAAAAGAAAAAAAATTTCCAATAATCGGACCGAACGGCCTTGGAGTTTATTCCCCTCCGGGACTCAATACATTTTTTTTCCATGATGAACGTTTTGTAAAACCTCCTATGGGAAAGATCGGCCTTGTGAGCCAGAGCGGAGGCATACTTGTTGACCTCATGATCAGGTTCACCCAGGAAAATGTAGGTATCTCAAGAGCACTGAGTATCGGAAACAAGGCAATAGTTGACGAAGTTGATTCACTAAAATTTTTCATCGATGATCCCCGCACAGATGTTATCGGCATTTACTTTGAGGGATTCCTTCCGGGCAGAGGCCGTGATTTCATTAAAGTAATAAACAGCACGGATAAACCTGTAGTAATATATAAGGCAGGGAAGACACCTGCAAGCGCTTCAGCAATATCATCCCACACTGCTGCTGTTGCAGGAGAATATCCTGTATTCAAAGATATTATTTCACAAACCCGCGCAGTTGAAGTAGATACAGAACCGGATTTTTTATCTGCCTGCGAAGGGCTTGCATCATGGGGAAGAAAAAAAATTGAAAAAGTGGCAATTGTTACCATGAGCGGAGGGCATGGAGTAATAGCAACAGATTATCTCCATAATGCCGGTATTCAAATATCAAAAATATCATCTGCCGACAGTTCAGCGCTCAGAGAAAAAATGTCACCAAACATCCGCGCTATAGCTTCATTCACAAACCCGATTGACCTGACAGGAAGCGCTATTGATGATGATTTTCTAAAAGCAGCTGAATTCGCAATTCAGCATCCGGATGTTGATGCTGTGTTTATGCTCTTCCTGCCGTTTATACCTGCACTTACATCTGCACTCCCCCCGAGGCTTGCTGATTTAAAAGAACTTTCAGGGAAACCGATAGTATGCTATGTGCCGTATCTTCCGAAATTCGGAGTATTTATAGAAGGTTTCGAAGCAAATGGCATTCCTGTATCACATTCGATTGACGGAGCTGTTACCATGCTTGCAGCAATTGGAGGATGCAGATGAACAAACGGGTAATTGAAATAATTGAATCATCAGCATCAAGAGGATGGATTCTTGAACCTGAGGCAAAAGAAATTCTCAAACTGCACGGAATTTCCGTTCCTGAATCACGCTGGATAAAAAAAATATCCGGAATTAAAGAATCTGCTGCCGGTTTAAAATTTCCTCTTGCAGTAAAAGTTGTATCAGCGCAGGCACTTCATAAAAGCGAAGCAGGAGGAGTAGCTCTCGGGATCAAAGACATTGCTGATCTTGAGGAAATTTTCAATAAGATGTCCTCTATACCCGGATTTGAAGGGGTACTGGCTGAAGAGATGGCTTCCGGTACAGAACTAATTTTTGGTGCAAAAGATGATCCCCAGTTCGGCACAGTTGTCATGGCAGGTATTGGAGGGATTACTGTTGAAGTCTACAGGGACGTTGTTTTCAGACTCGCACCTGTTACAGAAAAGGATGCGCTCAGCGCAATCGAGTCGCTAAAAGGAATTGCCCTGCTCAAGGGGTTCAGAGGAAAACATCCTTCAGATTTAACAAAAGCAGCGAAGCTTTTATCAGATTTTTCTGTTCTCGCGTATGAGTACAGAAATTATTTTGAATCAATAGATCTGAATCCGGTTATATGCGGCAGAAGTTCAGCAGCAGCAGCTGATGCGCGGTTCATGCTTTCAGGAAAACATAAAGGTTGAATTTTCTATTTTTTAATTTTAAAAAGATTTTTATTTATAAAAATCTTTTTTTCACAGGAGACATATTATGCAGATAGCCGGTTTTTTTATTTTTTCAATTGTTCTTTTAATATTACTCACAGGTGCAGGAATTTATGCAGCCAAAAGACTTTCTCTTTGTTTTTCCATGAAAAACAGTAAAATTCTGATCGCAATTTTTCTATTCGCTAATATATCTATAATTTTATCCAATGTTATATACCGTGTATTCGCCCTTCCTCTATCAGCTTTTTATTTCATTGCATCATCATGGTGGATGGGAGCTTTTTTTATTCTGATAATGGTTATGATCCCTTTTGAAATTATAAACAGATTTTACAAGGTTTTCAATATAAAAGGCGGTATCGCAATAGTAGTTTTAAGCGTTTTGATATCAGCATATGCCACATTTCAGGCTTTTTCAATGACTGTCGTGCCAGTAACAATAAAAATCAAAAATGTAAAAAATCCCCTGAAGATTGCACATTTATCTGATATACACGTTGGTGTTTTCCGCGACATGAATTACCTTCAGGGTGTTGTTGATTCAGTAAATAAACTCAATGTAGATGCTGTGTTTATTAACGGCGACCTTGTTGACGGTAAAAATGACGTAAAGGAAGAAATTTTCAAACCTCTGTCAAATTTCAATGCTCCGGTATATTTTATTGCAGGTAATCATGATTACTATGCGGGTCTTGAAAAAATCGTTTCTATTTTAAAAAAGCTTAATGTTGTATTTTTATTCAATCAGTCTGTTATTATTAAAGGCAATCAGATCACAGGATTGGATTTCATGAAAGCAGACAGTAAATCCACTGGAATTATTACTGTTAAAAACAAAACAATAAAGGAAGTAATGCCTTCGATTAAACTGGATAAAAATCTTCCTCAAATTCTATTTCATCACAGCCCTATGGGTGAACAGTACATTGAAAATGCAGGCATAGACCTTTTGATTTCCGGACATACCCATGGAGGCCAGATGTTTCCTATGACGATTCTCGGAAATATAGGTTACGTTGTTAATAAAGGACTTGGAAATTATAAAAATATGCAGATATATGTATCCCAGGGAGTTGGCACATTTGGACCGCCAATGCGGCTTGGCACATTTGGAGAGATCACAGAGATAACAATTACAGGATTTAAAGAACCAGAGTTTAGAAACGGATTGAAAAAGTAAAACTGGCAGTATTATTAAAATAATACTGCTTTAAATTTATTTTATATCATACTTTTCTTTTTATTACTCTAAATAAAAGAATTGAAAAAAGTACTCCGAGGAAAGCAGCAATTATAAAAAAGAAAACATCTCCATTTGATGCAAAAAAAGTTTTCCTGTTCATTTTAAAATCAAGCGATCCCGAAAGATAACCTTTTGTCAGCAGGGGAATTGACTTCACTATTCTTCCGGAAGGATCAATAATTGCTGTGAGGCCTGTATTGCCTGCACGTACATACCAGATGCCGTTTTCTACAGCCCTGAAAACAGAAACTGCAGAATGCTGCATATGGCCTGCATATGTATCAGTCCATCCGTCATTTGTTATATTTATCAAATAATCCGCACCTGCTTTGCCGTACTGATTGCATAATTTATGGAAAAGACCTTCATAACAGACCAGCACTCCGAATTTTGATCCATTGACTTCAAATATTTCATGATTGTTTCCCGGAACAAAATCAGAAGCCCCGAAGGTATCAAGAAGTCTCTTAATTGATGGAAGCCATTTCTCATAGGGAAACCATTCCCCGAAAGGAACAAGTATCATCTTGGAATATGCTTTTTCCGGAATGCCGGATGTATTTATAAGAACAGCATTATTCTGAGGCATTCTTCTGTATCGCCCTGATTTGTCAGATTCCACAATGCCGATCTCACCTGTAATGAATGGCTTGCCTGTGCTCATCATATAATCAAGAATATCTTTCTGAAATGGAGTTTTATAATTTCTTGAATAACTGTAACTGAAAGCCTCAAGAGTCGCAGACTCAGACCAGATTATCAGATCCGGATTATCAGCCAGCGCCTCATTCGTAAGGCTTTTCAGTTCATATAAATATCTGTGCTTATTCTGATTCCAGCTCGTCCATGGAGATATGCATGACTGGATCATGGTTACTTTCATTTTTCCGCTGTATTCAATACCAGCTAAATTGACCCTTACCAGGCCGTATATAAAAACTGAAACAACTAAAATTATTACTGAAATAAATTTTATTCCGGGAGATAATTTAAAACATTTAATTAAAGAAATTTTTTCCTGAAAGATAGACCGGATCATTTCCGTGAGTGTGATATTAAAAAGTATTATGATAAAATTTAAACCTAAAATACCAGTAATAGAAACTATCTGTATCATTGGAACAATGGGATATTGTGAATATCCCATATATGCCCATGGAAATGTAATAAATCCAAGGGAATTAATCCAGTCTACAAAAATCCACATACCCGGATATATAACAAACCTCAAATTTTCAAATTTTCTTGATAAAAATTCCGCACCGATAATTTTCATGATCAGAAACACAGTCATATAAGGCATCAGAAAACCTAAAACGATCACTGAGCCGCCAGGCATGTTTGCTCCGAAATGGCCTATCCAGCTGTAGGATAAATAATTTCCAATAATTCCTGTTATAAATGTTTTTATTACTATGTCTTTATAATCTTTTCCTTTTACATACATAAAAAGAGGAATAAAAACAATCCAGGCGAATACAGGAAATGCCTTTAAAAACCAGATATCATATGTTGGCCAGGATAAAAAAAACATCAGAGAGGTGAGGAGATAATAATTATTTTTAAAAAAATCTATTGCCCTTTTTTTATAACTCAAACCCATATTTTCACTTTTCCCTTCAAAGACTGGTTCACCCTTTCACACGCTGCCCTGCCCTCAATAAGAATATTACCTGCTTTAAAAAAATCCATGGTTCCTGTATCAAGCAGCTGAGGCTCAATCAGCACTGTCGGAGGATTTGTCTGCAGAGTATACATTGTATTTATGTATTCCATTATATCAACAGACTGCATTATAACTTCAAATATATTAGGCATATCGTTTTTTTCATCCAATCCGAGAAAATGTTCAATTGTAGAAAAAAAACCGCTTTTGGAAATGCCGTTACCTGATTTGACCTTTTCTTCAATTATCTGAATAAATTTTGAATTCACACCAATGCTTTTTTCCGGTTTGATTTTTTTTATAATTTTATCTATTTTTCTTTTTTTTAAACCGGGATGAAGATTTACAGCAATTGTAAGATTCGCTCCCATATCCCTTACAACATTTATGGGCAGAGGATCAGCGACGCCTCCGTCTATAAGAAAAGTGTCCTTAAATTTTACAGGAACAAAAATACCCGGAATCGACAGGCTCGCTCTCACAGCATCAAGCAGATTTCCGCTATTAAATATAACAGCTTTTCCGCTTAAAAAATCAGTTGCAACAACAGATAATGGAATTTTCAGATCTTCAATATTTAACTCTTTTGGAATGAATTTCCCTATAAAATTCATGGCATCTGCGCCCCGAAGCAGCCCTGATCTGGGAAGAACAGGATCAAAAAGAGATCTTACATCTTTTTTTGTGAGATTAAGAACAGCATCTTTAAATTCTTTCAGCATACCAGCAGAATAAACAGCTCCAATTACTGAACCGATGCTCGAACCTGAAATATAGTGAATCGGGATATTCATTTCTTCCATATATTCAATTACTGCAATATGTGCAATTCCCTTTGCTCCTCCACTACCAAGTGCAAGGCCCACTTTATTCTTTTTAAATATTTTTAATGGATTAAACATAAAACCTCTGTTTTTATATTTCAGATAATAATTGTTTTAGCATAATTTCAGTCATTCCTGCGCATGCAGGTCTTGCCCCCTGTGGGGGAATCTCAGAGAATATTATCTTATGAGATTCACCCAAGGGTGCAAGACCGGTATTTGCTATACTTCGACAAGCTCAGCACAAGTCACAAAACCGGAATGACAGAGCAATAGTTGAATATTTAATAGCGACAATATGAATATTGATAAATTACCACATCTTAAAACAACAACGGTCAATAATTTTTTTTATGATTTAACAATAATTAAAATTAAATGTTGACACTATGGGCTCATTTAAATACTTTGCTTATTAAGATCGCGCGGTGGAGCAGCCTGGTAGCTCGTTGGGCTCATAACCCAAAGGTCGTAGGTTCAAATCCTGCCCGCGCTAAATTTTATACGGCGGAGTAGCTCAGTCGGTTAGAGCACACGGCTCATATCCGTGGTGTGGGGGGTTCGAGTCCCTCCTCCGCTAATGAAAAAACCCTCATGGAAAACCTATTAAACGCCATAACAGCAGACAAACTTATATTTATTGTTATTCTAATTGGAGTTATACTGATTGCAGTTGCAATTATTAAAGAGCTATTCAAAATAGCTCTTTTTATTTTATTAGCTGCGGTTTTATATGCTGCATTTCTGTCTTATTCCGGCCAAAAAATTCCTCTTACAAAAGATGAAGCAGTAAAACATGGAAACGAACAGGCGGACTGGATAAAAAAAGAATCGGGAAAAATCATCAGGGATTGGATAAAATAATCAGGACTTATCTTCAGATGGATTTTCATCATCATCTGCATCATATACTTTAAAAAACAATGAATCAGTAATTTTTTTAGTTCCCATATTAAAAATTACAAGTTCATATTCACCGGGCGGCAGCTCTTTAATTGAACCAAAGAGCTGCGATTTTTCAAAATATATCTCATCTGTATAATTTATTATGTCAACCCAGACCAGTTCCTTCTTTTTATAAATAACAGAGAATTTTACAGAAGATTTATATGTGCCGGGAAATTTATAAATCCATAGAAGCTCGGCATTGGATGCCACTTCTATCTGTTCGTGTTTTTTTCTGTATTCGCCATCTCCTGGATTCTTAAAAGAAAATTCACCTTTAATATTTCCGCAAGAGCTGAAAAATACAATAAATAAAAATAAAATTATCCGGTGAAAAATTTTCATGTGAATTAGTCCACCCTGTACTGATCTTTATTCAGTTCAATAATATCAGACTTCTTTTTTATTTTCTCATCAACAGAATTATTTTTTTTGGAAGCATTGTTGATATTTACTGTTGCTGTTTTCATAAGAAGCAGAATAAATCTTATCAGCTTAATCGCAAAATAAACGACGAGAAATAAAATTATAATTTTAAACAGGCCTGCAATCATCGGATATCAGCCCCTGACAATATCAATCATTTCAATAACTGCATTTTCTATTCCGACAAAAATTGATCTTGAAATTATTGAATGACCGATATTTAATTCTTCAAGGCCGGGCATTTTAAGTATCGGCTTGATATTATGGTAATTAAGACCATGACCGGCATTCACTCTCAATCCGAGATTTAAAGCAAGTTCTGCTGCAACATATATATTTTCAAGCTCTAATTCATACTCATTTCTATCGTGTGCATTGCAGTATGCTCCGGTATGAATTTCAATAAAGTCGGAACCGGTTTTTTTTGACAGTTCAACTGTTTCTTTATCCGGTTCAATAAAAAGCGAAACAAGAATGCCAAACTCATGAAACTCATCAACAGCATTCCTGATTTTGTCAAAATGATCAGCAACATTCAAGCCGCCTTCAGTAGTAAGTTCCGCCCTTCTTTCAGGAACAATAGTTATCTGATGAGGTAAAACTTTTTTTGCAATAGCCATTATCTCTTTCGAGAGAGCCATCTCAAGGTTAAATTTTCCAGCAACTATTTCTTTCAGTGAATAAATATCATCATCCTGAATATGGCGGCGGTCCTCCCTCAAGTGAACAGTTATTCCATCAGCGCCGGCTTCCTGAATTATACGTGCAGCATTTATTGGATCCGGTTGTGTTCCGCCTCTGGCCTGCCTTAATGTTGCAACATGGTCTATATTTATGCAGAGTTTAATATCGGACATAAGTTCTCCTTATTTTTTTTCAGCTTTTAAATTTATTTTCTCCGGAGTAACTGAAACCACCTGTATGGAATCTCCGTATTTTTTAATCTTAACAGACGCTGCAAGATCCTGTGAAACCTTCATCCGGTCTGTTCCGGCAGTAGATTTCAGCTGCATCAGTCCTGCATCTACAGATGCTTCAATATCTCCCGGAAGAATGCCTTTTTTATCTGATGATTTCATATAAACTTTGATTGTAGGATTTTCAAGCATATATTTATAATTTTTATCCATATTTTTTATAATAATAGGCACATCAAGACTGTAAAGATCCCCGTAATTTATTATTGGAATCACCACATGAATTGTGGTTTCATTTACAGACAATTCTTTTAGATTTTCCCTCGCAAGTTCCACTTCTTTAACTATTTCGCCAGTTTCGTCTTCAATAGAAATATCTTCTGTATAAATATAATTGATATCCTTGACAGATGATTTTGCTCCTCTTACAAGAACAAATTCCGGCGTTACTGTAATTTTTCCTATTATATTTCCGCTTTTAAGACTTCCGGAAATCTTTGGAATCACCCTCACTCTTTTTTCAATTATCTTTTCTGATGTTATTTTAATTTCTGATTTTGGAAGGCTGACGCTGACCCCTTCAGGCAGTTCATATTTCATAAACTGGACCGGATATTCTTTTGCTTCACCCGGAACTGAATTTTCAAGATTAACAAAAAGTTTTATATTTTTACTGCTTACATTTTTCATGAACTCTTTTTTGCCTTCAAGAACAACAATCAGATTCCGGTCAGGCATATCTGAAACAGTCATACTCGCAGGCAGATTTCTTGTTTCTACAGGAAGCTTGAATTTTATTTCGCTCATTCTTGTGCTGCTTATATATGCCCAGAGAGCAACTGAAAGCAATAAACTTATTACCTTGGCAGCAGTTTCCTTCTTAACGGGAATTTTTCTTATTTTATCCTCTATTGATTTGAAATCAATAAATCCGAACATTTTTTTCATTTAATTTTATACGACTCCTCAGCTGCAGTCTTGGGATTCATGAAATAAAGTATCATATTTTTTAAATCCTGAACCCGTATTTTAGCCATCATCCTGCCGTTTACCATAACAGATATTCCGCCTGTTTCTTCAGATGTGACAAGAACCAGCGCGTCTGATTCCTCAGCCATGCCAAGCCCGGCCCTATGCCTTGCCCCGTGCTGTTTTTTAAGCTGCTTAGAATCAGAAAGAGGAAGGTAACATGCTGCTGCTGATATTTTCCCTTCCTGGATAATTATTGCTCCATCGTGAAGCGGAGTAAGAGGAAAAAATATTGTGCGGATCAGCTCTTCAGATATTGCAGCATTAACAGATACACCGGATTCAGCATAACTTTTAAGGCCTGTTTTTCTCTCTATTACAATTAGCGAGCCGATGTTCTCTTCAGCCATTTCTTCAATTGCATTAACAAGCTCATCAAGAGCAAAAGCTTCCTTATTGGTTTCAACATTAAGCCAGTTCCTTTGTCCAAACTGGGTAATAAGTCTTCTCAGCTCCGGCTGAAATAGAATAACTACTGAAATAACAACATAGGATGTTATATTGGTTATTAACCAGTCGAGTGTATCGAGCTTTAATAAATTAGCAACAACAGCTATTAAAAAAATTACAAGAACACCTTTAATAAGCTGCACTGCCCTGGTATTGGTTAAAAATTTGTATACCCAGTAAAAAATAAATGCAACTGCGAAAATATCAAGGACAGTTCTGATATATCCCCAGAAAGGACTTATTAAAAGCTGAATTTTATCTATGAACATTTCCATTTAAATTACGATACCCTTCGCATCATATCAATACCGCTCATTGCCAGAGAATGTTCCTTAACATCGTGCACTCTGATTATATCAGCTCCGTTTAAAACTGCAGCTGAATTTAGAGCTATTGTGGCAGGGAGTCTGTCCTCGCTTTCTTTATAAAGTTTTCCAATTAAAGATTTCCTCGACAGGCCGATACAAACCGGAAAACCAAGCTCTTTTAATCTATGAATATTCCCGAGAAGAATATAATTATCCTCCATTGATTTGCCGAATCCAATTCCCGGATCGAGGATAATTTTATCATTTGCTATACCGAAACTGTTTGCTTCATCAATACGTTCAAGGAAAAAATCAATTACTTCCTCAACAATATCTCCATAAACAGGATTATTCTGCATTGTTTCGGGAACGCCTTTTATATGCATAATTATAACCGTGGCTCCATACTTTGCAGCAAGCGGCTGCATTTTATTGTCAAAGGTCATTCCGCTGATATCATTGATAATTTCTGCTCCGTTTTTCAAAGCTTCTTCGGCTACTGAAGATTTACTTGTATCAACTGAAATGGGAATTTTCAGAATTTCAGATGATCTTTTGATAACAGGGATAACCCTTTTCAGTTCCTCTTCAAGTGTTACAGGTTTTGATCCGGGCCTTGTTGATTCACCGCCTATATCGATTATTGACGCTCCGTATCTTTCCATATCAACAGCCCTGCTGACTGCGTCATCAGTATTGATATATTTTCCGCCATCATAAAAAGAGTCAGGAGTGACATTTAAAATTCCCATAATTTTTGTTTTTACAGACATTCCTATCCGCCTAAAAAAGCATGGATAAGGATACTGTATGATTATATCCATAATCAATTCTGTCTATTGAAAAAGCGTAAGCCATATTGAATGAATATATTTTTATAATAGCACCAGTTGAAAAAAGCAGATCGCTTACACCAAGTGATAACGTGAAAAATTTTGCCACATCGTATCTGACTCCGAAACTGAAACCGAATGGATCAATTTCTATTTTCTTGACAAGACTGAATGCTATTGTAAGACCGAAATCCGTTTCAACTGCAAGGCCGAGTTTTAGAGTAGGATACCCGAAGTCATACTTCTGCCCTATAACAGGGCTCGCAGCCAGAGGAAATAATCCAGTACAGATATCCTGAACAACAAAAGCCGCTTTTATAAAAGGAAGAATTGAAACATTCACTCCAACGTCTGCGCCAAAACCCAGGTAATTGACATCCCCAATACCTTCATATAATACTTTTAGAGATGCCCCGATAGAAACAACTCCTATTGATAATCCGTATGATAAAAATGAAATTCCAGATAAATAATTAGTACTGCCGATTAGGGCTCCGGTCGCATCTCTTGCTTCAATTCCTAAAGAAAAAAGCGAATAAAAGCCTATTCCAAAAACTCCAGCCGGAAGATTAAAAGCAACTCCAACGAAACCCGTATTTCTCCATGCGTCGAGTATTGATCCGGAAATTCCAATATGTACAATGGTTTTCTTTTTCTGGTCATCAGAAAAAGCAAGAAGAGCGTCCTCTGTAATTTCACTTATATTTCCGCTTCTGGCTTTATTTGTTATATCATCTGAAGAAAGATTTTTACCTTCAGTTAGTCCCGTTAAACCAGCAGGATTCCAGTATATAGCAAATGCATCATCTGCAATAACTTCCGCAGCCTTTCCCATTGCAATATATTCAGCGCCAACCCAGCCTCCTCTTGTAAACGAAGCCCGGCTTCCTCCGCCGAAATTATCCGCAAATGCATTGGATGAAAATACAAAGAATGCTGCTGTTATAAATAATAGCTTTAGCGTTTTCATATTATTAATAATTTACAAGTATCCTTATAAGTTTTTTACCTGTGCTGCCGTCATTATTCTGAAGCTCAACCTTAATTATATACATCCCAGGCGCAACCAGCCTGCCATTGTTATTTCTTCCATTCCATGTATTAATGACTTGAGTATAATTCTGGGTAAATACTATATCACCATTTACATCATATATATTTATTTTTGCTGAACCTCCAACAATTAAAGAATCAATTTTAATTGTCAAATTCGCGACTACATTCGGATTAAAAGGAACAGGATATGCTATAACTCCGGACATATTAATATCAGCAGATAGAATTGCAGGAATTAAAAGCAGTGATATTATGAATATATTAAATTTCATTAAGACTCCATAAAAATTATTATAACTAAAACTTTTTAAATCAACATCCTTAATATGTACTCATTAGCGTTGGTTAAAGCCCCCTAAATCCTCCCGAGGGGGACTTAAAAATTTTTATATAAAATTCACTGTTTTACCGGAAAAGCGCCCCCTTAAGGGGTTGGGGGGATTTTTAAAAACAATGAATTCCTTAATTTAATAGCATTTAATATTATATCTATCTGACTCGAGTTAATTTCACTTTATTTACGCGGTCAACAAATATTTATCATTTGTTTACTTTTTTCGGTTAAAAATTTCGTGGGCTTCGTCAACAGCATCATTAACTATTTTATCCAGACCGGATGGATTGTTTTTCTCAGAATCTGCTTTGATTATTTTAAAATAAAAGAGAAATTCTATATTTCCGGCCGGGCCTTTAAGAGGAGAAAATGTTAATCCGAGAAATTCAACATTCATGTTTAAAAGGGCTTTTAATGTTCTTGATAGAATCAATTTATGTATATCCGGATTTTTAACTACACCCTTCTTGTGCTCGCCAGGCATGGATTCAAACTGCGGTTTAATAAGAATAACTCCGCAAGTATCCTCAAATAGATGCTTAATTTTATCAATAACCTTAACAATGGATATGAATGATAGATCTGCAGTTATAAAATCAATTTTATCAGTAAAATCGTCTTTTGTTAAATCCCTGGCGTTTTTTCTCTCCATAACAATAACCCTGGTATCTGTTCTGAGAGAATAATCAAGCTGCCCGTATCCTACATCAACAGCATAGACCAAAGAAGCGCCGTTTTTTAAAAGGCAGTCAGTAAATCCGCCTGTGGAGGCGCCAAGATCAAGAACGGTTTTGCCTGAAACATCAATGGTAAATTTTTCAAGTGCACGGCTCAGTTTTTCCCCTCCGCGGCTTACGAAATCACCGCCCTTCCTCTCCACCAAAATAATTTCATCTCCGGTAATAAGCCTGGAGACTGTTCTTATAGTTTCACCGTTAACCTTTACCCAGCCTGCAAGAATATCCTTCCTGGCTTTTTCTCTTGTCTGGGAAAAAGCATTTTCAGCCAAATATAGATCCAGTCGTATTTTTTTCATGATTATTTTAATGAATGCTCCCATTGAACTCAATGATATAACTTTACGAAATGTGAAAGAAATGGAGATTAGTTCAAACCCCCTTTCCCCCATAGGGGGCACTTGATCAATAATCACTTCATCGATAATTTCTATTTAATCATTTCTGCGACAATTCATTGATTCGTATAAAGCACTCGTTTCTAACTACTGCTCGCCCCCTTTGGGGGATGAGGGGAATAAATATTGCATTACCATCACATTCATAACAATCCGGAATTAATTTTTAAATTTTTTAAAAGCAGGCTGAGATAAAATTCTTTTGGAAATTGATACAGAGTCAAGCCCGAATTCCTTCATCAGATCATCATGAGAGCCGTGCGGAATCAGATTATCCGGAAAACCGGTACTGAAAAGATATTTCACCCTTAATTCAGGACGGATTGCAGAAAGAATACCCTCGCCAACACCTCCGCTTAAAAGACCATTTTCAAGGGTAATGAATGTTTTTACATTTTTTAAAACTTTTTCAATACCATTTACATCCAGAGGTTTAATGCTCTGGATTTTAATTACACCTGCTGATATTTTTTTATCAGCAAGAATTTTTCTGATTTCTTCAGCAGTTGCTGTCATGTCGCCCAGAGCAAGCAGGGCAATATCCTTTCCAGGGAAAAGAATTTTAATTTTACCAGGTATAAATTTTTCATGATGAGAGTAATTTATCTCTTCGCGGGTTTTTCCTCTCGGGTATCTAATTGCAACAGGGCCTTTATCATAGTCTGCGGCAAAATATATCATATCGCGCAGCTCTATGCCGTTGGCAGGCGATAAAAAAATAAAATTAGGAATATTTTTAATTATGCCTATGTCATACAAACCATGATGAGTCTCGCCATCCTCGCCTACTATGCCTGCTCTGTCTATAAGCACTTTAACAGGCAGATTCATTATTGATACATCGTGAATCAATTGATCTACAGCTCTCTGTAAAAAAGTGGAATATATTGATACGAAAGGCTTCATACCGGTTGAAGCAAGAGCTGCTGCAAATGTAACTGCATGCTGTTCAGCTATTCCGACATCGAAAACCCTGTCAGGGAAATGTTTTTCAAATTCGCAAAGACCGGTTCCCTCCATCATGGCAGCGGTGATTGCTACAATTTTTTTATCGTTAACTGCAATTTCAGCGAGAGTTTTGCCTGCAACTTCAGAATATGTGTCGAATTTTTTAACAGCCAGTGTCCTGCCTGTACTGATATCAAACTGGCTCACTCCATGAAATCTTGAAGGAGACATCTCTGCAGGAAGATATCCCTTGCCCTTCCTGGTTATCACATGAATTATTTTAGGGCCAGGCTCAACATTTTTGATATTGCGGAGTATTTCAACAAGAATTGACGTATCATGACCGTCAATCGGACCGAAGTATCGTACACCCATCTCTTCAAAAAAAATTCCCGGAACAAGAGTACCCTTGAAGCTGTTTG
The DNA here is from genome assembly GCA_964529415.1 of uncultured Leptospirales bacterium. Lineage (GTDB taxonomy): Bacteria > Spirochaetota > UBA4802 > UBA4802 > UBA5550 > CAYMPH01. The sequence continues at coordinate 2,703 of CAZGWD010000025.1, read as the reverse complement.
CAGTACGCAGCATGAAATTATACATATGCTTTCCGATTTTAGGTATTTTTTTCATTATCTCAATGGAACTGCTGCGCACAGTGTTGTAAAAATGGCTGGATATTACACGCGTCAGATACGAGGAAAGCGCTCCGACATTTTCAGAAATGGAATGTTCATTATCATTTAATATTATAATAAGATTTTTTTTCAGATGTCCGATCTGATTGAGCGCCTCGAAAGCCATGCCGCTTGTCATGGAACCGTCGCCTATAACTGCAACAATTTCGTAATTTTCGTCCTGGAAATCTCTTCCAACAGCTTCGCCAAGTGCAAGCGACAGACTGGTGCTGCTGTGCCCCGTATCATATGTATCAAATGGAGATTCGCTTCTCTTGGGAAATCCGCTTATTCCTCCATACTGCCTGATCGACGGGAACAGATCGCGTCTGCCTGTTAATATTTTATGGGCATAGCTCTGATGGCCCACATCCCAGATGATTTTATCTATTGGAGTTTGTAATGTGTAATGTAGCGCTATTGTAAGCTCAACTACGCCGAGCGAGGATGCTATATGGCCGCCATTTTTTGATACTACGTCTATTATATACGCGCGCAGTTCGTCTGCCAGAAGAGGAAGTTCTTCCAATTTCAGCTTACGAAGGTCTTCTACGCTATTGATCTTATCAAGCAACATGGCCATTTACTCGGAAATTCTGATTATCTCTTGCGGAATTCCGCCGCTACCTATTACAAACAGAGCACCGTTTATCTTAAGATTTTCAGTTGCAGAATCAAGTTTTACTTTAACCTGTTTCAGAAATTTTTCTATTGAATAGTTCTTATTCATTCCAATTACAGAATCAAAAGATCCAGTCATGCCGATGTCAGTGATATATGCAGTTTTCCCGTTTAAAATTTCCTCATCAGCAGTCTGAACATGGGTATGAGTACCATAAACAACTGTTGCCCTTTCAGAGGCATACCACCCGAAAGCCCTTTTTTCAGAAGTGGCTTCCGCATGAAAATCTACGATAAATGCATCTGCTTCATTTTTATTCATTTCATATATCTCGTCAAATTTTCTGAAAGGGCAGTCCATGGGGAACATATTAACCCTGCCCATTAAATTGATTATGCAGATTTTTGCACCCTTATAATTCAACATATAAAAGCCCTTGCCCCTGACGCCTGCAGGGAAATTTGCAGGCCGGAGAAGATGAGGTTCAACATCTATAATTTTGAGAATATCATTGTTATCCCAGACATGGTTGCCGGTTGTAATTACATCAGCGCCTGCGCGGAATATATCATTTACCGCTTCAGGCGTAATTGCCCTGCCTCCGGCAGCATTCTCGCCGTTAACTATAACAATATCAGCCCTTAATCTTTCTTTCAACAGGCTGAGTTTGTTTGCGAGAATGCTTCTACCTGCGCTTCCAACCACATCGCCGATCGCCATTATTTTTAATGTATTTTTTATCAATAAAAATAACTTCTATTTAGCAAATTCAATAACTCTCGTTTCTCTGATTAAAGTAACACGGACAATTCCGGGATATTTTAATTCGCCCTCTATTCTTGAAGCAATTTCGCGCGCCATGCTTACAGCTTTTTCATCGCTTACAAGATTGTTATCAACCATAACCCGGATTTCACGGCCTGCCTGAATTGCAAAACATTTTTCAACGCCTTTAAAACTCATGGCTATGTTTTCAAGATTCTCAAGCCTTTTTAAATAAGTATCGAGAGATTCTCTCCTTGCTCCGGGTCTTGATGCAGATATAGCATCTGCAACCTGTATGATTACAGCCTCGAAAGAAGTAGCTTCCCTGTCATTATGGTGAGATGCGATTATATTCACACATTTATCATTCTCGCCGTATTTCTTCGCCATTTCAGCGCCGATGATCGCGTGAGCTCCCTCACCTTCAACAACGCTTCCCTTGCCTATATCATGAAGAAGCCCTGCTCTTTTCGCAAGATTGTGATCGAGATTAAGTTCTCCTGCGATAATGCCTGCAAGATTAGCAACCTCTATACTGTGCGAAAGAACGCTCTGCCCGTAGCTTGTTCTGTATTTCAGCTTGCCTATATTATACAGCGCATCTTTATTTACTCCCGGAATACCAAGCTGATATGCGGCTTTCTCGCCTTCCTCAAGCATGCTTTCATCAAGTTCGTGCGTTACCTTTTCAACAACTTCTTCAATTCTCGATGGATGAATTCTTCCATTCTGAATTAGCCGCTCAAGTGCGAGCCTTGCAATTTCACGTCTTACAGGATCAAAACCGGAGATTACAACAACCTCAGGAGTATCATCTATAATCATATCAACGCCGGTGAAATTTTCAAGAGTGCGGATATTTCTCCCCTCTCTTCCTATTATACGGCCTTTCATTTCATCAGATGGAAGATTAACTGTTGTAATTGTACTCTCAGAAGTGTATTCAGTTGCATTTCTCTGTATTGCGGAAAGAACGATATCCTTGGCTTTCTTTTCAGCTGTTCGCTTTGCTTCTTCCTCAATCTTTGTTACGAGTTTCATTGCATCGAATCTCGCATCATTCTCGATATTCTTCATAAGAAGCTGCTTGGCTTCTTCAGAGCTCATTCCTGCAATTCTTTCAAGCTCCTGCCTGTGTTTTTCAAATTCCTTTTTTAATTCACTTTCTTTTTCCTGAAATTCACTTTCTTTCATTGATAAAAGCTTTTCGTGCTTTT
>CAZGWD010000024.1:0-43898 GCA_964529415.1 uncultured Leptospirales bacterium | reverse complement strand
TTTTCACATAAAAAAAAGCTCTCATGCTGAAGGTCTGCATTTCAGGAAAAACATGTAGCCTTGTTAAAACATAGTCAACAAAATTCCATGGGGAAAAAGCGCGAACAAGTTTTTCATAGGGAATGTCTTTAGTTTTAACAGCCCACATATTGAGATTGTCGAGCTTATGAACTTCAGCCCATTCATTCATTGGATCAGGATAGGGCGGGCCTGTTATTACATCAACAGCAGCACCGAGCTTTGCAAGTTCCTTTGATAAATTATAAATATATATCCCCTGCCCTCCGCAGAAAGGATTTCCGCGGTAGCATAGAAGAAGAACCCTCATTATTTTTTCTCTGGGGATTTTTCAGGCAAAGTTTTTCTTGTTGTTAAAATTGCAAGGCCAACCCAGAAAACAGCTCCGAGTATAACAATTGCAATAACTGCTGCAGGAATTGCTATTGCCCAGTAACTTTTAATATACATTCCGTATATCATGGCTGCTCCTGCACTTAAGGAAAACGTGCAAAGCAGAACTGCTTTGAATTTAGTTGTGTCTTTTTTTTCTACGAGTTCGGGCATTGGAGGCACCACCTTGATCGATAATATTGTAAGACCGATCCAGAATCCTGTTCCAACAACAGCCACAGAAACAAGAGCAACTGGAAATGCTACTGCATAATATGAAAACACAGAGCCGATAAAAATATCATTTATATAAAAGAAATTTCCTGTAGATTTTTCAACGAAAACAAAAAAAATAAATGCCGCTCCCGCTAAAATTGAAAAAAATGAAGCTAAAAATCCGAAAAATTTATTTCTGGGCATTGCTTTATCCTGATATATATTTTGATAAGGGAATTTCGATAAATCATTTAATAGACATCCCCTCGGGTTCGCAGCATAAGTAAAAAATCTTCTTTTTTTATTTTTTATTATTAAAGAAAAAAAAATGATTTTTAAGGCCCCCATAACTAAAAATGTGAAATAAAAAAATGTGTCAACATTTATTAAGAAGCATTGCTTATTTTTCTTGACGCCGGATATTTAATATAATCATAATTTTACAGCTTATTCAAAGGAGATCTATATCATGAAAATAAAAATGAATACTATAATCACCGTTTCAATGGCCTTTTTAATTTCATCATCTGCGCAGATAAAAGCAGAAACTTATCCTAAAACCGTAATAAACGGAAACATAATGGAAATCTTTCAGGCAGAAGGTGATTTATCCGGCAAAGGTTCTATAAAAGTTGTTGATGGCAAAAACATTAAAGAAGGTCCATGGATTCTGTATTTTGAAAAAAGCAACGGTACAAAGAAAAAAGCCGAGGGCGATTTTAAAGATGACAAGAGAAATAGTCTCTGGACTTTTTATAATGAAAACGGTTTAAAGAAAAATGAAACTCCATACGAAAACGGCAATCTGAACGGCGTTCAGAAAAATTATACCCCGAAAGGTGAAGTTGAATCTGAAATTCCATATGTTAATGGAACTGTTTCAGGTTTAAAGAAATATTATAAATCCGGAACTCTTGTTAAAGATGAACAGATTGCTGATAATAAAAAAAATGGCGTCACAAGAGAATATTATACTACGAGCGGCGCAGTAGGCAAAATATCTATATATAAAAATGACAAGCTTGACGGAATCCAGACAACATTATATCCGGACGGCAAAAAAAAGATGGAAGGAAGTTTCAGGCCTGTTACCGAGCAGGACCTGCAGGATAATCCTGCTGCTTCAAATAAAGAAGGAATGAAAACCGGTCCATGGACTATGTATCATAAAAATGGAAATATTCAAATGACCGGCTCTTTTCTAAATGATAAAATGAACGGGAAATGGCAGACCTTTCATCCTGAAGGACAGCTCGAATCAGAAGGAATGGCTGCAGAAGGATCAAAAAATGGAGTATGGAAATTCTATAGTGCAAGCGGAGTTCTCGAAAAAGAAATGACTCTTGTCAAAGATATGGTAAATGGATTATGTAAAATATATGAAAATGGAAAACTTACTGGGCATGGCGATATGAGCGGTCTGCCGAACAAGCCCCGAAGAAACGGCGACTGGACAGATTTTCATACAACTGGAAAAATTAAATCCGAAAATGTAAAAGGCAGCGGAAAATATATGATGGATAAAAAGAATGGTAAATTCAGGGAATATTATCCAGGCGGCAGTCTCATGGCAGAGGGAGATTATATGAACGATAAAAAAAACGGAAACTGGAAATTCTATAATGAAGACGGTAAAACAGCTGATGATTCCAAAACAGGATATTATATGATGGATAAGCTGAATAAAAAGTTAAAGGTGCAGTAACTCATCCCACTGTCCCTTCTCTTTAAAAAGCGGGGAGCATTTCTGAGCAGGTAATGAATAATATCAAAAAAAGAACAAGGGGCTGAATCCCCTTGTTCTGAAAAAGGAATAACCAATGATAATCTCCTTGTATTTTTTAATTTTACTAATAACAGCTCTTTTATGGCCGGTATTTTATAAAGTTAAATATTTTAAAATAAGGCCATATTTATCACATACATTACAGTTATTTTTAATTTTCTGTCTGTTAATGTTTGCTGTTGCGAATATTAATATTTTCTGGATCAAATTCATCATCGCAGGAGCTGCATTTGCATTCACTCTCCTGCTGCTTTTTAATGCTTTGCTGATGTCTATCACATCAATAAATCTATTCGAATCTTTAAAAATTTTTTCAATCGGCGGAGACTTTATGCTTTCAATGGAGGAAGCAGGTTTCCCGAGATTTTCTGTAATAGCTGCTCCTGCAGGAGGAATTCTTCTTATTTATATTGGTGGAATTATCTACAGCAGCTTTCAGAATACTTTTATCATCCCGATAACAAATGCAGAATTTTCAATATTGCTGCTTTTTTTATTAATGACTTACATTCTTGAACAGTTTGTATCAAAAAATTTCTACGAATATTTTTCAAGACGGGAATATCCCTTATATTTATCATTATTTTCAAAAGGCAGGTATACGCTTGAATTTGAAATACCACCTCCTCCATCAGAAGAAAAAATAAAAAAAATTATCGATTCTGTTAAACCTGCTTCCAATAAAAAAAATATAATATACATTGTACTTGAAAGCTTCAGATACGATATGGTTGATAAAAAAATATGCCCTGTAATGAATCAGATATACAGCGAGTCACTGCAGATAAAAGAATCCTATGGCTCAGCAATTTATACTTCACTATCATGGAATACGATTTTTCTTGACAGGCCTTCCTGGACTGTAGACAGTGATATATCTTCTTTCAATGGAGAGTCTTCCGGATCAGTACTTCTGCAGATATTTAAAAAAGCAGGCTATAATATATATCTTTCCGCTTCCGCAAATATGCACTGGAATAAATTTTTATCCCGGATAAACGGGAGCGGCCTGATTGACAGATCATATCTTTCCTATGATGAACACAAGGATAAGCCGAGAAATGAAATTGATGATCACACTGTCTCAAATGCAATCGCATTCATGGAAGAGCATAAAAGCAAAAAGCCGTATTTTATGTTTGTCCACCTTGACAGCTCACACTGGACATACTTTTTTGATAAAGCTGCTGAAAAGTTTAAACCATTTCCGGATTCAATAAACATGGTTGCTCTTAAATCCCGGACTTATTCGGAAAAAGTTTTCAACAGATATAAAAATTCAGCAATTCAGATTGATAATGAAATAGGAAAAATCGTTTCATATTTAAAATCCTCCGGAAAATATGACAGCACGGAAATAATAATTGTTTCAGATCATGGAGAAGGTTTTGCCCCGGGTATCATAGGCCACAGCGTTTTAACTGATGATATAAAACGAGTTCCGATAATAATAAAACTTCCAGGCATTAAAAATAAAAAAATCAATAGAGCAGTTTCACATATGGATATTATGCCGACTTTATTTGATTATGCAGGCATAGATATAAAAAAAGATTTTAATCCCGGAGTGTCAATGTTATCTGCAGCAAAAGATGAAACACCTGTACTTGTTCTTCATGGAAGCATGCAGATGGCAGATCTGACATTTGATAATTTTTCTGTGAGTTTTAAAACTGAATTTTCAAAAGATAAAGCGCGGCTGACTCCATACAGAATTACTGAAAAAAATGGTGCTGAAATCAAACAGGATATTTCAATCGAAAATCTTAAAAAATCTTTGACATATATTCTTGAAAAAAAGTATATTTATTAGAAATATGATAGTAAATATAATAGAAACCGAATTTTATAATGAAATAATTCCTGAAGGATTTATTTCAATTGAAACGATGGAAGAATTTGAAAAATCCCTTTCTTCCAATATTAATAAAAACAAAAATATTATTATTAATTTTAAGAATACAGATTTTATTGACAGCTCAAGCATTGGACTTCTGATAATGAATTTGAAAATTATAAAGAAAAAAGGATTAAAAATTATTTTTTTTGAACTCAATAAGGCAGTGCAAGAGACCTTTACAATAATCGGATTGATAAACAGTTTAATTATAGCAAAATCTCATGATGAAGCTGTTTCACTGGCTTCAACACCAAATAATTAACCAGGAAAAAATATGATGATAATTGCTTTTCTTGGTAATCCCGGAAAAAAATATTTAAAAAACAGACACAATATCGGTTTCATAATTGGAGAATATTTTTCTTCAGCTCATGGGATTAAAGTTAATCAGAAACAGAATTCCTCAATAATAGGCAGAGGCCAAATAGAAGGAAAAGAAGTCTTGCTTGCAGCTCCGCAAACCTATATGAACAACAGCGGAACAGCAGTGAAGGAACTTCTCAATTTTTTCAAAACTGATATTAAAAATCTTATTGCAGTTCATGATGATATAGAACTCCCTTTTTCTGAATATCAAATAAAATTCGGCGGCGGGCATAAGGGACAAAACGGCATCAGATCAATAATTCAGCAGACAAACAATCCGGATTTTAACAGGTTCAGATTCGGAGTAGGCAGACCTCATCACCCGGAAATCCCTATTGCAGATTTTGTTCTTTCTGATTTTACAAAAGAGGAAAATGAAAAAATTAAAACGCTTCTTCCTGATATTGATAAAGCTTTATGCGATTTGATTAAATCCATGGAGGATTAATATGAAAGTACTTGTTCCGCTGGCTCCGGGTTTTGAAGAGATTGAAGCTGTCACTATAACTGATCTGCTTCGCAGAGCACAGATAAATGCTGTAACTGCAGCACTTGGCGATAATCCTGTTATTGGCGCACATAATATCACTGTTGCTGCAGATATTAATATAAAAAATGCAGAGACTTATAATTTCGATTGTATTGCTCTGCCGGGAGGCATGCCCGGGAGTAATAATTTAAAAGAAAACAGCGATGTAATATCTCTGATTAAAAAAATTAATAAATCCGGAGGAATTGTATCTGCTATTTGCGCAGCACCTATTGTTTTAGGCAGAGCTGGAATTCTTGCAGGTAAAAAAGCTGTCTGTTTCCCTGGTTTTGAAAAGGAACTCACAGGTGCCATAATAACAAATTCATTTATTGAAATTGACGGCAACATATTAACAGCAAAAGGCCCGGGATGTGCAATTTCTTTTTCATTAAAACTTATTGAGCTAATTTCCGGGAAGCAAATTTCCGATAAAGTAAGAGATAATCTGCAGATTTGCTGATATAAATAAAATGGAAGATCAGAAAAAAACATTATTTAAAACCGGTTCATATATCTACATAGAAGGCGATGAAGATGTTGATGGCGTATATATTATTGAAAGCGGCGCTGTAGAACTGAGTGTATCAGGTAAAAAAATTTCCATCCCGAGAAAAACTGCAGACGCAGGAGATATAATCGGTTTCATATCAGCTCTGTCAAGCAAGCCAAGACTCCATACAGCAATTGCAATAAAAGATTCTGTTCTGGTATTTCTATCAAGAGAAAAATTTTACAACCTCTTGCAGAAAAATCATGATATAGCTTTTAAGATTATTCATTATTTTGCAGAGGAATTACGCGCATATGATGAACTTATATTCTCTATAAACGATAATTATAAAAATCAGTCAGATGACATTGAAATGTTTTCACTTGCGGAATATTATCATAACATAGGCGATAACTATTTTACCAATTATATATTACATCAGTTTATTTCTCAATTTCCTGAATCTTCTGAAATAAATAACGCAAAAAAAATAATAACTGAAATTCAGGATGAATCCATCAGGAAAATTTCCGAGCCGATTAAAGAAGACATATATAATGCATATACTGACGGACAGATTATCTTCTGTGAAGGAGAACCCGGAACAGAACTGTATATCATCAAAGAGGGAAAAGTTCAAATTTCAAAATATAAAAATGGAACAGATATGATTCTGTCTATGCTGAAAGAAGGCGATATATTCGGTGAGCTTGCCATAGTATCAGACAAACCAAGAAACGCTACTGCAGTTTCACGATCAAGAACTGTGCTGCTTCCGATAAATCTCAATTCACTTTCATTGCTTTTTGAAAAATCCCCGGGCATTTTAAAAAGAATCTATACTGCAATTAGCCAGAGAGTATGGTTTTCAATTATAAGACTTGAATCAAAATTGTATAAAAAAAATGTTACTAAAATCTATGCGTTTCTTGAAAACAAACTTCTTGAAGATAACGTATCATTAAAAAGTGATTCTTCACACAGCTTTAATTTTGGAATTGATGAACTTTTAAAAATGAATGATATCTCACAGGAAGAAGATAAAAATTCCATCACGCTGCTTTTATCCGATCAGAATTTAAATTTTAATTTCGGACAGATAAAAATAAAAAAGGCAAGCGAAATTAGCGCCATGTCATCATATTATAAAACCAGAGACAACATCGCAGATTCTCAGGAAAAGTCAGAAACATAAGCATCCGATAATTTGTTGACATAATATTGTCTCTTTATAATATCTATCAAAATCAGTTTAATAAAACGCTGAAAAAAAGATTCTTAAAATAGAAAACATGTTTCGATTTAATAAAAATTTAAAATTATTTCTGCATAATCCATTCGGAGGAATTTAATGAAATATGGTATGGTGCGTCAATTTTCAAATAACGCTATTGATAACTTTTATAATTTTTTCTACAAAATAATAGATTTTGGAAAAGTTGCTCTTGATATGATGATTTCTTTTTTTGAGATCTGGGTTACTTTTTTCAGCATTTTCTACAACATATTCATGTATATTTATTATTTTATACTATTTGTAATTGAGCTCCTGTCTCAATCTGGACTCTTCTTCTGGAGAAGTTCATCAAAAGCCTCAAAAACTCCTTCCATTACAATACCAACTGGACCGAGTCCTATACCTCATATGTACAGGGTAAAAACGCCTGCTGCTGCAGCCTATTCAACTGCAACTGATTCAGCAAAAACAGTTCTTACTTCTCTTAAGCCTGCATTGATGCAGAAAAAATCATTTGCTATTAGATTTGTAGAATTTTTTACTGATATATATGACGGCATAAAAAAATTCTTTTTAAGAATAGCTTCAGCTGCAATCAATATATTCAATAAAAATTATAAGCAGATCAAAGATTCTGAAAAAGATAATACTAAAGCTAAAAGCTTAATTGATGAATATATGAAAGAATACGAGCGGAAAAAACGCTGACTAAAAAAACTGTCAGTGTTTAAAAACCCGTTGGCCTGTGTAAACCATTGCTGCTTTCGGGTTTGCTTCATTGCAGGCCATTATTGATTCAAAATCCCGTACTGATCCCCCAGGCTGGATGATTGCACTCACACCGTGCGATAATACTACATCAACACCGTCTCTGAAAGGAAAAAACGCATCAGACACAGCAACTGATCCTATAAGGCCGCCTTTTAATTTTTTAGTTTCATTATCAATTTCACGTTTTATTATTTCTTCTTTTTCGCCTCTTGTTACCGCAAGCTCAAGCTCCTTGTAGGATATTCCATGCCTGTCCTGACATAACATATCAGCAAATTTTGTATATGCCTTATATGCTGCGATTTCAGCTACACCTACACGATCCTGTTCTCCGGTACCAATTCCTACAGTAACGCCGTCTTTCACATATATAACAGAATTTGAACTCACACCCATTTCAACTGACCATCCGAAAAGCATATCTTCATATTCTTTTTCTGTAGGAAGTCTGTCAATTTTGTAAATTTTGCCTTTATATTCAGATTCGGCGGGTTTCAAATCATTCTTTGATTTAATGCTGTTTACCTGTGATTGCTGAACAATAATTCCTCCATCCATCAAAGATTTGAATTCAGGAAATACATTGCTTCTATAAGATTCAAGTTTGTCAATTTTTCCAATTTTAACAATTCTTAAATTAACTTTCTTTTTTAATATTTCAAGAGCACTGCCTGTATAATCCGGGGCCACTAATACTTCCAGATATTTTTCAGCAACCAGCTTTGCTGTTTCTTCATCTACAGTTCTGTTAAAGGAAGCGCAGCCGCCGAACGCTGCTATAATATCAGCTCTGTAGGCTTTGTTAAACGAATCAACAGCAGAAGATCCATAAGCAGCTCCGCATGGATTATTATGTTTAACTATTACGCAAGCAGGTTTGCTTCCGAGAAATTTTAGAATATTCAGAGAGTTATCTATATCTGTAAGATTCGTTTTTCCCGGATGCTTCCCGAATTGTATCAGCATATTTTCATCAACACCGCTTACAAGCGAATTGCCCGGCTCAATAAATTTGCATTCCCCAAGAACAAGATTCCCGTTAACAAGCTCGTACATTGCTGCTTCCTGGCCGGGATTTTCTCCATATCTTAATCCCTTCTCAACAATTACTCCCTGATCTTCAATTTTCCAAGTTCTTTTTTTATATAATAATTTCTGGCTGCCGAATGTAATGGTCATTTCATCCGGAAAATGATCATCCATAATTGTTTTATAAACTTTTTTCAGATCTTCCATAATACCCTTCTTAATTTAATATTATTTTTTTTCTCTCGAAATTTCCTCAAGATTTATATCAAATATAAACTCTTTTCTTTGTGAATCAAGCGGAGTCCAACCCTGTATTTTCCCTTTAAAAAAATACAGTTCCCCTTCCTTCATCAATGAAATAAAATCACTTTCTGAAAAATATAAGTGATAAAAGATCTTAAACCCGTATTTTATGGAATCTTCATCAGCAAATACTGCTCTGTAATTTTTTTTCTCTTTACGGTCAATTATTTGCAGAACAGCTCTTGCGCTCACCGGCTTTTTTAAATTTGAATCAAGATAAGAATCTCTCTGAAAAAAAACCACAGTTCCTAATGCTGAATAAAATTCTTTCCCTAAAAATACACGGCTATCTACTTTTTTATTTGAATCACCATAAATAAATGATCCTGAAATAATTACAGCTATGGATAAAATAATTATTTTATAAATCAGCTTATTCATAACAGTAATTTATTGAAACTCTCTTTTCATAATATATTTTAATTCTCATCAAAAGAAATTTCATAAATTGCAGATTCTCTTAATATTTCCAAAAACTTAATTTTTTTTCTTGATATGACAGATAAAAACGCTTCAAGACTTCCGGTTTTTTCGCCATTAACTGAAAGGATCATGTCCCCTTTTTTAATTCCCGAAGACATTCTTTCCGGCGAAGTATAGGTAACAACAGGACCGCCGGAATCGCTGTTTTCGTCAACATCAATTCCGTATTCCGAGAAAAGATTTTCTATACTTTCCTGAATCTTGAAATAATCCTGTTTTTCTCTGAGTAATAAAATAAAATCTTTTTCAACATTATTTCTCAAAACAGTAATCTTAATTGAAGACCCTATAGCCTTATTGCCTACAGCTTTTAAAACAGCTCCAACAGTCAGAACTTTTTCTCCGTCAATTTTTTTTATAATATCATCTTTTTTTATTCCAGCTTTTTCTGCAGGCGATTTACTTATGACTGATATGACACTGATTTCGTTTTTTCCCGCTGGAATAGATTTCCTTTCATTTGCAAGAAAACCCAGCCAGCCCCTTCGAACTCTACCATGCTTAATAAGCTCATCGCTTACAAGCTTTACTATATTTGATGGAATTGCAAAACTGATACCCTGGTATCCTCCGGAATTTGTCCTGATAGCAGTATTTATTCCAACAACGTTCCCATTTAAATCAACAAGTGGTCCTCCGGAATTGCCGGGATTAATTGAAGCATCTGTCTGAATAAAATCCTCAATATCTGCAAATCCGATGCTGTCTCTGCCCTTTGATGAAATAATACCGGATGTGACGGACTGTCTCAGGCCGTAGGGATTTCCTATTGCAAGAACCCATTCCCCCTCCTCAATTTTATTCGAATCCGCAAATTTTACCGGAATGAAATCTTCGCTGCCATGGTTTGCAATTTTTAATACCGCAATGTCCGTTTTCTGATCTGCTATAAAAAGTTTCCCGTTTATTTTTTCGAAGTTAAATGTTTCCCCTGAGCTGTTTATTATTTTGCAATAATTCCCTTTTTTCATCACGTGATAATTCGTTACAATATATCCGCTTTTTGATATTATTGTTCCTGATCCGTAAGCTATTTTCTTAATTGATTTGTTTCCTGATTTTTCATAAATAATAATATTTACCACAGAATTTTTAACATTCCCTGCAGCTTCAATAAAATATCTGTTTATTTCATCTGATCCTGCAAAAACGTTTGAAGATATGAATAATAAAATTATAACTGAAATTCTCATACCCTACTCCACTGCATCTTCAAAATATGTTTTGTTATTCGGCAATTTATATTTATCAAAATCAATTTTAAAACCTTTCGGCTTATGTTTAAATTTATTATCCTTTAGTTTCAATCCTGTAAGCATTGAATATATTCCAACCGCTATTCCTTCAGCAAGCTCATTTTGTTTGTTCAGAAGCATATATCTGTCCTGAGGTCTATTCAAATATCCAAGTTCAATAAATGAAGAAACAGCATTTATATGATGTGGAACAACCCATATTGATATATATGGCTTTCCAGGAACATGACTAATGCTGCTGTATCCTTTTAAATTCATTGCATACAGCATATATCGAATCAGTTCATACGAAGCATATGCATTATCGCCGCCAAAGCCCTCGTATCCGCCGGATCTTCTGTAATCTTCATAAATACTTTTTTCTCTATCCCAGAATTTTCCAGTTGGAGTTATATCTTCATATAATTCTGAATATCTCGTGAATGTAGGATGAGATTCAGCAAATTTTTCCCAGCCGTCATCGTCCTTATATTTCCAGGAAACCATATTATGTCTATATCCTTTAAAATTTGCAGTATCAGTTTTTAAATTTTTATGAAGAGGATATGAATTATAATACAGGCTTACGTCATTTAGAAACCAGTGAAAAGAAGATCTCTTGTTGCTTTCATCAAACCAGTCCTGGTATGGACTTCCGAAAAAAAAACTGTCTGAAATTTTTTTTCTTAATAAAAGCAAACCATTCTGCAAAAAAGAATTTGGAGGCAGTATAACAGGATTCATTGCTATAAAATCCGGTGAAGCAAAACCTGCCAGATGAAGAGAAACAACAAGCTGAGGTTTAAAACTGTTTATTTTGGAAAGCCTGCCTGGTTTCATATTGCCCTGCTTATCAGGGTAGTCAAAAACTCTGAATTCAGCATTGGGATCTTCCATGGAATCTGCATCCTTTTCTTTCAGGGAAGGGCCTCTGCTCAGCATGTACGAAATTATAATTCTTTGAGGCTGTTCATCAGTATATTTTTTTAGAATTTCTGTAAATTTATAAAAATCCCCATCTTCTCCGCAAAGTTTGAGAATTTTTTCAACTTTTGCTGCAATGGAATAAACTATTTCATGCTCTTTTAAATTATATACTGCAGCTCCATCTCTAAAATTATCCAGATACTTCTTTGATATTGAATCATATCTGTCGCCGTGAATACTCATTGGCTGTTTGCATATTCCTCCATGGCCTGGATCAATTACCACTCTATACTGAGGGAACTCCTGTTTATTTATATTTACAGGAATGAAAGCTGCAGTAAACAATGCAATAAAAACAGCAATTATTCTAACCATTATTTTCATATGAAATTTTTTCTCATTAACCAATAAAAAAAGAGGAGTTAAACTCCCCTTTTTTATTTTATATTTTTAAATTATCCGTTACTTGCCGGCTGGAGGAGTTGTACCGCCGCCTTTTGTTTCTTCTTTAGCTGCTTCAAAAATTCTGTTAACTGTATCAGCTTTATGATATTTATATTTCTCTTTAACAGTAGCTGCATCTTCAGCCATATCTTCGAGAATCTTAATAGCATATGATTTTCCAACTCTGAAATGATATATAGCTGTTTCATAATTGTTATCAAGCATAGCATATTCAGCATCATCAAACTGACCGTATGATATTTTTAGTCTCATTAACTGATTCTGAAGATCTCTGTCTCTATTTGGATCAGATCTTGTTTTGGCATCAAGCGATTTGTTAAGAATTTTTTCTGAACATTCAGTAAGCATATCCTGATTTGCCTTTTTATATTCCTCTGCCATCTTTTTCATAAGATCGTTTATAACTTTTCTGTTGCTCTCAAATTCAGCTCTTGCATAGATCAGGTTTCTTTTATAATAAAGATCCATGGCTTTTTTATATCCCTCATATGCTTTATCATAATCAGGTTTCCAGCCTTTGTCTGAAAAATTTGATACAATAACTTTCAATAGATAAATCTGCTCGAGATTTCTCTTTACAAGTTTCTGTACGATGTCAATTGCACGAAATTTCATCAGATAATTATCTTCCGGTCTTTCAGCTTCATTGTATTTTTTTGTTGAAAATGTTCCATCCGCATTTTTTACAGGGTCGTCTTTAGCGCCTTCTGCCGGCTTTGTTTCCTGAGCCATTACAACTACAGCAGCTGTAAAAATAATAGCGAAGGAAAAAGACAGATATTTCATAAATTTTTTCATACATCATTCTCCTGGATTATTACATAATAGATTTTTACGAATATTTTACGGCTTCCTTGCCTTAAAATGTAACATTATATTTTATTTTTAATATAAGCAACTATTTTTTTATTAAAATAGATAAAATTAACAATTTTTATTGCCTCTAAAAAAATCTTCAGGCGACATAACGAGATATTTTAGTGCTTAAATTCTATCTATATGCAGTACATAAATATTTTCAGAAAAAAAATTAATTTTAAACAAATTACATAATCATTAAAAAACAGCTATGTGAAAAATGTTCCCCTGAAACTTCAAATTAAATATATCCTTTGCAGCAGCAAAGGATATATTTATTGGACTTATTCGTATTCTAAATTAATTGTTATTTTTATAATAAAGGTCAATATCGAATCCGCCGTATTTTGAACTGAAAGACAGATTGATATTTTCATATAGAGCTTTCATTGTAACCAGATCGTAATTAAATTCCGGAGGGGATAGAAGGATTTCATGATCCGAATACTGGAGCTGATTTGCGAAAGTTCCGGTTATGAGATTTGCAAGCTCGCCTGCAACATCACCATAGCTTTTCTTTATAAGTTTTGCATCAGATTTATTGATAAACTTTTTTGTTATAAGAGCAAGGGTTTTATCCGGAAGATTTATTACAAGCTCACCCTGGATTGTACCTTCAATCTCTACAGCAACTTTATGATCCTTCGAATTGCTCTGGGGCGTATAAACTTCTTCAACCATATTATCATCAAGAAAATTCTTGAAAATATGACCGACTGACCGTACAATACATTTTGAATATTTATCGTAATTGTTCATAGACCTTCCTCAATTATGTTCATTTCAGCGAATGTTACATAAGGGAATCTCGATAAATCATTTTATTGACATTCCCTTGGGTTCACAACTTTAGTATAAATCAGTTTTTTTCATATTTTTATCTGAAAAAACTGATTTATAGAGTTTCCCATAATATTAATTCAAAATTCAAGCAATTTTAAAAAAATATAAAAAAAAAACTTCTGCTGTTTTAGCAGATTACAGATGAGACGGTTCTTTTACAGGAATATACAGAATGAAAGTTGTTCCTGCTCCTTTTTCAGATTTAACATCAAGATAGCCTTCATGCCTTTTCAGGATGGTAAATGTATTGGTTAAGCCAAGGCCGCTTTTTTCAGGATAAGTAGTAAAAAATGGATCAAAAATTCTTTCAATAATCCCCATATCAATACCATGCCCCGTGTCTGTAATGGATATTTTTAAATAATCCCCCCTTTTAAGCAAAAGAACTCCAGTGCCGTCTGAATAATAATTTTCCAGACGGATTATAATGAGACCTCCATTCTTCATAGCCTGAATAGAATTGTTTATCAGACTTGAAAATGCCATTTCCATCATTCTTTCATCTGCAATAATTTCTGAAATTGTTGATTCATTTATTATTTCATATTTATAATCCGGAGGTATGATATATTTTATACAGTTTTTCTGAATTATATCATAAATATTAACTGTGATTTTTACAAGAGGCTCGTTTCTTGAATAGGTTAAAAGCTGTTCAGTTAACGTTTGAAGTCTTTTACTGGCATTTTCAGTATCAAGCAGATACTCCATTCGGTCCTTTTCATCGCCTGCCTGATTTATTAAAAAATATAAATTCCCTGTTATCACCATCAGCAGATTATTAAACTCATGAGCTATTCCTCCGGATAAAACGCCGAGCGATTCCAGTCTTTCACTTCGCTTTCTTTCCTTGATGAGCTCCTTGCGTTCGCTGATATCCCTTGCAGAGCAGAGAACTGCCTCGCTCCCGTCAAATTCAATTATACTGCTGCTGATTTCAACCGGTATGATCATTCCGGCTTTAGTAACATATTCTGTTTCATAATATAATTTTTTTTCAGCAAGGAGTTTATTTTCCAGACCTGCCATTTCATTGGTTAGATCAGTATTAAAAATTTCAATTGGATTAATATCCAGCAGCTCATTTCTCGTATAACCAAGCATTTGACACGCAGTATTGTTTACTTCCAGAAATTTTTTCCCGAAATTATGAATTAGTATAATATCGCCTGCATTATTGAATATTGCCTTGAATTTACTTTCTGAATAGGAAAGTTTTTTCTCAGTATTCTTGATATCTGTAATATCAACAATAACTCCCCTCATTCCGGAAATTTTACCTTTGAAATAAATAGGTTTGGAAAAGCTTCTTACCCATTTAATTTTATTTGCTTTAGTTTCAATTCTGAATACAGCAGGTTCAAGATTTCCTGAAAGAGTTTTTTGCATGCTTTTTTCAAGGTCTGCCGAATCATCGGGGTAAACAAGAATACTGAAAGGCTGATTAAGAAGCTGGGCTGGATCAAATCCTGTAATCTGTTTTATTACAGGACTGATGTATGTTATTTTTCCTGTATTATCCAGGGAAAAAATAATATCATTAATATTCTCAACGAAATCACGGTAAAGCTGATTTGACAGAAATTCTTCATCTTTATATCTGGAAATTGTAATATATAAATTCCAGATTATTAATGTTATGCCCCCTCCTATTAAAGGCGCTATTATCATAGCTCTTAAATTCAGTGCTGTATCAGAAAAATATGACTGAATATAATGAACGGCCCCTACAACAATTATTCCAATAAAAAACGCAAAAAAATTTTTAAAAAGTATTTTCATCGTATTTGCCTTTTTTATGCAGTAAATTTATAATTTATTTTTTCCCCAGCATTTTCATTGTCATGGAAACAGCTTCCTTGATTGCTGCATCTATCTTCGACGGATCTTTTCCTCCAGCCTGGGCCATGTCCTTTCTGCCTCCTCCACCGCCGCCTGCAATCTTTGATGCTTCCCTTATTACTGCTCCGCAATCCGCACCCTTGCTCACAGCCTGCGAAGTTGCTGCAAAAAGGAAAAGCGCTTTATTTTCAATTTCAGAAACGAACAAGACAACTGAATTCTGCACCTTGGATCTAATTTTGTCAGTAAGCTCCCTTAGTGAATCAGCATCCATATCTTTAAATACTGAAGAAATAATTTTAATTCCGTTTAATTCAACAGCTTTGCTTATCATTTCATCAATACCTGAAGCGAGAGAACTTCTTTTAATTTTATCCAGTTCCTTTTCAAGAGATTTATATTTCACAGAAGTGTCTTCTATTTTTTTAACTATGTCGTTCTCTGAAACATTAAGAGTTCCGGAAATTTCTGAAATTATATTTTCATAATTGGCAAGTCTTTCCATTGCGCCTTTTAAAGTTACTGCTTCAATTCTTCTAAGCCCTGCACCGGGTGATGATTCCTTGATAATTTTTATTAAGCCGATCTCTCCTGTTTTTGAAACATGTGTTCCTCCGCAAAGCTCACTGCTGTATCCTTCAACAGTTACAACACGGACTTTATCCTCATACTTTTCATCAAATACAGCCATTGCGCCGGATTTTACTGCATCATCCAGATTCATAACCTTTGTATTAACTGGAATATTAGACCAGATTTTTTCATTAACTGTTTTTTCTATGCCGGATATTTCATCGTGACTGAGCGCACTGAAATGCGAAAAATCGAAACGCATTCTTTCAGGATCAACACGCGAGCCTGCCTGCTTTACATGGTTTCCAAGCAGATTTCTCAGCGCTGCCTGAAGAAGATGGGTTGCTGTATGATTTGCCCTGATTAAATTCCTGTTTAATACATCAACTGATGCATTCACCTTAATGCCAGTTTTAAATTCACCGGATATAACTTTTCCAATATGAATAATTGTTTTATTTATTTTCTTTGTGTCGCTCACTTCAAAAACAGATGTACCGGAAGTAATCTTCCCTATGTCTCCGACCTGACCGCCTGCCTCTCCATAAAAAGGAGTTTCTTTGAGAACAATAAATCCCTCATCATTCTGCCTGATAATTTTATTATCCGATGCATCCGGGTAAACCAGAACTATTTCCGAATCTGCTGATGTAGAATCGTAACCGAGGAACACAGTATCGCCTGCTGTTTTAGCTGCTTCATCAAAAACCTTTCCGAGAACATCCGCGCCCTTCCAGCTTTGTTTGCCTCTATCGCGCTGGTCCTGCATGTTTTTTTCAAATCCGCTTTTATCGATAGAAAGAGAATTCTCCTGGGCGATCTCCTCTGTCATTTCATAAGGGAAGCCGAAGGTATCATAAAGAGTAAAAGCATCGCTGCCTGATATTAATTTTCCGCCAGCCTTTTTCATTCCCTTTATAATTTCATCAAGACGATCCATACCGTTTTCAATTGTTTCAAGAAATCTTTTCTCTTCTGATTCAATCACGTTTTTAATATTTTTCACTGAATCTTTAAGCTCAGGATAATACGGGCTCATAAGATCTGAAACAGGATCAACAAGTCTGTAGATAAAAGGTTCCCGTATTGAAAGCATTCTTCCGTAACGGAGAGCGCGCCGTAATATCCTTCTTAAAACATATCCTCTGCCGTCGTTCGAAGGGTAGATGCCGTCGGACATTGCGAACGAAAGAGTCCGCGCGTGATCTGCAATAACGTTCATTGGTATTATATTTTGTGTTTTGTAGTCTTTCCCGGTATTTGAAGATATAAATTTAATCAGAGTCATCATCTCATCTGTTTCAAAAACCGAATCCACATTCTGCTCAAGTGTTGCGAGCCTTTCAAGTCCCATGCCGGTATCTATTCCTGTTTTAGGAAGTGGTATCTGTTTGCCGGTTGTGTCCTGATAGAACTGATTAAAAACCAGATTCCAGAACTCAAGAAAACGGTCACAGTCGCATCCCGGCTTGCAGTCCTTATTTTTGCATCCATATTCCTCGCCGCGGTCAAGATAAAGTTCCGAGCAGGGACCGCATGCTCCGGAATCTCCGGCAGGGCCCCAGAAATTATCCTTCCTTCCTAAACGTACTATCCTTGATGCCGGCACTCCGATTCTTTTATTCCAGATTTCATAAGCTTCATCATCATTTTCAAATATTGAAATCCAGATTTTATCTTTCTGGAATTTAATAACTTCTGTTGAAAATTCCCAGGCCCATTCAATGGCTTCATTTTTAAAATAATCGCCGAATGAAAAATTGCCGAGCATTTCAAAAAATGTCATGTGCCTTTTTGTACGGCCTACCTGTTCAAGATCGCTTGTTCTGAGGCACTTCTGTATTGAAGCAGCTCTTGTATATTCAAGATCAACAGTTCCTGCGAACATAGGCTTGAACTGAACCATACCGGCTGTAGTAAAAAGCAGTGTAGGATCGTCTTTGGGAAGAAGCGGACTCGAAGGAACGATTCTGTGATCTTTGCTTTTAAAATAATCTATGAATGAATTTCGTAAATCTTTTACTTTAAGCATTACTCTCTCCGTTTAATAATGAATAGCTTCAATATAATAAAACTTATTTTAAAATGAATTCCCGCCTTCGCGATGGCCAGCACCCTCGGGAGAATGACAGAATGAATAAAATTACTCTCTCCGTTTTTTACTGAGTGTCCTTCATCTTCTGGCGGACTTCCTGAAGAATTTCATCATCAGTCTGCGTTTTTTTCAGTACAACCCTGTATTTTATTTCAAATTTCGTAGGCTCAACAATTTTTTTCGGAAATTTAAAATTCCATCTCTGTATGTCATCATTCAGAAGCTTGTCCACTTCAATCAGATAAATAGGCCTCTGCGGCCTGATCTTCATGATTCTGCCTGTATCTGGAAAAAGCCAGATCAGGATTTCACCTTCCCTGACCTCATCAATCTTGCCGAGCTTCTTTATTTCCTCGCTCATGTATTTATCGCCGCCCTTATCATCATCTCTTTTGATAAAATCTTCAAATCTCATTTGAGAAACGGCATACTCATCGGAAGTAAGGAGAACCCTGAATAGCTCTGAAGCAGATTTATCCTGTTCAAGAAATTTTTTATTTTCCCGGGCAATTTTTTCTGCAGAGGCAGAATCTTTAATTGGCTTTTCACCGGATGCAGAATCTTTTTTTGTTCCGGTTCCGCAGGATGTGATCAGAGCTGCAGCAGCTATTAAAATAATCCATTTTTTTATCATAATAAACCTTCTTTATAAAACAATTGTTAAGCACTATTTTCAAATTTCTAATGTTGCCTATTGCATATTTTTGAATGATTTTAGGCAAGAATTTTTCTTGAGTGAGTTTATTGCATTAGTTGGTTTAAAATCAACAATTACTGGATTATATTCCTGAAAAAGAGTATAAAAAAATTTCGCTATAATTATACAAAGCGAAATATAATAATTCCAATAACGCCCGGAATTAAATAATAGAATTATCAACCCAAGCATCACCCTCTTTGATTATGACAAGTATAGGATTCGAACGAACTCCAAAGTTATTTTAGTTTATGTTGGATTCAGAGCTTTCAAGCCGGTTTTATCCGGCCGGAACAATATTTACGAATGGTGTGCGGAGGCGAACCATGAGCTGCCAGAGTATCGATTTACTGTGAAAACAGGCTTAAAACCCCAATCTCAAATAAAATCAATCGGCTTCGGAATAAATGTCAAAAAGAAAATCACAATGCATAGTATTCCTATGAAATAATCAAACTTAGTGAGATTTCCGGCATCCTGAACAGGAGGATGAGCAACCATCAGAAATACAAAAGTTAAAATTATCCATACAACCCAACCTGGCCAGAAAAAAGAAAAAATTCCGAGAAACAGAACCATTGCCCAGCCTGCAAATTTCTGCCTGCTGCCGAACATTGAATACAGAATGTGTCCTCCATCGAGCTGACCCATTGGCATAAGATTCAAACCTGTTATCAGAAAACCGATCCACGACGCCCATGCAAAAGGAGACAGATAAAGATCTTTGCCTGCAGGAACACTTCCGTGAATAATTTTAGTGAGCATTGCAAAAAGAAAAGAATCTCCGAATACAGGAAATCCCCCAGCTGTTACTGTTGGCACATAATCTATTACTGAAACTGATATACCGTAAACAGCTGCTGCAAGAGCAACGGCAAAACCGGCAACCGGTCCCATAGCTCCTACATACAACAGGGCTCTTCTATCTGGAATTGGTGATGTAATTTTAATTACTGCACCCATAGTACCAATTCCCAGCTGACCGAATAAAGTAGGAAGCGGAATATAAAATGGAAGTGTAGTATCGATTCCGAATTTTTTTGCAGCAAAATAATGCCCGAATTCATGGGCGGAAATAATTGCAAGAAGCGTAACAGAAAACTTAAGACCGTGCAGAATATCATCGGCAATAATTCCTGTAGACCCGATTCCTGCATGGGTAGTTGTTATGAAAGTTGCTATAAACAGAATCAGATTAATTGTAGGTTTTATTTTTGCTGAAGGCCTGATGTTCATATCAGGTTCAGTACCTTTAGGAATTCCGTTATTTAATCTGAAAAAATAGTTCTGTATCTTTTCTTTAATAGGTACTTTAGAATTCATTAAAAACAGCCTAACTGGCATCCTTTAATTTTTACTTTAAGATTGTTTGCTGCTTTTCCTACAGCGCCAGGACTCACATTCAATTCATTCGCAATATTCAATGCGTCCTTGCATGATAGTTTGCTGTTTTCATCAATTTTTGCTTTTATTGCAGTTTCGATTTTATCCATTTATCAGCACCTCCTGTGTTTAAAGTAATCTAATCCTGAGACCCAGCTCAGTTGTGTATCCAACAAGAGTATTTATTATTCGGCCTTTTTCGTCAAGTATGTAAATTGTGGGAAAAGCTTCAATTTTATATTTTTCTCCAATTTCATCATCGCCTAAAATAACAGGAACATCAAGATTATGGTCAGATATAAACTTCTGAACATCATCAGGCTTTTCCCATGATAAAGCTATAGCAATAATATTTATATCTTTTACTGAATTTTTTAATGAAGTAATATTTCCTGAACTTAATTTGCAGACAGAGCACCAAGGAGAGAAAAAATATATAACGGTTTTTTTGCCTTTTAATGATTCAGTTGATATATCAAGTCCAGTGACTGTTTTAAGGGAAAATCCCGGAGCCTCTTCATTCTGGCCGACCAGATTCCGACCCTGCCATTTCGAAACGCCCCAGACGATTAATATCAGAATAAAAAATTCAGCTATATATGACAGGATCTTGTATTTTTTCAATTACTTGAAATCCCCAATCTTCAGCAGTTTCAAAAAGTCTGCGGCCGGGACTGGCCTGCTGAAAAGATAACCCTGCATTATATCACATTTAATAGATGTCAGAAATTCTTTCTGTTCAACGGTTTCAACGCCTTCAGCAATAACCTTCATTTTTAAATTGTGAGCCATGTCAATTATGGCTTTGGTTATCTGAGTGTTGCTCTGATCTGTTATTATATCCTTGATAAAAGACCTGTCCACCTTCAGATGATTTACCTTGAATTTTTTAAGGTAGCTCAATGAAGAATATCCTGTTCCGAAATCATCTATAGAAAAAGTTATGCCTTTATCATAAAGCTGATTTATCTTATTTATCGCCTCATCCGGATTTTCCATTACGCTGCTTTCTGTTATTTCAAGCTCAAGAGATGAAGGGCTGATATTTGTCTTCCTGATAATTTCTTCAATTTTAGCAACAAGATCTTCATCAAGAAACTGCCTTGCTGAAAGATTTACAGCAACCCTGAGTGACTCAAATCCGGCTTTATGCCACTCCTTAATCTGTCTGCAGGCAACCTGTAAAGTCCAGTCACCGATTTTCATAATCTGCCCTGTTGATTCCGCAATTGGAATAAATTTATCCGGAGGAATAAAACCAAGCTCAGGGTGATTCCATCTTATTAATGCTTCCATGCCTATAATATTTCCATTGAAACTTACAAATGGCTGGTAATATAAAGTAAACTGTTCTTTTTCCAGAGCATAGTGGAGATTTTTTTCAATTTCTATTTTGTCGGAGGATTTTCTGTTCATTTCCTCATTATAAAATTTATATGTGTTTCGTTCCTGCTTGGCATTTTGTAGTGCAATATCCGAATTTTTAATCAGTACAAAAGCATCATTTCCGTCTTTTGGATATACGCTTATACCGATGCTAATGCCGAGAAACATTTCCCTTTCCTCTATTTTCATTGGCCTTGAAACTGCCTCGAGTAATTTCTGCGCTACTTTTCCTGAATCAATATCAAGCGAGATATTATGCAGTATAACACTGAATTCATCACCGCCGATTCTATATAAATAATCACTGTCCCTTAGAGAAAGTTTTATTCTACTGGAAATTTTTCTTAAAACCTGATCGCCAATTTCATGGCCCATTGACTCATTTATATATTTGAATCTATCCAGATTCATATAGAATACAGCAATATTAACTGATGTTTTATTCCTGTTCGCCTGTTTTATAAGATCCTCAAATTTTTCAAAAAATGCTCTCCTGTTTGGAATATCTGTAATAACATCATGATAAGCCATATATGTAAGCTCATCCTCGCTTTTTTTTCTGTCTGTTATATCCTTGATAATCCTCGCAAGCCTGTAAACTTCTCCTTTTTCATTTCTAATTGAAAAAATGTGGTCGCTGATCCATTTAATGTTGCCTTCCCTGGAAATGATCCTGTATTCATAATCTATTTTCCCGTCTTTCGGCGCTACTTTACTTAAACTTTCAACATGAACTTTATCATCCGGGTGAACACTTTCCATCCAGGAATATGGATCATCAAATAAAATTGATGAAGGCTTATCCCATATAGCTTCAAATGCAGGTGAAACATATAAAACAGCTTTATTGATAAAATCAAATATTATGAAAACCTCGTTGATATTTTCAGCAAGCTGCCTGAATTTACCTTCGCTGCTTTCAAGAGCCTTGTAAGCATTATTCATATTTCTACATGAGATTTCCGCCTCAAGTGACTGATCCAGGAATTGTTTTATGAGACCTGCCATAGTAAAAGAAACGAAAAGAGTTATGCCAAGCGCAAATCTTGAAAAGTTTGAGTCAGGAAACAAACCAAAGTAAACATCGTTATAAACAAATAGTATATCCTGAACAGCTCCTATTATTGCAATTACAAGGCCGATAAAAACATAAATTTTATATTTATAGCTTTTATTAACTTTGATTTCATAAATTAAACAGAATAAACTATAAATCATTAATAACCCGAGAATTATATCTCTGAGCTGATACAACGGTCCTTCTTTGCCTCTGCCGTAATCAGCAGCGGATTTAAGATATGATTCTTTTTGTGCAACAAGTGATATAAAAGTATCCGGTATAATAAAAGCGCACACTGCAATAAACACAGAAATTATTAAACCTGATAAAGCTAAATTCTTATTAAAATTTTTCCACCCTCGCTTAAGATCAGTTATATGATATAAAAAATATGGAACTGCAAAAATAAAAAAGACTCCGGATACCTGTTCAATGCGGTGAAATTGTCTTCCTGTGTTCTGATCAATAAGCCATCCCCCGAAAAATAAAACACCTAATTCTCCTAAAACAAAAAATAAAGAAAAAACCGCCATAATCAGGATTGAAAGATAAACTTTTTTCTTTGCTATTTTATAAATATAGGAAAACAAAACAATTCCAATGAAAAGGACTCCAACACTTAATGAAGGAACCAGCAGCTGCATAATTTCCAATTGATGTTCAAATTTTATCATATAATAAATTTTTAATTTCTTCTAAATAAAAAAAGCCTAATTGGCTTGTAATATAAAAATATTATTACTTATAATAAATATGCAATAAAAAAATATACCAATAAAAATTATTTTGACAATAATATCAAAAATGCGACATATTACTTTATAAAATTATTTGTAATTTGTAAAAGCAGACCATTTTATATTAAACTGTGAAGTGATTTTATTAATTTAGCACTCATAGTGCACAGCATCTCAATTAAATGAAACTGGATTAATTATGATTGCAAAGCTAACAGGATTAATTGACACTTTAAAACCTACAGAGATAATTCTTGACGTTTCAGGAGTCGGATATCTTGTAAACATACCGCTAACAGCTTTTGAAAAACTCCAAAATGAAAAGCATGCAGTTCTTTTCATTTACACGCTTCACAAAGAGGATCAGCTTAAATTATTCGGCTTTCTGAATGAATCAGATAAAGATATTTTCTCAATACTGCTGAATATAAGCGGAATCGGTCCTTCCATAGCAATGTCAATATTATCAAGTATCAGCATAAGCATGCTTGTTGATTCAGTAAAAAATCAAAATACCGGATTACTTACAAAAATTCCAGGAATAGGCAAAAGCAAGGCAGAAAAACTGATATTTGAGCTGAAAAACAAAATAAAAAAAATAGATATATATTCTCAAACTCCAGGCCCTGTTTCATACTCTAATGAAGCTGTAGAAGCGCTTGTATCTCTCGGGTTTGACGAATTTAAAGCATTAAAAGCAGTTGAAGAAATAATAAAATCTGAACCGGCTGCTGCAGTTGAAACAATAATTAAATTATCCTTAAGTAAATTATCGTCCTGACCCCCTCTGCCCTTCGGACATCTCCCCCTTGGTAAATGGGAGATTAACAGCACAAAGAATAGTATCCCACCTTACAAAGGGGGGACGGAAGGGGGGTCTATAGTTAAAACCATGATAACAGAAAAAGAAATATTAAAACATATTAAAATACTTCAGACTGATATCACAGAGCTCGATGCTGATGCAATTGTAAATGCAGCTAATACTTCACTTCTCGGCGGCGGCGGAGTTGACGGGGCAATACATAAAAAAGCAGGCCCCGGTCTCCTTGAGGAATGCAGAAAATTCGGAGGCTGCAATCCAGGTGAAGCAAGAATTACACGAGGATATAATTTAAAATCCAAATATGTAATTCATACTCCAGGCCCTATTTTTAAAAACGGCAAAAGCGGCGAGGATATAATTCTCAGAAATTCATATATTAATTCCATGAGAATTGCAATGGATTACAAACTGAAATCTATAGCATTTCCTGCAATCTCAACCGGAGTTTACGGATATCCAAAATCCGAAGCATGCGCCATTGCTGTTGATACAGTAATTGATTTTATGATAAAAAATAATTTTATTATAGAAATTTTTTTCGTATTATTTGACAGTGATAATTATTCAGAATATATAAAATATACCGGGGAAAAAAATGCAATACATTGATCTATTGAAACAGAGCGCGGATAAATTTAAAAGCATAGTATGCCTGGGACTTGACCCTGAAATTGATAAAATACCTCTTGATGGCGAACCTGCAGATAAAATTTATACTTTTTATGAATCTATATTAAACTGTATTATTAAAAAGAATAAATACCCTTCTGCTGTAAAACCTAATTATGCTTTTTATGCCCAATACGGCCTTGATGGAATTGCAGCCCTGCATAAAATAATTCAAATTTATAAAAAAGAAGGAATCCCGGTAATTCTTGATGCTAAACGCGGAGATATAGGAAAAACTGCAGAGGCCTATGCAAGAGAAGCATTCAGCTTTTTTGATGCTGATGCTGTTACTCTGTCTCCATACATGGGACATGATTCTGTATCTCCCTATTTAAACTTATTTCCAGACAGAGGATGTTATATCCTTACAAAAACTTCCAACCCGGGTTCAGGTGATATACAGGATACAATTGCAAATGATAAACCGGTATTTATTAATGTTGCTGAAAAGATTACACAATGGCACAAACCCGGAATGGGCGCTGTTGCAGGAGCAACTTACCCGGAACAGCTTATTATGATACAGGATATTTTTCTGAAATCAGGCAAAGAAGTTCCATTATTGATTCCGGGAATCGGAACTCAGGGAGGAGACGTAAAAAGTGTAGTTAAAAATATTTCTGAAAACAAAGAATTCCGCATTCACAGAATTAATTCCTCCAGCGCCATAAATTACGCATATATCAAAAAGAAAAATATGATGTTTGATGAAGCAGCAGTTGAGGCACTGGATGAATTAAATGGAGAAATAGCGCTGTACTGAACCCTTGGCTCCGATCATCAAGCGAAGCCGATATATCACGGCTATTCTTTATCTTCTTCTTCTGGATCAGGCGGAGCAGATTTATCAAGAGCCTGCTCAGGAACAGTTCCCTTTTTTACATCCTCCAAATAATTTTCCAGTTTAAGAATACCGTCTTTAAGCTCAGCAAATTCAGAAACATTGATAGTGATTCCCTTCTGTGTCGGCTTATAAACGATATCCCCTTTATCTCCGCCTATTGCCTGATACCAGACTCTAATATTAATTAAATCCCTGCCTTTAAATTCAGAGACTTCAATCCTGATTATTTCATTGTTATTTTTTTTGATATCTTTGATAATAACGCTCATTTCAAACTCCAGTTAAATTATTTTTATAAAATCTTTTTTCTTCTGCTGAAAAAAAACATAAAAAGCAGTATGCCTGCAAACAATATGTAACCAACAACAAGATCCAAAGATTTTCCAACTCCGATATCAACAGAATGAATGAATCCGAAATATGTAAATACAATCAGAGGTATAGTCCAGAGCACTGCCTTGATAAAATTTTTCTCGATCAGATAAACACAGACAGCAGTTAAAAACATAGCAGAAAATAAAGCCCCTTCAGAAAATGCGGAAAGACCTTTGAGATTAGGAAGGGTCTTTGCAATTATATCATTTATCTGAATATTGTTATAGACACCGTCCTTGTTTATAAACTGTCTCAGCAGTGAAAGGCCCCATGATGCTATTGCAGGCATAAGCCCTAATGCAATTGCGGGCGCATGCTCTTTTGGCGTTGATTGAAATGCCTGGGCTGTTATAACCACTCCTATCCATAATAAAATCGGATAGCCTGCTTCAAGAGGAATCATCGCTACAATAACACCCATAAGACCAGTCAGGCTGATAAGCGTAATAACTGAACCATTTATAATTGAATACCCTGTTCTTGCACCAAGCGCCTTCCATCCAGGATGACCGATGTAAACTGTTGTTGGAAACGGTGATCCGAATAATGCTCCTACTATAGTTCCTGCTCCGTTCATCGCAAGCGTAGGAGTAGCTGAAAATTTATCTCCGGCTGCAGATGCTGATTCAAGATTCTGAAGCGTAGCAAAAAAAGCCATAAGCCCCATTGGTATAGAAATTGAAAGATACGGAATCATCTTTTCAAGACCATCTCCGCTTAACATATCGAAAAGAGCAAATTTCGGAAAATAAAATGATATTGTACCTACAGAATCTGAAAGAGCCGTAAAATTCATAGTTCCTGTAGACCAGGCAATAACAGTACCAATTACAATTGCATATAAACCTGCCGGTATTTTAAAAGGAAGCTTAACCTTTGAAAAATATCCTATTAAAATCAGCGCAAGAGGAATGAATGCTATAACTGGCTTTTCCCAGATTTTTATTGTCTGGTCCAGTGATATAAATACAACTGCTATTCCTGCAAGAGTTGACAGCAGTGCAGCTCTTGGCGTAATCTTCCTGATTGTTTCACCAAAAAAAGCCCCAATACCCTCAAAAATTCCGCTGATAAAACAGCTGATAACCCCAACCTTCCAGGCCAGACTGGCATCCTTAGTCATTAGAAATACCGGAGCTATTATCAGCGAAAAAAAAGCAAACAGGCTTACAGTATTAATTCCATATGGAAGAGCTGTAACATCATTGCGTTTTTCCCTGATTGCAAGCCTTCTTGCCTGAATCGAATAAAAAATATTTCCTGCAAGCACAGCCATTGCTGTTCCTGGAAGTATGGTACCGAAAACCATTGCTGCAGGCATTCCTATCGATAGGCAAAGTCCTGTTATAATAAGAAGATTAACCAGATTATCAATAAATAATCCTATAAATCCGTCAATATCGCCTCTGACAAAAAAAGGATAGTGAAAGCTGCTCTGTTCTTTCAATTTATTTCTCCTGATACAATATTTCCATATAACTGAAATTTCATTTATTTGTATTGGTTTATATTTTTCAAATACTATTTTTTTAAGTCAACCATTACATCATTAAAATTTTTACCCTGAATGACAATTCTTTTTGTTCTGCCCTTTGCACCTTTATCTATTACTATTTTTGATTTCGGCACTTTTAGTTTTTTAGAAAAAAGTACAATGCATTCTTCATTCGCCCTGCCGTCTGCAGGCGGAGAATTCAGATATACTTTTATATTGTTATTATCATCAACAAGTATCACGCTTCTTGAAGATTTTGGTGTAACTGTTATGTCAATTACTGCTTCCATGAAAATTTTACCTTTAAAAAATATTTAACCCCTCTGCCCTCTGGGCATCTCCCCCTTGGTAATGGGGAGAGTTGATTCAGATAAAATTCTGTCCCCCCTTTGCAAGGGGGGACACAGGGAGGTTAATCTATGCACACCACAAAACCCGAATCAAGTCAATTTTTTTATTTGACAGGTTCATACTCAAAGAAAATTCTATAAATATAATAAAATAAAAATGAGGAAAAAATGAATATAATTACATATGAAAACGGACCATTTATGGTTAATACATATCTTGTTGTAAATGATGACAATTCAAAAGGTTTTGTTGTTGATCCGGGAAATGAAATTGACGGTCTGATCCGGAAGATTGACGGCGATAAAATTTCCATTGAAGCAATATTATGCACACACGGTCATATTGATCATGTTGCAGGTGTTGCACAAATGAAAGAAAAATATAATGCGCTGTTTTATATGAATGAAAAGGATAAAGATCTTCTGGACTCGATTCCGGCTTATTCAAAAATGTTCGGAGTGGAAGAACCCAAAATTCCTATTGTTGATAAAAACATCCCTGAATCAGGAGAAATTGAAGTAGCCGGAATTAATCTTAAACTGCTATACACTCCAGGGCATTCGAGAGGTTCAATTTCATTTTATTCCGGTGATGTTGTTATCAGCGGCGATGCTCTGTTTAACATGTCAATAGGCAGAACAGATCTTCCTGGAGGAGACTACGACCAGCTGATTTCATCAATAAAATCAAAACTGCTCACGCTCCCGGATGAAACAAAAGTTCTGTCAGGACACGGCCCAGCGAGCACAATCGGATTCGAGAAAAAAAGAAATCCATTTTTAAGATAGGTCAGCAGTATAAACAAAAAAGGCATGCTAATCTGCATGCCTTTAAATTTAAAATGCTATCAAATATCAGACTGTTAGAAGCTTGCAAGAGCCATATCAATAGTATCGAACAGCTTTATAACAGAAGTAACCTTGGTAAGCTCAAGTACCTTCTTCACCTCGCTGTTGGCACAGGCAAGCCTTAATTGGGATTTCAAACTCTGATTTATATTTAAAAATATGCCAATCCCTGAACTCGTAATCATTTTTACATCAGTAAGTTCAAGAACCAGTTTTTTAATACTCTTGTCAATAATTGCCTGCTGCAGTTTCTCTTTCAGATCCGGAACGTCAAGAGTATGAACCTCCTGCATGGCAATTCTAATAACAAAGAGTCCTTCACCTTTATCATTAACTTCTATCATACTTAACCTCTATGTTTTTTTAATTATGACATATTATTTAAAAAATATTTACAGTCAACAAAAATATTGACATTGTCTATTAAATAGAATTTGAATTATGTACACTAATTTTATAATTTTTTAAATAATTACGTAAAAAAAATTCTTCTGAATAAGAAAAGAATATCTTGACGGAATCGCCCTGTTTTAAAGATATTACACTATGGTACTTGACGAGAATCTTGGCAAAAATAATATAATCCTGAAACCAAAATCGACCAATAGATGGGATCTGATCAGGGAAATGGTCGAAATTGCAGTAAAAAATAAAAATATTCAGGAAGAAGACAAAGAAGATATTATCAAAGCCCTCATTGAAAGAGAAAAATCAATGACAACGGGCATTGGAAACGGTGTCGCCATTCCCCACTGCACCACACAAAAGGTTAATGACATAGCAGTTATCATGGCAATAAGTAAAGCAGGCATAGCTTTTGATTCGGTTGATAATCAGGCTGCACATATAGTAATACTCCTTCTCGTACCTAAAAACAAACTCGCTCAGCATATCAAAACTCTTGCAAATATTGCCAAAATGATGGGAGACAAAATTCTAAGGGAAACTCTGTTAACACTAAAATCTTCTGAAGCAGTGGCAAACACGATTAAGAATTATAAAATCTCCGGCTGAAAAGAATGGAACACGTACCAGGAATTACCGATCCGGTAAAAAAAAATATTGATTACGAAAATGAAAAGTCTCTCCGGCCGGAGAAGCTTTCTGAATTCATAGGGCAGAAAGAATTAACTGACAATCTTAAAGTATTCATTGAATCAGCAAAAATACGAAAAGAGCCGCTCGACCATGTTTTATTTTCCGGCCCTCCAGGACTCGGCAAAACAACCCTGTCATTCATCATTGCAAAAGAGCTTGGCGTAAACATCAAAGCAACGTCAGCACCAATAATTTCCAAAGCAGGAGATCTCGCTTCGATATTAACAAGCCTCGAGGAAAATGAAGTTCTATTTATAGATGAGATCCACAGACTCTCGCCGGCAATAGAGGAAATTCTCTATCCGGCAATGGAAGACAGATCGCTCGATATTATCATCGGCCAAGGAATCGGAGCTAAAACAATCAAACTCAATCTCGTGCCTTTCACGCTGATCGGTGCAACAACCAAGGCCGGAATGCTCACTGCTGCACTCAGAGACAGATTCGGAATTCCTTTCAGACTGAATTACTATTCAACTGAAGATCTCATGGAAATAACGTTAAGATCTGCAGGCATAGTAAAGTATGCGATTACCGAAGATGCGGCGAAAGAGATAGCAACACGCTCCAGGAAAACTCCAAGGATCGTAAACAGGCTTTTAAAGCGAGTTGCAGATTTTGCTACAGTAAAAAAACTTGGAAAAATTGACCTTGAAATTACTCAATATTCACTTGAAAAACTTGGAATTGATTCAATAGGACTTGATGATATGGACAGAAAAATTTTAACAGCAATTATCGAAAAATATCAGGGCGGGCCTGTAGGAATAAAAACTATAGCTGTATCCGTGGGAGAGGAAATCGATACTCTCGAGGATTATTACGAACCGTTTCTGGTTCAAAGCGGCCTTCTGAAAAGAACTCCCCGCGGAAGAACTGTTACCCAGGCAGCTTACCAGCATTTGGGAATTCCTTATAATAATTTAACTGGATCAGAAATTCAGGAAACACTCTTTGACGGAGAATAAATACACATAATGAAAAAAGATTTTAAATACAGGGAAATACCCTATAACTATACATCGTTTTCAGATAAAGAAATAATATTAAAATATTTTGATGATGAAACGTGGGATTTATTAAATGAACTGAGAAATAAAAGAGTAACAGGCAGAAGTGCGAAACTCTTTTTTGAAATATTGGGCGATTTTTTCATAATAAACCGTAATCCTTATATTTTCGATGATTTCCTCGAAAATCCTTTTAAGATTTCCAAACTTAAAAAACTTCATAAAACAAGAATTTCTGTTATTGAACTTGGAACAGATAATAAGCTTGTGTTAAGATTAATTGAAAAAACAAAAGAAGCTGAAAAAATATTTTTTAAAAAATTCAGCAATGAAAAAAAAAGAAGAAAAAAAATTTCATCTTCACTTCAATCTGCAACCGGTATAAATAATATTCATTTTTCTGCATTTCACAAAGTTGCCCACGTTACTGATGCATCAGACTGGCGCGTGGAATATCCCGAGGTTGTGGTATATCCTTCAACTCAGAATGAAATTCCTGAACTGATTAAAATAGCAAAAAATCTTAATCTGAAAATAATTCCGCGAGGCGGCGGAACTGGCCTCACTGGAGGCGCAATTCCTGTTCACGAACATACTATGGTTGTAAATCTTGAAAAACTCCGTTCAATCGGAAATATTGAAATTATTAACGACAATGGAATTGATATACCTGTTATTGAAACCGAAGCCGGTGTTATTACAGATACAATAACAGAACATTGTTTTGAAGAAGGTTATGTATTTGCAACAGATCCCACTTCCGGATGGGCATCAACAATCGGCGGGAACATTGCAGAAAACTGCGGCGGCAAAAAATGCGTAATCTGGGGAACTGCAATAGACAATATTTATTCTTTCAGAATAATTAATTCCAGAGGTGAAATTCTTGAAGTACAAAGAAGAAACCATCCTTACAGAAAAATTCTTCCAAACGATGAAGTTATCTTCGATATATATTCACTTAAAAAGAAAAAAGACCGCAAGCTCATAAAAAGCATTTCACTGAAAGGAACTGATATCCGCAAGAAAGGTGTTGGCAAGGATATCACAAACAAAGCCCTTGGAGGAGTCCCCGGGATACAGAAAGAGGGCGGAGACGGAATTATTATATCCGCAAAATTTATTCTATACAAACCGTTTACTCACTGCAGAACCTTATGCCTTGAATTTTTCGGGAATAATCTGATAAATGCTTCAAAAGCAATAGTTGATATTCTTACTTTCTCTGAGAAAGATAAAACCGCACATCTTACAGCGCTTGAACATTTTGATGAAAAATATGTTGAAGCTATTAACTACAGAAATAAATCCGAACGAAGTGAATTCCCAAAAGCAGTTCTACTAATAGACATAGAAAGCGATGATCTGATTCCTCTCGAAATATACTCCGCAAAACTTATTGATATGGTGAAGCAGTACAACACAGACGGTTTCATTGCAAAAACTCCGGCAATGAGAGAATCTTTCTGGAGCGACAGAAAAAAACTAGGCGCAATATCAAAACATACAAATGCCTTTAAGCTGAACGAAGACAT
This sequence comes from uncultured Leptospirales bacterium, assembly GCA_964529415.1. GTDB lineage: Bacteria > Spirochaetota > UBA4802 > UBA4802 > UBA5550 > CAYMPH01. The sequence continues at coordinate 11,243 of CAZGWD010000024.1, read as the reverse complement.
TGTAATTCCGATAGATTCCCTGCCAAGTTTTGCGGACTATATTGAAAAACATAATATTCTTAAAGAACTGAAAAACAGCTCTGAACTTATGAATGATATTGATCAGTTTTTAAACACCCTTACTGAAAAGGATGAATTTGTTTTAAATAAAATTACTCATTTCCGAAGCTATTCAAAAAACTTCAAGATCAGACTGGATAAATATACTGAAAATATAGATTCACCAGCTTCGGAAGTTTTTAATGGCGATGATAAATTTTCAGCCGAAACAAGAAGCATATTTGAATTAATCAGGGAAAAAATTATAGATCTTGATATTAAAAAAGATATTATTGATAATTTCAGCCAGTCATTTTACGGATATGGAGAAATCATTTCTCAATTCAATGAAACAGTAAAAGACAGGCTTACCAGAAAAATAATAATTGCTACACATATGCACGCTGGCGACGGTAACATTCACGTAAATATTCCGGTTCATTCAAACGATTACTCCATGATGCTTGAAGCAGATGAAACTGCCGGCATGATTATGAATAAATCAGTTGAATTCGGCGGCGTTGTTTCCGGGGAGCACGGCATTGGACTGACAAAACTCAAATTCATTGATCAGTCTATTCTCGACAGATATGCAGAATATAAAAAAGAAGAGGATCCGGACGATATTTTCAATCCTGGAAAACTCAGATCCGATTTCCCTGCAAGCAGAATATACACGCCGTCTTTAAATCTTCTTGAAATGGAGGCTTTCATTCTCGAAGCAGCAGACCTGGAGGGCTTAACTGCCTCAATATCATCCTGTGTAAGATGCGGAAAATGCAAGGAAGTTTGCAATACCAACTATCCTGCCGGTGGAATGTTCTATAGTCCGAGAAATAAAATCCTGGCAGTTTCATTAATAACAGAAGCAATGCTGTATGATGTGCAGACATCAGGAAATTTAAGCTTTAAAAATTTTAAAATGCTGCAGCCGATTTCAGACCACTGCACAATGTGCCACAACTGTTTAAAACCCTGTCCTGTTGATATTGACTTTGGCGAAGTTTCCCTGAATGTAAAAAAACTGCTGATGGACCGGAAGCAATCCAAAATAAAACCAATACTATCGCTAACTCTCTTCTATTTAAAAAGGAAAGGATATTATATAAATAAAATTTTCAGAATAGTTCTTCTTAAATTCATGTTCAGCATGCAGCGTATTGCCCATTATATTAACAGGCCATTTTCATCTCTAACAGGCAGATTATTTCCTTTTATAAATAATCTGCTTAAAAGTCCCATGCCGAAATCAGGTGTTACTACATTGAGGGAAGTTTTCGGTTTTAAGGGAAACAGCGCCTTTTTCTCATTTCAGAATAAAAATAAACCTTTGTTAAAGAGCGTAATATATTTCCCTGGATGCGGTTCAGAAAGGATGATTCCGGATATCAGCTTTGCAGTAATTGCATTGTTATATAACTCAGGCGTAAGGGTAATAATACCTCCTGAGTATATCTGCTGCGGATATCCGCTGCTTGCAAATGGAAGAACAAATCTTGCAGAAACAAAAAGCTACGAAAACCGTGTAATTTTTCACAGAATGGCAGACACTATTGGCTATATGGGTATAAATGATATTATAGTTTCATGCGGAACATGTCTTGAGATGCTCAATTCATACAGACTTGAAAATGTTTTCGCTGGTTCAACAGTTATTGATATTAATGAATTTATAGCTATAGAACAATTATACCAAACCCGGATTGAAAACAATATTCTTTATCATAATCCATGTCATTCTCCTTTGAAAAAACTTGGAACGGAGAAAACATTCCAGTCTATTTTTGGAACAAGCCCAGAAATTATTCCAAACTGCTGCGGCGAAGGCGGTACAATGTCTCTATCAAGGCCTGATATATCAAACACTCTGAGAATTAGAAAAGCAGAGAATTTATCCAATACTCCTGGAAGCTCAAAAAAGAATTCAGTAATGACATCCTGCCCGAGCTGCGTTATGGGCCTTACAAAAATACATGATGGAATTTCCGTAAAAGGAAAATCAATGTCAATATTCGCAGCTGAAAATTTCCTTGGGAAAAACTGGAAGAAAAATTTCATAAAAGAAATCAAAAAAAATAATGCCATAGAGAAAATTATATTTTAAAATTCTTGTAACTTCACAAGTCAGGATACTTGACTATTTAAATTAACAATTATTAATCCATTGACAAAAAAACAAGCATAGGATTCAATTTTGACAGTTTCAGAAAGGAAGGAATATATGCCAAAATTTATCAATTACATTTTACTCACAGCATTCCTTACAACTTTTTCTTCATGTCTTTCTTTCAGCTATATCTATTATGAAAGAGACAAGGCTGAAATTAAAGGCATAGATATGGCCTGCACTTTAAATATTGCAGAAATTAAACTTAAACATGGTGAATTTGATTCAATATTGACTATCTGGGCAATTAGAGATCAGGTGATTACTCCCGCACAGGCTGAACGAATAAACAATATGTATTTTAATTATATAAAAACAAGTAAAAGCGAATTTGGAATCTGGCATATTGCATGGGCCATTTCAAACTTTTACAGGCTCGGAAATGATGAAATTAAAAACAAACTGAAACCGGCATACGAAGACGCAATAAAAAAGCCGGATACCCTTGAAAACTTTAAATCTACAGCAAATGAACTTATAAACAGTAAAAAAATTTATATGGGATACATTCACAATCTTGCAAGATCGTATGCACTAAAACATATTGTTGTACCAGGCAATAAAGAATATCTGCAATCCATGGATGATTTTATTAAAAACAGTAAAAGCAATAAAGAATTATTAAAGTTAATCAATGAACATGATTGGGCTAAAAAGTGTATCAAGGAAATTAATAAATAATAGAACTGAAGGCAGATATGGATTTTAAAAAAAAGAAAGTTTTGGGAAAAACAGGCTTAATGGTCAGCAGAATTGGACTCGCTTCAGGATATGGAGTGCCTGCCAAGGCTGTTGAAAAAGCTTTCCACGAATATGGAATAAATTATCATTTTCTAAGTTCTCCAAGAAAAAAAGGAATGGAAGAAGGTCTTAAAAATCTTGCTGCTAAAAACCGGGACAAACTTGTAATTGCAATTCAGTCCTATGACCATTCGGGTCTTTTTTTAAATAAATCTGTAAACAGCACTCTAAAGGCATTAGGAATAGATTATGCTGATATTTTAATTCTGGGCTGGCATAATTCAATTCCATGGAAATATACTTTATCAGAAGCAGAAAAACTAAAGCAGTCCGGAAAGATACGCCACATAGGGATGTCAGGACACAAGAGAACCACATTCGGAAAACTCGCACAGGATACCGACTCTCCAATTGATGTATTTATGGCAAGATACAATGCAGTAAATACCGGAGCTGAAGAGGATATATTCCCTTATCTAAAATCAGCAAATAAACCTGGTGTGACAATATATACAGCAACCGCCTGGCGTAAACTTCTAAAACCAAATCAAATGCCGAAGGATGAATCACCACTTAGTGCTGCAGATTGCTACAGGTTTGTTCTCAGCAACCCTTTAGTGGACGCCTGTCTCATGGGACCTTCTACTGAAAAAGAAATGGATGAAGGACTTACTGCTCTTGAAAAAGGCCCATTAACAGAATCGGAAATGATTAGAATCAGAAAGATCGGAGCGTATATTCACGGGAAATAATAATTAAACTTAAAATTATTTTTTTGTATTGCAGTCACTTCCGCATGAACAACTTAAATTATTGCTTCGCGCTTTTTCTATTGCTTCAAGACCTTCTTTGAAAGCAAAATAAGCAATTCCAAGTCCGCCTATAATATCAAAATAGCCGATTTTTAAAAATTCGTACAGAAGGCTTGACCCAAGAAGGACAAATGAAAGCTGGAAACATGTTTTGGTGCAGTTCGCATCAGATATAATTGCATCTGAATTTAATGCTATTCCTGTTTTCATTTTATATTTATAGAGAAAATACATGGATGCAATAGATATGACTGATATTATTACTCCAGGAAGTGTAGTTACAGGTTTCACTGCAAATACAATGTTTAATACTGAACCAGTTACAATTCCTGCTGTAAGAATAAAAAAACTTACTCCGGTTATATAAAGAGCTCTCCGCTCAAAAGAATCTCTTTCCGATATTTGAGAATATTTCATTCTCCAGACCATGTGCCATACACCAATACCGGAAAGAACTTCCACAAAGCTGTCTACCCCGAAACCGGCGAGAGAAATTGTTTCATCTTTAACACCGAAATATAATGAAACAATCCCTTCTAATAAATTATAAACAACTGTAAATATGCTTAGAAACAATGCAGTATTAATTAACTTCTGCTGCTGTTTAGACTTAAATATTTGAATCAATAAAACATCCTATAAAAATTTTTTTATCTTAAAAAAGCTTATTATATACAATTATCTTTTCTTAATTAAATTAATCACTGCTAAAATTATAAGAGCGCCTGCAAGAGCAGCTATTATTGATCCGATCCAGCCGTAAAAATAAATACCCAGAATTCTGAAAAGATAACCCCCGATAAATGAACCAACAACTCCAACAACAAGATTCCCAACTAATCCGAAACCTTTTCCTTTCCAGATAATTCCTGCGAGCCAGCCGGCAACCAGGCCTACTGCAAGTAAAATTATTAAACTTGTTAAATCCATTTTATGCTCCTTTTACAAATTTATTTTAAGAAAGAAAATTCTGTTTAATTGTGATTATTTTTTTCTATTTATTCTATATTATAATATAACAACAAATATTTAACAATTCAATGATTATTTTATTCTTCAACAATTATAAATTCAACTCTTCGGTTCATAGCCCGTCCATTTTCTGTTATATTTTCAGCAACAGGCTTGCTATCACCGAATCCGACTGCGATCAGTTTTTCAGGTTTAATTCCTTTTTGTATAAGGTATTCTCTGATTGCCCCTGAACGCTGCTCTGATAAAGGCTGGTTTATTACAGCGCCGCCTGAATTGTCAGTATGCCCTTCTATTCTGATTTTTACATTTTTATTACTGAGTATAAGCGCTATCTTATCCAGCTCCGGAAATGATGCGGGTATAATCTGTGCGCTTCCGCTTGTAAAATTAATTTTATCAGATATCAGAAGGACTTCTTCCGTATGAATTGAATTCAATATACCGCGGATTTTCTGAATTTCTGCAGCTGTAAGTTTTTCCGGATTAGAAGGCTGTCCGCCTTGAGGAACTGTTGTTTTATTCTGATATGCAAGAAGGACCTTCTGATCATTTAAATTTGGATTAGATACTTCAGTAATTCCGGAAATAGCATATACTGTGGTATAGTTTTCTTTTTTTTCTTCTTCTTTTTCTTTTTTCAATGCAAATCTGTTAAATGGCATTTTCTTATTTTTTTCATCAACTACTGCTCTTTCACCTGTTTCAAAGCTTAGTTCAGTACCGCGAATTGACGCAACAGTTGTATTGGTTTTAACAGTCAATAGATGTTCTTTAAAAAGCTTTTCAAACTTTCCTGTGATTGCTCCCTGTTCAACAAACAGGGTCATTTTTTTTACAGAAAGATCAGTAATTATCATGCTGCTCAATTCAGCAACACGGATTGCCATTTCATTATGGAATCTTATATCTGCAATGGAATCTTTTTCAGTTTTAATCTCATAAGAATCTTTCAGGCTTGTACCAACTATAGCAAGTTTCCACTGCTTGTTTTTGTTTTCACGGTAATTGACATTTCCAATAACAAAAGTAATTTTTGCATTTTCTTTAACAAAAACAGGGCTTTTTACAAGCATTGTATCGGATAATATCAGATAAGAAATCCATCCGCAAAGCACTACAGTAACAACAAGTATTGAAATAATTTTAATTTTTGTCAGTATAGATAATCCGGCACTCTCTTTCTTTTTTGGCTTGGTAATTTTTTTAACTTTAACTTCTTTTGTTTTTACTTCTTTTTCTTTTTTCATAACAGCTTTCACCTTATTAAATTATATAAAAAATTATTTTTTAAATTTTAAATTCATACTTGGTTCTATGCAAGATAACCCAGAAGGAAAAACATCAAACTTCATATTAAAAAAAATTCATTCTGTATATATAGTATATTCCAATTTAGAATGTCAATAAAGAAAGTATTTCTTAAATACTTTTTTCCAGGCAGTATATAATTAATTTATTGTAAAGAATAAGCAAATTTCCACAAATCATTCCACTAACAATAATAAAGATTTCAAATATTCAGTTTCCGGCACATAAATATTAACCGGATGATCTGATGCATGTCCAGCCTTGCTTACAATTGAAACTTTTCTGCCGGAATCCAGAGCTGAAGAAAAAATCACTTTCTGAAACAGATCAATATCTATAAATCTCGAGCAGGAGAATGTCAGCACCATTGTGCCTGGTTTGCATTTTTTGAAAATTCTGTAATTTAAATCCTTATATCCCCTTAAAGCCTTATTAAGATTGCCTTTACTTTTTGCAAACGACGGCGGATCAACAATAATTAAATCCTGATCCAATACATTCTTGCTGATATAATCAAAAACATCCGCCTGAATTGAATTATTTCTATTCATAAATCCGTTTATTTCAATATTCCGTTCAAGAACCGAAAGAGCAGGAGCAGATGAATCAACTGAAATTACATTTTCACAGCTGCCGGATAATGCAGCCACAGAAAAACCGCCTGTGTAGCAGAATAAATTTAAAACTTTTTTCCCGGCAGAAAGCCTTTTAACAATTTCCCTGTTTTCCCTCTGATCAATAAAAAATCCTGTTTTCTGACCTTTCCTGATATCAATAATAAATTTCATTCCTCTTTCTTCGCAGATAATATCTTCCGGAACAGTCCCGTAAAGATCTACTGAAAATTCTTCAAGTCCTTCTGCTTTTCTGCCGGCATGATCACTTCTTTCGAACATACTCATTGGATTAATTACTGATTTGATAATATCAATAATCTCTGTTTTCATTTTATCCATTCCAAGAGTTAAAAACTGAAGAACAACATTTCCTGAATAATAATCCGCAACAATACCTGGAAGAAAATCACCTTCAGAATTAATCAGCCTGTATAAATCGCAATTTTTTAACAGCGGATCGGCTTTTCTTTTATCAATAGATTTTTTTATCAGATTGAAAAGATATTCCTTATTAAAACATTCTTCACCAAAAACAAGCATTCTAACAACAATTTGCGACAGGCTGTTATAATAACCGTAACCTAAGACTTTCCCTGATTCTGAACAAACTTCAACAATATCACCATTTGATATGCCAGGTTCAATTCTGCCAACAGCACCGGAAAAAATCCAGTGGTGCTGCTGAATTATTGCCTTTTCTTTTCCTTTTTTTAAATAAACTTTCATTTACCCTCATTGCTTTATAATAAATCATAATTATGATGAATAGAGATTTCTTTCAAATTAAATATTATTGATATTATTTTATTGCATATAATAATATCAATAATAAATTCTGGAAATACACTATGAAAATATTATCAGCCATAAAACACATATTCCAGTCCAGCAGGGATAAAAAAGTACTCGTTCTCGAAGGCGGAGGAATGAGAGGAATATTTTCAACAGGCGTTCTCCAGGCATTTACTGATAAAAAATATTTCCCATGGGAGCTTATAATCGGATCATCAGCAGGGGCATTGACCGGAGCCGCTTACGCTGCAGATCAGATTTATTTAGCACGCGATGCATTTTTCACAAAACTGCTGACCGGCGATTTCATAAAAATCAGCAACATACTGAACAATAGAAAAAACATACTGAACCTTGACTGGATGATTGATACTATTTTAAAAGGAGATGAGCCGTTTGATTTTAAAAAATTAAAAAAATCCTGCCCGGTAATTATTACAGCAACAAATTGTACAGACTTCTGTTCTCCGGAAACTGTATATTTAAATTCAAAAAAAGACGATATTGAAATTGCTTTAAAAGCAACAGCAGCCATTCCATTTCTTTATAAGGGCTTTGTAAAATACAATAATTATAATCTTCTCGATGGAGGTCTGCTTGATCCTATACCTTTTACTAAGGCACTTGAACTTGGATATAAAGAAAAAGAAATACTCGTAATCACAACAAGACACCATGGATATAGAAAATCCGATGAATCCTTCTGGATTAAAACATTACTGGAATCATACTTTAAAAATTCTGAATATAAACTCCTTGTATACACACTTGAAAACAGATTCAAGCAATATAATAAAATTCTCGATGAACTTGAAAATAAATATAAATCAATAGATAAATTATATCCGCCTGCAGAATTTAAAGTAAACAGACTCACAAAGGACGAAAAGAGAATTCTGGAAGGCTTTACACAGGGCGTAAAAGCTGGTAGAAATTATCTTAAAAAAATAAATCAATCCGCATAAATCAATTTATAGCTTAAACTGTATTTAAGTTGAATAATATATTATTGACATTAAATAATAGTTAATTAATATTTATATAAAATAAAAGGAGATTCTAACATGATAAAAAAAGCTTTATTTATTATTGCACCCATAATGTTGATGCTTACTTTTTCTACAGCTGAACTCTTCTCTCAGCAGAGTAAAATAGCTTCAAATAAAGGAAAAAGCGGATATCCGAAAATAGTTCTTTATTCTGTTTCATGGTGCCCTCATTGCAAGGCAGCAAAAGAATATTTTACAAAAAAAAATATACCATTTATAAATAAAGACGTTCAGATTGATTCCAAGGCAATGGAAGAAGTTACAGAAAAGTATAAGAGCGACGGAGTTCCTGTAATAGTTATTGGCGATGATCAGGAAATTCTAAAAGGATTCAGTGTTGAAAAATTCAATGACGCTCTCGAAAAAGTTAAATCCAGGAAAAAATAATTCAGGATAAATATCATGAAAAAAAAATCTCTAATTGTTTTCTTTATTTTTGCATTTTTCATAAACATCGGACTGGCAAAAGATATTCAAAATGATCATCATTGCTTGAAACGGCCAGGTTATGCAAAACTTGAAGAACCAGCACCTGATTTTTCAGTAGATGCGGTGATTGATAAAGAATTTAAACAGATATCACTTTCAGATTATAAAGGAAAGTGGCTTGTTCTTTTTTTCTATCCTGGAGATTTTACTTTTGTTTGCCCTACTGAAATCAGGGGATTCAGCCAATCAATCAATGAATTTAAAAAATTAAATGCTGAGATTATCGGCGGTTCGGTTGACAGCAAGTATTCACATTTAGCCTGGATTCAAAAAGGCGATCTTGGTGATCTTAAATTTCCTCTTTTTTCTGATTTAAAGAAAGAAATGGTTAAATCTTTCGGTGTTCTTGCCAAAGACGGTACTGCTTTAAGAGGTTTATTTATAATTGATCCAAACGGAATTTTGCAGTATCAGCTTGTTCAGAATCACAATGTTGGAAGAAGCGTTGAAGAAATTCTGCGCGTTCTTGCTGCTTTGCAGACTGAAGCTTTATGTCCGTTAAACTGGAAAAAAGGGCAGAAAACTCTCGGAAAATAATTTTTTACAAATATATTAAATGTTGCATAAAGATAAAGTCTATATCATTTATGCAACATTGTTCACCTTGAGTACAGTTCTCCATTAGTCTATCTACTCATTAACCATCATTAATTTGATTCTGCACATCTCCACTTTCATTTTATATTTTTCCTGCATTTCCTGTAAAGTTGAATCGAAATCATCAATAACTTCTATCTTTGTAATTGCATTATAAATATCCCTATGATACTTAATTTTCCCCAAATAAGCAACATTGCAGCCAAACGGTATTTCTAATAAATATTTTCCTGGGAAATACATATGTTCAATATGTTCACTAGCCCGTCCTATCCCTGTTATTAAAAATGCTCCTGATATAAATAAATTGCTATTTTTTTTATATCTAAGAAAGAAAGTCCTGCTGATTTCAACTTTTGTCAAATTCCCAGCATTATAAAGATTAACTTCTTGTGCAGGATAAACTCGATTTCCCATCGCAAAAAACATTTTGTTTACATAGTTTTCGCCTATATATTTTGTATCTACATACTGTTCCCCTTTTTTTAATGGCGGGTAAATTTCAAAACTACCAGTAATTACAATATCTTCGCCTAAATCAGAGATTGAACCGCTAAACTCTCTCGTTGCCGATGATACACAATCTATAAAAAATAAAGTAGCCATAAATGTAATAAGTATTGATTTAATAATTTTTAAATTAGTCACTCTTTTAACTCCATTATTTTTATAGGAGAAACAATAAATGCCACTCACGAAATAGATGACATTTTTTTATGTATAATATTATAAACTGTAATAGCTTTTAGTTAGTATAAAAATTTATAATCTTATTTCAGTTCATCTAATCTCTTAAGAATTTTCTGTTCCCATTTTGTTTTCTCAGCATATTTAAGTATTTTTTTAAGAACTTCTTTTTCAGTTGGATTATTGATTTTTACTAAATCAAATTTTCCCTGTTCAAAAAATCCTGTTTCAATTTTCTTGAATTTATAAGAGCCGACAAAATAAATACCTGGAATTTGAATTACAGGATCCCATTCTCCTTTGCCTTGTGCAGGAAAGGAAAATGTATAATTTGTTCTGTCTATAAAATATGATTTTGAAGCACCGCCGAATTCGTGAAATTTAAAAATACCTAATTTAATATAAGGGATATAAAACATATCTTCAGCAATTAAAAATCCAAAATATGGCCTATCTGTTTCAGGTTGCAGCTGTTTGATTCGAACCCATTGAAGTTTAGCTGGAGATTCTTCCATATCAATATAACCAATAACAAGAGAAAGTTTATCATCCATTGGATCTTTTAAATCTTTAAGATATGGGCTGGAAGCGCAGCTTGATAATGACAACAACATTAATAAAGCAATAAAGAAATAAATATAATTTTTGATAACTTTTTTCATAAAAATTAACCCCTATTTTTTTTAGAATTATTAAATAGCAATTATTTTAAAAATTACACAATAAAAACTAACAAAAATAATTCATACCCCTATTTAAAAGCAAATAGCTTCTATTTGTATTTGAAATAAATTTTTATTAAAATCATATTATTAAAAATTTAATAATTTCACAATCAAGTATTAATTTATATACTGAAATTTTTTAAGAATAATCAAAAATTAATTTCTAAAGAAATGGATAAAAAAAATTTATAATAAAAAACCCCGAATGAATAAATTCATTCGGGGTTTTTATAATATGGTCAAGC
>CAZGWD010000023.1:0-56610 GCA_964529415.1 uncultured Leptospirales bacterium | reverse complement strand
CCGTCTTGAAAAAGAAGCTGTTAAAATTCTCGAAGAGGATATTGCTTCAAATAAAATCATGGGTAAAAACGGAAGCCGTTTTTTTCACGATGGCGATGTGGTTATGACTCACTGCAACGCAGGTGCTCTTGCAACAGGCGGCTACGGCACAGCTCTTGGCGTTATCAGAGCCGCGATTGAAGAAGGGAAAAAAATAGAAGTTTTTGCCTGTGAAACCAGGCCATACCTTCAGGGAGCAAGACTCACAGCATGGGAGCTTTTCCAGGATAAAATTCCTGTTACTCTTATTACCGACAATATGGCCGGATACTTTATGAAGATAGGGAAAATAAACAGGGTAATTGTAGGAGCAGACAGGATTGCTGCCAATGGAGACACTGCCAATAAAATAGGAACATATTCCCACGCAGTTCTTGCCAAGGAGAATAAAATTCCGTTCTATGTTGCAGCGCCCATATCTACCATTGATCTTGAAACAAAAACAGGTAACGATATACCTATAGAAGAAAGAAGTGTTGATGAGGTTGCTTTTATCAAGACAGTACAGATTGCACCTGAAGGTATTACCATAAGAAATCCTTCGTTTGATGTAACTCCAGTCGGTAAAATTACAGCTATCATTACAGACAGGGGTGTTGTGGAAAATCCGGCTGATAATTCCAGGCTCATAGCAGAGCTTGTACATTCAGCTGATAAAAAGTAATATGAAAGATGAAAATGGTTAAAAAAAATATAAATTCTTCATTCATGGATTCGATCAGAAAAAGAACTTCCTGGAGAAGCTATTCAAAGGAAGAACTTTCTTCTAAATTAAGGGACGAAATTTCAGGCATATTAGCTTCTAATAATAAAGGCATTTTCGGGAATGAAATTAATTTTAAAATTATAGAAAAAACTTTTGCGCCTGATGAAAAAGTTAAAATCGGAACATACGGATTCATTACAGGTGCTAAATCTTTTATCGGCGCAGCAGTTAAACCATCGCCTATGATTTTTGAAGATTACGGTTATCTTCTTGAAAAAATAATAATTAATCTTACAGGGATCGGGCTTGCCACATGCTGGCTTGGAGGCACTTTCACAAGAGCCGGCATTAAAAAAATGCTTGGAGCCGGCAATAATGATATTATTCCAGCAATAACCCCTGTTGGTTTTGGAACTGAAACAAGAAGCGTTAAGGACAGAATTATCCGGATAGGCAATGGAGCAAAAAAAAGAAAATCCCGGGATGAAATTTTCTTTAATGAAGATTTTAATTATCCTCTAAGTGAAACTGAGGCAGGAAATTATTCTGAAGTTCTTGAGATGACAAGGATTTCTCCATCTGCTACAAATAAACAGCCATGGAGAATTGTGAAGAAAGGGAAATTTTTTCATTTTTTTCTGCAGAGAACAAAAGGCTATGGAGAAATAATTAAATCATCAGATCTTCAGAAAATAGACATGGGCATATGCATGGCCAATTTCCATTTATCCGCGCATGAGCTCGGATTAAAAGGAAAATTTATTCTGGAAAATCCCGGCCTGGAACTTGGTGCAGGAATGGAATACACTGCTTCATGGGAATCCCATGAATAATTGCAGCTTTGAAATTTATTTAATATATAATTAAAAAAACGGAGGGTTAAATGAAAAATATTTTATTTCTTTTTTTTATGCTGCCTCTTATTTTTATATCGTGCGATGACAGCAGTGATAATATTTTAATATCAAAAAAATTCATTGATGATAATACCTATGAAATTGTGTGTAAAGGATATCCAAAGAGGAATCTTGCAGGTGTTGCAAAAGTTGAATCTTCAAAAAGAGCAGCACTATTGAATGCCTATCATTTTACAAAAAATAGTTTTGGGGATAATGTAATTCCTGATAAAGAAGGATCTACTGAAGAAATAAATATAAAAGATAATTATGCTGTAATTACATATGTAATAAAGAAAAAAAATCTTAGGAAACTGCTGAAGTAAATAAAAATAGAAGAGGGAACCATGGCTTTAATTAAAAATAATAATGCAAAATTTGATGTAGTGGGTATTGGGTCAGCCCTGCTTGATTTTACTGTGGAAGTTGATGATGCCCATCTTGCATCAGCAGGTTTAACAAAAGGACAGATGCATCTGATCGATTCTGAAAGAAGCAAGGAAATATTTAAAACTATTTCAGGAATGAAAATTGAAACAACTCCAGGCGGAAGCGCTGCAAATACCCTTGCAGGTGTTGCCGGTTTCGGAGGCAGGGCTCTTTTTATCGGTGAAGTCGGTAATGATGAAAATGGCAGAATATATATAAATGAAACGGAAAAATCAGGCGTCAACACAAGAATAGGCAATCATGATTCAATTTCCGGTCACGCAATAACATTTATTACACCGGATTCAGAAAGAACTTTTGCAACTCATCTTGGTGCTGCGCTTTTTCTTGATGAGATGGATATTAAAGAAGAAGATATAAAAAACAGTAAAATCCTTCATCTTGAAGGTTATCTTTTTGAACCGGATAATCTGTATGCTGCAAGTCTGAAAGCGATGAAAGCTGCAAAGAAAAACGGAGTTCTTATCTCAGTGGATTTATCCGATGCAGGACTTGTTGGCAGAATATTTGACAGGCTTAAATCTGTAGTTAATGATTATGCAGATATTGTTTTTGCCAATGAGACCGAAGCTTTTGCTTTTACAGGCGTGAAGGAAGCTGAAGCACTTGAAGCAATATCAAAGATGTGCACTTTGTCAATTGTTAAACTTGGTGCTGACGGAAGTCTTATAAAAACAAAGGAAGAAATGCACCAGATCAAATCTTTTAAAACACAGGTGGTTAATACAAATGGCGCCGGTGATATGTATGCAGCCGGCCTTCTATACGGAATTTCAAACGGATATTCTTTAAAAGATTCAGGAAGAATCGGATCTTATGCTTCCTCTCTTGTAGTTGCTCAGCCTGGCGCAAGACTCGGCAGAAAGCTTGATCCCAAAACTATTTAATTTTTATTTGCGTTTAAAATCCTGTAGATGATTTCATATAATTCTTCATATGTGTAGGGCTTGGGCGCAACTGCAATAAAACCATAATCCCTGTAATTAGCCATTACAGGGTCATTGGAATACCCGCTTGAAACAATTGCTTTTACATCCGGATCAAAATTTTTAATTTCGTTTATTGCAGATTTTCCGCCCATGCTTCCGGGGATAGTTAAATCCATAATAATTATATCGTATGGTTTGCCTTCTTCTCCGGCTTTTCTGTATTCTTTTATTGCAATATCGCCATCCTTGGCAAGAAAAACCTCGTGGCCCATTTTATTTATCATTTTCTCGGCAGTTTTAAGAATAAAATCCTCATCATCCATTAACAGAATTTTTGCTTTTACTTTTCCTGTTTTGATCGATGTCTCAGGATCAATCCGTTCAAGAGGGCTTTCTTCTGTAGCAGGCAGATAAATATTGAAAAGCGTGCCTTTGCCTATTTCAGTTTTAACTTCTATATGACCTTCATGTTTTTTTATAATAGAGTATGTAATGGACAGGCCCAGTCCGCTTCCTTTTTCTTTAGTTGTAAAAAAAGGATCAAAAATATGGGTGATATTATCGCCTGGTATGCCAGGACCGTTATCCCTGATTGTAAGCTGTATGTATTTACCGATCTTGATTGGAAAATTATCTATTGCAGTAACATTTTTATTCTCAGCAGAAATATGCACAATTCCGCCTTCATCCATAACCTGCCTTGCATTAAGCACGATGTTATGAATTACCTGACTGATCTGGCCTTTATCAATATCCGCGTTCCATAAATTTTCCGGAATGGAATATTCTGCTTTTATTTTTGAACCGCTTAATACAAATTCAGCTGTATCAATCAGCAGGTTTTTTACCAGTGTTACAGTTTTAAGCGGAGCGCCTCCTTTGGAAAAGGTCAGAAGCTGCTGTGTCAGATCTTTCGCACGCAAAGAGGCGTTTTCTGCGTCAGATAAAGTTTTGCACAGATCATCATCGCGGCTGCATGAAAATTTTGCTACGGAAATATTGCCGATGATTGCAGTCAGAAGATTGTTGAAATCATGGGCAATGCCGCCTGCGAAAATTCCGAGAGATTCAATTTTGCTGGATTTCAGCATTTCATGTTCAGCAATTTTTCTTTTTTTGATGTCATGCATTATTGACCAGACGCCGTTATATTCGCTTTCTTCATTTTTTAATAAGTATGTTCTCATCTCAACAGGCAGAGGCTCTCCGCCTTTGCGTATTATTTCAGATTCAAATAAATCAGAGTGCCCTTTGGCTATTACCTGCTCTTCAGTTATTTTTTTATACTGCTTGCGGTTTTTCGGATTGAGAAGTTCTGCATATTCCATTCCTGTCAGATCAGAGTCAGTAAAGAATGTCATTATCTTGAAAGCTTCATTGAATTCAATAATATAGCCGTCTTTATCCAGCCTTACATAGCCATCCAGCATGCTGTCATAAAGTTCACGGTATCTTTTTTCAGAATCAATCAGTTCATCTTCGTATCTTTTCCTTACTGTGATATCGCTGAAGGATATCATGGTTGCGGGTCTGTTTTTAAACATTATGCCTTTTAAGAAAAGTTCAATCCATTTTATTCTGCCTGTTTTTGAAATAAGCCTGGTGAATACCGGTGTATCTATGGATATTCTTGAATCTATCATTTTCTGATAGTTTATAATAAACTGTATCTCATCCTGGTGGAGAAGCTTCGTGAAATCATCGTAATGCCATCCGGACATTTCATTTAAATGAAATTCAGTAAGAGAAGAACTCATGGGATTTGCATATATAAGACAGCTGTCCTGAAAGATAATTATTCCTGTATGGTGCTGCTCTGAAACAATTTTAAATTTTTCTTCGCTTTCAGCAAGTATTGAATTAAGCTCAAGAAGATCTGTCTGCGATCTCATCAGCTCGTTATTTATTGTTTCAAACTCTTCATTTGTTGCCATCAGCTCTTCATTTGTTGCTTCAAGCTCTTCATTAAGTTTTCCAAGTTTATATTTCTGATCTTTTAGGGATTTTTCTGATTTCTGAAGTTTCTCTATCATTCCTGAAATGGCTATTCCAAAAATAACAAATGAAAAAAGAATAATAATTCTTATGAGTGCCTGGTGTCCGAATGAATCAGGAATAATAATGGAATTATAGGAAGAGAAGGCATTTTTGAAAACGAAAAAATTATAAATCAGGGATTCTAATAAACCAAAAAGGATCCCCGAAATACTGGATATTGCTATTATTTTTATTTTTATATTCACAGGATATTGGTCTATATTTTTCAAATTGTATATATTTTTTTAAGATATAAAATTTATTGCAAGCTAAATAAAAATTTAAAACAATATTTATTTCCTGATCGGCATATTTGGAGTTTTTCAAATAAAAAAAAGCGGCCTTTTATGGACCGCTTTTTATCCGGGGTGTACGAGACTCGAACTCGCGACCTCCTGCGTGACAGGCAGGCACTCTAACCAACTGAGCTAACACCCCTCAAACTTATAATTCCATAAAACAATAATGCGGTTTTATGTCAATAATAAATCAAATTTTATTTTTTATATCAGCAGAGTAAAATTCTTTTAATTTTTACTTGTAATTCTTATAAATATTTGTTTAATTGTAAGAATAATCTTAAAAACAGGAGGGTTCAATGATCAGCTATAAAGATTTAGGACTTGTTAATTCAAGAGAATTATTTAAGAAAGCTGTCAGCGGTGGATATGCAATTCCGGCCTATAACTTTAATAATATGGAACAGCTTCAGGCTATAATTTCCGCCTGCGTTGAAACCAAATCCCCTGTGATTATTCAGGTATCTTCCGGCGCAAGAAAATATGCAAATCAGACTATGCTCAGATATATGGCTGAAGGAGCTGTTGCCTACGCAAAAGAGCTCGGCTTTAATATTCCAATTGTACTTCATCTTGACCATGGAGACACTTTCGATCTTTGTAAAAGCTGCATTGAAACAGGTTTTTCTTCTGTAATGATTGACGGTTCCCATCATTCATATAATGACAATGTTGAACTTACTGCAAAAGTGGTAGAGTACGCGCATAAATATGATGTTACAGTAGAGGGAGAGCTTGGAGTTCTCGCAGGAGTTGAAGATGAAGTCAGCGCCTTAGAGCATACTTACACCAGTCCGGATGAGGTTGAGGATTTTGTAAAGAAAACCAATGTGGACAGTCTCGCAATTTCGATAGGTACATCGCACGGTGCTTTCAAATTCAAGCCAGGACAGGATCCTAAAATAAGGCTTGATATTCTTGAAGAAATCGAAAAACGGATTCCGGGTTTTCCTATAGTTCTGCACGGTTCATCTTCTGTTCCGGCTGATCTAATTGCAATTATCAATAAATACGGCGGCAAGATGAAGAATGCTATCGGCATATCCGAAACTCAGCTCCGCCTGGCTGCTAAATCCGCTGTCTGCAAAATTAATATAGATTCTGATGGAAGGCTTGCAATGACAGCAGCGATCAGGAAAGTATTTGTTGAAAGCCCGGAAGAGTTTGATCCGAGAAAATATCTCGGTCCGGCAAGAGATGCTTTAAAAGAATTATACAAACACAAGAATATCAATGTTCTCGGTTCTGACGGGAAGGCATGATAGAAATAAACTTAAAGGGGTAGGATATGAAAAAAATAGCATTAACAATCTGCGTATTAATGCTTGGTCTATCGTCTGTAAAAGCAAGCCAGCTTCAGCTTGAAACAATAGGAGCAGCTTCAGGATCGAGTATGTATCTGACTTACATTTCAATCGGAGTAACTGCTGATGCTTATGAAAAAAAGGTCTATTCAAAGGAACAGGCAACAGCTTTTATTCAGAGTATTGTAAAACAGGCCGAAGTGGTTAAAGGGTATCTGCAGAAACTTATTGATGAGAAAGAGCTTACCGGTGAAGATGTAACTTTTGTTGCTGAAATGGTTGAAACATACGGTTTGCTTCTGAATGAAGGAAATGCGTTTATTCTTTATGTTGAATCCGGCAAGAAAAGCAATGTTGATGAGTTTCATAAAAACAGAAAAGCTGCATGGTCGAAAATTGAAAAGCTCCTTGGCATAGGCAAGAAAGAAGAAAAAAAATAATCTATAATTAATAATTTTTAAAAACCTTCGGCGAAAACCGGAGGTTTTTTTACATATACTATAATAGTAATTAATACTTGACTGTTCAAAAGAGTTTTATTTTATTATTTATACCGGAACCATGAATAATCTGATAATTTTAGTGGATAGAATAATATGAATCTGAAAAAAATATCAATTGATGATATTAAAAATAATTTACCTGAAATTACAAAATCTAGCATTCCGCTCTGGCGTAAAAACAGAGAAGGTAAACTTGTAACTGTACCCCACGATAAAATTGACCAGTTCTTTGGAAATGAAAAGTATAAAAACCTGAATTTACTGATAGAAGAAGAATGGCACTCCAGGATTAAATCAAAGTTTGAATTATCTAAATCCGGAGCAACCGAATCCTCAGCAGTTCCTGTTTTAGATAATTATATCGATAAAATTATCGAGTACAAAAAAATTTCCATTGAAGAAAGATTTAATTTATATGATGTAAATATAAAAAAACTTGAAGAAACAGCCGCAATTCAAGGAATACTTGATAACAACTCAGTAGATGTACTTCTTAAGGCTTCCACTGATGCGTTTTATATCAACAAAGCAACCTTTGAAGAAAATATGGATGAATATGTTGAGTTGCCTGAAGTTCATCTTAAAAATATTGCAAAAAAAACAACACAGTTTGTTGATTTAATTATAAAAGTTTTAAGACAGAATTCTATTTCGGCGAATTATATAGATCAGCTCAGTGAGCTTTCTACCGGATCTACAATCGATCACATGAATAACGTTCTGCTCAGATTTGTTCCTTTCTGCAATTACATTAATTCATCTTTTAAAAAAGGCCGCATTTCAAGAATCAGGGTGAATTTTGATATGAAATATCTGAGGCACTATAAAAGACTTAAGTCTGATACAGAGGATATGAAGCTTGAAAATGTTTTCAAAGGCGGATTAAGGGAAATAAATCCGGAAGAGATCAAGCTATATTCATTAGGCACTCTTCTGCACGATATCGGCAAGATAGGAAATATAAATTACTTCGAAGGCGATGACGATTATGACAAGCAAAAAATTGTGAAACACGCAATTCTTGGATATAATATGATTCTCAAAGCAAAGGAATTTTCAGGAGAGGTAGCTGTTATTGCCGCTCTTCATCATGAATACTATAATCATCCATCCGGATATAATTTAATGAAAGCACTGTTTCCCAAAAAACATTATCTGTATAACTGTCCGCAATACTGTGTGAGCTACAGTCTTGAAGATTTAAAGAACGGACAGTCAATGTCATATTTCCCTGCAAAGATTCTTGAGATAGTTGATGTGTTTGATGCTCTTACAGATTCAAAGAGAGTTTACCGTAAAAAAGGCCATTCAACATCTGAAGCGCTGAAAATAATGAAGGAATCTTTTATAGAGAATAATTTAAAAATTGACCCGATACTTTTTGCACTATTTACGGATTTTATCAGAGAACATTCTATATTGGAAAATTAGTCATTGCATATTTTTAATGAATAAAGTGTAAAATTAACTTCAGGCTATACCGATAATTTAAACAGATACAAATTTAAATTATTCAGAATTTATGGAGTTTTAAAATGCAAAACATAGAAAGAATTGCTTTAACAGTTATTACAGTTATTTTTCTGATGTCAGGAAACATTATGGCTGATTATAAAACGGATGCTATAGAAAAACTCAAACCTGCACAAAGTGAGCTTCCTGAAAATTTTACATTTGGAACCATCCCCGGATTTGCAAAAAAAGTATTAAAAAACAACCCATGGATTCTTGATGATTCTGCTATGAAAAAAATGGTGGGCAGAATCTATCCCGGCGGAGATTATAATACTGTTTCAAAAATACATATGTCTATATTTGCAAATAAGAAAAATCCATATAAAGATGATTTTATATGCTATATAATTATTTATAAAAATAAAAACACAGCTAAAAAAGAAATTGAGAAACTGGCTTCATATACAGGATATAATACAGACAGAACAATTCTTATTTCTAAAGATAATATGGCCGTTGTTCTTCTGGCTGATGATACTGCAAATTTTAAGTATATCCAGGGCATGGCGGAAAGCATGCATGAGAAAATCAAAAGTCTTTGAATAAAGAATAGTTTTTAATTCAATATAAAAAGTCCGCTATTGGCGGGCTTTTTTTTTATTTCAACTACTTGACAAAAAGCACCGGTATTTACAATAGGTGCTATTCTATTGATAAATATTTTATAAATTTATATTAAATCTTTGAATAAACACAAATGCGGAGGATAAATTGAATATCGAAAAAAGGCGTTCAATAATTTGGATTGTGCTGGGTACTATTGCAATTCAGCTGTTTTTTTTCTTTATCTCTATTTATGAGCTGACGCGCACTGCAGTTTCAATGGATAATAAATTCAAGGATGTTGCAATACAGAAATTTACAGCTTACATGGTTCTTGTAAATTTAAATCTGCTGCTGGCATATTTATTAATTGGAATTCTGACTATAATTGTAATCTGGCCAATATTTAAATTTACTCTGCTGAAAAATAAATCAGCAGCATCGTGGAAGTTTTTTTCATTGAGCATGCTCCTATCAGCAATTATATGGTTTTATTCAGCATTGCGTTTTTATTTCATCAAACCGAATTTTTTTGACAATGATTACATTCTTAAAACAATCTATTTTTTTTCAGCAGGCTGGTGGCCTGACTGGCTGAAATATTTTATTTTTGGAAATGCTGTATGGTTTATCGTTGCAATAGTAATTTCATATTATGTATTTATTCTGATAAAACGCTTTTTAACTGAAATTAGAAATATAACTTTTAAAACCGCAGTTGTATCAGCTGCAATAATTCTTGCACTCGGCTGTCTTGGATTGTTCGGTTATCAATACAGGAATGGACTGATTCAGAACAATAATAAAAGACCGAATATTCTTCTTCTGGTTTCGGATTCTTTAAGAGCTGACCATCTATCAGTCAACGGATATAAAAGAAAAACCTCTCCCGCAATTGATGAGCTGGCGGAAGAATCTATTAATTTTAAAAAATGCATGACGCCCATATCATCAACACTCGAAAGCATGGCGAGCATAATGACCGGGCAATACCCTCATTCGCATAATCTGAGACATATGTTTCCTAACCGTTCACAGGTTGAATATGTTAAAAAAAATTCGCCAACAATTGCCTGGAATCTAAGAACGCAAGGTTATGACACCACAGTATTCGGAGACTGGTGTGCAGGATTGTTCGATATCATGCCGCTTGGATTTGAAAAAGTGGATGTCTCTCATTTCGATAATTTTAAAATTTATATTATGCAGGCTGTTTACAGCGGACATATTGTACTTCCTTTTTTCTTTGATAATGAAATCGGATACACATTATTTCCAAAACTTAAAAACTGCGTATCATTCGTGTCTGTTGATAAAATTACTGAAAAAATAAAAAACAGGATTACTGAGCAGACATCAAGCAGCAGTCCATTTTTCATTACTGCTTTTTACAGCATCACTCATCTTCCTTACAGAATAAATCCGCCTCACAGTGAAAAGTTCACTGATCCTAAATACGGCGGTCCGCACAAGGGAACAATGAAACTTGAAGTGGATAAATTTATCGGAAGTACTGACATTGTTGATAAATGGAGAGTTCTTCCTAAAGAAGATGTGGACCAGATAATCGGCCTGTATGACGGATGTGTGTCGAAATTTGATGACATGGTTAAGGAAATCCGGGAGCATCTAAAAGCTACAGGTATGGCTGATAATACTATAATTGTAATAACAGCAGATCATGGTGATGATCTTTTTGAGCCCAACTGCACTTTCGGGCACGGTCTTTCATTTAACGGCGGTGATCAGATGAGCAATATACCTCTGATAATACACGTTCCGTCAGAGAAAAAGCATCCCCATACTATAGATAAAATTGTACGCAGCATTGATCTTGCACCGACTTTACTTGAGCTTGCAGGCCTAAAGGGTGATGTGAAAATGGACGGTGTAAGTCTAATGCCATATATTAAAAACGGGAAAGCTGATCTGTCTCTCGCATTTTTCGGTGAAACGAGTTATCTTTTCTATAAGAGATATATTCCTGGTGAGGAACCGCTTTATATCCCTGCAATGGATTCAACTACAGAAATAGCTGAAGATTTCGACAACCAGTTTGTATTGAAAGAGAAGTACCAGAAAATAATTCTTGATACAAAAGAAAGATGCCTGCGTACTGAAAGATGGAAACTGGTTGCAACTCCAGGCAAGAAAAAAGAAATTCTCAGGCTGTTTGATACCTGGAATGATCCTTTCTGCGAAAGGCCTGTGAATAAACTATATCCTGAAATATTATCCAATATGCATGCCCGGCTCAATGACTGGGCATTAAATAAAAAGGAAAGTAATGTCAGGCAGATATTTCCGAATGGGGAAAATATTGGAGTTTTTGCATTAAAGAAGTAGCAATGGATTTTTATGTCCGATATTAATTCATGATAGATTGTAATAAAAAAACGCGGCTTTTGGCCGCGTTTTAATTTGAACAATATAAAAAAATACTATTTCTGTTTGGCTATGATTTTATCCTGAATTTTATTATAGCTTGCAGCCGGAATTATTTTTTTCTTTAGAAGATCATCTTTACCTTTATATGGACGTCCGGCAATAATCTTTTTTGCAAACGCATCGCCAATTCCTGTTAATGAAGCAAGTTCCTGAGCAGATGCGGAATTGATGTCAATAAGATCAATTTTTTTCACTTCAGATTTGGCAGGAGCTTTTTTTGTTGCATCAGCAAAAGATACTGTTGTTACGAATGCAAGTGCAAGCAGAACAGCAAGAAATTTTTTCATAATTATAATCCTCCGGGTGTATTTTAAATTTAAGTGATAATAAAATGCTGTTTGTCCAATGTCAAATAATAATTTCTGAATCAGAAACAATTAATCCGGAAACCTGTTTAAAAAATCACTGAATATTTCTTCTGCAATTTTATCAGCATCATTATTGCCGTTGATTACAGTAAAGCTTTCATCAATCAGATCCAGGTAATTATCCAGCACATTCAGAAGAAATTTCTCTTTTTCAAAAATTTCTTCTGAATCAGAATTTCTTTTTTTTATCCTGGCAATAGCAGTTTTAACTGGAATATCAATGAAATAAACCCTGTCCGGCACAGGAAATTTTTTTGAAAGATTCTCCTGAAGAATAAATTCAGGGTCAAGACCCATAGCGCCCTGATAAGCTGCATTTGAATGATAGTATCTGTCCATTACCACATTGTATCCTTTGTCAAAAGCAGGCTGAATATTTTCACTTATATCATATTCCCTGTCTTTAATAAAGAGATCCACCATAAATTCAGGCGACGGCATTTCTTTTCTTTTCAAATGAGTGCGTATTTCAATTCCTGCAGGCCCGTTTGTAGGTTCAAAAAGTTTTACTGATTTTCTTCCGGAAGCGCTTAGTTTATTAAAAAACAGTTCAGCCTGGGTTGATTTTCCTGAACCATCAATACCCTCGAATACAATAAAAAGAGGAGTCATACTATTTTCCCTTATGGTTTTTTTCCTTTAAGGATTTTACTTTTATATGCGGTTTATCATCGATTATGGTTGTAGTGGCTTTTATCAGCTCGGATATTTCACCGCTTTTCAGAGGTCTTATAGATCCTTTATTTAAACCTGTAATTTTAATCGGACCATAGGCGATTCTTTTGAGTTTTACAACTCTATATCCGGCGTTTAGAAAGGTGTATCTTATCTGTCTTTTTTTGCCTTCATGAATTTCGATCTTTACTATTTTTCCGTTTGTTCCGGATCGTTCTACTTTTGCAGGGCGTGTTTTTGTTTTTGTCTGATGAATAAATATTCCTTTTTCAATCTGCAGGCGGTCTTTTTCAGCAAGCTCTTTGTCAAGTTCTGCCATATATATTTTAGTCACATTAAATATCGGCCTGTTGAGTCTTTCTCCGAGAGCGCCGTCATTTGTAAAAAGAAGCAGGCCTTCCGTGTCTTTATCGAGCCTGCCCACAGGAAATACGCCGATTCTTTTATATTTTTCAGGTATCAGATCCATTACAATTTTTCTTCCCCTGTCATCGCTCAGAGTTGTAATATATCCCATAGGTTTATTTAATATAATGTACTGAAATTTTTCTGCAGCATTGATGTTCTTTCCGTCAATAGTTACAGTATCGTTTTCAGGGTCTATCGATGTTGCAAGGTTTTTTACAATAACTCCATTGACTTTGATTTTCCCGTCAGTTATAAGCGTTTCCACTTTTCTTCTCGAACCCAGTCCTGACAGAGCGAGAAATTTATTTAGTCTTGGCATCTTTTTCCTTTTCTTCCTGTTCTTTCTTTTCCTCTGCTTTCTTTTCTTCAGCAACTGCGGAACCCAGTTTGATTTTTTTAAACAGTATCTCGCCTTTTTCAGTATCTTTATACAGTATTAATGAATCGCCGCGTAATACCATGCTCAGGTTTTTTTCAAATGAAGTGCCTTTTGCGAATAAAACTTCATTGTTTGTAAAGTCGAGATTATATTCCCCTTCGATAGCACCAGCATCGCCGCCCTTTGTATAGGATCTGTATTTTCCGCCATCATTAATTTCAAGTACGTGATTTGTGAAATCACCGAATTTATTTACACTCCACCATCTACCGACTATATGTTTTTTTACAGACTCTTTTTCCTTTTCCCAGAAATTATTTACAAATGATGTGACAGATGATTTGTCATTATCGAGAATCTGGATATTTTTGCCGTAGATCCACCCGGATATTTTTTTGGATGTTGAAACTTTATACCAGAAATCAACTGTGCTTCCAACAGCGCTTTTTTCACTCGACTTGTCTGTTATTTCAACAGTTTCACCTTTTTTCAGAAGATCAACCCTTGCAGAAAAAATATAAGGGTCAATCCGTGCAGCAGTATCATTAGTCAGAATAACGCCGGAATATTTTTTGGGGGCTATTTTTGTAATTTTACTCATGTCTGTTTTTTTTGAGCATTGAGTTAAAGAAATCAGAATTACAAGCAGTATTATTTTTTTCATAAATTGGTACCTTTTATATCTTGAATTACTTATTTTTAAATTTTATTCATAATTAAGAAATATATAAGAAGTAAAATAAGATTTTCTCATAGAAAACATAAAATCCAGCTGGCATTATAAATTTCAAGTTATTTATGGGAGTCCGGTAAAAACCGGGTCATGATATTTTTTATTCAATGGATAAAATCCTCAAATAGATTCAATATAGCATTTTACGATTTGATTAAATCATTTTCTGTCATTCCGGCATTCCGCTATCGCTGCAGCCGGAATGACAAAGAGCTAATTCAATTCTTAACTGCTATGGTTTGAATGATTTATAGGATATTTATGGAATTAAACTTGACTTAAAAATTCTCCATGTATAAAAATGTTTTTATCTCGTAATTGTTTAATATGATTTAGAGTTACCTCATCTTCAGGAATTTATAAGAAAAATATGAAATTTAAAGAACTATTTGAAGATAAAGTTATGACTGTTTCGAATTTCATAACAGCAGTCAGAATTTTAATTTCCCCGTTTGTTTTTTACTGGATATACAGACAATCAGTAACAGGAGATTCATATTATCTTAAACTTGAATTGATTGCATTTATTATTATAGTGCTATCTGATTTTTTTGATGGTTTTCTTGCAAGGCTTTTTAAGCAGGAATCCAATCTGGGGCAATTTCTTGATCCCACTGCAGATAAAATTACAGGTGCTATAATAGGCCTTGCTCTTGTTTTATTTAAGGATTTTCCTGTCTGGTTTTATGTAATCGCAGTGGCGCGTGAAATAATTATAGTATATTTTTCAGCGCATCTTTTTTATAAAAAAGATGTCGGAGTCCGGCCGAATTTTTTTGGAAAAATATGTGTAGGATTAATGGTAATTGCATTTTTTCTATACGCTCTTTCCATTGATTATTATCTGTTCGGATTTCATGTCAAAAATTTAGCAATTTTATCAGTATTGCTGTTTTATATACTTGGTTCTATTTTATCCGTAAAAACCTATTCAAGGTATTATCTTGGAAGGAAAAAATAGCCTAATTAAAATTATTGCTGCTGTAATTTCTCTTGCCGTTTTCCTGTCACTAAATCCGGATTCAAATTTTCTGCAGATAAAAGTTATTACCGGGAAAAAGTATATATCAATATATGATCTGGTGGTAAAATTTAAATTTGAAAATACATACGATGTAATAACAGGCAGAGGCAGGATTTACCATAAAACCCATATGTTTGTATTCAATACAGGGCAGTCTGTTTTTCTTGCAGACGGTAGATTGCTGAAATCCGTATATCCTGTTATAAAAAATAACGGTGAGATTCTAATCCCGTATGAAATTGCTGTAAAAATTATTTCTATATTTTCTCCTGAACTTGAAATGCGTTTTTCTGAAAACCGGATAGACTTTGAAATAATTACAAAAAAGGAACCGGATAAAACAGTAATAACAAAACCCTCACTGGAAAAAATTACTTTCATTGTAATTGATGCAGGGCATGGAGGTAAAGATCCGGGTGCAGTCGGAAAAGGCGGAATTAAAGAAAAAACTATAACCCTGAAAACTGCAAAAGCGCTTGAGAAAAAGTTAAGAACAGTTATGCCGGATATGAATATATATCTGACGAGAAACAGCGACAGGTTTATTGAATTATCCGGCAGGACAGAATTTGCAAACAAGCTGTTAAAGAAAAATGAAAACGGAATCTTTTTAAGCATTCATGTCAATGCAACGCTATCCAGAAAAATATCAGGCCTTGAAACATATTTTTTATCTCAAAATCCTTCAAACGAGGATGCAAGAAATACTGCTGCGCTTGAAAACAATGTTGTGGTTCTTGAAGAGCAGGGAGCCGGTAAAAAATATGAAGATGTTGATTATATTGAAGCAATGATGCTGACAACCCAGATTCTTAAAGAGAGTTCAATTCTGGCGGATTCAATTCAGAAAGGTATGGTTAAAAAAGTAAAAGTTTTTAAATCCCGGGGCGTGAAGAAAGCCGATTTTTTTGTTCTTAGGGGGGTGCTCATGCCTGCAGTTCTTGTTGAAATCGGTTTTATTTCAAATCCCAATGAAGCTGTTCAGCTTCAAAAAGAAAATCAGCAGATAAAAATTGCAGATGGAATTGCAGATGGAATAATAAATTTCATAGAAAAATATAATAGTCTATTGAAAAATATGAAATGATAATTGCTTATGTGAATATTTTTAAGCTTGAATTTTTATTTAGTAATTGCTGAAATGCTGGAAATAATTTCAATAAAAGAGGTTGCTATGAAAAAAATGATTTCAATTGCTTCAATATTTTTTATTTCTTTTTCAGTTTTATTTTTAGTTTCATCCTGTAAAAAAGATGAAAAAAAATCAGAAAAAAACAGTATTAAAAAATATGCTAAATTCAGGGCAGCTGTTTACAGTGATAAATCATTAAAAACATGGCTTGCAACACTTGAAAAAACTGAATCCGCTGAAGTTGTTTCTTCAGAAAAAATTGAATATGCTGATAAAACAATTGAAGTTGCAACTGTTAAGCTTTCTGACGGAAAGCAGGGATTTATCAATCAGGAATTTCTTGCTGAGAAGCCTGTAGTCATTATTGATGAAAATGTCAAAGCGTATCAGCGGCCTGACGTCGGCAGTGCGGTTGTAGCTGTAATTCCAAAAGGAACAATCGGTTTTATAATTGATGAAAAAGCAGATTGGGTAAAAATTTATATAGGAAATGTTTCAGGAAAATGGATTACAGGCCACTGGGTTAAAGGAGGCTTCAGTGTAGATGAAGCTCTTGTTCAGGCTGCAAAGGATTATGAAGCAGCAATAAATCTGCTTGCAAATAAGAAGGAATCATCTAAAAAAGAAGCAAAGGATAAGCTTTCTGAGCTTTCTAACGGAAATTCCGTAATATCTGAATTATCAAAAAAGAAACTGGAAGAACTTCTTGGAGTTGATTCGCCGGATCTGCCTGCCGGAGACCAGAAATCATCTGAAAAAAAAGATGACCAGAGTCCCGGAAATCAGAAATAATTAATCAATATCTATTGAAATGCCTGACATTGCTTTTACAGGGCAGGCAAGTTTGCAGAGACCGCAGGCTACGCATTTTTCAGGATAGAAATTTACTTCCATGGTTTCCCTGTCAATGAAAAGTGCGTCAACTCTGCAGACGGCCGTACAGGCGCCGCAATGAACACACTTCTCCTCATCTTTAAAAATCTTATCAGCAAGAATCTCAACCCTTACGCCTTCATCCTCAAGATATTTAACGCTTGTATTGATTGAGTCCTCTGAACCGCGCAGCTCAAGAATAATCCGTCCTTCCTGCTTCGGATAAATTTTTGCTTCAAGAACATTGAAAGCCATATTGAAATCTTTTGCGAGTTTGTATATTATAGGTTTATACATTATCTTTTTTTCAAAAACAAGTAAAACATTTTTAGATTCCATCAGATGATTCCTCCATGGGGTTAATTAATTTTACCGAACCCTGTATTCCCATTTTATTTTTAATAATAATTACAGCTCCGGTGACACTGTTAACTGCTGTTGCATGATTCAGGGCTTTTGTAATATCATCTTCGTCTTTTACTATATTACCGGCCAGAGTTGCTGCTGCATCAGCTGTTGCAGCACAATCACCTATTATTGTTACTGAATCCGCTTTACCGAAACTGAATGAGGGACCAACTTTCCCTGAGGTGGTGCAGATTCCGCAGGGAGTATCTTCAGGAGAAATCAATAACCTGGTTTTACCGTCAAATTCGGCATTGTCTGAGTGTACCTGGACAACAGCCGGTTCAGTCAGGCTCATCCAGATGTCTCCGCCGTTTTCCACTATAATTTCATTTGTGTAATTCATGAGCTCAAATCCTGTCATCTGTGCTATTGCTCCTGCAACTGATGCGAATGGTCCGGTATTTGTTCTTTCTGAAGCATGATACATGAGCTGAACTATTTCCGGAGTATTATCCAATCTTTCAACAGGAGAATATGAGGTTTGAAATTCCAGCTGTCTGTTTATATGAACTCTGATATCATTCCTCAGCTTTTCAATAATTTTCAGTCCAATTGCTGATAAATCTTCAGCTGATCTTATAAAAAGATCTGTGGTTTCATTTCTAATTATGAATGAATTCCACCTTTCTGTTTTATTATCAGTTCTGTAAAATCTTTCGGAATATTTATTCATAGTTTATTTTTGCATCAACAGTCTGTAAATTTATTTGAGGAACTCCAACGGTCATGCCATTCTCAATCCACTGCTTGAGTATTTTTGCTATTTTCAATGCGCCAGGGTAGCTTGACAGCGGCGATGTTTGAATTGTTTTTCCATTAAGTTCAAATTTGCCGCTTTTAAGTTCAGCGTAGCTTACCTGGCCGAGTGATCTTAGCTCTCCGGCAGGATAATCGCTGCCGTAATCAACAACCTGACAGAATATATCTTTATCGCTTTGGCCTGTAAAAAAAGCGAGTTCTTCATTTAAAATCGGAATCGGAACACCTATGCCTACCATTAGTGAACAGCCGTATCCGGTTATAGAAGCTCCTCTGATAAATTCAGTATTCATCTGCTTCATATCGCCTGTTACAGAAATTGTTCCTGCCCCTTCCATTGGTATACCGTTTGGACCTCTTTTGCAATCAGGCGAATGCTGGGTTCCCTGCCAGGTGACAGCACCTAAAGATCCTGCAAGGAAAATTTTTGTGCCTGTTCCTATAGTCCAGTAATATGGGTCATTTAAAAGAGGCGAGAGTACGCCTGCAGAAGAGTAGGTTGCATTACCCATCTCAGGGCGTAATATCCCCATATATGTGTATATTGTTTTATTGGATAGATTCACAGCACAGTTGTAATTCTGATATGAATTGCGGGGGTTATAAAGCATTGCATCCCTGAGGTCATTTATTGTAATTACTTTTTTAAATTCTTTCAGTGGATAACAATCAGTTCCGTATGATTCTGCTTCGAGTTTGACTTCTTTCCCGGAAATCAGGTCTTCAATTACATGCCCACCGCCGTATTTAAATTTCCCTGGAAACACCATATTAAGAGGATCGTTTTCCTGAACCTGTGTAGCGCCGATATAGCAGTCAACTGCAGCAACACCGGCATAGGCTTCAACATTGTTCAGCCATACTTTAGATGCTTTCATTTTCGGTTTAGTGTGACGAAAATTTAAAAATGCTCCGGAGGAACACATTATACCGAAAGTTCCGGTTGTTACAACATCAACTTTTTTAAATGCTCCTTTAACTCCTTCGCTTTTAACTATTTCCGGCATTTCATCAGCTGTAACAATTACAGCTTTGCCTTCTTTTATTTTCTGATTAATTTCTTCGTAGCTTTTTTTAACAGGAATTTTGTCCATTAAAGTTCTCCAGAGTATTTTTATTATGAATAATAAAAAACTGAATGATTATCCCTTTTTAGTTCATTATTTTTATACAAAAGTATATAATTGAGAATTTTGTAATATTAAATCATGTCAAGATAAATTAATATCAGCGGGTTTTTCAATATAAATCCTGATTAAATTAGTTTCTGTATATAGCATTTTTTTATTGACAAATATAACCTTAATAAGTAAATAATTATTTTGTTTAGTTTTGAATTTTTCCTCTCTGAAATAATTTGATTTTCATAACTCGAATAAATAGTACGTAATAATGGGGTCATTAATGAATAAAGTATTATTATGCTTTATATCCGCACTTTTTTTATTTTTTCAGGGAATAAATTACTTATATGCTGATCATAACTACGATTATATTCAGGAATATAAAGGAAAAGTCGGTCAGTGGAAGAATATTTCCAGTCAGCAGGAATTGAATAATGTACTTACTCAAGTAGGCACAAAGTTTTCTGAATTTACCAGAATCAATGGAACAAACTTCATTTATAGAAATTATATGTTTATTCCTTATTCAGATGCATTTATAAATGAACTAAAAGCAACAGGGGCGCTTCAGTTGAAAGTTTCCGGCAAGGATGATGAAATAATCTGGCCGATAAGAAGCATTGATAAAATATCTTCATCTTTCGGCATCAGGTGGGGGCAGCTTCATACAGGTATTGATCTGCCTGCTCATAAGGGCACTCCAGTCGTAGCAGTTATGGACGGAAAAATAATCTCAGCCTCATATGTCTCAGGACACGGCAAATCAATTAACATTGAGCACAGGAATAATTATTACACAAGATATTCTCATAATTCAGTTATGCTTGTCCAGAATGGAGATTATGTCAAAAAAGGTCAGGTAATCGCTTTTGTTGGCAGCACTGGAAACTCAACTGGAAATCATCTTCATTTTGAGATAAGATATAATGATATACCGCTAAATCCTCTTGATTTTCTGCCTGCTAAACAGATTGAGGTGTTTGCTAATTTTAAATAATAGCAGCGCTGATATTTACATACTTAAATTATAATTTTAATATAAAAAAGCCGGCTATTTAACCGGCTTTTTTTATTTCTGTTTTTTTTATTTAATTCTAATTAAGGTTTTCCCTCTTTTTTCAATTGAGGAGTTATTACTCTGTAGATGTCATCTATCATATCATTGGTAGTTTTTTCATTCGGGAAATTATCTTTAATAAATTTTTCTTCTTCTGCAGTGCCGTAATAAGCCATTTTTGTAAGATCTTTAATCAAGTCTTCGATCTCTTTATTTTTTTCTTTATTGTTTATGTCTTTGTTATTGTTGTAAATAAAAAGAATGTTCGGTCCGGATTCATATCCCCATGAAAATCCATCCGGTATTGCCACGCTGAAAGTTTCAGTAATGCCGTCACCATCCGCGTCCTCTGCAAAATAAACTTTTTCATCAATAGTCTTTGCTGTTACAGATAAATAATATTTTGTTTCTGCATTGTCCGGATCAGCAAGTTTTTTCGGAATAGGAGATCTTACAACATTCAGATTGGATTCTTTTCTATTTACCATTAATCCTTTGAAAGTATTTACATGTAATTGAATAAATTTATTTCTGACATTTCTATAGTATTCACCGAAGTTTTTTTCAACATATTCTTCATCAATCTTTTTTAGAATTTCCTTGCGCCTGTCAGTTGTTTGAAGATAATCCGGTTTATTGTTTATCTTGTTGACCCATAAATCTGTCATCATCTTGTTTTCCATTTCAAGTATTTTTCTGTTTGTTCCAACAATATTGGAATCATCAAAGCCATCTTTCAATATATACATTTTTCTGTCTCTTATGACCAGAAGTGTTTCTATTGAATTATCAACGAATTCACTTAAATTTTTTTCAATACGCTGAAAAACAAGTCTGTCTTCATCATATCTTGAAACATTTTCAATTTCCAGTAATTTATACTGAATAGCTTTAGCATTTCTGGAATCTGCATCTGAAACCTGAAATATCATAAAAAATATGAATATGATTGAGAGGGATTTTAAAAATTTATCAAGCATTTAGTTCCTCCATGAGAAGTATTGGGCAAAATTCCTTTTTTAAGCATATTATGTACTATACAATAATATTTACAGGCAAATGTCAAATATTTTATCTATATTAATTATAGGATTCATCTATTTCTTTATTGATCTTTATTTTCTCTTTTTTCCACTTTGCTTTATCAGCTTTTGTCCAGGATTCAACAATATGCTGTGTCATTTTATTCTCCGGATTTTTTCTGCTTTTAACATTTTTTTCATTCTTTTTATAATGTTTGAGTTTTGAATTGTATTCTTCAAATTCCTTTTTTGTAAGCTGTGCTTCCGATTTATAAAAATCAATTACATTTATATTTTCTCTTGATGTAATTGATATATCATTTATCAAAGAAATTATGTTTTTCTTGTTGATTAAATTTTTTATTAAAAAAGATTCTTCCCCGATTGAATGGCCGTTGGCTCCGGAAACAGCGCCCGCAATAGAAGCTGTTGAAGATGCTGAACCTCCTTCCATAACGCATTCTTTTAATAGAGTTTCTGTTTCATTGAAAAATTTTGATTTCAGCAAAGCAAGAGGCATAGCTGCAGCAGGATGTGCAATTGAAATCTTTTTAATATTATTTTTCATTATAGAATTCAGATTTTCTATTATGATTTTTATTCCATTTTCCAATGTAAGTGCTTTTTCTAAAGAATCAAACAGCTGCTTATAATTAGATATAGCGTTTGAAATATTATCAGGATTCAGTTTTAATTCAAAAATTTCAGGGCTGTTGTTCCGGGAGTATTCAAGTAATTCTGCTGCAGCCTTTCCGGCTTCAAGAAGAGTTTTTCCCTGGATAAAATTATCTGAAATTATTATATTATGAATCAGTTTTGAAAATATCAGACAGGCGGATATTGTAAATGGATCTGATGTGAATAATGTGCAGAATTTAAACTGATTGTAAATTTCAGTATCTTCAAAATAATTTTGAAAAGAGAAAGGCAGGCAGATTGGAATCAGTTTTACAGATGCAGAATAGTCTGCTGTTTCGTTTTGTATGGTTTTTGCTTCATTGATAAATCGATTTAAAATATTATCAGGATGACGGAAAATCCCTGATTGGGAATTTTCAACTTCAGGCGAGGATTTTATATTATTGATAAAGCTGTTTATATTGAATTTGCCTTTTCCAAATGAAGCAAGAAGCAGAATCATTAACTGCGAAATTGATGTATAAAGGCCGGGCTTTTTCCAGTTCTCAAGCTTATTCTTGAGAGCCGGCTCAGGATCAGTATAATCGTTTATAGATTTATAAACAGCCTTTATATGCTCAATAGTAAAGCCTTCCAGTGTGCAGCCCAATGCATCTCCTGTTATCACATTTATAATTGCTTTTTTGTGTTTTTCTATGGTATCCATAATATTATCATAAATGAAAGTCTTGTTGCTTTTTTCAATAAAATAATTTATAAATATAGGCTAAACAGGTTAAAGGTTATAATTATAACAGGAAATGCATTCAAACAAAGCTGCTCTAAATATTTTTAATTTGCTTATAAATAACAATATATTTTTAAAATGCAGCTGAAAAATAATTGCCTTTATTAGGCTGTATGATGTATTATAATTATATATGGCTGGTGTATGAAATGCCTAAATATATTGCTATTAGCTTATTAAAATTGATATAAAAAATTTAACTGACATTTTAATAGAATTATATTATTTAAATTTGTTTAAAGCAAATATATTAAATTTTTTGTTGGAGGGGGATTTTATGAAAAAACTTATACTTATTTCCATCGGTATGGTTCTTGTTATTGCCGGAGGATGTTCTAAACAGAAGGTTGATGAATATGCTGTTATTTCATTTATAGTTGGAGAAGTTTCAAAAAACAGCACTTCAGTTTCAATCGGGGATATTATTAAGGAGAAGGATGAAATTACTACTGGTAATGAATCTTTTTGTGATATAAAAATCGGCGGTTCAATTATAAGAATAAAAGAGAAATCTAAATTAACTGTTGCAAATCTTGTCAGGCAGGGAAGCTCTGAAAGTACTCAGCTTGGTATGGATATGGGTAAAATGCTGTGCAAACCGAAAAAACTTTTAAAGGACGATTCGTTTACAGTTAAAACTCCTACTGCTGTAGCTGGAGTCAGGGGAACGCAGTTTACAATAGAAATTGATGCATTAAAAACGACAAGGGTAAAAGTTTTCGATGGCAAGGTTCAGGTAGCTAAAAGGATAAAACAGTTTGAAGGAAATTTTGATAAAATACTGGAAATGTCTCCGGTAATTGAAAAAGAGGAAAAGATTGTAATTACCGAGAAGGAAGTTGAAAAATCTGAAAAAATTGTTGAGCAGATTTTAAAGAAAGAAACTGCTAAAGGCACAGGCGGTGATGTAATGAGCCGCGTTATTCAGGCTTCAAACAAGGAAATTGCTGCAGGACAGAAGGACATTGAAAAATTTGCTGCAGGAGATTTCGTTAAAGAAAATAAAGAGATTATTGATGTTAAGGAAAAACCGGCTGAAGTTATCAAGGAAATTGTAAAGATTATAGAAAAAGAAAAAGAAGAACCAAAACCTGATGGTAGACTTCTCATAACAAAATACGAAGTTTATTTTATTAAAAACGGAAAAGTTTTATGGGAAGGAAAAGTTATGGACGAGCCTCTTAAATCAGGGGACAAATTATATATTGCTTCCGGCGAATATGTTTATTGCGCTTCAGTCAACGGCCCCGTTCTCTGGAGAAAAAATATAATTAACGACGGCAAGCTTGAATTGAAGGAAGGAAAATTAACCGTATTTACTAAAGGTGAAAAGAAAAATCTTGATTCAGAAACCGGAGAGCAGCTTTAAGAATATGATCTCCCCTCCCTACATGGGAGGGGTAAGGATATTGATTGATATATTATGGAAAATAATAACAGCAATTCTGTCTCTGTCATAACTTGAGTCAATTATAAATAATAATTGACTTTTTTTTTATTCTTATTATTAAATTAAAAAAGAGATCATTTATGAATTTCCAGATAAAAGAAGCCGGCAATGTAATTGTTATTTATCTTTATGGGAGATTGGATTCTTCATTTTCAAAAGAAATTGTTGTGGATCTTTTTAAAATTTTCTTTAATAATGAAAAGTATCATTTTATTTTTAACCTGGAAAATATAGAATTCATGTCGAGTAACGGGATTAAAATTATTTTAAATGCCAGAGATATTTTAAAAAAGAATAATAAAAAAATTAAACTTTGTTGCCTGAGTGAACCTGTAAAAAATGTAGCAAGTGTAATAGAATTATCTTCAATTGTTGAAATGTATGACAGTGAAGATGAAGCTTTGAAATCATTTACAGAATAAATTCAGAATTTCTATCCGGTTGAAAGAATTTTAAACAGTTTCAATAATAGCCAATACAAGTCTCGCGCCTTTTGTAAGATCAGCAATATATATAAATTCATCTGTTGTATG
The DNA here is from genome assembly GCA_964529415.1 of uncultured Leptospirales bacterium. GTDB lineage: Bacteria > Spirochaetota > UBA4802 > UBA4802 > UBA5550 > CAYMPH01. The sequence goes on along the minus strand of CAZGWD010000023.1, from coordinate 31,570 downwards.
AATTTTCTGCATGCCGCACGAAAGATTTACTGCTTTTATTCCTGATTTGTTGAAAATATTTGTATCGCTTCCGCCGCCTGAAGATGTTATTGATGCTTCAATGCCGATTTTTTTTAATGCGTTTACTGCAATTTTAACAACAGGTTCATCTGTTTTTAAAATAAACCCGGAATATTCCAGTTTTGAACTTATGGTGATCCGGCCTTTCCGTGATTTTGTAATTTTTGCTGCTTTAGTTTTAACGAGTTTATCGAATTTTTTCAGTTTGCTGTTATTAATTGATCTTATTTCAAGTTTACATTCTGCATATTCAGCTACAATATTTGTAGCTTTACCGCCCTGTATTGTTCCGATATTCATTGTAGTTTCATGATCCAGCCTGCCGGAAGGAAGCTTTGTTATAATTTCAGATAAAATATTTATAGCATTAATGCCCTGTTCCGGAGCCATTCCAGCGTGAGCTGCTTTTCCTTTAATTCTGATATTAATTTTTTCATGGTATGGAGCTTTTACTATTACGCTTCCAACAGGGCCACCATTATCAAACACGAATGCCATTTTTGAATTGAGCTCTTTCATGTTGAAGCATTTTATTCCTTCCAGCCCAATTTCTTCAGCGCAGGAGAAAAGAATTTCTATTGGAGGATGATCCAGTTTGTTTTCAATTATATGATGCAATGCTTCGAGAATGATCGCTATTGCTGCTTTATCATCCGCGCCGAGCACTGATGTGCCGTCTGAAGTTATTCTGTCTTTTTTTATAACCGGCGTGATTTTCTCGCAGGGAACCACAGTATCCATGTGTGCTGAAAGAAGAACCGGTTTTTTATCCGGATTGCCTGTGAATCTGGCTAAAAGATTGAAAGATTTACCGCAAGGAAATTTTTTAATTTCAGCATTGAGTTTTTTGAATCTGTTTATAAGATATTCAATTATTTCAGCTTCATGCCATGAGGGTGAAGAAATTTTTGCTAAATCAACAAATGTTGAGATTAACCTCTCTCTGTTTATATCTGACATATTGCCTCATTATTTAGAAAATAGACTTTAAGTTTGAATAAATTTCTTTTTTTAAAAAATAGTCAATAAATAAAAACAGGAATTGCGAAAAACGTTTAATTATATCTGAAAAAGTTTCGATTATAATATATATGGTAAAAATATGAAATGCCTGTATTTACTGATATTATAAAAAGGTGAATTATCTCGGATGAATCTGAAAGAATATAAAGATAGTATTTTCTCTGATGCAGGACGAATTATACGGAAAATCACGTATAGTTTTATTTTTAAACTTTTTTTAACGGCATTTGCAGTTTTTGGAGCTGCTACTTTTGCTGTTTATAATTTGGAAAAAGATAATATCGCCTATAAAATTGAAAACGGCCAGAAGGTTGAAGACTCTGGGAATTCCAGTAATCTAAGATCAGTTCAGGATGTGGTCTGGTGGATTTTTGTAACTACTTCGACAACAGGATATGGTGATTTTTTTCCAAAAACACCTGTTGCAAGAGTAATAGCCGTATTTGTTATGTTTTTCGGTATAGTTCTTGCAGGTGTATCAACCGGTAATATCGCATCATATCTCATAGAAAAGCAGTTAAAGGAGGGTAGAGGATTGAATGAACTCAAACTTAAAAATCATTTTATAATTTGCGGATGGAAAAGGGAAATGTCAGAAGTACTGGAAAATGTTCTTGAAAAGAACAAATCATACCGTGCTTCAGAAATTGTTCTTATTAACACGGCTTCTCCTGAGCAGATAGAAAATTTAAAAACAGATAAAAGATATGCTGATATTAATTTTGTCAGCGGAGATTATATAGATGAAAGAGTTTTAAACAGAGCTAATCTGAAAGAAGCTAAAAAGGTTCTGATGCTAGCTGATCGGATGGTTGAAGGATCAGTTCAGGAGGTTGATTCAAGAACTGTAATGGCAATTCTTACCATAAAATCAATTTCCAAAACTGTTTATATTGCAGCTGAATTGCTGGACGCTAAGTTCGAAAGCTATCTTGTGTCAAATTGTGATGAAATAATTCTTTCAAGCGAATATAACAGGACACTGATTGCGAATGCATCAGCGGGTACAGGAATCTCTCATGTTGTTGCTGAATTGCTTAATGTTAAATCTGAAACAGCAATAAATACAGTTGAGATCCCGAAAGAATTTATCGGGAAACAGTATTTTGAGCTGTCGGATTTTTTAGTTAAAAAAGATAAATCAATTTTAATCGGAATTCTTGAAAATACAGGAAACTTTTTTACAAGAAAAAAGGAAGCTATAAAGGCAGCGCAGAAAACGCCGGATATATCCAAACTTGTGGATAATTTAAAAGTGGTCAAGAGTCTTGCAGCAAATCTTCCGATAATAAATCCTGATACAGATTATATATTAAAACCATACAGCAGAGCTATAATAATTGAAGGCAGAAAGAAAAAAATGTCTCACGGGAATCTTGAAAAATATATTATCAGCGATTCACATGTGTAGATATTTATTCAATTTTATATTTTATATACCCATAAAAAATTCTTAAACGCGGAGTTGATTGAATGACTGATAATGAACTGATATTAAAAAAATTGAAAGAAGTTTCTTTCTTTAAAGTAATTGCATCTGATGAGGATATGATTAGAAAAATATCCACTTTTTGCACTACAAAATCTTTCGGTGCAGGAAAGAGCATAATAGAGGAAGGCGAACAGGGGCAGGAACTTTTTATCATTTTAAACGGAGAAATTGAAATTTTAAAGAAAACTCTCCAGAATGAAAAATATACAGTTGCAACACTGAGTTCCGCAATGGGAGGAATTTTTGTCGGTGAACTTGCTTTGATTGATGATGATAAAAGATCTGCATCTGTAGTTGCAAAAAATAACTGTGAATGTCTTGTTATTAAAAGAGGTGATTTTGTCAAATTCGGTAATGAAAATCCTCAGGCGGGTCTTGCCATTACAAGGGATCTCGCAAAACAGTTAAGCGGCAAGCTTAGAAAGGCGAATACAGATGTAATAACACTTTTTTCAGCACTTGTAGATGAAATAGATCAGAACTGATTTTCAGCTGATTTTACAGTAAAATCAGTTGAAAAAATTTACAGTGTAAATTGTTTTCCCGATAATATTTTTTTTATTTACCTGGCCGAATTCCCTGCTGTCGAAACTCATATCGAGATTATCTCCAAGAAGAAAATATTCATTTCTTTTCAATTTAACTGAAGGCATATTGTCTCTCTGGGAAAAATTTACAGGGAAAACTCTCGGATCGGAATTTTTTCTGTTTTTAATAGGCTCTATATTTTTTCCATTGATAGTAATATTTTTGGCTCTAATTTCAATTACGTCATCTTCAACAGCTGCAATTCGTTTCAGTAAAACTTTGTCTTCATCAACGGGATTGGTTATTAAAACAGCATCTCCGACAGCTGGTTTGAGTAGTTTTAATACTATTACAGTTTTATTTTTTTTAAATTCAGGCTCCATTGAATTGTCTGAAATTTTATAAGTTGTAAAAAAGATTCTTGCAAATGCAAATCCAATTATAATACCAAGAACAGTAAATGCTGTCTTTTTTAAAATTCCCCGGTCATTTTTTAAAGTATGCCAGTAATCCATATTTTACCCCAGATTCATTCCATCTAAAATTCTTTTGAGAGGTGCGGATTTATTCAGGCTGTATAAATGCAATCCGGGAACCCCCCATTTTTTTAATTCTATGCATTGATTTATGGTATAATCAATGCCGACATCGCAAATTAACTGCTCAGGCGGGCAGAGTTTAAGATTTTCAAGCAAAATTGACGGAACTTTTGTAGTTTTACTCATCTCTGTAATTTTTTCAACCTGCTTAAAACTTGTAATAGGCATAATTCCCGGAACTACTGGAATTGTAATACCTTTTTTCCGGATAATATCCATGAATCTGTAAAATTTTTCATTGTCAAAAAACAGCTGCGTTAAAATAAATTCAGCGCCTTCATCAACCTTCTTCTTTAAATTATCCGTATCTATATCTATATTTGCAGATTCAGGATGACATTCGGGATACCCTGCTACTGCAACGGTGAATCCATTTAACTCTTTAATATATGCCATCAATTCATTCGCATAGGAAAAACCATCCGGAGCCGGGGTAAATTTTGTCTCTCCTGCAGGCGGATCTCCGCGGAGTGCAAGTATATTATCAATGCCCTTGCTTTTAACTTCATTTAAATATTCTTCAATATCTTTTCTGCCTGAACCGACACATGTGAAATGAACCAGGGGCTCAATTTTATATTTTTCTTTTATATCAAGTGCTATCTGCAGAGTTTTAGATCGTGTTGATCCGCCTGCTCCATAGGTAACAGACACAAAAGCTGGCTTGTATGCTGCAAGCACTGCAATTTCTTTCATTAAATTTTCCTCACCCTGCGGAGTTTTTGGAGGGAAAAATTCGAATGATATGGTGAATCTGTTTTTATAGTTTTCTGAAAGTTTCATTTTTTATCCGTTTGTTTTTATTTAAATGCTGAATTTATTCAAAATCTTCTCTTTTTAATCCTGCTTGCCTTATAATAGATAGAAAAGTACCAACTGGAATTTCTTTTCTCGGGTGCGGAACAATTACAATATGTTTATTTTTGATAAATTTGCAGTGACTGCCTTTTTGTGATCTAAAAATAAATCCATTTTTTTCAAGAATTAATATTATTTCTCTTGATGAGAACAGTTTAGACATTTGCCTGATACTCCCCAATCATTACATTTTCAACCTGTAAATAAATCGGGTTATCATTTTCTTCAAAATATAATTCAACTGCTTCAATAAGATTATGTACTGCTTCGTCAATTGTTGTACCAAAACTTGAAATGTCAATATTTAGACATTGGGCTACATAATATTTATCTTCTTTCCAGAGAGTATACTTTATATTTTTCATTTTATTTTCCTCATGTTAAATAGTTTTATTGATTTATAGCTTTATATTTTCATAAGATGTAATTTAACAACTATTTTATTTATAGTCAATAATTTTCTAAAACGCATTTGAGTCTATAATTAATTTACTATGAATAAGCATTTTTAATTATCGGTTTTTTTTGATATGAAAATTCTGATTTTAAATATTTTAAATTTTTGGATGTATCAATCAGAAATATTTTGTGAAAAAATTGCAGCAGAGGAAATATTTATTGAAAATACTTGTTATTGATAATTACGATTCTTTTACATACAATCTGGTTCAATTGATAAAAGCATCCGGCTCAGAAGTTGAAGTAATTAAAAATGATGCAGTCTCTGAAGAAGAATTATCCGGATTGTGTTTTGATAAGCTGCTGATTTCACCTGGATCTGGAAAGCCTGAGAATGCAAAGCTGTCGATATCAGCATTAAAAATATTTTCAGGGGAAAAATCCATACTGGGTGTATGCCTCGGTCATCAGGTAATTTATGAATTTTTCGGAGGAAAGGTTATTAAGGCTGAAAAGCCGGTTCATGGGTACACGTCGGTCATAAAACACTCTGGAAGGGGTTTATTCTCAGGCATTCAGGAGAATTTTTCAGTCATGAGATACCATTCTCTTGCAGCTGATCCTTCAACGTTGCCGGAGTGCCTTGAAGTCACAGCATCTCTGGGTGAAGATATGATCATGGCAGTTAAACACAGGGAATATGATATATGCGGCGTTCAATTCCATCCTGAATCTGTTTTAACAAAAGAAGGCAGCAGGCTGATATATAACTGGATGTATGGTGCGGATTCAAAATGAAATCAATAGGTGAATTGCTGTGTAAAACTCGGGAGAAAAAATATTCTGCATTGTTTATTACTCCGCCAGTGTATGAAAATGCGAAGTCATATTTTTTCTGCAATCCATTTTGTGTAATAAATATTTCCTCTCAGGATTATACAAATAAAATGAAAGAAATAGGGCAACTGCTTCTCCAGGGATTTTATGCTTATGCAGTTTATAATTACGAAGCAGGGTTTATTTTTGAAAATATCAGTCCGGATTTAACTAATGATATTATCATTGCCTATGTTTTTTTTAAACCTGAGGATGTCGAAGAATTTGATATAAAGGATTTAAACTTTGATTTTACATCTGAATTTCAGGATGAGTATACAATTGAAAAAATAAACCGTTCCATCAGTGAAGAAAAGTTTAACAAAGATATTTGCCGGATAAAAAATTTTATTGAAGAAGGTGATTCTTATCAGGTTAATTATACCGAAGAATTCACTTTCGATTTTTCCGGTTCGCCTGAGGCGTTGTTCCAATCCATGCTTTTTAATCAGTCAGCTGAATTTTCATGTTTTATTAATTTTGATGAAAAAATTATTTTATCATCTTCGCCTGAACTTTTTTTCAAAATTGAAAACGGAATTGTTTCTGTTAAACCAATGAAAGGTACAGTTAAAAGAGGTTGTAATGATATTTCAGATTTAGAAAATTCAGAATTTCTGCAATCAAGTGAAAAAAACAGAGCTGAGAATGTAATGATAGCAGATCTAATGCGCAATGATCTTGGAAAAATATGCGATGCCGGAAGCATTAAAGTTGAGAAGCTCTTTGATGTAGAGAAGTACGAAACAGTTTTTCAGATGATTTCGGAAATAAATGGAAAGCTTCAGAAAGGTATAACAGTTCCGGAAATATTTGAAAATATTTTTCCCTGCGGATCAATTACAGGCGCTCCGAAAAAAAGAACAATGGAAATTATAAACGAACTGGAAGGCTACAGGCGCGCTCTGTATACCGGCTCTATCGGAATTATTTTTAAAAATAAATCTGTTTTTAATGTTGCAATACGGACTATTGAGTTGATGGAAAATAAATCAGATGAGAAAAAATTCTCAGGCAGGATTTGTGTAGGAAGCGGAATTACCTGGGAAAGCAATCCGGAAAATGAGCAGAAAGAAACACTGCTGAAAGCGGATTTTTTTTTGAAACAGGAAAAGATTTTTTATCTGTTTGAATCTATACTGCATGAAAACGGAAATTATTATTTACTTGATGAGCATCTTCAGAGACTTGAAAAGGCAGCAGATTATTTTTTATTCAGGTTTAACAGAAAAAATATTCTGGAACACCTGGATAAAATATCAGGCCCGTTTAAAAAAACAAATAAGAATAAAGTAAAACTAATCTTGGAAAAGTATGGAGCGGTATCTTCTGAAATTTCAGAATTAATAAATCTTAAAAATGAATATTCTGTTGTGATTTCTTCGAAGAAAATAGATTCAAAAGATAAATTTATTTATTTTAAAACTTCAAAGAGAAATTTATTTGATAGCGAACTATTAAAAGCTAAAAATTCGGGATTTGACGAAGTAATTTTTTCTAATGAAAAAAATGAAATTACTGAAGGTAGTTTTACAAATATATTTATTAAGACTAAAGGAAAATGGCTCACTCCTTCATTGAGTTGCGGTTTGCTAGATGGAATTTACAGGAAGAAATTTATTGAAGAAAATTATGTGGAAGAAGCGATCATTTCTGCTGAGGATGTTTTAAATGCTGATGAGATTATACTTACGAATTCAGTAAGGATGGAAATTAAAGTTGTGAAAATTTCGCTTCAATGATACTTTTATGATAGTGAAATCTTTTGCAGTCTGGAAATATATTTACATTTTTCTGTTTTCAATCATGTATAATATCGCTGCCAATCCGCATCCTGAAAATAAATTAAAAAATTACCAGAAAATTTCAAAAAAAAATTGACAGAAAACCAGCGTTTCTATTAATAGTAACTGTTTCTATTGATAGAAACAGTTTTGTTTTTTACACTTTAGGAGAATAGCATGATTATACCGGAATATAACAAATTCAGAGATCTTGCCCGTGATCACGGACGCGTTGTGGTTTACCGAGAAATATCAGGTGATCTTGTGACACCTGTTGCTCTGTTGAATAACAACGCCGGTGCAGGGAATCTTTTTCTTCTTGAAAGCGCGAATCTGGATAAGAGCTTTTCAAGATATACTTTTTTCGGATTAAATCCGGAGGAGATTATAACTTTTAAAAACGGCACTCTTACGCTGGAAAAATCCAATGGTGATAAGAATATTATAGATCAGAATCCTATAGAATATATGACTCAAATTCTCAGCAAGGAAACATCACACAGACAGGAAGCACTCGGAAATTTCTGCGGCGGCTATGTCGGTTTTATGGGATATGACATGGTTAATTATATGGGTGTGCTCAGAAGAGAAATCAAAGAGGACGCTGAACAGACTATCATGGCATATATGAAAGTAAACGAGTTCTATGTATTTGACAATCACATGGGCAAACTTTTTGCTGCAGTATCTGTTGAAACAAAAGATGATCTGCAGAAAGCTTATGACAAGGCATCAGCACGATCGCTTGAGATGGCCCTTGAAATACAAAATTTCAGTAACAGTCTTGATATATCCGACGAAAGTTTTCAGCAGATAGTCGATTTCAGGCAGGATGAATATACAGAAACCGTAAACTTTTTAAAAAGGGAAATAGAAAACGGTGAAGGCATACAGGTTGTTCTGTCAAACCGTTATGAAGTGAAGTGTAAAATTAATCCTGTGAATCTTTACCGCAGCATCCGTAATATAAATCCTTCACCATATATGTTTTACCTGAAATTCGGCGATGATGTGCTGCTTGGAACATCGCCTGAAGTTCACCTTAAAATTACAGACGGCATTGCTGTGCTCAAGCCGATCGCCGGGACGTACCGTCTTGAAAACGGCAATGTTGAATCAGTCAAGGAAAAGCTTCTAAGCGACCCGAAAGAAAAAGCAGAGCATCTGATGCTGCTTGATCTTGCGCGGAACGATATTTATACAGGATGCGACCATAATACAGTTAAGGTTGTATCATCGTTTCAGGCGGAGGTATATTCGCATCTGGTGCATATTGTGTCAGAAGTGCAGGGGAATCTTTCAAACGGAGTGGAACCAATGAAACTTTTCTGCAGTACTTTCCCTGCGGGAACAGTTTCAGGCGCGCCAAAGGTCCGCGCAATGGAACTTATTGATCAGTATGAAAAAACTCCGCGCGGATTTTACGCAGGCTGTGCAGGATATTTTTCCTACAGCCAGGATCTCGACACATGCATTATAATACGCAGCGCGCTTGTAACAAAAGAATCAACAGTTATCCGCGCAGGAGCAGGAATCGTGTACGACAGCGTGCCTGAGAAAGAATACCGCGAAGTAGAGAATAAGCTCGGAGCGCTTTTTGATTCTTTAAAAAATATAAGAACACTGGAGGCAAAGAATGTATTTGCTGGTAGATAATTTTGATTCTTTCACATATAATTTATACGCGCTTTTTAAATCGCAGGGCGCAGAGGTTGATATTGTAAAAAATACACAGTTCATAGATGCGGACAAATACGAGGGTATAATACTCTCACCCGGGCCGTCATCTCCGGAACAATCCGGTACAACACTTGATTATATCAAACGGTATTTAGGTGAAAAGCCGATATTCGGCGTGTGTCTCGGCATGCAGTGCCTTGGCTATGAGCAGGGCTATCCGATTAAAAAGGCTGCCACAGTGAAACACGGCAAGATAGACGGAATCGAGATTGTCCGGGAATCCGTGCTTTTCAGGGGACTTCCGAAAAATTTTAATTCAGTCAGGTATCATTCACTGGCAGTAGATGTTTCCGATGAAACAGTAACCGCTATTTCAGCTTCAGATGGAACAGTAATGGCAATGGAGGACCCGGAGAAAAAATATTTTGGTGTGCAGTTCCATCCTGAGTCGTTTATGAGCGAGTCCGGTGAAATTATAGTAAAAAACTTTCTTGAATTTGTAAAAGACAGGGCTTCCCGGAATATGGTAAATGCACCTAAAGCGGATGAAATTTTAAGGAATGTTATAACAGGCGGGAAACCTGATCTTGTGCATGCCCATGTTTTATTCGATGCAATGGCAGGAGGCGAGCTTACAGAAGCTCAGATAGCAGCAGCTCTTGTGGCAATCCGTACAAGAGGCGAAACTGTTGATGAGCTTACAGCGCTTGTGAGCGTTTTGAATTCCCGGAAAAAAAGATTCGGCTTGCAGATTAAAGGCGGGATCGATACCTGCGGTACCGGAGGAGACGGAAAATCAACTGTGAATGTATCAACTGCTGTAAGCTTCATTCTCGCTTCTCTCGGGTATCCTGTTGTTAAACACGGAAACCGCGCACAAAGCGGCACAGTGGGATCAGCTGACATACTCGAACAGCTGGGCCTTGATCTGAACTATATAAGTGATAAACCTGAAGACTTTTTTAAAAAGCATAATTATATTTTCATGATGGCGCCTCATTATCACCCGGCTCTTAAAACAATAGGTAAGGTTAGACGCGAACTGAAAGTTCCTACTATTTTTAATTTTGTAGGTCCCCTTGTTAATCCTGCTGATCCGGATTTTCAGGTTATAGGAATAAGCAGGCGCGAAAAACTTGAATTCATTGCAGATGTTCTGGAACAGCTCGGCAGAACTGGAGTAACTGTATATTCATCACAGGACGGGTATGATGAAATTTCATCCCGGGATTTAACGGACTGCATTTCTCTAACAAAAAATGGACGGGAAAAATTTACAATAAGACCTGCGGATTTTTTTGAGCCTTTTGATATGCCTGTTGTTGATACAAAGGAAGATGCGCTTAATCTTTTTCTCACTGGATTAAGCGGTGAAAATGAAAATATTTCAAAACTTTTTGCGCTTAATGCCGCGCTTGCAATCAATACCATGGATAAGGGTTCATTATCAGAAGGATATAACCAGGCTCTTGATGAAATTAAAAGCGGAAAAGTAATAAAAAAGCTGAAGGAGATTACAGGTGAAAACCTATCTTGATAAAATCATTGATTATAAAATTTCTGAAGTAAAATCAATGAAGCTTCTTGATGTTGAAAGGGAAAAACCTGTTATCAGCATAATTTCATCTCTGGCGGAAAAACCATTTATTGCTGAGATAAAAAAAACGTCGCCATCGGCAGGCGTGATTAAAAAAGATGCGGATATAAAAGCAATAGCAAAAGCATATAAAAATGGCGGAGCCGGCGCTATAAGTGTTCTTACAGATTCAAATTATTTCAATGGAAGCTATTCAGATCTTGCTGAAGTTTCACAAGCTGTGAATCTGCCTGTCCTTTGCAAAGATTTTATTGTAGATAAAATACAGATTGAAAATGCCCGCAGATCAGGTGCAGACTGCATTCTATTGATTGCCGCTGTTCTTGAAAAAAACAAGCTGGAGGATCTCTCGTCAATTGCTTTCGAAGCCGGGCTGGAGGTCCTCTTTGAGCTGCATGAAATTGACGAGATGAAACTCATAGAAAGCATCAATTGTAAAATGGTCGGTGTGAATTCCAGGAATCTGAAAACTTTCAATATTGATCTTGCTCATGGAGCATCAGTTATAGAAAAAATTTCTGCCGGATATCTGCGCGTAGCAGAAAGCGGGCTTAATAATGTCACCGACGTACAGTTTATGCGCAAAGCCGGTGCGGATGCATTTTTAATTGGAACTGCGCTTATGAAAAGCGACAATCCGGAAATAATTCTGCGAAGTTTTGCTCAAGGAGCTTTGTAATGCTGGTTAAGGCTTGCGGAATAAAAACAATTGAAGAAGCCAGGTGGGCAGTAGAGCTCGGCTATGACGCTATCGGAGTCATGCGTTATCAGCATAGCCACAGGTACGTTGATGAGGAAACTGCAAGGGCAATAATTAACAGTGTTAAAAATGAAATTTTAACAGTTGCAGTTTCTCTCAGATTCTCCGAAGTTCAGAGTCTCCTTGATATTGCGGACCTGATACAGATATATGAAACCGCTGAAATGCCTAATCTTATTCTTGCAGGAACCGAACCGCCTGCAACTGTTTTATATAAGTATTTTCTTTTTGATGCAAGCAGGGGAAGCGGCGGAAAGGAAAAATTCCCAGAATGGATTAAAGAATATAAATCACGGCTTATTATTGCCGGAGGTTTAAATTATAAAAATGTTGCATCAGTAATAAAAGCTTTTGAGCCTGCAGGCGTTGATGTATCGAGCGGCCTTGAAATCGAGCGGGGAAAAAAAGATTATAATTTGATGAAAAAATTTATCAGGGAGGCACGCAATGCAGTCAGTTAACGGTTTTTTCGGTGATTACGGCGGACAGTTTGTAGCTGAAACCCTGATACCCGCGCTTGATGATTGTGAAGCTTCATTTGCCGCTTTTAAAAATTCACCTGGAACTATTTCTGAGTTAAACCGTTTGCTTTCAGATTATGCGGGCAGGCCCACGCCTGTGTATCATGCGCGCAGGCTTTCAGGATTGACCGGATGCTCCATATTTTTAAAACGCGAAGACCTGCTGCATACAGGAGCGCATAAAATCAACAATACAATAGGGCAGGCGCTGTTGTGTAAATTGATGGGGAAAAAACGTGTAATTGCAGAAACAGGAGCAGGCCAGCACGGTGTTGCAACTGCAACTGCAGCAGCTCTTCTTGATCTTGAATGCGTCATTTATATGGGTTCCCTTGACGTGGTGCGCCAGGCTCTTAATGTAAAAAAAATGAAACTCCTCGGTGCTGAGGTTATTCCTGTTGATGACGGTCAGGGAACGCTCAAGGATGCCATCAGCCGCGCTATGAAAGACTGGGTTTCATCATTCCGCGACACGCATTATGTTTTCGGAACAGTTGCAGGGCCTCACCCTTTTCCTGATATGGTGGAATTTTTTCAGTCAGTTATCGGACGAGAAGCGCGCTCTCAGATGATAGAAAAAAATTCCTTTCCCGATTATGTCGTAGCCTGCGTCGGCGGCGGAAGCAATGCTGCAGGAATATTCAGTTCGTTTTACGATGATGATGTAAAATTAATCGGAGTTGAGGCAGGCGGACGTTCAGATTCTATTGGAGATCACGCAGCTTCGCTCACACTTGGAAAGCCCGGGATTTTCCAGGGAGCGTCTTCGTATCTGCTGCAGAACAGTGCAGGCCAGATAGATGATGTCCATTCAGTTTCTGCAGGGCTTGATTATCCAGGTATCGGCCCCATGCACAGCTTTTTAAAAGACACAGGAAGAGTCCGTTACGAGCGATTGGGTGATGAAGATGCCCTGAAAGCTTTTTATGCTTTAACTGAAATTGAAGGCATTATACCTGCACTCGAATCGAGCCATGCTCTGGGCTGGGTGATGCGTGAAAAAGAATTTCTCACCGGGAAAAGAATTCTTATAAATCTCTCAGGCCGCGGTGATAAGGATTTGCCTATAATTGAAGAAGTGGAGGCAGCTCGATGAAGGGAATTTATCTCATGGGAGGATATCCAGACAGCAAAACATTTCTAAATGAAGCTGCAGCTGTATCAGATGCAGGTTACGACTTCATAGAAGTCGGTATACCATTCAATGATCCTGTTGCAGACGGAACGGTTATTGCTGAGGCAGGGCTTGCGGCAATTAAAAATGGAACAACAACAGAATCAATATTAAGCGACATAAAAAAAATATCTGAACTGCCTGTTAAAAAATATATAATGACCTACGCCAACATTATCAATGCTTATGGAAAAGAAAAATTTTCAAAAGATGTAAGCGGGCTGATACACGGGCTTATAATAGCAGACCTCCCGAACAGAATGCGCTCTATTTTTTCAGGCAGGTCTTTAACAGTTCCGGTTATACCATTTGCAACAATGGAAACCCGCGACAAAGATCTTGATCTTTTATGCGAGGCCGGAGGTGATTTTATATATTTTGTGGCCTTGCGGGGGATAACAGGATCAAGAAGCAATCTCGATGATCCTCTTATACAGGAAAAAATTGAAATGATCAGAAAAAAATCTTCCAAGCCGATTGTAATCGGTTTCGGTATAAAAGATTCAGCTGATGTTAAAAAAGCCATGATTTTAGGAAACGGATTTGTAATCGGAACTGAAGCAGTTTCAAGGCAGAGAGATTTAATATCATTCAAAAAATACATACATGAAGTTATCAATTGATAATTTTATTTTCTGTTTTATGTCACAAAAATAATAAATATAAGTTTATGGATTGGATTTGTTGTGAATTAATAAAATTTAAACAGTTTGTGCTTAAAAATTGACATAACATTAAATAATCTTTTATTAATTTCTTGACAATAAATAGCGATGTAATATAATTTAGAAAATACTGGCATATATTTATTTTATGCTAAATTTTTGACTTTTTTTTACCGATTAACTATTTATGTAAGTAATATTTCTTTCTTTATTTCAATGTTTTAAACAAAACAGACATTAGCATTTTTAAAAGGAGTTAAAAATGAAAAGGAAGGCTAAAGTCTTTTCATTGTTGTTATCGATAGGAGTTATGGTACTTCTATTCGGCAATGGGAACATAAATCTGAACGCGCAGCAGGATGCAACTAAAGATGCTGCAAAGGATAAGCAGACTGCTCCAGCCGGGGGCACAGACAGTCAGGCTCAGAAGAAAAAAGCTGATGGTCTTGTAACTGACTGGCTCAATGACTTTGAAGCTTCAGAGGACTGGAGGGCTGTGTCCACCTGTCCAATTGGCGATACCAAGATTAGAAAAATCGAAGGTAAACCAAAACCAGTTAACGATAGTGGTCAGGCTGTAAATGAAACAGGGGATGCTGGAGAATTTAAGGATGAAGTAACCGACGATAACGGTATTGCTCACAAGAATCAATATGTACTTGGTGTAAAAACATATTTCGTTGACAGAGGATTTGACAGAGTTGAAGTGTATCCTCCCAATGAATATATAATCAGAGGAAAAGCAAAAGAGATAAAACTCTGGGTTCTCGGAAGAAAATTTATGCATACTCTCTATGTTAAACTTAGAGATTACAGAGGAAACATCCATAAGATTAAAATGGGCAGACTCGATTTCTGGGGCTGGAGAGAAATATCAGTAATAATTCCAGGGTGGTTGCCTCAATCAGCCACTTATGCTGTACTAGATAAAAATCTGCATTTTGTATCCTTTTTTGTTGAAAGCGATAAATTTGAAACCCCTGGATCATTTTATTTCTATATGGATCAATTCAGGGTTATTACTGATATGTCTGAATTTACCGGAGATGATTCCATCAAGGATATCTGGTAAGATCGGCGCAAGAATGGAGGCTTAGAAATGATATTTAAAAAGTTAATAACTTTATCTGTAGTTTGCGTTATGGCGTTAATTTTCGGATTTGCTCCTAAAAACGCGGATTCAAAGATAATAACCAACGTACCGTCAGATATCAGCGGTGAAGAATTAAAAGCTGCTGTTATCGAAGATTTTGAAACTGCTGAAGTAGGGGATAAAGGCTGGACAATTCAGTCTACTCCAAAACAGTTCACTAAAGGTGAGTCTGAAGATAAATATAAATCAAAAAACCCTGTTCCGGTTCTTGAGCTGAAAGTAATCAAGGGCGGACCAAACGATATGAATGTTGAAGAATATTCACTTACCGGTCTGGGAAAGAAGAAAGAAAAAGTTCTTGGTGCAAAATTTAAATTCAGATACCCGGGAAATAATACAGTGCATATTATTGCACCTCCAGAACTTACATGGAAGGATAAGCAGGTTGTTCAAACTTATAATCCAAGTACCCGTAAAGAAGAGCAGGAAAGGGGGCTTCAGCTTCCTGGAAAAGCACGCGGAATCTCTTTATGGGTTCACGGCAGAGGAAATCCATATGATCTGGAAGTCTGGGTTAAAGATTATAGAGGCGATACTCATATATTAAAATTAGGTTCTGTAAACTTTGTAGGATGGAGACCATTAAAAGTCTATATTCCAACTAATGTTCCTCAATCTTTTGAGTCTTTTCCTCAAACAAGAATTACAAAGATTTCCAGATTTGTTCTAAGATCACAGGGAAATGCTACTGCTGAAGAGCTTATAAATGATACATATTTTTTCTTTGATCAGATTAAAGCTTTAAGCGACACTTATGAAGTTAATTTTGATGGTGCTGATCTTGAGAAAGAATTCTCCGGCGAAACAAAAAAAGACGGCGGAGCGGCAAATCAGCCTAAATAAAAGACTTATTATTTTCCGTATGAGTTATAGTTAAGAAATTTTATAAAACATAAAAAGCTGAATAAGGAAAATACCCATCGCTAAAAGGATGGGTATTTTCTATTATAAAGCAGAGAAAAATTTCTCCAAATAGGGCAGGACAATATGACTAATGATAAAGTTCTCGAAAAGATAAATTCCATTTTTAAAGAAGAACTCTGGGGAAGAATAGAGCCCAGGGATATCGGCATTTCAAAATTTAAGATCCTTGATGATCTTTTTAATTCTGCTGTATCCAATGGAATTATGAATGAATTATTTGAATTAAGTAAAGAGCATATAAAAAGTCACCATGAATCCATTTCAGCTTCCTATCTTGTCGGCTTGATCGGGTATCATGCCGGTTCAATTGAAAATGAAGGATACTTAAGAAAGCTGATTGATGTTTTTACTGAATATCATAAATGGTCTGTTGTGGAAATTCTTGCTGAAAAAATTCTTGAGTATGAAGAGAGCAGCACTGCTCTGAGGGCTCTTGCTGCAAGTCTTGAAAGACTTGGAAGAAGCCGTGAGGCAATTCCATTCTGGGAAAGCCTTTTGAAAATAGACAGATTTGACGCAGAGGTCGCAAAAAAACTGGCTTTTGCCATTATTGATGATGACCAGGAAAAAAGTATTTATTATATGAAGCTTTCAATTGAAGGCTTTTTGAAATTGAGAAAGTTTGACGAAGTTTCAAGTTTATGGAATAAACTTGTATCTGTTTCTTGGGAGGATACTGCATTTTTTAATAGAATTGAAAGAATGCTGGTTGAAGCAAAGCAGATTGAACTTGCTGCAGGTCTTCTTAAAGTTTTATTGAATAAATATAAAGAAGATGAGAATCATATCAGGTCAATTGAAATATTGAAAAAAATTCTCGAGTACAAACCTGAAGATATTCATTCAAGAAAAGAAATTATAAAATTATACGGAATTATATATGCCGAGCATTCCCAGCTGAAACAGTTTATTGAATTTTCAAAACTGGATAATTTTAAATATCCGGTGAAGTTTGCAATTCCGGATTTTGAGAAAAATATCGTTTTTGATATTGGAAATTATGCTTACCATAATTCATGGGGATTGGGAAATATAATTGAGATGGATAGCGAGTCAATAAAGCTGAATTTTCTCAATAAACCGGATCATAAGATGTCGCTGCAAATGGCGCTTCAGTCTCTCAAGCCTGTTAATAAAGAACATTTATATGTTAAGCAGTTTGAAGATAATGAAAGTCTTAAAAAGCAGCTGAAAGAAAAACCGGGACAGTTTTTTGAATTAATTATCAAATCATATGGCGGAACGATCAGCGTTGATGATGTGAAAAGAGAGCTGGTTCCTGCATATATCGATGCTAAAAACTGGGCAAAATGGTGGTCAAAAGCCAGAACTATTATCAAGCAGAATCCACTTTTTGGAATTTCTGAAAAAAAGAAAGATCTTATTTTTATGAGAGACAAGCCGGTAACTTTTGCTGAAGAGCTTCTTGAAAATTTTACAAAAGCAACTTCATTCAGCGTAAAACTTGCAGCAGCAATGGAGTTCAGCACTAATATTGAAAAGCAGGAAGCAGAGAATTTTGCTTCTTACTTTATAGATTATTTTTCTGAAGAAATTAAAGGTGATTCAATAACCCGCTTGATTTTATCTTATTTTATTCTAAAAGACTTTTCAAAATTTACTGATAAAAGTAAAATCAAGCTTGATCCGATAAAAGCGAAAGTAATTGACTATGTTAAAAACAGCTCAGACCTTCCTTTGCTGTCAATGAAAATAAGTTCATATGATTATAAGAAGGAGTTTATTAACCTAATTGCAGAATCGCGTGAAGACTGGCCTGAAATTGTTTCTCAAATACTGTTTGAAGTACCGGTAAGGATTCATAAATATATTATAAGCAGTTTAATACGTGCGCACTCATATAATATAATCAATGAATTTATTGACAGAATAATTGCAGGATCAAGACAGACGCCTGAAATATTCATGTGGGTTTCAAAAAATCTTCTGACTAATACCTGGAGTTATGACTGGTTAGACTATTCAAAAGAAAATCTTGCAGTAACATTTTTCAGAATGATGAATGAATTAAAAAAAATTGAGCTTGAAGGAAACAAACTGAAAAATACGGCTGTTGAAATTTTATATGATAATGAAATGGCTGTATTGAAGAGTATTGTTTCAGATATAGGACTGCCTTTCCTTAACAAATTATTTGAGTTATTGAAAAATGTTTCTTATATAGACGAAAGCCAGTCAGGAAAATTTTTTGAACTGATAAAAAAGAAATATCCTGATTTCCAGTCAATTGCAATTGACCAGGCAGATGAAGCTGAATTTTCTTATGAAAAACTTATAGTTACAAAAGAAGGATATGAGAAAAAGAAAGCGGATCTCGAAAGAATGCTGAATGTTGAAATGATAAATATTTCCAAAGAATTAGCTGCAGTTTCTGAGGCTTCAGCTGATATCAGGGAAAATATTGAATACAGCTCGCTGATTGAAAAACAATCTATTCTGAAAACATCCATATCCAAGCTTGATACTGAAATGAAAAAAGCTGATATTCTTGATCTTGAAAAAATCAGCGTGGATTCAGTCAGTATAGGTACAAAAGTAGTTTTTGAAGATATAGAAAAAAGCGAAAAGCTTGATTTTACTATACTTGGACCCTGGGATGCAGATTTTGAAAGCAGAATTTTATCTTACAGATCCCCTATAGCTATTGCATTAATGGGGCATAAGCCAGGCGAAGAGGTTAGTGTTTTTATAGATAATGAAGAGAGAAAATTTAAAATAATATCCATAAAAAAATATAATGAAGCGTAAGGATTTTTTTTATTTGGAAAAACATTTGACAATTTAATTGTTGGATTGAAATAATTATATGTCACAGCCGCGATGGTGAAATTGGTAGACACGCTAGGTTCAGGGTCTAGTGGGCGTACGCCTGTGAGGGTTCGACTCCCTCTCGCGGCAATAATTTTTAAAATGTTTTTCAAGTTTATGATTATAACTTACCGCAAGAGTCTTTTCAAAATCAAATGAATCCTTTAAGTTCCCCTTTTTAAAACAGTTGTATATTTAAAATTTTTTATTTTATTTATAATCTATAGAATTATATCCGATAATTAAAACAGTAAAAAGAGTTTTATCGGATATAGCTTATGATAACTGAAAAAGCAAGAAATGAAATATTTGAAGAAGTCAGAAGAAAAATTGAGCAGATAAGTTCAGTAGATCCCTGCGGAACAGTGAATCTGAAAGGTTACTATGTTCATTCAGAAGGGAACGGCAGATTTAAAAGCAGTTACTTCCAGATATATAATCTGTATTTTGATTCTGAAGGAATCATCAGGGCTGATGTAAATTATTCCAGAAGCGCAATTGATCACAATGTAATTTTCGGAAGATCGCTTGATGAATTCAGAACAGATGAATTGAAAAAAATTCTAAGCTATCTTCAGAGAATAAGAATCTCAGATAATAATTCCGAAATAAATAATCATTCTGCAGAAGAGAAATCGAAAGATTTATTTCTGGATCTGATCAAATCTGTACAATCACTAGCCTTCAGTAATAGCGCCCGCCGGAATTCAAATGATTCATGACAATAAAGAGAAAGACAGATTCGATGAATATTCTATAGAAATCGGAAGAAGAATTTTTGAACTTCAGATTATGATTTCAAGATATACTTCTGAATTATTAAAACAATTTCCTGAAGAAAACGCATCATTTGAAGTTGAACTTTCATTGCAGATTGACGGAGTTTATGAAGTAAAAAATATTATTTCTATTTTTTATGATGATTCTGTTGATTCAATTATGATAGCTGCAGACGATGGTTATGAATCAGATTTTGGAGATCTTGATGTCTGCTCTCAACAGATATTGGCTGACTGTCTGCTTATGAAACACAGGTCAGATAAAATTTTCCGAGATCTTTCCGGAAATAAAGAAACCCATTAAGATTTTTTATCGTTTATCAATAACACGTTTCGGTTTCCCGTCAGAATCAGCAATAAGAGAGTTTTGTTCTATCAGTGAGATTTTTGCACTGATTCCTATTTCCTTTTCAATCCCGGAAATTATAAAATTTTTTAAATCGAGCAGTTTCCTTATCTTATCATTGAACATATCTTCAAATACTTCTATATGTATTTCTATGAAATCATCTCCATCAACATTATCTACAATAATCTGAAAATGCGGATCAATTCCTGCATATTTTTTTATTGTTTCGAATATTTGTTCCGGGAAAATATTTATTCCATTAACAACTATCATATCATCAGACCTGGCTGATACGCGGTGCATGCGAAGAGTGGTTCTTCCGCAAGAGCATATTTCATCTATTATTGATGAAATATCCCCTGTTCTGTACCTGATTAGCGGAAATCCTTCTCTTGTAATTGTTGTAATTACAACTTCTCCTTCAGATCCATGTGGAAGTGATTCGCATGATACAGGATCAATTATTTCTACTATATAGTGATCCTGATTGATATGAAGACCTTTTTTTTCAATGCATTCAACTGATACTCCAGGTCCCATCATTTCATTTATGCCGTAAATATTATAAGCAGAGAGATGCAGTTTGTCCTCAATTTTTGATCTTGTTGTCTCACTCCATGCTTCAGCGCCGAACAGGCCGGCTTTCAGATTTAATTTATCAGGATGCATGCCCATCTCGGTTAAATTTCTGGCAATACGAAGTGCGTAGCTTGGTGTAGACATGAGAACTGATGTTTTATAGTCTTTCATTATATATATCTGTCTTTCAATATTTTCAGACTGGGATGAAGGTATAACTGAAGCCCCGATTTCTTCTGCGCCGTAATGAAGGCCGAAAGCGCCTGTGAACATATTATAATCAAAAGCAATCTGAACAAAATCATTGTCTGAAACGCCTGCTCCTGCAAGTACCCTGGCTACAAGTTCGGACCAGTGTTTAATATCGTTTTTGGTGTATCCTATAGCAATGGATCTTCCTGTTCTTCCTGCAGTTGAATGAATTCTGACAATATCACGCAATGGAACAGCAAACATGTTGTACGGATAACTTTTTCTTAAATCATCCTTGGTTGTAAATGGAAGTTTTTTAATATCATCTATACTTTTAATCTGATTGATGTCAATTTTATGCTTATCAAAAATATCTTTGTAAAATGTTACGTTGCGGTAAACCCTGTTCAGAGTGCTTTGCAGGCGTTCAATCTGTAATTGAAGCATTTCATCTTTCGGCATGGTTTCATTTTTAATATTATATATCATAAGTTTCTCCATATAAAGAGTTTGATATTTTCTGTCATTTCCGTAAATGCTTAGATCTGGCTCAGCAAAAGAACGGAATTTATATTACTGAATAATCTCTATGAGATTCCGGCACTTCGCGAAGTTTATTCCGGTTTTATGCCGGGACTTCAGCCGGCATGACATTGTACTTATAAAATCTTTAACCGCTATATTACATCATTCACTTATGCTTTTATAATCTTTTCCAAGATATGCGCGCTGAACATCATTGTTGTTCAATAGTTCATCTGCTGTGCCTTCAAGAACAATCTGACCGGTTTCTATTACGTACCCTCTATCAGCTATTTTTAGGGCGGCTCTTGCATTCTGCTCAACCAGCAAAATTGTATTTCCGGCATCGCGAAGTTTTTTGATTTCATTAAATATATTTTTTACAATTATTGGAGCAAGTCCCATTGAAGGCTCATCCAGCATTACAAGTCCTGGTTTGGCCATCAGGGCTCTTCCAATTGCAAGCATCTGCTGTTCCCCGCCGGAAAGTGTTCCGCCAAGCTGATGTTCCCTTTCAAGCAAACGGGGAAACATGGTGTAAATAACAGAAAGCTCATTTGCGATATTATATTTTTTATTCTTTTTTAATTGGGTATAGGCTCCAATTAATAAATTTTCTTTTACAGTCATTGTGTTGAAAATCATTCTGCCTTCAGGTACAAGAGAACAACCTTCCGCTACAATTTTTTCCGTTTCCTTTCCGCCGATGTTTGAATCCCTGAAAAAAATTTCACCTTCCTGAACATTTATTATTCCGGCAATAGTCCGCAGCAAGGTGCTCTTGCCTGAACCGTTGCCTCCGATAATTGTAACAATTTCGCCTGGATTTACATGAAGCGAAACCCCTTTTAAAACCATCAGGTTGTTGTATCCGGAATATAGATTTCTGATCTTAATCATCGTCCTCTCCAAGATAAACACGGATAACTTCGGCATTCTTCTGTATTTCTGCAGGAAAGCCTTCTGCAATTTTTTTACCTGATGAAAGAACAACTATATCATCGGATATATCCATGACAAGAGACATGTCGTGTTCGATAAGAAGGATCGTTAAACCCTGCTCCTTTATTTTTAAAATCATTTCGGAAAGATGTTTAGTTTCATACATGTTCAAACCTGCTGCAGGTTCATCCAGAAGAAGCAGCGACGGTTCAGTTGCAAGAGAACGGGCTATTTCTACATATCTTTGCTTGCCGAATGGCAGATTCCCGGCTTCATTATCAGACTCATTCTCAATTCCCATCATGGACAGAATTTCCATTGATCGCTCTTTTATTGATCTCTCTTCTTTAATAGAATGAGGAAGCTTAAGCATTGAAGAAAAAAAACCGGATTTGCTTTGAATGTGCCTTCCAATCATGACATTTTCAAGAACTGTCATATGTGAAAAGAGCTTTATATTCTGGAATGTTCTTGATATCCCGTGTCTGGCAATTTTATGTGGAGGCTGATTGTGAATGGGAATATCATTTATAAAAACTTCGCCGGAATCAGCAGGAAGCGATCCTGCAATAAGATTAAACAGTGTTGTTTTACCTGCTCCGTTAGGGCCTATCAGAGCTTTAATGCTTTTTTGAGAGACAGTAAATGAAACATCCTGTACTGCCTTTAACCCGCCAAAAGATCTGCTGAGATTTTTTATATTAAGAAAGTTCATTTTTATTACTGGTTTTATTTTTAAATTTTATAATTGCTTTATTGATAAATTGAAAATTTTCTTTTTTTAATAAACCGTCAGGGAAAAACAGCATTATTATAATTAGAATGCCTCCGAAAACAAATTCATCAAGGCTGCCGAAATATCCCCTTAAAGAAAGGTAATTCAGCAGCAGTCCCATAAAGAGTGCACCCCAGATATTTGACATTCCTCCAACTGCTACTATTGCAACGTATGATACAGACTTCATGACATCAGCTTCGGAAGGACCGATCCCGCCGTTAAAGTGTGTGAGAAACACTCCTGCAACGCATGCATAAACTGCAGAAAGAACGAAAATTGCCAGCTTGTAATTTGCTATATTGATTCCCATGGCGCTTGCTGCTTCCTCGTTTCCATGAATGGACCTGAGTGCTCTGCCGACCCTGGATGATATCAGATTTAAAAGAATAATAATTCCTATAACAACCAGAAATGCCGCAATATAATAATTCTGCACGCGATATAAAGGATCACCGCTTACAGTGAGATTTCCAATTAAAGTGAAATGAGGAATTTCTGATATTCCGTCAGCCTCGCCGAAGATTCTTGTTCCAAGAACAATTCTATATACAAAAATGCCAAGACCAAGAGTGGCCATAGCCAGGTAATGGCCTTTAAGTTTTAAAATCGGTATGCCTATGAGAAAGGCTACTGTTGCAGTAATCAATACAGCAGCAATTAGGGAAAACCAGGGATTGATATGTTCGATATCAGCGCCATATGCATTTTTTCCTGATAATGTAAAACCAAGACCTTTTATAATATTTATAAAGAAATTATTTTTGATATTTGCAAGATTAATTGTTGTCAGAACTGCTGAAGTATACCCGCCCATTGCAAAAAAAGCAGCATGTCCGATAGATATCTGACCTGCGTAGCCCAATAATACGGAAAGGCCGATAATGACAAGAGAATAGTATGCTGACATTGTAAGCTGCGTAAGATAAAATTCCATGCCTGATAATGTAGTTATAAGTTGAATAAGAACTATTATGAAAATCAATGCAGTTATTGGTAAATATTTCTTCATTACAGTTAAAATTCCTTTAACGCAGATGCTTCTTTCTTGCCGAACAGGCCGCTTGGTTTTATGAATAAAATTCCAAGCAGAATAATTATGGATATAGCATCTTTATAGGCAAGTGGTAGTATGCTTATGCTGAATGCTTCCAATAGCCCTATAATTATTCCTCCGATAACTGCTCCTGTACTGTTTCCGAGTCCGCCTAAAATTGCAACTGTAAAGCCTTTTATGGCAAGAGATGCTCCGCTGTCGTACTGTGTCTGGGTAATTGGTGATATAACACAGCCGGCAAGAGCGCCCATTGCAGCGCTCAGCATGAATGATATGGTTACCATATTTTTTGCATTTATTCCACACAGTCGGGAAGCTGTCACATTTGAGGCGCATGCTCGCATGGAGCGGCCGGTTAAAGTGAATTTAAAAAAGAAACCGAGGAACACAACAATTATGCTGCATACTGCAAGAACCCATATAACCTGCGGAGAAATATATGCGCCGAATAAATTAATAGAAGAGATCTCAGTACCTGTAAAATACGGAAGCGATCTCACTTTTTCATCCCAAATATGCAAAGCTATTTCGCGAATTATAATAGAAAGTCCGATTGTAACGATTATCATGTTAAGAACAGTCGGTTTTTTGAGTCTTCTGATAAATATAAAATCAATCAAACCGCCGACAATTGCAGTTACCAATACAGCTATAAAAATAGCCAGCGGCAAAGGCATGAATGGTGTTAAGGAAACTGCTGTCATTCCCCCTATCATTAAAAACTCACCCTGGGCAAAATTAATTATTCCGGTAGTGTTGTAGATAATATTAAAACCAATGGCAACTATCGCATAGATGCTGCCATTGGTAATTCCAGATAGAATATATTGTAGTAGTTGTTCAAGAGGCATTTTTATTTATAATTTTACAGCAGGCAGATTTAAGCTGCCCGCTGTATCAAATCCTTATTCGTATTTTATAAACTTTCCGCCTTTAACTGTAAGAACATCAAAAGCATCAATATCAAGACCATTATGATCTGTTGCTGAAAAATTATATATTCCGCCGGTTCCAGGCAGACCTTTAATCTTTTCAATTGAATCCCGTACTTTTTCTTTATCAGCAGAGCCGGCGATTTTAATTCCCTCAACAAGAATTAATAGAGAATCATATGCATGACCGCCGAAAGTGCTTGCAGACTCACCGAATTTTGATTCATAATCTTTTTTGTATTTCATTAATACAGCTTTCTGATTATGAGTTTCAGGAAGAGTATCTGCTATCAGAAGACGTCCGCATGGGAAAATAATTCCTTCGCCGGCCTCGCCTGCTTCTTTTGCATATTTAATATTTCCGAATCCATGACTCTGAAATAGGGGAACATTTAAATTAAGCTGTTTCATGTTTTTAGGAACTATAGACTGGGCAGGTACTATTGACCAGTTTATAACTGCCTGTACATTTTTAGCTTTAAGCTTTGTAAGTACTCCGGATAAATCTGTAGCTTTCTTGTCATAAACTTCACTTATTAAGATATTTATTCCATATTCTGCTGCAATCATTTTAAGCTGCTTCTCGCCTGCAACACCGAAACCATCGTTACTTGAAACAATACCTATGTTTGATATGCCTTTTTTCTTCATAACTGCATAAATTTTATGTACTGCTGAACTGTCTTTCTGCGGTGATTTGAAAACATATTTTGCTATTGGGTTAACAATATCTTCTGCAGCTGCACAGGATATAAGTATTGTTTTTCCCTCTTCGCAGATGCTTTTAATCTTCATTGTTTCTCCGCTTGTAGACGGTCCTATTATTGCAAAAACTTTTTCTTCTTCAATCAGTTGTTTTGCAAAAGAAATTGCTTTTTCCGGATTACCTGCGGAATCTTTTATTATAAGCTTCAGGGTTTTTCCATTTACTCCGCCTTTGCTGTTGATATCGTCAACATACATTTGCGCTGTTTTGGCTTCAGGAGCGCCCAAGAAAGAAGCAGGTCCTGTTACTGAAAAAATCGCCCCGATTTTTATTACATCCTCATTTTTTTTGCTGCATGAAATAAATAATGGTATAATGCATACACTGACAATGAAAATAATTAATTTCTTAAATAGCATAATTCTCTCCTTTGATTTTAGTGATTGGTATGAATTAAAGAGTTCCATGTATCTGAAAAGATTCATGTTTATTAAGCAATTGCTTAAAGAATGTATTTCATAATTCATATTGTATATTCTGTCAAGAAAAACATGGCGGAAATCCCGATATAATAATAAAATTTTAATTAAATGATATTTCTGTAATAAAAATAATTTGCTTGTTTTCTATATGAATATAAAAATTTATTCTAAAAGTGCTGTTAAATACAATTTTAAGCGGTTAAGGTGATATTACATGGGAGATTCGGCAGTTTATAAAATAATCAGAGAGCATCTTGTTGACGGCGAAATTAAAGACGGAAATGAAATCGGAATAAGAATAGATCAGACTCTGACCCAGGACGCTACAGGAACAATGGCGTATCTGCAATTTGAAGCAATGGGAATTCCTAAAGTAAAAACTGAAATTTCAGTTTCATATGTTGATCATAATACACTGCAGACCGGATTTGAAAACGCGGATGATCATAAATATCTTCAGACAATGAATTCAAATTTTGGAATATACTACTCGAAAGCCGGAAACGGGATATGCCATCAGGTGCATCTTGAGCGCTTTGGTAAACCCGGTGCAACACTTCTCGGTTCAGACAGCCATACTCCAACAGGCGGCGGAATCGGCATGATTGCAATAGGAGCAGGCGGACTCGATGTGGCTGTTGCAATGGGCGGTGGGCCTTTCTATATTACAGTTCCCAGAATTATCAATATCAGGCTATCCGGAAAGCTCAGGCCCTGGGTTTCCGCAAAGGATGTAATTCTCAAGGTGCTCGAACTTCTCACAACCAAAGGCAATGTAGGATATATAATCGAATACACCGGAGACGGGATTAAAACTTTAACTGTACCTGAACGCGCAACCATTACCAACATGGGCGCTGAACTCGGGGTAACGACGTCATTTTTCCCAAGCGATGATATCACAAAAAAATTTCTTGAAGCGCAGGGCAGGGGAAATGCCTGGAAAGAAATACTTCCTGACAAAGATGCAAAATATGACAAGATTATAGAAATAAATCTTGCGGATATAGAACCTTTGACTGCGTGCCCGCATTCACCGGATAATATAAAGAAAATTTCAGAATTAAAAGGAATGAAAATTGACCAGGTTGCAATAGGCAGCTGCACCAATTCGTCCTATAAAGATCTGATGATCGCAGCAAAAATTTTAAAAGGCAAAAAAGTTTCGAGCGGATTGAGTCTAATTGTTGCGCCGGGATCAAAACAGGTTTTTGAAATGATCGCTGCAAACGGCGCTCTTGCGGATATTATTTCAAGCGGAGCCCGGATCATGGAATCTGCGTGCGGCTTCTGCATAGGATCAGGCCAGGCTCCAGTTACAGGCGGAATTTCTCTCCGGACAAACAACAGAAACTTTGAGGGAAGGTCCGGTACTGATTCAGCAGGTGTGTATCTTGTAAGCCCTGAAGCTGCGGCTTTATCAGCACTGGCTGGGGTGCTTGTTAATCCTCTCGATAATCCTGCATCAGAATATCCGGCAGTTGACATGCCTGAAAAATTTGTGATAGATGATTCATTGATTATTGCTCCATCTGAAAAAAAATCAGAAATTTTCAGAGGACCGAATATAGGAGATCCTCCATTTACAGAAGCAATGCCTGATGAGCTTTCAGGAGTGGTAGGACTTGTGGTGGGAGATAAAATAACAACTGATCATATTATGCCTGCAGGACAGCGTTTGAAATACAGATCGAACATTCCGAAATATTCGGAGTTTGTTTTTGAAAATGTTGATAAAGAATTTTCAAAAAGAGCTCTTGATAACAAAAAGAAAGGAATCTTTACTGCGATATCCGGAGGCATGAGCTATGGCCAGGGCTCGAGCAGGGAACACGCAGCAATCTGTCCAATGTATTTAGGTGTGAGGGTTGTTTTCGCGAAATCTTTTGAGAGAATTCATTCTGCAAATCTGATAAATTTCGGTATACTTCCTCTTGTTTTTAAAAACCAGGAGGATTATGAAAAAATAAAATTGAATTCAAATTTTAATATCAGAAATCTCCGTGCTTCTGTTGCTGAGTCAGAAATTATTTCAGTTGAAATAAACGGGATTAAAATTGAATTTATATTTGGCGCATCGGAGCGGCAGAGGAAAATTCTTCTTGCAGGCGGAATGCTTAATTATACAAAAAGTTCATCATGAAACTGATGGATCAGAATATATTTCTCTGCAGGCCGGATAATATTAAAAGCTGTTCCGCGTGCTGCGGTTTATTTAATTTCAAGGATATTTCTGAAAAAAATCTTTCAGAATATCTTGCAAAGGGACATGAGAGAAATAAATCTCTTCAATCAGGGAAATCTGCTGAAGATTTTAAAAATCATCAGCTTGACGGGGTGAGGGAGGTTTCATCGCACATATGCCCTTATCAGGGTTTTGTGGCAGATTATCAGCCTGGATGCCTCATTCACCCTGAGTTAAATAACGGCACAGATAACAGGAATCTGTCTCTGTTTGGAAGTGTAATCTGCTCTGCATTTTTATGCCCTGCTCATGAAATTCTTTCAGACGACATGAAGGATCTGCTCATAACAAGCGTAAACAGCTGGTATGCCTATACTATTGCTGTGATTGATCCGGAATTTTTTATCTGGGCTTGCGGAATTCTAAGTAAAGTTTTTAATATTGAGAAAAGCTCGGAAGTATTTAAAGCCACTATTGAAAGCGTTTTAATGCTTCACGCGGAAACACTCAGGCTTGCAGACTATCCTGTATTTTTTTATTCAATTTCAGAGTACAGAAATTATTTAAATGGCGATAATAAGCAGGAATTTGATCTGGAAAAAGAATCAATAATAGACGAGCTGGATGAGATCCTGAATTAGTATTTTAAACTCATTCCGGAATGTTGGGAAAATGATGTTAATTCAATCATTTTCCCCCTATCCCCCGAAGGGGGCACGTAGGAGTGAAATACGAATTATTAAGGAAGTAATTATTTATCAAATGCCCCCTTCGGGGGATAGGGGGCTTTTTAATTGAATATATATTGAAACTGATCTTTAAAAAGTATAAGATACTGCTATTGTTGCAAAGTATCTGTGGATGTTGACTGTTGCACCTTCGTATTTTTCAGGATATGGAAAATTAATATATGTGAACATGGCTGAAATGGTTGCTCCGCTTATTTTATATGCAAGATTAGCATTTGCGGCAAGTTCGCTTATTCCGAATTGTGAACCTTTTGCTGCATCTTCAGCCCTGTAATTAAAAGATGGATTGTTAAAAAGGCCGATATATCCTCCAAGAGTGAAAGTCAGGTCTTTTGCCAGTTCAAAATCCTGGCCTATTCCAATTTTAATGTAGAAATCAGTAAACCTGAATCTCGGGTTTCCTACATTGAAATCGTGGGTATAGCTGATATTCGGTTTTAAAGGTATTCCATCAAAAAATATTCCTGCAGTTGCTGTCAGTCCGCTTTGATCAATTTTATCCTGGTTATCATTTACATTACATGAATATTCTTTTGAAATAGGATATATAAAAGAGAGAGCATTTAGTTTTATTGCAGCAATTTTTCCAAGAGGAATTGTGTAATCAAGACTGAAGTTAATTCCCTGCCTTGAATAGCTGTATATATTTGGATTGGTATTTCGTCCAGATTGCTGTGTGCTTACAGCACTTGCTGATAATTCCCCCAGGATAGTAAAAACAAGACCTGAACCTGCAATATCGTAAGATATAAAAGGAGTGAATGCACCATCACCATCAAACCAGCTTACTCCTCTCCATAGATAAGTGCTGTAGTAGGTTAATCCAAAAGAAATGCCGATTGGTTTTTTTGGTTCAGCCTGCTGAGGATTATTTGGATCTTTAATTTCACCTAATTTCTGCGCTTGAGCTGATGCTGATATTAAAAAAATGGCTAAAATTAATAATAATGCAGCCAGCTTGGAATTTCCTGAATTTTTCATATACCCTCCGGTTTTATTTAATTATGCGGCAATAATCTGGCTGATGATATAATTGTCAACTAATTTTATTAGATATGACTTACATTTTTAATTTATCAGGATTTAAAACTTTTTTACTGATTTAATTCAAAGCCGTTTCCACCGGATTAGTCCATTTAATTTATTTTTTAATATGTACTGTTTTTTTTATTTTAATCAATACAAAACCTATTAATAAAATAATTAAAACTGATATCAATCCGCCGATCAGACCGGCTATTGATTTTCCTTTGCTTATATTCGGCCATTTAGTTGTTTCTTTATCTGATTCAATGCTTTCAATTGTATTGGAATTATAATCTGGCAAAAAAGCAAGCTTCTTTTGTATGCCGGATAAGTTTAAGTGTATCCATGATACAGGCGATTTAAGTTCTTCAAGTCCTGATGTTTTTTTTATAGACCAATCAAGTCCATCAGGATGAGTTGAAGCAAACCAGCTCATTATGCCTCCTGTTAATACAGCAATAATTGTCATGGATACAAGTATTTTTTTCAGAGATATAACATTGCCTGTATTCGTCTGATGAAGATTCTCATTTATTTCAGGATAATTTGTCCAGATGAAAAGTACAACTGAAGCAGTGGCAATTCCTTCAACTATTCCTATGGCAAGATGTATCGGCTGCATCAGAAGCAGAAATGTTGAAAATGGCAGCTCTGATATTCCAGAAAAAAAAGTTTCCAGAACAACGCTGAATGCACCCAGCTGCAGACCGATAATGCCTGCAGTTACTGAAGCAGTTATGATTCTCATTCTTGATGATCTGCCTGCAGTAATTTTTTTATAAATAAAAGTGTAGGCAATAAAGCACGGGAAAAAACCGAGATTAAAAATATTAGCTCCGAGAGCCAGCAGACCTCCGTCTGCAAAAAAAAGTGCCTGTATAGTGAGAACTGAAGCTATAGTTAAAAAAGCCGCATATGGTCCGAGAATAATTGCAAGAAGAAGACCTCCGCCAAGATGTCCGCTTGATCCTGTTGCAGGAATCGTAAAATTTATCATTTGAACTGCAAATATAAATGCTCCCATAACGCCCATTAATGGAATAATTTTATCATCGGTCTCATCTCTAATTTTTTTTGAAGAATATATAATAAGTGCAGTTGATGCAGCCCAGAGTGTGCCTCCTACTGCCGGTGAAACCAATGCATCAGCCATGTGCATAATTTCTATCCCTATTGTAGATTTAATTAGTAGCACGAAAAAATAATTATTAGCACCTGTCAATTATTATTTTATAGTATTTATTACCTGTACGATTTGTTATTTTAGTGAAATAGATATTAATTAATATAAATAATCTTATAAAAAATAAAAAAGTAAAAAAAAGGGGCCGACTCAAAACAAGAGTTGGCCTTTTTTTTATAATAACCTCTTA
>CAZGWD010000022.1:0-59533 GCA_964529415.1 uncultured Leptospirales bacterium | reverse complement strand
ATGTGTTACCTATGCGCCCGGTTTATTTTGTTACCCATCCTCCCGGTTTGTACATACTCTCCGATTCTCATCCCTGTATAAATTTTAAACAGTCTGCTTATGTAATCAGGATCAAGATCAATCATGGATGCAAGACCCTCGCGGGATATATCTTCACGGTAATTTTCCTTTAAGTAATCTGCAATCACATCAAGTTTTTTCTTTATTGATGTAGACATCTCTTCAGGTTTTTCCGGAAAAGATTTATTTTTCCTGTTCTCAAATTTTTTTCCAAGAATCTGTTCAATATAATGAATTTCGTTTTCCAGATAAAGCATTGGATTCGTTTCCCCTGAGTTGCTTTGAATTAACTTACGAAGCGGATCCACCACTCCGAAAAAATATAGTATAGGTAGTAAAGAAATAATCAGCAGTATGGAAACAATCATTACAAAAAAAATCAGCCGCCCTGTTCTATGCATATATTTAAGATAATCAAGATAAGGTATTCCAAAACCGTACACTTTATCACCTATTCTATGATTATACTGGTGATAGTTTACGGAATCAATTTGAATAAAATATTTTGTTTCAGATTCAATTTTATTAAAATCCTCAAAGCCATGCCCGGTCTTAACCTGCATGCCGCTTGGAGCATCTTTCCATAACCCGGAATTTATTATATCCGGCAAACTTCCATTCTTGTTATAAATAACCTGCCAGGCTCCATCCTTTGCAAATGAGATATATGTAACAGGAATATTGCCTGAATTCTTAACAGATTTTTCATCTATTTTAATTTCCGAGATTATAGCAGTATTCATCTCGTCATAAGAAATAGAACGGAAATACATCATCATATATCCCGAAGCTGTAACCAATAACAGAATGACAACCAGCGGGATTCCTGTAAGTTTATAAATGAATGGGATATTATCATACGCTGAAAGAAGATAAACACGTGTATATAACGAATAAATTAGAAGCGTCAAAACAGCAGTTGTTAATGAAATAAAAAATACACTCACAGGCACCTTGTTCATTCCGCCGTAGACCATGAAAGAGTGTATGATATCAAGTAAAATCAAAACAGCAAAGATGCGGGATGTTTTACCTTCTCTTGTTTCAGGTTTAAATATTATTTTAAAAATCTTTCCGTCGCTTCCATTCTTTTTTTCGCACTCTATTGCGCGGCGGATAAAAACAGCAACAGCCCACAAATAAAAAAGGGCAATAAGCAGGGGTATTGCACTGGAGTGATATAACGCTCCATATGTATGGCCGAATAGTTTAACTTGAGAATGCCAGCTGTTTATCCAATATTCAGAGATGGCGGCAATTGACAGAATCAAACCTGAAATCAGTACTATTTTTCTCTCTGTTTCACGCCAGTTCGTTGGATAATAATATGCAAATCTTACCATAAATATTACTGCAAATGGTGTAAATGACTCAAGATACCAGACTATCTGTGCGTCTTTTGAATATATTGAAAAACCGAAAAAATTTAAAATATTGTAAATTGAAGCGCCTAAAAAATAGAGTGACAGACTCGTTTTATCCGGAGCAAACTTTCTGCTTTTCAACAGTCTCAGTGCAATTGCACAGCTTATTATCAGAGAAAGGAGAGCAGGACTGATAAAGCCTATAGAATATTGAGTAATAAATACATTCTGCATTCTTTTTTATAATCAGACTACTCTAAAAATGCATGAAATAAAAATCAGGAATTTCTTAATAAAATCACCTGCAGGGCCAACCGGCCGATTCACCCTGCAGATTTCTAACGGAAATAATTATTTTTTCCGCATCATCTGTTCAATGTTATACATCTTATTCTGTTTCTGCAACTGGTTTGGCGA
Source organism: uncultured Leptospirales bacterium (assembly GCA_964529415.1). GTDB lineage: Bacteria > Spirochaetota > UBA4802 > UBA4802 > UBA5550 > CAYMPH01. The sequence continues at coordinate 57,692 of CAZGWD010000022.1, read as the reverse complement.
TTCATCTTTCTGCATAAAGTCTTCATTCATAATTCCGCGTGCTCTGCCTTTGCTTTGCGCATCCTGCTCAAAACGGTTCAGAACCTCCTGCGGAATTGTAATTGCATACGAGAAATCAATCTTCTGTTTTTCTCCGGGCTTCAGCTCTATTTTCCAGGTAAGGATTCCGTTAGGATCCGGCACAACGTTCTCGCGGCTTGATTTGAGAAATTTCACAACGATATTGTTCGGATCAGCAGTGACAGGTATCTGATCCTGAACTGTCAGCTGGCGGACCTTACCTGAATAATTTGCAATTTCGATCTGCCACTGATTTTCAATTTCAACTTTTTCCGCACCAAGACCCCAGCTCTTTTTCGGTTCGCTTTTTATTATTGTTCGCTTTGCCTGGAAGCGCTGATCAGACCCGAGATAAATATCAAACTCCTCGCCAACTGCTGCATGGTGGCTGAAATTTGATACGCCTATAAAATTCCCGTCAAGAAACACATTTACAGTTCCCCACAAAAGCGGCATGGAGCTGGAATTTCTCAAACGCGCTCTCAGGTAAACATGGCCTGAAAGCGACGGTATTGCAATATGAAACAGCGTGCCTTTTAATTCTGTAGTGCTGAGCGTAACGCGGTGATCTGAATTATCACTCGCAATTGTTTCACGTCCCGGCAGAGTTACAGTCATGGATGTTGATGCATTGATATCGCTCATCTCAGGTTCTTCAGCTGCACCCTCGGTATCCGACATCAGACCGTCATCCCTGCTCCCTATACTTTTATTCATGCTCAAACGGTTTGATGAAGAACCGCCTGGAGGTAAAAGATGCCTGGAACTGATTCTCCACGGCTGCAGCACTCCAGGAGTAGTTCCTGCTGACGGGCGTGCAGTTGAAAGTGTGATTTTTGCATCTGTCCAGATCTCGCCTGAGGATTGACGGATATTCGCATGCGATACAAGCGAGAACGCACCTCCTTCTGCTGATCCCCTCAGATCGTACAATCCGGTCCACGCTACACTGGTAACAGTATATTCAAGATTGATCTTTCCATGCGTACCGGCTTTTCCGGAATACGAGACTTCAACTTCAGCCTGCGCATTCCGTTTTCCTGACAATAATTGCTGATACCTGTTATTCGCATTCATCCGCTCTTTACGCAGTTTTTCCTGCTGGAAATCCGTCTTGCGGATTTTTTCATGATATGCGCTGCGCTGTGTTTCAAGAAACTGGATCGCGTCCAACCATCCTGCAGTTTTTACTGATCCCAGACGGATCTCCTGATCGCTTTTTGATGCAGTTACCTGTGCAAGTTTTCCGAGCATGCTCAGCTGATCACGGTACACAGCCAATGAATCCTCATTTGAGCGGATCTCGCGGTCAAGCCTGTCAACATCAAGCTTGAGCGGATGATCTGTAAAGGCATCGTCCGATAATGGCGGAATCGGGCGAACAGCCACTCCTGTTATTGTAACTCCTTCAGCTGAAGCGCGCACAGAGTCCCTCAATAAAGCAGCTGGAAGATTATAAAATCTTATCTTCCCGCTTTCGCCTGCGAGCTCAACCTGCTGGATACGGAGCACAACTGCCCGATCAGAAAATATTGTTACTGCATCTACTTTACCTGTAACTCTTACTGCAGGTGTCCCTTCTATTCCGAATATGGCCCCGCCTGCAATTATAGAAAACAGAAATGATGCACAAAAAACCATGAACCTTTTCATAAATTACTCCTTATTGTTATGACATTAAATAAGCTGTATCAATAAAATTAATGCAATTAAAAATAATATATTTATTTAAAATAAACAAATAAAAAAACTGCCGTATATAACAGAATCAGAAAATTTGCATCATTTTTTCCTTCTGAACAGGTTAAACAATACTGAACGTTTCCACCATATTAATGAAATAATAATTAAAACAGGAAGCATGTATAATAATGCATATAATAAATATAGAACCATGTTAACTGACCCGAATAAAGCTTTTTTATATGAAGGGATCTTAATGATGCTTACAGGAGAGACTTCTATCTCAATTTTTGCCCAGGCAACAGCATCCTTAACCTTCCATTTGCCATGCTCTGCATTATCAAGCGAATCTTCGCTGGCTTTAATTGATTCTTCAATATCGACCCAGTTCTTTGCAGCTGGAGAAAGCCCTGCCTGTGATTTTGCCTTACGCAAAATCCGAAGATCCTCCCTTGAAATTTTTCTTTCAGCAAGAGCCATTGCTTCTGTGTGGTCATTTGCCCATATATTTTCAATTACAAGTTTTCCGACTGATGATGCATCGAGCAGAAATGCGTAAAGATCTTTCGAATGCACTGATGCACTTACAGTCAGTATAGATGAAGAACCGCTAATATCCGTACTTCCGGATCGCAGGTATCCGTACCTGCTTATTATTTTAATCAGGTCTTCGCGCGCTTTAAGAAAGTCATCGTTCTGAAAAACAAGTTTTGCATTATATTCAAGAAGCCTGCCTCCGGATTCTTTCATTGGTGCAGCAATAAGAGGTTCAAGAGAACCGTCTGCAGTTTTGTTTTTTCTCATTTCTTCAGATTCTTTTTTCTCACCTGACATTGATGAGCTTTTTTCCAATACAGGCACGGATGGAGCTTTATTTTCTGATTTGCCGCATCCATTAAAAGAAATAATTAATACTGCAATGATAAACGGAAACACATGAAAAGATTTCATAATTTTCTCCATAAGATTAAATGTTTTACTTCACTGAAATTTAGATGAAAAAACTGAAAAAAAGTTCCATAAAAAATAATTAAATCAAGATGTATGATAAACAGGAAGAACAATTTGCATTTACCAAAAAACCCAAAACAGCAATAATTCTTGACAAAACGCATGATTATAGAAGATATTTATTATTACAACCGGCATTGAAATATCCGGTTTAATTAAAATAATAATAAAGAAGGACTGATATGACATTTAAAAATTCAATTCTGATTATAATTTTTCTAATAATATTCACTGGTTCATCAATTTTTGCAGAAAAATCGCCTGAATACACCGGAATTGTAAAAAAGAAGTCCGGAACTGCTGTAACAATTCAGATGGATGGAAAGTATAAAATCGCTGCAGGCAGTAAAATTGATGTGTTTACATTTTTCAGGCAGAATATTCTCGGCATGGATACAACGGGATGGCTTCATGCTGCAGAAGCTGATCTGACAAGCATCAAGGACACGATTGCTGTAATAAAAGTTATCACGGAATTAAGCCCTATGACTGTTAACAGCAAAAAGGTGGATCATTTAATGCCTGGAACGAAAATCAAGCTGGTGGTAAAATAAAACTAATTTCTAAGTTTAATTTCAATCTTACTTTTTAATCCAAACTGAAACTGAACCTCCGGAGCATCTGAATTCACCCCAGCCGTGTTCATTGGTGGTTGTGATCTCATGGATATTTCCTGTTATGTCATAAAATTCCATTAATTTTCCCCCGACCTCCATCCACTTTGAACCTCCAGAGCCGTTGCTCATTATTACAGCCAGGGGGTCCGGATGGTTTTCATTTCCCAGTCGGGTCCAGCCTATAATGTTGCAATTGTCGAAGTAATCATACTGAGGACCGTAGCAGAAATGTTTTCTGGCAAATAAAAATTTATCAATTATTTCCTTATGTGACGGCATATAAATGTGATAGGGATTCCCGTCACGTCCGCGGTCATCATATTCAGCTCCGTAATAGTCAGCATAAAAAATGCACGGATATCCTTCAGACCTGAGCAGTATTATTGCATATGCCAGAGATTTGAACCACGGATCCACTACGCTTTCGAGAGCCTGCAGCGGCTGCGAGTCATGGTTTTCAACGAATGTAACAGCGCTGTATGGCATGCTTTTCATTAATGATCCGTCGAATATTCCTCTCATATCGTAGCTGCCTCCTGATCTGGATGCATAGTGGAAGTTGAAGTGAAGAGGGACATCGAATACAGATATGCGTCCACCGGTTGCATTTATATACCATGAGAGTGTATTCAGATCCGGCACCCAGTATTCTCCAACTATGAATAATTTTCTGCCAGTATGTTTTTCAAGTGCATCAATCCAGAGCGGAAAGAACCACGAGGATATGTGTTTAATTGCGTCGAGCCTGAATCCGTCAGCTCCGGTGGTATCGAGATACCATTTACCCCAGTCTGTGATCTCTTTTTGTACCTCAACACTCTGAAAATCAATATCGCACCCCATGAGGTAAGCAAAATTGCCGTTTTCAAGAGCAACGTAATCATCGAAATTTTTTCCTTCAAAAAGATAAACAGTAGATCTCTCGTTTGGTTCATATTCGTTGTAATCTACAGCGTCGAAGTGGCGCCAGTTCCATTTGAACAGAGAGCATGCATCACCCCTGCCTGGAAAAGTAAATTTCGTATAAGCTCTTATATTTTTCTGTCCTCCCTTAGGATTCAGCCGATTATTCGTGTAATATGGAGTTGCAGGGGCATCCTCTGCCTCATCAGCTCCCATGCGGTGATTGAGTACAGCATCGGCATATACCTGCAGTCCTGCATCGTGAAGTGATTTTATCGCAGCTAAATATTCATCCTTAGAACCATATTTTGTAATAACGCTTCCCTTCTGGTCAAACTCGCCGAGATCGTACATATCGTAAACTCCGTATCCGACATCGTTTAATCCGCCGATTCCCTTGTATGCCGGCGGCAACCAAATGGCAGTCAAACCCGAGTCAGCGAGTTCCTGCGCTGATGCTTGTGTCTGTTTCCATAGCTGTCCGTCGGCTTTCAAATACCAGTGAAAATACTGCATCATTACTCCATTAATATCAGACATATGCAACCTCATTATTTTTTTAATGATTATAAAGCTGTAATATCAAAATTATTATACTGTTGATTTCAGAAAAACAACAGTAGCGCAGCAAAAATAAGATTTAACTAAAACTAAAATCATTTGAATTGCACTGAGTTTATTCAGTTAATTAAAATTAGCAAGTTCATTTTAAACATCCTTAAAACACAGTCTGAGCAATTAGCTCTTGAAAGATTTTATTAAATTTTGAATCTCAAAAGTAAAAATAAAAGATTTGACTTAAGCAATATTATATATACTATATATTTTCTATTCATAAAACAGCAACATAATTCATTTAAAGGAATATCATATGAAAAAAGATATTGATGCATTGAAATTATTCACAAAAGGTAAAAGCAAATTACAGCTCGCAGTTACAACCTTTTTTATAATACTTCTTGCCATAACATCAATATTTACTTTAACATATACCTATATTGAATCTTCAGATGCTGCATTAAAATCCGCATGGCAGATGATGAATTCAACAAATGTTGGAATTTCAAAAGATGTTCTGCGCTATATGTCAATGGCAAGGCGCGCTGTAAGAGCCACGACTTGGAGCCTTAAAGACGCAAACAATATACGCGACAATAAAGAAAAAATATTTTCGATCCTGTCCGGACAGGTCAGGGCTCAAAGAGAAATATTTACCATGATAGCAGGCGACAGTTCCGGATCTGCACTCAGCGTTGGAAAAATATTTGAAGACCCTAAATACAGCGTGGATAAATCAAAATCTCTTCCTCCGGAAGTTGTTTACAGATCGCATTATGTTGATCAGCTCAGTTTTCCAAAATCGGAATACTATGCATATTATAATAAAAATTTCGATGAAATCGAAAGAGAGGTTGTACCGGTATACGATATAAAATATGATTCCAGAACAAAAGTCTGGTACATGGAAGCAGATAAAAAAAAGAAAAACACATGGACAGATGTAAGAATCTATTCCAACGGTGAGTTCGGCACATCAAATGTTGAACCGGTTAAAGATAATCAGGGTAATACAAAAATTGTTGTCTCTGCAAGCATAGCTCTTTCTTTGAGTGACGGAATTTCATCAAGGCTTCATGTTGGAGAAAACGGAATAGCCTTTCTTCTTGATGAAGAAGGAAAGCTGCTCGCATATCCTGATCGTAAAAAGATTACCACTTGCCAGGAGAAGGAAAAAGGAAAGCCTGTAAAATGTGAATTCAATAAAGTTGACCAGATAGGAAACAAGCCGCTGGCTGATGCATTTGAAAAATATAAAGTTAAATCCGATCTCAACGATCCGAATAATATTCCGGCTGAATTGATTTATAAAGATACAGTAGCATCGGTAAAAAGACTAACCCCTGAACGCCGTGAAGCATTTGATAAAGTATATTTGATTGATGAAAAAGGGAAAAAGATTTCATTGAAAAAGGATTTATCAAAAGAGATCCAGGCTACAATACCGGATATTCTTGACTGGATAAGCTATACATACAACATGCGTTTTAAAAGCGAAGGCAGGGAATATCTGGCAAGCTTTAAAAATTTTCCGGAAAGTTACGGCAAACCATGGATGATCGGAGTGCTTATTCCGATTAATGACTTTATCGGAGCATTGAATAATACAATTATTAAAGTCACAATTATATCAATAATAATTTTAATTGTGTCTCTGATTATTATTGTAATTTTTTCCCACAGGATACTGCGTCCTCTAAAGGCCATTGCCGAGGACATGAACCGGATCAAAAATCTTGATATTGATGAATCATTAACACATGATTCATTCTTCTACGAAATTTCTCTTATTTCAAATGCACTGGCTTCCATGAAACATGGGCTGAAATCATTCAGCAAATTTGTTCCATACACTCTTGTTAAAGAGCTGATTGTCTCAGGAAAAGGAGCGGAACTTGGCGGAGAAAAACGTCCTCTTACAATGATGTTTTCAGACATAGCAGGATTTACAACAATATCCGAAAGCATGACAACTGAAAATCTTCTGCTGCATATTTCCGAATACCTGGATAGCCTTACAAGAATTATATTATCCCAGCAGGGAACTGTTGATAAATACATTGGCGACTGCATCATGTGCTTCTGGGGTGCCCCGAATGAAGTAAAGGAACAGGAATATCAAAGCTGCAAAACAGCATTATTATGCCTGTTGAAACTTAAAGAAATGAATGCGAAATGGGAGGCTGAAGGCAAGCCTGCACTCAATACCCGCTTTGGAATCAGTTCGGGTGAAGTGAGCGTCGGCAACATGGGTTCTAGCGACCGAATGAATTATACAGTTCTTGGAGATTCTGTAAACCTTGCTTCGCGTCTTGAAGGCATCAACAAATATTATGGAACAGTTATTATTGTCGGGGAAAGCACTTACGGGACGGTAAAAGATAAATTTTGTTTCAGACCTATAGATGTAGTTGCAGTTAAAGGAAAAAACCGCGGTGTTAAAATTTACCAGCTGCTGGCTGCTTCCGATGCAGAACCTGAAATTGCTCCGGTAGCGGATGATTTAAAATCTGCCGATCTTACAGGGAAGGCATTTGATTCATATATTAATAGAAATTTCAAACTGGCGCTGGAATTATATAGTGAGCTTGCTAAAGCATTCCCAGAAGATCCTATTGGCGAGATGTACGTAGAACGATGTAAAGAATATTTAAAAAACCCTCCTCCTGCTGAATGGGATGGGGTTACACATATGGAGAGCAAGTGATATACAACACTCTCAAGAAGGGGCGTTTTAATTCGGGTAAAACGCCCCTCCTTGAGAATCCACCCCAAAGCCCTCTGCTCATCGGCGCAGGCCTATGAGCCTTTTATTATGGATAAAATTTCTCTTTTCTTAAAAAAAATTTCCTAAATACTATTTGAAACAAACACTGTTTCGCCGGTTTTGAAGAAACCGGCTCAAATTAAAATAACTATCATTAACTATTTTTAGAAAATAGAAATTCATTTTTAATATACAAAACGGGGTCAGAGCAATCCTTTATTAAATTTTATTCTTTTCTAATTTTAAATTTACTAAATACTGTTTGAAACAACACCTATAGCGCCGGTGAAGAATTCAACGGCGCTATAGTATATATTCTCAAATAGCTTTTAGAAAAAATATCAATTACTCAAAATAAATCAAACCAAGAAAAAATTGATAAGGCGCGCGCCGATTGAGCGAGCGGTGGGGTGTGGTTTCTTAAGAAGAGGGCACTACCAAGCATAGTGCCCTCTTCTTAAGATATTATAACACAAAACATTTAGTTGTTTTGGATGATTTTAAATATAAAATTTTAAATTTTTTTCTCCTACCAGATATTCTTATTCAGAATTTCCACATAAAGATTATATTTAATTTCTTTTGTTTTAGGCAGAGCAACTTTTATCTGCAGATTATTTACATCTTTTTTATCAAGAACTACAATTTTCTCAATGGGAATTTCCACTTCTGTCTTGGCTGTTCTTTCGCCCTTTTCAATTTTCAGGACTGCACTAACTATTTCCCATTCCCCGTCAGTATGCTCGTGTATGGTAAGAGGAATTTCGCTGTTTTTAAAATTCTCCATTGTGAATTTTATTACCCGCCTCATGTTGTATACAGGCTCTTTTACATATTCTTTTTTTTCAGTAAATAAATTACGTTCTATCTTTACTTCCTTGGCATCACCGAGATATAGTTTCAGCTTTTCACCGCGAGGCGTGTACAGACCCCAATCCTCTCCGAGAAAAGCCTCTGTTCCTCTTGTATCCTCCTGATAAATTCTAACCTTGCCTGCAGATAATGGATACCCGCCCATTTTATTTTCAGGTGAATTCAGAACCTCATACATCATGCGTACATTTTTGCCTATATTCGGATCAAAATGATACGCCTTCAGAAACTGCACCCCTGAAAATTTATCCGACAGCATTTTTTTTGATTCATTCATCTCAAAAGTTTTTGAATAATCTCGGCCGAATCCGAGTTCCAGTTTTGCATTTTCAAATTTTTCCCCGCTTAAATTTCTGAGTGTCACATGGGATTTTATCTGCAGCATTTTTTCTGCACTGTCAGAAACTGCTTCATAGGAAATTTCACGGTTCAGGTTTGAAATCAGATATGAAATCCTGAATACTCCTGCGCCTGCTTTATCGGAATAAACTTCCCAGAACAATGCAGATTCAGATGGAGGATAATTCACATTGAGCACCTGAACTGTACCCGGCGCTTTAATATTCCTGAACTGTATAGATGACATGTCGATGTAAGTATTTGCCCAGGCAAACTCCACCTGGTTTTTCCCCTTCTGCAGAGTTATAGTGCGTTCCTCCTCGATCAGAGTGAATACTTCATTCTTCAGGTCAACCCGGATAAAATCTCTCGCAGGCAGAGTTGTCAGTTTTGTTCTCGCGTCAGTAATCTGTGTCAATGCTGTCAGTATCATCAGTATTGCTGTTATATATTTCATTTTCGTGCCTCCATTTTAATATGCGGAAATTTCATCTATCTGATATTTAAAAACTTTTTTCTCATTCGCGTTTAACTCAGGGTAATATTTGAATGCCCTGCTGCTGACTTTATCAACTGTAAAATTCATATTCAGCACCTTAAAGTCTCCTGAGAAAGATCTTTCAATTTCAATTTTCACAGGATACGGAATTGTATTTTTTATTGTTTCTTCATAATTATACTGTGTCACAAATTTTTTAACATAAAGGCTGTTGCTGTATGCCTGTTTCTCATATACAATATCTTTTTTCCTGTAATCCTTCATCAGGCGTTCAACTTCAATATCCTTATTGATTCCGATATCAAGCTTCACCTTATCTCCTGCAGCGATATAAGAAGTATTCACTGCACCCTTATATGAGAGATTCCCTTTTGCATCTATGGAGAATATCTGAACTCTGCCGTCAGGCAAAGGCGTGCCTCCGAGCTCAGATGATCCCTGCGCTTCAGCAGGTTTCCTGTTCCAGAATTCGTAAAATTTATGGACCTGCCCCCCGGTTGAGATATCTGAAAGCCTGTAAATGACCTGAACCGGTACATTATCAGCCCGTAGTGATTTAAGTCTCTTGCGCCATGAATTCAGAACAGTTTCCTTTCCTTCAATGCTGAAAAGAAAATATTCAGACAAGCCCTCTTTTATAATTTCTTTAGGCTTATATGAGCCTCCGTTTGCAGGCGCGTTGTCATCTTTTTCCATTTCCTCAGCACGGCTTATGCTCTTTGAGTATTTTTTCCTGGCGTATTCCCTTTTAGTTTCGCTGAGTTCTTTATATTTATACTGCCCTCCCTGAGCCAGGTCGCGTATGTTTTCAACAAGGTGAATGGTTCCCACCACAAGGCGGATCTCTGCATTCGGATAATCCTCTCCGGAATTGTTTACAACAGTTACGTTTCCGGTGACATCCATTTTAGTTTCATTTTCATTCGTGTTTAGCACGTAGTCAGCCTGCCAGGTTATGCCTGAAGTAAAGTACATGATTTCTACTGCAGCCGGCCCTTCCATTTCCGAATGAATATTCCACTGAAGCGCGTCATTTCTTCCAGGAGGGTATGTTACATCGAGAAGCTCGAGACCTTCTTTCTTATCCTTGAATGTCATCCGGAGGGATGTCGGATCAATAAGTGTGCCTGCCCATGAGAATTGCAGTCTGTTAAGACCTTTTTTAAAAGTAAGGGTCCGCTTGTCACGAACCATGGTAATATCAGCTGAATTATAAATTGTAAGCTGAACATAGTCCGTTGCCGGAACAGTTACAAGATCAATACCGGCCCTCGAATTCGTAATCGTTAAAAAAATAAGCAGTGCAACTGGAAGTATCTTTTTCATATGATTCTCCTCGATTCATATTTATTATTCTGACAATACATCTATAAAAAATTTTGTCCAGATAAAAAGGCTTAAAAAACAATTTAATCAATACCGGTTTAATTGAAAAGAATCCTGCATGCAAGCTCAGATTATCCACAATTGATTTATATTATAGATGCAGATGGATGAAAAAAAGTTCCATGGATTTGGTATTTTTTTTGCATCGGCTCCGTTCGGCAAGCAGAGCCGAGATTAAAACTTATCCCGATCATCGATCGAAGCCGGGATGAAATAGCTCCTTTCCTGCTTGACAAACACTTTCTCTAAAATAACCCTGACAAAAATAATCTAAATCCGGAGAAAAAAATGCATTTCAACAACATAAACTTCATTAAAATTTTCACTATATCTTTCGTTATTTTATTTTTTTCCTGCGCTGATAAAAACAACAGCGAACTATCCGCAGCAAAAAATACAGACACACAAACCATAAATAAGCAGCTGAATGAATCAGCTATGATTTTCGCAGGCAAAACCATAGATAAAGATTCTAAATTATTTGTCTTCAGCAACTCTGCTGTAAACAAAGCTTATGCAAAAGAAATCAATGCAGCGTGGAAAAAATTCCAGGAACCCAATCTGAAAAAAATATCAGAATGGTGGAAGAACCATTCTCCTAAAAAAAATTATTCCAAAGTTCTGTACCCTTTCAGCGGTCCGGATATAATGAATGCGCTGGTATTTTTCCCTGAAGCAGACACATACACAATGTTCGGCCTTGAACATCCGGGAATAATTCCTGATCTTCATAAAATGACAGACGCTGAAATAGTAAATGGCCTTAAGGGACTTAAAAATTCTCTGGGAACAATTCTGCATGTAAATTTTTTTAAAACAGAAGGCATGGCTGTTGAGCTTGGCAATAAATCTCTAAACGGAATCACCGGCCTTATAATGTTTTTTCTCTCCATGAACGATTATGAGATTGCCGGAGCCAGAAAAATTATAATAAACAGGGACTCAGCAATAGAAGATGCTCTACCTGTCGATGAAAAAATCAACTGGCAGAGCCCTCCTAAATCCAGAGTGCCGGGTGTGGAAATTTCATTCAGAAAAACCGGAGGAAAAATTCAAACTATCCGATATTTCATGCTTAATGTAATAGACAATGCCCTGACAAACAACTCGCCGAATTTCATTCCATATATAGACAAGCAGGGACCATACGCAGCTGTAATTAAATCAGCTTCATATCTGATGCATAACCAGAACGACAAGTTCACAAAGATAAGAGCATCTGTTTTAAATTCATGCGATTATATCGTGCAGGATGATTCAGGAGTACCTCTATTATTTCTGACATCCGATAAATGGAAAGTTGCATGTCACGGATTCTATGACAGACCGATCCCGCTTTTTGCTAACAGAGCACAGAAAGATTTAAAAGAAATGTTCAGGAAAAGTTCAACCGGAGTTCTGCCATTCAGCTACGGATATGATTACAGGATAAACGAATCTAATTTACTTACTGCTGAAAAAATAAAATAATTAATCATCTGACAATAAAAATCCCTCACCCGATAACGGGGAGGGATTTTTATTATAAAAAACTATTATAATCAATTGGAAACAAGATCAGGATTTATCTGCTCTTAATCCCCAGAACATCCTCAACCATTATCTTGTGAAAAAATTCCGGTTCTTCAAAAATAGTACCATGCGCTGAGTGTCTGAATGCATAATATTTTTTAACAGGAGCCTTCAATACAGCAAAATATTTTTTTACAACAGGAGTTGACACCTGATAGTCATAATCACCCTGAAGGATAAAAACCGGAACCGGCAATTCATTAGCAGAATTAAACAGATTAACTTTCATTAATTTATCCCACATCATCTCAATACTCCACTGATTTCCGCGGAAAAAATTTACTTTATCCATTAGTATATATTCAGTAGTATGAACAATCATATCAAGCATTTTCATGTAAATGCCTTTTGTATCGTGAATCATGCCGCCGCCGTAATAAACAACCCATTTAAGCTCAGTTGCTTTTTTATTGAATTCTCCTGCACCATGGGGTCCAGGGCCGACATCTTCAAGTTCTTTAACAGCATTCCCATTATCAGCTTTTTTTGCCTCATTTAGAACCCACTCCCATGCAATCCGCTCACTCTCCGTAAGATTCACAGCCTGCCCCACTCCTATAAATGCTTTATATAGATCAGGGCGTTTTTTAACTGCCAGAGCTCCGAGAAGAGATCCCCAGGAATGGCCAAGCAGATAAACTTTATCCTTATTAAATTTTTTATTAAGCAGCTGGGTAAGTTCCACAGTATCGGCAATAAACTGCTCAACATTCATAGTGTTAACAGGTATATCCGGTGAAAAGGATTTGCCTGAGCCGCGCTGCTCCCAGTGAACAACTGTAAAATATTTTTCTATAGATGTATTTAATGCACGGTAAAACGCAAACTCAGGAGAACCTGGCCCGCCATGCAGATACAGAAGTACAGGATTATTTTTATTCTGCCCGCGGATAATTAAATACTGATCCAAACCGCCTATATTCCATTTTTCAATTACTGAGATACTTCCAGAAATTTCCTTCCCATCTTTATCAGTTACAGGCTGAGCCTTTCCCGGGCTCTGAATGTAAAGATATGCGAGAGCAGTAATTATAATCATTAAAATTACAGAAAGAACAACTTTAATTACCCGGATAAATGTTTTCACTCATTACTCCAGAAAAAAATAATATAATATAAATAAATTATTAACATGGATATACAGGATATGCAGGAAAAAAATCCTGCACATCCTGTTATGCATGCTGTAAAAATAGATTACTTAATGAAGATCAGGCTTGGACCAGTCAATTTTCTCGCCAATGGAATCTGATAAAGCTTCCACTCCTGCATCAGCATGATAAAGCAGTCCCGGATTTGAATTCACGGAAATTTTTCCGTCTTTTTCTTTTGTGAATCTCCTTGCAGCGTGATGGGCAGCAGTAACATTTTCCGATGATTTGCTCAGGCTGTCTTTCAGTTCGATTGAACCGTTACATACGCAAAAATATGTATTATCTGGATTCTCAACCTTTGCGCAAAATGATGTGCCTCTTATACTTGCAACAGATGTAGGCGATTTAACGAGATATTCCTTATTCGCAGTAAATATTTTTCTGGAAATTCCCGCGAACCAGCCTGTTTCAATAAGAAGTATATTACTTGAATCTGATATCTGGTAAACTATGCTTGTTTTTGCTCCGAGTTTAAAAATATTTTTATCATTAATGACAATCACACAAAAAGATTTATCTCCTGTTACTATCCTGTCTCCAAAAACAATCTCCTTCCCTGTTGCAGAAATTTTAACGCCATTTACTGTAACATCACCGGATAGAGCGTTTATTTTTGCACTTACCGGCGCATTGCCTTTTTTAGAGCAGCCTGAAAAAACAGCAATGGTGATAATAAAAATAGTAAATATCTGTTTCATAGATCCTCCATTATTTTTACTGATATAATTATTTATATTTTATGTATATTTATTTTAAATGGAGATGTCAATATATTAATGCGGATAAATGATTAAATTGATGTAAAAATATTTCTTCAAATTTAGAAATCCTGTGCATCCTTTGCATCCATGATAAAGAATCGATAACATGGAAATAAGGAATACACAGGATAAAAAATCAGACTATTTATTTCTCTTAACAATCTTCTGCCATATAAAAAATATGCATGTTCCAAAAACAAGAACCATAAGCGCAGTTAGAGAAGTTTTAGTATTTGTTATAAGAGAAGTGATCATCATACCTGAGCTGAGAATAATATATATAACCGGGACAAGAGGGAAAAGCGGTGTTTTAAAACTATGCACTGAAGTTTTATTTTTAAATCTGTAAATCACAAGGCCTATAACAGACATCAGAGGGAATACTCCAAGAGAAAATCCGAGATAGATCAAAAGCTGGAAAATGTTATCCTTGCCTATAAAAATATAAATAACTGTTAGAGCCATCTGTATGAAAATTGCAAGTGCAGGAGTTCCGAATTTAGGGTGTACTTTTTCAAGTGAATGAAATATCATCCTTTCTTTTGCCATTGCATGGTATACCCTCGGTCCTATCAGCATCTGAACTGAAACCGATGAAAGAAGTATTAGAGCAATGCACGCTGTAAAAACAGGGCCAATGCTTTTTCCGAAAAGATTTACTGCGCATAGTGCGCCAACTGCGCTCTCTTTCGCAAGATCACAACCCGGAGTCGAAATGAGAAATATAACATTTATTGCAAGATAAATCAATGTAATAAAAAGAGTACCAAGAAGCAATGCCCTTGGTAGATTTTTCGCAGGGTCTTTTATTTCACCTGCAATGTATGTTGCTCCGTTCCATCCGGAATATGCATACATTATTATTATAAGTGCAGTTCCGTACTGAAGAAAAGATCCCGTTTCTTTCTGGGTTTCAGTCAGCCTTGAAACGCTGTTCCAGTCAGCCATATAAAATCCAAAAATTATAAAAGCAAAAACTATAAGAATTTTCAATATGGTAAATGCGTTCTGTAAAAAAGTTCCCTTCTTAACGCCGACCATGTGAAACGTGCCGAAAAAAACAACAATCATTGCTGCTGCGAATTTATGACCGAAACCGGAGCAGAGAAACTCTGTCGGGAAAAATTTGTTAAAATAATCAACTGCTGTAATTGAAGAAATTGCAGCCGAAACTGAAAAACCTACAACCAGCGAAATCCATCCTGTAAGGAACGATGGAAGAAAACCGTATATTTTTTTCAGGTAAACATATTCCCCGCCGTTTTCCGGCCATATAGATGAGAGTTCAGCATAGCTCAATGATCCGGTTATAGCAACAATGCCGCCCAAAGCCCACAGGGATAAAACAACCAGTGCGCTTCCTGTCATATCAAGCACACCGCCTGTAGTCATGAATATTCCTGTTCCAATAACATCAGCAATAATGATTAAAACGGCTGAAAAAAGTCCAAGTTCTCTTTTTAGTTCCAATGTATTCTCCTGAATTGTTTTAATAAATTTTTCAAGTAAGCTGCATAGACACAGAGTAAAAAATTATTTATCTTTATTAAATAACTGATATACAATAAAGAATGTGTAAGAGCATGAGATGGGGGGATTGTAGAGATAGGGTTATAAAAAAACTACATCCCCGCATCTCTTATATCTCCATATCCCCTTTTATCTTTTATACTTTTTTCTTTTTTACTTTTATCATTAATTCTTATATCGTAAAATCTTTTCTATGTGTCTCCGCGGCAAAAATGCTTAGTTCCCTATTTTTTTATACAAAAGATAAATTCAGTCAAGCAAATAAAAAGATAGAATTAATTTACCGGAAAAAAAATACTGACAAACCATGGAGAAAAAATGAAACTGCCGTCAAAATATCTGCTTGCTCCAATGGCAGAAATATCAACTCCAGCACTTAGAAGCATAATAAGGGAATACTCAAAAGATGTTATTCTCTGTTCGGAAATGCTGTCAGCAGGTGCTATTGCTTCAGGCGCATATCACAATGAGCCTCTTGTTAAAAAAACCGATAACGACGATCCCCTAATATACCAGATTATTGGAGATTCTCCTGAAACAATGTCGCGTGCAGCTGAAATTTTATCCGACAGGGGATGTTTTTCCATTGATATCAACATGGGCTGCCCTGCTCCTCTTATCACAAGAAAAATTCAGGGTGCGCGCCTTTTAACAGATACTGATCTTGCGCGAAGAATTACTGCCTCGTGCAAAAAAAAATGCAAATCATTATTATCAGTTAAAATGCGAAGCGGTTATGAAAAAAATGACAACGATAAAATGATTGAATTTGCAATTATGCTTCAAAACGAGGGGGTTGATTTCATAACACTTCACCCGAGATTCGCAAAACTCTCCTTTACCAGAAGCGCCGACTGGAAACTCGTAAAATTATTAAAAGAGAATCTGAAAATTCCTGTAATAGGAAACGGCGATATAACAACACCTGATACTGCTCTCAGGCGTTTTGAAGAAACCGGTTGTGACGCTGTCATGATTGGCCGCGAAGCTGTAAAAAGCCCGTGGATTTTCAGGCTCAGCGAAAATCGTGAAAAAAACATTCAGGGAAAATTTGAAGTAAATTCTGAAGAAATATTCATTGAAATTATAGAAAAAATAAACAGGTATTTGCCTGAAAATCTTCATAAAAGCAGAGCCCACAGATTTGCATTTTATTTTACAAAAAACTTCATTTTCGGACATAATTTAATGAACGAAATACGCAGAGCTGAATCTATAGAAGAAATCATTATAGTTATAAAAAACTTTTACTCACGAAATCCCTCTGAAATAGTAAAAATATATTGACATGACATTCAATTTAGAGCTTTTTAATATAATATTATGAATAAAAAACCCCTAAATATATTAATAGTTGATGATGACAGATTTTCTCGCAGGGCAATTGCTGAAATTCTGTCAAAAAACGAGGACCGCTTTCTGTTTCACGAAGCCTCAGACGAACCTTCTCTGGTAAAACATCTAACTGATAAATCTTTCGACTGCATTATTCTCGATTATATTCTTGAAAAGACAACAGGCCTTGAACTCGCGGAAGTTATCAAGAATATGAATATCTCCACACCGATTATTATGCTTACAGGTATTGGTGATGAGCTTCTCGCTGTTAAAGCACTTAAAACAGGCATATACGATTACATGCCGAAAAAAATATTAACTGATCATGAATCCCGCGATGTATTGAAACTAAGCATTTTTAAAGCTGTGGAACATCACAAAATCAGCGAGAATAAAAAAAGATCAGAAATCGCTTTACGAAAAAGCGAAGAAAGATACCGCGCTCTTGTTGAAAATTCACCAATACTTATTCTGAGATTTTTTCCTGAGGATAGAAGCATTTCATTTGTCAACGACGGGTACTGCCAGTTTTTCAATATTAAAAGATTTGAAGCTTTAGGTGAAAATTTTTTCGATATTATTCCCGAAGACCGGAAAACGGATATAAAATCAATAATTGATTCATTGAATATAAATCACAAAACAGAATCATTTGAAATAACTTATGTAATTAAGGATATACCAAGATATGTGTACTGGTCAATCCAGGCTTTATTCAACGAAGCGGATGTTTTGCTGGAATACCAGTGCATAGGCGAAGATGTTTCAACTTTAAAATCTGCCGAGAATGAACTTAGAATGCAGAAGCATTATCTGCAGTCAATTCTCGATTCCCAGGATAATATGCTGCTGGTTAAATTTGATGAAAACATTGTACACTGCAATAAAAGTTTTCTGAACTTTTTCGACCTTAAAAATCTTGAAGATTTGAAATCAAAATACAGCTGCATTACTGAGCTGGCGGTTGATTATGAAGGATTCATCAATAAATCGCTTGGAAAAAACTGGATACATGAGCTGCTTGATAAACCGCAGATAGAAAGAATTATAGCTTTCAAAGACAGGAATGGAGATATAAAATTTTTCTCGGTGAATATAAATAAAATGAGCGGCGAGGATGAAGGATATATAGTAGAATTCACGGACATTACAGATCATGAAATGAAAAAAAAATCTTTTGAAACCAAGTCCATAACAGACACTCTTACAGGAATTTTCAACAGGCGCATGTTTGATGACAGGCTTCCGGATGAAATTAATATCTCCAGAAAAAATAATCTGGATTTATCTCTTATATATTTCGATATAGATCACTTTAAACAAGTCAACGACACCTTCGGACACCAGGCAGGTGATTACGTCCTGACTGCACTTTGCAGTATCGTCAAGAAGTCAATACGCGATAAGGATATCTTCGCAAGATGGGGAGGCGAGGAATTTGTAATTCTTCTGCCTGGAACTGATATTAAATCCGCAATAAAAATAGCTGAAAAAATCAGAAATTTAATAAAGGAATACACCTTTGATACTGTTAAAAAAATCACCTGCAGCTTTGGCGTAACTTCATATCATGCTGAAGACACAAAAACTGCCTTTATAAACCGTGCGGATAAAGCACTTTATCATTCAAAAGAAAACGGCAGGGATAAAGTAACTGCAATGCAGAAAAGCCTGAAAGTTGCATCGAGCACCAAGTCAGAGGATTCATTCTTGAGAGATTAGCACTTATTGAATTATGCAGTAACTGAGAAAGATCATAAAGGAATAAAAGATGTCTGGAGATATGTGGATATAAGAGATAAGGAGATATAATATTTTTTTTATCCCCCTTTTCTCTAATATCCACATATCTCCTACTCTTACACATGGAGAGCGTTTATGGAATACATGAGGATCTGGAAAGAGATTGATATCAATGAAGTTAAAGAACATATCATCATGGTTGACGATCAGCTTGGGTTCTGCCCCAATTGTAAAAAAATCGGCATAGATCTGAAAACTCTTGGCAACTGCCCCTCTTGCGGAAGAACATTCAAATATGTATCATCCAAAGAAGCAAAAAACGGTCATTCAGAAATAGTCATGAGAATTAAAAAAAAGCTCCCTGATCTTCAATTTGTAGACTACGATGATTACGAAAGAATTACCGGAAAGAAAAAAGCGGAGAGTCTTTTTAAAAAATAATCTCTGTATCATCCTTTGTTTTAAGCCTGATATACCTGTTGAAATAAATCTTCGACTGATAAAATCTGCCTGTAATATCATATACTGCGCCAATATTATACAAAGCCTCTATCTGGGAATTACTGTGTAAATATGCATCTTTGTAGGCTTTAATTGCGAGATTGTATTTATTGGACAGCTGATACGCAAGTCCGAGATAAAAATAGCCCTTGGCGAATTTTCTGTCGAGTGTTACAGAAATTTTTAAATGGCGGATGGATTCTTCAAGCATCCCGTTTTTATTCAGATACGCTTTACCTAATCCGTAATGAGCAAGTGAGTAATAGGGATTATTTTCAGCAAGAGGCTTGAAAATTTCTATTGCTTTATTTATTTCGCCCTGAGCTGCAAATGCAGCTCCTTTTTTATAAAGTACATAAGGATTTTCCCTTGATTCGGCAGAGGATGCAAACAGGAAGAAGAGCAGAAAAAAAATTAATTGGTTATTTCGCACCTGGAATCATCTTCCTGAGGTTTTCAAATAGGAACTTATCAATACCGCTGCTGAAATATGAATAAAGGATAAAAATTATCCATAGAACAATGGTAAGTGCGCACATGAATTTCAATAAATTTTCAGATTCAAGGGGATCGGCTTTATAGAAAATAACCACAAGAGCTATAGGCCAGAATAAAAATAGATTCACAAAAATCAGCGAGAAAAACTCTTTTAAAAAATTCAGCGTAAATGCATACCATCCGGCCTGCATGGTTTTCAAGCCGGACTGAATCTCATCGAAAAAGAACCAAACATAAAATCCGAAAAGAGCTGCAGCAATAAGCTTCCAGAAAATTTCCACTTTCGGCCTGAAAAACATAAGAATTATTCCAGTACCCCAAAAGCACATGAATAAAAATATTGATTTTATTATGATAGTATCTTTCATATGTATCCTGCGGGTCCGTTATGGGAACCTCAAAAAATGATTTATCGATATTCCCTTATTAAACAAATCGGAAAATTTATGAACTTTCTAAAAACAAATTTCAAGCCGGCTGCCGAAATTATTTTATTTCTGGCGATATACATCTTTGCATATTCAGGCCCTGTTTCCGGCGAAATTACAGTTAAAATTCCTCAAACAATAAATCTCTCTGCTGAGGACATAAAAAACCGTTTCCCCAAGGATTTTAAAAATAAAGATTTTTCTGTTGAAATACTGATTTATTATTTCACAGACAGCGTGGAAACATTAAAATTTACAGAAGAAAGCGGAATGTCCGAATACGAAAGTGACGGCACCATGAAAGCCATTCTGAAGATAAAAAAAAACAATAAAACTGTAAAAACTGTTGTTATCAAATCAGCGGGAAAAAATAAAGACAGTATAATAAAAAAAATGACAGGTGAAATCAATAAAATCCTTGCTGAACATAATATCAACTGATATTTCTTCTTCCTGTTTCAAGTTTATAACAGAGATTTATCGCGTTAGTCATGCTTTCAAATCCCGCAGTGCCCTTGCCTGCTTTATCAAAAGCTGTACCGTGATCAACCGACGTTCTCGTTATTGAAAGACCGAGCGTAACATTAACTCCATCATTAAAAGCAAGCATTTTAAAAGGAATAAGCCCCTGATCGTGATAATGCGCAATCACGAGATTATATTTCTTCCAGATATCCGGACGAAAAAGCGAATCTGCTGAAATAGGCCCTTCAACATCAATACCTTTTGATATTGCTTTTACTACAGCCTTTAATGTAATGTCGCTGTCAAAAGAACTGATTGCGCCGCCATCACCGCAATGAGGATCAAGACCGGCAATTGCTATTTTCGGTTCCTTGCCGTCTATTGCTTTTATATATCTGTGACCTGTGCTGATAGTTTTAAAAATTTTCTCAAAAGTTGAACTCAGGCAAACCTGCGATATTGGAATATGTGTACTCACAAGAAGCACCCTGTAAAGCTCTGAGAACATCATCATATACGGATCAGGCTCATTTATCTTATCTGCAATGTATTCAGTATGTCCGGAAAAACGGGTTCCGCTTTTTTCAATCATTTCTTTGCTTACAGGCCCTGTTACGATTGCATCTATTTTTTTTTCTTTCCAGAGTTTAACTGCAGCGTTGATATAATCAAGGGATTCCTTTCCGGTATTAATATCGCCATGACCTGGAATTGGAAGATTAAAATCAGATCCGATATTATAAATATATTTTTTACCGGCAGTTAAATTAACGGAAAATTCAGCAGGTAAATAATCTTTGAAAAGAGGCGAGTATAATTTTGAAAGGATTTCTTTTCTGCCGATCAGAACCGGAATTATATTTTCAGAAAGACCGGCATTCTCAATTGCTTTTAAAGCGACCTCCGGGCCTATTCCTGCCGGGTCTCCAAGAGTGATGCCTATTTTAAGAGGTTCTTTTTGCAAGGAACTCCTCTGGGACCAGTTTGTTTTTTTCATAATCATTTTCTATCAGGTCTTTTGCTGTTGCTTTAAAGTCGTTCGATATTGTGCATCTGCCTTCAAGAATAACTCCGTTCTGAATGAGAAGTTCAGGAGTTTTTATATCACCTAAAACTTTTGCTGTTGGCATAAGCATAACCCTGCTCGAAGCAGTTATATTGCCTATGACCATGCCTTCAACAATAACAGAAACTGCATTGATGCTGGTTTTTAATTTTCCGCTATGGCCTATATATATATGCTCAGCCTGGAGGGTCTTGCCTTCAAATCTGCCGTCAATTCTTAATGATCCGTTTATAATAAATGTTCCGGTAAAATATGAATTTTCACCTATAACATTATTTGCTACATCACCGCTGCCTCGAGCAAGAGCCATAATTATACCTGCCGTTTAATTTTGTTTAAAATTAAATATCAAGAATGATATTCTTTTGTTTAATTAAGAATCATAAATATTATCAATATAAGTATTGTCAATATCTTTTAGAATGGAAATATTTCAAAAAATGTTAAGGTTTAATCCAAACAGACATAAACTTTTTACATTTCATGTTTCAGATCGACTAATTTTTAAATTTTAATAGGTTTGGATTCAGGCTCTGACCCCTCTTTGTCACTTTCTGGGCTCTGACCGCTATATTTACCTTTCAAAAACCGGGCTCTGACCCCACTTTATCTCTTTCAGGGCTCTGACACTCATTTTTAAACCCTGAATTTAGACAAAAAATTAAATTTTAAGCTAATATTAAGGTAATATCCGGCCGATTATATAAAGAAAAAGCGGCATTATGTCTCTATATGAAAAATATTAAATTACTGCTATTATTATCTCTGATTTTTATATCTGCACCTCTTCTGGCTGATATTGACACGCTTGATTCCCTTGAATTATACGGAAACGACAAGCTGAAAGCTCTCAGAGAGGATGTCAAACGCTCGCTGTATATTATCAAAAGCGGACGAAACGCTGCGGAACTACCTAATCTGAAATTTCTGAGCTATAAAGTTAAAAAAGGCGAGAATTTCTGGACTGTGCTTACAAAAACCTCGCTTGATATGGATACACTTATGTCTATTAATTCGCTTACCTGCCCATCGGATATAATACCGGGAAAAACAATTTATGTACCGAACATGAGAGGCATTATTTTAAACGGCAAAAAAAGAGAGGAAATTTTCTCTATTATTCAGGATGAAAAAATTAAAGAGGATTATGTTTTCAAGCTGAACAGGTCAAGAACACTTGACAGGGATTATATTTTTATTCCAGGAGGTAAAATTTCCAATATTGAGAGATCGCTTTTTCTTGGTACGGGATTTATATTTCCTTTAAAAGTCAACGGTATGCGTACTTCGGGATTCGGAACAAGAAAAAATCCGTTTAACCAGAGGCATTCGGAATTTCATCCTGGCATTGATATTGCATGCGCCATGAGAAGCGAAGTAACATCAGGCAGAAGCGGTGAGGTTGTATTCACAGGGTTCAGCGGCGGCTACGGCCAGCTTGTTATAATCAAGCATGAGCATAATTATTCTTCCTATTACGGTCACCTCAGCAAAATTCTCGTTAAAAACGGGGATAAGGTTACTGCAGGACAGACAATTGCTTTATCTGGAAATTCAGGCAGAACTACAGGGCCTCACCTGCATTTTGAAACCAGAAACGGCAGTAAACCGTTCAATCCCGGAGTGCTGATAAAAAAATCGTAAACTCACATCGCATTATTTATTCAATTCAATTTTAAAATCACTTACACAATCTTTTCAATCTCTTTCATCAGCTCTTCAATTGCTGCATCATATTGAACTCTTTTAATAATTTCACCGTTTGCAAAAAGCGTCATGGAACCGTTTCTTCCGCCTGCAAGACCTGCATCAGCATCCCTTGCTTCACCCGGACCGTTCACTTCACATCCCATTACCGCAATATGCAGAGTCTTATTTTTTGATGAAAGAATCCTGCCGAATCTGCCAATAATTTCTTTCTCGGCATTTTCTGCCAATGAAAGAATATTGATAGATGTGTCTGTTCTGCCGCAGGTGGGGCACGATATTATTTTTACAGGGGTGAATCTTTCGCCTAAAGTTTCAAGTATCCTTTTAGCCGGAGGAATTTCATCAACAGGATTGCCTGTCATTGATACACGGATCGTGCTTCCGATTCCGTTCATCAGAAGATGTCCGATAGCTATTGAGCTCTGAACAATACATGACAAGCCGTACCCTGCTTCAGTCAGCCCGACATGAATTGGATAATTTCTCTCTCTGGAAATCAGCATATTCGCTTCTATAGTTTCAAAAATGTCAGAAGACTTAATTGAAACTACTATATCAAAAAATCCGCAGTCTTCGAGTATTTTTATATGATCAAGTGCGGAAGCGGTTAATGTCTGCGGAGTTACCTCATTATATTTTTTCCTGTCAACAGAACCGCCATTCACGCCGATTCTAATTGGAACATTTCTCTCTTTTGCTGCATTAACAACTTCTTTAACCTTAGACTCATCGCCGATATTTCCGGGATTAAGCCTGATCTTGTGCACGCCTGCCCTGATCGCACCGAGCGCAATTTTATAATTAAAATGAATATCCGCGCACACTGGAATTTTTACAGATTTTATAATTTCAGGAATGTACGATACAGCCTCCTCGTTTCTGAGGGCGATCCTCACAAGCTGAGCTCCGGCAGCATCAAGTTCGTTAATCTGCCTGATTGTTCCCTGAACATCCTCTATCGGAACATTTGTCATGGACTGAATTGAAACTGGAGCGCCGCCTCCTATTAGAAGGCCTCCTGCATTTACCTGTCGGGTTTCTATTTTTTCTTTCATCATTTTTTTATTTCTATAACCTTTCCCAGAGGCATAGCCCTGTAAATTTCCTCTATTTCTCCGCATGTCACTGCAATGCATCCGTATGTCCAGTCAAACAGTCTGTGAAATTTTCCCAAAAAACAGAAACCGTTTTTCAATCCGTGAATCTTGATATCCCCGCCCGGACTATTATTGTACTTATCTGCATTATAGTAATCCATAAAATTCGGATACGAAACTCCGAGATTCAGATGATAAACGCTATACGGATTTTTATCATCAATATAATAAATTCCTTCCGGCGTTCTGCCATCTCCCTCAAATTGCTTATGTCCAACCGGCACGGAACCAAAAGAAATTTTATATGTTTTCACAAGCTTTCCCTGATAATATCCATGCAGAAGCCTCTTGCTTTTTTCAACTTCAATTCTGTCAAATACTGCATTTTCAGGAAGAGAATTTTCAGGCAATAAATTATATATTGCAGCTGAAAGGAAAAGAAAAAATAAAATATATGTTATGAGCCTCCTCCTGCTCATTTGCTGTTCCTTTCAATTTCCTCAATCTTCAGTTCAAGCTGTGCAAGCTTAATATGAAGATTATCTATATGCTTCTGAATTTTCAGTTTTTCTTCGATAAGATTATCAAGTTTGTTTTCACGGTTAACAGCTCTGTTTTTTACGTAGTCCGCCTTAACAAGTTCAGGACTCTCGCCTTCCATAATTGCGTTCTGGGCAGCTTCTCTCTCTTCCGGGTCTTTTATCCTTGCCATGGTTTTCATATTATCAAAACCAATTTCCGGATTCATATTCATTCCCTGAATTTTCAGAAGCACGCTTGCATTCGGCTTGCTGAAGCCGAGAGTTCTCTCCAGATAATCCTCAAAGCTCGCGCCATGCTTGATGCATAGACCGTAAGCATCCACGAGAATTTTACCGAATTCAATCATGAGCCTGCCGTTTTCTGTAAGAAAATTTCTTTTTATCAGCTCTGTCATTCTTATAAAATCTTCATTAATTTTAAAAATATTCATGTAAATTCTTTGATCTTCAGCCTTTGCAAGAAGCCTGTGAAAAATCTGCCTGAAATTTGCTGTATGGGCCCTGGTAAACACCGGAACAGAAGATTTAGTGAATTGTATATGATGAGCGTATTCATGTATGGCTGTATACATCAGCTGGTTGTCGTCTTTAAAATTTTCATTGTGCAGAAGTATTTCCCTTGTGTCAGGCTTATACAGCCCGTCAACCTTTTTGCTTGATTTTCCGGTCATTGTCAATTTGAAATCTTCCACATCTGAATCCAGCTCCAGAAGTTTTTTCTTCACCTGCTCCTGATTCATCTCTCCTCCTTAATTCCTGAGCTATCATTCTCATGAATATTAAGCCTTTCATCAAGAATATATAAATCTATAAAAGCCTTAACTCTTGCAAAAAACTCCCTGACATTTATTTTAAATCCGTCAAACCCTTCAACATCAGAGGCATTAAAACCTACTGCTTCAATACCAAATTTTTCTGCCATATAAATTGCTCTTTTATTATGAAATCCCTGCGATATAACAGTAACCCTGGTAATCCCGTATACATTCCTGCACCTTGCAATTGAATCAATAGTGCTGAAGCCTGCAGGATCTGTTACAATTAAATATTTCGGAACACCCCTTTTAACAAGCTCCTCTTTCATCTGTCTCGGTTCATCGTAAAACCTGGAGTGCTGGGCACCGCTCGCTATAATTTTTTCAATTTTACCGGATTTATATAAAGCGGCTGCAGCATCAATTCTTTTGAAAAAAAATGGATTCTTGACATTTTTTGAAATATTTTTATTTGTACCAAGAAGAAGCCCTGTTTTATTAAATGGAATCTCCACTGCACTTGTATAAGTTTTACCAAATGCAGAAATTTCAATATAAATATTTAAAGCAACAAACAATATGATTATTACTGTAAAAGCAAAGAATAAATCGAAAAGTATTTTCCTGAAAAGCTTCATTAATACTTCCTGAAATAATTTAGTTGATAAAAATTGAATCAGAATCAATTTTAGCAGATGCCGGTTCAAATACAAATAAAAAAAATATTATGAATGCACCTTTTTTTTCAGTTATCATTCCAGCATACAACAGATACAGCAGTTTAACCAAAGCAGTTGAATCCGTACTCTCGCAGACTTATAATAATTTTGAGCTGATTGTAATAGATGACGGTTCTGCTGATGAAACTCCTGAAATAAAAGATATTTTTAACCAAAAAATAAAATATATCCGTCAGGAAAATTCCGGTGTGAGCAGCGCAAGAAATACAGGCGTATCCATATCTGAAGGAACACATATTGCTTTCCTTGATTCAGACGATCTGTGGCTTCCATCCAAACTGCAGGCCCAGGCGGATTATATTAAAAAAAACCCGGAAATACTTATTCATCAGACTGATGAAACCTGGATAAGAAACGGAATCAGGGTTAATCCCATGAAAAAACATGCGAAGCGCGGCGGAAACATTTTCATAGATTCACTTGAACTGTGCCTCGTAAGCCCGTCCGCAGTTGTAATGCATAAAAATCTGTTCGATAAATACGGTAACTTTGACGAAGACATGCAGGTATGCGAAGATTACGACATGTGGCTTAGAATTTCAGCATATGAAAAAATCGGCCTGATATCAGATCAGCTAATAATAAAACACGGCGGACATGAGGATCAGCTATCAAGAAAATTTCAAGGCATGGACAGATTCAGGATTTATTCAATTTTAAAACTGCTTGAATCATCCGGAGAATCAATGAAAATTGAATATAGAAATTCTGCTGCGGAAAATTTACTCAGAAAATGCAGCATATTGAAAAAAGGCGCTGACAAAAGAGGCAATGATGCCTTGATAAAAATACTTGAGCAGATTGAAATTGATGCAGGCAGAAACATTTATACATGCAAAATATACAAATCCCTTCTTCAATTATAATTATTCTAAATTCTTCTGTATGGAAAATTTAAATTGCCATCAGATTATTCCGTATTCTTTACCCAACTCAGCGAGATTATCCGCGAGTAAATCGAGATGTTCGAGTGTATGACCTGCAGTTAAACTTATTCTCAAGCGCGACATACGAACGGATACTGCAGGGAAGCTCACCTGATTAACATATATATTATTTTCATGCAGTTTACGGCACATCTCCTTAACTATAAAATCGTCCCCGATTATTATTGGAAAAATTGCGCTCTGGCTGCCATGCAGGTTAAACCCAAAATTCTCAAGCCGGCTTCGCAGATAATTTATATTTTCCCAGAGTTTAATCCTCAGTTCAGGTTCTTCAACAATAACCTTAAGCGCTTCTCGTGAAGCTGCAGTTGCAGATGGAACCATAGCTGTGGAAAAAATATAAGGTCTTGAAGAATATCTCAGATACTGAATAATTCGCTTAGATGATGCAATAAAACCGCCGACAGCACCCATGGCCTTGGAAAGAGTTCCGGCTACAATATCTACCGAGCCTTCTATAACGAAATGTTCCGGCGTACCACGGCCTTCTTTACCGATAACACCTGTAGCATGAGCTTCATCTACCATAACCATTGCATCATAACGATGCGCAAGATCAACTATAACATTCAGATGAGCAATATCTCCGTCCATTGAATAAACGCCATCCACTATTACAATTTTAGTTTTGTATTTTTCTCGGCACGCTTTTAGCGTTTCCTCAAGGGATTCCATATCATTATGACGGAATTTTGCAACATTTGTATTACGGCAGCCGTCCATCAGCGAAGCATGAATAAGTTTATCTGCAATAGCGCAGTCAGCAGGGCCGAGTAAAGCGCTCAACGCGCCGTAATTGGAAACGAAACCGGAAGTGAACACCATAGCTGATTCACATCCCTTAAATTCAGCGAGTTCCTCCTCAAGAGAAGTTTGAATGTCAAAAGTTCCTCCAAGCAGAGGAACGCTTCCTGCACCTGTACCGTATTGTTCGATTGCATCAATAGCAGCCCTCTTTAATCTCGGATGCTTCGTGAGATTAAGATAATCATTGCTGCCGAAATATATCATGCGCCTGGTAGAACCATCATATTGGTCTTCAACAAGCATTTCTGGAGCGCTGCCTGAAAGCGACTTCCGGGCAATCTGCGCATGATGTTTTTTCCCCAAGTCAGAAATAAAAGCATCCATGATCTGTGCACGTTCGGATAGATGCTTTGATTCTATTTCAGCATAAACATCATGCATACTCTTTTTAGCTGAGTCCATACCGCCTTCCATCCTGCCGGTAAAAATTATATTGCACTTAATTCAACAATAATTATTGACATTCCGCACAAAGATCAAGAAAAATAATTTTTATAAAGATAAATTTTATATTCTATAAATTTAAAAAAAACTTCAGGATTAAATAATATGCCTTCAATTATCGGTCACATAGCAATTGGAACATCATTAGGCTATACATTATATCCTGATGAAAAAAAGTTTAAGTTTTATATTTTCGCAATACTGATTTCAATAATTCCTGATTTTGATGTTATTATGTTTAGAATAGGCATACCTTATGCGCACCCTATGGGGCACAGGGGTTTTTTCCATTCATTCCTTTTTGCTGCAATTATCGGGGGTTTACTAGCATATATTTTCTTCAGCAGACATGAAGCCTCTGCAAAAAAATATACTAAGCTGTCTTTGGTTTTTATTTTAATCGGCATTATGCACTGCCTGCTGGATGCTATGACCAACGGCGGCCTGGGTATTGGACTTTTCATTCCTTTCAGTTATGAGCGATACTTTCTCCCGTGGAAACCCATTGAAGTATCACCCATAAGCATTTCCGGTTTTTTCAGCAACTGGGGATTAAAGGTATTAAAAAATGAATTAATATTTCTTATAATACCTTCTATAATATTGGTTTTATCAACCAGAATAATAAGATTTCTGCTGCATTATTTAAAATCAAATATTATCAGAAATAAATGAAAACTCCGGAAATATACAACAGGCTGATTGATAAACATGTAATTACAACAGAAATTGCAGCTGATGTCATTTACTCTCTGAATAAAAGAGCCAAGAACTGGCGCGACTCCCATCCTGAAAAATATAATAAAATCAGAGAATTAAGGATAAAAGGGGTACCTGATTTAACAGGAATAATAAAAAAATCTGCAGTTCTGGATTATTATAAAAACAAAGATTATATTATAATTTCTCTATTCAAACCGGAAAAAATTCACATCATCAACGGTATTGAATATCTATACTACAAAGTTCATAAATCAATTTTTCATCTTCCGGTATATGTTTTTAAGAGTTACGGCTTCATTCCTGAAACAGGTCTTCCAGTTGAGCAGGCTGAGAACTTTTCTACACAAGGAGAAAACATTGAAAAACTCGTTTCACTCCCCTTTTGCCGCAAAGTCATAGAACTTATAAAAAGCGGCGATTTTATTCTTATTGATGGTTATTTCTCGACAAGACATAATCAAAAATAAAAATTTTTTCTAAAATAAAATTATTTTTAAAAAAATACTTGACAAAGTTATCCCTCTTTCGATAGAGTAAACGATTTTTCAAAAAAGGAGGAACATATGAATAATCTTGAAGGCCGGAGAAATGAAACAGCGAACCAGTACGAAAGAATTTTAAAATCTATTCAGAACAAAGAAAAGCAGGCTTCAGAAGCTAAAACAAAAGGGATGCACGCCAGCTTCAGCATTTGCATGGAAGAAATTGCCGAGCTGAAAAAAAGATTAAGAAAGCAGCAGTCCGGACACAAATAGCCGCTGCAGACCAGGTTAAATAAACTGATCCGGCAATGATATAAAAAGTTATTTTTCCTGAAATGCTTAAAAAGAATGGCAGAAAGTTTCATTCGGAAAATTCTGCCATTCTGGAGCCTTGCTGAATATTAATACAATATCAGATATTTCAGTAGGACATTCTGTAGCAGAAGAGATTATCCGAACCTCTTAAAAATATAACTCCGTTTGAAATTTTCGTCTGTAGAAATGAATCTGAAGAAAAACTTTTGTTCATTATTATATTCCCTTTATCATTAAACAAAAGAAATCTCGCCTGACCGGAATTATCAGTGTACCCTGCAGAATAAATTCCCTGCCAAAAACTTAGCGAACCGTACCCTTCCCGCTTCGGTTTTATTTCTATTTCAGAATAAATTTTCCCGTTTGGTTTTAGAATAATTATTTTATCAGTATCTATAAAACAGGTTTTGCCCTCGTCGGAAATATTTAAAACAGCATTGGTTCTGTATATATGCTTCAATTTATAAATTGAGTCTTTATTTTTTTCAATATTTATAATTTTCAGAAAATCCAGATCTGTATTTCCAAGATGAACAACAGCGAATTTTCCGTTTGAGGAAACAGCTGCAGACTTGACGATATTCCCCTTTGGAGCCTGACCATCAGCAATAATATTTCCTGATTCATTCAGAATAAAGTATGTTCCGCTTAAAAATCCAACTGCCGCGTAATCGCTCTTTTCTGAAAACGAAATAACAGTGTTAAGTCTTCCTGAAATGCTTCCGGCACCTGCAGGCTGGCCGTTTAAATCCAGAATTCTTATTCTGCTCTGATCTCCGTTTGACAGCAATACAAGTTTTGAATTATATGAAAGACTCGGATATTCAAGCGACTTAATATTCCAATACCTTCCGCCTGCTATTCCGAAAAGCTCAATATTTTTGCCTAACTTTTCATATTTAGCATAATACATTCCGTTTCCGCTTTCAGCAGAAAGAAATTCTTCAGTGTCAACTGATGCTATCTGAGAACCTTTTCCGTCAAGCAGTGTAAGTTTGTTTTCTTTTTTTACGAAAAACTTCTCAGATGCAGATTCAAGGAAAATAGGGGATTTTTCTATTGAAGAGACTTCATTAACTTTGCCGTGCCATAAAGCATTAATCTGAACTCCGCTCTCAGGAAGGAAAAAAATAAAATTTAAAACAAATCCGCATATCAGCCCGATAAAAAAAAATTTCATAATTAATCCTGCAGAAATCCTTTCAATTTCTGGCTTCTCGAAGGATGCCTCAGCCTTCTTATGGCTTTTTTTTCTATCTGCCTGATTCTTTCCTTTGACAGATGAAACTTATCGCCTATCTGCTGGAGCGACATGGGTTCAAGACCGTCAAGGCCGAAACGCATTTTCAGAATCTGTTTTTCTGATTCAGTAAGAGTATCAAGCACAGTGTTTAGCGCTATATTGAGAGATTCATTCAGGACATTTTTATCAGGTGATTCAGTTCTGTGATCCACCATCATGCTCATTACTGTGGTTTCATCAGAATCTCCGAAAGTTGAATCCAGCGAAACGTAATCCTGTGTTATATTTCTGAGATGGTTGATATCCTCGTCATCCATATCAAGGTCTTCGGCAATTTCTGCAGCTGTCGGCTCGCGACCCAGCTTATTTTCAAGCATCTTGTGAACGCTCTCAATTTTCTGAATATCTGCAGTGCGGTTAAGGGGAAGCCGTATCAGCGAAGCTTTTTGAGAAATTGCAAGTATTATCGCCTGTCTTATCCACCATACAGCGTAGGATATAAAATGAAAACCGCGGTCCGGATCGAATTTCTCCGCAGCCTTGATGAGCCCCATATTCCCTTCGTTGATAATATCAAGAAGTGATATTCCGCTTGTCTGATATTTTTTTGCGATTGAGACAACAAAACGAAGGTTGGCCTTTACGAGTCTGTTTTTTGCTTCATTATCGCCATCTCTGGCAGCTCTGGCAAGAGTATCCTCTTCCACTCTTGTAAGCAGCTTGATTTTGTTTATCTGATCAAGATACCAGGATATGGATGAGTCTGTCTGATTTCCGGATGAGCGTTTTTTTAAATCATCCTCTTTGAGCTCAAGATCAAGATCTATATCTTCGTTTTTTAAATTTTCATCTATTATCAGATCCTGATCTTCAGCTTCTTCAGCTAATAAATCTTTATCCGCATCTGCAGGTTTGCGTGTTCTTCCTGCAGATTTGTTCTTTTTCAATGAAGCTTTATCGTCTTTTTTATTTGTAAGGAGCATTCACTTTAACCAGATTATTTTTTTGGAACTCTGATAATCCATCCCGGCTGAATAAGATCAGGATTTTTTATCAGTTCTTTATTCGCCTTGTATATTTTTGGCCACAATCTGAAATTTTTATAGTATTTATATGATACATACCACAGGCAATCAGGGTATTTCAGCCTGTAAACAACCTTGTAGTAATAATAATCCGCATCTTCATTAACTGAATCAGATTGAACCTTTCCGTCTTTATTGTCAGGTGTTGTTGAATCTTTAACTGAAGAATCCGCTATGAAAGTTCCAAGAACCAGATTTGAATGCTTGATGGATTCATCTGCATATTGAATCGAGTCATCAAATTTTTTAACTTCATACATTGCTTTCGCGTTATTTCTTGCTTCTTTTGCAGCCTCAAGTTCGTCTTTTGCTTTTTTTGCATTTTTGGATTTTCCTGCTTTATCAAGAGCAATTTCAGCTTCTGCAATTTTTTCTTTTGCGCTTACTTCAAGTGATTCAAGGTATGCCTGATCAGCATTCATTTTCGCAATTTCAACTGCAATAAAACCATCTTTCAATTTCTGACTGTTATAGCCTTCTTCAGCCAGCTTGAGATTAACAACAGCCAGATTATATTTTTCAGCTGAATGTTTTTTTGCTCCGATTTTTTCAGCTTTTTTCAGAGTAAGTTTTACGTCTTCAATTGAATCGCGCAGAACATCCTTCTGTCCCAGAGCGATATTTCTTGCATTCTTTGCAAGCTTGTCTGCTTCAAGAGCAGATATATATGCATCATAATATTTCTTTTCTTCATAAAATTTCTTTGCTTTTTCAAGCATATCTGAAGCTGCAGTATATTCATTTTTAGCAAGCTTGTCAGCATATGCATCCTTTGCAGCAGCAATGCTCTGCTCCGATATGGAAATAACATCTTTTGCCATAAGCGGAAGCGCCTTATCGTAAGCCTCAACACCCTTTATGAATGATTCATCGGATGCTTTTTTAGCTTTATCAACTTCGCCTGCTTTCACAAAATTGTGCGCGTCATAAAGTTTCTGCACTGCAAGATCATATTCAGCCTGAGCGTATTTATCAGCCTTTACAGTCAATGCCTTGGATATCTGCCCTCTTGCTTTTATTAATTCTTTTGACGGGATCTGCTCACCGCATGCCATAAAAACGGACAACAAAATGGAAAAAATCAATAAAACTGCTTTTTTATAAAACATTATGGAACCTCACTATAAATAGAATATAAATACAAAAAAAGACCTAAAAGGCCTTTTTTTTCAACTCTCTTTTTTATTTTTTTCAGGTATTTTAGCGGTTAAAAGCGCTTACCGCATCATCTTCCAAATCATATATTTCGAAGAAAGACGTCAGTTTTGTAAGCTCAAAAACCTTGCGCACGGATGCGAAAACATTAATAATTTTCAATCCGCCCTGGTATTTTTTTAAATTGGAAAGACTTGAAATCAAAGCCCCGATTCCTGAAGAATCAATATATGAAACCTGCTCAAGATTTATAATTACATTAAATTTTTTCTCATCAATAAGCTTATTTATAATATCCTTGATTTCAGGAGCATTATATAGATCTATTTCACCGGCGATATCAAGAATAACAATATCCCCTTTATTTCTTGTGTTAATATCCATCTTTGTAAAATCCTCCTAACAATTAGGTAAACTTAACAGATTACCCAAAATATCAATTTGCCCGATTAAAGATTTAATGTCAAGATAATTTACGCACTGCTTTAAATTATTTAAATTGCCCCATGCCGCTTCCCATAAGCGTTGAGCTGGCTAGTGAGAGTCAATTTCCTTATTAATATCGGCATAAACAGTATGCCACTTGTTATTAATTTGATCAAAGCTGCCATTTATTATTGAGTTCCGGATCTCATCCATAAACATCTTCATGAAATGCAGATTATGATATGTATTATAAATCAAAGCAGAAATTTCCCCCATTTTAAATATATGCCGCAGATAAGCCCTGGTATATGTTTTACAAACATAGCATGAACAATCCGGGTCAAGTGGCGTGAAATCGCTTTCATATACTGATTTTTTTATATTAATTCTTCCTTTAGATGTATACAGAGTGCCGTTTCGTGCAATTCTTGTAGGCATAACGCAATCAAACATATCCACACCGCAATTTACCGCGTATAATATCTCAAGCGGACTTCCCACACCCATCATGTATCTTGGCTTGTCCCTGGGAAGCTGCTGCAGAGTATGTTCCGTAATTTCCCTGTATAATCCCTTTGGCTCTCCCACTGAAAGCCCGCCTATTGCGTATCCCGGAAAATCCATATCAACAAGCCTTGTGGCGCACTCGCTTCTGAGATTTTTATAAACGCTTCCCTGCAGGATTGCAAATAGAGCCTGTTTATCTGTATCAAAAGACCTGCCCCAGTATTGCCTGGAAGTTTTTGCCCATGTGATTGTTCTTTCCATTGCGGAACGCGCATTCTTTTCATCAATCGGATAATCTGTGCATTGATCCAGAACCATCATGATATCCGAGCCTATTACTCTCTGGATATCCAGCACCTTTTCAGGAGTAAACAGATGCAGCGAGCCGTCAAGATGGGATCTGAATTCAACTCCATGCTCAAGGACCTTGCATAAATGAGCCAGAGAAAACACCTGAAATCCGCCTGAATCAGTAAGAACCGGCCCGTTAAAATTCATAAAACCGTGAATTCCGCCTGCTTTGTCCAGTATTTCAAGTCCCGGCCTGATATAAAGATGATACGTATTGGATAGAATAATATCAAAACCGATTTCTGAAATATCCCTTGATGTTAACGATCTTACTGCAGCCCTTGTTGCAACAGGCATAAAAACCGGAGTTTTTATTACTCCTCTTGAGGTGGTAATTTCCCCTGCCCTGCTGCTGCCGGTTTGTGATATATTGGTTATAGAAAATTTCATAAAACAGGCAATTCCTCTGGAGTTATAATATGTAAATGCAATTTATCAGCATCAGTTTCATATTCTGTCATCAGGGTAAAATATTCCTCTGCAGTGATTTTTATTTTCTCTATGTCTTTATAAACAAGAACAAGCCTGAATCTGTTCAGCCCTTCGGTTTTTCTTTCAGCTTTCCCCATAAAAATCGCATTAATAAGATTGTTTTCAATAAATTCATAGTCCGCATTTTCTATTATGTAAATCAGGAGTTTCCCACCAATTATTAGCTTATACTTTAAAATTGTATTCTGACACAGCCTGTGGTTCTCAAGCAGAGTGATATTATCAAAAACCTCCGGAGGACACGCGCAGCCGAGTGATTTTTGAACAAAATTTACAATTGCATCTTTGTTTTTTATCATTTTTAATCCCTGAAGCTTATAAACCATGAAATAAAAAAATGATGGCATTTAAACCTTGAAGTCAAATATAAAAACATGATACTTTTTCAACAAACAAAAAAAGATAAATTATCCGATAATAATAAAGAGGCTTATTTATGAAAATAAAAAATTATAAACTTTTTATATCAATCATGCTTGTTTTATTTATTCAGGGATTTTCTTATTCTGCACCTAAAAAACAGGCTCCAAAAAAAGAAATAAAAGCATCCGACACCAAGGAATCAAAGAAATACACTGAAACCGAAGATGAAAAAAAGAAAAAAGAAGATGCGGAATTTGCCAAGAAAAAATCTGACGAAAGCAAGGGGAAATGGGTTGAAGATACTTTAAATTTCGGCCTAAACAATGAGAGAAAAGAAGCTATAAACCGGATCACTCTTATTAAAGATAAAACAGTCAGAGACAGACTTTTAAAAAGGCTTATTGATGTCATTAAAAATGAAACAGAAGCTGATGTAGCTATCAAGGCAATTTATATCTGCGGTGAACTCGATTATAAAGATGCTTCCGGCGTTATTACTGAAAAGCTTGAAGACAGTACTGATGACATGAAAACAGCAGCAGCCTACGCTCTTAAAAAACTGAACGCAGTAAGCGCAAAAGAAAAACTCATTAAAAAATTCAAGGAAATAAACCTGACTAAAGATTCAAATTTCACTGAAGCCTGTTTAAATGTTTTAGGGGAATTTAAAGCAGTTGAACTTGCGCCATATGCTAAAGAAAAAATTGAAGATCTTAAAACTACATTAGTCGCAAAAGAGCTTCTTATTATGTTTTTAGGAAACAGCGGCGCTGTTGAAAGCAAAGACCTTCTGATAAAATTATATAAAAATGAAGATGAAAATCTGACTGTGAGATCATATGCTGCCAATTCATTATCCAAACTGAATATAAAGGAAGCAGCAGTTGAATTCAGGGCAGTAGTAAAGCAGATCGAGGATTATCCTTTCAAGAAAAAGCAGAATTTCTACAATTTATATATGTATTCAATAACAGCACTCGTGAGGCTCGGGGATAAGGATGCAGCTCCGAAAGTGAGAGAATCCCTTCGAAGCAACAGCCCGGCTGTGCGGCTTCAGGCCATTAAACTTCTGGTGGAGCTGAAAGATAAAAGTTCGATTGACATTTTAAAATATAAAATGAAATATGATCCGAGCAAAAAAGTACGGCAGTCTGCAAGAAAAGCCCTGAAAGAATTCGGCGTTGAACTCAAGGGTGAAGAAGAAAAAGAAAGCGGTGAAGATGACAACTGACAAAACTGAAAAAGACGGAACAC
Organism: uncultured Leptospirales bacterium; assembly: GCA_964529415.1. Lineage (GTDB taxonomy): Bacteria > Spirochaetota > UBA4802 > UBA4802 > UBA5550 > CAYMPH01. The sequence continues at coordinate 20,502 of CAZGWD010000022.1, read as the reverse complement.
TTGAATCCACAGCTTTAGTGGAACGCATAAAAGAATCAGGAGCCCTGATTAATTTCACATTAATTGCATTGGTTTGCTCTGTAATAATAATGGATATTATTGTTTACCCTATTACAATATTCGCAGTTAATAACAAAAATGCGTATAATATTATTTTCAAGTATTCTTTTCTAACCTTAAGCGCGGGTATAATAATTTATTTTATATTAGATAGGGTTTTGAAATTGATAAAAGACGGATTCTCAGTTTCAAAAATTATTATCTATTCCATAAAAAAAATTTTTTCATGCATTGGAATTGCGTTTGCCTTTATCAGCATTTCTGCAGCTATTATTTCGATAATTTACCGCTTACTTGACCTGAATAACACATTCCTATCAAAAATTACCGGTAGCTGAAATGCCTGATTACAGCGATTTCGATAAATTTTTCCTGAACCTCCCTCCATTTGACAGGGAAGATGATTTCGAGCTGTTCTGGAAAAAATCCATAGCGGATTTAAAAAAAATTCCAATGGAACCTTTATTCAATATTAAAAGTTCAAGGCCTCATCATGGGTTTATCCAATATAGTGTTTCATATAAAAGTTTCCTTAAATATCAGATTTCAGGTTCTTTATTTGTTCCGGAAAAAATCAAAAAGCCATTTGTTATAATTCATCTCCACGACTACAACAGAAAACCTGTAATTGAAACGGAAAAGCTGAATCAATCTGCAGCGCATTTTTTTCTATATATCAGAGGCCATGAAAATCTTATAAAGAAAGAAGCGTCCGATACAAGCACACCCGGATTCATGATAGAAAACATTTTTGACAAGGAAACCTATTATATCAAGGCTGTATATCTCGATGTATACAGGGCAATTGATACATTAAGACTCATGCCTGAAATTGACTGCGGAAAGATTGGCATTTACGGAAAAGGCATTGGAGCAGCTGCTGCAATTTTTACTGCAGCAAATTCAGAAAGAGTGTCTGCCCTTGTTCTTGATACACCTTTTTTCTGCTATCTCCCAATCTTACAGAACCTTTCAACATCTGAGGCAAGCAGGGAAATTAATGAATTCATTGAGCTTTATAAAATCAAGAAAAAGCAGATAAAAACAAATCTTACCTATTTCGACTGCATAAACTTCGCTGATAAAATAAACATCCCGGTCCTTGCCCTAACAGGCTTCAAAGATACTATTACACCTCCGCAATGCGTGTTTGCGTTTTTCAATCACCTGCAGTGCGAGAAGCAGATGGAAATTTTTCCGGACGACGGCAACAGCACCGGCGGAGAAAAACAATTTGTTAAATCAATAAACTGGCTTACAGAAAGGATTGCTTAAGCATCAATTTTTAAACTATTGCATTCTTACTGCTGGCCATTTAATAAATACACTTACTGCATTTACCCACTCATCGCAGTGTAGAAAAAAAACAATACAGGTGATATGATGAATAATCAAACAAACCACATTAGTGAACAGAACAGGGCGCTTGGCTATCTGAAGGGAATCATTATTGTGATGCTGGTAGCTTTTCATTCAATTATTGCATATGCGCTATTTACTAAATCAATTCCATCTCCATCCTCATTCCTTGCAGAACCTCGTTTATGGAGAGTTTTCCCGATTATTGACAGCCAGACCTGGTCAGGTTTTTCTGTGTATTTTTTTTATTTTAATTCTTTTGCAATGGCGTTAATGTTTTTTATCTCCGGTCTTTTTGTATGGAACAGCCTATTACGAAAAGGAAGCAGCATATTTCTCCGTGACCGTTTTATAAGACTCGGATTTCCGTTTGTTATACTTTCTATAATAGAAGAACCTCTCAGATATTATCCCGCATATCTTGCAATAGGAGAAAATCCTCAATTTTCTGTTTATTTAAGTCAATGGGTAACTCAAAGTGACTGGCCGAATGGATATTTATGGTTTTTATGGCTTCTGCTTGCATTTAACTGTATAGTTGTTATATTCTTTTATATAAAACAAAAAAAGAAACAATCTAATTTAAATATTTCGCCAAATATAATTCAACATCCGGCTGCTTTTTTTGGTATTGTGATTGCAGCCTCAGCAGCAGCATATATTCCTGTTGCAAATATTTTCGGAACATTGACCTGGTCTAATTTCGGTCCATTTAGTTTTCAAACAAGCCGCATATTTTTTTATGCTATTTATTTTTTATCAGGAACAATGCTTGGTGCTATTGGAATTGAAAAAGGTCTGCTGGCAACAGATGGCAGACTGGCAAAGCGTTGGCCAATATGGGTTGTATCAGCCTTTATCTCTTTCGTTATATATTTATCTCTTGTGGTTAAGGCATTTTCAGAATCAGATTCAACAAACACAGTAAAATTAATTATTATCTTATTATTTCTTCTTTGCTGTGCAGCGTCAGTATTTGCTTTTCTTTCTCTATTCTTAAAATTTGTACGTAAAAGCAATCGCGTACTTGACAGTCTTCAGAACAATGCTTACGGAATATTTCTATTTCATTTTATTTTTGTAACCTGGTTGCAGTACGCTCTTTTGAACGTGAAGCTCTCTGCAATAGCTAAAGGATCAATCGTATTCATTTGCTCGCTTGCAATCAGCTGGGGCATTAGCGCCTGTCTTCGCAGAATACCGGCATTTGCGAGAGTGATATAATACTAAAACAATTCAGGCCGGTTTTTTAAATTGGGCGATCTGTCGCGAGATAGCTACGAGATTGCCTTTTTCATCCCATAATTCTCCGTCTGATTCCAGCAGCCCGCAGGTAATAAACCTTGTGCGGAATGCGCCCTTAAGCCAGGCAGAGTCCGGAATATTTCTCACATTGACAGATAACTCGACAGTAGGCACCCACGCAGTCATGCCATGGCTTGCAAAGACCGGAGGAGGAAATGCGTCAGCTGCAAGCAATATGGACTGCATGTCAAAAGGTCGGTTATCCCTGAATGTGATCCATCCCCTGATTTCAGAAGTATCAATCAATGTTCCCTGCATCCATCCGGCTGAAACAGGATCAAGCCGTATGTCAAGATGGTTCATGAGAGCAAATTGAGGTAAAGCCGGAAGCTGAACGCATTTATCAAGCGGAGCGATAACAGGTGTTTTTGTTTCATATCTCTCAACTGAGCACTCAATATTTTCATCAGCAAATGTGCCGTGAATGCGGATCTTTTCCCTGCCATCCTGAAACATCTTCACCTGCAGACGATTGAACTGTTTTGAGCGGGAAAACTCCTCGACCTGGATCTGAGCTTCACCGGGAATGCATCGAGAAATATAATTTGCTGTGATGACAGGAGTTGATTTTTTATCGGAGCTTAACAGCATTGCCTGTGCACCAATAGCCATGAGATACCCGCCATTGGGAATCCCGTTGATGCTCCAGTTGTCTGTAATAGTTCCAAGGAGTTTATACTGTTCCAGCCCTGTCACAGAAATATCTCTATCAAAAACATGCATAAAATAAAACCTCCGTTAAATCAATCTCATCAATAATCATTTCTTTCTATAAATTCCGGATGAAGTTTTCGATTTTATTTTTAAATACAAAAAATATTATAGTTGGCATGATTATTCCTGCCAAAAGCAGATAATTTACCAATACAATATCCGGGAATAAAATTGCAGAAATTAAAATTCCGGTTAATGCACCACCCAGGTGAGCATCATGTCCAATGTTGTCGGAATTTCGGCCTATGCCGTAAATTGATGCAAGTATGAACAATATGGCATAAACCCATGCAGGCATTGGAATCGGAAGAATAAACAGCATTACAGACTGCCCTGGGATTAAAAATACTGATGAAAAAATTATACCGCTCACAGCACCTGAAGCCCCAAGCGCGCGATACTCCATGTTTTTCCTGTTTATGGCAAGAGACAGCAATCCTCCTCCTATACCGCTCGCGAGATATATAATAATTGCAATTTTAAAGCCATATATCTGTTCGATGCCTGATGCAAAGGAATAAAAGCTGAACATATTCAACAGCAGGTGCCCCCAGTCAGCATGAAGAAATATCGAGCTGATTATTCTGAAATACTCATGTTTCTTCAGTATGAAGTATGTAGAGAAAATATTGTTCTCAGTAAAATCCGCACTGCTGAATGCAATAACTGAAATTACAGAAGTAATTGCAATAGTGATGTATGTAAAATATGTCTGCTCCATTTGTGACAGTCTCCATGTATTTCAATTTTCAGGAAAATCAGATTTAAAAATTGCTGCTGTACAGGAAACATGCTGCAGCAAATCAGAAGTTAAAAGCAACTATATTTCTTGACAGGCAGCCAGATATAATAAAATTATATTAAAAATACAAAAGACGGACTAATATGAAGTTTGAGTTAATAATATTTATTTTGATTTCTATTGCATTTATCCGGGTTTCACGCCGTGCTTTGCTGAGGCCCAACTCTCATGGATTTTACCGCTTTTTTGCTTGGGAGTGCATTCTGGCCCTGGTACTGCTGAATCTCCGGGCCTGGGGCCTTGATCCACTGGCACCGAACCAGTTGATATCATGGTTCCTGCTCATTATCACTTCCTGGCTTCCAATTCATGCTTTGAGGCTGCTTAAAAATATTGGCAAACCGGACAATACGCGGAATGATTCATCACTGTTTGAATTTGAAAAAACGACCTCTATTGTAAGTTCAGGTGCTTTTCGTTATATCCGGCATCCGATGTATGCCACATTGCTTTTTTTAGCCTGGGCTGCTTTTCTAAAGCAGTTTTCATGGACAGGAACAGCACTGGTACTGGCTGCAAGTATCTTCTTGTTATTAACTGCCAAACGGGATGAAGAGGAATGCCTTCAGCATTTTGGTGCGGCCTATCAGGAATATATGCATAAAACGAAGCGTTTCATTCCTTTTGTTCTGTAATTATTTTTACAGTACTAAACTTAAAAAAAACAGAAGATACTACCACTTCGTCCTGACATGTGCATAGTCCAGTATTTTTTTATCGCTGGTGATAAGAGTTGCATTAAGTGAACGGGCTGTTGCAACTATAATACGGTCTGCCGGATCTTTGTGAAATTCACCGGGAAGGTTGACCGCATCATCTGCGATTACGTTATCAACAGGTATAAAGCGTATAAACGGCAGCCTTTCGATTTTCCCGATCCATTCTTTAAGAGGCATGGATAACACTAAACGATCCAACTTTACAAGCATCGCAATTTCCCATGTTGTCATTGAAGAAATTATTATACGTTCCGTTTTTCTTGAATTGTTTATCAGCTTTCTCGCATTATTACTCAAAGCAGGATCATCATTGACCCACCAGATTAATGCATGAGTGTCAAGAATTATCACTTAAGCAGGTCCCAATCATTCAATCCGACCGGTTCAGCCGGTTTATCATATTTTAATACAGAGCCGGCCAATTCCTTGAAACTTTCATCAGCTTTTTCGGAATAAGGAGAGATCAGTAGCACTGGATTCCCATGATCCGTAACAACCAATTCTTCGCCGGTATTCTCAATTTGTCTGAAAATTTTCAGCATTTTTGGCTTTAACTGCGATTTAGAAATATTTTTCATGATTTCTCCATTAAAACAACCATAGTCATATTATCATGGTCATTTTAATAAGTCAAGTTAAATAATCATTTAACAATACAAACGCTGCAATGAGCATGATGCGCAACCCTGTCTGATATAGATCCCAGCAGAAAGCGCCCGACTGCAGAACGTCCCTTGCTGCCGATTATTATAATATCATAATTTCCTTTTTCTGCGACCTCGCAAATTTTATCTGCAGGGTATCCTTCCACTACTATGCGGTCCCATTCTAAATTTTCCTCATCAAGCATAGGAAGTATCTTCTCAAACCGCTGTTCAGATATCCATTTAACCCTTTCAATGCCGTCTGGTGCAGCACCGTAAAAACCAGGAAGCGGGCCGAACTCCTCAACCACTTCGAGAATCGTCAATTTCGCCTGGGATTCCCTGGCTATCAATATTGCCATTTCCAGAGCCTTTTTTGATAATTCCGACCCATCAACAGGGGCAAGTACTTTTTTAATAAATCTTTTCATAGGGATACTCCACTGGTTTTATTTGCGTATATGATTTTTATAGTTTTTTAAATTTTGGATTTACTTATTATTTATGAATATTTTTGCCGGAAGAAATTATTATGTATATTGCACTTGCTATACCAATAATTAATAATATTTTAGTAATCATAAAGTGCCTCTTTTTCAATATTTATAAATTATAACAAATAAAAAAAAAGTCAATGAAATTTATTGTGAACTCACCTAACAAGCGGAACAAACACAGCTTCACCTATATTCTCTTCTGCGATCTGACCTGTCCTTGTTTTTACATACTTCATTATAACATGCCTGCCGCCTTCAGTGACAGGAACAACAAGAATACCGCCGGGTGCAAGCTTGCCGAAAAGTTCAACCGGTAGAATGTTTGCCCCTGCAGCAACAACTATAGCTTCGAAAAGCCCTTCTGCTTCTATGAACTCGCCTGACTGAATAAACTGAATATTATTATAATGCATTTTTACAAGAATATCCCGCGCCCTGAGGGAAAGTTCAGGAATTCTTTCTATTGTAATTACTTTGCTTGCAAGTCTTCCGAGAATTGCAGACTGATATCCTGAACCTGTTCCTATTTCAAGTACACGCTCTTCACCGTTAAGACCTAGAGCCTGAACCATGAGTGCTATAACTGAAGGTTTTGAAATTGTCTGACCGAAACCTATTGGAAGAGAAATATCATCATAAGCCCTGTATCTGAGAGCCTCTGAAACAAATAGATGCCTTGGTATTTCATTCATTACTGAAATGAGGGTACTTGAATATATGCCCTTTTTTTTGAGCCCGTCAATTAAAACCTGCCTGGCTCTATGCATTGAATCTTTATGGTACAAAATAACCGCTTCTCTCTATTCCCTTCTGACCCTTGTATTCAACTTCAATCTTGACATCCGACCAGAGTCCTGCAAATCTTGCAGGTTTGAAAGTTGAATAAACAATAACATACCTGTTCTCTTCAGAAGATTTTATTCTGTCATAAACAGTCCTGAGAGAATCAACCTCTTTTGGTCTGATTAAAGCGCCGCCTGTGCTTTCAGCAATTCTCGAAAGAACAGGATCAGGATTTCCGAACGAAATAATATAGACAGGAACATAATGAGCTTTTGCGTATGCAATAATCACTTCAGGAGTGTACTTCCTGAAAGAGTCATCTATAACTTTTCCATCTGTTACAAGTATAACAGCCCTTCTGCTAAGCAAAGGCGCAAGATCACTGATAGAATTGTATAATGCCTGGCCTGTTGCTTTCCCGCTGCTGTATTTTTTTTCTTTTATTGCCTTGAGCGCTCTTCTTCTGCTCCAGTCGAATTTATTCCCTTCCCATATATCATCATTGAAATTCTGGATTTTAATCACATCATTCTTCAGCATTTTTTTAAGAATAAATTCAGACAGCCATGAAAGCTCATTATGGTACTGCGACATTTCCTTTGACCTGTCAAAATTCATTACCATGGAAACAGAAGTGCTTACTTTTTTCCTAAGATAATCAGAATACATGTTCCTGATATGTGCGCCATCTTCAGTGATTCTGAAATTTTCCGATTTCAAACCATAAACAGGCCTGCCGTCTCTTCCGCGAACGTTTACATAATATGCAACAACTGGAAACTTTTTCGCATCAACAGAAAGAACCTCAAGATCAAGATTTGAGTACATTTTCTGCACAGGAGAAAAAAGAAATGCTGTCTGCCTGCTGTAATCAAGACAGTAAAGATGTCCATCCCGGTCAACCATGGACGAGTAAAGACGAATAAATTTATCCTTCTCGCCGTTCCATGAGCTCATCCATTTCTTTGAATCATTTTCCGGGTTATAAAACAAAAGGCCGTTTTTTTCGTCCGATATAAACAGTGTGGAATCAAATCTGTTTATTCCTCTTGGCGCATCAAGATACTCTATCTTGATATTTTTACTGAAATTTCCTGAATCATCAAACACTGCAAGACGCCTGTTTCCTGTATCTGTAACATAAACGCTGTTTTTATATACTGCCACATCTGAAGGCCTGTCGAACTGAGCTTCGTACTCGCCCTTTTCACCGAATTTCAGAATAAAATTTCCGTCCTCGTCAAATTTCTGCACTCTGCTGTTTCCTGAATCAACAACATATATATAACCGCCATTATCAAAACAGATCCCTTCAGGACCGTGGAATTTCCCGGCTTCATTTCCAGAACCGCCGATTTTTTTCAGAACTGTTCCATCAGTGCTCATGATATAAAAAAAATCTTCCTTGAAATTTGTAACTGCAAGCTTTCCGTTTTTGTAATCCACTCCGTAAAGCTGGCCTGTCAGGCTCGGCCTGAAAGAAGCAACAGCTTTGCCGTTTGCGTCAATTTTAACCAGCTTGCCTGTTGAGAAGGAAGTTATATATGTATTTTTGTCATTATCAGCCGTAATATCAATTGGATATGGGAAATTATTGGTTTTGAAATTATTCGATTCGTATGATGTATTTAAAATAAGCTCAGAAAAACCGGTACTCATTCCGCTGATTGAATCTCTGAATTTAATATTGTCTATTTTCATTGAAACTGCAGCGCTGTTTCCGGAAATATCCTTCAATGATTCCAGTTCTTTCAATGCAGCATCTGTATAACCTGAAAAAGCATATGAGCGGGCAAGATAATCCCTTGCTGTTGCATATTCAGGATATTCATTAAGAGCCTGCCTGAAAAATTCAACTGCTGCAAGGTACTCCATTTTATTATAATAGATATAACCTTTCTGGAATAATGATTTGGCCTTTTCAAATTTTACGAGTTCCTGTGTTTGAGGATACAAAACAGGCGTGTATGAAAAGAAAAAAATCGCTGCAAACAATGTTATCGCGGATATTGCGGTTTTTCGCATCTGATCCTCATTCAGTTGAAGTTAAATACAATAGAGGTTATATTTTATTTGATCCGGCTGTGCCCTGTCAAGACTCTTTTAATAAATTGTCCGGTATAGGATTTTTTAACTGCAGCAATATCTTCCGGTGTTCCTGAAGCAACAATTTCACCGCCTTTGTTTCCTCCTTCAGGGCCAAGATCAATTACATAATCAGCAGTTTTAATAACATCAAGATTATGTTCGATTACAATTACTGTATTGCCTTTTTCAACGAGAGAATCGAGCACTTCAAGGAGCTTGTGAATATCCGCAAAATGAAGGCCTGTTGTAGGCTCATCCAGAATATAAACTGTTCTGCCTGTTGCTCTTCTTGAAAGCTCTGTAGAAAGCTTGACGCGCTGCGCTTCACCGCCGGAAAGTGTTGTTGCAGGTTGGCCAAGCTTGATATATCCAAGACCCACTCTGCTTAAAGTTTCAAGCCTGCTTTTGAGCGGTGTTATATTTTCAAAAAATGTCAGGGCTTCATCTACAGTCATTTCAAGAACTTCATATATGTTCCTGCCCTTGAATCTTATTTCAAGAGTTTCATGGTTGTAGCGCCTTCCCTTGCACACCTCACATGTTATATAAACATCCGGCAGAAAATGCATTTCTATTTTCTTGACACCGTCGCCTTCGCAGGACTCGCATCTTCCGCCTGATACATTAAACGAAAACCGGCCTGCCTTATATCCTCTCAATTTAGAATCCTGAAGCCCTGTGAAAAGATCCCTGATCGGAGTAAAAAGCCCCGTGTAAGTTGCAGGATTGGATCTCGGAGTTCTTCCGATCGGCGACTGGTCTATATCTATTACCTTGTCTATATTTTCAATGCCGTTTATTTTCTCGAACTTGCCCGGATAATTTTTCGACCTCATTAAAAGATTCGACAGCACCTTGTATAAAATCTCTATTACAAGAGTTGATTTCCCTGAGCCTGAAACGCCTGTTACAGCAGTAAGTACTCCAAGTGGAAATGAAGCAGTTATATTTTTCAGATTATTTTCTGTTGCTCCGGTAATCTCAAGAAAACCGGACGGCTTTCTTCTTTCTTTAGGAACAGGAATAAATTTTTTGCCGGACAGATATTGTCCTGTTGAGGATTTTTCGTTTTTCTCAATATCATCCACTGTACCCTGAGCCACAATATAACCGCCGTCAAGTCCAGCGCCAGGGCCAAGATCGAGAATGAAGTCAGCCTCACGCATTGTATCTTCATCGTGTTCAACTACAATTACAGTATTTCCTATGTCGCGTAAATGCTTGAGAGTGTCGAGCAGTCTTTTATTGTCGCGCTGATGAAGCCCTATGCTCGGCTCATCAAGAACATAAAGAACTCCGGTTAGAGCAGAACCGATCTGGGTTGCAAGCCTGATGCGCTGGGACTCTCCTCCGGAAAGCGATCCGGCTGAACGGCTTAATGTAAGATAATCGATGCCAACATCATTTAAAAATTTAAGTCTCATTTTAATTTCTTTTAAAACCTGCTCAGCGATTTTTCCCTCGGTTTTATTCAGTGAAAGGTTTTTAAAAAAATTAAATGTTTCTCCGATTGACAAGGCAGTAATCTGGTCAATGCTCTGATTTGCCACCTTAACAGCAAGGCTTTCCTTGCGGAGTCTTCTGCCGCCGCACGATTCGCACACGCTGTTTGTCATGTAGCCTTCCATCCATTCCCTCATCTCTTCAGATGCTGTTTCACGATAGCGTCTTTCAAGATTGGGAATAACCCCCTCAAAAGTTCTTGAAAAATTCATCTCGGCATTTTCGCGCTTTATTTTAAAATCCATTTTGGTTCTTCCTGAACCGTAAAGTATAACATCCTTGATTTTCTGTGGAAGTTTTTTCCATGGAGTGTGCGCGTCAAATCCGAGGTTTTTTTCAAGAGATTTAATCTGTTCAAGATACCAGTAGCTCGTGGACTTCCCCCACACGTCAAGAACGCCGTCGTATAGCGATTTATCCGGATCTGAAACTATATGTTCAGGATCAAACTGCATTATAAATCCCAGGCCGCCGCATGTTTCGCACGCGCCGTACGGACTGTTGAAGGAAAACATTCTGGGTGAAAGTTCAGGTATTGAAACGCCGCACTGCGAGCAGGATAATTTTGTTGAGAACAGTTTTTCCTCTTCATCGAGAACTGCAATTATCTGGCCTTCGCCTATATCTATAGCTGTTTCAATTGAATCTGCAAGCCTCGGGCGAATACCGTCTTTAACAACAATTCTATCTACAATAATCTCTATGTCATGCTTTTTATTCTTTTCAAGTATGATTTCATCCTCAAGGCTTTTTATTTCACCGTTGATTCTAACACGGACAAAACCCTTTTTTTTAGCGCCTTCAAGCTTGTCAATATGCTCGCCTTTTCTTCCTTTAACAAGAGGCGCCAGAATCTGCAGTTTTGTTCCGGTTTTCAGCGTTAACATAGATTCAACAATCTGATCAATTGACTGGGATGTGATTTTTTTCCCGCACACATGGCAATGCGGAATTCCTATTCTTGCATACAGCAGGCGGAAATAATCATAAATTTCTGTTACTGTTCCAACAGTTGAGCGGGGATTTCTGTGAGTTGTTTTCTGTTCGATTGATATAGCAGGGGAAAGACCGTCAATGTAATCCACATCCGGCTTCTCCATAAGCCCGAGGAACTGCCTTGCATAGGAAGACAGGGACTCAACATATCGCCTCTGCCCTTCTGCATAAATTGTATCAAAAGCCAGTGAAGATTTTCCCGAACCGGACAATCCGGTTATTACTACAAGACTGTCTCTCGGAATTTCTACTGATATATTTTTTAAATTATGTTCTCTGGCTCCTCTGATCGTTATTTTGCGTTCAATCATATCTGCGTGATGCTCATTGAGCCGCACATTGGACATGTAGTTTCAAAAATCTCATCTTCGCTGTCAAATTCGCTTTTTTTAATTACTATATCATCCCATCTGTAATCGCAGTCTTCACAGGCGTAGCTGACATTGATTTTTCTTTCTTTTTCCCATGAATCGTCTTTTTCATCATCTTCATCTTCTTCATCGTCTTCATCTTCATCTTTTATTTTTTCATCATCATCAAAGGCGGTTTCAACCGGTGATTTTTTCGGTTTTTTTTCAGTTTTCCGGCCTTTTTCTATTTCCTCACCGTCTTCCTCAAGCTCTTCCTCTTCATAATTATCTTCATAATATCCGTCTTCATAGACTTCATCATCAAATTCTTTTTCCTGATAATCTTTAGCCATATTGCACACCCTGCAAATAGATTTTATGAAATATTATTAAAAAAACACCAAACCAGCCAGCAAACGGTTGATATTATTTTATATTTAAAATACTAATTCTTCATAGAAAATGCCATATTCTTTTGTCAAAAAAAATTTTTCTTATTTAAAAAAAATGTTATATATTTTAAAAATAAAAAGTCTCTCCCAACGCCCTATCCCCTTTTTTTGCATAAAAAAAGCAATACAAAATAACAAAATTCCTTAATTTAACAGCATTGAGTTTGGCGTGGATATAAAAAAAGCTTCCATGCATGGAAATACAGGGAAGCTTTTAAAAATTATATTTAATATATATTAAAACTCTTCAAAACCTTCATCTTTTAAAGTCTGCTTCATGGATGCTGTGCTCTTATCTGAATGCATTCCTGAATCAGGGGATTCAGATTTATGACCATTATTTACCGATAAATGAGATATAGCAGATTGTTTTCCTGCAGATTTGCCTGCCTTTTTATCTGAATCTGCAGATTTTAAATGAATTTCCTTATGTTTAATGCTGAAAACATCCTGTTTTTTTATATCTCTGATTTTAAATGCTTTCATCATTTCAAGCATTTCCCTGGCCTGACTTGCCATTTCCTCGCTTGCAGAAGCAGTTTCTTCAACAAGTGCAGCATTCTGCTGAGTCATTGTATCCATTTCTGTAATTGCAATATTTATCTGATTCATTCCCTGTTTCTGCTCAAGTGTGGATGCTGCTATTTCTGATATCATCTTGCCTACATCATTAGTGCCTTTAACTATTACATTCAGAGCCTCGCCGCTTTTATTGGCCAGATCAGTGGCAATATTGACTTTTTCTGTAGAATCTTTTATTAAAACTCCAATCTCCTTGGCAGCAGTACCGGATCTCTGGGCAAGATTTCTTACTTCTCCTGCTACAACAGCAAAACCTCTGCCCTGCTCTCCAGCTCTTGCAGCTTCAACAGCAGCATTCAGAGCAAGAAGATTGGTCTGAAATGATATTTCATTTATTACAGTTATAATTTCAGAAATCTTTTTGCTGGATTGGTTTACTTCAATTATAGCCTGAACTGCACTCATAACAATTGCACCGCCCTCTTTTGCAAGCCTTGATGACTCTGAAGACATATGATTGGCATTATTTGAATTATCCGCATTCTGATTTATTGTTGCAGATGCTTCCTCAATAGTAGATGCAATTTCCTCAAGAGAAGACGCCTGCTCTGAAGTTCTCTGGGACAGATTCTGGTTTCCGCTCGAGATCTGATCAACAGCCTGTGCGAGGTTCTGGGACGCGACTATGATATTTGAAACCATATTTTCAAGATTATCCGCAGCTTTATTTAATGCATTTCCAAGCTGGCCGAGTTCATCTTTCTGATCCAGGTCAATTCTCTCTGTAAGATCGCCGTCAGCAATTTTTTGGGCAAACATGAGGCCTTTTCTTACAGGTCCTGCAACCGAGCGGGTAAGAATTATTGTAATAATTACTCCTGCGACAATAGAAAATGCAAAAAGTATCATCAGCAGCATTGCTCCCTGCCTGCCTGCTCTTTCCATCTCATCCATGAGGATTTTAGCATCGTCAGCCTGTAACGCAATAAGCCCATCAAGCTTTTCTCTAAGAGGTCTATAGTCTTTCAGCCATTCTTCCTCTTTCTGTAATGCAAGTTTTTGATTATTTGCCAAAAGTGCAGCTTCAAAAGCCTGATAAACCACTCCTAAATCATTAAATAAAACCATGAATTCATCTGCAAGTTTTTTCTCTTTAGGATCCATCTTTAAATCCATATATTTTTTCAATAAATCCGCATTTTCAACTCTCAGCTTTTGGGCACTTTCGAGTCTTTTATTCATTTCATTATAATTCTTCTCTTGACTAGCTTCTATTGCCTGCAGCATATCAATCCTTCGCTGGAGCACATTTCTCATAGTTCTGTTCAGCCATCTTACAGGCATAAACTTGTCATTATAAAATTCCTTAAATCCGTCATTTGATCTTTCTGTTGCAAAATAACTCTGGCCGGTAATTGCAATAATCACAAACATAAATACCAGACAGGAAAGAAGCACCTTCGTACTTACTTTTAAATTATTAAACCATTTCATATTAATTCTCCTTTTTTGAGTAACAACAGTATTTATGCTTTATCTGAAAAAACTGCTGGTGACAAACAGCACTTTGATTGTTTTATATATGCATACATTTGAATTAATGCAATAAAAAAATTTATTATTTATATTATTAAAAAAGCATAAATAAATAACCGCAATCAGCATTTATTCGGCAAATTAATGCATATGCGAATAAATATAGATTTTCAACTGCAAATAAACACGAATATATGCTTAATTTTATACCTGGTTTATTCGCGTATATTTGCAGTTACTCCGGTTTCAATGCAGATTATATAAGATTTATTCTTGATTAAAAAAAAAGAATCAGTGCGTAAAAGTCACAATACCCCTGAATCTTTTTTTCCAGTATGAATTCTTCAAATCTGCGTAGGATATAGATTTGCCTGTTCTCGGAGAGTGAATAAACTTGAAATTTCCCGTATAAATACCAACGTGGGAGATGCCTTTACCATTAATATCAAAAAAAACAAGATCACCCGGGTTTGCTTCGCTGATTTTAATCTTTTTCCCGGATACAAACTGTTCATTTGTGCTTCTGGGGATCCGGATTCTGTTTTTTTTATAAACAAACATGGTAAATCCTGAACAATCGAATCCGCCGGGGTCAGATCCGCCATGTTTGTACGATACACCTAAATATTTCCTGGCAGTTCCCACTATGCTGTTATCATTGCCGGTATCATCTGCCCTTCTCTGAAAAGTACAGGATGATAATATTACAATAACAGAAAACAATAACAAAACAGCAGAAATTTTCTTAATATATGGTTTCATATTGTAATTATCGCATGATTTTAATAGAAAATTAGCAGGAAACATCATTATGATCTGTTTTTTTAAAATAAGAATGTGTAAGATCAGGTGATATGGAGATTTTAGAGATAGGGAGATAAAAAAATTATTTCATCTCCCTATCTCTTCATATCTTTTCACTTTTTTCATTTATTAATGTCCATAATATACTTCATGATGGAAAAATTTAAAAAGAGTAGAAATAAAAAGGGCTGTCAGTGATTGACAGCCCTACTTTTAAAAATTGGAAATATCCGGTTAATTACCAAGAAGTCTTGAAAGAAAAGATTTCTTTTCTTCAGATTTTTTTTCATGAGCTGCTCTCGCAGGTTCAGCTTTCCTGGCCGGAGCTTTCTTCTTTACAGATTTGCTAATTACTACTTTTTTTTTACAGTTTTCTTTGCTGCAGCTTTTTTCTTAACTGCTGCTTTTTTCTTTGGTGCTGCTTTTTTCTTTGTAGCAGCTTTTTTTGTTACAGCCATATTCGTCTTCCTTATCATTAAATTTAAAAAAATTCTTAACGCAAATTAAATTATGTTTTCAATCATTCATAAATACTTCATATGTCAAGAAAAAAATAATATAAAACTGAAATTACCTTGACCTTTTTTATTTTTAAATTGAAAAAATAATTATTAATATATTAATCGGCAAAATGATGGAGACAAAATAATGAAATTTATTGAAGGCGGATTAAAAAATGTTTCCGGTTTTAAATTTTCTGCAATCAAATGCGGGATCAGATACGAAAACAGACTGGATTATTCGTTAATTGCATCAGATAACCCGTGCAATGCATCAGGTGTTTTTACAACCAACAGGGTTTGCGCAGCACCTGTAAAGCTTTGCAGAGAAAGAATCAATGGAAAAATAAAAGGAATTCTAATAAATGCAACTAATGCGAACGCCTGCACAGGTGAAGATGGTTATAAAAATGCATTTAAGCTGACTTCCGACATTGCATCGAGGCTGAATGAGGACTCGGAATCAGTTCTAATGGCATCAACTGGAATTATAGGCAGGCAGTTACCTGTTGAGAAGATGTCCGCATCACATGGAAAGCTTATTGAAAACTTATCAGCTGGAAACGGTTCTCTTCTTGCAAACGCAATTATGACAACCGACACATATCCCAAAGAAACATGCGTTTCTTTCACAGCTGGTAATTGTTTATATCATATAGCAGGCATAGCTAAAGGATCAGGAATGATCGCGCCGGATATGGCCACACTGCTTGCTTTTATTATAACTGACGCGCCGGTTTCCAAAAGCGATCTTGATTTAATTTTCAGATCTGCAATTAAAAAATCTCTGAATTCTATAACAATAGATGGTGACATGTCAACAAATGACACTGCAATTATATTGTCTCCGGTATCAGAAAAATATCTGGCCGAAGACGACTTAAAAAAATTTGCTGATGTACTTGACATGGTTTTACTAAAACTTGCGGAACTTCTGGTTAAAGATGCTGAAGGAGCCACAAAATTTGTAAAAATTATTGTAAAAAATGCAGCAAATGATGATGATGCGAAAAAAATAGCGAAGTCTGTTGCACAATCCCTGCTTGTGAAGACGGCTTTTTTCGGAAATGATCCGAATTGGGGAAGAATTGCGTGCGCTGCAGGCTATTCCGGGGCTGAAATTACCGAAAACCGGCTTTCAATTTATTTTTCAGGCATGAAAATTCTCGATAACGGACTTCCTCTGGATTACAATAAAGATGAACTTTTGAAAATAATTTCAGCTAAAGAATTTTCAATAACAGTTGATCCGGGCCTTGGAACCGGCGAAGCAATGATTATGACCTGTGATATTTCGTACGATTACGTTAAAATCAATGCTGAATATTCAACTTAATTTCTCTTGACTTTATAGTAAAAAATGCCTTAATTATAAGATATATTAAAAAAACAGTGAAAGTATATATCCTGTCATTCCCGTATTTACTTCGGCTACACTCAGTACAAGTACGGGAATCCAATTAAAAAGCTGGATTCCCACATTCGTGAGGATGACAAAGTAAAAAATAATCCTTCATGTCCTGTGTATACTTTTAAAAAATTAACATTGATATACAGGATAAATAGGATAAGAAGTAAAAGGAAAACAGAAATGAAAGTTATTTCTAATATAAATAAATTTTTAATTGCTGCATTTATTGTTCTTTTGCCGGTTTTTTCCTTTTCTGCAGAAAAAAACAAAGATTCAGCTTCATTAAAACCCGTGAAAAAACCAATTCTTATTTTCAATTTCACTTCTGCCGGAAGTGAAGAAAATGAATATTATTCTTATATAATACCTGATTCGATCACAAAAAATATTGCATCTTCTCCAAAATTCAACATTAAAAAAATTAATATTACACCGGAATTCAAAGATTCACCTCAGTTGTACAAAGATCAGAAAAAAGATATTTCAGGCCATTGGAAAAGCGATAAAGACGGAACAAAAAAAGAAATGACTGAAAAGGAAATGAAAGAATATCTTAAAAATCTAAGAAAAACCGTGAAGGAAAAAGAAAATTCCGATCAGAAAGCAGACTATATTATTACAGGATCTTTTGAGGTCAATGATGAAAATCAGATTAGAATTAAAATCAGAATTTTTGATCTGGAGGGAAGAACCGCTGACTTTATAGTTTTTCAGGACTCAACGAATCAGGCAATTTTTACAGGTACAATTGATGAAATTACATCCAAAATATATGAAAAAATTTCAGAATTTGAAAAATCACGTGAAAAGACTGCAAAATCTCCTTTTCTTCCGTTATATAAAATATCAAGCATTTTCAGCTTTGGTTTTGAATCCGGTTATATATTTATACTTCAGCCATGGACAGGAATTTACACTGATCCTGCATATGTTAGGCCTAATATCACAGCTCATATAGGCAATTATTTTGGAATTTCCGCAAATATACTTTATTTCAATCTGAATACCATCAGTTTGATAGGTAATTCAATGGATATGACAGTCTGGGCTCCATCAGTTGATCTGCATTTTTTTCTGAACCTGGCGAAATATTTTCATTTATCAGTTTCAGCAGGAGGCGGATTCGCCTACTCCCATATCACAATGTATAATAGAAATAACGGACCATACTCAAATCCGATTGTTGATGCTTCTTCATTTGATGCTTACCTCGATGCATCTTTATGCATTGGAGTTAATTTAGGGCCTGTTACTCTCAGGGCTGGCTCTTCTTATAAATTGATTCTATTCATGAATAATCCGATGCATATGATTTCGGTATTCGGAGGGTTTCAATACAGAATTTAACGATAACTTAATCCCTGTTTCTGCTTCCTGTTACATAGGGAATTATTAAATTTTCCACGAGAGTTTCAAAGCCTTTATTATTCGGTTCAATCGCTGATACAGGAAAAAACTTAAACAGATCATTTCCCAATGAAAACATTTTATCCAGATCCACAGCATAGGAAATATGTTTTTTCTGAAATTTATTTTCTACAAATACAGAAAGAATTGAATCGCTGATCGAAAAAGTTGCGTATATATGGCTGCCTGTATCATTGAACAGAGCTTCAATTTTTTTTTCATACAAGACCCTGTATGTTTCAAGTATATTCTCCTCAGGAACCATAAAAGTGACATCATTCACTTTTTTCCCTGCTCCTATTACATGAAAACAGAATATTTTTGATAATGGTATTTCATAAACCTCATGAAAAACTTCTAAAATTTCGCCAATCTGTTCATTTGCGTCCTTTAATCTGCTGCTGTAATTATGATCGTGGCTTGCAATTACAATATGATTCGCAGCAAGAATAGTCCTATCTCCCCTGCCTATAAAAACTGTTGAAATACACGATCCGAGAACAAGAGATATTGTCTGATTATTGCCTATAAATTTCACTTCATTGAGATTCGGCATGCAGTATCTTTCATTTTCAGGAAGGATATATTTTAGATATTTATCATCCATTAAATCAGCACTTATCCTGTAATTTTCATTTTAAATGTAATAAAATAATTGATATGAATCAATTTGCAAATATTTAATGAACAGCATCAATTTGACAATCAAAAAAAAGAAATCTCAAGTTACAAACTTAATAAATAGATATTCTTTTTCCGGATTCCTGAGAAAAATAATTTTTTCTTTAATCCAAGCCCCCTGTCCCCCGAAGGGGGCACGTGATCCCCAATTCAATATTTTTCAATAATTCATCACTGGATCTGACATATTCTTGTTGTGAAGTATGATTATTTCTATCAATCTATTTCATTCTCAATACGCACCACAATTTTTCCTCTTCTCGCTCCCTTTGGGGGACGGGGGGGAATTATTGCATTTGAATCAATTTCCCAACATTCCAGAATGAGCCAATAGATATTTATTGACAATTTTATACAGAGAATTTTAAATATGAGATGTTGGAAAGGAATTATTCCAGGAGGATACATGAGAATCATTGCTATATCGAATAATAAAGGCGGTGTCGGGAAAACAACCTGCACTGTCAATATCGCAGGCGCGCTCGAACAGTTAGGCAAAAGTGTCCTTGTTATTGACATTGACCACCAGTCCCAGACCACTTATCATCTTGGTATAGATCATAAAAAACTTCAGTACAGCATATTTGAAGTTTTAAAAGGAGAAATCTCCTATCAGGACCTGTTAATTCACAGAAACGGCATCGATGTTCTTCCTGCAAAAAATGATTTAAAAGATCTTGATTTTCTTCCTTTTCCAGCCAAGGAATTTCTGCTTAAAGACGCACTCGAAAAATTAAAAGGTTACGATTATGTTCTTATAGACTGCCCGCCTTCACTGGGAATCCTCACTCTCAATGCCCTAACCTATGCAAAAGAAATATTTATACCTTTACAGCTGGAGTTTCTGCCATTTCACGGCATGTATAATCTGTTTGAAGGAATGTCAATGATCAAGCAGCGTCTCAATAAGGATATAGAAATTACAGGAATTATAGGCACCATGTACAATTCCAGCAAATCGATCAACAGAGAAGTTCTCAATGAAACTGAAACGAGGCTTCCTGGAAAATTATTTAAAACTATAATAAGGGAAAACGTGGCACTTCAGGAAGCTCCAAGCTGGGGAAAAACTATTTTTGAATACAAGCCCGAAAGCAACGGAGCAGTTGATTATCTTAATCTTACAAAAGAAATTATTGCAATGGAATAAATATTTCTGCAACGGCTCTGCCCTGCAAGCTGGAATCGATATCATCCGGCAGGATGAATTTCTGAATATAAAAGCTCCCGGGCATTTAATTTATTCACAATATTTTTATTGACATATCAACTATAATAGAAAAATTACACAAAGAGATCGGGTTTTCCCGATTTTTTATTTTTTATATGGAAGGAATAAAGTGAAAACAAAAGCTGTAAAAAAAACCGG
>CAZGWD010000021.1:0-62672 GCA_964529415.1 uncultured Leptospirales bacterium | reverse complement strand
TAAAGTGTAACCCATGCGCCCGGTTTAATATGTAACCTATGCGCCCTTTGGACACGAGTGCATAGAGATAAAATTCTCTGCATGCCCCCTCCGGGGGAAAGGGGGCTGAAATTTATTTAATAAAATATTTTTCTAAACAATCAGGGATGAGCTATATAATTTTTCACTGATTTTCTGAAATAAATCAGTAATGCAATCAAATAGCGTGTGAGTAAAATATTCATATTGACTAAAATGATATATTCCTTAAATTTTGATTAGAGCGGATATGGAAAAATATGGATCTTGATTTAAAAATAAGAAGCAGGGACATCAATACTCTTATTGAAATGATAAGAGTGAATAACCCTGAAGTGGATATGAACCTTGTGAAAAAGGCATATGATTATGCTTTTAAAGTTCACGAAAAACAGAAAAGATTATCCGGGGAACCGTATATTGTGCATCCTCTTGAGGTTGCAATTATCATTGCGAATCTCAAGCTCGACAGCGCTTCAATTGCTGCAGCGCTTCTTCACGATGTTGTGGAAGATACAAATACCACAATTGAATTTATTGCACAGGAGTTCGGAGAAGATGTTGCCCTGCTCGTGGACGGCGTTACAAAAATATCATACATAAAAAACAGGTCTAAGTCGAGCGCACAGGCTGAGACTCTCAGAAAAATGCTGATGGCAACTATAAATGATGTAAGGGTTATAGTGATAAAACTTGCAGACAAGCTTCACAACATGCGCACTATAATTTTCCAGCCTGTTCACAAACAGTACAGAATCGCGAAAGAAACTCTTGATATTTATGCACCGATCGGCAGAAGGCTCGGCATGTCGAAAATAAGTTCCGAACTTGAGGATCTTTCTTTCTTCGTTTTATATTTTGAGGAATATAATGAAATTAAAAGAGCAATGACCCAGAGAAGGAATGATATTGAAGGTAATATTGAACTTGTAAAAAGCGTTCTGCTTAAAAAATTTGCAGAACTGAAGGTTAATGCGGATATACGCGGACGCGCCAAGCACTATTTTTCCATTTTCCGGAAAATGCAGACACAGGGAAAAACAATTGATGAAATATACGATCTGCGGGCAATCAGAATTATTACAGACGAGGTTAAGGACTGCTATGCAATACTTGGTACAGTCCACACTCTCTGGTCGCCTCTGGCGTCCAGATTCAAGGATTATATCGCTGTTCCGAAATCGAATATGTACCAGTCGCTTCACACTACGGTGATCGGTCCTGAAGGGCATCCTCTTGAAGTTCAGATCAGAACCAAAGAGATGCATGCTGTAGCTGAAATGGGAATTGCCGCTCACTGGATCTATAAAGACGGCAAGCCTGTACGCAGCAAAAACTATTTGGATATGTCGCTTTTGCAGAATATTGATGAATGGTATAATGAATACAGCGCTAAAGATTTCGTTTCCAACCTGAAAATGGATCTGTATGAAGATGAGATATTTGTTTTTACCCCGCAGGGGAAAATAATAAAACTTTCCAATGAAGCCACTCCGATAGATTTCGCTTATGCGATTCACACAGAAGTAGGAAATAAAATGACAGGCGCAAAGGTAAACAACAGGCTTGTGCCGTTAAAAACAAATCTGAAAAGCGGTGATATAGTTGAGATAATGACATCATCAAAAGCACATCCGTCAAGGGAGTGGATCAAGATTGTAAAATCATCCAATGCGAAAAATAAAATCCGCTCATGGTTCAGAAAAAATTACGGCGATGAAAAATCGGATGAGAAATCCGATGAGAAAATAAAAAAACATAAAGATGAAAAAACTGCTGAAGTGATAATTCCTGAAAACGAGCAGATCAAACTAAAAAAATTAAGCAAAACAGGAAAATCCGGAGTAAGCATCGAGGGAACAGGCAATATACTGATCAAGCTTTCCCAGTGCTGTCAGCCCATTCCCGGAGATGATGTTGTCGGATTTATTACAAGAGGCAGGGGTATAACAATACATAAAAAAAACTGCCCTTCACTGAAGGGGCTCAGCAATGAAAGCGAAAGGATTATACGGATTGTCTGGGAGGAGAATGAAAAAAATCTTTTCCCTGTTAAAATTTCAGTAACAGGCACTGACAGGGGAAACCTTTTAAAAGATATCGCGGAAATAATTTCTTCGCGCAAATCAAATATCATCAAGGCTGAAGCCAATGTTTCAAAAGATATTGCAGAATTTAAATTTGTGATAGAAGTGAAGAGCAATTCCCATCTGAAAGAAATAATTTCAAGCATCAAAAATATCAAGAGCATTAATGATGTATATAAAATCAATGAAAAGGTTGTTATAAAGTAGATTCAGGATGAAAATTATCCTCGGTTCGAAATCCCCAAGAAGAAAGCTTATATTATCCGGCTTGTCTGATGAATTTGAAATAATGCACCCTGATGCTGATGAAACAATCATAAGCGGAGAATCGCCCGCTGTTTATTCAGAAAGAATTGCCTCAGACAAGGCAATGTCGATTTTTACTCTTATAGATAAAAATGAAAACTCGCTGATAATATCCTGCGATACAATAGTATATATCAATAATGAAATTTTAGGAAAGCCGGATGATTATGATACAGCATTTTCATATTTAAAAAAGCTTTCCGGCAAGACTCACTCTGTTTTAAGCAGTGTGTATTTAATCAAAACAAAAAGTTCAGCAATTGAAAAAACCGCATCCGGAACTGAAACAACTTTTGTGACATTCAAGCCTCTGGCTGACGAAGTCATAGAGAAATATCTTTCAATAACAGAATACATGGACAAGGCAGGCGCATACGCAGCTCAGGAAAACGGCAGCCTTATTATTGAAAAAATTGAAGGGTCTGTCACAAATGTGATCGGATTTCCTTTGAGGCTTTATTTCAAACTGATGAATGAAATGGGTTTCTATAAAAATTAGGCTTTGATGAATTTTTTTATCAATATAATTCTTACATCATGAAAAGGTATTGACAAATTAATTATTAATATGCAGGCTATATTTCAGCAAAGCTCAAATTATCCTGGAAAATTTCAAAAAAACGGTGAATAAATGTCAACCCAGAGAAAAAAGTATATTGTTGATAAAAAATTTCAGTTCAGAACTACCTTTTCAATAATTGGGGTTGTTACTATAATTGCAGTGATTATTCTGGGTTCAATATCTTTCAGCATTGTTTATAATAATGAAAAAATTAAAAACATCTATGAAATTGAATCATCCATTATGGATTTTTTCTCTTCTCAAACCTATTCCAATGTTGATGAAATGTATAAAACAGCATTTACTCAGCAGATGAAAAACCATAACAATAATATGGAAAATCTGAAAAGCATCATTACCTACAACAGAATTATGCTGTCTGTACTAATGCTTCTCGTTGTTATACAGGGTGTAATTTTATATGTACTTCTAATAAGAAAAACTCACCGCATTTCAGGGCCGATTTTTGTAATGTCAAAATATCTGAATGATATGATCAATGGCAGCTGCCCGATTACAAGACCTTTAAGGGAAAAAGATGAGCTTAAAGAATTTTATGAACTTTTTAATAATATGATTGATTCAATGAAAGATAAAGACGGAAAATTGAGATGAAAAAAATATTTCCGATAGTTATACTTGGCGTTTTAACCTGTTCCTGCTTATTCTATGGTCTTTTTTTTTATAAATCAGCAGATAAAGAAAATACAGAACAGGTTAAATGGGAAGGAAGCTATTCCGCATACTTTCAGGATGAAGATTCTTATATTGATTATGTTCTAAATAATGTAAAGTTTAAAGAAATAAAATTCAAAGCAGTTAAAATTGAGAAAAAAAGCAATTTCTGGAAAATAGCAAAATCCTATGGGGTAAATATAGATACACTCATAGCTGCAAATCCTCACTGGAACAGCCTTAACGCTTCTGTGAATCAGCGGATTCTTGTACCTGAAGAAAAGGGAGTATTAACCTTCATAGGGCGTATGAATGAAATTCCTTCGTTGTTGGAAAAATACAAAACTGATGAAAGCGGAATTGAAATCGAAGATCTTTCTTTTTTTAAAAAAATACATTTTAAATTTTTTAAATCCGACAGGCCTATCGCTGTATTTATCAAAAACAAAAAACCTCATTCAGAAGACCTGAGCGAAACCCTGGCAAAGGAATTTGCATTAAGGGAATTGTTCCGATCTCCTCTCGGAGGCAGATATTCTTCATATTACGGAAGAAGAGTCGATCCTATATTCAGAACAAACAGTTTCCATACAGGACTTGATATAGCAGCTGCGCACGGAACACCTGTAGGCGCATCAAGGCGCGGCAGGGTTACAACCGCAGGATGGATGGGCGGATACGGCTATGCTGTTGTTATTGAACATGCTGACGGTTACAGAACATTGTATGGCCATTTATCTTCAGTAAGTGTGCGACAGGGGGCTTTTGTGGAAGCAGGCAGGTTTATAGGACGAGTAGGATCAACCGGACTTTCAACAGGCCCGCATCTGCATTTTACTCTATGGCGCTACAATACTCTTATCAATCCGATGAAGGTGCTCTGGTAGATTTTAATAAAATTTTTTCATTTCATATTGCATAAATCCTCCAAGAAAAATTTTCCCGCAAAATAATAACTGAAAAAAATATTAAAAAATTTTTTAAAAAATCTCATTCCGTTAGTATTAATAATATATACAGGCCGGCGCCATGGCTTATAATCTAACAGGAGCTGAAATATGAGGAATTATGCAGGTGCAACAGTAGAGGGTTTTGTTGTTCGAAACCCTTCAGTGAGAAAAACCAAAACAGGAAAAAATGTATGTAATTTTTCAATCGCTATCAATCATTACTCAAAGGATGATGCGGATGCAAAAGTATCCTACATTGATGTGGAAACCTGGGAAAAACTTGCTGAACTCTGTTCAGGATCGATAACAAAGGGAAAAAGGATTATGATTGCAGGAGCACTGAGGCAGGATCGATGGGAAGGGAAAGATGGAAAGAGCGAATCAAGAATTAAGATAGTTGGCAATGAAATTGTTTTTCTTGAATCAAAAAAGGACATCGATACCGAGAAAACAGCTATAGCTGTCTGATATATGCTATAGTTTATTTGCCGCAGAGGTAATGAAGCCCGGAATCATTGTATCTCTGCGGTAAATTTTTTTTGCAGTTAAACCGGTTTTAAAATATCCTTAACATTTTGAAACTGCACTGCATCTTTTAATACAAATCCTCTGCAACCTGAATCAACCAGCCTTTTAATCTGGTTCTCAGTTGAATCTACAAGAGCAATTGGGAATATTTCTCTTTTAGCCAATTCACACAGCATGGCATGATTAAGAATATAGGAAATGCCTGCTGATTCTATTGAGATGAGGCAGTCAGCAGTAAATTTTTTTTTAAAATACAGAAAACCTGTTTTAAAAAGAAAATATAAATATATAAATTCACCTGGCGTCATTGCTGTTGCGGTATCAGGAAGTTTCTGCCTGATTTTTTTCATAAAATTTGTGTTTTGTGTCCAGATTAAAACATTTTCAACCATGGAGTGCTTTTTAATTATTCCGGACAATTCATCCGATTTATTGATTTTTCCGTATATTTCTATTATAAATTTTTTATCCTTAAAATTTGAAAATATTTCGTCAAGACCTGTGAGTTTGTCCGGATCTATTTTTTTTTGTAAATCAGAAGGATCGCATATATAAAAATTATCTCCGGAAATGCAGGAAAGTAAAACAGAATCAACTCCTATAGAAAATAATTCAGAAATCCCTGATATACCTTTTGTCGAATCTGCTCTGATTGAATTTATAAAATTTTCAGTAAAAATTTTCTTCATATTTATATCCTTTTTATATCTTAACAAACAGGTTAATGGTATGCTTAATTATTTATAAAATAATTTATATACTCTTTTTAGTCAATTATCAATTTATAACAGAATTCTGAATGATAGGAAATCAATCTTCAAATAGCCCCATCCCGCAAAGGGGGCGAGCGCAAGGAAATAAAATTCTTTTAATGCGGGGATAGGGGGCTAAAATTTATTTAATAATATTTTTTCCAAAACCTGTAATTTTACATAAAGACTTAATGAAAAGAATATTACTTAAAAATAAATTTATCTTGAAAATCAAAAAATGTATGATTATTATAATCGTATCAAAAAAAAATTCCGGGGCGCAGCCATGAAAAATAAATTATTAAGAAATATAGCAGGATTATGTATCGGGGTGTTCTTTGCTTTTTCAGCATATACTCTCGAGTGGGCAATTGGTGTATATTTTATGCTTTTTATCGTGCCAGGCGCATTTGCGTCTATGGTTTTTGCTGTGCGGATTTTTATAATAATTCTTGATACAATGACTTATAATGAAATGGTTTCCCCGAAAAATCTGATAGCTGAGTGGGAAATAACTCCTGCAATGTGGCAGGCTTCCAGAAAAATTTTATTTATTCAGGATAAAAAAGGGCGCGTTGCGGTTTTTTTAATAATGGCAGCTATTTTTTCAGCTATAGGCGTTTCATCTCTGTTTTCTGAAAATCTTCAGGGAAAAATTATCGGTGTATCAATTTCTGCCGTGCTTATAGCTGTTTTCTGGATTATGATGTTTACTCATAAAAGATATCATCTTTATAATTCAAAAGTAATTTTTTCAAAATTTGGCGTAGTTATGGATGATAAAGTCTGCGACTGGATGGATTCCCGGGTAACAGACTATGATATAAAAAAGATTTCAGGGGAATTGGAATATATTCATGTGAAATATTCAAAACAGTCCGGATATAAAATAATTTCTGAAAATCTGGTAATTCCTGTCCCGCCGGAACAAAAAGATAATGCTGATATGATAGTTGAGGAGCTTTTAACCGGCATTAATCAAACATCGAGAAAGATATAATTTTTTGAAAATACACTTGACAAAATACATTAACTATATTACTATATCAAGATATATTGATATAGTTTAAAATAAGGATAAATTAATGACATTCAAAGAAAGACTCGCAGCTTCCGGACCAATAATTATGGACGGTGCAATGGGAACTTCGCTTTTTCATAAAGTTCCAAACCATAAAGGGCCGCTTGAAATACTGAATATAGACAGGCCGGATGTAGTTGAGGAAATACACTCGCTGTTTATTGAATCCGGTGCAGAACTGATAGAGACAAATTCATTCGGCGGAAGCATGCTAAAACTGTCTGAATACGGCTTATCCGTAAGATGCCTTGAAATTAATGAAAAAGCAGCATCTGCAGGAAGAAAAGCAGCAGATAAAGCAGGTGCTTTTGTCGGGGGTTCTGTAGGGCCGACCGGTCTTCTCGTTGAGCCTATGGGCAATTTTCCTGCAGATGAAATATACAATTCATTCAGGCCGCAGATGAAAGGCCTTGAAAACGGCGGAGCTGATGCAATTATAATTGAAACCATGACAGACATACAGGAAGCAAAGCTTGCACTGCTTGCTGCAAAAAGTGAAACAAAGCTTCCAGTAATCTGCAGCCTCTCGTTTGATAACAGCGGAAAAACTATGTCCGGCACTGATATGCTCACGGCATTTGCAACGCTATCACAAATGGGTGCGGATGTTGTCGGAGCAAACTGCAGCATGGGGCCGGATGCTCTTCTTGAAATATACACTGAATCCATAGATAAAATAAATGAAATAGGACTTCATTTGAGCGTGTGGGCAAATGCCGGGTTCCCTGAATTTATTGACGGAAAGGCTGTATATACATTATCTGCGGAAAAATTCGCTGCAACGTCTCTCGGTTTTGCAAAGATAGGCGTGAAGGTGATAGGCGGGTGCTGCGGAACAAATCCATTGCACATTAAGGCATTAAGCGATATGGTTAAAAAAACACAGTTTAAAAATGAAACTGTGAAAAATAAAAATCACTATTTCCTTACAAGCAGGGGAATGACTATAAATTTAAAAAAACAGAAAGATCTTGTCATTGTTGGAGAGAGACTGAATCCTACAGCAAGAAAAAAATTCGCAGAGGATCTGAAAACAGGAAGCCAGTCTTTTTTAAGAAGCGATTCCAAGGCGCAGGTTGCAGATGGAGCGGATGTGCTCGATATAAACGTGGGAGTTCCCGGTATCGATGAAATATCTTCAATGCATAAATCTGTTTATACCCTTACAGGAATCACTTCAGCACCGCTGATGATAGATTCCGATAACCCTGCAGTTCTTGAAAAAGCACTCATGACATATCCGGGTATTCCGATTGTAAATTCAATAAATGGAAATGAAAAAAGCATTAAAGAAATTCTTCCGATTATAAAAAAATTCGGATGTTTTGTTGTGGCAATGTGCCTTGATGAAACAGGTATTCACAGAGATTCGGCAAATAGAATCCGGATCGGCGAGAAGCTTATTGGAATCCTTGAATCTGAAGGAATATCGAAAGACAGAATTTTTATCGATCCGCTTATTCTGACTGAAAGTGCAGAACCGGGATCGGCTGTTGAAACAGTGAAGGTTATAAGGCATTTTTCATCAAGGGGAATCAAGACATCTATAGGGCTTAGCAATGTTTCTTTCGGCCTGCCTCAGAGAAAATTTATCAATAACGTATTTCTGAAAATGGCTGTTGATGCAGGGCTCACAGCTGCTATACTCAATCCGACATCGTACAATATTCCAGAGAGTTTTTCTGAAGAGGAAAAGCTTGCATTTGATTTTCTAAGCGGAGCGGATAAGGATGCGGTAAAATATATTTCTTATTTCAAGGGTAAGGAAATCAAGGCTGAAACAACTCCGCAGATCAATGCTGCTGCTGACGCTGATATCATAAGCAGAATATACTCCTGTGTTGTTGAAGGAAATATTGATGAAATAGAAGCGAATGTAATGGAAGCGCTTAATACAAAAGAGCCGAAGGAAATAATGGATCTGGGTCTGCTTAAGGCTCTCGAAAAGGTTGGAGAATATTACAGCACAGGAGAATATTTCCTGCCTCAGATGATTTCATCAGCAAATGCAATGAAAAAAGGTTTTCTGATATTAAAGCCTCTCCTGACATTAAAAAATTCAACTTCTGCAGGCAGGGTTGTAATATGCACTGTCAAGGGCGATATCCACGATATTGGAAAAAACATAGTTGCTATGATGCTTGAAAATCACGGGTTTGAGGTACATGATCTGGGCAAGGATGTTGATATTGATATTATAACTGAAGCAGTAAACAGGCTGAAGCCTGATATACTCTGTCTTAGCTCTCTCCTGACCACTACCATGAACGAGCTTAAGGTCGTTTCTGATTCAATACGATCCGGAAAAATTAAAACAAAACTTCTTGTTGGCGGAGCCGTTGTTAATGAAGAATATGCAAATGGAATCGGAGCATTTTACGGAACTGACGCGGTTGATGGAGTAAATAAGGCCAAGCAGATTATAGGATTATAATTATTGATGCTTTTTCTGTGAGAATCTGAGGATAAAATGAATAAATCGAAATTTGATGATATTGCAAAAACATGGGAAACGCCGCCCCGCCAGCTTCTTGCTGAAGCAGTGAGTACAGCTATTATAAAAAATATTGTTTTTGATGAAAAAACAGTTGTAGCTGATTTCGGTGCAGGCACAGGGCTTGTGAGCCTCGCAATTTCGCAGCTTGTGAAATCTGTAACTGCAATTGATGAATCCATTGGTATGCTGGAAGTCCTGAAGGAAAAGTCAGACCGGATGGGGATAAAAAATATTTCTGCAGTTGTTAATGATTCAGAAAATTTAAATATTAAAAAACTTAAATTTGATGTGGTTGTAAGCTCCATGACTCTGCATCATATGAAATCAACTGAAGATGCTGCTTCTTTGTTTTACAGCATTTTAAATGATGCAGGCATGATTGCAATTGCAGATATTGATAAGGAAGACGGCAATTTTCATTCGGATCAAACCGGCATTCATCACTTTGGTTTTGAAAGGGAAAATCTTAAAAATATCTTTATAAATGCCGGATTTAAAAATATAAGATTTGATACCGTTTATTTTTTGGAAAAAACTGCTTCAGATGGAGTAATTAAGGAATATCCGGTCTTTTTAATGATCGGGGATAAATAGCTGCATTATTGATTTATTATTGACTTATTTTATAGATTATTTATGATACTAAAAAAATTGCATCTGGAGATAGTCTGTGGAAACATTATATTCAATAATTTCAAACAAGATATTCATATCAGGGCTTTTTTCATATATAACTTCACAGACCATTAAAATTTCTATCGGCATTATCAAAACAAAAAGATTCAGTTTATGGGACCTGATTTTTGTGCAGGGCGGCTTTCCAAGTTCGCATTCCGCTTCAGTGGTTTCAGCAACATCCGCAATATTATTTTTTGAGGGACCTACCAGCACCTTCATGCTTGCAGTTTTATTTACTTTTATAGTTCTAATAGATGCAACAGGCGTAAGATGGGAAACAGGAAAACAGGCAAGACTCCTTAATGAGATTATGAGAAATAATGATCTGGTAATAAAAGAATTCAAGGACAAATTTGTTGAAAATATCGGCCATACTCCGCTGCAGATTTTAGGCGGTAGTATAGTTGGAGTTATAGTCGCAATTATTATTCACTATATGTTTTAGTTATTTTGAGATTATATTGCATATTTTATTCCTGACAGATTATAAATTAAATTTATAATCTGTCAGATGTTTTTTATCGAATAACACGGTGTTTTCCACAGTGATGCTATGAATATATACGACATCCGGAAAGCTTGCGAATTTTAATGAAAAAAAGGCAATGCATTGCTGCTCAGATTTTTAAAAAATTCTCTTGATTAAATTTAACCCCGAAATAAATCTGTTTTGTTATCCGCAATACATAAATTCTGTTTTAAAATAAAGGATTCTGCCATGATAGATAAATTTTTCAGCATTTTTTTCGGAACAAAGCACGAAAGAGATGTAAAAAAATTAAAACCGATGATTGAAAAAATCAATTCATTCGAACCTGCGATTAAAAAACTTTCCGATAACGAAATGAAACAGAAAACTTTTGAATTCAGGGAAAGGCTCACCAGGGGTGAAACTCTGGATGATATTCTTCCTGAAGCATTTGCGCTTGTCCGCGAAGCATCCGTAAGAACTCTCGGAATGCGTCATTTTGACGTTCAGATGATGGGTGGAGTTGTTCACCATCAGGGACGGATTTCTGAAATGAAAACAGGTGAGGGTAAAACCCTGGTTGCAACATGTCCGCTGTATCTCAATGCTCTTACCGGGCTTGGAGCTCATCTTGTAACAGTCAACGACTACCTGGCAAGACGCGACGCTGAATGGATGGGGAAAATTTACAAGTTTCTGGGGCTGACGGTCGGAATTATTCAGCACGACATGGATCATGAAGACAGGCAGACAGCGTACAGATGCGATATTACTTATGGAACGAATAATGAATTCGGGTTCGATTACCTCAGGGACAACATGGTTGAGCACAAGAGCCTCAGGGTTCTCAGGCCGCTCAATTTCGCAATTGTTGACGAGGTGGATTCGATCCTCATAGACGAGGCAAGAACTCCGCTTATCATATCCGGCTCAACTGAAGAATCCACTAAAAAATATTTTTTAATAAATAAGATAATCCCGAATCTGAAAGATAAGGTTGATTATGAGATTAATGAAAAAGACAGGCATGTGAATTTAACTGAAGAAGGGATTTTGCATGTGCAGAGGCTTCTGAAGATCGATAACCTTTATGACAACAAGCATATTGATACGCTTCATCATATCAACCAGGCTTTGAAAGCTCATTCGCTTTTCCGCAGGGATATAGATTATATTGTTAAGGACGGAGAAGTTCTCATCGTTGATGAATTCACTGGAAGGCTCATGCCTGGAAGAAGATATTCGGACGGTCTGCACCAGGCGCTTGAAGCCAAGGAGAATGTTACAATAGCACGCGAAAGCCAGACACTTGCAACAGTAACATTTCAGAATTTTTTCAGGATGTATAAAAAACTTGCAGGTATGACCGGTACAGCTGATACAGAGGCAATGGAGTTCAAGAAAATCTACAAGCTCGATGTTGTGGTTATTCCGCCCAACATGCCAATGATAAGGAAAGACCAGCCTGATAAAGTTTACAGAACTGAAAGAGAAAAATTTAATGCCATAGTTGAGGATATTATAGTTAAAACAAAGAAGGGACAGCCGATTCTTGTTGGAACTATTTCAATAGAAAAATCAGAAAAGCTTTCTATACTGATGAAATCGCGCGGCGTTATCCATAACGTTCTTAATGCTAAGTACCATGAAAAAGAAGCTCAGATTATTGCCGAAGCAGGAAGGCCGTCAGCTGTTACAATAGCAACAAACATGGCAGGACGTGGTACTGACATTGTGCTTGGCGGACGCAGGCTTTATATTGACGAGCTTGAAGCTCATATACCTGTTCATGATGCTGAAGTATGGAATTCATATAAACTTGCCATTCTTAAAAGCGAATTTGATGAAGCAGATAAATATCATGAGAAAATGATAGGTCAGGATAAAAATAAGGCGCATAATATTTTAAGGCAGGGCAGAGAGTGGGCGGTAAACCACGAAAAGGTTGTTGCTGCAGGCGGTTTATACATACTTGGTACAGAAAGACATGAGGCGCGAAGGATTGACAATCAGCTTCGGGGACGTTCCGGAAGGCAGGGAGATCCGGGCGAATCAAGATTTTATCTCTCCCTTGAAGACGATCTGATGAGGCTTTTCAGCCCTGAGAGGATTTCAGCTGTTATGCAGCGTCTCGGCATGGAAGAGGGCCAGGAAATAGAAAGCAAAATGGTTACAAACGCTATTGCAAGCGCACAAAAACGTGTTGAGGGGCGTAACTTCGAAATAAGAAAGCACCTTCTTGAGTATGATGATGTAATGAATGCCCAGAGGGAATATATCTATAAAGAAAGAAATGAAATTCTTGATGGCGAGGATATATCAAAAAAAATTATCACTTATATTGATGATGTGTGCCAGAATCAGGTGGATAATTTTACAGGCGGAGCAAGGCATCATGAGGAATGGAATCTCGATGGAATGAACGCATGGCTGAAAAATGATTTTATGGTTGAGATCGATTATACAAAAACAGATCCTGCGGTTATGTCATATGATTCTTTTGTAAATGCGGTTGCTGATACAGTGCTTGCGGCATATCGCAAAAAAGAAAATGATGCAGGTTCACATGATATGAGGATAATAGAAAGACTGATTTCTCTTCAGGTGATAGATACCAAATGGAGAGACCATCTTCTTTCAATGGATGAGCTTCGCGACGGAATATGGACTG
The DNA here is from genome assembly GCA_964529415.1 of uncultured Leptospirales bacterium. Lineage (GTDB taxonomy): Bacteria > Spirochaetota > UBA4802 > UBA4802 > UBA5550 > CAYMPH01. Next base: position 49,398 of record CAZGWD010000021.1, on the reverse strand, counting down.
TCGGCTATGGAGAAAAAAATCCTCTAATTGAATATAAGCTTCAGGGATTTGAACTTTTCAAGGATATGCTTACATCCTTGAAAAAAGAGATTATTGAATATATGCTTAAAGTTAAAATGGAAAGAGTTGAGGAAGACACAGTTGATTATAAAGCTGTGGGAAATGAATTTCATGCAGAGGTTGAGCAGTTCGGCGGCGGAGGCGTTCCTGTGAATGCCGCCTATGTGAATAAATCAATCAAGTCAAATAAAAATAATGCCCCAGCTCCTGTTGAAGGCGGAGTGAAAAGAAAAAAAACCAGAAGAAGCAGAAGAGATTAATATGTCGACTTTAATGAAAAGCGTTTCAGGAATTAGAGGGGTAGTTGGAGATACTTTAACTCCGGAATTGATATTGGCTGTAGGTTCAGCTTTCGCGAAATTTGCAAACAGAGGACTTGTTGTTATAGGAAGAGACAGCAGGCCTACAGGAGAGGCTGTTTCCCTCGGTATGCAGTCAATCCTTTCTCTCTCGGGATGCGATGTTGTGGATCTCGGCATAGTACCTACACCAACTGTTCAGATAATGGTTGAAGAACTTAAAGCAGCAGGAGGTATTGTAATATCCGCATCACACAATCCGATTGACTGGAACGCATTCAAGCTAATTGATAAAACAGGGTCATTTTTAAATGCAGTGCAGATCCCGAAATTTTTCAAACTAATGGAAGGCTCTTTTAAATATCCTGATTTCAGCGGAGTTGGAAATATAATTAAAAATACATCTGCTTCGGATATTCATATTAAAAAAGTTTTCAGTGCTGTTAATACAAAAAAAATATCTGAAAAGAAATTTAAAATCTCTCTCGATTCAGTAAACGGTGCCGGATCAATCATAACTCCTGATATGCTGAAGAGACTTAACTGCAGCATAGACCCTGTATATTGCGAAATAAACGGAGTTTTCCCGAGAATTGCAGAGCCTCTTCCGGAAAATTTGAGCGCTTTATCCAAAGCGGTAATTAAAAATAAAAGCGATATTGGATTTGCCCAGGATCCTGATGCTGACAGGCTTGCTGTAGTTGATGAAAAAGGAAGGCCTATCGGAGAAGAATACACTGTTGCTCTTGTAACAGAGCATCTGCTTGCTAAGAAGAAAGGCAATGTAGTTGTAAATCTATCCACCACGCGCGCTGTTGAGGATATAGCTGTTAAGTACGGCTGCAAATTTTTCCGTTCAAAAGTCGGAGAGATAAATGTAGTTGAGGAAATGAGAAAGCTTGGCGCGAGAATCGGCGGAGAGGGAAACGGCGGTGTCATCTCGCCTGAAATTCATCTCGGTCGGGACAGCCTTGCAGGAATTGCGTATATTCTTGAAATGATGACTGAAAAGGGAAAACCTGTTTCGGAAATAGTTGCTGATCTGCCCCAGTATGTAATGAAGAAAGGCAAGGTGAAGTACGATCCGAAAAAGTTCGGCCCTGAGCATATTAAAAAAATAAAAGACATGTTTAGAAAAGAAAAGATTTCATCTATAGACGGTCTCAGAATCGATTTCGAAGAGCATCCTGAATTTAACGGCGGCTGGGTTCATCTCCGTGCATCGAACACTGAGCCGGTTTTCAGGATAATTACAGAAGGAAAAAATTCAGAACAAGCTGAAGAAATTTATACTTACTTTTCGAAATTATTTGTTAAATAAATATTTTGGACTATATATAAATGGATTTAAGAAAAAATAAGCGCTTCATGCGGGTTGGTGATATTGAAAAAAAAATATCACTTTTTTTTGTTGAATTTGATCTTGATGCAGATGAATCCATCAGAGCCGAAATTTTTGATATCAGCCTTGGCGGAGTGGCTGTTGATATCAGCAATGTAACAAATTCACAAAAATCAAAAATAGAAGCCCTTGATGATTTTTTCATACGGCTGCATTATAAAAACAGTATGTTTCTTATCGGTGTAGAGCCGGCCTGGAGAATTTTTAAAAAACAGGATGCTGATATTATTTATAAAGGCGGTTTTAAATTCGATCTTATATCGGAACAGGACAGGCTGAAGCTTTCTGATCTGATCGAGGAGCTCCGTTCATCTGAATTTTTATCATAGCCATTTTATTCTTGACTAATTCCTGCTTAATTGTATCAAATATTCAAAATAGCTACCATCATTATGTAATTTCAAATTCTGTTTCAGGAGAAAAAAAGTGACTATAATAACAGATGTTCACGCCAGAGAAATTCTTGATTCAAGAGGAAATCCTACAGTTGAGGTTGAGGTTGAATTATCATCGGGATTTACCGGCCGGGCTGCTGTGCCATCCGGAGCGTCAACAGGGGAACATGAAGCTGTTGAGCTGAGAGACGGCGATAAAGGAAGATATCTGGGCAAGGGAGTTTTAAAAGCAGTTGCAAATGTGAATGAAATTATTTCTGGTTCAATTATTGATATGGACGCATTGCAGCAGATTGAAATTGACAGGATTCTTATTGCTCTGGACGGCACCCCGAATAAATCAAAACTCGGCGCAAATGCCATGCTCGGCGTATCTCTTGCCTGCGCTAAAGCCGTTGCTGAAACTATAGAAATGCCTTTATACAGATATCTCGGCGGGGTTGGAGCGTGCGAGCTTCCTGTTCCAATGATGAATATCATGAACGGTGGTTCCCATGCAGATTCCAATGTTGATATGCAGGAATTCATGGTAATGCCTGCCGGTGCAAAAAATTTCAGTGAAGCCCTCAGAATGGGAACTGAAGTTTTCCATACATTAAAAAGCGTTCTGAAAACTAAAGGATATTCAACAAGCGTTGGTGATGAAGGAGGATTTGCTCCATCATGCAAATCCAATGAAGAGCCCCTTGAGCTGATAATAAGCGCAATTGAAAAAGCCGGATTTAAACCAGGCAAAGATATCTACATAGCTCTTGATCCTGCCTCAAGTGAATTCTATGATGCAAAGAAAAAGAAATATGTTTTTTCCAAAAGCGACGGAAGAGAGCTCGATAGTTCTCAAATGGTTGATTTTTATGAAAAGTGGATTAAAAGCTATCCAATAATTTCTCTTGAAGACGGCCTGGCTGAAAACGACTGGGAAGGCTGGAAGATTTTAACAGACAGACTTGGCAAAAAGGTCCAGCTTGTTGGAGACGATCTTTTTGTAACCAATACCGAGTTAATTAAAAAGGGAATTAAGGAAGGAATAGCAAATTCAGTTTTAATTAAACTTAATCAGATTGGAACTTTAACTGAAACGATAGAAGCAATCAATATGGCTCAGAAAGCAGGTTATACTGCTGTTGTTTCGCATAGATCCGGAGAGACTGAAGACACAACTATTTCTGATCTTGTTGTAGGCTTGAATACAGGTCAGATTAAAACCGGTTCAGCTTCAAGAACAGACAGGCTTGCAAAATACAATCAGCTGTTAAGAATAGAGGAGTCCCTGGGGCGAATGGCTTCATTCAAAGGTATAGGGAATTTCAGAAATATTGAAAAGGCAAATTCATAAATTATATATAATCGCTGCTGCTTTTTTTCTTTCCGGAGTGTATGTTTTTATTTTCAGTGAAAGCGGAATACTGGAAAGGCGGAATCTTGAATTAAAGAAGCAGAGACTCGTCTCGGTTATGTCTGAATTAAAAGCGGAAAACCGCGAGCTTGAATCTTTATATAAAGAATATTTATCCGGTACAATTTCAGAAAATGATTTTCAAAAATCGGGATTCACGGGCAGAGGCGACAGGCTTCTTTTTTTTAAGGGAGGAGCTTCAAAAGAGAACAGGGTTCTGCCTGTATCTGAAGATGAAAACAGGGTCAACCTCGGTCACATGAGGCTTATCTGGCTGATTCTTTCAGCATTGATAATGATCTTTCTGTTCAGCAGGATGATCAGGAGCAGTGAGCCGGCTGATGAATAAACATGTAAAAACTGAAATAATAAAAATTAAAAAACTGAAAAAAGACAGCTCAATTGATCCGGAATTGATTAAATCAATGACAGATGTGTTTGCAGCCGGCGGAGCTGTTTTGATTCCTGTAGACTGCATGTACGGCCTTCTTGTTTCCCCTGAATTTACGGAAAAAAACCATCATAATTTAAATAACGCATTTAATCCTAGTGAAGAGTCCACTTTGCTGATATCAAATTTCAAAATGGCCGGCGCTGCTGTTGAAATAGGCAAACATGATTTTGATTTTCTTCATAGAATCTGGCCCGGGGAAATTAATGTGTCAATGAAGAGCAAAAAAGAAAATTCCGCAGTAACAATGAGAATGCCAAGAAGTAAATATATACATGATTTTATAAATAAAATCGGAAATCCTGTATTGTTTATCCCTGCAGAGTGCATTAAAAAAAAGATTTTCAGAGAGGCGGATATCATTAAAACATTTAGCGGAACAGTCCATCTGATAATTATAATAAAAGAATTCTGCAAAGATCATATTCCGCCATCCATGGTAGATATTTCAGACGGAAGTCTCAGGATTATTAAAGAAGGCAGGGTTCAGTCTGAAGATATCAAATCACTTTATTTTCTCGATGGCCAGGCAAATTGATAAAATATTTTTTTGCTATACTTCTAATTTCTCTTCCGCTGTTTTCCCAGGACAAGGCAAGCACAGTTCATTTCGATATCATTTATCCGGCCGGAATGGAGAAATGCGCGTATTACATCATTTCATATCTTGAAAAAAATTATAAAATTCAGTCTGAGAAATTGAAATTTGAAATAAATGATCCTATTATGATAAATCTTTCTTATGGAAATTCTTCCAATAAAAAAAAATATTCCAGGAACAGTATAGACGTTAAATTTTCAGGATCTTATATTGAAGCCGGTGAAGCTGCTGCTTTTCAGCTGTCCTGCGTTCTAATATCCGCAATGAAAAATGATTCCCTGCTGATCAATAAATCTATTGTAAATGATATTCCTGAGTGGATAATAAAAGGTTACAGCCTGTACATCACTTCAACTGATATAGGAATTGATGCTGCCGGATTAACTGCAGCAGATAAAAAAAAATACTCGGAGATTTTAAAATCTCCGGAGATTGAAACTTTTAATCATGCTGCTGTTTCATTTTTCGGGTTTCTTGAGAAAAAATTCAAAAGTAGAATCCCTCTTTTTTTCAGGGAAGCATATGATTCAGGCGGGGTAACTGCTGCATTTGAAAAAATATACGGAAAATCTGAAGATGAGCTTGTTAAAATCTGGAAAGATACTTTACAAATTGATGAAATTATTTCCGAAGCGGAAGATGAATCGCAAAACAGAAACTTTATTTTCAGTAAAGATTCTGCAGTTGCAGTTTCTCCTGATGGAACAGCTGCTATCATTGGTGATAAAGACGGTATAATGATAAAAACTTTTTCTGACGGAACAGAAAGAAAAATTTCATCTGGAATTTTTTATAATCAATCACAAATAATGGCATGGCATCCGGATTCCGGAGCAGTCTGCAGGGCTGAAATTAAAGCTGATCAGATTTTAGTTTCGTCTATTGATTTAAAAACAGACGGAGTTTTTCAGGTGTTTTATCTGCCTTTTCGCAGAATATCAGATATGAAAATTTATGCAGGCGGTAAATATTTATTCATAGGATATACAAACGAATCGTCGGGCATATTTTTTTTTAATTCGCTGACAGGAAAATTAAATAGAATTGTTTCTGATTATTCTGATAAAAAGTTTCCTGTTTTAGCTGATGAAAATACAGTGCTTTATTTTTCTAATAAGAATTCAAATGATAATCCATTCAGCGCTAAATATTCACTATATGTGTTGGATCTGAAATTAAAACAGGATTATAAAATTATAGAAAACATAAAACATCCATCCGGAATATCTGCTTTAAGCAAGGACAAAGTTGCAGTTTCATTTAAAATGAACGGTATAAGCTCAGTTTATTCCCTTGATTTTAAATCGGCTGTTTTGAAAAATGCAATAAAAAATGGATTTGATCCATCCTGGATATCAGACGGAATGGGGATATGCTATTTTAAAAATTATTTATCAGGTAAAAAATTATTTAAAAAAACATTTTCTGCCTATACTGCTGATTCTTCGCAGGATTTGTTGAAGAATGAGGCGGTTATTTCCGATTCAGAAAAAATTACATCACCTAATGAGGTGATTTTCAGAGCAGATTGATTTTTTAAAATCTTGACAGGAAAAAATGATTAAATAAGTATTTTTATAATTATATAAATCCGGCGGTGCAGAATGAGAAAAGGAAAAAATTCCAGAAAGACAAATGAAACGGATATAACTGTTGAAATACTGCTCGATTCCCTTGAGCCTTCAACAATTGAAAGCGGAGTTCCGTTTTTCGATCATATGATTGCATCTGCAGCCAAACACGGCAGATTTAATCTGAAACTGATCTGCAGAGGCGATACGCATATTGATGACCACCATTCAATTGAGGATATTGGCATTTGCATTGGAGCTGCTTTCAGGGAATCGCTTGGAGATAAATCCGGAATTAGAAGATTTGCAAGCGTAATGATTCCTATGGATGACTCTTTATCAACTGTTGCAGTGGATCTTTCCGGCAGAGCCTATTTTCATTATACAGGATGCGAGCTTGCAGGCTATATCAATCAGTTCAGCGAGGAGCTCACTCTTGAGTTCATGAAATCCTTTTCATCAAGTGCCGGGCTTAATCTGCATATAATTCAGAATTACGGCGACAACAGGCACCATATACATGAATCAATATTCAAGGCTTTCGGGATTGCACTGTATCAGGCTTATTCAATTGATCCGGCTTTGTCAGGCTCTATACCTTCACTTAAAGGTACTATTTAATGATTACAGTTATAGATTACGGTATGGGAAATCTCAGATCCGTAGTAAAAGCTTTTGAGCTATACTCTGACAATGTGATGATATCCAGGGATCCGTCTGATTTGAAATCATCAAAGGCTGTTGTGCTTCCAGGAGACGGAGCCTTTGCAATGGCTATGGAAAATTTTAAAAAGGCCGGATGGATAGATGCAATCAGGGATTATATATCATCCGGCGGATATTTTATGGGAATTTGTCTTGGCTTCCAGCTGCTGTTTTCAACAAGCGAGGAATTCGGAAAATCAGAAGGCCTGAATGTTATTGATGGAGATGTTGTTCGATTTAAGTCTGATAAACTTAAAGTTCCTCATATGGGATGGAACACTGTTGCTTTCAGAAAGAAGTCAAGGTTTCTCGAAGGGATTCCTGATTCATCTTATTTTTACTTTATTCATTCATATTATCCGGAAGTGCACGAAGATAAATGGATAACAGGCGAGTCTGAATATGGCTTGAAATTCCCATGCATAGTATCGGACGGAAATTTAATTGCGACTCAGTTTCATCCTGAAAAGAGCCATTCAAACGGTTTGAAGATTATTGAAAATTTTGTGAGGCTTTCATGCTGATAATACCTGCTATAGATTTAAAAGACGGGAAATGCGTCCGTTTAATTCAGGGCGATCCGGACAGGGCTACTATTTATTCCGATGATCCAGTTTCTGTTGCGAAGAAATTCGAATCAGATGGAGCAGAGCTTATTCATATTGTTGATCTCGACGGAGCCTTTGCCGGAGAACTGATTAATTTCAATCTGGTTAAAAAAATATCTGAATCAATTAAAATTCCAGTGGAAATCGGCGGCGGCATCAGAACAGAAGCTTCTATCAGGAAATATATTGATGCGGGTATTAAAAGAATTATAGCAGGTACTGTTCTCCTGAATGATGAATTCAGCGAAACAATAAAAAAGTATTCAGAATATATTGTTGCTGGAGTTGATGCAAAAGACGGAATGGCTGCAACGCATGGATGGAAATCTGTCAGCCGGATTCCTGCAATTGAAGTAATAAAAAAATTTCAATCAGACGGCATTAAAAATTTTATATTTACTGATATAGCAACAGACGGAATGCTTACGGGCCCGAATATAAAATCAATGGCTGATATATTGCAGAAAGCTCCTGGAGTAAAACTTATTGCCTCCGGCGGTGTAACTAAATATGAAGATATTGTATCTTTATCTGAACTGGAAAGCTCCGGCCTTACCGGCTGTATTGTGGGCAAGGCAATTTATGACGGTAGAATTGATCTGAAAGATGCAATTAATAGATTGACGTCATCAGGGCCTCTAAATAGTAAATAATATATGGATATGAAATACCCTGTTGAAATTGAGAATTACGAGAGAAAGATTTACGATCTCAGGCAGCTTATTGAAATCAGCAAAGGCCTGAATTCAACTCTTGATTATAATTCTCTAATTGACTCCATACTATTCACATGTATGGGGCAGATGCAGCTATTAAAGGCAGGCATTTTTTTACAGAAAGGTATTGGTTCTGAAAACTACTCTTTACACCGGAATTATAAAGGTTTTGATCTTGATCATTTAAAAGAATATGAAATTGATCAATCAAGCGGTGTTTTAAAGCTGCTTCAGGAAAAAACAAAATGCCTCACTTTTGATGAAGTAAACAAGATTGTCCCCAAAACTGATAACGGTTTACAGATTATAAAAATTCTGGATCCAGGTCTTCTTGTGCCTCTTACAAGTAAAGGAAAAGTAAACGGTATAATAATTCTCGGTGATAGAATAAATATGAATATAAACAAGTTTACCGATTCGGAAAAACAGTATCTGCTCGATATTGCTTCGCTTGCCGGTATCGCGATACATAATTCATATTTATATGAAATGGCAACAACCGATATGATGACCAAGCTGAAAATACATCATTATTTTCAGTCAGCACTTGTTGATGAGATTGATAGAACTGTAAAATCAAAAAGAATGCTTTCGCTGATTATGGCTGATATTGATCATTTTAAGGAATTTAATGATACATACGGGCACACAGCAGGTGATATTGTAATTAAAAATGTTGCAGCAATAATTAAAGACAGCCTCCGTCCTACAGATATAGCTGCCAGATATGGAGGCGAGGAATTTTCAGTAATACTTCCGAAAACAGATATTCATGAAGCACTGATTGTTGCTGAAAGGATAAGGCAGAGCATTGAAGAATCGGAAGTCTTATATGATGATAAAGTCCTAAATGCAACTATATCCATCGGCATAACCCAGTTTGACCAGTCGCTTGATTTCAGCAGCCATGATTTTATAGAAAGAGCTGACAGGGCTTTGTATGAATCAAAAAGAAACGGTAGAAATACTGTGTCATTATTGTAGCTGGTTCGACTTCTCTCACCATCTGTTAAACAGATAAACCTTCAGTTATATTTGAAAGATTTATTTAAAAAAGAAGATAATCATTATTTGAAGTTACAGCTTTTGCCTGCTGCTATACAGAATATGATGGAAACTTTTTAATTAAAATTTCCTTGATTTTAGCTTCACCTGCAGAGAAATAAACGATCTGGGATTCCATAAGTTCATACTTGTTCATTACCTGAACGAATTCTTCGTCGATGAAATAGTCAAGCATATCCATGTCCTGCATCATGTCTCTATTGCCGATGAACAATGTTTTCATTATAGATTCCTGCTATTTTTTTTATTGAAGTGAATGTCAGCGTAAAATAATTAATTTTTTTGTCCAGTATTTTAATAATAAAAAATTTAAAATAATAAGCAAGTTATCACATCGGATGGCAGAATTTTTTTTTCAGGTTCAAATGCAATTAAAAAAAATATTTTTTTTAATTTTTTTAATGATATGCTCTATTGTTAGCGTTGTCCAACAATTTTTTATAATTATAATAATAATTTTATGAATTATCACGCGTATGACGTTAATATAACCTTGAAAAAAATCATATTCAATGAAATCCAGCGGATGCCTGTAAAGAATAGAACATTGATATTCATAATAATTATTTATATTCTTCTTCAAATATAGTTTCGGCATCCCAGAAATAAGTATCCTTGCCGTTTTTACTTGTGTCATTGATTGTTTTTGTTTTATACTTTCCATCTTCGCCGTACGGCATATAGGAATTTTTTTCGCTATGGTAATAACTGTCAATTGCAGAAATATATTTTGTTCCATCTGCCCATATTTTCATTCCTTTGTTTACGCATTTCCCTTTTTTAAATGTTGCAATAAATCTTGAACCATCAACATAGTACCAGACACCTTCGCCTTCAATCTCTCCATCTTTGAACTCTCCGAAGTATTTATCTCCGGAAGGAAGAGTCAGAGAGCTCCGGCCCGATTTTTTATCTATATTAAAATATCCGGAATATTTAGCACCAAACCATTTGGATGATTTTCCCCAGATATACACGCCATATCCATGCTTTTTGCCGTCTTTCCATTCGCCGCTATATGAATCGCCTTCGCCATAGCTCATTGGCTTTTCAACGCCTTTTTTGCCATTTGACCAGGCAGCAAAGAATTTATTTATCAATTTTCCGTTTTCATCATAAATAAACATTGATCCTTCGCCATGCTCTTTCCCGTCTTTAAACTGTCCTATATATTTAGAAACTATTTTCCCTCTGCTGTTGTATTTTATTAATGTTCCGTCTCCATTCGGAATTCCATCAATAAACTGACCAAGATACTGTGAAACCAGTTTTCCATTTTCGTTGTAAGTGAAAAGTGTGCCTTCGCCGGTTTTTTTACCATTCTGAAACATCCCCAGGTATTTACTTACAAGAATGCCTTTTGAATTATATATAAATTCAGAACCCTGGCCGTGTTCTTTGTCATCTTTGTACTGACCAATATATTTTCTTACAAGCTTCCCGTTCTTATGAACCCAGAGGGTGCCTTCGCCGTCTTTTTTACCTTCCTTGAATTCACCTTCGTACTTTGTAAGAAGATTTCCTTTCTCATCGTATTCAGAAAGTTCTCCATTTCCGTCAAACTTGCCGTTTTTGAAATTGCCCTTATATAGAGATTTAACTGTTCCGTTTTTATAATAGACTGTCAGCTGACCTACACCGTTTTCTTTGCCGTCTTTAAAAGTTCCTTTATACTCGGAAATCTTTTTACCGTCCACATCATATTTTATTAAGGTTCCCTGTCCTTCTGGTTTCCCGTTTTTAACATCTCCTGTATAAATACTTGTAATCTTTCCATTTTTATCGAACTCTTCTATTTTAGCATCGCCATTGAAATTGCCGTCTTTGAACTGTCCTGTAATTTTTTTTGTAATAATTCCATCTTTATCATAATATGAAACTGTTAATTTACCGCTTGGCCTGCCATCGAAAAATGATCCCTCAAGTGAGCGGATTAATTTTCCGTCTTTGTCATATTCGCTTAAGATACCATGGCCTTCAGGTTTATTATCAGCAAATTGTCCTGTATATTTTGAAATCAGTTTCCCGTTTTCATCCAGTGTCTCAAGTGTGCCTGCATCATAATTCCCGTTTTTTAAAGTTCCGGTAAATCGGCTTATAACTTCACCTTTATTGCTGTAATTTGTTACTTTCAAATCTCCAATTGGCGTGCCGTTTTTAAATTTACCTTCAATTTTTCTTTTGATTTTTCCGTTTTTGTCGTATTCAATTATAACGCCATCGCCATCCGGTTTATTATCAAGAAAAGAACCGGTATAAACACTTGAAATTTTACCGTCTTTATCGTAAGTAGTAAGTTTCCCGTTTATATATTTGGCATTTTTAACTGTTCCTTCGAATTCGCTGATTAAATTTCCTTTATTGTCAAAATTCTTGACTTTGAAATTTCCAATCTGTTTTCCATATTCAAATTGACCTTCCTGGGCACTGATTAAATTTCCGTTTTCATCATAAATATATAGTGTTCCTTTGCCGTGGGGTTTTCCATCTTTAATATCTCCTATGTATTTATATTTTCCATTGCCCCAGGTGAGAGTATTGTTTTTATCTGCGATTTGCTTTTTATTAATTTCTGAAGCGTTCCCTTTTTTTTCGTCATTTCTGATATCAGATCTTTTAGCCTGGGATTTCATGCTGTCTTCTGCGGATGTTGAAGACTTTCTAATCTGTTTAACTGGCCTGTCGCATGATACAACAAACAGAGCCAGAGAGATCAGTAATAAATAGCAGTATATTTTCATTAAATTATTCCTCTTGATTAATAAAATTATCACTTTAATTTGAATAAAAGTGTATAAAAGATATACCATGTCAACATATTTTTAATAAGTTGTTGTATAATGAGAAGAATATAAGTTTAATTTACACTTATTAATTAATCTATAATAAAAATAATTGTAATTTGAATATTTTTGTTGGTTTTGATGTAAATGAATTTATTTGATTATCCGATAAATTAATAAGACAGGAATAAACAAAAATTTTTGAAACAGGTATGAATTATGCAAACAAGAAAGCATATATTTCTTTTAATTATAGTGATTTTTATTATTTCATCAGGTACTGCGCTTTTTTCAAAAAAAATTCAATTTGAAATGATTAATCTTGATAAAATTTCAAAATATGATGATAACCGCATAGTTTATCAGCGGGTTGAAAAATATACAGATGTGCTGGTTGATAATTCATTTGAAAGCCTTCTTGTAATTAAAGACAGGAAAATATATCTTATTTCTGATGGATTTGATAATTTGTCTGTTGTAATGCAAAGAAAATTCAAGATGGATGTTGATCAGATGAACATTGAGGATGGAAGCCTGTGGGAAAACAAAATCAATGGAAAACCGGATTACATCAGAATAATGAACCGCAAGCAGGATGTTTTAACAAACAGCAATGAAGAATTTGCAACAACAAATTTTGGAGTTTTTTATAAAGCTGTCCGCGATAAATTTATTGAACAGCATGTTACAAAATTCCGACAGCTTATGAAAAACAGGAATGAATCATATCTTACAATAGTTTATAAGCCGATTGAAGCAAAAATTAATGAAATAACATTAGGTGCAAAAAATAAAAAATATTTTTCATCAGCTGCAGCTAAATCGCATGATCATACTATCTATTATTGTGAAGATGCTGATGGAGATGGAGTAACTGAGACTTTTACTGTAACACGCAATGATGGATTCACCTGGGGTTATAATTCAGGGCCGAATATTGTTTTTATTCTTGGAAATACTGATAAAGAAGTTGAGACTATGATCGGAAAACTTTCAAATGAAGCAGTATTTGGAACTGTAGATGAAGAAAAAAATACTATGAAAAATTTTCCAAAACAGAAAGACGTTATAGATATGATCGAATCAATTGCTCCCATGGATAATTTTTATCAGTAATTAGTGTTTGCCGAAAACTCCATTGATCCAAATAAGAATAAATAATTTGTTTATTCTTATTCATGCTCCTGTCTCACAAAAGCTATCCCAATTGTTCAGTATTTTATAAATAAAATCAATTTATTCTATTGAATATATTGATTTTTAACGTAATATTTTCAATGTTTATTTCAACTATAATAATTGACAAATCATATCATGGCTTATTATGTTAAAATAAGATCAGGTTAATCTATTCGTTAACTGCTAAAAAACAGGAGTAAAAAAATGGATAATCCAATTGAAAAGAAAGGAATTTTAAAAAGAGTTATAAAGTGGGCAGCTGTATTTATTGGCGGATTATTTGCAATAATAATAGCTGTTGGAATTGCAGCTGCTGTTATTATTGATAAGCCTTTTATAGAAAATCAGATGGAGAAGCAGCTTCATCGTCAGGTGAGAATAGTTGATATAAGCGGCGCTCTGTTTTCTGCTGTTTCAGGTTTTACTGTTAAAGATGTAAAAATATCCAATTTTAAAACTGAAAAGGAAATTGAATCTTTAAAAAATAAACCCGTGTCTGATGCGGATGTTTTCGCTTCAATAAAAGCTGTCAATTTCAAGGTTTCAATAATTCCTCTTCTGAGCAGAAAATTTATTCTCAATGAGCTGATGCTTAAATCGCCTCAGGTGAATATTTTCAGGTACAAAAGCGGATTATTTAATTTTTCAGATTTCATGGCAACAAAGCCCAAGACAAATGAGGAAAAAGCAGCTCTTGAGAAAAAAATGAGGGAAAATGCTGAAAAGCCGAAAGAGGACCCAAAGCCCTTCAAGGCTGATGATATACCTGTTGCTGTAAATATGGGCTCTGTCGGTATGGAAGACGGCAATATTAATTTTTCAGATCAGGCTACAGGGCAGAAGCTGAATATCTATAAAGTTACAGCAAAGGTGTATGATATCAGAATTGATCCCAAAGACCTCGATAAAAATGATACTGTTTCCTTGAAAATTTCTGCTGGAATTAAAACGCTCAGCCGCCCGGAATCCGGGAGCGTCCAGTCTTTTGATGTTGGACTTGATATTACAGGAAATATAATTCCATTTGATAAAAAAACAAGAATACTAAATCCTGAAATTTCAGTAAAAGCTGGCTCTCCATACGGTAATGCAACAGGCCTTCAGGTCTTCAATGAGATGATAAATGTTGAACAGCTCGCAAAATATACAGGAAAATTCAGTTTTCTGAAAAAAGAAATAGAATGGAAAAACGGATTTGTCAATGTGCATTACAAGGATGATGTTGTTACTCTAACAGACGGCAGACTGGCAAATGACGATTATGCACTTTCATTCAGCGGCTCAGTTAACATCAAGTCAATGAATCTTGATCTTACACCAGAGATGACCATGACGCAGAAGAACACTGCTAAGGTTAAGGAACAGATCTCAGGTGTCGCGGTAAATGCCATTACTGGCCAGGCAAAAGAATACGTTAAGCCAGATGCTGTTGCAGAAACAGCAATAAAACCCATGCTTAATAAAAATAGCGAGATTTTTTTAAAGTATGAAGTTAAAGGCACTGCTTCAAAACCTAAAGTGAAATTAGTTCAGCCGAAACTCGGATCACTCTCCGGTATCGTCAAGGATGCAATGAAGGATTCAGCAGGAAAAGCAGGTAAGAAGGTTGAAGGTGCAGTTAAAGAAAAAGCAAAAGATGAACTGAAAAAAATTAAATTATTTTAATATATATCAGGAAGAGATTTATTATGAAAAAAATTATATCTATAGCATCGGCAGTTATTCTTGTAATAATTCTTGGTATGAGTGCTGCCTTTTTTTTATCGGAGGCTGGATTAAAGGATATCAATCCTGAAATCTGCCTAACTTCAGCCGGAAGCTCTGTTGAAATTACTAAAGGAAAAATCTGCTATTACCTGAAGGGGCCGGAGAATGGTGAACTGATCGTACTGGTTCACGGATTCTCAACTCCTAAATTCGTTTTTGATAAAAGTGTTGATTCGCTTGTTTCTGCAGGATTCAGAGTACTTGCATTCGATCATTTCGGGCGTGGTTTTTCCGATCGGCCAAATGCCAAGTATGATAAGGAATTTTTTGATACTGAATTGCTTGAGCTGCTGAAAGCTCTGAATATCAGAAAACCGGTTTACCTGGCTGGATATTCGCTCGGAGGTGGGGTTGTAGCTTTATTTGCATCCAGGCATCCTGAAATGGTAAAAAAAATCGCTTTGATTGCACCGCTTGGATACAGGCCTCCGCACACCGGCATGCACGCAATTCTAATGATCCCGGTTTTAGGAGACTGGATTATGGCTGTTTTCGGCAGGCAATCAATGATTTCTAATATGAAAAAGGAAGCTGATGCAGGTATTGCTTCCCGGAAAATGCTTAAGCTATATATTCAGCAGTTTGAATACAGAGGAATAACAGGAGCGCTGCTTTCAACTTTGCGTAATTTTCCTTTTGGAGGACTTGATTCTGAGTATAAAAAATTAGGCGCACTTGGCTTGCCTGTTCTTCTGCTGTGGGGTGAAAAGGACGATTTTGTGCCGTTTGAGGGGCATATAAAAATTGCCGCATCAGTCCCGGGATTGAAATTTATACCGGTTAAGGGAGCTGATCATGCTGTTACCTATTCTCATGCTGAAATTGTAAATCGGGCGCTGATTGATTTTTTTACAGGTAAAAAGATGTAGTAAAAATTTATATGATTTACGAATAAATTTTTACAAGGTCATTCCGACCGTAGCGATAGCGAAGTGCCGGAAACTCATAGAATATACTTTTTATGGATTCCCATCTTCGCGGGAATGACAAAAGTAATCTTTCTCACCTTACCTATATCCTTTATTCATTATATCTAATAAAAACGAATATAACTTCATATTTTTATTATACGATGACAGAAAATCTTCAAATTCAATCGTTAATTGCTGTAATAAATAGAATTTCGTTTTTACTGTATAAGTTCAAAAAAAGGGAAAATTCATAATTTTCCCTTTTTTTGCGCTTAAAACAGCTTTATTCCCCAAAAATCTGCATAAATAAATTCTAATTATAAATTTCAAAATAACCGATATATCAAGAGAGGAAAAATAGGCTGTATATGATGAAAAAGAAATCAGGAGAAAAAGGGATGTTGTCGCCTGTAATTGAACTTGAGAAAATATTAATCGAGGAAAAGAGACTTTATGAGGAAGTCTATTCCATCGAATACGAAAAAAGCGAATCCATAATAGCAAGAGACGGTAAAACTCTTGAGAAACTCTCAATAAAACAGGAGAGTCTCATATTTGAAATAACAAACCTTGAAGATAAAAGAAAAAAAGAAATCGAAAGGTATATTCATTTAAATAAAATCAGGGATTTTAAATCGGACGCTTCCCTTAAGGAGATTGTTCAGTCCATGGACGAGGATTCCTCCTCTCATCTTTTAAGAATAGGGCTGGAGCTTAAAAATACTATTTTAAAAATTACAGAGAAACAGAAATTAAACAGCAGCATGACTGCGGATAATCTGGAGTTTTTCAATATGCTGCTTTCCGGACTCAGAACCGGATCATCGCTTGATGCAGGTTACGGCATGAACGGCAAAGAGGATGCCAGATCAATCCGGCCGCTCATTTTTAATAAAACGGCTTAAGTAAGAGGAAAAATATGAATTCAACATTTATGGGTCTTGAAATTGCGAAAAAAGGGCTGTCTGCACATCAGCAGGCTCTGCATGTTACAGGGCATAATATATCAAACGCGGAGAATAAGGATTATTCAAGACAGAGGGCTGTAATCACATCTGCTGACCCTCTTTATATTCCAAGTTTAAACAGGGCGAACACGCCTGGAAATATCGGTCAGGGTTCTGTAATCTCAAGCGTTGAAAGAATCAGGGATGCATTTATAGATGACAGGATCGTTGCAGAAAAAAATACAATGGGATACTGGAAAACCAAAAACGATTTTATTTACCAGATGGAACTTGTATATAATGAACCGGGTAATCTTTCAATGAGAACCAGGATGGATGAACTTTGGAGATCATGGGAGGAATTGTCAAAGTATCCGGAAGAGAGATCAACGCGTGAGGTTGTAAAGGAAAAAGCAGTAAGCCTTTCCAATGATATCACTAATCTTTACAGACAGATGAACGATCTCAAGAACGACTCGAACAGGCAGATCGAACACCGTGTAAATCTCATGAATACATACGGCGCTGATATCCGCGATCTTAATATGAGGATTATGAAGGCGGAAGCTCTTGGAGATAAACCGAATGATCTTATGGATAAAAGGGATGCTCTGATAGAAAAGCTTTCAGAGATTGCGAACATTTCTGTAGGCAGAAGCGACAGGGACGAAACTATAGTTTACATTGGAAATGAGAGTTTTGTTCAGGGGGAAATCCTGCGCGAACTCAAGGCTGAACATGATCCTGATAAAAACGGGTTGTTCAAGGTTATATGGAAAGACAGCGGAAGGGAAATTAAACCAACAAGCGGCCAGCTCGCAGGACTCATTGAAGTAAGAGATGTTCTTATCAGGGATAATATAAACAGAATCAATTCCTTTGCTGTAAATTTAACTGATCTTACAAATGAGATTCATAGAGACGGTTTTGGCAGACGCGGTGAAACGAATAATAACTTTTTTGCGGTACTTCCTGTAAGCGATAATGCTGACGGCAATTTTGATCTCAACAGCGACGGAGTTAATGACGTTTCTGCAATATTTAAAGTTTCCGGATCGAACAGGCTTAATGCATCTGCAGCTATCGGAATTTCAGGTACTCTTACATTTGTTGTGAACAATGGTGTTGAAAATGAAATAAACATTAATTACAATCAGAACGATACAGCAAACACTATAATCAAGAAAATCAATGATGCAAAATCCGGTGTTGTTGCATATATAAACCATAACGGTCAGCTTGCGCTCAAGGCGACTTCAGCGCAGGACTCTGACAGAAAAAATTTCATGATACGGCATATTGAAGATTCAGGCCAGTTTCTTGTGGGTCATGCCGGAATTTTGAAACAGAGCGGTGCTCAGGGATCGTTTGACTACAGAAGGGTAAATGATATATCAAAATTTCTTTCTTCGAGAGAGCACATTACCATTACACCGAAATTCAATCCTGCTGCGTATATGGCTGTATCAGAAGCGGTAATAAGGGATGTTGACAAGATCGCGGCAGCTCAGGGGAAAGATATTGGCGGAACCGGAGATGTTAACAAGAGCAACGGAATGGGTGATGGTTCAAATGCACTCAGGCTTGCCCATATCAAGCATAAAAGCGCTATGATTGACAATAACACTTCATTCAATGATTTCTACGTGTCTCTTGTTTCGAGGATAGGAACTCAGGGTGAAGAGGCTAAGGATAGAATTAATAATCAGGAGGCTCTGCTTAAAAATCTTTCAAATTTAAGAGAGTCGGTTTCGGGCGTAAACCTTGATGAGGAGATGGCTAACATGGTTGCATTCCAGCATGGTTATAACGCTTCTGCAAGGGTAATTTCAGTATTGGACAAGATGCTCGAAACAATAATTAGATTGGGGGCATAAATCATGAATAGAATAACTAATCATATGATAAACAACAATATGACTTATAACCTTCAGAGGCATCAGACTGAAATGGACCGTATTGAAAATTCTCTTGCAACCGGTAAAAACGTCAGGACTCCGAGGGATAACCCGATTGCTTCAACCAATCAGATGATGTATCAATCAAGAGTTACAGAGCTTGATCAGTATATAAGCAATCTGGATGAAGCTAAATCGCGTCTTGATCAGCTTGATACATCCATACAATCTGCTTCAAGAATTTTCCAGAGGCTCAGAGTTCTCACAGTTCAGGGAGCGAACGGTATTTATTCATCATTCGAATTAAAGGAAGCTGCAGCTACAGAAATTAATCAGCTTCTTGGCGAGCTTGTGAATATAGCCAATACAAAAAGCGCAACAGGAAGACCGATATTCGGTGGGCATCATACAGGATCTGAGGAGCAGCCGAATCCGTTTGTTCCGATTTACCAGACTTTAACTGCAGGTAATCAGGGCGACGCAATGATCGGCGTTGAATACCGCGGTAATACAGGATCTATTGTCAGGGAAGTGGCCACAGGTGAATATCTTGAAGTGAATATTCCCGGAAATAAATTATTCTGGGCTACAAATCAGGTAATTACATCGAACAAGGATTCTTCAGGTTACAGCGTTCCTTCAAATCAGACAATAAAAATTGACGGCAAGGAGATCAATCTTTCAGCAGGAGACACTCTTGAAATTATCATAGATAAAATCAACAATAGCGGCGCAAGCGCAAGAGCATCCATGGGAGGAAGAAATAATCTTATTATTGAAACAACTACACCTCATCAGCTTTGGCTTGAAGATGCAGGTTCCGGAACTGTGCTGAAGGATTTGCAGGTTATCAATTCAAAATTTCCTGAACCTCCGAATAATTTTGATCCAACTGTGACTGTCGGAGGATTATCTATTTTTGATATGGTAATTCAGCTCAGAGATGATCTTGTAAGGGGAGACCAGGAGCTTGTTGGAGGCAGGGATCTCGGTTTGATAGATTCAGGGCTTGAAAATCTTCTAAGGCATGTTTCAGCAACAGGTGCAAAGCAGAATAGAGTGGAAGAGCTTGTAAAAAGAACTGAATACGAAAAAGGAAATGTAACTGAGCTGCTGGCAAAGACTGAAGGTATAGATTATGCTGAAACAATAATGAATTTCAAGTGGCTTGAAAGCGTTCATCAGTATGCTCTTGCAGTTGGCGCGAAATCGATCAAGTCAACGCTTATGGATTTTTTAAGATAGATAAAATTTATTTTCCCTCCCTTGACGGGAGGGGTTAGGGGAGGGTGATTCACTGTTTCTGATTTACGAGAAACTTTTTCACCCCCACCTATCCTCCTCAATCGAGAGGGAGGGACATTTAAATTAACCAGAATAAATACAACAGGGGTGCAAAATTGGCTGTAAAAGTAAAAACAAAATCTTTCGGAGAAATTGAAGTTGATGAAAATGTTATTTTTGATTTTCCGGACGGAATTCTCGGATTTGATTATATAAAAAAATTTGTTCTCCTTGATTCAGATGGAAATGATTCGCCATTTAAATGGCTGCAGGCATATGATGAAGTGAACCTTGCATTTGTTGTAATCATGCCGATAGATTTTCTTGATGAATATGATCTTGTAATATCACAGAATGATCTTGAAGCTGTGGGAGCAGATAATCCGAATGATCTGATGGTGTTCGCCATAGTTACAATACCGGCTGATACATCCAAGATGACGGCAAATCTGCAGGGGCCGCTAATACTGAATCCAAAGAAAAAAATTGGAAGACAGGCAATATCCCTGAGCGATAAATACGGCGTACGTCATAACATTCTTGAAGAGCTGAATAAATCTTCAGTGAAGGAGAGATAGCGTATGCTAGTTCTTGCAAGAAGACTTAATGAAAGCATCATGATCGGTGATGAGATTGAAGTTGTAATCATTGATATCAGGGGTGACCAGGTTAAGCTTGGCATTAAAGCACCTAAAAAGGTAATGGTTCACAGAAAGGAAATATACCAGGAAATTCAGCAGGAGAATATTGCTGCTGTCACTTCCAAAATGGATCCAGGACAGCTCCGGAATCTTTCAGATTTCTTTAAAAAAGATAAAGATAAAAAGAAAGATTCCTGATGGAATAGAATGCTGTTCCGTCAGACTGGAATCCATGCCATGCTGTAAATAACCATGCAATTATACTTATACCTGCCTATTTAAAACTTTTTACATTCGGAAATAAAATTTCTGAAATTTACTCCATTTTTTTCGGAATAAAACCTGAATTAAAATTAAGTTGACTTATAATCAGATATCAACTTATTGTATAATGAATAATACGATAAACTAAAGTTTTCTGGAGGTTTAAATGTCATCCGGCGTAATACATGCAATAGTTCTGATTCAAAACTGGGGAGAGGACAGCGAAATTCTCAGGATCCTGAAATCAAATCAGCATATAATTTCTGTTTTTCATATAATGGGCAGGCAGAGTTATCTGCTCGATGTGAATTTTGACAGCAAATCCCAGTTGTCTCAATGGATCAGTCTTATGAAATCCGTGAAACTTTCATCCGGAATGCCAGCTATTATTTCAATGCAGACACAGAAAATAATAGATGTATATAAGCAGAAAGAGGATTTTTCTATTACGGATTACATGAAAATGGGAGAGAAATCTCACTTTTTTGTAGAGATTGACAATCCTCATCATGATGATAATCTTATTGAAATTCTGAAAGAAAGTCCGGTTGTTTATTCAATACTGCATGTACAGGGGCAGAATTCATTTACTGTTGAGATTATTACTGATGAATATAATAAATACAGGGAACTGCTTGCAAATTTAAAGAAACTCAATACAATACATCATATTGAAACCAAGGAAGTTATCTCAGTAGTGAAATATAGAAATCTGGTGCTTGATGATCGCGGAAACAAGATTCTTCTTAAAGAGGATATCAGAGAGCTTTACACATTATGACAGATAAACCGGATATAAATAAAGATCCGATTGGATATGCAAGAGAAGTTGTTGGAAAAGATCCGCTTGCTTCATTTCTGGGAATTACAATTGATGAAGTCAGGGATAAATACGCGAGATGTTCTCTCAAAATCAAGGGTGAATATTTAAATGCCGTTGAACGTGCGCATGGCGGCATAATACATGCACTGGCTGATCAGGCTTTTGCTGTAGCGTGCAATTCATTCGGAGTCATGGCAGTTGCTTTAAGCTTTAATATTGATTATGTTGCAGCAGCTTTGCCGGGTGATACAATTTATGCTGAAGCATCTTCTGTAAATGTGGCAAATAAAGTCAGCGTCTGGGATATTAATGTTAAAGACAGCAAAGGCGGTCTTGTTGCTGCAGGCAGAGGAATAGCATATCACAAACAGGCTAAAAAATAATTGACACGGATTTTAAATTTTAAAATGAGATACATATGAAAACAATTATAGCAAAATTATCAGTGGTTCTTTTTTTAGCATCTATAACAGGCTGCGCCACAATGATAGACAAGATTCACAAGACAAAGATCGATGAATATGAAAAGAAAACCTTTACTCTTTTAAATGAAGAGGCTGTTGTAGGCGAACCATTTAAAAAAGGAACAAAGGTTAAGCTTGTTATTGTTTCAGGCAGCGACTGGGTCAAGGTCTATGCATATGACAGCAATGAAGATGTTTTAAATGCCAGACGGTCTCTGATTCTTTATCTGTTTAAGGAAGATTTTCCGACACAGAAATTTGAATTGAACGTTTTAGAAAAGAAACTTGGTGAAAAGGTAAAGTGATGTTTAAAGGTGTTTATACAGCAATAATTACGCCATTCAGAAATGGCGCTATAGATTATGCGGATCTTGAAAGAATAATCGAAAACCAGATTGCAGGCGGGATCGACGGCGTTGTACCTATGGGAACAACAGGCGAATCTCCTACTGTATCATTTGAAGAACACAGTGAATTGATAAGCCGTGTAGTGAAAATTGTAAAAGGCAGGATTAAAGTTATTGCCGGAACAGGAGCAAATTCCACTGATGAAGCAGTGTTTCTGACAAAGGAAGCTGAATCTGCAGGCGTTGATGCGGTTATGCTCGTAAATCCGTATTACAACAAACCTCCGCAAAGAGGAATGATAGAACATTTTGAAAAAGTGGCGAAATCGGTAAAACTCCCTGTTGTGATTTATAATATTCCAGGCAGAACCGGAATAAATTTTCTGCCTGAAAGTCTTAAAGAGCTTAATGAACGCGCTCCGAATATAGCAGCAGTAAAAGAAGCATCCGGCGATATCAATCAGATGATGCGCGTAATTGAAATTTGCGGTGATAAAGTTTCTCTTCTCTCAGGTGATGATAATCTTTTTCTGCCTGTGCTCGGAATCGGCGGAAATGGACTGATATCGGTTCTATCTAATATAATTCCTGCTGATGTAAAAAAAGTTTATACTTTATTTATGGAAGGAAAAACAGAAGAAGCGAGAAAGCTTTTTTACAGCCAGCTACCTCTTTCAAGAGTTATTTTTATGGAAACGAATCCTATACCGGTCAAGGCTGTAATGGAGATGGCAGGATTCTGTTCTTCTGAAATCAGACTTCCGCTTGTTCCATTGCATAATGAAGGTAAAAAGCTTCTGAGAAAAACATTTGAAGAATACGGAATGAAATTTAAATGAAACTCGGTATATGCGGAATATGCGGAAGAATGGGAATTGCTGTTATGAATACAGCAGTCGAAAAAGGCTTTTCAATCGAAGCAGCAATTGACAATCCGTCATCGCCTTATTTCGGCAAACCTGCCGGTGTTATAATACAAAGAGAAGACATTAAAACTATAGTTTCATCAATTGATAAAGCAGATATTTCTAATGTTGATGTGATAATTGATTTTTCATCACCTGCTGCAGTAATGCAGATATTAAATAAATGCGCAGATCAGAAAAAACCTGTTGTAATTGGAACCACAGGCATAACCGAAGAACAGAAAAAAATTATAAATGAAATATCTGAAATAATACCAATACTTCATCCGCCGAACATGTCTCTTGGTATGAATTTACTTTTCAAGCTTACTGAAATTGCCGCAACAGCTCTTGATACAAACTATGATGTTGAGATTTTTGAAGCGCATCACAGATTTAAAAAAGACGCCCCATCCGGAACAGCAAAAAAGCTTGTGGAGGCAGTTCGCAATATGAAGGGTCTTGAAAATGCCAGGGAAGTTACAGGACGCGATGGAATTGTCGGTGAAAGAACCGATAAAGAAATCGGTGTTTTTGCAATGAGGGGCGGCGATATTGTAGGAGAGCATACTGTTTTTTTTACTGCTATGGGTGAAAGGATTGAGCTTACACACAGAGCAACGAATAGAGAAATTTTTGCAAGGGGAGCTGTAAAAGGAGCGGAATTTCTAAAGGGCAAAAAGCCCGGATTATATAATATGTTTGATGTTCTGGGTATATAATGTCAGAAAATGCGCCGAAAGAAGAGATTCTTGAACTGATTGAGAATCCATATTCTCCGGATGGGAAAAAACCGGAAGATGTTGTGCGCCTGTTTTATACAAATAATGTTCCTATCATTCCGGTTATTTCAAAAAGGGGAATTCTTCTCGGTGTGATGAGAAAAGACGATGTGGTTTCCGAGCTTTCAGATATTGAGCGTGTTGAAAAATTAAAGATTGATAAATTCATTACAAAGCTTGCACGCAAGATTACATTTGATGAAATGCTTCAATATGGTAAAATCCGGGAATTTGTTACTATAAATCTTTTTGGTGAAATTCAGGAAAAATGGAGCAGAATACAGCTTTTTACAGCTTGTGAAAATATTCGGCCATCAGATGGCGATAAAAAAGAAGATTCTCCGGTTGAGCATCATGATAATCAGGCTCTTGAATGGATGATTTATCTGATACTGGAACACATACCAAGGCCGCTTTATGCCTTAAACGAAGATAATAAAACTATTTTTTACAACAGTCATTTTGAAGATGTTTATAAAATGGTGTTTAATAAAGATGTAGACGCTGAATTTGTGGAAAAATCATTTAAAAATGCCAGGAAAAACGATCTTGTTTCAGGCGTATCAGAGGATGATATTCATTTTTACAACAAGGATATGAATATTTTCTATGAAAAAATTCCAATGAGCAGTAAAGGAAATAAAACAGGTTTTCTGATATACTGCAACAGGGATCATGAAGTTTCCGGAGCGTCAAAAATTGCAGGTGTAAAGGTCAAGGGATTGCCTCTTGCTGATATGCTATACACAGTTGAAAGGCAGTTTATTGTTGATACAATCAATGATTTTGATAATCTCGCAGATACTGCGAAAAATCTGAAAATAACAAAACAGGCGCTGCAGGCTAAAATAAAGAAGTTTAATATTAAGGCTTAAAAGTCCATGTTACATAATTTTTTTATTGACTTAATTTGATAATTTCTTCTTATTGTTTATATTAACTGATATTATAAATCAAATATTATACCTGACGACACAAAGCTTCGCTTAATTGGAAATAATTATAAAATTACGGGAGTTTTATTTATCTGATTCTTAATTCATATGCTTGCTGCAGGAAAATCTAATCAAACCGATAATATAACTTCTTTGCATCGTAATATCAATAAATTTATATAAAAAAGAAAAGGTGTATATGCCAAAATCAGCAGATACAGAAAAAACAGAAACAGTTGAAAGCGCTGTTACAACAGAAGTTGTAAATTCAGAAGAAAAAAAACCGGAAGAAACAGCAGCAGCTGAAACTGTTGCAGTAGTGGAATCTCCGGTTACGGAAGAAAAGAAACCTGAAACAGCTGAACCTGTAAAAACTCATTCGAGAAATTCCAACTCAAACAAAGGCAATGGCGCTGCTTCAAAATCAGGTGAAATCAGGCTTGATCTTGCTGAACTGAAAGGTAAAACTATAAATGAGCTTGTTACTCTTGCAAGGGAAATCGGAGTTGAAAGAGCCTCAGGTCTTAAAAAACAGGATCTGATTTTTGAAATTTTAAAGACAAGAACAGAGCAGAAGGGGCTGATATTTTCAAGCGGTGTTCTTGAAATTCTGGGCGACGGATACGGTTTTTTAAGATCTCCTAATTATAACTATCTCCCTGGACCGGATGATATATATGTTTCTCCTTCTCAAATCAGGCTGTTCGGGTTAAAAACAGGCGATACAGTAGCAGGCCAGATCCGGCCGCCGAAAGATAACGAGAGATTTTTTGCATTATTAAGAGTAGAGGCAGTCAATTTTGAAAATCCCGATTCCCTGAATAAAAGGGTATTTTTTGATAATCTGACCCCTTTGTATCCTGACTCGAGAATCAATCTGGAAACAGAATCCAAAAATATAGATATGAGGATTGTAAACCTCATGACGCCATTCGGAAAAGGACAGCGTGCTCTGATAGTTGCTCCTCCAAGAACCGGTAAAACAATTCTTCTGCAGAAAATTGCAAATTCAATAACAACCAATCATCCGGAAGTTTATTTAATCGTTCTGCTTATAGATGAGCGCCCGGAAGAAGTAACAGATATGCAAAGATCTGTAAGAGGCGAGGTTGTTTCATCAACCTTTGACGAGCCTGCTGTACGTCACGTGCAGGTTGCAGAAATGGTTATAGAAAAAGCCAAGAGACTTGTTGAGCATAAAATGGATGTTGTAATTCTACTCGATTCAATTACAAGGCTTGCTCGTGCTTACAATCAGGTTGTACCTACAAGCGGCAAGATCCTTTCCGGCGGTGTGGACTCAAACGCGCTTCACAAGCCAAAAAGATTTTTCGGAGCAGCAAGAAATATTGAGGAAGGCGGAAGTCTTACGATTCTTGCAACTGCTCTTGTTGATACAGGAAGCAGAATGGATGAGGTAATTTTTGAGGAATTCAAGGGAACAGGCAACAGCGAACTTCATCTTGACCGCAAGCTTGTTGAAAGAAGGATTTTTCCGGCAATTGACATAAATAAGTCAGGTACAAGAAAAGAAGAATTACTGCTTGACGAGGAAGAGCTGAATAAATTATGGGTTTTAAGGAAGGCTCTTGCTTCAATGAGCTCAACTGAAGCTATGGAGCTTTTAGTTGAGAAAATGAAAGAAACAAAAAACAACAAAGCGTTTTTTAAAGCTATGAATTCATAATTAAGGAGATATATAGATGAAAGAAGGAATTCATCCGGAATATTTGGATACAGTAATCAAATGCGCATGCGGAAATGAAATCAAAACCAAGTCAACGGTTAAGAATCTTCATATAGAGATATGTTCTAACTGCCATCCGTTTTTTACCAAGCAGCAGAAGATTATCGATTCAGCTGGACGTGTTGATAAATTCAAAAAGAAATACAACTACAAATAGTATCCCGATGCGCCCTTTGGGCTGCTTGATGATCAGACGTTTTCAGAAAAGACCGCTATTTGCGGTCTTTTTTTTTACACGGTAATCCGGGAAAAATTGCTATTGAATAAAATTCAGAGCCACGCGCATTGCTCACACCCGGAGGGGGTTTTATCAAATGTGTCCTGGAAGGTGTATAATAAATTATTTGACTTTATCTATGAGTAACTATTATTAAAATAATCATAGGGATAGCTTTTTCGTTTTTTTAGGAGGGGTCGGCTCTCATCATCCATGGTTTCGCCGACACTTTCCCTATCGGGTGGATCGCGCCGATTTAGTTAACGTTTTATGATAGTACAAGGGAATTCAATAAATATACTTGATTTGAGCTGTCTATAAAATGAATTATAACTCATGTAGGGCAGGGTTCTGTGAAAAACTATTTGCTTTCTGATTGGAAATTCCTGAAATGATAAATTTACATTTTCTTTTACATACAAATTGAAAAGAATTATTGTTGCTTTTTGATTCGGTTAAAATACAATCTTTCCCGGAATAATATACCGGTTCAATTAACTATTTGTTTCAAGAGCTGACTTTATAAAGAAAAGGATTACTTTATGAAAAAAAAGTCAAAATTAAAGAAAGGTATTATTGCTCTGGGTTGTTTACTTTTAGTTACTGCAGTATCTGCTAAAATTGGTTTATTTCGTATTACAGATACTACCGGGACTAATAAAGATTTATCAAGAATGGTCATAGGGGGGTACCCATTCTATACAGAAGTATATGGAAATGTAAATAATCCGCCTGTAGTTGTTGTACATGGGGGCCCTGGAGGCGACTTTGAATATTTAAAAGAACTGAAACAGTTAGAGGATCAATATTACATCCTTTTTTATGATCAACGGGGGACTGGACGTTCAGCGAGAGGGGATAATTTTAATTTTACAATTGATTCATCCTTAGAGGATTTAAAAAATATTATCAAGATGCACTCTCATGGGAAAAAGACTATTCTAATAGGACATTCATGGGGCGGGATGCTTGCAGCTGCATACATTTCCAAATTCCCAAATGATATAGAGGGTGCAGTAATAATGGAACCTGGAATGTTAAACCCCAAAACTGCAAAAATATTTATTTCACAGATTAAAAAAGCTCAGGAAAATATAAGTATTTCACAAATATTGGAAATTTCCCAGGTTTTCTTAAAATCCATTTTTATCATTAACAAAGACGGACATGAGATGAAAGATTATATCCTTACCAATATGATGGGGATGGGAAAAGGCAAGCCTTACCAATGTGAAGGGGAATCATTGCCCAGAAATTCTTTTTTGAGGGCCGGATATTCGGTTTTTGATAAAATGATTATGCCTCTCATGGATAATCCCGAAAAGTTTACTTATGATTTGACTGATGGAATCAATTCATTTCAAGGTAGAATACTTTTGCTCAGCAGTGAATGCAGTTTTATTGGATATGAATACCAGAAAAAATATCATGAGAATCTTTTTCCTAAAGCTGCAACTCATCTTATGATTAAAGGCACAGGGCATAATATGATTACCCTTAAACCTGAAGAAAGTATCAATATAATCAGAAATTTTTTAAAGAATGCATCAGCCACACGTGAATGAATGGGAGAAAGCCTGCAAAAGTTCCAGTATAAAATGCAATTAAAATCCAGTACCTGCTTACGTCCCGATGAACCAGGGCATATCCGGCAGCAAGGAGGCCGAGCGGGAGGTATAGCAGTGTCCCTGTAATGACACCCGGCAGATAGGTCATCTGTGTAACGGAATATACCAGGTGGAAAAATCCATTGCTGAAATTTATGAACAGCAATAACAGGCCGATCCATTTCACCCTGGTTCCATACCAGCCGATCAATCCGAAAACCAGCATTAAACCGAATGCGTTTAAAAGTTCAAGGGACAATACTGAAGGAACAGCCGGTATAATCCCCGCATTATTAAAAACACCAATAAACGCTTCTCTGAAATTACCGGGCCAGCCGTACTCTTCAAACTGGTGCAGGCCGACTGCAGTCATGTTAAAATAAATAAACCAGTGGAAGTACGGTTTATTGCTGAATTCCTTTCGCCGGATCCATGCGGCTGCTAAAAAGAATAAAGCTATTGCTAAACTTATAAAAGGTACGGCCCTCATTTCACTATCCTACCTTCTTTGGTATATTTCTTTCATATCCGGTTTTTCAGTACAAAAGTAATGTACCCAGACAAATATATGATGTACTAAAGCCATTACCAGCCCTAAAGAACTGTCAAAGAAAAGCCCGGGATGATAAAGTATTAATAATAAAACCGTATACATTGAATTTGGAATATATTTGAATATCCCCCGCACTTCAAGAGTTTTCATTCTGTATTCGGGAAAAAAATGGTCAGCCCCGAAAGCCCTGTTGATACTGAAATAGAAAAGTACTGAATAAATCGCCCATAAAATGAACGGGGTAGTTCCAAGTATTAATGCCATTTTAAATGGAAAATAAATTTCCATTGAATTCCTTGTAAGAAAAGAAACCGGAATTACCGGCAAAAGTGTGACAGCTCCCAGCAGAAAAAAGCCGGCTCTGAAAACAGGGAAGCCTGATTTACCGAAAAGTCTGCTCACTGTGCCGTAGTATAACTCATATCTCCAGAAAAATAAAATCCATGCTTGAAATACTCCTGCCGCAATCCAT
Organism: uncultured Leptospirales bacterium; assembly: GCA_964529415.1. Classification (GTDB taxonomy): domain Bacteria; phylum Spirochaetota; class UBA4802; order UBA4802; family UBA5550; genus CAYMPH01. The sequence goes on along the minus strand of CAZGWD010000021.1, from coordinate 19,603 downwards.
GAAACTATAACCCAGTGATAGACTGTAATGCCAAGTAAAGTCCTCTGATTATAAAATTGACTTTTTGCGGTTATAATTAGAATTGCGCCTAATAAAACATAACATATCAGATGATATGCTTGGTACTTTAATATCTTTTTCATAATTATATTTCTCCGGCTGTAATCAATATTTTTTGCTGCGATGAAAATTTTCTAAAAAAAGATGTTTCTCTTCTTCGTGCATAAGGACATTATGCAAATGATATCAGAGATACTGAATTTGAAGGATCGATTAATGTTGACATTTTTTATTTTGTCAAAAAGAATATGGCTGTATTTATAACAAGCGATACTTGTATTGTTATATTTGATAGAAAAAGTAATATTTATAAATAAAATTACTTAATGAATATTCTTGCTTTTTAAAATTACATTAACTGATAAATTTTGAAATCACCTCTATGTGATGAGTACACGGAAACATATCTATAAGCGACAGGCTTTTCAGCTTATAACCGGCTTTAACAAAATCAGCAGCATCTCTTGAGAATGTTGCAGGATTGCAGGATACATAAATTAAATTTTCCGCTTTTAATGATGTGATTGTCTGTCTTGTAATTTTATCAATTCCGGATCTTGGAGGATCAATTATTACAGTTTTAGGTTTGAATCTCAGAGAGTGAATATTTGATGAAGGTAATGATTTAAATTCAACATTGAAAATTTTATTAAGGTTCCTGTTCTTATCAGCCAATAAAATGCTTTTTTTGTTTATATCAATGCCGAATCCTCTGTGCGCAATTTTAGCAAGGTAGAAAGTAAAAAATCCAACGCCGCAGTCAATATCGAGAAAATCATCAGCAGATGAAATTCCGCTGAGACTTGAAACTCTCTCAAGCATCATATTTCTCAGAAATCTGTTTGCCTGATAAAAAAGAGAAATTTCTCTTTCGAAGAACAGGCCGCCGTCATTTTCAAGAATGATTTCGCTTGTTTCTGAATTAAAAATGTTTCCATGACAATCTGCTGCAATTCGAAGTTCTCCATCAGCCGGTTTAAAATTAAATGAGGCGCCATTAATTTTATCATCAAGAAGGATGCACCCATTGACAGGAAGATTTATATGTTCATTTGATTCTCTTGAGCGGAATCCCGGACAACCTTTTTCATAATTAATTCTTGCGTGACTTCTATAATTTAATCTTTCAGAGCTGATTGTATCAATTTCAGGGATAACAGATTCATGAAATCGACCTATTCTTTTTAGCGAATCAATGATTATTTCTTTTTTAATTATCAGTTCACTTTCATAATTAAGATGAAGGTATGAGCATCCCCCGCATATCATGAAATTCGGGCATTGAGGCTCAATTCTATCTGCAGATTTTTTAATGATTTCAATGATTTTTGCTGTAGAATAATCTTTTTTTTCCTCTGTGATTTCTGCTTTTACGATTTCTCCGGAACAGGTTCCAGGTACGAATACAGCTTTGCCGTTTATAAAACCGAGACCGCTGCCGCCGTAAGTATTTTTTAAAATTTCTATATCTGATATCATAAGTTGAATTATTTTATGTGGGGTGAATCAGTACAAGAGAAAAATTTAACCATTTATAATTATGAAGTTTGATCAGTTTTTAACGGATTTTAAAAAAATGAAATAAAGTAATAATTTGCAGATATTTGTTTAAACAATGTTTTTTTATTTAAACAACGTTTTATTATTGATTTTTATATATACTGAAATCTAATTTGTACATAAATCAGTTTTAATTGGAGCAACCAATGGATAAATTTTTTAATCCTGCCTCAATAGTTGTTATAGGCGCATCAAATTCGGCTTTCAATCTCGGATCGTCAATCTGCAGGATATTAATGCATTTGAAATACGATGGCAAGATATACGCAGTCAACAGAAAAGGGGAAACCGTTGCCGCCTCTCCAGGTTTTAAGTCTGTTCTCGATATTCCGGGAGAAATTGATCTTGCAGTTCTTATAACTTCTGCAGAATCAACACCGATGTTTATTCGTGAATGCGGCATGAAAGGAATTAAAAATCTGATTATTGAAAGCTCCGGGTTTACAGAGGAAGGGGAAGCCGGCAAAAAGCTTCAGGATGAGGTTGATATTATTGCCCGTGAATTCGGAATCAGATTTATGGGGCCGAATTGCCTCGGAGTTTTTAATTCGCACAATAATTTCTGCTGTTTTTATGGAATTGTTCCAGGGATGTACGATAAGGTATTCGAAAAAAAAGGATCGATTTCCTATATAATCCAGAGCGGGGGAATAGGTGCTCTTATTATAGATACTTTCCAGACTGATATTGTAAATGTAAATAAAATGATAAGTATAGGAAATAAAGCTGATATTGATGAAGCTGATTTTCTTGAATATTTAAATAATGATGACTCAACCCAGGTAGTTGGAATGTATCTGGAAAGTGTAAAAGATGGGCGCAAGCTCATGGATGTCGCTCAAAAATTCAGAAAGCCTCTTCTTGTGTACAAGGTGGGCCGCACAATTGAGGGTTCGAGAGCTGCAATGTCGCATACTGCAGGCATGGCGAACAACGATGTTATTTTTGACAGCGCCTGCAGGCAATCAGGCATAATCAGGATTAAATCTATTGATGAGCTGCATTCCCTTCCGAAAATTTTTACTTCAATGCCTATACTTAAAGGCAAGAGAATTGTCATATTTACCAATTCAGGAGCGTTCGGAGGCATCACTTCTGATCTCCTTGTTGAATCAGGATTTGAGGTTGTGAGGCTTTCAGAAACTACACAGCAGAAAATAGCAAAAACCGGAAAGATATTCAATGCCTCAAATCCGATTGATCTCGGTCCTGCATTGTCTCTGGATACCTTTAGAAATATATTTGAAATACTGCTGTCATCCGATGAAGTGGACGGTATAATCGCTGTACCGAACGTTTGGCAGAAAGTAGTTATTGATACGATTATTGAGCTGACAGAACTTTGTAAAAAGTTTGATAAACCTGCTGCAATATATATTCCAAATGCAATCCAGAGAATTTTATCCATAAGAAATGAATACCAGATACCGGTTTTCACATCTGCTGAAGAGGCAGTTCGGGCTTTATTTGTATCTCATCAGCAATATAGATTTATCCAGAAGAAGGAGGCCTGATTTGAAAATTATCAGTGAAGCAGCAGCTCGCGGGCAAAGGGCCCTTTCGGAATATGAATCAAAGATTGTTGTTCAGTTTGCAGGTGTTGCCATAACAAAAGAAGGCCTTGCCAAATCAAAAGATGATGCTGTGGAAATTGCAGAGAAAATTGGTTATCCTGTTGTGATGAAGGGCTGTTCGGATAAATTAACACACAAGACAGAAACCGGCATGGTGAAACTTAATATAACCAATAGCCGGATGGCTGCAGATACTTACGGTGAGTTAACCGGAAAAGGTGTTGATTTGGACGGGATTCTCATTCAGGAAATGATAAAAGGCACAAGGGAATTTGTTATTGGATTTTCGCGCGATATTAATTTCGGGCCTTGCGTCATGTTCGGTCTTGGAGGTGTTTTTACAGAGGCTCTGAGCGATGTTGTTTTCAGGCTTGCTCCTCTTACGGTAAAAGATGCTGAAGAGATGATAGATGAAATAAAAACCCGGAAGCTTCTAAAAGAGTTCAGAGGAAGCCCTGCTGTTGACAGGGAAGCTCTCATCCAGGCTCTGATTGGTATCGGGAAACTGGGCGCGGAGAATGATGACATAGCTGAAATAGATATAAATCCTCTGATTATATCCGGAGCCAGGCCGGTTGCAGTTGATGCGCTTGTTATCTTGCGGAAGAGTTTATAAAATTAATGGGGTTTTGATGTAATTCAAATATTAGAACAATTATTATAAAAGACCGGATAAATCCCGGTCTTTTATAATAATTTCTTCAGTAGATAGTATTTATTATTTCCATTCCACAATTGTTTTATAATATTCCGGCCATAATGTACCGATCTTCGGCATTTTTTTTGTTGTTACCTGATCAATAATATCACTTTTTAATGAACATACACCCTCTTTAGTTGTGAAGTCTTTTTCATGACATTTAATGCAATTATCTTTAATTGCTTTCATTACAGAATCACCTGGAAGAGTTACACATGTTTCCCTTGGAATATCTTTCAGATTTGCTATACATCCGATTAAAAGTGTCATGCTGATAGTAGCGGCAATAATCATTGATCTTTTCATAATATTTTTCCTTTTATTATTATAATGCTGGATGGTTTTTTTAAAAATATTGATAATTAAATCACATGTCAAGTTATAACAGAAGAAAACGATGTAATTTTTAAAATCTTTTTGTTGACATTTTTTATTTTTTAATCTAATTCTTGGTATGTAAGCGTTTCTCTAATTACCGTATGAGATTTTACTGATAATTACAATTTGTATATCATTATTTTTTATTGGTTTAGTATTTTTATCCTGTTTGAATATAATCTGGTTTGAAATATTCAGATTTTCCAGGATTTCAGCATTATTTATAGCTGTTGTGTATCTGTTAAAACCGATTTGTTTCCTGATCGGAAAATATGTTAATCGGAATTATAGACAAATATTCCATTTGAAAAGTTCCAGAGATAATATCAGAAAAATTTATTTCTTCTCCAGATAACAATTGGGTTATATCTTCCATTTGCTTTCTATACAGATTTTCATGATTTATAGGTTTCAAAAAACAGAAAAGATATTTTAGATAGATAAAGATCAAAGAAAGCAGGTATTGATGTTAGCTGGAAAAGACAGCTGCTTGATAAATAACTTCAGGAGAAATTTAATGATTAAACTTTTATCTGCATTTTTTATATTTATTATTTTTGCTGCTTCAGCTGATTCTGAGCCGCTAAAGGAAGGATATTTCAATATTGTATATAATAAAAGTGATGTTCTTGCTGATGTTAGAATCAATGATATACCGGTTATAACTATGGACAGGAAGAATTCCATATCAGGACAACTTGAAGTAAATTACTGGATTGCTCCAGGTAAAAATAAAATTTCCATAAAACTTGATGAGCAGAAGAAGAAAGGTGAAAACAGACTGCATAACCCAAAAATCAAGGTGTCGCTTTATATTGGACAAAAAGGGGAATTTCCTGCTGACGGTAAACTTATAGCTGAATATGAATGGCCGGAAAATTTAACTGAAGAAGAAAAAAAATACGGCACTGATAAGAAACAGATTTATCCTGTAATTAAAACCATTGAATTTGAACCTGAATTTATTCCGCCTTCTGATCTATGGAAAAAAGCTGAGCAGGCAGTAATTACAAAGAAAGATGAACAGGATATAATAAACCTGATAAATGAGTTTGAAAAATCTTTTAATGCGCGCAATCTTGATAAGCTTTATAAAATACTGGAATTCCGTGCTATTGACGGCACAAACTCACGGTATTATCCAATTACAAAAGAACAGATTATGAAAGATATAAAATCCTTCAATGCAGATAAATCAATAAAAATAAAAAATATTTCTAAAGGAAAATATAAATTCACTAAATTATTCAATGGACAGATTTATCGTGTGACTGAACCAGCAGGCAAATTTCCATTAGTATATGTTTCCAAAGACGGTTCCGGTGAAATTGAAGTTTATGTTTCAAAAATTGACGGGAAGTGGGTTATTTCCAGATAAGAATTTCTGATTTCAATTAACTCCATATCCCCATATCATATACAAAAAAATTTTAAAATAATAATGAATTATTGATTTTAAATGAGACTAATATTGGATTTAATCAGCTGAAATTATAATATCATGAATTTCCACACGCCGTACCAGTAAAAGGCTGAACCTGACAGCACAAATAAATGCCATATTGCATGGTTATACGGAATTTTTCTGAAAACATAAAATATTATTCCAACAGTATAACTTAATCCGCCTGCAACTATTAATGGAATAAGATCTGCAGGCATGTTGTTGAAAAATGGTTTCCAGTAAAATACAAGAAGCCAGCCCATTGCGAGATAAACTGAAACGTGCAGTATTCTGAATCTTTTCCAGAAAATGATTTTAAATATCATCCCGAAAAGAGCAATGCACCAGATTAAAATTATCAGCATTCTGCCTGTATTTCCGCCAGCAAAATAGCTGTATGGGGTGTATGTTCCTGCAATAAGAAAATAAATTGAAAAGTGATCCGCAATCCGGAGAAATTTTTTCAGGGTTTCTTTTTCTGCAAAATGATAAGCAGAAGACGATCCATATAAAGAAATCATTGAAAGTCCGTATAGAATCAAGACTGAAAGGGGATAATCAGATCCTGTTTGACCGCGTTTCAATAAAAGCAGAATCAATCCGATAAACGAAAACAGGAATCCCATAATGTGTGTAACGCCATTAATGATTTCGTGTTTTCTATCCAGCTCGTTGTGCAGAGTAATGTTTATATTTGCCCAGTTGATTATTATCTGTTTCATTTAAATCCTCTCCGGAACTACTATCATGTAAATGTTTGCCTGATGCAAGCTAAAACTTTATTTTGCCATTATAAAAAATATTTGACTTAAATCAGCATTGAAGGATTAAATTTGATTATGAAAAATAAAATTAGAAAAAATACTGCAATACTGATTATAATTATTTTTGCTTTCGCTTTCTTTTCCTGTAAAGAAAAACCGGCAAGAGAAATTGAACCCAACGATTCCTTTTCCACATCTAATAAAATTGAATTAAATAAACCATTTGAGGGTTTTTTTAATACCACGCACGATAAAGATTTTTATACTATTGAAATTTTAAGTGAATCAATTCTTGATATTTCTCTTTCTGAAGTTAAGGGAGTGAATCATGCGTTTCAGATATGGAAAAAGGAAGAAGTGCCGGTTTTACTGAAAACAGTGGATGATAACAGGAAATCCTCGCCTGAAAGAATAGCAAATTTTTATGCATCTCACGGGATTTATTTTATTGTTGTTTTACACGGCGATAGAGATCCTCAAAAAGAAAATACTGAAAATCCGTATGTATTAAAAATTGCCAAGAGGGATTTCAGCGCAGAGGAAATGGAGCCGAATGATACAAAGGAAAGCGCAAACCCTATAACTCCGGGAAATGAAATTAAGGGCTTCTTTTCTCCTGCATTAAACAGAATGAAAACAGATAAGGAATTCATGTACAGGGAGGAGGACTGGTTTGTACTTGAAAAAAAATCCGACTCTTCAAAAAAAGAAATACTGAATATATCTTTATCAGGAGTGAGCGGTGTAAATTCTATTTTATATCTTTACGATTCGGAAGGGAACGAAATTGCAGCAGCTGATGAAAACGGAGCCGGTTTAGACGAATCGATTCTTGGTGTAGGTTTAACTGATGAAGGAAAATACTATATACTGGTTACAGCAGTCAGCTACAGTTTCAATCATGATGAACCTTATACACTTAAAGCCTCATATCAGGAATATGATCCTTTGTATGAGGTTGAGCCTAATAACACTTTTGCAGCTGCGAATGACATATCAAATGGTGAGTTAAAGGGCAGAATCAATAATAAAAAAGATTCTGATATGTATTATTATAAAGCTTCACAGTATCCGCGGATTTACAGGGTGGAGCTTGTGTCTGCCGGCAAATCGGACCTGAAATTTACGCTTTATAATTCTGATAAGAAAAAGATTGCTGAAGTGAACAACACTGCAGCAGGTGAAACTGAAGTTCATCCTAATTTTTATTCAGCGGGGAATTTTTATATTTCAGTTGATTTAAAAACTATTCCTGAAAATATTTCAGATACTGAATATGCTCTTACGGTAAAACCGTTTAATGATATAAAAAATCAGGAAATTGAGCCGAATGATTCAAAGAATGAAGCAACAAGGATAACCTCAGAAGAGATTCGCGGTTTTATTTCAAAAAAAGGCGATAAGGATTATTTTTTACTTGAATATAACGCACGTGCAAAAAATAATTATGAAATAGTCGGAGTCAGGGGTGGAGAAATAAAAGTTTCTGTAACTGATCCGCTCGGTTATATTATTAAAAGTGTTAATGTCCGGACGGATAATAAAATAAAAATTTCTGAAATTATTGATAAAAAAGGCTACATCATTATCGAATCTATAGTTGAGAATTATAACAGCGGTTATGTAATCAGGTTCGGGAGGTAATTCATGAGAAAGATAATTTGTATAATGATAGCTGCAGGTCTTATAGGCTGCACACAGCAGGTAATAAAGAAGGATGATACAGGAGGAACAATTTATCTTGCGCCTGAAAGATATAATCTCCAGTTTACAGGCTACAGCACCGCAATTGATGATCCGAAAAACGACAGAAGATCCTATTATAAAATAATCCTGAATAAAATTGATGAAGGAAGAACCACATTCGGCCTTGAATCGCAGGGTAAATCCTATGAAGCGCTGCTTGAGGCTAACAGGCATCTTCTTGTTGTGGAAAAGTGGGTCCTGGATGAAAAGGCAGGCCAGTATGTGAAGCTTAACAATATTGAGCAGCCTAAGCCGAATTTCTTTTATTTCAATACCGAGAAGGAAAAAATTGTAATTGTTGAAATGAAAGAGGGAAAAAACGGTAAAGCTGAATTTACTTCAAGTTTTAAACTGAAAGAGTAAAAAGAAATGGAACACGGATGACACGGATTTTTTATGATTTTCGCGGATTTATTTTTTTATGTTTAATTATAACCTACGGAATTAAAGTATTTCTTTTTGAAATGATTTTTTTGGCTTTCATGCTGATGTTTAATAGCAGATGATAAAGAAATTAAATATATTTCTGGATTATAATAAAAGTTTAAATAATGATTGATTAAAAAAATCTTAAAAAATCCGTGTCATCCGTGTTCTATTTTCCTTTCTTTTAAATTTTTCTGTAATTATGAATCTACATAATATATTTTATTGAAAAAATGGTGAACATGAAATATATTTTACTCCTTCCCCTGATAATAATTTTAAATATTCAGATTTCAGCTGAGTGTGTTTCCGGTAACTGTGAAAACGGTTCCGGCGTTTATCAATATCTTAATGGATCTAAATACGAAGGAAAATGGGAAAACGGAAAAAGAAGCGGGTTTGGAAGTTTCTGCCATGCAGGCGGCATGGAGTATCACGGTAATTTCAAAGATGACAAACCTCACGGTGAGGTGCTCGTTTTTTATGCTGACGGCAGAAGAAAAAAAGCAGTTTTTTCCAATGGAAGAACAGTTAAATTCATAAGAATTGAAGATTCGAATATTGACGGTGATTTTACTTTCGGTGAGTTCGATTTTAATGGAAAGTATAAAGGCTGGTACAAGGGTGATGCTGTAACTGGATATAAACCGCACGGCAAGGGCTCCATGAAATTTAAAACAGGTTCTGCGTACGAAGGTTCCTGGCTTAACGGACGAGTGCACGGCCGCGGACTTATGACCTGGGATAACGGTTCAAAATATGAAGGCGAGTGGGATAACGGCAAAAGAAGCGGAAACGGAACTTATTTATGGCCGGACGGTTCAAAATACGAAGGCAGCTGGCGGGAGAATCAAAGAAACGGGTACGGGATTTTTTACTCAAAGGATGGTGTAGTGGAGAAAGGGGTATGGAAGGATGATGTGCTGGTGGAGAGGACCCTATCCTCCGGATTCTTTTTCTTCATAATGGAAAGAGGAGTAGTGTAAGAATTTTGTGTTGGGAATTTTAAAGCAGGATGCTATGGTATAATTGGTACTGGATGCCAAATCAGCAGATTATCCCAAATTATATCAAACAGATGTGAAAATGACAAAATTTTTTTGTCATTTTCACATCAAAATTTACACTTAATAGTATGGTTGGAAATAACTGTAACCGGGTAATAATCAGGGAACGCATAAAATTTAAAAATATAAAGTAATATTGAAAAATGAGAGGATAAGATGAAAGCTTTAAAAAGTATACTGTTTATGCTGGTAATTAGTACAATATCTTTGTCTGGCTGCGGTGAAATAGTAAATACAACAACTCCTTCTACAACGCCATCGCCATTAGTCGGAACATGGGTTTATAATGCATCAGCGACTGTAAAGTATAAGAAAATTTTCAATGCAGACGGAACTTATATTTCTTCTGTAAATAATAACAATACGGGTTATGTTCAAAATGATACCGGAACATACTCCTATATTAATATGCCCGGACTCGTAAAAAGTCTTGTTTGTTTTTCTTCAGATGGATCAACTACAACTTTAGTTGGTGTTGGAGTTTCGAGCTCAACGCTTGTTATCGGCTTATATTGCATAACAGAACCTTCAGATTTAATAGGAACATGGAATGGAATTATAAGTAAAACAGGAACAGGTGCGTATAACATTTCGGATGGAGCTATCATTACTGATAATAGCATATTTTTATCTCATTCTGTAGCAGTTAGCTCTCCAAGTAATTATACAGTTAGTGCAGGTTTAAGCGATTTAAATATTTCAGCAGGTACAGTAACTGTATCAGGTTCTAATGATACGGTAAATCTTCCAAACGGATCATATCATTTTGCTATGGCTGATGGAGTTATGTCAAGATTGAGTTTAAATCCTGCTTATTTAAATGGTGTTTATATAAAACAGTAGAAAATGAATTATTAATGAGTTATTGAAATCGATTGAGTCAGGATTTATTATTTGTTATCCGGCTTAATCTTTGCTTATTGTGTTTATTGCACTGTTTAAAAATATCAGATTTTTTTAAGGATTCCGGGAAATGCTAAATTATACTGAAAGTTTTCCAAAGAATAGGGTATTCCTTTTCAGTAAAGTTTACCTTCATTTCACTATTAGCATTTCCTGCATGAAGACTGACTTTTACTCCATATAACCGATTTAAAAATTGAAAAATTTCCAATAATCTCTTGACTTATCGGGTCAAATATGTTATTAATAAAACCATGGAAAATCCGGATATAGTAAAGATTAAAGACAAGGTTCGTCAGGGCAGGGATATCGTTGACAGAATGCTTGCAGTAATCCCAGGCTATAAAAGCTACGTGGAAAGTGCTGAAGCGTATGATTCCGACAAAGTGGTGCGCGAATATCTGGCTGATAAAATTATCAGGCTGAAATCCGAAATAACTTCATTTTCTGCCGGACTCGTCAGAAAGGGCGAGCATGGAATTGTTAAGGAAATAGAATCTGTAACTATTTTCATGGAACGTTTACTAAAGAAATGCCAGTACGCGGATTATTCCAGTTCAATCTTTTCTAAAATGAAAATATCTGAATCAGAAAAAAGCAGGCTTGTTGATTATGACAGCATGCTTTTAACACTCCTTGAGGAAACAGGAGCTCTTGTTTCCTCTCTGGATCAATCGGAAATTTCGGGCATTGAGCAGATATTAAAAAGCACAAAAATTAAGCTTAAGGATTTTGAAAAAGCTTATGAAGATAGAAAATTTAAAATTATGGAGGGCATCTAAATGGCTTTAATAGATGTTGTAGAATGGAAAAACGCGAAAGATGAAATAATTTACAAATTCCCTGAGGGAGCAATATCCCTGGGCGGACAGCTTATCGTAATGGAAAATCAGGAAGCATTTTTATTTAAAGAAGGACGCGCGCTTGATTCATTCGGGCCGGGACGTCATACTTTAAAAACAGGAAATATTCCAATTCTTGAAAAACTTATAAACCTGCCTTTCGGCGGAAAAACACCTTTTCCTGCTGAAGTTTATTTTGTAAACAAAACAGAAATACCAAACCTTAAATGGGGTACAAAAACCCCATTGCAGATTCTTGATCCGATATATAATCTGGCAGTTCCTGTAAGGGCTTTTGGAAATTATTCTATCCGTATAAAAGATGTAAAAGCTTTTCTTGTTACTGCAATAGGATCATGGCATGCGTTTACTTCAGAGGAAATAGGCACAGCACTCAGAGATCAGATAATCCTTCCAAAGCTTCAGGATCTGATTGCAGAGTTTATGCTTAAGCAGAATATAACTGTACTTAAACTTGCTGCACAATATGACGAAATAGGCGCTTCAGGAAAAGGCAAGATAGCTGAGGAATTTGAAAGTTTTAACCTTGAGCTGATCCGTTTTGCAGTTGAATCAATAAATATTCCGGATGACGATGAGTCTGTTATCAGGCTCAAGAAAGCTCTTGCTGATAAAGCTGAAATTGATATTATGGGCGATAAGTATCAGATGAAGAGAACATTCGACACAATGGAAAAAGCTGCAGGTAACGAAGGTATGGCAGGCGGAATGATGGGAGCAGGCATGGGAGCGGGCATGGGGCTCGGCATGGGCAATATGATGGGCAATGCAATGGGCGGCGCCATGGCCGGCGGTTTGGCAGGCGGCGCTGCAGGCGGTCAGAAAGCATGTCCTCACTGCAATGCTGCAAATCCTGCAAACGGTAAATTCTGTTCATCATGCGGAAAAGAGATGACAGTTGCCATGATGCCATGTCCTAAATGTAACGCCCAGATTCCGGCGACTTCTAAATTCTGTCCTTCATGCGGGACAAACACACAGGGAGTTCCATGCGTGAAATGCAATGCGAAACTTCAGCCGGGTGCGAAATTCTGCCCTGAATGCGGAGCTCAGCAGGGATAATATATGGCATCGTATAATTGCTCCTCTTGCGGAGCTGCGATAGAAATTACAAACAGATTCAGCAAGGTCGTTGTCTGTTCATACTGCGGTACACATCACAGCGTGAATGATAACGGCCTTGACCCTTCAGGAAAACATCCCAAACTTGCGGAATATCCTTCCATATTTAAAGTCGGATCAAACGGAACAATTCTCGGCAAGCCTTTTAAAGCTCTCGGACGTATCAAGTATAAATATGATGGCGGATATTTTACTGAATGGTTTCTCGATTACGATGAACAGACCGCATGGTTTACAGAAGATGAGGGAACATATTCAATTTATACGGATCTTCTGGAAGCAGTTGATATCCCCGATATTTCCGCGCTTAAAGCCGGACAGAATATTGATATCAGCGGAAAAAAAGTTATGATTAAGGAAAAGGGACACGCAACGATTGAAGGCGGGGAAGGCGAGCTTTATTTCAAGGCAGAGCCAGGCATGGGAATTACCTATATTGATGCGGTTTCTGAAGGTAAAAAAATTTCTATTGAATATTCTGAAAATGAAGCTGAACTTTTTACAGGAAGACCTTTATTGAAAAGGGATATAGTTATCAAGGAATAGCTCTATGGCAAAAAACAGCAAACTAACAGCTATCAAGTGTTCTGCATGCGGCGGTGATCTTTCCAAAAGTTCAAAGACTGTAGATGAAGAAAAGATCTACTTCGCCAAATGTCTTTCATGCAAGAAGGAATATGATATTCATTCAAAAGAATATTATCTGGCATTCAGTGATACGTTTAATTTTGATAAGGACAATTCTGTATTCAAGCTCGGTAAAAAAGGAAAAATAAACGGCATTGAATATGAAATTACAGGCAGAATAAGATACCAGGAAGAAGAAGAATATGAAAAATCGACCTGGGATGAGTGGTTCGCTGTTTCATCTTATGGAACATATCATTATTTTGTTGAAGAGGACGGTGAAGTAAGTTCCTACGAGGATTACATACCTCAAGCAATTGATATGGAAACTGACGGCAAATTTATTAATTTTGATGGAAAACAGATAAATAAAAATACCGCATTTACCGCAAGACTTGTTTATGCTGAAGGTGAACTTCCATGGAAGCCTGAGATAGGCGACCAGATAACCTGCTACGATATTAAAAAAGACGGATCAAAATATACAATAGAATTATCTGATGATGAAGTTTCAGTAACAAAAGGAGTTGATGTTCCATATAAAGATATTATCAATTCATTCGGTTCAGATGAGCATAAAAAACTTATTGATAAAACTGTAGATCAAAGAAATTTATATAAAAAAAAGTATATTATTTATCTTGTTTGCATGCTCATTTCATTCGGCTTCTGCATTTACAGCTGTGCAGGCGACAGGCCGGTAAAAAATGTGATGTCAGGGAAAAAAGTCCTGGTTGATAATGAACTTAAATCTGATGAGGGGCAGACAGTCTTTGAAACAAGGGTTTTTTACGGACCCTTTGAACTTGAAAAAAAAGACAGTCTGTATAATATAAAAATTGCCATTGATGAAAAGGTTCAGAGGCTGGATCACGAATGGCAGTCTATAAGGCTGATGCTTATTCCGGAAGAATCGCTTAACAAGGTAATTGAAAAGAAAGATGATATTGCGACCCTGAAAAATCTTTTTGATGATGTTGATGCACAGCCGGAGCCAGTTGAAAACTATGTTGTAAACGGCGACTTCTGGGATGAGTCCGGCAGTGACAGCGAAGGTTCATGGCACGAATCGGATTTATCTGCGGATTCAAATTTTGTTCTTGATAGCTCAGGCAGATATTATGCATATATAGAATCATTCAGTGCCAGGAAAAGAGCTGTAGATGCATTAAAGATTCAAATACACCACACCAGCAGCGGAATTTATTTTATAATAATTTTTTCTGTATTTTTGGTTTTATTTCTATGGAACAGATCCAGATCCAAAAGCTATAATGCCCTGCCTTTTGAAGTTGGTAAAAATATTGTAAAGGGGGATGAGAAATGATAAGAAGTTTAATTCTTTCAGGGTTATTGATGTCAGGAGCTTATTCCCTTTCAAGTTTTTTTGTAGGATATTCGCACGCAGGAGAACAGTATTTGTCAGCTCAACGGGAAGCGAGAAAATCCCTGAGACAGGGCAGCAGAACTTATTTCAGAACCGGCGGAACCGGAAGTTTCAGATCAGGAAAATAAAATTTGCAATTCTGGCTGCTGTTGAGATTTAATTTGCAGCCATAAAAAATATTCAAGGAGAAATTTATGAATTGGAGCAATTACTTTTACGGAATTCTTGACACTGGAATATATTCTCTATTCGGAATTGTCATGATGATTATCGGCTTTGTCGTTATAGTGATAATATCTCCCTTCTCAATAAAAAAGGAGATAGGCGAAGATCAGAATACTGCACTGGGCATTATAATCGGCTCTGTAATATTAGGCATTTCAATAATTATTGCAGCTGTTATTTCTACACCTTCGTCAGTCGGATCTTCTGTTAAACAGAAAACAGCTCAGACTCAGGAAGTTAAGACTCAGGAAACCAAGACACAGTAGTCAATCTTGAGCAGGCTCGATTCAACAGAACAGAGAATACTTTTATTCTCTGTTTTTTTCTTATCTCTGTGCGGGATAATATATGAACTCGTGCTTGGCTCACTCGCAACCTATCTCCTTGGTAATCCGGTACAGCAGTATTCAATAACAATCGGGGTATTTCTGAGCTCTATGGGTCTTGGATCGTTTCTTTCAAGATATATTAATGGCAATCTTGTTAAGAATTTTATTTTAATCGAAGCTCTGCTCGGATTTACCGGAGGCATCTGCGTTATACTGCTGACATATCTTTTTTCATTTTCCACATCGTTTTATCTTCTACATGTTTTTTTTCTCATTATTATCGGAACGCTTGTTGGGCTTGAAATTCCGCTACTAACACGAATAATGAAGAAATACGGATCACTTAAGGAAGTTCTCTCAAATATTCTTACGCTCGATTATCTGGGAGGACTTGCAGGATCGCTTCTTTTTCCGCTTGTTCTTTTTCCATTTGCGGGGCGGTTTCTCACAAGCCTTATTATCGGCATGATAAATATATCTGTTGCTCTCTATATCATATACAGAATTGATTATACAGGCAAGAGAAAATCCGATTATCTTTTTCCGGTATTGGCTTTGATTTTACTCATAGGTTTAACCGCCAATTCCGGAATGCTTACAGATATCATACACAAAAGATTATATTCAGACGATATTGTATTTTCGAAGAGATCGAAATATCAGGAAATTGTTTTAACGAGAAACGGTTCTGATTTCAGGCTTTATCTTGACGGTGCCCTGCAGTTTTCCACATTCGATGAATACAGATATCACGAGATGCTTATTCTCCCTGCAATGCACTTATCAAAAATTTCTGAAAAAAAAGTTCTGGTTCTCGGAGGCGGTGACGGTCTTGCGGTAAATCAGATTTTGAAAAATTTCCCTTCAGCCGGCATTACGCTTGTTGAGCTCGATCAGGCGATTATTGATCTTGCTAAAAATAATTCCTCATTAAAAAGAGTAAACAACTCATCTCTTTCTGATAAAAGGGTAAAGGTTGTAGTAGGCGATGCATATACCTATCTGCTTGAAAAGGGTTTGAAGTTCAATGTAATAATTGCTGATTTTCCTGATCCACATGATGAAACTATTTCAAAGCTTTATACAGTTGAATTTTTCAAACTGATTGCGCGATCGCTTGATAAAGACGGTATATTCGTTACCCAGTCAACATCGCCGCTTTTTGCGAAAGACGCATTCTGGTGCATCAATAAAACTTTAAGTATTGTTTTTAAAACAGTAATTCCATATCATATTTATATTCCAACATTCGGCGACTGGGGATTCAATATTGCATCTAAATCAGCAATCGACACATCATCTTTATCTGAAGCAGGTTCAGGAAAATATTTCAGCCCTGAAACATTTTCCGCATCTATGGTGTTTTCAAAGGATTCAATCGCATCTGAAACTGAAATCAATACATTTAACAGGCCGATTCTTTATAATTATTATATTAAAGGCTGGAAGGATTTTGACTTGTAAAATAAAAAAAGCTGTCTTTTAGGGACAGCTTTTTGTAATTGTTTTTTTAATAAATTGAGAAATCAGCCGGCTTTTACAACCAGTCCTGATCTAATGCATCTTGTGCATACATGTTTAGATACTGTTCCGCTGTTAACCAGAACTCTTACTTTTTTTAAATTCGGATGCCAGATCTTGTTTGTTTTTTTATTGGAGTGGCTCACATTGTGTCCGAATTGAACGCCCTTGCCACATAATTCACATTTTGCCATTGTTTTATCCCATTTTTTCTTAATTATTATACGGATGACAATATCATGCCAAGGGGTTTTTTTTGCAACTAAAATTCATTAAAGCAACATTAAAAATTACTTTTTTTACCCCCTCGCTTATTCTTCCTTTAATATAGGAGGAAGCAGTGTGGATGAATGTAATTTTATCCATTATTTGACACAAGGGATTCTCTCGAAAATTTAATTTTTAGAGTTACCCTTATTTTAATTGAATAAATTAAACTATATTTTTATAATGTTTATATCATTATGGCTATGGTTTTATTAAAAAAGTAAAATTTAAAAAAATGCAGGGTAATAAAAATGCAAATTTCAGAAAAATCAATTGCTGCGGAAGTATTAAGGAAATATAAAAAAACAGCTTCTGTTTTTAAGAGTTACAACCTGAAATGCCCTTCATGCAAGGGAGTTGAACAGGACACTATTGAACAAATAATAATTAACAACGGCCTTGATCCCAAGAAATTTATGGAAAAACTCAAAGAAGCAGCCGTGTCGGAAAAATAAATAATGGCTTCAATCCGTATTATTACAGGGTTGTTAAAAGGTCGCGGTATCCCTTTTTCCAATGAGAAATTCAATAAAGCTGAGATAACGCCTCAGAAAATTAAAGGTGCTGTTTTTTCATCTATTGGTGAATTTCTGGAAGGAAAAGTTTTCATTGATCTATTTGCCTGTTCCGGCCAAATGGGTATTGAGGCATTAAGCAGAGGGGCTTTTGCAGTTTTTAATGATTTCGACAGGAAAAAAACGGATTTTATTAAATTATTCCTTGATAAAGCCGGTCTTGTTGAAAATTTTCAGATTTTTAATTTACATGCGGACAGGGCATTAAGATATATATCAAATAAAGGAATTTCAGCTGATTTTATTTTTCTTGATCCGCCATATATAAAAGAAAAAGAGGTTTTTGGTTATTATAAAGATCTGCTGCTTGTTGTTGAGAAAAGCGCCATTTTGAAAGAAACCGGAGTTGTAATTATTCAGCATTATGCAAAAAATAAAATGGAAGAAAATTTTTCAGGATTTACAAAATTAGATACAAAAATTTATGGTACATCTGCTGTTTCTTACTATATCATATAGTTAAATTATCTGCATTTTAAAATTATATGTTGCAAATTATATGTTGCTATTAATTAGAAAAAAATAAAACAGAAATTTTAAAAAAGGAAAAAACATGAGTGATGACAGAACTAAAAGTTACCTTGAGTTTTTATATAAGGATTATTTTGCAGGTGTTATGATTGAGCCGGATTTTCGATATACCTGGCTGAAAAATATCCTGCTTGAAACAATAAGCACTTACTCACCCGGCGTTGTATTAAAGGCAGGTATTGGTTCAGGCAGGCTTCTTCTTGATATGGCTTCATCCTGTCCTTATATTGCTGTGGTTGAGCAGTCCGAAAAAGTAATAAATGATTTTGTATCAAAAAATAAATCAAATCCGCTGTTCGAAAAAATAAATATAATAAATGGTGATTTTAAAAATCTTCCTGCAGATTATTTCTGCGCTGATCTGGTTGTTGATATAGATAATTTCAGCGTTATTGAAACAGGGCCATTTGTTGATGAAGTAAGGCGTGCTCTTCAGTTTGAAGGTAAATTTTTTGTAGCAGCTTCAGTTATAGACAGCACAGATATGGATGGGCTTTATGACGATATGGTGCGTGCTGCTTTTCCGATTCATAATGATTATTACAT
Organism: uncultured Leptospirales bacterium; assembly: GCA_964529415.1. Classification (GTDB taxonomy): domain Bacteria; phylum Spirochaetota; class UBA4802; order UBA4802; family UBA5550; genus CAYMPH01. The sequence goes on along the minus strand of CAZGWD010000021.1, from coordinate 988 downwards.
GCAGGAGGATCTTATCACCTTCCTTGAATTGAATGAATTTAAACTCGGCAAAACATATAATGAGAAATTCGAAATTGATTTAAATCTAAGAAATGACTTTTTTAGAAATATATTCGGCAGTAATGCCAGCTCTGCGGAAAAAATTTTAAATGACAACATGGACTTTTTTAAAAAAGTATATTTTTACAATAACGGCAAAATCATGGAAGATTATTTTGCCGGAGTGTTTACAAGGTTAAAACCGGTTGAGTCATGATATTTTCTGTTAAAAAATCAAATGTATCCGGCAGTGTAAATATCCCCGGGTCGAAATCCCACACCATCCGGGCCCTTGCTTTTTCGCTGATGGCTGAAGGCAGATCTGTTATAAAATTTCCGCTTATATCATCCGATACATTATCCGGACTTGAGATGATTAAATCTTTCGGTGCGGAAGTTGCAGAAGAAGGTAATACATGGTCTGTTTCCGGAACCGGAAGGCTTCTTAAAACTCCTGAAAATGTTGTTGATATCGGAAATTCAGGAACATCGTTATATATAGGTCTTGGTCTTGCTTCATTAATAAGCGGGTATACGGTTTTTACAGGCGATGCCCAGATCAGGAAAAGGCCTGTACAGGGCCTGCTTGATTCGCTGAACAGGCTTGGAACAGAGACTGTATCAACAAGACAGAATGGGTTGCCTCCTGTAATTGTAAAGGGACCGCTGAAGGGAGGAGTTACGGAAGTCGAGGCAGTTACATCCCAATATCTAACCTCACTCCTTATTGCCTGTGCATTTGCTGAAGGGAAGTCTCAGATCAATATACCTTTATTGAATGAAAAGCCATATGTAGAAATGACTCTTGCGTGGATGGACAGGCTCGGGTTAAAATATGAAAATGATGATTTTAAAACTATAACAGTTGAAGGCAGACAGAAGATTCATGGATTTGAATATTATGTTCCTGCTGATTTTTCTTCAGCTGCTTTTTTTATGGCTGCTGCAG
>CAZGWD010000020.1:0-66891 GCA_964529415.1 uncultured Leptospirales bacterium | reverse complement strand
GCGTGCGATTATTAATTTTGAGCATAAAAACCCCCAAAAAAGTAAATTTTTTTTAAAAATCAGCCTGTTACGGCAATTTTTGGGTGTTTTCGAATTGACAATGATTAGATGGGTTATTATATTACATCTAATAGTTATTAAATATCAATTCGGGATAACACCCGGATGTTTTAAAAAACCTGAAGTCGCAAGCTTCGGGTTTTTTATTTTGTAATTATTATTACTATGTCATAAAGTTAGACCTTTTTCTTTTATATGTGAACTCAGAATTAAAGCAATCTGAGCTGACAAACTAAGACCATTGCTTTTAGCTTCTTCAATAAGAACGTTTCTATATTTGCCTGATAAAGTTATTGTCTGTGTTGTTTTCTTATCATCTTCAACAACTTTACTTATATTAGCCATAATTGAACCTCTTTAATTAATAATGATTAATCATTATTAATTATTAGAAACAAAATGTCAACAGGATTTTTATGTCACATTGCATTAATTCTTAGAGAGATTTGCTCAAATATAGCGTAAAAATAGCCTGTTTTTCTGCAATCCTTCTATATATAGAATGTATATTTAAGGGTCAACGGGACAAAAAAAATTTGAAAAATCAAAAAAAGTTCAAAACTTTTTAATTATAAATGAACAAATATGAACCAGTTCCAGTTTCTGCAACAAAGAACAAACTGCCGAAAGCACTTATAAGAACACTTGGATTTATTGCTGATCCACCATTAAGGTCAGAAATGGTAATGATGTTTGTATTTTCCAAAGAACCGTCTGTTCGCCAGAGTTCAAAACCACTACCGTTATATGGAGTAAAATAGCAGTATGTTCCTACTATTACAGGCTGAAGATACGTATAATGATCTATTAAACTAATATTCATTATAAGCTGGGTTGTTTCAACTGTGCCGGAACTTGACCATAATTCAAGGCCATTTATTCCATCGTTAGCATAAAAAAACAGTTTTGTTCCGTTAGATGTTAAAAATGAGATGCTGGATGAATCTGAGTCATTTATATTTTTAACAAGATATGTACCATTAGATGTACCATCGGTTTTCCAGAGTTCTTCACCATTTATTCCTTCATCTGCTACAAAGTAAAGATAACCATTAAATTCTTTAAATGAATGAGGAAATGAATCGCATAATGTATCTTCAGCGACTCTAATCAATGGATTAATATCTTTAACTAAAACTGTACCTTGAGCAGTACCATCAGTTTTCCATAATTCATAGCCTTGTAAAGTTGTATTTGCTGAGAAATATAATTCATTTTTATATTTGTAAAAATCAGATGGATATGAACCTCCTCCTGGATTAATAATTTTAACTGTATAAGTACCTGCTGCGGTACCATCAGATCTCCATAAAGTAGCATCATTATTAATAGAAAAACCAGTAACTGATGAAAAATAAATCAGCCCGTTATACTCAATTAAATTGTATGGGGCAAAACCAAATGAAGTACCTTTCCCTTTAACTAAAACTGTACCAGAAAAAGAACCATCACTTTTCCATAATTCAAAACTATTTATATCTCCATCAGCAATGAACATTACACCACCACTATAAGATGTTATGAAACGCGGAGATGAATGTGACGAGGAGTTTATATTTTTTACAAGAAAAGTTGATTCTGATGTTCCTTCTGATTTCCATAATTCATAACCATTAACTGAATCATAGCCGTTAAAAAACAATATTCCATTTGATACGCATAAATTATATGGGGTATGATCAAAAGATTTTAATTTTAATGAGCCTTCTAATGTGCCGTCTGTTACCCAAAGCTCATATACATTAGTAACTTTGGATGTACTAAAGTATATTTTTTTATTAAGCTCGTCTACAGCATAGGTAATAGAAGCACCAATAGAAGGGGTAAGAGATTTTAATGTAAGATTTTCTGTTCCGGTTCCCGTACCTGTTCCTGTGCTTGTTCCTGTTCCTGTGCCAGTACCGCCGGAGTAATATGTTCCTTGTTTATTATCATTAATAGTTGAAGCATTAAAATAATTATTTGAACAGGATAGCAATGTTAATAGTATAATTAGTATAAATAGACGCATAAAGTAATTCCTGTTTAATATAAATAATTTCTGTATCACCCCCACCCGGCCTCCCCCATCAAGGGGGAGGAGTTATCAAATACTTACTCCTACACCTGCGTTAATGTTTATGTTATGTACTGCTCCGGTTGTTTCAAAGATGAATGACCAATCTGCACTGACTAATAAACGGAAGTTTTTTGACAGATTAAATGAGATAATGAGACCAGGTGCGATTATTGGTTCAAAAGACTGCCATGTAATGGCGTTCGTTTGTAATATTGAATAATTTAAACCAGCTTGGAATTGAGGTATAATTGAGAGAATTTCTTTTATGCGGAATGAATAACCGATACTTGCCATGATTGGAATACCATGAGCAATTCCAGATATTTCTTTCAATTCACTTGATACATAACCTACTGACAGCCCTGCTGTGATACATGGCATGTTTTTCCATTCCATGTATGACCCGAGTTTTATATTGAAGCCAACTTTTGACAACCTGCCCCATTCAAAAATTGGAACAGACGGGCCTGCGCTTAATAATAAGTTAAATGAGTATGTTTTTCCCTGACTCTCCTTTGCTGCTTGTTCTTCTTCATTTTTTTCTATTGCTGTTTTCATTTCCTCTGTTAAAATTAATGCGTATTTTATATAATCATTTTTATCTGTATAAGTTTTAGCTCCAACATATAAAATAGTTCCACGGTTTACATCGATTAACCTTATGCTGAGTATGTAGTTTTCAAGAAAAGAAATACTGCCGACTATTACGAAATCCGATGAAAGAAATTTACCTGCCTTAATTGCATTATTTGTATTTTCAAAATTGCTTCCTGTGAGACCGCGTTCTTTAATTATTAGCTGTATTGAATCCCTTTCAAGAAATTCATATTTACCGGAAGAATATAATGAGAATTCAATTTTATTCCGGACAACTTTGGCATACATAATTTCTGCACTATTCACTGAAATTTCAAGAAGTGCAATTTTTGGTTTAATTTTAGCATGAATAATTACAGGCAAAAAAACTATTATTAACGAAACAATGTATTTCATTTGATTGTACTAATTATATCTTTTATGATATTTATTGATTTTACAGTAAGATCATGAGCAAGAGCCGTATCTTCTTTAATTAAAAGAATAAGCCCTGTTTCCATATTAACTGACTTTGCTGCTATAATATATGTATTATCCATTTTTTCAAGGGAACTTACAATGAGAATTCCTCCTGTTTGTGCTGGAGTATGTAAAACATTTACCTGCCCCCTCACCCGATAAAGCTCCTTTAATATTTCTGCATTAACCTGATTTACAATTGTTTTATCTGCACTACTGGATTTGAATCCCTGAAATATTATTTTATTTTCAAATTTATCGATTTGAATCTCTTTTTTGATCTGAGGCTTGTTTTCGTTCTCACTTTTTTTTTCTGAGATGATATGCTTCTCGAATGGAGAGGTAAAAATTAACTTCTTAATAGTGAAATAACCGCCTGTTATAAAACTTAGAATAATTACGGCTGATACTGTAAAAGTTATTATTGCACTTTGCACAAGATTTGCTGTTATTCCAATTGACCTTAATGGATAATAGACTACTAAAGCTGCTGCAATGATTATATTGTATTGATTGTAGTGCTTGAAGATGTTGATAAGAACCCTTCTCCTGCTTTTCATAATATGTTTTCTGACTGCAGGGTTAAGCGGCATTGAAATCTTATACTTTTCTAAAACTTGTCTTAGTAATTCTTCATTATTCATAGAAGGTCCTCCAGTTGTTTTATTCCTCTTGAATTTAGATGGGATATAACCTTCTTAAGCGTGAGTCCGTAACGGTATTTAACCTGCCTGCTTGAAAGACCGGTTACTGATGCTGCTTCCGCGTAAGTATAGTACTGTACTGAAATGTAATCGAAGAGCATTTTATCTATTTTGTCTTCTATTTGCGATATTGATTCGTCTATGATGATTCTTGATTCCCGAAAACCGTTCATAAATGATAGACTGACATCCCACTCGGATTCTTCAACAGCGAGTTCTTCCGGCATATTTTTTATAGAACGATAATATTCAAAGAGAACATTTTTTACAGTACTGAGAAGCCATCTTTTTGTTTCTGTTACCTGTTCAATTCTACTGTAATACCGGATAAATACCTCCTGCGACAGGTCCTGGGCTGTATCGACATCATCTATTTTTGAATAGATAACTCCGAAAACAATTGAGTAATACACTGAATAGTTATTCGTAAATTCAGTATGTTTTTGGTTTACTGCTGACATAAGATTATCCTTATATTAGTTATATGTATAAATTTGTCTTAAAGAGACAAAAAAAACGGTGAGAATAAAAATTTTCACCGTTTTTTATATTGTTTTTTTTATCTAAAAAGCCCGTGCCGCACGAACACTCCATGTATAAGACTTTCCACCATTACCCTGAGTAGATGAAGGACCAAAATACTGAATCCAGGCAATACCGCTGCCGATTTCAGAAGAGCTCCAGTAAAAATCCATTGGGAAATTAACTTTACCACTTTGTTTCAAGTTAATATTCATCCAGCTTAATTCATCTCTGGACGGCAAAAACCAGTCATTATAACCGCCTATTGTTAAATTAACACAAACATCTGCTGCAGTATTATCTAAAGGATCATTATCAATTATTTTTTGCGTATTGCTTTTGCCTGTACCGACTGCAGTACCTTCAGCAAAATTATAATTAGCATCTGCACCCCATTTACTTGAAGCCTGATTTGTTGGAGCGGCTTCAAGATACTGCCAGCCATCGGAGAAACTTCCTTTATTGTAAAAAATATAACCGCCTGCAGGCCCGAAGTCACCAATAGCATAAACAGAATTTGTAGTTATAGTAACCTCGTTACCATATTCAGTACCTACGCTGTTTGTTGCATAAGCACGTACATAGTAAGTGGTATTTAGATTCATTCCGCTTAAAGTACCGGTAAAAGCACCAGTACCAGTACCGTTTGAAGTTTTTGAATTGCTTATTGTCGGATTTGGATTTGTACTCCAGCAGATACCACGAGCAGTTACTGTTGCTCCACCTGTACTATATACATTGCCACCGCATGTGGCAGATGAACCTTTTAAGTTTGTGACACTTACTGTATATACTGATGGTGCAAATATATTAGGCGTTCCACTTGCAACTGTACCGAATCCGCTTGTTCCTGCTGAATTTTTAGCCTTGATCCACACATAATATAAAGTGCCATTAGAAAGCCCTGTTATTGTATAATTTCTTGAAGAAATATCTCCGCCTTTTTGAGTTGCTGTAGATGAATCATCTGCTGTATTATACCATACTGTATAGTAAGTTGCTCCGGAAACTGCCGACCAACTTAATGAAAGCTGTGTATTCCCTGCTGTAATTGATGCCATGCCGGGTGCATTTGGTGGTGATAAAGGTAATACCGGTGTTCCGCTTGCTACTGAACCGAATGAGCTTGAGCCTACTGTATTTTTAGCCTTTAACCAAACATAATACAAGGTACCGTTTGTTAGCCCTGGTATTGTATATGATGTAGTTGAAATATTTCCTCCGGACTGTGTTGAAGTTGCTGAATTATTAACTGTATTATACCAGACTTCATAATAAGTTGCATCTGAAATTCCTGACCATGATAGAGAAAGTTGTGATTCCGCTGCTGTAACAGTTGCAGCTCCTGGAGCAGATGGAGGAAAAAGCAGATTACCTCCGTTTGCATCTACTCCTGCAGTTCCGTTACATGCTGTAAAACCAAAAGATAAAGCAAATATTAGCAGAATTAAAACTCTGAATTGATTTTTCATTGGATCTCCGAATGTTTTTTATTAATATATGATTTTTCTAATAATTATTAAGTGTCATATTTATGAAAAACTGACAAAAAAAATACGGTGAAAGGTGAAATTTTTCACCGTATTTTAATATTTAAAAGTTGAATTTAATTTAAGTTATTAATAATTAATCTCAAAAAATTTATAAAAGTATTGAAAATAAAAAGCATACACAAATTGTAATACTTGCATTTTATATTAAAGTGCAAAAAAATATTTAAAAAATAGGAAAAATTATTATGCTGATTGATTCATCTTTTTATAGTTCATGGTTTCTGCTTATTTTAGCAATTCCATTTATAACTGGGATTGTATTATTATTCGTGTACAGAAAGACAAAATTTCATCTTATTGAACGGTTTATTTATCTGATATCATTCGGCATTGCATTTCTTTACCTGATGTTTTTTCTTGCAGTTGATTCGACTACGGGAAAGGTTTGGGTTATTAATCAGGAAGCAGACGGCACAATGATAAAAAGTGAAAAACGACTTTTATGGTATGCTGTTTATAAAATGGCAAATGGTACAAGTATTTCTATTCATTCTTTTGATTACATTCTTATTAATGATACCAAAGTCCCGCTGAAAGTTGTGCCCATGTTTTATATTAACCAATCGTTTCTTTTGAGTGATATTAAAACTATTCGATCAAATAAAAAAATTCAAAATTTTTATGATAATATTACTGAAAAAGGATTAAGAATAACTGAACCTTATAGTGTGAGCGATCATAGTTTCCTGAAATATTTTGGATTTTCTGATGAATCACCGAATGAACATGAAACAGTTAGAAAAAGTGAATCATCCAATGTTTCTTCATGGAACTGGGTTTTCTGGTAGAATTAAAATATATCATTTCGCTGGATTAACTTCAATTAGAACAGGTGAAGATCCATTTATATCCTTTAATACAAAATTAAGATCATCATCAAGAATACCATATTTACCGTCAAAACCAAACCCCAACCCTATTATCCTGGTATTTCCTATTAATGTTTCATATTCAAAATGCATGTGACCTATAAAAGCAATCTTCGGCTGGAGATCCCGTATAATCCGGGTTATCGCATGATTGCCGAAAGCAATTTTTTTCTCAGGGCTATATAATCTCGGAGCTTCGTGAAGAAGAAGAAGGTCGATATCTGATTTTCGGGCATTTTCATAGACCCGCGATATATCAGCTTCACTGATTATTTTTACATTTTTCCTTTTCTTTTCAGAAATGCCTTCCGGGAGTATTTTGCCGAGTCCGATAAATTTAAAAGATGAGCTTCCGAATGGCACTTCAGCAAATTCGCCCTGACTTAATAACCTCAGATTTTTAATCTTAATTTTATCGTTCATGATAGAATCGTAAAGTTCAAAATCCTCGTGATTACCCGAAATCGAGACGCATTTAATCTTAAATTCCTTTGTCCCATCGATATAGGGGAAGAACTGTTCGATTGGAGTCTGATGTCTTTCCAGAATTTTCCTTTCCCTTTCCGGAATTCTTTCCATAGAATTTCTGTCATAAATCCCTATATCACCTGCATGTAGAACCGTATCTATTCCAGGATTCCTTTCGAGTTCAAGGGCGAGTACTTTTTCAAGTATATCAAAATTGCTGTGAGTATCGCCGATTATAATCATTTCATTCATATATTATATCATCTTCAAATTCGATATTATTTCCTCAGTCACAGGATACGGCTGTTCATCCGGAAGAAGAGAAATTTTTTTATCTTTTTCAGGTTCAGATTTAATCTTATCAATAAGTTCACACATATCAGTAATGCTGACAATTGATTCATTATATTCATTCAATACCGGGGTTCTGAGACCAATCTGAATTGACTTATGCTCCCGCCTCTCACCGCTGATCATTTTTTCCGGGTCCCACTGAACATACACCTTCGCTTTTTTCATCAAGCTGTGCCATTCAGTTTTATCATAACCTTCCGGATAATGAGTAAGCTGCCCGATTGAAATAACATAATCAAAGAATTCCCGTCGGATATCGATCCCGAGGATTACCGTGTCGCCTTTATGTTCAGGCCCGCCTTTATTCCCGATTCTCGTATACTCCCCCCAGTTCGTGCGCTTCATAGTCCAGAGAAATGACGGCTTAATCCACGATGCCCACGAAACTTCAAATCTGAACGGTGGTACAAATTTCTGATGCTTAAGAGCAGGTATGGCAATTGCCGAGCTGAATGCCTGATATACCCTGATTGTATTATCATTATATACAACCCGGATTTCACGGAAAGGATGGCGGGAATTATAAAAGTTTATATCCATGATTTATAAACATTACCTAAAAAATTTATACCACAATAATTTGCAACAAACAACACTCTAATCATTTCTTTTCTTTAAAAGGAATTCCATTTTCTTTTGCATATTTTTCTGCGATTGATCCCTGACTCCCATAAATGGTAAGCTTTGTACAATCTATAAACGCATCTTTATCAATAGATGTAACAGTAACCGGTATAGTAATATTAGTAAGGTTAGTACAACCGAGAAATGTATGAAACTCGATAGCCGTAACGCTGTTAGGTATGATAATTTTGGTTAGTCCTGTACACCCATAAAATACAGAATTCCCTATTGTCTTAACACTATCCGGTATATTGATAACGGTAAATCCTGTACAACCGGAAAATGCATGATGACCGATTGTTGTAACACCATCCGGTAAAATAATTTTTGTAAGGCCGGTACAACCGGAAAATGAATATGCTCCTATAATCGTGACACTCTTTGGGATGATAATATTGATAAGGCCGGTACAACCGGAAAATGCAGAATTTCCAATTGTCGTAACACTATCCGGTATAGTATATTCATTTGATTTTTTACCTAATGGAAATTTAATCAGGATGCTTTTATTTTTTGAAAACAGGATACCATCTATACTCGTATAATTTACATTATTTTCAGAAATAGTAATATTGGCAAGGCTGGTACATCCGGAAAATGCAGAATCACCTATTGTTGTAACACTTCTCGGTATGATTATATTGGAAAGTCCCAAACAGTTATAAAACGCCCACTTTCCAATTGTCGTAATACTGTTTGGAATGGTGATATCGGTTAATCCAGTACAACTGGAAAATGCTGAATCACCTATTGTCGTGACACTGTTTGGAATAAAGATTTTAGTAAGACCGGCACAATCGGAAAATGCAGCATCTCCAATTGTTGTAACACTATCCGGTATAGTATATTCATTTGATTTTTTACCTAACGGGAATTTAATCAGGATACTTTTATTTTTTGAAAACAGGATACCATCTATACTTGTATATTTTACATTATTTTCAGAAACAATTATATCTGTAAGACCGGTACAACTAGAAAATGCTAAATCCCCTATTGTTGTAACACTGTCTGGTAAAGATATACCGGTAAGTCCTGTACAACCGTTAAAGGCATTATCGCCGATAGTCGTAACACTGGTTGGGATGGTGATTTTTGTAAGACTAATACAACCTGAAAATGCAGTATACTCTATAGTTTTAACACTAGCCGGTATGGTATATTCATTTAATTTTTTACCTGATGGGAATTTAATCAGGATACTTTTATTTTTTGAAAACAGGATACCATCTATACTCGTGTAATTTATATTATTTTCAGAAACAATGATATCTGCAAGTCCTGTACAACCGTTAAATGCGTTACCCCTAATAGACGTAACACTGTTTGGGATGGTAATTTTTGTAAGACTAGTGCAACCTAAAAATGCAGAATACCCGATAGTCGTAACAGCTTTACCATTAATTTCTGCTGGTATTGAAACATCCCTGCCCTTACCAGTATAATTATCAATAGTAATTTTTCCATCTTCTTCACTATAAGTAAAATTTCCTGAAACTCCGGCGGTTGCATTTACATTCAAAGCTACCATTATAAATAAACACGCAATTAAGAATGTGCTCATTTTTTCCATTAATCTCATGTCAATGCCCCGTATAAACAAAATATATTATTGATTTAAATTTTAGCATGATACTCTAAATTAACAAGAATCATTAAAAGCAGTCATTAAAAAAGTATTTTGCAAATCATAATGGAGTATTTAACAATTACTATCATTTATCAAAACGTGTTTTAAATATTTTCTCAATTTCCCTGTTTATAACCGGATACGCCTCCGTAAAGCTATTACTTTTTTCAGAAAGAAGTACAGCAATTTCATTATCTGATTCATATTTTTCACTACCGGTATTTACAATAATCTTTATATAACCTGATAATTCATTAATCAATTTGAGATTTTCTCTCACCCGGATATTTTTTTTAATATTGACAGTGCATATAATTATTTGATCTTCGATTGCGAATATTAAATTTTTAATTCTATTACTGCGGGCTTTTATTTCTTCATACTCAGCCTCAAGTTTTTTCAGCAGCTCCTCTGTTTCAATTAAGTACTTCTGATGGATTTCAAAGTCCTGCGGAGTTCCACCTGCAAGGGAAAATCCGTATTGCCAGTTCGGGAAATTTTCAATATAAGATTTTAAATCAGCAATTTCTTTATCAACATCGTAAAGTTCTTCTTTATTATTAACTGGTGATTCCTGGTAAATCATCTGTAATGCATTCATGAACATATACACATCCCAGATGTTTTCACGTGTAAATCCATTAGTACCGCACATTACTGCAGGGTGGTTATATCCGAGAAACACAACTGCTTTTATTCTTTTATCTGCATCAAAAACAGGCAATAACATTGCTGAAGAAATTTCGGCTTTGTCACCCGGGGTATTGTCTTTCAGGATAAGTTTCCGATCTTTTTCAGTGCGCATACTGTTCCGTATACCAAGTCTTTTAATTTCATTATTGAACACTTCAGCGTTTTTCGGAGCAAGTTCAATTATCTTTTCAATTATTTTATCAACCTTATAATAATCATCATGTTTTACCTGATCGATAAGTATATAATGATAGTATGATAGATTTTTTTCATTTATTAGTCCGTTAACAACGCTGTTTTTATTTTCAAAATCCCAGTCATCCTTATCCCGTGTAATGAATGCAGCACCTACATTAAAAACAAAAGTTGTACCGGCATTAAAAACGCTTAAAGAAGACATATCACCTGCTTTTTCAAAATATGCAAGCGAAGCGATCTGTACAGGCCACATATAAGTTGCACTGAACACAGAAATTTTGTCGATCATTTCCTGCGGGTTATTACGGAATTTTAGCAGGTAATACATATCCTCATGGAAACCCATGCGGTCAAATGGCGGAATAACCATTGTTGGAGAATGAACCAGATCCCGACGTGAAAATTCAGTTCGGCAAAAACCATTTGTTTGATAATCAGAAATGAAATTTTCATCAAGCTGATTTTCTTCCTGGTCTTCTCTTTTTACTCTTTCAACAGGAAATTTTATTATGTTATCCAATGTTTTTTTATTCCCTGCACAATCAGATTCATTTTCATCTGTATAATTATTAATTAATACATTCAAATCCAGCTGACTATTCTTTGCCTGCTGGTTTTCATCGCTCCAGTATTTGTCATGGGATTTTTCCATTCTGCTGATGTCGCTGCTGAATATTTCATCTACAATACCATTCAGCCTTTTTCTGGTATCATTATTATATTTCATCGTGAGTTCTTTTATTGCATGTACCAAAGATTCATTATCAAGGCCGGTAAGATCAATATTCTTTAAATCATAACCAAATGAGTTATGAGCTCCACTATAATTATACCACATGATCTCATCTTCACCCAGTTTTGAATTGTGGGTGCATATATCTTCCTTAATTTCGTTTTCTTTTATCAATAGATTTAATCTTTCAGATAATTTAGTAACGGGTAATTTTTCAGTATTTACCAATATATCTTCAGAATAATAAAATTCCCAATTGGGACCATAGAACGAACCCTGAAGTTTTTCACCATCTTTCCAGAGACCAACATATTTATTTCCATTAGGTGAGGTTAAAATACCGCTTCCATCCTCTTTATCATTTTTCCATAAACCTGAATATTGTATGCCATTAGGATAAGTCATGATGCCCCGCCCTTCTCTTTTACCGTTTTGGAACTGACCGTTATATCTGGAACCATCGGGATAAGATTTAATCTGATCATTATTTTCCGGTTTATTAGTTTCTTTTTTTTCAGTGGAAGTATAATCAGCCTTGATCTGACCGGTAATGCTGTCATATGGATAAAACGACTCTTCATTAAGCTGTTCATTTATCGTATATGGCATGTCGCCATCGCTAATATGTATCCCATATGTTGAGAGAAGCTGATCGATGCCGCTGGGATATATTTTCTGTGCTATACCGGCAATAACCCTGTTTAGCTTTTCTCCTGTAAGGCCACGGGCATTAAAAAAAGATAAATCGCGGAAAAGAATTTCATGATCCGATTGCCTGTAGTCAGCCTGATCGTCTGCTGTCATCTTGATATTTTCAAAAAGTTCTCTGATACGGTCGAAGTCTTTGCTTTGACCCAGATTCATGGGCTTTGATACGTCTATTAGATAATCTATTGTAATTCTTTTACCTTCAAATTTTGGCTTGAGCAGGTCCATCCTTATGTTGTATTTCCACCACCAGTTATTTTCGCGAATTGCATTTATTTCTTCAATTTGATTTTGAAGGCTATCAATTTTTTTTATTTCTTCTATCCTATTTAATATTTCTGAAGCTTCCCTGAAAGTTTCCTCTATGATAGGATATATTGCAAGGTTCTTCCAGTCAGCATCGGCATACTGCCATTTTAATTCATCACAGGAATCAATAGTATCTCCAATATATTCTAAGGCTTCATCTGCAGTATACGAAATATCCAGATATCGATAAAATTCATTGATAAATTTTTTATTGCTTTCTTCATTTGAAGTATCTTTCATTACAGAATTTATTAATTCAACTTTCTGATTAAATATTTTTTTTGTCAGATAATTCTGGGCCCTTGAAAAATGAAAGTAGTAGAAAAAAAGCTCTTCTGGAACTTTGATAGGGGTCATTTGAATGATCATCTCCATTAAAAGTATATTTATTTCATATAATCCTCAAAAATAAATTCAACACTTATTTATTTTAAAGCACTACATATATATTCTTCCGGAGAATGGATTTTATGATATCGAAAAGAAAAAAAAATTTACAATGTTAAGCTGGATATATTTTATATAATTTAATCATCTTTCTCTGCAATATGCCTAAGCATTTCCTGTTCTCTTTTTTCAGATTCTTTTATAAATTCTTTAATATTTTCTTCTTTAGACATATATTCTCTAATTTTCTTTTTTTCAATCTGTTTAACTCCATCGAATGTCATTTGCATTATTTTTAATATAATATAATAATCATCTTGAAGATTTGGATCCATAAGAAAAATACTTAATTGAACTTCTTCATATAAAGGTAATAATCTTTTTATTTCCAATAGATCAGTTTCTGAAATATCTATTTTTATTTCAAAAGATTTTTTCCCTATAGTGTTATGGTCATATAGAATGCCTAACATAAGAGCAAGCTCTCTCCTTATGCTTTCGAAAAACACCTTAACAGTAAGAAGCTCTGAAAAATCATCCCCATATGTAATATGCAACGACTTAAGTAGCACTTTCATATCTTCTTTCGTTGCCAAACTATTTACTATTAATTTTATTTCATCACGATTCTTAAACGGCATTTCATCCATATTTCACACCTCTTCAAAATGATCTAATGCGGCATTTACTATATAATCAATGCGCTCTTGATTGCCATTCTTGCCTAAAAAAACGTCTTTATTTGTACGCTGATATATTGTGTACAGATCAATACGAACACCAGGTTTTAGTTTTAACTTATATAATAATATTCCTTTAATAAGATAATTTGCAATGTTGTATATATGCTCATAATCCGCCATTTGCCAAATCTGGTTAATAAGAATACCATTATTCTTCTGAGATGTAAATGTAAAATTTAATGAACATAAATAAAGAGTTACACCCTGTAACTTAGCATATTGCAGGATTTCAACTATTGTGTAACCATCGCATGCAGTAAATGCTTTTTCTTTTTCCTCAGGTGTTATTTCATTTTTTAACATGCATTCCCTTTTCACAATAACAGCTTCCTTTTAAATATACTTGAAGAGAACCTTTAAAAATCGTTCACCTTATCAAACCTAACCCAGTCTATCTTCCCTTTGAAATTCATAACTTTTACGGCCTGATTAATTACAGCACCGATACGCTTTTCATCACTGTAACGAGGTGATAAATGACTTAGAATCAATTTCTTTACCGATTGTTCCTTAGCTAAGTTAATCACATCGTGTAAAGTGCTGTGAAGTTCATATTTCACATCATCAGTGTTTATAAATGTGCAGTCATGAATCAAAATATCAATGTTGGAATAAAGGTCATTTTTTACCGGCAGACCGTCTCCGGAATAACCGAAGATTGCTGCGCTGAAAGATTCTTTTTTTTCTTCATCCGGCAATTTTGCAAGCTCAGTTCCGTTTAACCCTGAAAATTCCTTTTTCAATCGGTTACGTGTTTCTGTTATCACAAATCCGAAAGCTTTAATACCTGGGTTATGTTCAGCTTTAAAAATATTCAGTTTACGGCCATTTGCAAGATTAATAACATCTCCATAATCAACAGGTATCCAATCGAGTTTGTATTTTATATAAGATCCAAGCATCTGATCAATAGCATTAATAACAACGAGGATATTTTTATCATTTTTCGGATAATAAATTTCAAGAGGCTTATCCTTGTCGCCCATTCCTGACTGTCTGTAGCAGATCAGCTGAAACAAACCTGCAATATGATCCATGTGGCTGTGTGACAGAACTATCTTGTCTATTCCGAAAACACGGGGTCCAAGGTTGAGTAAAGCTCCTTCGCCGCAATCAAACAGTATATTATCCGGAAGATAATAGTACCAGCTTGAATATATCGCTTTTGAAAATGCCTGCAGAATCATGTTTGATTTTATCCTTATCTATATAATTCTTATGATTGAAAAATTCTTTAAGTCTAATCCATTATCAACAAATATTATCAAGGTAATGATTTCAATAATTTATACAACTCCATGCATTGCCGGTTTCCATATATAAATAAATTTTCACCTTATGGTTCGAAATACGTCTCAAGTTAATATGATAAAAAATTACTGAAGGTAATGTACTATAGCCCTTGTCTAATTCCAATTCATCCCATTCCGGTTTCCCGTCACCTGGGTAGTAATTTTTCCAATGATCCCAGGCTCCTTTTTTCCTCTTTACTTCAGCATTTAAAATTTTTCCACCAAATTTCTTTGCTGTTTTCAAGTTGTTATACTCTCCAATAATACTTACAAACTGTATAGAATAACCAAGATGACAGCTTTCGATAGAAAGTATCTCATCTGAATCCTCATCTGAATCATTTATTAAATTATTCCCAACAGACAAGCTGCGAATTTTTCCAATTATTTTTTCAGAATTTATCTGATCATTGTTATCAAATATTTTTTGCTTATCCAGAATAAATATAATCAACTTATATAATTCGTCTTCACCGTAAACTTTGTGCTGATAAGCATTGAGAATAATATAAAATATATCAGCAATGTTTATCTTGCCTTTTAACAAAGAAACTATCTCATCTATATCCTGATTGATCAATTCACGATTAATCTCATTTATATTATTTACTAATTGATCCTGATTCACCCTCAAAGAAACAATTGTATTAATAAATGTCCAGATCATGTTTTCTTCAATCTTTCCATCTTTGCAGACCGAAAGATCATTGCAGAGTTTTTCAAATAATTCTTTTAATTCCATAATTTTAAAATACCTCTTATCTAACAATCCTACTGGGCATTCGTCTCCTCTATATATCTCAATGCATCATCAATTTTAATAAACAATTTTGTTTTTACAAAGAAATCAATCTTTGATGCATCAAAAAGATTTTTAATAGACTGAAAAGTTAACCCTTCAGCAACAATGCAGGTTATAATATTAAAATCTTTATTTTTGTATAATGGAATTAAAAGTACTGATATAATTCCGTCACCCCACTCATAGTTTAATTTCGTAAAATCAAATATTATAGCATTCGGAGAAAATTGAGCAATGATTTCGTCTGTTCTGCCTTTTATAAATTGAGCAAATGGAGTTCCTTTTGATCCTGGAGGATAATCTCCTGTAAATGTCAGTTGATACAATTTATTAATCTTTTCATTATGTATTTGACAATAACTGAATTTCATCAGGAATCTCCCCCTGTTATGTTATTAAAAGCTTTTTATAAAAAGGTCAAATCGATTAATAAATAAACCGCATTCCAAATAAGCATAATCATAGAAAAACTACTCAATTGATTTAGCGATTACAACCGAGATCAATTATCTTCTTCCGATCTTCATCTGCCTCTTTATTATTTCCTTTAATACGATATATTTTTCCCCTGAGCTGGTATGACTTGCAATCTGTTTCATTAAGTAATATAGCCATGCTCGAATCTGTAAGGGCTTTGCCATATTCTTTCAATGACATATATGATTCTGCTGAGCGAAAATATAATTCTGAGCCCATTTCATTATTACCTACACTTAATCGTTTTGCAAGTCTATAAAGTTTTAAAGCTTCATTGAATTGACCTGCTTTGTGTTTTTCTATACCCTGTTTAAGTAATGTTTTTGCATTGGAAGCGTCGTTAATATTGTATTTTTCATCCTGTTTCTGTGGATCACCCTTTTCAGCCTTAGCTCCGTGACGCGACAGAAGTTGATCCATATCTGCAAGGCCTTTATCATCACTAAGAATAAAATTTCGCAATATAAAAAGCGGAGTTTTTCCACTCGCATTCTGCGAATTCAATTCCGCCTTGTTTTCTATTAAAAGTTTTGCTGTATCAATCCTTAGAAAAAATATTGTTAAATGAAGCGGTGTCATTCCGTCTCTTTGCTTTGCATTGACATCTGCACCTTTTTCAATAAGAAATTTAGCTGTTTCTGTATGCCCGAGATATGCTGCTTTGTGCAGGGGTGTTTCGCCTTCGCTGTCCCTGACGTTTATATCACCGCCTTTTTCAAGAATAAGACGAAGGGCATCTAAATAACCGTTTATTGCTGCAAAACCGGCAAGTGTGGTACTTTGCGGCGATTTTAGTCCCTGTACAATATTACAAGAAGAATCCTTTTTTAGTTCATTTTTTTTATTCCAGCCGTCTTCATTGATGAATTTCCACCCTCCACGGATTACGGCTATATCGTTAATACATTTTATAAAAGCAATCTCGTCTTTATTCGGTGTATAAGACTTTGCACTAGCAAAAATCTCAAGAGCACAGAATATAATTGCATGGACTAATATAAAAATTCTTTTTAATATTTTTCTCTTGTTCATCATACTTGAACCATCCTTTTTCTAATAATCATAAACCGTTGCATTCATCATACCTGAAAAGGAATTCTTTTCAAGTGATATTGACATATTTCCGTGAACCTGGATCGGCAGAGTAAATGTCCTTGTTTCAACAAATGCTCCTCCAACATATGTGCAGGAGAATACATGATCTCCATCCGGGACATCAATTTCTGTTACATAGGAAGCGAAAGGAATTTTGTCCGCATAAAAAGCAACTCCGTCGAAACTTAAACCCCACACTTCATTAAAAGACTTCACTGTGTAAAAATTATATATTGTAACAGTGTGTCCAATAGGCCTGAAGTTTGATGTTGTAACTTCAAAGGAAATATTTTCTCCAGCGCTAACTTTTATCGCATTTGTGGATCTATAAAGCTTCCCATCTTCCGGTAGAAAAAAGTATAGATAGCTATTACCTGCTTCTACATTCATTTTCTGAGATGTTCCGTTTGCAAGAGCTTTAAGATCCATTCCTTCAAGGTTATCGTGAATAGTTGTATTAGAAAATTCATATTCAACCGAGTTATCATCAAACCAGCAAGCCAGCTCCAGAGCTTTCCCTGAATTATTTATTATTTCAAGGGTTGTTCCAGATTGCCCCGGATTGCTTGTCGTATCAACATAATCTCCACAACCAACTAAAGCAAAAATTGCAGAAGCTATTATAACCGAAATAATATTTTTTGTCAGATATTTTTGTATAGTTTTCATTTTCCCTGCTCCTGTAGTATTTTTTGTTTCTGATAAATACTTCCTAAAAACAGGGAAAAAGATGACTGGGAATTTGAAAAATTTTAAAAATAATAAGAAATTTTTGCCTTTATCATAGCTGCATCATTAAAAAATCACTCAGAGAAACATGCTCTATACCGCGGTATGATCCGCCTGATATAGAGTCCATTGATCATAAAAGTTTTGTGTATGTTTAAAACTTTTATGGGTTTTGTCAAAAGTTTTATGTATAGGGAGAAGAGCTATAAAATATTTAGACCATCAAAATAATTTCTATAAAATCCTCTGTCTCTTGTAAGGAAACGGTCAGCCTGGAGTTTAGCAAATGAACCTATTAAAAAATCAGATATAATCCTATCGCGGGATTTATTTTTTTTCCTATATTTAGTCCATAACCTCCCGGCAAGATAAGATGAATCATTATTAATTGGTATAACCTCTATTCCGATTTTACTCAAAGATGTATCCAATAATTTCCGTTCTGCAAACTGCGGGGCAAGCTCTGCATAAACTACACCACAAATAACAAGAGCTCCCTGGTCATAAGCTGTTTCGAGTGATTTCAATGAGCTTTGCCCGAAAACCGGATCAGGGAGAAAAATATCCAGGAGTATATTTGTATCCACAGCAGTGATCATTTAGCGGCCTCTGATCTCTTCAATGTATTTATCACTGCTAACCTTTTTATTTAAAATACCATAAACTTCCTCAAACGGATTTTTCCGGGCTTTCCTCTTTATGATAAGGAGACCCTCATTGACAGGCAGGAGGTCGATCTCTGTATCCGTTTTTAAGCCATACTGATCACGAAATTTCTTAGGAATAGTTATCTGACCGCGTTCCATTAATTTCATATTTATTCCGCCATATTTTCATATTTGTATTATCTGATAAAAATAATCATATTTTGATTATTTGTCAAGAGTTTTATCTCTGAATTTCACTTGCATTCCCTGGAAACAGTCTTATAAATAAAAGTTTTATCGTCTTTAACTTTATCATTAATCATAAAATTATTAGAAATATCAGAATTTGTTATTGGATTAAAAGGTTTTATAAGAGAAACTCGATATTTATTTTCACCAAAAATACCATTAAAATTGATATTTGGATCATAAATTTTAATAATATTACTATCATTTGTTGATTTAGATAAATTTTCTGAATTAAAATATTCATATGATTTGTATGTAGTAAGTTGTAAAATTTTTTGAGATAAAAAGCTACTTTGTTTAGTGACCTTGTAATATTTATTTTCTGTTACTTTAATACATTGTCCTAAAATATTGATCCCAAAAAAAAACTCATTATATTCATATATTTTATTTTCAAATAAATAATAATAAATAAATCCTTCATTATACATGTTAGTACCAGTACCGAAATTATCATATCCTAGTTTTCCTAAGTCACCAGAAAAATCAAATTTAGAAAATTTATTACAAGGTTCACATAAGAATTTAGAAGTACATTTATCTACGCAAGGAATTTTATAAACTAAATATCCTAAATATACTATATCATCAATCGATATCTTATTTTTTCCTTTGATTTCATCATACTTGTAAGTTATCGAATCAGAACTAATAATAGTATATTTTTCTAATATTTTTTTTATATCATTAATAGGAATCGAAAAATTAAAATTTTCAAACTGCTTCTGATCACCCACAAATTTCATGGTATTTATTCCAATAACTTCTCCTCTACTATTAACAAGTGGGCCACCACTATTCCCAGGATCTAATTTAATGGAAATATCAAATAAATAACTGTTTTTTGTTTTCTGCCGAGCCTGAATTTTCCCTTCAGCTATCTTCCAAGCACCACCTGCCGGGAATCCTGAAATATATATTTTATTAAGCTCTTTTATGTTATCAGAATTTCCGATTTTTATCGGAGAAACTTTTAACAAATCAGCCTTTTCAAGATTAATCTTTAAAACAGCAAAATCAAAAATATCACTAACAGCTACTATATTAGCTTTATAGACTTTATCTCCAGTTGAAGCAAAAAAAATAAAAATAGGAACTTTTTTTTCATAGGATGATTTTATTACATGATAATTAGTTCCAATATAACCATCCTGATCAAAAAGAAAACCACTACCCAAAGAAACACCATTATCTAACTGTATTACAATCTTTGCAGTTGATTTATAAAGTATATTGTAAATATCATCTTCGGAAAGCTCGTCTAAACTATAGATAATATTAGAAAAAATAAATAATAAGAAAAATTGTGATAATAGTAATATTTTTTTCATATTTTACCTCTTAATTTACTCTCCATAAACCGAAAATGAACTCCAGTAATATGGATCTTTATACTTTTCCTTATTAAGCAAATCTTTCTTGGCCATGGCATAAGCTTCTTTATATCCGATCTTCTTATCCCTTACAGCTTTATAAACATTTTCTGTAATCAATAAAGTTGCCGTTTCATCTACCTTCCATAAAGTGGCGCTTACTGCATTTGCACCAGCTACATGAAATGCCCGGATAAATCCTATAAAACCCTCACCTTCTGTTTTATCCCCAAATCCTGTTTCACAGGCTGAAAGGGTTACCAAGTCTGCTTTTAGACGTAAAATAGCTGCTTCACCTACAGTCAGGTAACCATCATCATGTTTCTTTAATTTTTCATCCTTTTTCAAATTTTCTTCTTTCTTTTCATTCTCATTTTTATTCGATGTTTCTGATAAGATAAGAGATGTAAATGGAGGATAATCTGTTGCAAAAAATCCATGAGTGGAAAAGTGAACAACCTTGTATTTCTCCAGAGTTCCCTTTTCAGAAAGTTCTTTTACTTTTTCTTCACTGGCTTCTTTTCCCTTGATCAATCTTACTCCGGAAAAAACAAATCTATAATCGTTGTCATTATTGAAAAATGCAATTACCCTATCAATTATATTCTCAAAAAATCTCAGTACACTGTTCGTTATTCTAAAAATTGATTCAAGGCTGCTGTTTTCCTCATCGGCAAGGAAGAGATTTTCAAAATTTATTCCTCTGCCTTTATAATATTTCAATATACTGCCTTCTGAAAATGGGCCATTAAGTTCAATTTCATTTGCTACTGCTACTGGGAGAAAAGATTTAGTATTGCTTGCAAGTCTATATTTACTACCCGCTACTATAGAACGTTCTGGATTTTGAGCCCCATATTCTGGGCCAACAAACGCTATAAGATCATCCCGTTTTTCTTTTGAGTAATCTATTTTACGTTTAGTAACTGCTTTCAAAACTGATACAGATGGTGTTAATGTTATATTATATTTCTCAAAGAGATATTTTTCACTCCCTTTCTGTTTCAAAGCATCAAATGGGAGCAGAGCTAGCGGGCCATCTGGGATTATTATCAGTTCTTTTGCGTCTTTATCATATTTTAAATCCTTCAAAGCTGCTTCTGCCGGAGCTATGAGTTCCTTATAAAGAAGTGCAGATAGTTTGTCTATTTCCTCAAGACGGTCTTTATTATAGATTATTCTAATATTATAAAAGCCACTATCTTCCTTTTTATCCAAAATATACCTGCGATTTTCAGCTTTCTTCCACACTGCATTATAAATTCTTCCATCATTCTCAAAGAGAGTTACAGGAGGAGTACCATCCATTCGATCTGCACAGTCCTTACCTGGGATACAGTTTGATATAGGTTCTCTTGTTTCAACAGGAAATAGTTTTGTCTTACCTGAATTGTTTTTCCCGAGAACAAAATTTATTGATTGATTTTGATTTGATATCAAAGTATGAAATCTTTCTATATGTTCTGTATAGGGAAAATCTTTTTCTAAGGTTACAATCTTCTCGCCTTTTGGTGTAATGATTATACAGTAGGACTGCCGAAGAGGATCATCACCTTCCCAGATTACATAATCCAATAATGCCTTGTTTGTTCCGCAGAGCTTTTTGGCATCAGATATATCTGCAATTCGGGGTTTTTTCTTCTTATTATATTCTTTGTTTTTGTTTAGATTCTCTTCTATTTTCATCATTTCAATTATTTTTTTCTGAATCAATCCATGTAGATACTCAATTTTGATTGATAAACTTTCATTGGAAATCTTCATGTTTTGAATTACTTGACTATATAAATTTGAAGTTTCATAGTGAAGTGTTAACATTCTTGCACGATCAGCAGGATCAATACCAGAAACAAAAAGAGCTGTTTTTAAGGCAAGTTCATTAAGAAATGAACGAGATCGCGAACGCTCACTTGCATTAAAGGCTCCAACTGTATCACTTAAAAGAGCGTTAGCCTTGACATGGTAACGGTTAAGAGCCAACCAACCAGCATCTGTATTCAATCCTGAGATAGAAAATATTGATCCAGAATTTAAAGAATCAAGTTTAGGAATACCTTCATCAAGCTCTTTACGGGCAGTAAATGTTTTCCCGGATAATAATAATGAACTACTCAAACCCCAAAGATATGTTTTATTATCATCAAAAGTTGTATTATATATTTTTGCTTTTTCTAAATACTCAACACCTTGAATATAATTTTTTATTCTACAAAAAAACATTCCTAAGTTGTAATAACTAAGTGCAAGAGCAGAAGATGTTATATGATTGGGTCTGTTTTTATATACTTCTTCACGCAGTTTTAGAGAATTTTTTAAGTATTCAAAACCTTGTGCTTGTTTACCAGATTTAAAATAAACAGAACCAATGGCACTATAGGATTCTGCAAGATATACTGCTATTGATGAATCTTGCTTAATATATTCTTCTTGGAGTTTAATCGCCTTCTCTAAATACTTAATAGCTTGAGTTAGATCATTGTCTTCTATATAACAACTTCCCCTCGCACTAAAGCTTTCCGCAAGAGAATTAGCTGTTTGGGGATTTGGGTCTTTATTAAAAAGTTCTTCGTGCAGTTTAATCGCCATTTCAAAATACTTAATAGCTTGAGACCGTATATTTACTTTAATATAAGTTAATCCCATATTTCTATAACTAGTGGCAAGATTTGTAGCTACAGATGGATTTTTCTCAAAAAGTTTTTCTTGCAGCGCAATTGATTTTTGAAAATTCTCTATAGCATTAAGTCTATTACCCGTTGTAACAAAAACACCTCCTATTCTGTTATAGACATCAGCAAGCTGTAGGGCTATTACTTGATCTTTCGTGTTAATGTAAAGATCTTCAAATATTGCGATCGCATTTGTAAAATTTTCAATAGCCTCACTATCGTTTCCTTTATTAAAATTTGCAAATCCTACTAGATGATAGCTTTCTGCAAGCCACTTATCTTCATGAAACCCTTTTGCTAATTCAAGCATGCGGGTTGCGCCAGGAAGCATTTCCTGATAACGACCTTCTTTACTCAGTTGATTAAGCGTATTTTTAATTCTGGTGTACTCATCCCATTTACTTGACGTTCCCTGACTCTGCGTCAAACCAGCAGGTATAGCAAAAAACAACGAGATCAATAAAGCGCTAATTATTACAAATGGTTTCATATAAAAGTCCTATTTGATTATTATTTCAAAATCTTCTTAAACAAATCACTCTCCATAAACCGAAAAAGAACTCCAGTAATATGGATCTTTATACTTTTCCTTTTTGAGCAAATCTTTCTTAGCCATGGCATAAGCTTCCTTATAACCAATTTTTTTATCCCTTACAGTCTTATATACATTTTCTGTAATCAATAATGTGGCTGTTTCATCCACCTTCCACAAAGTGGCACTAACAGCATTGGCTCCTGCTACATGGAATGCCCGGATAAAACCTATAAATCCTTCACCGTCTGTTTTATCTCCAAGGCCTGTTTCACAGGCTGATAGAGTTACCAGGTCTGCCTTTAATCTTAATATACCTGCCTCCCCTACTGTCAGGTAACCGTCATCATGTTTTTTTACATTTTTATCTTTTTTATCATCTTTGCTTTCATTCTCATTTTTGTTCGATGTTTCTGAAAAAATCAGCGAAGTAAATGGAGTATAATCTGTTGCAAAAAATCCGTGTGTTGAAAAATGAACAACCTTGTACTTTTCAAGAGTCCCGTTTTCTGAAAGTTCTTTTATCTTATCTTCACGAGCATCTTTTCCTGATATTATTCTTATTCCTGAAAAAACATATCTATGGTCGTTTTCATTAAAAAATGCTATTACCCTATCAATTATATTTTCAAAAAATTTCAGTACACTGTTCGTTATTCTAAAAATTGATTCAAGGCTGCTGCTTTCATTTTTGGCAAGGCAGAGATTAGCAAAATTTATTTCTCTACTTTTATAATATTTCAAAGTACTACCTTCTGAATATGGGCCATTAAGCTCTATTTCGCTGGCAACTGCCACAGGCAGAGAAGACTTGGTATTACTCGCTAAAAGATAATTATTACCTGCTCCTGTACAACCTGGATTTATAGCCCCATATTCTGGACCAACAAACGCTATTAGATCATTCCGTTTTTCTTTTGAGTAATCTATTATACGTTCAGTAACTGCTTTTAAAACTGATACAGATGGCGTTAAAGTAAAATCATAACGTTCAATCAGATATTTACTTTCTTTATTTTGTCTTAGTGCATCAAATGGAAGAAGAGCTAACGGGCCATCAGGTATTATAATCAGTTCTTTTGCGTCTTTATCATATTTCAATTCTTTTAAAGCTGCTTCTGCAGGAGCTATAAGATTCTCATAAAGAAGTGCTGAAAGTTTATCTATTTCAGTTAGGCGGTCTTTATTATTGTATATTACAATAGTGTAATAACCAGTATCTTCCTTTTTTTCAAGTATATAATCATTATTCTTTTCATTTTTCCCCCAGACTGCATTGTATATTTTCCCGTCATTATCAAGTAGAGTTATTGGTAGAGTACCCTTCACACGATCTGAACAGTCTTTTCCTGTAGTACAATTTGACGTTGGATTTCTTGTTTCAAGCGGAAAAAGTTTTGTTTTACCTGCTTTATTTTTCCCATGAACAAAATGACTTTGGGGATTGGATATCAATGTATGAAATCTTTCTATATGCTCTGTATATGGGAAATCTTTTTTTAAGGTTACAATCTTCTCGCCTATTGGCGTAATTACGATACAATATGATTGATGAAGAGGATCATCTTCTTCCCAGATAACATAATCTAAAATTGCCTTGTTGATTCTGCAAAGTTTCTTTGCATCAGTTAAATCAGCGAGTTTAGGATTTTTTAACTTTGAGTATTCCAGATTTTTGCTCAATAATTCATCTATCTTATTAAATTTATTAATTTTATTATTAATACGCCACTCAATATATTTTAACTCATCAAAATAATTTTCTGATATACTCATAAAATTTTTACGACTAATTAAATTTGAAATTTCGTAATGAAGAGTTAATAATTTTGTTCTAACGATAGGATCAATATTTGGATTTGAAAGTGCTGTTTTAAATCCTATCTCATTAAGAAAAGATCTAGCTCTTGTTCGTTCACTGGCTATAAAAGCACTTGAAAAATCATTTATAATAACGTTAGCTTTAACATGATAGTGATTAACTTTAATCCAATATGGGTCTATAATAAATCCATTGATAGAAAAGATAGAATTTTTATTAATAGAATCCAACCTGGAAATAAAACCATCAAGCTTATCAAGAGCTAACGATATTTTAGAGGATAATAATAATGCCTCAATTAAATCAGATATATATTCATTAATAATATTTTTATTCTGAGAAATGATTGCATAATTAAATGCTTTTTCAAAATACTCAATAGCATTATTATTATTTCCAAGTAGTAAATATACTTTACCAATACTATTAAGAGATTCAGCTAGTTCTTTAATAATTAATAAATTATCTATTTCTTTTATAAGTTTTAATTGTAATTTGGTAGACTTCTCAAAATATTTAATAGCTTGATTTGTTAATCCTTTTTCTATAAAAGATTTACCAACATGATAATTGCTTCTTGCTATTTCTCTATTGCTTTCTATATTTTGAATTCTATCATAAAGCTTATTACTTATTTTGTCTGCTTCAAATAAATAATAATTAGCATTAGAAAAATTTCCTTTTTTAATATTATTTATTGCTATTTTATTATAACTAATTAAAAGACTTTTAGCAATTGAATCATTTGGTCTTTCCAGATAAATTTTTTCTTGATTTTCAACAATTCTTAAATAAGCATCAAGTAGACGATCTTCATTAAAAAAACCATGTTTATACAAATCATCAAAACTTTTTTTAACAATATAATTAATCCTAGATTTCTCTAAAGTCGATTCAAAAGATTCTTCTTTATATTTTTCTCGAAGTTTTAAAGCTTTATCGCGATATTCATGCCATTTATTATAGTCACCTTTTCTCATATTACAAAAACCAATAAAATCATATAGAAATTCAAGATTTTTAGCAGTTTTACGGTTTGATATATTATTATAAATATTTTCTCTTAATTCAATTGCTTTTGTAAAATACTTAAGAGCGTCAATTGCATTTTTCATATCTAAATATTTCATACCTATGGTTTCGTAAGTCTTCGCTAGATCTGCAGAAGTTTTAAGATTTGGTGTTTTTTTATAGATATCTTTTCTTAATTCCATCGCCTTATATAAAAATGAAAATCCTTTATTTATATTTCCTATTGTAAAATAAGCGGAACCAATATAAAAATAGCTGTATGATAGATCTGCATCTGATTTTGTTTCGGCAGTTTTGCCAGTAAATTCATTCTGAAGATCAATTGCTTTTACAAAATATTCAATCGCTTCTTCATTATTTTCACCTATATGTAGATAAGCATAACCGATGTAGTTATAACTTACTGCAAGATCATTAGCTGTATTATAATTTTTAGTTTTTTTATAAATATCTTCTTGCAATCTAATTGCCTCATCAAAATATGTAATAGCTTGTACTATATCACTTGGAATATTTGTATTTTCTAAATAGACTGTTCCTAAATTACAAAGACTCAAAGCAAGATCTGATGCTTTTGATTTATCCTTTTTAAATAGATCTTCCCTAATACTTTTAGATCTTTCAAAATAATCAACTGGCCTATGATCTTCATCACCTATTTTAAAATAAATAAACCCAAGCAAATCATTGCTTTCAGCAATTTTTTCAATATCATTTAATCCTTCAGATATCTCAAGCATACGAATGCCATCATCAAGCATTTCCTGATATCTACCTTCACTTCTTTTATTTAATATATTTTTTTTTACTCTGAAGTATTCAATCAGATCTGAATCGTTAACTTGTTTTTCTGTTACCCCAGCAGGCATTGCAAAAAACAGGGAGATCAATAGAGCGTTTAATATAGAAAATAATTTCAATGGTAAGCTCCTTAAAAAATTATATAAAAAATTTAAAATCAGTTAAAATATTTCAACCTTTTCAACTTTTCCATTTTTATATTTTATAGCTATATTCTTTGATTCTGTATAGATTACAGATCCCGATGAAAAACCCGAAGCATTGCCCAGTCTCTTTTCCACATCGAAGCTTGAATTTCCAATTATGATTCCATTATCAAGAGATATTTTAGAAGGAGATAAAATTACGATTCTTGATATTATTCCCTTATTAATAACAAATTCAATCATTTCTTTCGGATACCTAATAATCTCAACAAATTCATCTTTCCCAAGTGAATTAATTGCAGCATTATTATAACCGAATCTATTTATCAGCATTTCTTTTGAATCCCCTGTTTTGATTCCCCGTACAGAAATTTTCTTTTCTATCACGGATTTGCCATTAGTAAGTGTTAAAAGATGATTAGCCCATTCGGAACTACTTTCAAAATTATCCCTATAGAGTATTGCCAAAGATTTCGCAAAATCTTTATTCCCTGCATATATATTCATAAGAGCATAATTGAGAAGGGGTGTGTATTCATGAAATATAATTTCTTTATTCCGCTGATGAATCAATTTCAAGTATGCGTCTTTTCCCTTTTTAACAAAGTATGCCTGAACTTTATTTTTTTCATCCACCTTTTCGTTAGAATTTTCCATAACAATTTTCGAAAGCAATTTCATTGCTTCTTCTTTCAGAGCAGGATTATGGGTTCTTTCACCAGCTACATACAAAACTGTGGCATAATTAGTTTCTGTAACTAATGATTTTTCGTTTTCATACGCAAACCTGGCAAGCTTTATGCTTTGAGCAATATCTTTTATATCATCTGAATAGACCAGCAAAAGCGCATAAGAAGATGTTGTCATAGCATCATTCGCAAGTTTATTTATTTTTTTATACTCATTCTGCGCTCTTTCAAAATACAAACTGATTCCAGGAATGTTCAATGGCCCCTTTGTAGCAATTCTTTTAGGAATTACCATCTCGTCCTTGAAAAGATCAATACTAATAATGCCTCTCAGCATAAGACTGTCATAACTAACAGATTGCATCCACTGTTTATGCCGTGCAATTGCTATTGCTTTCATTAAATTGATATTGTTTTTATATATATTAAGAGCTTGTTCAATAGAATGAACAGATTCATCCAGATCAATTCCCATTTGAATAGCAGAAAAAGCAAGCTCAAGGCCAGCCATATTTTTTATCATTTCAATCCGGCCTTCGGTTAAATTATTCAACCGGGAATTCGGCAAAGGATGTGTTGAAAGATATAGATTCATATCTTGAGGTAAATCTTTTAAATAGGTCAGCATTTCAATCATCTTATCCGGATCATACCCTGCCCTTCCAATTCTTAAAAATGCATCTTTATCCGCATCGAACTCCTGATCCCTTTGAAATTTTAAAGCATCCCATTTAATGCCATCAATTGCAGAACCCTTAAAAATTCCCTTTTTGTATCCTTCAACAATATGATTATTTGTTATATGTGCTATTTCATGAGCAAGTAATGCAGCCATTAATGGTTCTCTATAAAAATCTATTCCTTTTACAGCAACCATATCTCTGCCATATCGTTTTTCAATATTTTGATCTATAAAATCCAGCATTCCAGTAGAAATAATAATTGAACCATTAATATATGAAAAAGCATTCGGAACTTTATCATTCAGAATAAAATAATTGAGGTTATATCTTAATATTTGATCCTTTGATGCAATTTTCTGCAAGGTATGTTGAAGAGGAACATTCCAATTATTTGGGGCAATAACTGAATCTCCAATTATTTTCTCAAGATAATTTCTCTGAGATTCAATTATTTGTTTTCTGATATTAAGATCATTTACTTCATTTTCATTAGATTTATTGCAAGACAGAACTGCAAAGAATGCTATTGCTAAAAATACAGCACCTATTCTAAAATTATTCATTATGAAGTCCCCTTAAAATATTTTATAAAATTATATTGGTAAATAGAATTATTATATTAATCCTTTTAAGAGGGGGTATTATGACAATAAAACTTAAAATTAATTTATTTTTTATATGCCAATTAAAGTTAACTTAGAATTAACCATATATGTATTCAGAATATCTATCAAAACCTTGTTTAGCTTTGTAGCATCTATTTCTTTTTTAGTTATTTCATCAAGTGCTGTTCTAAATAATGGCTGTGTTTTTTCATCATCCAACAGAAGATATTCATTTAATGATGACCAGAATGGAAATAATTCTTTATAAGAAATTTTACTAGCGATTATAGAGGCCATATTACTGATTTGGGCTCCATATATAAAGTAAATTCTTTCACGAGATGAACTCAAGGAATCAAGGTATTGTTTACAAATTTTATTATAAGAATTCAAAAATATTTCTTTATTCATATTATTTACTAATTTTAGAATTTCTTTTGAACCAGCATTCAGATTATTAGAATTATTTTCTTGAATAAATTCAATATTTTTTTTTAGTAGAAAAAAATATTCGTCATGGTTATAGAAAATCTGCATCTCACTTAAAAAAAATCCAGCTTTAAAGTGATTACTGTTTTCTACTTTTAATGCAGCACTTAAAGGCATACTAAAAATTATAACAAACAAAATAAATAATAAAAAATATTTTTTAAAAAGACTCATTTATTACCTCTTGTGATAACATTCATTTCAAAATTTATTCTTCCAGAGAAAATCACTTTTGAGGTTGATATATTATTGCCTGAATTTATTTCGGTTATAATATAATTTAAAGTAGTGTTTTTATCTTCACCATATGGAATATTTACTACAAAAGAGTTTCTATCGGAATCTTTTTTAAGCAAAATGGAATTTCTTTCAACTGTTGGAAAATATGTACTTATAAATTCCTCAGCAACGAATTGTTTAAAATCAATTCTTCTTGCTGCAACATCCAATTTTTGATAAGCCTGTATCAGATACTCTTCATAATTTTTATAAAGATCTTTTACAGAAATACCGCAAATTAATCCCTGTGTATTATTCAATAAATTTGCAGTATTACCTGAGTCAAAATTTATTTTCTTTAAATATTTTTTACCATTGATAAAGTACCATGCTCCTGCTAAATTAAGAACTTCATTAAATTGTTTTCCCGAATATTGCTTAACTTCATTGTTTATTATATCACATAATTGAACTTTTATTTTATTCAAGTTGGATTGGTACTGCAAACTGGATTTATTTGTAAGTTTAATAATATTTTGGAATTTTTCTGAAGAAATTTTTGAGAGACTCCCATTATCAGGTGTAACCATGTATTGTAATAAATTAATCAATTCATTTAATGAATTCTGATTTTCTTCAAAAGAAGCACCTTCCGAAATGAGATCAATTGTTAAATGAATATCTCCAATAATTGATGCTGCCCTTTTATATGTTTCCTTATTATGCCAATTAGATATATTTACACCTGCATGGGTAAAGGCTTTTGTGGAAGAGCTTTGTTTTGCCACATACATTGCATAGTGATTATTTACAAATTGATTTAGATTCTGATTAACATCAGTTTTGGAAATTTTCCTCTCACCAAAATTTTGAAAAAATTCCGGATATATTAGCCATGATGCTGTAATTATAACAGTAACTACTGCTGCTATGGAAATAATTGCTTTTCTTGATTTCATAAAATTTTCCTTTGATATTAGTTTTTTTTGAAATGATAGAAGTCTGCTGTCAGAATTTTTAATTTTTATTTCTTTAATACTATTTTGATTTTTAAACTGATTTGAATTATCCTGTTGTGGAATTTGATTTGTGTCTGAAATATTATGCGGCAGTTTTGAAACCAATTCTTTTAAAATTTTATCTGATTTCTTTTTTTCCATACCCTTTGACAAAAGAGAAGGAACAAAATCATAATAACTATTGATTACATCAAGTATTACAAGACCAAAAGATTCCTTATGCATTTTGAAGGCTTTAAAATATTTTTCCGGATTTTCTATATTAAAACCATGAATAAAAAAATCAAAAAGTTCTGAAGATTTTGACGGGATTTTCAAAATGCCTTCAATAAAAACAATTTCTTTGTCTTTTTCTTTATCAATTTTAATAGAATCGAATGACTTATTTAAAGTTTTTAAAGATAAATTGTTTAAATGATCTAAGAATAAAATTGCTTCATCAGATTTATTAGACTTATTACCGTTTATATATTCCCAGATATCTTCATATTTAATTTTTTTCATATTTTTATCTACTTAATTAATGTTATTCATTATTTAATTATAAATTCCCTTTACATTTGTGACAAGATTTTTCTTAATTTTTCAATAATTCTCTCAATTCGCTTCTGGATTGTATTCATTTTTATACCTAAAAGATCTTCCATTTCATGAAATTCAAGATTTTCATAGAATCTTAAGTATATTAATTCTCTTTCATCTGAACTCAAATTTTTTAATAAATCTTCTATGAATATTTTATTAATTAAATTTATTTCAAATTTACTTCGCTTATCTTCGATATGATCCTGTTTTTCATTACCATCTTCAAAAGTTTCATTTAACGACTCATCATTTTTGTATTTATAATATCTTCTAATAAAATCATTTCTATTATTGATCATAATTTTCCAAAACCATGCTGAAAAATTACCATCCTCATTATAATTATGAATAGATTCTATCAAAGATTCAAAAGTAAAACTAATAATATCCTCAACATCATCAATTTGAAGACTTCTTAATAAAACCCTGTAAAACTTATTGTGATAGCGTTTATATATTTCAGTTAAATATTTTTCAGAATCGGGTGACGATTCCAGGCAGGAATTTTTAAATTTTTTACCGAGCTCGTTTTCGGATAACTCTTTGTTAATAATATCATTCATTATTTTTATTAAATTTCAATTTTCATGTTAATATTTATAAATCATTTTTTCCTTATTTCCTCTAAAAAAACAAGCATTATTTGTCACAAATAACCCTCCATTTTCGAATACTTATCTAATGCTGATTTAAATAAAATTTTTAATGGAGACTAAAATGGAAAAAATTATATCTTATAAAAACACACCTGGTACCAGGAAATATTTTATAAACCTTAATCAAATTTTAATAATTTTAAGCGCTTTATTTCTTTTAAATTGCTCACAAATTGATACTACTACTAAAAATGAATTTGCTGATTCAATATATCTTACAACAAATAACGGGATTCCTTATGGGAATTTTTCTTTAACAATAGATGGAAACCCAGTTCAATCATACCCTGCTTCAAAATATTATTCAAATACTGTATGGCTGAATGACGGGACATATACTATAAAAAATATTGTTGATTATTATCAGGGATCGAGAGCAAATTATAATTATTATATAAGCAAACCCGGAGCTGAAAATCTCCAAAAGGCTTCAGTTGAATTAGCATTAATTAATTATTTATTAAATTCTCTCAATAATGATTTTTATTCATATTCTTCAAATACAATATTAACAATATCTGTTCATGATAGTTTATTTGATCTCTACATTCTTTCAGATTCATTGACCTTAGAGAATAAAGGTGCAAGAATTGAATTGACCTTGAAAGATGTTCAGATATCCGATATTAATAATGAACTGACTTTAGATTCAACTACACCTAATAGAATTTTTAAATATTTTTCAACTGGCGGTTATGTATACAGTTCAAGTGCTCCAAACAGCAACGTAAAACTTACTTTAGGAAATATTGGTGAGCTGAATGACGAGACTACGGTAACTATCAATAATTCGACTATGTATAAAGACGGCGGCGGGATTGAATCAATATCTTTAAGCAGCGGTGTAATCAATGGATTCAGGAAAGAGGTTGCTCAATGAACAAAAATAAATGCGTAATTTGCGAAAGGAACGCTGATCTTTCTGTTCCCATAATTAAAACAATGGAGATTACCGTTGGATATGATTCTAAATGGACTTTTGGGGGATCTAAATCAGTAACTTCTTTCGCTTACCCTTCAGTTAACGAGGAAACAGCAGGAGTCTGCAGATACTGCATGAAAAATAACCAAAACCGCAGCATTTTATTAAACATACTGGCAATGATTGTATCCACTGGAATTTTTGGTTTTATTTTTACATTTGTTGTATTTTTATTTGATGAAATTTTTAACAATGTAAACATTTTAGCTAAAAATCATTTTTTATACGGCCTTTTTTCAGCGTTAATTTTTGTGTTCGTAATTTTCATTTTTTCTGCATTGAAAGACAGGAAAAAAACTAAAGCAGATAAAGAATTTGAACTTGCAGCCGGAACTTTATGCAATTTTTTAAATATGAACAGAAGGCCGGCAGACTACAGATATTTCACCACTTCTGAATGGAAAAAAATGCAGAGAACCGGGAAGCATCCGGATTCGGAATAAAAATAATGGTTTACATCTCTAATTGTAAAACTTATTTTTGAAAAGGTTATCAACTAAATCAACGAACTGAAATGATAAAATATTTATCAGACTCTAAGCGGTTATATATCTAAACAGGATAAAAAGGATACCAATACCATGAATGAGCAATATTGTGTAAATTGCAATAAAGACACTTACTACAAATTCGATCTAATTAGAGCCATTGAAACCATGACCGGCTTAAAAACTTCAAATATGATTAATGGTATAAAAATTACCAAGCAATTTATATATAGTGATCCTGAACTTGTAACGGCAGGCCTCTGCTTAAAATGCTTTACCCGAGGAAAAATAATTAATTCTTTTTTGCTTGGTTTAATTTATTTAACTGTTTTTATTGTTATAGCTTTATTAATATTTTTAATGGCCTTTCTCTATTTCAATTCAGATCCTATAAGATTTACGGGAGAGCAAATATTAAATAAAGCTTTTATTATTAGCATTTCTGCAGCTAGTTTTATTTTTCTTATGATCTTTATATTCAATATTTTGAAAAAAAAATATGAATCATCCAATCTACCTAGTCTGGTTTCAATCTCACGATGGATATGGAAGATATTTAAAAATTTTTTATTTGGATTTATTAATTTAATTATTTTTGCCTTCATTTCAATAATTGTATTTTTATTAACAATAATTTTCTCAGAAAAAGATTCAAGCAACCGAGCCATAATTATTACCCTTACCATATCAAGCATTATTATGATTGCGATTTTTGTGTATTGGATTATAAAGAAAAACAAGAAGATAGGAAAAAGGAAAAAAAATCCAAAACCTGCTCCCGCTGACCCTCTATTATATGAAAAAAACATACAAACGGCCGAATTTTTTGCAAGAGTCTATTTGAATAAGAAAAAGTACAATAAGGGAATCAGATATTTCACAACTGAAGAATGGGAAAAAATGCAAAAAACAGGGAAACATCCCGATTCGGATTAGAAAGAAATTTCTATGAATCCAACAATTGAACGAATTACGGGATATATAACTGCCATATTAAAAATTGCAGCAAGCATTGCCCTTGCTGTTATCTGGATATATTTTGCAGCCTACCCTACTGTCCGAGATTTTTATCTTATAAAATTTACCAAACCGGTTTCTATTTCCATTGAATCTGCCGCTGAAAAGAAGCCTGAAAATATTTATCTGAAAGTTGAAGGAATTTTTATTCCAAAACAAAACAGGAAGCTTGTTGAAGTTTATGAAAGAACAGGAAATTTTCAGCCCGGGAAGGATATTCGGAATTACTTTATTTTCTGCAATAGCTCAATGTCTTCATGTGTGTACATTGGATCAGAAGACCTTTCCTGGGAGCCGAATTTCTACAAACCTACAACTATAACCGGTTTAGCAAGGGATTTTGGTGAAAAGGAATCGATGCAGTTGACTTTTCTTGATATAAACGCCATATCAGAATTTGAAAGGAAAAACTTAGTAAAACCAAAGCCTTTAAAAGACGGTTCGTATGACTGGGTTGAAATTTTAAAACAATACCTGAGGGTAGAAAATGATCCAAATAAGCCGCTTCGAGCCCAGACTTCCTATTATATCAAGAAAATAGATGAGGATAACCAGGCTTTTCTGATTATAATAATTCCGATTTTAACTATTTTTGTATTGTCTATGAGTATTGGTCTTTATATTTCCGGGAAGGAAGATTTTATGGAAACCCGACAGGGTTAAATGATCATTTCTTCTTCAATGCTTCAGTGAGTAATGATTGTAACTCCGGAATACTTTTTATAAAAAATTCGATATCATTCTTGCAATATCTTGTTTTGTCACCCCAGTCTTGTGGGAAATCATGTCCATAATAATATAAAGCTGTGGAAAGTACAGATTTAATATTATCATCCAATACAAACCCCGTTTCTTGTTTAATATATATTCTTTCAATAAGGTTATCTAAGGCTTCAACAGATAGTTTGTCATAAAGGGATACATGTAATTCATCAAGTACGGCAAAAAATAATTCCTTATAAGAAGCAGTATTTTTACACTTTTTTTGATGATGAACGAATATGTCTATTAATGTGATTGACCTCGTCCACCCCTCTGTTTCGCTTTTCTTTATATCATCAATATAATTATCGCTAAAAATAAAACCTTCAAATGTTTTTTTTCTTAAATCAGGTGAATTTAATCCAATAAGCTTATTTTGCATATAGTAGTCCCCTTTCAATTCATTTCTTTTTAAAACTTCTTCACGTAATGATTGCAACTCAGGAATACTTTTTATAAAAAAATCTATATCGTTTATACAATACTTTGTTCTTTCACCCAAATCTTGTGTAAAGTTATGTGCATAATAATAGAAGCATGTCGACAATACTGATCTAATAATGTCATCCAATGTAAAACTCTTTTCTTTTTTAACATATAGTTCGCCTATAAGGAAATCCAGGGCGTAAATAGAGAGGGCATCGTAAAAAGACTCTTCTATTTCATCAAACACAGCCAAAAAAAGTTCTTTATAAGAATTTGTATCTTTTTGCATTTTCTGGTAATGAAGGAATATCTTTATTAATATGCTTGACTTGCCGTCTTTGTCTTTGCTTATATTTATATCATCAATATAATTTCCATTAATGTGACATCTAAAAACAAGTTCACCATAAGTATTTTTTATTTTCTTTTCATCCAGCAGCCCACCGGCCACCGGCCCAATCGCACCTGGTACCCCTTTTTCTATGTGTATATTTTGTAAATCTTTCTCGTATATGGATCGTAATTCCGGTATATTATATATATAGGATTTAACATCATTCCTGCAATATCTTGTAGTGTCGGTCCAATCTTGCTCGAAATTATTTATAAAATAATAAAAGCATGTGGAAAAAACAGATTTAATATTATCATCCAGGGAGAAGTCTTTTTCTCTGTTAATGTATATTCTTTCAACAAGGATATCCATGGCTTTAAGGGAGAGTCTATCTAAATAAAAGAAGTCATCGTTTTTTTTACCGGGAATTTCATCAATTAACTTAAAATATAGTTCTTTAAAAGAAGTAGTATCTTTGCAAGTCGCTTGATAGCGGATGAATATCTCTTCTAATATCATTGTTCTTCCTTTTAATGTTCTACATCTTTTAATATCATCAATATAATTACCACTAATAGTAAAATCCTCATACCCGTATATTTTATCAAACTTAATTATATCTGATTCTTTATTTTGCAAACAGCTACCCTTTTTTTCAAGATTATTATCTACATTTGTTATTGGATTATTAAAAGAATTCTCATCTTTGTTCGCAATTTCAGGCGGGAGTTTCTCAGCATTTTCAAAATTAACATCCACATTTGTTATCGGATTATTAAAAGAATTCTCATCTTTGTTTGCAATAACAGCCGGGATTTTAGCAGCAGTAAGTTTCTCAACTGCTACGTTATTTATATTATCATAGCCGAGTTTTATTAAAACCAAACCAAGAATTAAAAAACAAATAAAACATAACAAAAAAAGTAAGTCACTAGACAATATTTTAAAAGCTAAAAATATTACTATTATTCCATTAAATATCAGCAATATTCCTTTAAAATTCGATTCCCCCGATGTCATACCGAATATCTCCTGTGCTGAAAATAAATTTCATAATACAATTATATATAAAAAATTATCTGAGCTTTAAAGAGCTTATGTATAAGGTTTGAAATTCTGGTATTTTATTTATAAATAACTCAATATCATTTTTGCAATGTCCTGTTCTATCTCCCCAATCTCCTTCGAAATTATGTGCATAATAATAAAAACATTCAGACAATATGGATTTAATGTTATCATCCAATATAAAATTATTTTCTTTGTTATTAAACATCCTTTCACTTAAAATATCCATTGTTTCAATGGAAAGTAGATCACGAAAATAGTTAGAATCTAATTCGTTAAAAATATCAAAAAAAAGGTTTTTAAAAGAAGCAGTGTCTTTTTGCTTTGATTGATGATGTGTGAATATTTCCATTAATATGATTGAATTCATATTTGATGTTTTACTTATATTGTTTATATCATCAATATAATTGTCACTAAAAGTAAAATCATTTAAATCAGAACATAAATTATCTTTTTCCAAGTAATGACCTCCTAATATAATTTATCCTGAATTTCAGAACCAAAACTTACTTCTGCTGTTTCCCTGAACCTTCTCCTGAAAAAACATTCATTATCTGTGAATCGTTTTCAAATTTGTACAGCCCTTTCACTGTTGTATCTCTGTACATTTCAACATCGCCTGTTGAAGAAGGCATAAACAGCGAAAAATCAAAATCTATAAACCAGAGTTTTGCAAGTTCCTTCTTCTCATTAAACTGAACAAGTACATTGCCGCCATGAAGATCCCTGTGTGCAAACCTCTCTCCGTTTACGTTCTTCAGTCTGTCAAGCAGAAGACGTCCCGCTTCATAAGCTGTACTCCTGTCTTCCCTACTCATAATTGAAAATGCCAGTGTCAGCTTTTCTGCAGCAGGTACGAATTCCATGGCCATGTAATGTTCGTTTTCAGGCACAAAATAAACTTCTGGCACTTTCCATATGGCGGAAAGATCCGGAACACCGTAAATAAAATCCGAAATCCTTTTATGTATTTCCTGCTGAATTTTATAACTGCGGAGATTTATCAAAGATTTCTTTATTGAGCGGATAACCACAGATTTATTATCACGGATAAGATATATATAATTAAATCCTCCCTCATCGAGATACGAAAGAGAGTCGGGTGTAAACGTGATGTTATTTATAGGAATTGCAGCAGAGTCTCCGCAATTCATTAAATCATTTTTCACTATGTAAAAAAGCTTACCAGCCGAAGTGAATAATCCCGGAAAGAGCGAAAGAATTTCATATAGCATGTTCAGATTTCCTGAACCTGACAGCAGATTGATTTTATCAGGAAAGTTTTTAAAGAATGGTATAGTTTTTACCTGATGTAAAACTTCTGTACTAAATTCTTTTTCTCCGGTTTTAATAAAATAACCTTCAGAGTTAAAAAGGCCTGGCGAATTTACTTTTACATACTGCACAAATTGAAAAAACGCACCATATAATTCGAAGCTGTCTGGATGATTAAATAAAGATTCTATTTTTATATTCATAGTATATTATTCGTTTTGTTATTGGATTTTGTGACAAAAATAATCACAATTTCAGTCCACACGAATCTCTGTGACCCTTCTCGCATCGAAAACATATCTTTTCTCCGCAAACACGGCAATTTATCAAATTCTCGTCCAACCAACGTTCACCACAAACTGCACAGGTATATCTGCTGGAAGATGGTTGTTCAGGTTCTTGCTTTTCTGCAAGCTGGTCTGTACTATTAGCAGGAATAGAATATTCTTTTTTATTCTGGTTATCATCTCCGATCTCGATCACCATTCGATCATAATCAAAATTGCAGCTTACATGTTTGTTGCAGTGAGGACATGAACCTGACATTGATCTGGACGGTTTATCGGATATGATTCCTATTGTCATCCATCCGATAGATTTGTTAGTACCCGGAATTCTTGCTGTACGCCCTCCACTGTCTGAGTATATTGAAAATACTTTTCTGCAGTTAGGACAAAGAAGATCCATTTCTGCGCCATCTTTACCTGGAAAGGTTAAAATGTTTACATTTTTTGATTCGAGTGATTCAAGTTTATTCCAGGCATATTCTTCTTCCTGGTTATAATCAACTTTCAGATTAGATTCATTAGTACTGTGCTTTTTAGAAAATAAATTATTATAAAAACGTTTGATAAAGCTTAACGGATTAAAATTTAAACTGCGGACAGAGTGTCCTTTGCCAAAAAAATATTTATCCAGCTGTAAAAAGGCTAGTAATCCACCAAAAATCAATAACCCTTCTGCCAACAAAACGATTTCACCATTAAAACCGATTTTCAACCATGGAAAATTCATGAAAAGCAAAAATATAACCAAAGCAAAATTCAAAGCGTTATATCCGATCCATAAATTTAAAGCTAAGTTAGTTTGAAATCCATTCCTTTTCATATTTTTATCCAAGATATATTTTTTGGTTAATTTATGTTGAGTTGCTTTTTCTTCATTATATTTTATTCTGTAAATATGTATTATGATTTCAAGTATGATTTATGACAAAAAGGATGAATTTTTAAAAAAATTTTTGGGAAAAAGTTAAAAGTAGATGCCCATGTTATTCTCGTGTAATTCTTTCTATTACTGATTTTCCACCCAGTGATGATTCAATTCTTTCTATGAGCATCCATTCATTCAGGCTAACAAGATAATTGTAAGACTCACGAAGGACTTTTCGTAACTCCGAATTTTTTTCTAATATGGGTTCATTAAGGACCCTTTTACCTAAATAATACATAATAGAATCGCACAAGGTTTCGTGCATGCTGTTGCGCTCTGGGATTTTCGACTTAAATTTACTGCATACACTTAAAATCCCATCAGCTATTTTAAAGTAATTTTGAAAATTGTTAAATAAATTTCCTATGATTGATGCATATTCATTTTTATCTTGTATTGCATTTTCAATATCAATGTCAATATTTCCTGTGGCATTATAAATCGGTGGTCTACTTGTGCCAGGAACAGCATATACTTTAAAAGGTGGTATGATAATGGGAGTGGAATTATTTTCAGATTGCATATATACCGCCTGTTTATTTATATTTCTTTTAGATCGATTCCGGATTTAACCTGGCCATTACTATGAAAATTAATTGGATGGTCTTTAAAAAAAATTACTTCCTGATCCAAAATCTTAAAAGAAGTATCTTCTGCTAAGATTCCCTTTTCAATAGAACCATCTGGATAAAAATAAAGATCATTTTTGTATTCGGCATATTCATAAGACCATGGTATTCGATTATATTCATCCTGAGATTTAAAAAGAATAGATTTGCCTGCTACCAACAGCCTCTGGTCAAAAGGTATATTTGCTTGTTTTATACCACCATAGTGGTAAAATATTATATTTAACGCACCTTCATTTGTTAAATTAATAATATTTGAACCTATATGGACTTTGATCGTTTGATATTCTTGTTTAGCCGAAACTTTTTTAAAAAAATAAGCTAATTGATAACTGTTTGAATAAATTTTTTCATGGGTCATCGTTAGCTCCTTACATTAATTAAATAATTTATCAACTACATTCTAATCAGAAAAATTTTCAGGATTTTCTAATAGAGAATCTATTAATGTTTTCCATTGTTTATCTATTTCTCCTGAGTTAAGCTTTTCATAAAAGATTTTTTTTACCTCTTCCTTTGGAAGTGCCGATCTATAATGTCTTGATTCTGTTAATGAACTAAAAAGATGAATTATTTCAAATTCTTCCAAGTCCCTGTCTCTATTACTCATATCACTACTCTCCTTATCTTTATGTATTTATATTCATAATTCATAAGAAAAATGTGACTACAAATTTTCTTTAATAAAGGAAAAAAATAAAAATTTTATAGCTTGATATTTTGATATTGATACATTCATATTTTCAACAGGATGCAAATATGGATGAAAGAAACTTATATATGCCGATTGGCCCCTTGCCCTGGGCAGAAACTTTGTTGAAAGATAAATATGGGGTAAACTCAGACAATCTGCTCGATAAAGCTGATGAATATTTAAATCAATTAACGAGTATTGATGATCTCAATAATGATGATTTCAGGGCTTTTTTCTGGGCTGTTTCCCGCGAGAAGAAAAATGATTTTTATTCCTGGCTTCCCCAACATGGCTATGATGTTGAAGCGATACTTAAAGCGGGCAATAGTTTTGTCTCTTCTAATAGCGGAGTTGCTACGCTTTTATTTTTTATGTATAGAATTAAAGGCTTTGTATTCCCTCTGGATCTTATAACGGTAGGATTGGATGTCTCAAAGATGGATCTTACTGATACATTTGAAAAAGAACTTTTTGATGACCTCCAGACGATTTTTACATTCATACTAGACCCTTTAAGCGGACAGCTGTATCTTCCAGAACAAGAACCTACCATTCACGACCTGAAAAATGCAATTAAGAAATGGCAGGAGGCACCGGAGACT
Source organism: uncultured Leptospirales bacterium (assembly GCA_964529415.1). Lineage (GTDB taxonomy): Bacteria > Spirochaetota > UBA4802 > UBA4802 > UBA5550 > CAYMPH01. The sequence continues at coordinate 25,118 of CAZGWD010000020.1, read as the reverse complement.
CAATCATTTTTACTTGCGCTCGATGAGAATATTCCTATACCCTGTGATGGTATTTTCCGCGAAACTGATAAAATATGCCTGTATAACGAGCTGGTCGTGTTCCTTATGCTTGTTTTGGAAATATCGGAAGAAATGTTTTTGGAAGAGGAAGGAGAAAATTAATGCAAGACTTAACATCAAATTAATTTATCTATCCCAAGAAAAGAAATCCCATTGAATATTAGCGGCATATTTGTGAGAAAGTTTTATTTTTTCTTGATGCTTACTGTCCTGAATTCTTGCATCGGTAATGCTATCTAGGTAATTATAAGCATCCATAAATACGCACTGTTTCTCAAGTGACAGCTCATGCCAGACGTGTTCTTGTTTTGTATCAAGAGAAAAAAGTCCTTTGCTTTTTATTATGCCGAGTAATATTTCTTTGTTTTTTTTATCTTCATCCGTTTTGATATCGTAAGGCATGTCTTGTACATATATAGATACAAGGTTGTCTAGTTTTTGTAAATCCTCGCCAACCAATTTAATTTCTTTTCTAAACATATGCAACAATATTGTTGCATAGAAGTTTCTATTTTTTGAATAAGCTCGCTTTATATATGCCCGCTCTTCTACAAACTCTTCATGGGTTTTACTTTTTATCTTGTAAATAGTAGACGATAATCCATCTCGGACAATATTGTCTTCAATAATTTTACAGTATGCCATTATTACCTCCAAAGATATATCGCATGCTTTATCCATTTTTTTTCAAAGATGCTAATTTTACCATATCTGGCTTGGTATCGTTTTTCTTTCCAGCTCATTAAGAAGCCTCCATAAATATTTATCTTACCATCCTTCCTTACATCCCAAAAACTCTCCCTCTCGTGAAAATAATAATACACGCTCCCCATAATTGTCAAAGTATGTTTTCCCGTTGATCGTTACTTCATTAGCAGATAAACCCTGGGCAACTACGCCATTGTCATGAAAATAGATATTGTTCCATCCTCTAAAAGTAATATGTAAATTGCCAACAGCACAAGGTGAATCGCTTGCGAGCTTAAACTCCTGTATTGCTCCGTTTGGATGAAAATGAATGTCTGAATAAAAGACTACAATATCACCAGAATAGTAGTCTTCATGACCAGGATAAGAATATACTCTAAATGAATTCCCGCCTATTGAAACTGTCTGATGACCCTGCAGGTTGCAGCTCATAATTTTGCCATCTTCATAAAAAGAAATATTATCATAACCCTTAGATTCATCGCCTGACAATATAAAATCATTATCACCTATACGAACAGAATGATCCCCATAAAGAAAACCGGAATATACCTGCCCTGAATAAAAAAAAGAAATTTCTCTTTGGAAGGTAAAATCAATATCACCGCATAAGAACTTTGTTGGGTAATTCAAATTGCCATGACTGATATTCCCATTTTTATAATACGAGACTGAACCTGATTCAAACTGTCCAACTAAAGGAACGATTTTCGGATTATTATTTTCTTCATTATTATTCATAACTACAACCCTTATAATTTACTTAAACTTTGTTCTATTCTTTTATTAATTATTTATCAATATTTACTTCTCTTATTATAACAATTTTGTGACAGTTATATTTTAAAAAATCACATACTCACAAACAATTCATACTCCGCTGAAAATCCTCTTTCGAGCTTTTCAATCTTCTGTTCAAGTTCAATTTCTGTTCCTGATGATTCCTTTATCCTAATTGTTTCCATGCGGGACTGGATCTTCTTTATTTCACTGTTCAGGCTTGATATTTGTTTGTAGTTTTCATAAAAGCCTGATCCAGATAATTTCTTTATTTTTGCTTTTAGTTTTTCTTCTTCTTTTGATAGAGCATACAACTGACTTGAAGAAAGTTTCGATTGCAGACTTTTAAGTTCTGCATTACGATCCTTTTCTATACCAATAATATCAAGAAGTTCATCTGGTGCGGCACAGATTAGCGTTAATGTGGTTGATGAAGGACCTTTATCAATTTTTATTGAATCTGTTGTTTTGATATCTGTATGAAAATTATTTATAATAATTTTTCCAGATATGAAAGAACCGGAAGGAATTGTATTTAATTTTTCAAGTTTTTTACCGGAAATATGTTTTATGCTTTGTTTAACAGGGGTTTTAATAACTTCAATTTCTGTTATTTCTGATTTTTTCATTATGATTCTGTTTCTTGATTCATCTTTTGTTAATAGATAAATTTTCTCAGGCTGGATGTTTAGAACAGTAAATGTTTCTATTTTCTTTTTCAATATTGAATTATCGAAATATTCAATTTTTGCATCACAGATGTATTCGCTGTTATTTTGAAAATCTGATATTGCACCGTCATAATGCTTGTAGATTAATTTTGCAACTGACCTGGCCGATTGTGAAAAGGAGAAGGGCTCTCCAGTGAATGAAATCCCGGCTATGATTATTAAAACAAGAACTACATATTCACGGATAGAAGATACAGGAATTCTGTATGATAAGGTACGGAGTGCAACATATTCTTTTTGTGATAAAGGGTAGAATAGTTTAACACCGGATTTATTGAATAGATCGATAAAGATGTGACTTGTATATGAAAATATTATTCCAAAATAAAAAGGGGTTAGGGCAGGGAAGAAAAGGGCAGGTGAGAAAAGTATGGCGATTCCCAGAGGAAAATAGGCTGAGTGAGTTAATGTTCTGTGACCGAATTTCTTTAATAGAAAGCGTGATGGTCTTGAGAAAATTTTACCCATTAAACTTTCGGGATGATCTATATCCGGGAGCAATGAAAAAATGCAGCAGAGCAGGGCAGGGTGAACCGGTATTCCGGCAAGGGTACTGACAAGATATGAAAAAGCACAGTGAGTGGCTGCTGTCATTTTTTTTACACCCTACCCTTGCTTTTTGTTTGATGACGCAGGCATAAAGATATATTTATAAAAAATGAGTCTGAAGATGACAAGAATTGCGTAGGATAATGCGACAATAGCAGCAGCGTAGCTTTTTAATACATAAGCAGCGAAGAATAAAACCATTATTAGCATTGCCGGCGCTATACTGACCTGGTTGCTTTCTCTTTCTTCTGTTTGTACTTCTTCCGGCCTTCTGCCAAGCTGGAGCTGGTGGACCATGTAAACTGCCTCCTTGATATTGTTTCCGGTTGAAAGGAGGATATCATCTACAATTTTTTCTTTCTGCAATAAATCCGGCATATCTATCATTTCGGAGAGGATGATTCTTGTTTCATGTCTTTTCAAGGGCTTGATGTCCATATAGGCTTTGTATAGTTTTTTGTCCTGTCGTTTGGTGCTTGTTGAGATTAAGGTTAGTTTCGTTGATAGGGTGCTGAGTGTCTTCTTGGCTGGTCTTGATAAAGATGCGATTTCATCGATGAATACCACCTTCCCACTTTTTTCAACTTCAGCAAGTAATTCCTCTACAGTTAATTTTTTCAATGCCCGGACTGTATCTCTGATTATTGAATCGTTCATATCGAGTTCTCCGGATTCGGATTTCCCGGAAAGGATAATTTTAATCAGAGTATTTTTGTGTTTAAATTCTTCAATGTAGACTGAGTTTTCTTTTTGAAGATTGCTGACAAATTTCAATATTGAGCTTTTCCCTATACCTTTTTCTCCATGGAGAACAGTGGAGATTCCCTTTTTGATATTTTCTTCCAGTTCCAGTACTTCTTTTTCACGGCCGATTAGGGTTGAAGTTTGGTTCAGGCAAATAGATTCAATATGTGGTGGAGGAATAATTTTCTTAATGAGAGCAAACCAGGGATTTATTCCTGTATCAAGGGTGTTTACATCAATTTTCTTTTGTCTGAGAGATATGTGGGAATAGATCATTGTTGTATCAAGACTTGAGTGACCGAGCAGTTGGGATATTCTTTCTATTGGGATTTTGTTGTCGTATAAGTTGGTGGCGAAGCTATGCCTGAGTGTGTGAGGGTGGACGTCGGTTCTGCTAAGTATTGATACGGAATGTTTTCTGATAAATTTATACCAGGTACTGCGATTCCCTCCGATTAGAAATGATTCTATAGATGAAATTTTTTTATTATTACCATTCAGATAGTCTTCGATCATCCGCTCAATTGTGCTGTTTATGGGAACGATTCTCTGTTTATCACCTTTTCCATTTATTCGGAGATAACTTTTAGTAATAAAAATATCTTTAATACGAAGAGAGCACATTTCACTTACTCTTAAGCCACAGTGAGCCATAAGAGCAAGACCGAGGGCGTGCCTTTTCTTCTTTGATTTTCTTATAAGCAGATCGATTTCTGATTTAGTAATTACAGAAGGGAGTTTTTCTTTGATATTATTCATTAGTTTTTTACCAATTATTTATTCAATTTTTGAAGCAAATTTAATCAAAAATCATTAAAATCCCGATTCGTTTCTGAGTGTACCAAAACCCAATTAAGGGCCAAATTCATCAAAAGAGGTGTTTTGATGCCCTGAAAAGTCATCAATTCCCGGGAAAATTTGCAAAAAAAATCGTTCAAATTTTTTCAATTTCTGAACGATTTTTTAATGATTTTACTTAACTTTTTCGAGAGATTCTAACACTTCTAATTGCATTTTCAACAGCCTGCGATTGACTTCAAGCAGTGACTCACGGTTAAGAATACCTATACTTTTTAAATAACCTTGAAGGTCCCTGGACTGTGCTATGATAATTAATGGTTTCATTACCACTCCTAATAAAAAAATTAATTGACAGGAGGATTAAACAGGAATAAAATTACTGTTAAGTTGTAATTCCTGTTTAATCCAGCCTGTGTATACCCCATCTAATAATAGAATGTCTGTTTTTGCCTCCACGGGACAAAAAAAATTCATGAAAATGAAATTTTTTTACAAAACAGCATTAACACAGGTGGGTGTATGAAAATATTTTATGTAATAATATTATTTTTTAATTTTTCTTTCTTATTTGCATTTGATATTCACGAGAAGCAAAAGACCAACGATCTTAAAAATATTGATGAGGTTATTACAAGAGCCAAGAAACGTATTAAAGCAAGCCCTGATATTCGCGGTGCTGATTTATTAAAACTGCTTCCTTCGTTTTCCCTGGGGCAAAAAGGGCCAACAACAGATATTCCTACCAATGAATATTTCTTTAGTGCAACCATTAACACAAACCAGATTTTTGATATTGCTGATAGAGTAAGGGACAAAGAAACTTTGAAGAGAAAAGCTCTGCAGAAAATACGAGAGGATGGGTTTATTTTGAAAAAGCTTGCTGATAGAAAATATCTGATTAAAAAACAGATTTGGAAATTCTCGCAGATACGATCTTCTACTGATAGTCCGGTTGAACACGCTACTATTGATGAGAAGATTGATGATTTGACTGTGAAGTTACAGGAAGCGGAGATTGAGACTGAGAAGAGGCTCTCGGAGATTGAGTTTGTTTGTATTGAGGCGGAGAAGTGATGGGGTTTAATTAAAAAAATTAGTTGACAAAATAGTCAATAATAGTGATATTAATGATACAAATGTCTTTTCAATCGAATAGTCTCCGGATGGAGGCGTGCCGCACCACGGTGAGGAGTAGAAAGAGAAGACGAAAGCAATAATATATAATATCGGGGATAAAACCCCGATATTATTTTTTTACAGGAAAAAATTTTGCATATATACATTGATGAAACTGGAGATACCGGTTTTAAACTAGATCAAGGCTCTTCTGAAATTTTTTCTATAACCCTTATTCTCTTCAAAAATCCAAAAGAAATTGAAAAAGCTGTTAATGCCATTAAAACCCTTGAAAAAAGACTGGGATTCTCAAAAGATACAGAATGGAAGTTTTCAAAAACGGCTCCTAAAAACAGGATTGAATTTTTAAAAACTGTCTGTGCCTTTGATTTTGAGATACGGGCAGTTGTTATGATAAAGAAAAACATAACCGGCCACAAACTTACAACAGATAAAGACAAATTCTACAATTATACATGCAAACTGGTACTTCAATATGTGCAGTATATGAAAGATGCAAAAATCATTTTTGATAGAAGAGGCAACAAAGAATTTAATACTCACCTGCGACAATACCTGAGAAATAAATGCGATTTGAACCATGAAATAATTAAAGAAATTAAAAGCAAAGACTCTCAGAAAGAAAAACCTCTTCAAATGGTTGATATGATTGCCGGTGCGGTTGGAAGGTCATTCAAAAACAAAAAAGACAGCCAGGAATGCATGCAAATTATTAAACCGAAAATTGCCAACCTATTTAGATTCCCAGATGATCTGAAAAAATAATTGTTTTTTTAAGGTCACAAGTTGTGACCTTAAAGGTTAAAACTTAATTGTGCATCGGAACTTTCGTGGATTTGAGCTTGTGTAATATTTTCAACAAAACGACCATCTTTAAACAGACCTTTATGAATTATTTGACCGCTTTTATTATATAGGGTTCCCATGCCATCCGGTTTGCCGTCTTTCCATGATCCACTGTACCGATTGCCGTTAGGCCATGTTAGAATAACATTCATAAGATTCTCTCTTCGATTTAATCACAAATGTATGATAAAAATAAAACTATATTAAAGTTCTTTAATAAACTTAATCAGCAATGATTTTAACTTCTGACGATCGGCTTCTTTTTTTATGGATTTAAAATTTTCTTTAATCTGCTTTTTAAGAGAATCTTTTACAACAACTTCAATTTTAGAAGCACCTTTACTCTTGGCAGTAACTAACTGTTTTTTACTGGCCTTTGAAGTGATGACAGATTTTCTTTCCTTGCCGTCTGCACCCTTGCGTTTTTTCAACTGGGGAATTTCCCCAGTTGATTCAAGTTTAGTTCGAACTGTGCCCACGGTCTTATGATCTGAGCCAGACTTCTTAGCGATAATACGATCCGATTGTACAGGATCACTTTTTAAAAAATAATCGACCAAGCGCTGTTTCTGCTCTCTTGTTAAATGACGCCTGTTCAGATTATCTTTCCAGACCAGTTCCTGTCTCTCTGTAGGAGACATGTTCAAAACTTCGATCGGAACATTTGCCCAACCGAGCTCCTGGGCGATCTGCCAGCGGTTGTAGCCGCACAAAATGAGGTAGCTTCCGCTTTTATTTACATATACCTTAATAGGATCACGGATTTCGCCGCTTTCCAGAATGTCCTTTTTTAAATTTTCACGATCCCTGGGGTCGATTGGCATAAGAGCCTGTACCTCGACCAACTCAGGGGATATGCCCAGGTCATTGATTGAAAAAGGCATGATTGATTTTTGTTTATATATTTTTTGTGCCATTATTTTAACCCCGCTATTTTAATAATTGGATCAAGTATTTTCTCTATTCTCTGCTGTGTCCATTTATAGTTAATGTCGGCGATTGCCTTTTCCATGCCAACGGTTTTCGGAATAGTTCCACAATAATTATTTTTAACCGCTTTCATGAATTCGCGTGACAGCTCGGATTTAAAAGTATGACTTTCATCTTTCGGGTCTTTGTAGCCGATGAAAACAATCTGACCTTTTTTCTGGATGTCTTTCAAAGCAGTGATGGTGTACAGGGTTGGAGCCTTTGTTGCTTCCGAGATGTCCGCAGGAATAAATATTTTATCGGCTGTCATGGCTGCAGACCTTGAGATACCCTGAACAGTTGGAGGCGTGTCAAACACCACAACGTCATAACCGTTTATGTTCTTGAATTTTCTCTGTAATATGTATGGATCAAGATTCGATGCAATAGCATCCAGACGATAATCAGCAGAAATGAGACCTATTTTAAGGCAATCTCTTTCAACAGGGATGCTGACTTCTTCAATGGTTTTATTATTGCTTGTTAAATAATCAAAGATTCCAATGCGCTCATGGGTTGTTTTGGTAAAGAATGCGGTTAGACCTGCCTGAGGGTCACAGTCCACAGCAAGAACTTTCTTTCCCATAGAGGCAAGGGCAAGGGAGATAAGAACGGAAAAGCTGGTTTTGCCGCAACCGCCTTTCTGGTTCACAATAGCAATTGATGTCATTTCTTTACCTCCTTTTTACTCTTAATGGAAACTTCTCCGGATAACCATTTCCCTAAAAGAATGAGCATTACCTCAGAAAAAGAAAGGCCCTGATCTATGGCTTTCTTTTTTGCCTCCCTGACAAGAAGCTGTGACTTTTCATCCTTTGTACTTATTATTGCTCTATCCATTCATTACCTCTGTTAAGATTCAGTTAATCAAAACATATGTACATATGGACAAATGTCAATAACAAAATGAGACATAATAAATTTTTTATTTCAGAACAATTTCGAGTACTTTTTTAGATGAGGCAACAGTATGCGTTTGGAGTACTTTTATGGATGAGGCAATATGCAACTTCCGATAAGATATGTTATGTCACTATAATAGAGCTAAATAAAAAACAACGCTGCACAACTAAAGTAAAATATAAAAAGCTATATTTTACTTTAAGCAGATTAAGTAAAACATGAGTATTTAGCTGCTCTAAAAATGGTGTTTGTTCTGACTTAATGATATTTATTATTTGACGACACATTAAAGTGAAGTCTTACTTGCTGAAGGCTCATGGATGCTAAATAGATACAGCTGATGCAAAAAATGCAACAACTGCAGGAATGGACAAACTTTATGGATAATAAAATTGAAATATATATAACAGCTGACCAGGAAACACAAATTGAGGTTCACTTCGAGCAGGATACCGTATGGTTAACCCAACAGCAAATGGCTTCATTATTTAACCAAACTAAGCAAAACGTCAGTTTACACATAAATAATTGTTTTAAAGAAGATGAACTGGATAAAAATTCAACTGTCAAGAAATCCTTGACAGTTCAAACTGAAGGAAAAAGGAAAGTCACAAGGGACTTGGAATTTTATAACCTTGATGTGATAATTTCCGTCGGCTACCGTATAAAATCCAAAAGAGGCACACAATTCCGTCAGTGGGCTACAAAACGTTTAAAAGAATACCTTGTTGAAGGTTATTCGATAAATGAAAAACGATTAAAAGAACGGGATATGGAACTGCAATATCTTAAATCAGGAATCAATATCATCCGCCGTTCTATAGAACAACAGGCTCAGAATCTTGGTGAAGCCAGAGAACTTGCTGTACTTTTAGACAATTTTTCGCACGGACTTATTCTTCTGGATGATTACGATCATGAAAATCTCGATAAATCCGGTAAAACAAAAGGAACCACACTTCGCATCCATCCCGATGAATTCAGGAATCTAATAAAAACTATGAGTACCGAGTTTTCGTCTGAGCTGTTCGGCAAGGAAAAGGATGGAAGTTTTGTAAGCTCGGTAGATCAAATCTACCAGGGTTTTGGAAATGAGGATGTCTATCCTTCCGTAGAAGAAAAAGCTGCGATGCTCCTGTATCTTGTTGTAAAAAATCATTCTTTTGTTGATGGGAACAAGAGAATAGCTGCAGCCTGCTTTCTGTATTTTCTCAATAAAAATGTTCTTCTGTATAATCAAAAAGGTGAAGCGGTCATAAGCAATGACGCCCTGGCTTCAATTACACTTTTCATCGCAGAAAGCAAACCGGAAGAAATGCAAACTGTAAAGCAGGTTATTTTAAGTATCTTAAACAGGCAGAGGAAATAAAATGAATAAAAATACGACTGCTGCAGAAGGCCTAATCAATTCACTGGAACAAGCAATTGATTATGAAAAAGGGAAAAGAATAAAAGGCGTTAAAGCTAATACTATTTCTGTTGCCCCACTTCCTCATTATAAAAATGATAAATGCGAACCGGAGGTTAAAATATAACATTCCTCGATTTATACTTATTTAACCATCTTGAAATTTATGCAACTTCTTCTAAGATATTTTATGTCTCTATAATAGAGTTTTTTATTTTAACAGAATAAAACAATATTACCCATTATATTTTATATTTGACTGGCCTATAAAGAAGAGTCAGTATTGTTTTATAATTATCTTAATTTTTTAAGTAAAAAAGAAACAGTATTGGAGTTATTAATGGCAAAGGCCAAAGAAAATAATACTAAAGATGAACCTATTGAAAAACAGCTCTGGAAAACCGCAGATAAACTAAGAAAAAATATCGATGCTGCTGAATATAAGCATATTGTTCTTGGTCTGATCTTTCTGAAATACATTTCTGATGCGTTTGAGGAACTTCATACAAAATTAAAAAGCGATAAAGGCGATTATGCAGGAGCAGATCCGGAAGACAAAGACGAGTACAAAGCAGAAAATGTATTCTTTGTTCCTGAAATTGCACGCTGGTCTTTTTTACAGAGTAAAGCGAAACTCCCCAAAATCGGTAAAGTAGTTGATGAAGCAATGGATTCAATTGAAAAAGATAATCCATCACTGAAAGATGTTCTTCCAAAAGTATTTGCCCGTGGCAATCTTGACCCGACCAATCTTGGCGGACTCATTGATCTCATAAGCAATATTGCTCTTGGTGATGCTAAAGCCCGCAGCGCTGATGTTCTTGGACATGTGTTTGAATATTTTCTCGGAGAATTTGCTCTTGCAGAAGGCAAACAGGGCGGACAGTTTTATACTCCCCGAAGTATTGTTGAGCTTCTTGTTGATATGCTTGAACCTTACAAAGGCAGGGTATTTGACCCCTGCTGCGGTTCGGGCGGAATGTTTGTTCAATCGGAAAAGTTTGTGGCTTCTCATCAGGGTAAGGTTAATGATATTTCCATTTATGGACAGGAAAGCAACCAAACTACATGGCGGCTGGCAAAGATGAATCTTGCTATCCGTGGAATTGACAGCTCGCAGGTAAAATGGAATAATGAAGGTTCTTTTTTAAACGACAGTCATATAGGTCTGAAAGCCGATTATGTTATTGCCAATCCGCCGTTTAATGACAGCGACTGGAGCGGTGATCTTCTCCGTAAAGATGGAAGATGGCAGTATGGTGTTCCTCCTTCAGGAAATGCAAACTATGCCTGGATACAACACTTCCTTTATCATTTAAATCCGGGAGGTATTGCGGGTTTTGTTCTGGCAAAGGGTTCACTCACTTCTAAAAGCTCGGGTGAAGGCGATATCAGAAAAGCATTAATTGAAGCCCGTCTTGTGGATTGTATTGTGAATTTGCCTGCAAAACTTTTTTTGAATACCCAGATACCGGCAAGCCTCTGGTTTTTACGCAGGGGAAAAAAAACCCGTACTGATGAAATTTTATTTATCGATGCTCGAAATGAAGGTTATTTAATTAATCGCAGAACAAAGGAACTGACTTCCGAAGATATACAAAAAATTGCTTCCACATATCACAACTGGCGTGGTTCGGCAAAGACAAAAAATCATACCCCCATACCCTACGAGGATATTAAAGGATTCTGCAACTCTTCCAGCATTGAACGGGTAAAAGAACTCGATTATGTTCTGACACCTGGAAGATATGTTGGTCTTCCGGATGATGATGATGATTTTGATTTTAATGAACGCTTTACCGGACTGAAAGCTGAATTTGAATCTCAACTAAAGGAAGAGGAAGAATTAAATAAGCTGATACTGGATAATTTGAAAAAGGTAAAGCTGGCATGAGTGAATGGAAAGAATGTAAGCTAGAGGATGTAACTGAAACTGCAAATACTGGACTTGATGCAATAAAACGAGCTCCGATTGTTGATTATATAACAGGTTTTAAATGCCTTAGAATTCAAGACGTTTCGCAAATAAAAAAATACGAAGATTGGGGTTACTGTACTGTCGAAGAACAAAATTTTAAAAAATTTCAATTAAAAGAAAGTGAAATTTTAATAGCAAGAACTGGTGCTTCAATTGGTGTTAATAAATTTATTAAAAAAGATGAAATAGCTGTTTTTAATAATGGATTGATTCGTATCAGGTTAAAGAAGGAAATATGTGATCCAAAATTTATATATTTTAACTTTAGATCTTCAGATTATAATGGTTTTATTGAATCAATATCTGGAGGTACGTCTACACAACCTAATATGCAAATTGGCGCATTATTAAGTTACCCGATCCTCCTTCCTCCTCTCCCTGAACAAAAAGCAATTGCATCAGTTCTTTCAAGTCTCGATGACAAAATTGATCTTCTTCACAGGCAGAACAAAACGCTTGAAGTTATGGCAGAGACGCTTTTTCGGCAGTGGTTTGTGGAGGAAGCTGATCCGGGGTGGGAGGAGACGTCATTATATAACTGTGCTCAATTCATCAATGGATCTACATTTAAAGACAGTGATTATGATAAAAATAACGAAGGACTGCCAATTATTAAAATAGTAGAATTAAAGACTGGAGTATCAAGCCAGACTCAATATACATCAAAAAAAATGGATGATAAATATTATATTGATAATGAAACAATACTTTTTTCTTGGTCTGGGACACCAGAAAAATCTTTAGGTATATTTATCTGGATGGGGAATAAGGCTGTTTTAAATCAACATATATTTAAAATTATTCCAAATGTCGAAAATGAAAAATATTGGATTTATTATTTATTAAAACATTTTATGAAAGACTTTATTCGATTAGCTAGCCATAAGCAAACAGTGGGACTCGGTCATGTTACGGTAAATGATCTTAAAAATTTAATTACAAAACGGCCAGATAAAACATCTATTAATCATTTTATTTCAAACATTAAAAGTTATTATGATAAGAGAGTGCATATAATGAAACAAATCCGTACCCTCGAAAAACTTCGCGATACCCTTCTGCCAAAACTTATGAGTGGGGAAGTAAGGGTGGAAATATAAAAATATCACAACCGACAATTGAATACTTAACTGGAATAATAACTGGCAATAGTAAAAAATCAGAGTACCGTACTGGTCAACAATTAGTCGATTTTTTTAATTCTTTTGGGGAACAAGATATAATGGTGGAATAAAATGTATATTGAAAAAATAATAATAAAAAATTTCCGATCTATAGTTAATGAAGAAATTAAAGCTAAGAATATTACTGTATTTGTCGGAAAAAATGATGCTGGCAAATCAAATATATTAAAAGCATTAAATCTTTTTTTTAATAATCAAACAGATTTGGAAAAAAATTTTAATTTTGAAACGGATTATTCAAGATATGCCGGAGTTAAAGAGCATAAAGCTAAAGAGATTGAGATACGCCTTTTCCTTTCACCACCAGATACATTTAAAGAACATTCAAAGAAAATAATATGGATTAGAAAATGGCGTGAAGCTGGTATTTATACAGAAGGAGAAAAAATAACATTTGCGAATGGAGCTAAAATAACTGATCGATCGAGGATAGGAACTTGGTTAAAACGGTTACAATTTCATTATGTACCAGCAATTAAAAGCAATGATTATTTCAGTGAACTTTTAAAAAAATTATATGCGACATTATATTCTGTATTGAAATCTGATTTGCAAAATGCAGGTTCTGATTTTATAAATGAAATCAGGCGTCATACAGACCTGCTATCAAAAGAGTTATTAGAGAAACTTACATTTGAAAGTAAAATTCAATTACCAGAAGATCTTTCAACTATATTTTCAATTCTTGATTTTGAGACCCAGACAACAGGACAAACAATTTCTTTAAAGCATAGAGGTGATGGAATAAAGGTCAGGCATCTACCTGTTATATTACAATTCTTAGCAGAGAAAGAACGGATACATCACGCGAAAGGTGCTGTTAGAAGTGATACTATATGGGGTTATGAAGAACCAGAAAACAATTTGGAGATGTTTCAAGCATTTGACCTTGCTAATAATTTTGAAATTTATTCAAATAATATACAAATATTTCTTAGTACTCATTCTCCAGCTTTTTATACGATAGGAAAAAATCAGACAGAAACAGTAATGTATAATACTATAAAGAATTCAGTAAATAGTTTTACTAAATTTAATAAAATTGAACCAAATGAAACTCAAGAGATAGATCATGAGATGGGCTTTTTACCTATAATTTCACCTTACATTAAGGATAAATTGGAAGAAAATTTATCCTTAATAAATACAATAAATGAACTCAAGGATGAAACAAACCCTGTGCTATTTGTTGAGGGACTCACGGATAAAATTATTTTAGAGAATGCTTGGAAAAAAATAATGGAAGGAAAGAAAATTCCATTTAAAATACGTCAAGCTTTTGATAGAAGCCATCTTGGGAATACTTTTATGAGAGGAGATATTTTTACTAATGATAATAAAAAAACATTTATAGGAATGCTAGATTTTGATGAAGCATATGAAAATTGGCAAAAATTACTTGAGCAGAAAAATAATAACTTAAAAGTATGGGAACAAGTTGAAAACAACTCACAAAAAGGTCTATTATTAAAGCATAAAAAATATAATGGATTCGTTTTTGTATTACCTGTCCCTGTACATCGTGAAAAATATGCGAACCAATCTCATGGGAAGTCATCTCGATTATGTATAGAATTGTTATTTGATGATTCAAAACTTCTTGGTTTTATTGATGAAATTGAAACAACTGGCGGGGGTAGTGTAAAAAAATTTAAAGATGCAAAGAAATTAAAATTTGCAGATTTAACAGATAGTTTTATAAAAGATGATTTTAAATCTTTTAAACCTATATTTGATATTATTGATAAAATAATAAAAGAGAAAAAACATGAATAAAATAACAGATTCCGTCATCAAAACCACGCATACATATATGGAACCGACATTGCTCCGGATAGCGAAACCCCTGCCCGGCAAACCTTAATGGAACCAATATGAAAAAAAACAAAAAACTCCCTGACAATCAAATAGCCTTTTATCAGACCCCGGATGGCCCGGTCAATATTGAAGTCATGTATGCCAATGAAAATATCTGGCTGTCACAAAAACGAATGGCCGAATTGTTTGGCTGTACTGCAGATAACATCTCCCTGCATCTAAAAAATATTAATAATGAACGGAAATTCAATGAAAAAGCAACTACCGAGGATTTCTCGGTAGTTCAAAAAAACGAGGTTTGTTATGGATGAAACCACAACCAAGTTTCTTATTTATACCGGTTCTAACGGCAAGGTCAATGTTGACGTATGTATACAAGATGAAACCGTTTGGCTAACCCAGAAAACGATGGGTAAGCTGTTTAATGTAGAGAGCAATACTATCACATACCACCTGAAAGAGATATTTAAATCAGGCGAGATTGAGGAGAATGGAACTACTCGAAAAATTAGAGCAGTTCAAAAAGAAGGTTCCCGTGAAGTTGCCCGCGAATTGGATTTTTACAACCTCGATGCAATTATAGCTGTCGGATACCGGGTAAATTCCTTTCAGGCAACGCAGTTCCGAGTCTGGGCTACCAAGATACTCAAAGAATACATCATCAAGGGTTTTGTATTGGATGATGAGCGCCTAAAACAAGGTAAAACAGTATTCGGCAAAGATTATTTTGAAGAACTCCTTGAGCGCATCCGTGAAATACGTGCAAGTGAACGCCGTTTTTATCAGAAAATCACAGACATCTACTCGCTTTCAGCAGATTATGATAAAAATTCGCCTGTTACAAAGGAATTTTTCTCCGCAGTTCAAAATAAAATGCATTGGGCTATTACAGGCAAAACTGCAGCGGAAATCATTTACAATTCCGCGGATGCTAAAAAAATATACATGGGATTGACCAGCTGGAAACAAGCTCCGGACGGGAAGATTATTAAAACCGATGTTACTGTAGCAAAAAACTATCTGAACAAAGCACATATAGACGAACTCAACCGTATAGTTTCAGCTTATCTCGACCTTGCGGAAAATCAGGCCAAACGTCAGATTATAACCCGAATGGAAGACTGGGTAAAGTTTCTCAACGGTTTTCTGGAACTTTCCAAATATCCGATTCTAAAGGACAAAGGCAAAGTAACCATGCTTGAAGCTAAGCTGAAAGCAGAACAGGAATATGAGGAATACAGGGTTACACAGGATCAAAATTTTATATCCGATTTTGATAAAGAGATAAAACGCATCATAGGGAATGATGATGACAAATAAAATAACCGAAACCGTCATCGAAACCTTCTCAATTGAACTCTTTGAAAAGCAGGGCTTTCAATACATATATGGACCTGACATTGCTCCGGATAGTGATACCCCTGCCCGGCAAACCTTTGATGAAGTTCTGCTGCTTGATAAACTAAAAAGCGCTGTTGACCGGATCAATCCAACAATACCAGCAGATGCCAGGGAAGATGCAATCAAACAGGTTCAACGCCTTAGCTCACCTGATCTTATTTCCAACAACGAGACTTTCCATCGGATGATTACTGAAGGGATTAATGTAAATTTTCAAAAAGATGCAAACAGTCGTGGCGATCTTGTCTCGCTGATTGATTTCAACGAACCGGAAAACAATGATTTTATTGTGCTCAATCAATTTACTGTAACATCTGAAAATACTTCTTTCGGCACAGTCAACAAACGACCAGATGTAATTCTTTTTATAAATGGATTGCCTCTGGTTGTGATAGAATTGAAAAACCCGGCTGATGAAAATGCTACGATTAATACTGCTTTTAAACAATTACAAACCTATAAAGAAGCGATACCTGCCCTTTTTACTTTTAATGGGATCCTTGTTATATCTGACGGATTGGAAGCAAAAGCAGGATCAATTTCTGCAGGATTAAGCCGTTTTATGGCGTGGAAAACCTCAGATGGTAAGGTTGAAGCCTCACCTCTTATTGGACAGTTGGAAACTCTCATTATAGGGATGTTGAACAAGAAAACAATTCTTGATTTCATCCGCCATTTTATTGTTTTTGAAAAATCTAAAAAAGAAGATAAAAAAACCGGCCAGACATTTATACAGACAGAGAAGAAAATCGCGTCTTATCATCAGTATTATGCTGTTAATCGTGCGGTTGAATCAACACTCAGAGCATCGGGTTATATCGCAAAAAAAAATAATAAATACCCGGAGCCTGCAAGTGATACTATGCCTTTGGGGGAATCACCTGAAAGTTACGGAGTACCTGGCGTTAAAACACAGCCTGTTGGAGATAAAAAAGGGGGTGTTGTGTGGCACACTCAAGGAAGCGGTAAATCTCTTTCAATGGTTTTCTATACAGGGAAAATCGTCCTGGCATTGGATAATCCAACAGTGCTGGTTATTACTGACCGCAATGACCTTGACGATCAACTTTTTGATACATTTGCAGCTTCAAAACAGCTATTAAGACAGGAGCCGGTTCAGGCAGAAAACTGCAAACAGTTGAAAGACCTTTTAAAAGTCGCTTCCGGAGGTGTGATATTTACTACAATCCAGAAGTTCCAGCCGGAAGAAGGCAATGTTTATGAGAAGCTTTCTGACCGTACAAATATTATTGTTATAGCAGATGAAGCACATAGAACCCAGTATGGATTTAAAGCAAAAACCATTGATGATAAAGATAAAAACGGAATTGTTGTTGGTAAAAAGATTGTTTATGGCTTTGCAAAGTATATGCGAGATGCTTTACCAAATGCGACCTATCTCGGATTTACCGGAACGCCTATTGAAAACAGTGATGTCAACACACCTGCAGTATTCGGGAACTACATTGATGTTTATGATATAGCACAAGCTGTTGCTGACGGTGCAACTGTCCGCATATACTACGAAAGCAGGCTTGCTAAAATTGCTTTAAGCGTAGAAGGTAAAAAGCTTGTTAAAGAATTCGATGATGATCTTGATCAAGAGGAACTCACAGAAACTCAGAAGGCCAAATCTAAATGGACTCAGCTTGAAGCTCTTATAGGCAGCGCTGACCGCATCAAACATATTGCGATGGACATTATTACTCATTTTGAACAGCGACAGGAAGTTATAGACGGAAAAGCGATGGTTGTAACCATGTCGCGTCGTATTGCAGCTGAATTATATAAAGAAATCATTTCTTTAAGACCGGAATGGCACAGCAATGATTTAAAAAAAGGCGTAATTAAAGTCGTAATGACATCCGCTTCATCGGATGGCCCTGAAATTTCAAAACATCATACTTCTAAAGATCAACGCAGGACTCTTGCAGACCGGATGAAAGACCCTGAAGATGAATTGAAACTGGTTATTGTTAGGGATATGTGGCTTACAGGCTTTGACGTCCCATCATTACATACCCTTTATATTGATAAACCTATGAAAGGGCATAATCTGATGCAGGCAATAGCACGGGTAAATCGAGTATATAAAGATAAAACCGGCGGTCTTATTGTTGATTATCTCGGTATTGCTTCAGATCTTAAAAAAGCTCTTTCGTTTTACTCTGATTCCGGAGGAAAAGGCGATCCGCTTGTTGCACAGGAACAGGCTGTCAGCCTGATGCTTGAAAAACTGGAAGTTGTGTCACAAATGTTCCATGGATTCAGCTACGAGGATTACTTCGAGTCTGACACCAGTAGAAAACTTTCTTTAATTCTTGGCGCTGAAGAACATATATTAAATATTGAAAACGGTAGAAAACGATTTATTGATGAGGTAACAGCTCTGTCCCAGGCGTTCTCGATTGCCATTCCTCATGAACAGGCAATGGATGTTAAAGATGAGGTTTCTTTCTTTCAGGCTGTTAAATCACGGCTTGCTAAATTTGATATAACCGGAACAGGCAAAACAAATGAAGAAATAGAAACAGCCATCCGTCAGGTTATTGATAAAGCCCTTGTTACAGAACAAGTCATTGATGTTTTCGATGCAGCAGGAATTAAAAAGCCGGATATCTCAATTTTATCTGAAGACTTCCTTCTTGAAGTTAAGAATATGGAACATAAAAATATTGCCATGGAGGTTTTGAAGAAATTACTTAATGATGAAATCAAATCCCGAACAAGAAAGAACCTGATACAAAGCAGGACACTGATGGAAATGCTTGAAGATTCAATATTGAGATATCATAATAAAATTCTGACTGCTGCAGAGGTCATTGAAGAACTTATTAATATTGCAAAAGAAATTCATAAAATGGATAAAGAACCGGAGGAAATGGGACTTTCTGAATATGAATATGCTTTTTATACAGCCATAGCAAATAATGAAAGTGCACTTCAGGTGATGGGGACTGACAAATTACGTGAACTTGCAGTTGTTATTTATAAAAAAGTCAAAGAAAATGCCTCCATTGACTGGACTATAAAAGAAAGCGTGAAGGCTAAACTTAAAGTAATTGTGAAACGAATTCTCAGACAGTATGGTTATCCTCCTGATATGCAGATGCTCGCTACAGAAACAGTATTGAAACAGGCTGAACTGATTGCAGAAGAATTAACGCATGATAGATAAAGAATCCAGAAAATTTTAATCTGTAAAGCACTCCCCTACTCTTTTAAACGAAAAATTAATCCTTTAATATATTTTCCGAAGCCTGCCCCCTTAACCAAACCTGGGGCGGGCTGAGGAAATAGTATAAATTTTATTAATACAGATACCATTTTAAACAGAACAACAAGGGCTAAAAAGAAAAAATAATAAGCTGTAAAGCGGGCTTTTGCTTTTCAGCTTATTATTTTTTTACCCCTGTTGGGTGGGTGGGCGTAAAATTTCTGAGGAAGAAATGATTTAATAAAGAAGGGAAGAAAAGTTTGCCGGCTTTGCCCCAAGCAAATTGGCGGAATTTGTGCGTATGCATAAATTATGACAAAGGCAAACTGTATAGGAAAAGGCTCGGGCGGGTGATAAAAAAATGCCTGCAAGCAGAACAAGGAGACAGTCTGCCGAAACTGAGCTATGTTTACGATCCTGGCAATCCGTAGCCACCTTTAAAGCTCCTAAACTGTAAAAACAAAATTAGCATACAGCAACTTCCGATAATATGGATTATGTGCGCCGAACCGGAAGCAGCCGGACACAGCGAGCGGAGGAAGAGCGAGCGGCCTGACGAAACACGATGTTGAGGAAGGGTGGCCGGCTGCTGGAGGTGAGGGAACTTTGCGATAGAGAAGAATAAATTTAAAGAGAATAGGAAAAATTAACTACGAGAAAAAAATAGCAAAGCGGCATAATCCCATATTATCGGATAGTTGCCGGATGGATCACCACAAACATCATTCAGCTGAGGTGGCTGTGGATTGCCGGACGGAGGCGAAAAGAAAAAATTTGTTTTAGTGAAGATCGAGGCAGTCTGTCTGTGCGATTGTATAAGTTCGTAGCAGAAAAAGATTTGTGAACGGGAAAAAGTTCAGGCATTTTCACCCCTTGATGGGTGGGGCTTATTTTCAACCTATAAAAATTGCAGAAGAACAATAAATGATTGACAAATTAAATATTATTCAATATATTCATTAACAATTGAGTATAGTCATACTTATTTACATAAGGGTACTATACCAAATATATCCTAAGTATTGGAGGTAAATCCAATGAACAAAGTCTGCATTAGTGGAAGGCTTGTACGTGATCCTTCCGTCCATTCGTTTCAAAACCAGAATCAACTTACCACCATCTTTATTGCCAATAATATTTATTATGGCGATAATGAAAAAACCGGATTTTTTAAGGTAAATGTCTGGGGAAATCTTGGTAAAATTATTGCTGAGCATTGTAAAACCGGAACAAAATTATTTGTTACCGGAAGGCTGGAGCAAAGCCAGTATCAGAATGAAGATGGGAAAACCATTTACGATGTAAGCATAAATATGGAACATTTTGATTTTGGTGAAAGAAGTTTAAGTAGCGAGAGTTTGAGTTCAGTTGATTCTCAACAGTCAAATACTTAATAGCATGTGCCAGGATTGTTGATCTAAAATATTAAGTGTCCTGTTGTTAAAATCAGGGCACTTAATATAATTTTAAATAAAGGTTTATAAAAAATGAATAAAGTTTGTATTAACGGACGTTTAATCAAAGAGCCTGAAGGAAAGGAACTGGAGAATAAGAATTATTTATGCACATTCTTTATAGCTAATGATGTATGGTTCGGGCAAAATAAAAAAACCGGCTTTTATAAATGCACAGCCTGGAGCCAGCTCGGTAAAATTATTGCTGAACACGCAAAGGCAGGCACAGAAATATTTATTACAGGAAGATTGGAACAGCATCGTTATGATGATGATAAAGGTAATACTATTTATGATGTAAGTATTATTGTTGAGCAGTTTGATTTTGGCGGTAAGACTGGCGGTTCGTCAAATGTTGAAGAGAAAGAAAATTGAGAAATGGGCAGTCATATAATTTTTGAAAAATATACTGACTTTATTTCCGAAAAACAGCTCGTTCAATACTGGGGTTTTGATTTTATAAAATTAAAGATATTAGATAAAAACGGCGATTACTCTATGCCTGTCAGAATTGTTTTATTTTCTATTTTTAAAATAATGAGTGAATCGCATGATAAGCGGATAAGACTTAGGCATTTTACAGTATGGATTGGAGATTATGGTGATTCAAATCAATATTTTTGTATTGCAATACCATACCGGATGGATATGAAAATAGTGAACATCTTTAATAAAAATTTTAAATCTATGAGCGGTTTCATGTTTTGGAATTATGACAGGTTGCCTGCAGTTTCTCTGATACCTGTATATAGATATGAATACGGTAAAATAATTGAATATACTTATGAGCGATCCCTTGCCGGAAAACATACAATTGATGTTGGCGAAGAAGGATTTAATACAGGCCTGACCATTCAGTACAGGGAGTGGGAATCTGCTGAGGGGTTTGAGACACGGCAGGTTTATAAAGGATGAAGAATTACATATATTATTCAAGGATGTTAAACAATGAATTGGTTTAGAACAAACAGTTCGCTCGAAAATGTTTCTCTGATTGATCTTGCTAATGCAGTAAATAATCCCAATGGTCAAATTCAATTACCTCCCTTTCAAAGGGATGCTGTTTGGGATGAAAAGCATATTGAACTATTATGGGATTCAATTTTAAGAAAATTTCCAATTGGGTCTTTGCTGTTTGCTCGAGCATCGGAATATAATTTGAATAAAATAGGTAAAAAAGGATTAAAGGATTCAATAGGCGGTGAATCAAAAAAAATAAGCAAAACACTCAATCAAACAGAGTTTCTTATTATTGATGGTCAACAGAGATTGATATCGATTTCTTTAGGTTATAGGGAGTGGAAACTAAAAGATTCTGCACGGCTTTGGATAGATTTAGGGAACAAAGAAAATGATAAAGAGGATAAAAATTTTTTATACAGATTCTATGTTTGTAGCAATAGAAAGCCATGGGGATTAAACGCTACAACAAATCAAATCCGTGATGCAATGACAAAGATTAAAAAAGAACAAGGAGAAGATTTTTTTCAGTTATATTATGATTTTGATAAAAAAGATGCGGATTTATTAAATAAAACTTGGCCTTTACGTGCAGCAATTCCGATTCCATTTAACATTTTTAAAAAAGCAGTAGATGATGGCTCATATAATGAATGGGAATCTCTAATTCCAAAACATATACCTAAAGAATTTATAACTCAAGATAATAAAGATTCCGTTAAAATTGAAAAAATTACTGAAATAATAAAAGGAATAAATGATTATAAAATACCACTATATTTAATTAAAAAAATGGATACGGAAGATCTTGGGGTTGCTTTTCAAAGGATTAATAAACAAGGTGTAGTCATGTCTGATGATGATCTATTTTTTTCCGGTCTTAAAATGGTATGGCCTGATTCACACGATCTTGTATTTGATGTTTATGATGATATAAAAACAGGTAAATTCCTTCAACCGGCAGGAATTGTACATAATGTAATTAGATTATCTGCAGCAAATGAAAAACCCGATAAAAGAAGTGATATACTTGATCTTAATCTAAAAGAATTTAAAACTTTAATTGATACAAATACGACTAATGATAATAAGTTTTTTAATAAAGTAAAATCATATCTCGAGAAAGATAAAACTGGCAGAAAATTATATCATTCATATTTACTGAAGGCGAAACAATTTTTACAATTTGAACCAAACAAAAATCCATATGGACTACCAATACCTTTACTATCCATATTAAATAAAAGAGTCTGGCATACATTAACTGCATGGATAGACAAAAATCGTGAAGCTAAACCATATGATAAAGTATATGATGAGACTAGGATAGAAATGATCCGGTATGCATTTTTTGATCACCTCTATTTACGCGGTACTTCTACAGGAATAATGAGTTTACCATTTAAATTAGCATTTGAATCGAATAATAAATTTCCTGGGCATGAAATTTATAAAGGAATGATTGAAAATAATTTTTTTACTCCTGGCTTTCAACTTTATACACCTGAAAAATTTGGGGAATTACTATTAAATCCTGAGGGCATCCCAATAGTAGGCATATTTAATAATGAAAATGCTCTTGTTCATTGGAATCAGAGAGCGTATTTACATAAATGGTTTCCAGACTTTGATACGACCTTATACAGAACAACAGAAGACCTTCCATATGATGTTGATCATATTATTGCAGCCGCTCATTTTCATAATATCCGAGGGAAAGATACCCATGAATTATTTTGGAAAAAAATACATCCGACAAACATAATTAACTCTCCAGGAAATTACAGATTGTGGCCGAAGAGTTTAAACAGATCAGACCAGGATAATGATTTATTGCAAAAATATATACTTGGTGATAAAGATAAAGAAATAAAAACTTCAACTGAAACAAATACAGTAAAATATTTAACAATGAAGCCATTTGAGTTTATTACTATTGGAGATGTTAGAGCTGCAAGTTTTATTATTGAAAATAAAGATGACCTTGATTTATGGGAAATTGCTGCAAACAGAAGTGATGTTCGTAATTGGAACAACCAAGAAAGAATTGATGCTTTTATTAAAGTAGTCCAGAATAGGTATATGAAGCTTTATACAACTTTATTTAATTCACTTAAATGGAGCGAATGGTTAAAATGAAGAAACTCTAGATTTCAATTATTTAATACCTTAAGAGAGTGCCGTACAATCAATTTTTAAGTAAGTTCTTTCCAAAAATTCTTCCTGTTTCCCTTTGTTCCACTGTCTTACAGGTCTAAAATAACCAGAAACTCTGGAGAAAACCTCAGTTGGAACTTTTATTGTTTTAATTTCATTTTCAATTTTCATTAGATCACCTTTATTTCAGTTTTGCAAAACAATGCTTTTAATAATTTATAGCTTTTACCTTTTCCCTCGATGCCCTACCCTGTATCAAAGTACAAGAAGGTAATAAATCCAGTACACCTCTAAAGCCATTCTGGATTTAAAATTCAAATAAATAATAACAACTTCAAAGGTTAAAGAATTTCGCTTGTAACACGATCCGTGTGTAGTATACCCATACCTGTCTTAGGTTTATGCCACGAATCTACAAAACCAGAAGCCCCTTTAGGATGAACAAAAGTTCTAATAAATAAAAATAGATTTTCAGGCACATAAAGACTCATTCTCGTTAAGAAAACCGCTATGGTCCTGTAAATAACTGTCCAGGTTATACACTGCGTCGTTGAATACCCATCTCTTAAAATCTGTAATCTGTTTTGATGCTTTTTTACCTTTGATTCGTACAGGCTTGAACCAGCACTCTGTTTTCTTACTCATCTTCAAGGTTGGTTGAGCTTTAAACCCTTTAACCCCGCTCAACACCATGGTTTTGTAAGAATTGGGTGCATTAAGCCTTAATACCCATACGTCTTTATATCTAAAGGGTTTCGGGGTTGATATGCCGTGAAGCGCAAAAAGTTCAGCCCTTAGCCGCTCGATATACTTGTAGGAACCTGAGAGATCTTCGATAAAGTTATATTGTTTTATGAAATGCCCGGATTTGTGATTCCTTGCAGTGGCGTATTGAATCCGCCTGACCGAACAATCGCAATTTGATGCTATATTTTTATTTGCCCTGAATTTGTTTCCGGAAAGCATTATTCCTACACAGAAATCCCGGAATAATCTTTTAGTTGAGAGAATTTCGATCCCAGGAATCATGTACCAGCTTGATTTATCTGTTCCTTTTGTTCTTAACAGAAGCTTTTTCTCTGCTGTTACTATATATCTTCCGTCAAAAGTTCTTCTGAACAGGCTTGATTCTTTGAATCTTTTTTCAAGTTTATGTTTAAATGGAAGGCGTTTGTTGCCTTTATGACTATGGAGTGAATTGTAACCGTATACTTCATGCAGAACATCACACAGCTCATCAAGAGAGAACAGGCCTGACCTCTTTGAAAAGTGCGTGCGTGCGATCACATAGAGACGGTATGCCTCAAGTGTTT
>CAZGWD010000019.1:0-72025 GCA_964529415.1 uncultured Leptospirales bacterium | reverse complement strand
TTATTTTGCAAGAGTTTTTCCCTATTTCACTGGTACACTTTTCGGGGGCAGGTCACTTCGAGTAAAAACCCCCTTACCAAGGGGGAAGATCGCTACGCGATCCGGGGGATTTCGTCAAACTTCCCCAAAGGAACCAACTATGAAAGAATCACAATATTTTCTAAATTACAACCGTAAGCACGTCAAGCGATCACGCGAGCTCAGAAAAAACATGACGCGTGCTGAATGCAAAATATGGTATGAATATCTGAGACATCTTCCTGTTAGAGTTTTGCGTCAGCGGCCAATTGATAATTTCATCGTGGATTTTTACTGTGCATCTCAAAAGATTGTTATTGAAATCGACGGTGAAATTCATTCAACTGTTCAGGCAAAAGAATATGATGATTTTCGTACCAGTGTACTTGAAGGTTATGGACTAAAAGTAATTCGTTTTACGAATATTGAAGTTCTGAATAATTTTGAATATGTATGCGGAATATTAGATGGAATTCTATTGTAAAAACGTAAACCTCTAACATGTCTTAATCTTCATAAATTTTATTTAAATCCAAAATCAATAAAAAATAATACTTTGAAAAACAGTTTTTATTATGTATATTTACATTACTGATTAATCCGAAAAGTTGAATTTCTTCAATTACCCGGAATACAAGTTTATAAAAAAAATATTAAATTAGTAATGAATATATATAAGTATGCCTATTGGCATTGTTAAAATAATTTCTGCATAATCTGGAGAAAACTTTATGAAATACGATATTGACAAGAATATCCTTGAATCGCTTCTTACACTTGCATCTGTCATTGAAGCGCGCGATGTTTATACCGGAGGCCATACCTGGAGAGTGAGCCAGTACGCTTCAATGCTTACAAAAAAACTCGGCTTGTCGAAAGACGAGATTTTTCTTTCCTCGCTTGGTGGAATGATTCATGATATAGGCAAGGTTGGAGTTCCGGATGCAATCCTGAATAAAAAAGGGCCGCTTGACGATCATGAATATGAAATAATAAAAAATCATCCGAAAATCGGAAATACAATAATTGAAAAGCATCCTCTTTATGATCTGGTTCAGATGTCGGTTAACGAGCATCATGAGAGGCTTGACGGAAAAGGCTATCCTTCTGCTACAACTGAACAAAGCATCTATGGAAAAATTATAAGCATAAGCGACGCTTTTGATGCAATGACCAGCACCCGTTCATATCGTAAAGGCATGCCTAAGGAAAAAGCGTGCGAGCTTATTTCAGAAGCAACAGAAACTCAATTCGATAAAAAACTGACAGATGTATTTATATCCATGTCTTCTAAAGGAGAATTTGACTCAATTATTGGATATGCCGGCGAAAACAAAAAAATGCTTCAATGCCCTGAATGCGGACCAATTGTAGTGCCTCCGGATTCGCTTGCAACAGGCGAGGAAGTTGCATGTCCGAACTGCATGACGCATTTTGTTGCGCACAGGGGAATGGATTCTTTTGAGCTTGAATTTACTGATAAGAAATCAACTGTATATATTCCAAAATCGGATAATGACTGCATTTTCCATTTCATGGGAAACTATCCCAAGAAAATAATGTCAAATTTTAGAGAGAATTGTAAAATGAGCAAAAAAAACTATTTTTTCATGCACGCTGAATCGTGAAATTAAGTTAAGTCAGCTTATTTTTTCTTATTCAGAAATTCTTTAATATTTTTACTGTGATTTATTATTATAAAAATAAAAATTGATGCAGCTCCGGCCATTTCAAATCTGTTAAATCCTGTGGCGCCAAGCATTCCTAAGGTAAGAACAGCTATCATGAAAAATGAAGCTAAAAATGGAATTCTCACTACAAAATATAATATAACCCACAATTGAGCTGCAGCTGCAGCTGCATATGGATTGACTACTGTGGAAAAACCCAGAAAATTCGCAACTCCTTTGCCTCCGCGGAATCCATGAAATACGGGAAATCTGTTTCCAAGTAGAAGCGCAAGCCCAACCCAGGAAATATACCCTGCAGGAAGAAAAGTTATGCACGCAAATGCAACAGCGCAGGATCTTCCCATATCCAGAAGAAAAACAATTGATGCCCAAAGCATGCCTGCCTGCCTGTATACGTTTGTTACTCCGGCATTTCCGCTGAATTTATCTCTGGGATCACCCAATTTAAGTATTTTAAAAGTCAGGATTGAGAAATTTATAGAGCCTGCCAGATAAGCTCCGATAATAAATATTGCATATATTTTTAAATCCATTGATTCCGCCTTATGGTTTTGTGTTCAAATCGGCTCCGCTCGATGAACGAATATTACTCTGTATGAGCATCTATACACCGTCCGGTGGGCAGACATCACGCTGGTCGAGCGTAGCCGAGACCACAGTAAATAAATGATTCATATATT
This sequence comes from uncultured Leptospirales bacterium, assembly GCA_964529415.1. Classification (GTDB taxonomy): domain Bacteria; phylum Spirochaetota; class UBA4802; order UBA4802; family UBA5550; genus CAYMPH01. Next base: position 69,636 of record CAZGWD010000019.1, on the reverse strand, counting down.
CAAAATGCGCTGCTTCGTATATATTATATTTAAATCTGAATCTGCTGATATTTTTTCCTGTTTCAATAATAACTGCTTCATTCCAGGCATCTGCAAGGTTTAAATTGAATGTTTTGACTGCGCATTCTTTTACAGACCAGATTCTGAGAGATGCCTTGATTTGATTATCGGATTTTTCAACCAGCTTAATTTCATCTTCATTCATAAATGTAGATTTTGTTTTGTTTACCCTGTCTGTTATTTCTTCAACATCAGCACCGATTAATTCTTTGGAAACTATTGCAATTGCAAATAGTGAATCGTGCGAAACTGTGCAATTCATTTCATTAATATTTCCGCATATTGGTAGATTTTCTGAATCTACAGTATTGATATTTTCAGGTGATATATTATAGTCATTTAAAAGTTTTCTTGTGAGAATTTTACAAACAAGTCTTGCTGAGGTGAAACTTTTTAATCTTTTCTCCAGCATGGATTTTGATCTCTCAAGTTCTATGTCAGAAAAAATTTTCCGTGAGAACTGAGCATCCTTTCCGACTTCAATTATTGAATAGCCGGCATAATGCGACAGAAAATCATTTAATCTTTTTTCATCAGAAATACCATTTGAAATCCATTCAGGTGCTTTTAATTTTCCGGCTGTTACATCCGACATTTTTAAATTGGAAACAGATTCCATTAGAATTCCGTCCATGCTGTATATGTAAATATCATAGAAGTTTGTATTTTTTTCTGTGATTGCAGGAATAATTCTTGCATGGTATAATCCGTTTTTTTCAGTCTGATGATATATGGTTCTGCTATCGAATCCAAGCGGGAATCCGGTAAAACCGCTGTATCTCTGCCCCCAAACGCACGCTATATGAAAAGCAGCATCAAGAGGAAACGGTGAGCCAAGAGGACCCGGAAAAAATTTCTCTGTTCCTCCTGAAATTGTTCCCATAGCTCCGCATTGTGAGATATAAATTTTATCTACTGCGTTCCTGTAGCTTTTTAGAAATGGAACAAGTTCTTCATACAGTTTTTCCGGCGGAATTTCTGTAACAGGCCCTTCAATTATGCAGGCTGTATCAATAGGTATGTGTTTTGTTTCGGTATTTTTTAAATTGAAAATGAGTTTAGCATGCTCAACTTTGCGTTTTATAGAACTGTCCTTTGACAATCTAATTGTAGATAGAGTTGCAGAAATTTCTGTATCAGAAAAAATAAAATCTGCTAATGCTTCGAGAGTATTCTGGTCAGGAGTTATTTCAATGAATCTGCTGAATGCGGCAGAGGTGATTGTACTCATATTTATATCAGGCATAATGCCTTGAAGCGCTGATGCGAGAATCTGCATCTCTTCTACTGCAGGAAGAACAATTTTGCCATTGAACTGATGATCCTTGATGTAATTTCTTATATCAATTTTCAGCTGCAGCGATCTGGTTTTTACTGGGGAAATGTTTTCCATAATTCAACTGTTTTCGGATCAACTGCAACAGGCATTCCTGAAAGATTCAAAGCGCAATGTCTTGTGTGGCCTGAGCAGATCAGTTTGTAATTATCCGCGTGAGTGATTATATAGTCGAATCTGAGGCGTACTCTTTCAAGAGCAACCGGCCTTGTATGAACATACATTTTATCATCATAGTATAGCGGAAAATAAAAATCAATTCCAAGATCAATAATCGGATAAACAAAACCGCTGTCTTCGATTTCTTTGTAAGGATAAGCTGCATCTCTCATGAGCGAGGCGCGGCCGTGCTCAAAATATCTTAAATAGTTTGCATGATATACAACTTCAGATCTGTCTGTGTCTGCATAGAGAGTCCTGTATTCGCATCTGTGCCACACAAGACCTGTTGTTTTGTCGCGCATGTAAATGCTGTCGCCGTTTATAGGTTCAGGAATAAATGGTTTTGGTTTCAATTAAGGCCTCCTGAATACAACGCAGCAGTTTGTTCCGCCGAATCCGAATGCGTTTGACAGAAATATATCGTAATCAGATTTTCTCGAAATATTCGGAACAACATCAATATTGTCAAATGCAGGATCAGGGATATGGTTTATAGTTGGAAGAATGTATCCTTTGTTCATTGCTTCAATCGAGAATGCAGCTTCAATTGCAGCTGCAGCTCCAAGCGTATGGCCAATCTGTGATTTGTTTGATGATACAGGAATTTTTGAAATATTTTTTCCGAATACGGATCTCAGACATTCAACTTCTGTTTCGTCACCGCGCGCAGTAGATGTTCCGTGCGCATTCACGTATTGTATATCTTCAGGCTGGAGTTCCGCATCAAAAATAGAATCATTTATTGAGCGTATTATTGTTTCAGGATTCGGGCGGATAAAATGATGTGCATCTGAAGTCCAGCCAATTCCCAATACTTCAGCCTTTGGTGTTAGCCCGTGCGCTTTAACTGCTTCCTCAGCTGCAAGAACCAGAACTCCTGCACCCTCGGATAAAATAAAACCTTTTCTGTCAATGCTGAACGGCCGTGATGCCTGGCCTGGATCGCTGAATGCGCGGTCTGTTTCCTTTACTTTAAATGTAGCATTCATGTTTTCAAAACCGTGTATAATTTCAGGGATAATGCAGGTGTCAACTCCGCCTGCTAAAACAAAATCGCAGTCCCCGTCTCTTATCATGCGTGAGCCGATTCCAATTGCGTGATTACCAGAAGCGCAGGCTCCCTGAGGTGAAAATATGGGGCCTGTAAATCCAAGAAGCATACCTGCTTTGCCAGATGGAAGATTTGAACATAAATTCGGTAGAAGATAAGGACTGACTTTAAGATGACCTTTCTGAGTCAGGTTATCCATTGCAGTTCTGTAAGCATCAGATCCGTTCAGCGCTGATCCAATGAGGCAGGCAGTTCGCGGTGCTGTCTGGGGGTTCATTTCAAGCCCGGAGTTTTCAAGAGCTTCCTTGCATACTGCCATGGTAAGCAGAACGAACATTGCATTCCAGTGGTAGATTTCCTTTTCATCAGCAAAACCAAGCTTGTGCGGATCCCATTCAGGAATTTCACCTACAATGCTGCTCGATGCATTAATTTCGCATCTTGTAATTTTGCTGAAACCAGCTTCGCCGTTAAGTGCTCTGGCGAAAGATTTATTAAAAGTGGAACCAAGTGGTGTTGCTGCTCCATAGCCTACAATAAAAACGCGTCTGTTTTTCGGTGCTCTCATTTATTTTCAAATTCCTGATTTACTTTAAGCCCCCTGTCCCCCTTAGGGGGCATGTGGGTAATATTTTTTTTATAATTCGTATTTTATCATTTTTGTTATATTTTAAATCTTCTCAGTAATTCATCACTGTATCTGTTATATTTTTTAATGTGAAAAAAGTATTTATAAATTCTTTATTTTCCTTTTTTTCGCCTCCTTTGGGGGACGGGGGGAGAAAAAAGATTAATTCGCCCGTTTAAAAACAATACAGGAGTTACATCCTCCGAAACCGAAGGAATTTTTCAACAAAAATTCCTGTGAGACCTTTCTCGCGCCTTCTGATACACAGTCAATTGCAATTTCAGGATCCGGCGTGTAATTTATTGTAGGAAGCAGAATATCATTTTTCATGCCGTGCATTGCAAAAATAGATTCTATAGCGCTTGAAGCTCCCATTGAATGGCCAATCAAGGACTTGTTGGCTGATACTGGCGGTTTTTTATCTCCGAAAATGTTTGTCAGAGCATCATATTCGATCTTGTCTCCGATTTTTGTGGATGTTCCATGAGCGTTTACTGCATCTATTTCAGCTGGAGATATTCCTGCATTTGAAATAGCCTCACTTATGCATCTCGAAACTGTTGCAAGATTCGGCGCTACAAAATGATTTGCATCAGAAGTCATGGAATATCCGGCAATTTCAATTTCATATTTTATACCGTGGGCTTTTGCATATTCCTCAGAACATATTATAATTGCGCCAGACCCTTCGGAAATAATAAAACCTTTTCTGTCTGCTGAAAAAGGCCTGCTTGCTTTTTTCGGATCATCATCTGTTGCGCCTGGTTTTGATTTGTATGCACCGTTCATTGTTGCGAATCCTGCAACAATAGGTTCAACAAGGCACGCGTCAACTGCACCGCAGATTACTGCATCTGCCATGTTATTCTCAATAAGCATTGATCCTATTATCATTGAAGTGGCGCCTGTTGCACACGCTGTTATTGTTGATGTAATAGGACCTGTAGCTCCTGTTAAAATGGAAACTTTTCCGCCAATCATGTTTATGCAGGAATTCGGATTTGTGAACGGGTGCGGAAGTTTTCCGGAGGCTATCATTTTCCTGTCTGCATTTAAAACAGCATCAAGACCGCCAACTGCAGTGCTGAATGTAATGCCGATTCTATGGGCGTTTTCAGTATTGATTTCAATTGAGCTGTTTTTCAGAGCGCGGAAAGCTGTAAGCATTCCGTATTTAAAAATTGGTGCAGTCCAGTGTGCCATTTCCCGAGGTTTTAAAAATGGATAAGGTTCAATATCAATTTCCTGAATTTCTCCGGCAATTTTTACCGGGAACTCATCATTATATTCAAACCTTGTTAATTTACCAATACCGCTTTCGCCCTTCAGGGCTCTATCCCAGGCTGGAAGAAAATCATTGCCGAGTGATGATACAGCATCATATCCGGCAATTACGACTTTTTTTTTCATCTGGTGATTCTACCAGGGAATAAATTTATAGAGCTTGGCAAACATTTCGTAAACTTCAATCCAGTTCTGGAGGTCTTGTGTAGTTCTTATATGGTCTCTTTTGTTAACCATAATCCAGCTCATGGTAGCAGCGCCGTCTTTACATGTTGTACAGTCCCTTGTTTCAGAGGTGCAGCATCTGTGTGTAGTTTTAAGATCTGATGCATATCGGATAAATCTTATAAGCCTTTTCGGCTGAGGGTCTCTTTTGTCGAATGATTCTGTTACTGAAGGGCACTCATTCCAGCCGAACGGCCTTCCGAGCATTTTTCCCTCAGTTATAACTTTATGATAATATTTTGATGATATTACTGTGTCAGGATATTTATCGAGCATTGCGTCCATTTCGTTTTTAACATCGAGCAGCTGTTCTGCTGTCCATGAAAAGCCGTCAACACTTTCATCGTTCGATAACAGCTGCATATGCACCTTAAGGCCTGCATCGCGGATTTTCTTTATTACAATTTCAGTTTTGCCTATCTGTCTTGGTGTAATTGTGTAAAGATAGTAAGTGTATTGGTCACCTTCATAATTTTTTCTTGATGTACCGAAAGTATTTTTTCCTCTTAGAACAATTTCATCCTCTTCATCGCCCCAGAGAGAAATTCCAACCATCATGTCAGGGAATCTGTCGCGCGGAACTTTTATTATGCCGTTTGTTGCGCAGTATGTAGGAAGTTTTTTGTAGAAAGTTTCCACTCTATCAAGATAAAGTGTCGGCTCGCCCCCAATTAAAATAGCAAGATTGACTCCGCGTTCTTTTTCCCTGTCAACGAATTCATCCCATTTTTTAATATCCGGCTCATCTTCTCCAACCTTGTGCTCGTTTGAGGAAAAGAAAAAACATCCCTTGCATCTGAGATTGCATTTATTTGTTAAATCGTAGATAGAACTTCTGATATTAAGTTTCGATATATTTTTATATCTGTCATGCCATTCTTTATCTAAAAGTGAACTTACTGTTACCATCAATTTCCCTCTATATAATTATAGTTCCCGGCCTGGAGCCGGAATTAATTTATTGCAAAGATTCCTGCCTTTTTCATATCCCATAACCCACACTGCAAGATAGGTATCAACAAAATCAAGCCATGATCTAAATTGATCCGGGTTGGTTGCATGCCTGTAAAGCCTTGCAGTAACAACAGCGCTTGCTGCTGCGTAGTGTCTGCAGTCAGGACAGTCTGTATCAGGAACGCAGCATGCTACATCGCGATCCCATGAAAGATCGGCCCTGTACTGCCTGAATGATCTTCCAAGCCCGATATCTTCAGAAGGATTCATTCTCGGATATGAACAGCTGTAAAGATCATGAAGTCCGTCTTTCGATGTGTGTGCAATTATATTGTAATGTGAAAAAAGTACATTATTTGGATATTTTTCAAGAACATCTGTCATAGCTTTACGGACAGCAGGCAATGTTTTTTCATTGTGTCTCAGATGGCCTGTATATCCTACAGGCGATGAAAACATATTGAATGTAATTTTACAGTTATTGGCTGCAATTATTTCCATTACTTCATAAATTTCATTAACATTTTCGCTTGTGAATGTATAAACAAATACAGCTCTTGGATCGTCTTTGTAGTTTTCAATCTGTTTAACAAGAAGATTTTTAGCATTTCGGATTCTATCGCTGGATGAGTCGTTGCCCCAGACAGATATATGAAGTTTATAACCTACAGATTCAGGGATTTTTTTAAAGCCGTTGGTTGCAATGCTTCCAAGAGGCATTTCATCATAGCATGCCTGTAATATGTCAGGCACCAGTGAAGGTTCGGCTCCAGCAAGAACAACATATGTTATGCCGCGCGCTTTTTCATCTTTCATTAGCTCTCGCCATGCTTCAGGATCGTTGTTTTCTTTTGCGAACTGCTTCTCTCCCTCGAAGTAATAGCAGCCGTTGCAGCGGATGTTGCACCTGTTGGTCATGTCATAGGTTGTTTCTCTGAGGAAGAAAAATTTTCTAACCTTCTCCCATCTTTCCCTTATCTCCGGATCTTTTAAAAGATCTGAAAATTTCCATTTTTCAGTTTCAGGCAGAGTTGTTTTTTCAATTTTTGAATTCATTTTTTTATCAGGATATTTTTTCTTTAATATAATCAGCGATTTTAGATACGGTTGAAAGTTTAGGATAGTCATCTTCATCAATTGTTATGTTGAATTCATCCTGTAATACGAGCACAACTGTGGTTAGATCCATGCTGTCAATTCCCAGTTCATCAACAAGGTCAAGATCAACCTTAAATGTTTCAGCTGTTGTATCCTCAAGCTTTAACTCATCAATAAGAATTTGTGAAACCTTGAGCTGTATTTCTTTTTTATCCATTTTAAATAATCCTCCAGAATATTATAACATTATGTTTTATTTTTAATTTAAGGTTTCAATAGTTCCGCTGCAGGCCAGTTCGTTTTTTACATGAATTTTAAAATTGAAATTAACCGGACTTTCAGAATTCCTTTTTATGCTGATATTGATTTCTTCATCAGGTGATATAAGCCTTCTGAATCTTACCCGCCTTACGGATTTAATTTTTATATCATTACTGCTTTTAAAGGATTCGTGATTTTGAATTGCTTCAAACACCATTGCAGTTTGAGCGATACCAGGCAGTATAGGCTTATCATCAAAATGGCCGTCAAACCATAAAGAATTTTTCCCAGTTTGAACTGTAGATGAAAATTCAAGGTCGCTTATTTCATTTATTTCTGATAATTTATGCCACATTTCCCAGACTTTAATCCAAAAAAAACAATTTTATACAGCTTATTGTAAATCCGGCAGAGGGGCTTGAGTGTCAACAAAAAAAAATAGAGCCTGATTTAAAAAAAATTATTTTTTTTTAATGGCTTTTATTTCAATTAGCATTCCACCGCTGATAATTGAGCGGAACAAATGCCCTTTGACTTGAATCTCTGAAAAACCGGCATTTATTAAAAACCTTCTGACTTCGCGCGCACTTCTTGCTCTGAGCCATACACCCTGTCTTATCGCATTGCCGATTTGAACAAAAAATCTGAATAAGGAAGTGCGTGATGTTATAAAATATATTATTCCTTCCGGTTTTAATGATATATATGCTTTTCTGATTATTCCTTCAAGATCAGAAATATATTCAAGAGCGGAAAATGAGCATATAGCGTCATATTTTTTTTCTGAATTAAATTCTTCTATATCTGATACTACTGTGGAAATATTCTTTATTTTATTCTTATCAGCTTTGATTCTAAGAACATCAAGCATGTTTGATGATATATCAGCTGCAATTACCTGCTTTACTTTTTTTGCAACAGGAAGCGTAAACCTTCCTGTGCCTGCTCCAAGTTCAAGTACAGTGAAATTCTTTTTTAAAAATGATTCAAATGATGTTTTAAAAAGTTCCAATTCTTTTTGTCTTGCAGGAGAAACAGCTGCTTTGGATTGCTCATCATCATATTTATGGCCGAGATCGTCATAAAACGCTTCAGCAGGATTTTTGCTTTTATTCTTCCGGGTCATTATTTCTCTGCCCGTAAGTTTAGACAGAGGGATTATATTGAGATTTTTATTTTTTAATCCGAGAATCAGTTTTTCAAATTCAGAAACTAAATAATCAGATGTGGTGTTTTTTGGAGATGTATCATGCAGGAGAATAATATCTCGGGCTTTTACTTTTTTTAAAATTTTATCTGATAAATTTTGAATTCTTCTATTTCCTAAATCGCAGGCTTTGACACTGAAATTTACGCAAAATAAATTTTCTTCAATAAGAATTCTCCATAATCTCGGGCTTGTTATGCCGACAGGAGGCCTGAATGCGCGGGATTCAACACCAAAAGATTTAATGACATCGCATGCTTTTTTAATATCATATTCAAGCTTCCTGAAAGATTTCAGCATAATAAATGGATCGTGACTGTATGAATGATTGCAGATTTCATGGCCGTCTTTTAAAATGCTGCGTATAACAGCAGGATATTTTTCAGCATTTATTCCTGTCACAAAAAATGCTGCTTTCAGGTTGTATTTTTTTAAAAGTTTTAAAACAAGAGGAGTTATAACAGGATCAGGTCCATCATCAAAGGTAAGGGAAACTGAGTCAGAAATTATCCCTTTGCTTGTAACAGGCAGAAAATAATTGGTCCGAGGCATGAAAGGCGCTGCACCACAGATAAAAATAAAAATAAGCAGAGGAATATAAAAATATTCTGGAGCTATAATCAGAAGCGCTGCAGCTGTCTGGAAGGCTCCAATTCCGAAAAGATGAGCAGGAGCAAGCGGAAATATCAGCGGACCTTTTTTTGAATTTTTCATTGGATGAGCATTTCCCAGAGAGGGCCTGTGTGCCCTCTTCTGTACATTTTTTCAGTTATGCGTTTTGTTTTATCTCCGCCGGAACCTACAATCCAGTTCTGTTTTTCGCCTTTTTTTTCTGTTACAATCCGGATTATTTCTTCAGTAGAAATATGTTTTGACTGATAATAAACCGGATTAAGCAAATCATCGCTTTCTTTTATCATGCCCTCTGACAATGCAATATCATACAGAGCTGTATGAGGATATATTCGTATGCCGCAGAAAAAGAACAGTACTGTTTTAAACAGTTTTTCTGCATTGGAAAGTGTTTCATCTAAAGTTTCACGGGTTTCACCCGGACCTCCGAGCAGAAGGTAATGTGCAGTATAAAGATCTGCATTAACAGCAGATTCGTGAGCCTTGAAAACATCAGCAGTTTTAAATGGTTTTCTATATGCAGAAAGCATTTTGTCCGATAGAGATTCTGTTCCGAATTCAACGTGTGATAAACCGGCTTTTTTCATTAAACTGTAATAGTCCGGAGGAGGAACTGTAGGTGCGAAAAATGCACCCCAGGGAATTGACACTCCAGCTTTAATGAAAGAATCTGCAACATTTCTGCTGTGTCCATAGTCTGAATTAAAAGCTGAATCTGTTATAAAGAAATATTTCGCGCCCGCATTTTGAATCTGCACAACAGTCTGTGCAACATCATCCGGCTGAATTATCCTCTGTGCACTTCCCTCGATATGAGGGTAGGTGCAATAAACGCATTTAAACGGGCAGCCTCGTTTTGACTGAATGTTGAGCATTCCCCCTTTTGACAGATAAAATGAAGCATGCTTCGAGTCGCCCGGGTTTGCTCTTGTGAATGAAGATTTCCATGGAGATGGTATTTCACCTTTCTGTCCGTTTGAAATTATTCCTGGAATACTTATATGTTTTTCATTATTTTCAAGGGAATCAAGGAGCAATGAAAATTTTTCACCTTCACCTATTACCCCGTAATCCGCTCCGACCGCATTAAGTATTTTATCCGGAAAAATAGTGTACCCGCTGCCGCCAAGAACAACAGGCGAGTGTGTGTTTTTCTTGGTTTCTTCAACAAGCTTTCTGTATTCATCTATGAATCCGAGAGGGGATGATGAATCTGTGTTATCCACATTTCTGATTGATATGCCAACAACATCCGGTTTGAAGGATATAATTTCAGAAGAAAGATTTTCATAATTCTGTATAATATTCATGTCTATTATTTTTACTGTGTGCTTTTTTGAAATAGAGGCAGCTACATAATCCAGACCAAGCGGGTAAACCGGGTACGGGGCTGCGAGCCTGTTAGCTGATATCAGTAGTACATTCATAGATTATTTTTTATTAAATATTTCAACTGCAGATATGAATCCGCCGAATCCCAGTAGAAGTATACCTTTGCCATTTAAATCAACACCTGCACTTTTAACATTATTCACCATTGATAATAATGCACCTGGTACAGATTCATGTTTTACGAATCTTGAGGCAAATGCAGCAGCTGCAGAAGTAGAGGCTGAATACTCACCTGTAAATTTTCTGTATCTGACAATGCTTCCTTTATATTTTGTGATATTAATAAACTGGGTCAGCTGTTTCTCTCCAGGTTCATTATAGCATGCAGGAATCCCAACGAATAAAACCTTGTATTCATCCCTGATCCTTTCAACTCCTCCAAGATCCCTGATCAGTGAAAGAGCCCAATCCGGATTGCTGTATGATATCTGATGATAAGCCTGGTTTATATAAACTCCGGGGCTATCGCTCATCTCAAGACAAAACGCGCCGCCTCCGTCTGATTGAGTATCATCCATTGCTGATGATTTATCAAAAATAGCTGTATATTTTTCGTGGTATTCCTCTGCTGCAATAAGAAACGATTTTGAACCCTGCTCTGCAAGCAGGCTTGCTGAAAGAAGAGCCTGATAAAATGAGCAGTCGCTTCCTGTTACAGTTACGCACGGACCCTTAGCTTTATATTTTATAGCAAGAAGTCCTGCAGGTGAATTATGAACAGAACCCACGAAATCTGTGGGACTTGCAAATTTCTCTTTTGTAGTGAACAGGCTGTCAATGAAATCATGGGTTTCAGTTAACGGGCCCCAGTCTGTTCCGAAATAAATTGAATCAGGAGAAGACTCCAGGCCGGAATCTTTTAAGGCATCTTCAGCAAGAGAAAAAGTAATTTTTGAAAGGCGTTTCATTCTTCTTGCTTCTTTCGGATTGAATTTTTTCATAAGTTCAGCATCAGGGAAAATGCCTTTTATGTTTTCCCCGGATGATATTTTATTAATGGAGGCATTTAAATCTCCGGCTCCTGTAAGGCAGGATGCTCCGATTATTCTTAATGCAGGAAGTTTTCTTGTTTGCTTCCCGCTTTCAAACATTCCGGGTTTTGCAATAACAGCTGATGCATTATTGCCTCCGAAGCCGAGTGAGTTTGATAATACGGCATTTATATTTTTATTTTGCGGATTTAAAACTGGATTGATTCCAAGGCCTGAATCAGGATTAATGCATCCTGTATTCGCAGGAATGAATCCTTCTTTAATTGCCATTGTACTCACAACAGCTTCAATGGCTCCTGAGGCGCCGAGAGAATGCCCTATCAGACCTTTTATTGATGATAGAGGCGGAATATTGTTTCCGAATAATTTTATAACAGCAGCTGCTTCAGACCTGTCATTGTCAATTGTTCCGGTTCCATGCAGATTTATATAATCTATTGAAGAAGCTTCAGTCCCTGAATCAAACAATGCTTTTTCCATAGCAGAAAAAGCCCCATCACCATCAGGGTGAGGCTGTGCAGGATGATATGCGTCACAGGAAAGCCCTCCACCTAAAATTTCTGCAATTGCTTTATCCGGTTTTTTCTCAAGAGCTTCTATGAACAGAAATCCTGCTCCTTCAGCAACTGACATTCCTTTTCTATCTTTATCAAACGGCTTTGATCCGGATGGGTCTATAAGCTGCAGAGAATTAAACCCGTAATATGTAAGTTTGCAAATTGAATCCGCTCCACCTGCTAATACTCTTTTTGCTTTTCCGCATCGAATAAGTTCAAGAGCAAGTTTTACTGCAGCAGTTCCTGAAGAACATGCGGTAGATATTGTTATAAGCGGCCCGACGCATTTGAATTTTTTCGCAAGATATGTGACTACAGTTCCAGTACCATGATATGCATACTTTGCTGGATCAGTTATTCCGTTTTTCAGATTAATTTCAGTGTCAAACATTCCGCCGGTAGTAATGCCAAGAACTATTGCATCAGGTGGAATTTTGTGACCTTTCAATGCTTCTTCAGCTGCGAGAAAAGCAAGAGAGTGGGTTCTGGGTACAGGGTCTGATTCTATGTTTTCTAATATCTGCCCGGCTGGCAATGGCGGTAAACTTTCCGGTTTGAAAAGGGTCAGCGGTTTTAATAAACTCAAGTTTTCTTTTAAAGCCTTCAAGTTCTTATCTAATCCGATACCGGCTGGTGTAACAATACCGGCACCGGTGATAAAAGCTTTAATAGAGCCCAAAATTATGCTCCGGTTGAATTTTTGCTGATAAATTCAGCGAGACTTTTCACTGACTTAAAAACTTCGGCCCCGAGTTCCTTATTATCTATTTTTACTCCGTAATCTTTTTCAATCATCATTACAAGCTCAAGAACATCGATTGAATCAATTCCAAGATCACCTCCTACAAGCTGGGCATTTTCATCAATATCTTCTGCTTTGATATCCGGGAGGTCGAGCGTTTCAACAACTTTAACTTTCAGCTCTTTTATAAGTTTTTCCATTATTAAATAATCCTTATTGCTTTATTTTCATACTGAATATAGAGATTTTAATCAACTTTTTATAGGCTTCGAGTGTCAAGATTTTTTTTTGATGACTGTTTCACCTCGTATGCAGGTAAAAAAAATAGAGTATATTCCTTGACATTTTCAGAGCTATATTTATAATTATGTCTCATTAATATCATTTTTCTGGAGAAATGAAATGGCAGCATACTATATTAAAATTAATGGTAAAAATTACGATAAAAAGCTGATTGACATTGCAAAATCCCTCAGCTCCGGCAAAGGAGACGGCAGGCTGTCACTTAATGATGCAAAAGCTGTTTTGAAATCAGTTAAAGATTCAGATGAATATACAGATATAGAAAAAACTACAATAAGTTACATTCGCGATAATTTTAAATTCACAAAAGAATCGGACGCTTGGTTCAGAACTGAAATCAGGAGATGGGCTGCGATGAAATCAACTTCAAGAAAAAAAACCGAACCTAATAAACGGGCTGCAGTTAAAAAAGCTCAACCTGTAAAGAAAACTGTTCCAGTTAAGAAAGCAGCAGTTAAAAAAAAGGCAGTTGTAAAGAAAACTTCTCCAGCTAAGAAAGCCGTAATAGTGAAAAAAGCAGCGCCAAAAAAATCAGTGCCTGCAAGAAAAGCTACTGTTAAAAAAGCAGCACCTGCAGCGCCGGTTAAAAAAGAACCGCAAAGAGATTTCATGACAGAAATTATCAGTCAGGGAAATGTTGAAGCACCAAAAATAAAAACTAAACCTAAAAAAAGCTCTTTCCCGAAAATAGTATGGGTTATTATAATTCTTCTGATAGCTGCTCTGGGTGTTTATCTGTTTTTTCCTAATGTATTATCTACAATTTCAAATAAAATGAAATCTCAAACACAGTCTGTTAAACAGATGCAGGTTGAAGATAAGCAGGTAAAAAAAGCAGATGAAAAAAAGACGGAAATTATAAAACCGGTAATTGATGAAAAAATTATAAAGGCTCCGGAAAAAAAAGAAATTGTTCCTGTTAAAAAAGTTGAGCCGAAACAGGAAGATTTAACCGGATATTATATTGTTAAAGAAAAAGATTCCCTGATTGATATAGCAAAAAAAGAATTTGGAGATTTCAATAAATGGAAAGATATTTATGATTTAAATATAAAAGAAATTGCAAAACCATCATTGATTTATACAGGTCAGAAACTGAAAATGCCGAAGAAAAAGTAATTCCGCTTCGACTCAGCTCAGCGCAGGCATTTATAGAAGAGGGTGACTGATTAAAAATTATAATTTTAAAAAAGCTCTGTATTTGCAGGGCTTTTTCTTTTTAAAAGTATCAAAATCAAAATTGACATTAATGTCAGAATTATATTACTTTGTATTATGGATCTTTTTGTAAATGAAATTTTCTACTCAATACAGGGTGAATCCCGAACTGCAGGACTCACATCTTTATTTATAAGACTTTGCGGATGCAATCTTAACTGTTCATATTGTGATACAAAATATGCCCGGGATGAAGGAATCACATGTTCTATCAATAAGATTCTTGCTATTGCTGAAAAGCAGATGCCATTTAATCATATAACTATAACAGGCGGCGAGCCATTAGTTCAGAGCAATACCCCTATTTTAGTGAATAAATTAATTGAAAAGAATTATAATGTACAGATTGAAACAAACGGAAGTATCTCTTTAAGTAATATAAATTCTGAAGCGAGAAAAATTGTTGATGTGAAAACTCCTTCAAGCGGGGAGTCGAAGTTTTTCCATAAAGAGAATCTTGAAATTTTAACGGAACAGGATGAGTTGAAATTTGTTATATCGGACAGGAAAGACTTTGATTTTTCCTTGATTTTCATAAAAGAAAATATTAACAATATCAGGGCGTCTTTAAGTTTTTCCCCGGCTTCAGGGAAAATGACGCCTGGAGAGCTTTCTGAGTTAATAATACTGAACAAACTTGATGCAAGACTCAATCTGCAATTGCATAAACTGATCTGGCAGGATATACCGGAAAATAAAATATCAGGAAATTTAATATTATGAATTATGTTGGAAATGTAATCAGGCCGCCAAGCGAAGCATACAGTCTGATTTTACAGGTAACTGTCGGATGCTCGCATAATATGTGTACATTTTGCGGAGCTTATAAAAATGTAAAATTTCACATAAAGGATAAAGCTGTTATTGACAGGGACATCGAAGAGGCTTCATCGCGCGGAATGAAATGGGAAAAAGTTTTTATTGCAGACGGCGATGCGCTTATACTTCCTACGAGCCAGCTTCTTGATATAATCGGCAGATTAAGGAAAAAAAATTCTTCTATTGAGAGAATCGGAGTATACGGCAACACCAAGGCAATAATCAAGAAAACTCCTGCTGAGCTGAAAGAATTGAAAGAAGCAGGTCTCGGGATTGTTTATCAGGGTGTGGAAAGCGGAAGCGAAATTGTTCTGCGTAAAATCAGAAAAGGAGCTCTGCCTGATAGAATTGAAGAGTCTGCAAAAAAAGTTATGGAAGCCGGAATTTTACTTTCTCAAACTTATCTTCTCGGAATAGGCGGCGTTGAACTTTCACACGATCACGCTGAAGCAAGCGGAAAACTGATCAGCAGAATATCTCCTGATTACGCATCTGCTCTGACAGTAATGATTCTTCCAAACACCAAATTGCATGGTGATATTATTTCCGGTGAATTCAGGCTTCCTGATAAAATCGCACTGGTTGAAGAACTTAAAATAATGATTGAGAATATTAATACTGATAAAAATATATTCTTCACATCAAACCATGCTTCAAATTATGTGCCTATCCGCGCAAATTTTCCTGCGGATAAAAAAAATGTATTGAAATTGCTTAATGATATTGTATCAAAACGAAATGAGTCAATTCTCAAGCCCGAATACATGAGAGGGCTTTAATTAAATAAATGGAGGAAAATCAATGTCTGATGTTGATTTATCAGTTGAAAATGCGATCCGCTACATAAGCGGTGAATTAAAAGAAAACCCGGATGCAAAAAGATCAGAGCTTATTAATGAAGCTTCGAGGAAATTTGATCTGACACCAATGCAGGCTGAAATGCTTATTAATAAGTACGTACTTTCAGGTAATTGATTTTTAAAAGATTTAACACGGAGTATTTTAATGGTTACATTTCCAGGCTTTGAATCTGCAATAAAAAAAACCTACGATTACAATCAGGATCATGTTTTTAAATTCTGGAATGATCTAAATGATTCAGAAAAAAAGATTCTCCTGAATGAATTAAGTTCAATTGATTTTGAACAGCTGAAAAAAATTTACTCCCAGAAAGAAATTTCACTTCGAACTGATTTTAAACCAGCACCATACATTGCTCTGCCTTCAACTGATAAGGAATTAAAACTGTACGACCAGGCGCGCAAAGCTGGAATTGAGCATATCAGAAATAATAAGGTGTGCGCTTTTATTGTTGCAGGAGGCCAGGGTTCAAGGCTTGGGTATAGCGGCCCAAAAGGAAAATTCCCTGTTGGTCCTGTGTCAAATAAAACTCTGTTTCAGATTCATGGAGAAAAAATTTTAAAATATTCTAAGAAATATAATGCATCAATTCCGTGGCTTGTTATGACATCTGATGTCAATCACACAGAAACTGCAGAATATTTTGAAGAGATGAAATACTTCGGTTTAAATAAAAAAGATGTTTTTATTTTTTCACAGGAGATGATTCCTTCGCTCGATATTAATGGAAAACTTATTCTTTCATCAAAATGCACTCTGTTTAAAAATCCCGACGGCCATGGCGGAAGTCTCACTATTTTGAAAAAATCCGGCGCTCTTGATGAAATCAGAAAGCGCAGGATTGAAACTATTTCATATTTTCAGGTGGATAATCCTCTGGTTAAAATAATAGATCCTGTATTTATTGGATTTCATGTTTTGAATGGAGCGGAAATATCGAGCAAATCTTTGGCAAAATCCTCTGCTGCAGAAAAGGTCGGCGTATTTATTGAATATCCGGACAAAAGACTTGGAGTTATTGAATACTCGGATCTTCCAAAAGAAAAAGCTGAACTAACTGATGAAAACGGGAAGCTGAAATTTATTTCAGGCAGCATAGCAATACATCTTTTCAGCACAGAATTTATAGAGAAAATTACTTCCGGCGGCGAAATTGCTCTTCCGTTTCATACTGCAAAAAAGAAAATTTCTTCATACACTGCAGATGGAAATAAAGAAATAGATGGTTTGAAATTTGAAAAATTTGTATTCGACGCTCTTCCTCTTACAGATAAAAATAACATATTCGAAACAAACCGTGAAGATGAGTTTGCTCCTGTAAAAAATGCAACAGGTGAAGATTCAGTTCATTCATCCCAGATGCTTATGAATAATCTTTACAGGAAGTGGCTGATATCAAAGGGAGTGAAAATTCCGGATACAGTTCAGGTAATTGAACTGACTGCAGACACTGCAGTTGAAGCTGAGGATATAGATTCAGGTCTGGTTCTGCCGGATAAAAAAGAAGTTTTTATTTAGTTTGGTATCTATTAATCTTTAAAAAATTATTTTACAAGTTTTTCTATTTCTTTAATAGATAGTCCTGTAATTTCAGAAATTTCATTTACCGGCATTTTTTTGTTTAACATAGCTCTGGCAGTTTTTTTTATTCCCTCATCAATACCTTCAAGTTTTCCCTGCAATATAAGCTTTTCCCCATATTTTTTAACTGTTGTGCTTAACATCGTTTTTACCTCTACTATTTCCTGGACTTCTTTAACGAGTTTTTTTCTGTCCTGAAAAATATATTTAAACCAGTTTATAAAAAGTTTAACTTCATCAGGCCTTTCTTTTTTTAAAAGTTCAATTATTATTTCAATCTCTTTTTGCAGTTCTTCCTCTGAAAGGTTTTCTGTATAAAACAAAGCTGCAACAGAATTCTTCAGGCTTTTCAGAAAATCTTTGCTGAATTCATTCTCAGCAATTTTAAAATATCTGAACTTTGGTATATACTTTTCAGGAATTGAATTCTCTATCAAGGTATATAATTCTTCTGAAGCTGTCCACTTATTTTCACCATTATAAAGCATTATTGGAAAAATCGCAGGCAGAGTTTTAAGTTTATGATTTTTTACAAGATCTTCATATAATTCTATGACGTAGCGAAGCATCCGCAGTGACATAAATCTGTCTACTGTAGACTGAAACTCAAGAAGTATAAAAATATAAATATCCTGATTTTTAAATTTTGCTTTGTAGATTAAGTCGGATTCCCTCTCAGCAAATTCATCGGAGATAAAACTTTTATCTATCCTTTCAAGCGAGCTGTATTCAATGCAGTTTATCCATTCTTCATTAACAAAGCTGGTTAGAAGCTGTCTAACCAGTTCATGATTAGAAAAAAGTTTCTTATATCCTGAATCATGTGCATTATGTTTTTTTGTCATTTTATCCCCTGTATATTAATACGAATAACAGGCAGAAATTTAATTTTTTTTTTGCAAAAATATACAGGTGAGAATTGAAAATTATAAAACAAGGCGGAAGTAAATTTATTGACAAATCAAATGTAAAAATCTTCAATTTCTATATTAAAAAAATTTTCAAAATTGGTTGATGTGTATAGCCAATTAACTAAAAATAAGAGTATTTAAAAAAGGATCAATCATTTTGAAAAGTAAAGTTTTTACAATAACCTTATCTTTTATATTTTTACTATCTCCATTGCTTTATTCCCAAACTGCTGCTAAAAATAAATTTCTTGTTCTTGGATTTCTTTCTAAACAGATAAATGATCTTGAAGACAGGCTGCTTCGGGAAGAGCTAATGAGAGAATTTGTTAAATCAGGGAATGACATTGTTTCTGTTATGGAACTTGAATCTGCTGTGTATGGTGAAAACGCACCGTTAAAAAACATAAGATATTTTAATGAAAAAACTGCAATTTATCTTACGGAGAAATACAACGCGCAGTATGCTGTGTTCGGGAAAATTTTTCCAATGGGAAAAACAGCAAATTACATAACTGCAGGGCAGACTTACAAATGCAGCTTGAGATTATATTCACTTGAAAAGAAAATTTTTTTTGATATTTCATTTGATTTTACCGGAGAAAAAAAGTTTTATGACTTTGCAGTGAGTTTTTCAAAAAAGTGCGTAAAAGAAATTACTGAAAAAATAAGGGAATCACAATAAATCATTTTGTTGACATTCCCTTGGGTTCACTGAATAAGTAAAATTAGTTTTTTTATATGATTCAAAAGGAATAATTTTTTGAGGTTCCCATAAAAGAGATATGATGATATGAAAAAGTTTATTGAAAAAGCACAAACCCTGATGGAATCATTTCCGTATATTCGAGATTTTTACGGTAAAACCATGGTGATAAAATACGGCGGGCACGCCATGTCTGATGAAGATCTAAGAAAATCTTTTGCAATGGATATGGTTCTCATGAAACTTGTTGGAATCAATCCTGTAATTGTCCACGGAGGCGGACCTCAGATCGGGGATTTACTGAAACAGATAGGCAAGAAAAGCGAGTTCGTTGCAGGCATGCGCGTTACTGACAATGAAACCATGGATATTGTTGAGATGGTTCTTACAGGCAAGGTAAACAAGGAAATAGTACAGAATATTAATATGGTGGGTGGCAAAGCTGTAGGGCTTTCAGGCAAGGATGGCGGTCTTTTTACAGCAGTTAAAATTTTTCATTCCGAAGGCGGAGAGGATATTGATATAGGCCAGGTTGGAACAATTAAAAATGTGTATCCTGAAATTCTGGATGCGCTTGATAAAGACAGATTCATACCGGTTATTGCTCCGATCGGATCAGATGAGGAAGGTATTACATACAATATTAATGCAGATATTGCAGCAGGTAAAATTGCTGAAGCTTTAAAAGCAGAAAAGCTGATTCTGCTTACTGACATTCAGGGAGTTATGATAAAAGACGCTCTCATATCAACAATGAAAAAAAATGAAGTAGAAAGAATGATTAAAAATGGAAGTATAACAGGCGGAATGATTCCAAAGGTAAACTGCTGTGTTGAAGCTCTTGCAGGAGGAGTCGGGAAAACGCACATTATAGATGGAAGAGTTGAACATGCTGTAATTCTTGAAATATTTACAAATGCCGGTATAGGCACGGAAATAGTGAATTGATTTTTTAAAATGGAAAAAATCAAGGTTCTTATTATAGATGATTCAGCTTCAATGAGATCTCTTATTAGAGAATCTCTCTCTGCTTCACCGAAAATAGAAGTTATAGCAACAGCAATGGATCCGATATTTGCTGTGCAGAAAATTTTAAGTCTTAACCCCGATGTAATCACACTTGATATTGAAATGCCGCGGATGGATGGACTCACATTTCTATCGAAGTTAATGATTTCAAATCCGAAGCCTGTTATAATGGTAAGTTCACTGACTGATCACGGAACAAATGAAACTCTTAAAGCACTTGAACTTGGAGCTGTTGATTTTTTACTTAAACCTTCTTCGGATGATCCATCCTCAACAGGTAATTTTTCAAGAGAACTCATAAAAAAGGTGATTTTTGCAAGCCAGGTTAAAGTGAACAAAACAACTCCTGAAAAAGCAAAAAACATAACAGATATGTTTATATCTGATCAGTTACAGGACAAAAAAAGGCAGGTAAGTAAAAAAGATTCGGAATTTGTTATTGCAATTGGATCTTCCACTGGAGGTACTATCGTTATAACGGATATAATGAAAAATCTTTCAGATAATCTTCCTCCTATATTAATTGTTCAGCATATGCCCGAAGGTTTTACAAGGCCTTTTGCAGAAAGACTGAATTCTCTATCAAAAATTTTTGTTAAGGAAGCAGAACAGGAAGATCAGGTTTTAAGAGGATGCGCTTATGTTGCACCTGCTGGCAGGCATCTTGAAATTGTTAAGGCAATGAACGGATACAGGATAAATTTATCTGATAGTGATCCCGTAAACAGGTTTAAGCCGTCTGTTGATGTTCTATTTAAATCTGTTTCAGAATGTGCAGGGGAGAAAAGCTGCGCTGTTATTTTAACAGGCATGGGAAATGACGGTTCAAAGGGAATGCTTGAGCTGAAAAACTGCGGTGCATGCACAATAGCACAGGATGAAAAATCTTCAGTAGTTTTTGGAATGCCGAGAGAGGCGATTCATATCGGAGCTGTTTCTATGGTAAAGAATATTGAAGAGATAACTGATTATCTAAACTCGCTTGCATCAGTATGAAAAGGAAAATTAGAACTGAATTATTTCTATTGAATTCGGTCCTTTTCTCTCTGCTTCAGACATTGCTTTTTCAGTTCTGCGTATTAAAGAATCAATCAGAAGATCATTCATTAAATTATCTGTAACATCTTTTGTTTTGGGTGCATCCTCGGGATTAAGCTCGGAAATTCCAATTGAAGTGTTAATCTTGAATTTTATACCGTTTGATTCAAAATGTTCTTTTGAAACAGCATCCAGAACCCTTTGCGCCACTGCTGATGCATTTGAGCTTCCCGCGTCCGGAAGAAGAATCATAAAAGTTGAAATGCCGTATCTTCCAAGCTTGTCATAAGGCCTGCAGGATGATTTTAATCTAAGTGCGTATTCAAACAGGATCATGTCTCCTGACATGTTTCCGTGTTCTTCAATAAGTTCCCTGAAATTTGAAATTGATACCATTACAGCGGATAAGAATTTTTTATCCCGCGAGGATCTTCCCATTTCTTTAATCATTTCATCAAGAAGAGCTCTTCTGTTCAGAAGTCCTGTCAATGGATCTTCTTTCGCATATTTAATGAGCTTTCTGCTTGCTCTTGAAAAATTTAATTCTGCTTTAATATTTTTTTCAGCTATTTTTATTCTTGCTGCGAGCTCTTCCTTGCTGAAAGGCTTAAATAGAAAATCATCGCATCCTGCGTCCATTAATCCGTGAATAAATTTCTGGTCTTCGCGTTCAATTATAGTTAGTATATAAATCGGATGCTGGAGCCTTATCCTTTTCAGTTTACTTATCAGTCCAGGCGCATCGTAATCTGTTTTAGTCCAGTTTAGAATATTTATCTGAGAATGTTTTTCCTTTATTTCATCTATAGCGGAATCAAAAGAGTGACACTCGAAAATCTGTTTAATTTCAGGAATGGATTGGGCAACAGCTTTTTTCAGTGAACTGTTGCTGTTTATTATCATAATTTTCATATAATTTTGTCCTGTAACTGGGATGAAAAAGATTATATATGAATAAATATATAAAAGTATATTTGTCAATCAAATAAAGAAATACTGTTAGTTTAGAATACCGCTGTCCATAATGATTTTAAAAAGTTCTGAAAGTTTAGTGACACCAGGATAGAAAACATGAATTGCAACTCCTGTTAAAGTTGTAAAAGCGAATATTGCAGCAAACTGCTTCCAGGTGCCTTTCAAAACGCTTCCTATCCAGTCGTCGTCTTCAATTGATTTGGCTTTTCGCGTTAGAGTGATTGCAAGAAAAGAATCAAATGCCACTTCAGATAAAATTGCAGGCGCATTATAAACAAGATAAACTCCGGCGCCGAGAACAGCTGCGAGTAATAGACCTAATAATATTAAAAGAAGAATAACTGCAATTCCCTCTCCATCTGCATCAAAGTCAAAGGAAAATGATGAACCGGATCCTCCAGAAGAAGGGCTTGAAGCAGGTCCATCGAAAGATCCGGACGCGCCAGCACCTGAAAATGATCCTCCTCCGCCTGAAAAAGTATCTGCTGGAGAAGAAATATTTCCAGGCAGGGAAAGATCTGAAGGGATGTCAAAATCTGAATTTGATGAAGATGATTGTATGAGAGCGCTGCCGATAATAATTTTAAGCCAGATTTTTACAGCTATAAAAAATACCAGATATGCGAAAAGAACTGTAAGAGGATAGCGAATTGCAGGATTATTAATTCCGATAATAAGCATTACTTTGGATGCAGTTGCGCCTGCCATTGCAGTGGCGAATAAGATGAGAGTCATATGAAGTCTCAACGAGAATTTCTTATTCAATTTACTTACGAATATTTTTCTATTCATTCAATTAACCATCAGGAAAATTTATTTAAAAAAAATATCAGATCCGTTGAAAACAGGGCCGTCTATGCAGGCGCGCTTATACCCGTCTTTAGTCATTACAGTGCAGCCTGCGCAGACTCCAATGCCGCATCCGAAATAATTTTCCATTGATACTTCAACTGGAGCGTGATCAATACCGATGGAATATATGCTTTCCATCATTTTTTCAGGACCGCATGTATATATTCTTTTAAATTCAGTTTTCATTAATATTTTTTTCATTGCATCTGCTGCTGTACCTTTTTCTCCATAGGTGCCGTCATCAGTTGAAAAAATAATTTTATCAGATGCAGAGCTGTATGCTTCCTCACAGTAAATAAAATCTCTGGTCGATGCTCCGTATATAAGAGTTACTTTGCAATTTCTGTTTTTAAGTTCCTTCGCGAGAAAATATAAAGGTGCTGTGCCCACTCCGCCGCCAACAAGCAGTACTTCGCTGTTGTTTTCAAGTGTGAATCCTTTGCCGAGTGGCCCCAGAACATCAATATCTCCCGGTTCATAATCTTTTAAAATATCAGTTCCCCTGCCAACGACTCTTATTACTATATCTGTAATGCCATTACTGTAGTTGTAAATTGAAAAAGGCCTGCGAAGCAGGGGATCAGTTCCTGATCCTATCCTGATATTTAAAAATTGCCCCGGCAGAGGAACAGTTCCGGACATTTTTATTTTCAAAAGGTAGTGATCTTTTGCAACACAATCAGGTTTTTTCATTAATGCGGAAATTTTGTTTTCAATCATATTTATTTTCACTTGTTTAAATGTATGCTGGAAATTTCTTTATACACAGCACCTGCCGGCTGAAGTTTTGATTCATATAATACAGCTCTATTGAATATTCCATCTGCATAAAAAGTATTGCTGTTTTCTTTTAAATAAGAAATAATTTCTTCCGGAAGTTTTGCTCCAGTTTTTAGTCTGCCTAATGATATATGAGGAACAAAATTCCGATTTTCCTTTTCAAAGCCGAATGATTTTGTGAAAGCTTCAATCACGCGTTGAATATTTTTAAGCAATTTCATATCAGATTCTATTCCGGCCCAGATAACTCCTCCGGAATCATTCCTGAACATCCCGAGCCCTTTTATTGAAAAAGGGATTTCGTTTTCATTTAATCTTATTTTTGCAAATGAGGATGCGATCATTGCTGCAGTTTTATCATTTAATTCGCCTAAGAATTTCATTGTTATATGAAAATTTTCAGGCGGAACAATTTTTATATAATCAGAATATGCTTTAAGAAAATCTGCAGTTTCAATCAGGCATTCCCTTGCAGTGAGATCAAGAGGCAGAGCTATGAAAAGTCTGCTCATATCAGCCTTCGAGAATTCGAGGTACGATAAAGTGATTATTCTGAAAATCGGGTGCGATTTTTTCAACTTCACTTTTATCGATCGATGTTAATACCGTGTCCTGCCTGAAAACATTTCCAAGATCAACAACATGATCAGCAGTTTCAACATTTGCCGTATCTAATTCATTTATTTTTTCAACATAAGTTATGATGTCGGATAACTGTTTTGAAAACTCATCCTTTTCAGGTTCTGAAAGCTCGAGCCTTGCAAGTTTTGAAACCTTTTCAATAGTCTGTCTGTCTATTTTCATTCATCTTTCCTTTGTTTCTGAAATACTTTCCTTCTGTCCTATATTCAGATTTAACGAAATCAAAATCAATAACTTTTTTCATCCCCCCTGCATCCAGATCGATTTTTATTTTAAATTTTTCACCATCAGATGATGCTGCTTTGAAAAAAGCAAAAAATATTATTGTATCATCAGGTGCAATATAATCAGGGGAAAATGATACAGTATCTTTATCAAAATTTATTTTTGTTGCTGACGGTGATGTTACATCAATTTCAAGTGATACAGGCAGAAGACGTCTTGGTGTGTTCATTTCCAAAAAATTAAAATTCCTGTATTGTTCTGTTCCATATTCTTTGTTTAAATCGTGCGTATTTAAGCGTTGATATGTATTTCCTTCTGCCAGTAAAACAATATCTGTAATTTTAATGGGTTTGGTAAAAGCATTTTTTATGGTAATGAAAAATGAACTGAAGTGCGGAATCCTGTAGCTGAATTTTCCGCTGGAGTAATTGCTGAACTTTAAAACAGATTCCCATTTTTTTGAATCCATATACTCCAGATAAAAATCTCCGTATTGCGTTCTTATAAGCGCGGATTCATTTACAACTGAAACGTCAATTCTTTCAACTGGTGAAATAATTCTTTCTATTCCATATTTAGGGGAACAGGAAATAATGAATATTGTAATAAATAGTATTAGTTTTTTCATTTTTATTTTAACAGTATAAATTTCAATAAATGTTAAGCATTGTAGATCTATAATCAAATGATAACTGCAATATAAAAAAACTCAAACTATGGATGCCGGTATTCTCTGAGAGAAACCGGCATGATATGACAATATCATTTAATCTATCTATATACATTGCTCGAAACAGGTCAAAACTTTTTTTAATTGACTTAAAAGTGACAGAATTTGTTTTATATAGTGTTTAAATTTAATTAAGGATATAAAAATATGCCTCTGTTCAGCAGACCGGATGGTTCTCCTGCAAAAAGAGTTCCATCATTTACAAAGATGCTTCCTTATCTGATGAAAGGAAGAAATGAGTCTGTTCTTTATCACTCTCACGATTTTGACATGACTAATGCTCTTGCACTTGTAAAAAAATTAAACAAAGGACTTGATAAAAAGAAATACGGAGTATTTCACATATTTCTTCTTGCTATCGGGCGAACTCTTGCCATGAGGCCGAGACTGAACAGATTTGTTTCCGGAAGAAATATTTATCAAAGGCATAAAATAAGAATAAGCTTTGTAGCAAAACTTGAACTGAATGAAGATTCAAAAGAAGTAAATATAACTATCGATATTGATCCGTTTGAAACACTTGATACTCTTGTTGGAAAATTAGATGCAATACTTGTAAAGAAACGAAAACTTAAAGAAGTCTCTGCAGATGAAAAAGAGATTGATGTAATTACAAAGCTTCCGAGATTTTTAATCAATTTTATTGTGTGGCTTTTTACAAAACTTGATTATTTCAATCTTGCACCTAAGAGTATGATAGATTCTGATCCGCTTTATTCAAGCATTTTTGTAGCAAATTTAGGCAGCGTAGGTATTGATTCTCCATTTCATCATTTGTTTGAGTGGGGTAATGCTTCAACTTTTATTGCAATTGGAAAAGTAAAAAAAATTCCTGTTGTTAACAGCAATGGAAAAATTGTCCCATGCGACATTGTTAATTTTAAATTTTCTCTTGATGACAGAATAGGTGAAGCAATGTATTTCGGCAGGGCACTTGAATTATTAAATGATTTTGTAGTTAACCCTGCACAGCTGTTAAAACCTCCGGTGATCGAAGAAAAAATACTCAAACAGTTGGACCTCAAATAGAAAGGAAAACATTATGATGAAGAAAATATTAATATCAGCCATAATTTTTACATTAATCTCAACAGTATTTGCAGAGACAAAAGAACCCGATCTGGACAAGGGAGAGCTTGCTGTGTCTTCATCCCAGACAGGCAAGTACAGGGAAGCAACTGCAATAGGCGTGATTGATGCGCCGGCGGATATTGTATGGGGAATTATTACTGATTATGAAAGCCATCCGGAATTTATGCCAATGCAGAAATCGAGCAAGATCCTTAGGCGTGAAGGCAATACAGCATGGGTTAAGATGCTTGTTGATGTAGGCCCTGCTGAAATAAATATTACTAATAAAAATATTCAGTATATTGCTCCTGATAAAAGAACAATGACCTGGGATCAGGATAAAGGACCGTTTACTCTGAACTCAGGGAAATGGATTGTTGAGCCATATAAAAAAAACAAAACAAAGTTAACCTATACATCAAGTCTTGCTTATCCTTTGCTCCCGAATTCTCTTGCTGAAAAACTGATAAAGGACAGTTTTCCAAAACTCTTCAAGAATTTCAGAAAAAGAGCATCTGATGTTATGAATGCAAAGAAAAAAGGGTGATAATTTTATTTGTGATGTAAAATGTTGTTGAATTATTTATAGATGTGTGTACTTATAATTCAGGTTTGGTAATTTTATAAAATAATTTGTGTAAATAATCTCAGGAGTTTTTAATGGAAAATTTCAAAATTGTCGGTATTTATGCTTTAAGTTATTTAATAGGAAGCATTCCTTTTTCGCAGATTTTAACAACTCTTCTTGCTCCAGGAAAAAAGCTACAAAATGAAGGAACCGGGCACGTTGGCGGAAGCAACGCATACCTTACAGCAGGGCCATTTGCCGGAATAACTGCAACTATCCTTGACATGAGTAAACCAGTAATGGCAATGCTTGCTGCATATTATTTTCTTGGCTGGAATTTCAGGGATGATCTCTGGCTTATGCTTTTTTTAACAATACTTGTTAAGGCAGGGCACGATTTTCCTGTTTGGCTTAAATTCAAAGGCGGGAAGGGTCTTTCTACAGCTTCGGGTGCAATGCTGTTTTTCGGTCCATGGTACTGGCTTGCTGTTCATTCATTTAATGCTTTAACTTTGTTTCAGAAAAATAAAAATAAAGGACTCAAGCTCGGCAATCTTATAATGATTGCAATTATTCCTCTGGAAGGACTTCTCTGGCTTCTTGAAATGTATATTCCATGGGGATCTTTCGGATTTAAATTTTCAAATTTTTTCGGCCCGCATATTACAAATACCTGGCCATTATTCTGGTACAGCTGGGTCTGGGCTATACTTTATTTTTTCAGAAGACTTTACGGCTGCGGCCTCAGGGAAGATCTTAAACAGGGAATCAGTCCATGGAAGGCGATTATGCTTCGCGGAATTTTTGAAACTTATCCGAGAGAATCCAAATACAGAAACCCGGGGAAAGATATTCAGATGGGTGAAGACGACTGATAGAAATTTTATTTATATAGAGAAAAAAGCCCTGCATCTGCAGGGCTTTTTGTTTTGAGATATAAGTTATATAAAAGTAATTTTGAGCTGGTATGTAAAATTAAAAAGCCCTGATAGCGTGGACATTTAGATTAGTAGTAGTACTTTTAGGTGCTGTAGTCATCTCGCCATTATTAAACCAACAGACATATGCGTTATTTGAAGATTGCTCAGACGAACTCCAATAATAGTAATCGTTGAAACCGCCAACACGATTTGAGCCGTATGCGGGATTATCCTCACCTGTTGTTCCATTATACATTCTGCTATGCAGAACCCAGCACATCTCCTTTACATCGTCTGCTGATGGCAGAAACCAGTCGCTGTAACCGCCGCCTCTATAATCTTTACATAATTTGGCAGCGCTTGAAATATGGTTTGTCTGATTAATAATTGCATCAGTGTTTGCAATTCCTGATCCAATAATAGATTTTGTATTACCATTTTCTGTAGTTTGAGGATTTGGAGAACTCCCCGAATTAATCCAGTTTGAACTATTGCTCTGATCCTCTGGCGCTGCTTCCAGATATCTCCAGCCGTCTGTTTTGTAATTCGGGTTTATATAGAATATCCATCCTCCTGCAGGGCCGCGATCACGGAGATTGTAAGCTATACCATTTTCATAAGTATCCAGCGCATCATAACAGGATAAAAAAACAGGAAGTGCCATCAATATTAAAATAATAATTTTTTTAATCATTATAATCTCTCCTTAAAAAGAAAAACCGATTCCTGTATTAACAAGAATAAAACTCAGCAAGCCGGTATTCTGAACAATAGCGCCATATTCACACCCCAGAGATACTGAAATAGTATCTGTAAACCTGTATTCAGCATCCAATCCTGCTTTAAAAGAAAAAGCAGCTATCTGAAGATGCCTGTCCCGACCTTCTGCAATAGTTTTATTCCGGTCATTATATTTCATATCAATATAAGCTGGTCCAATTGATATTAATGGTTTTATACTGAAACTATTTCCAATAGTAATATTATATCCAAAGGTTAAATAAACCGGGAAAAATAAAAAATCCTGATATAACAAATTTTTCACATCCAGCAGATCCTTGCCCTGCATATAATAAAATCCCAGAGCTATTCCGCTTTCGAAATTATTGAAAAACAAATTACATATTGAAAATGATATCGTCCCTCCAAAACCAATATTATACATCTCACCAAACTTTCCAACAGGGAATATTACGCCGGGAAAAATATTTAATACAGCTGCCCTTTCATTAACTCTGATTTTTGCTGTTTCAGACTCATCCTTTAAATCATCAACTGCCCGGATGAAAAATTTTCTTTTTATAAGAGGGTCCAGAGCTGTTATTGAATAAAAAGTTTTATTAGTCCTGGCAAAAATTTTATCACCTTTATTTTTGTATTCATATATTATATATTCAATTACCTTACCATCCGGATCTATGGCAGGATCCCATTTAACATTCAACTGTAAGGTTTTTTTATCTTTCGATAAAACTTTCTCTACTTTCACATTCTTCGGAGCATTCGGCCTGATATTTTTCGTAGTCTCATTTATCTCGTTGCTCGGCAGAGACTCGTAACCATCTTTATCCACAGCAGTTACTATAATAAAATACTGCGTGTTGCTTTTGAGATTTTTTATTGTAAAACTTTTTGAGGAAGTATTTCCGGCAGAAATATATTTATCGCTTTCTTTGTTTTTATAATATATTTTGTAATTTTTTATCTGATTATATGGCGGAAACCATGTGATTTCAATCCTGTCAGTTTCAATTTTTATTACCTGCAGTCCCGTTGGATTTTTCCTTGCCATGAAAAGCACATTTGTGCGCTTAATTTTAATTTCTTCAGGTTTATACAGTTCATGTCTGAAAGTATAATATTCCTGATCCTCATCAACCATGAAAACTTCTAAGCCTTTTCCGTTGGTTTGCTGAACATAAACACGGCCCATATAGAGCTCAGTGTATAAAACGCGAATAATATTATTATGGTAAATCATCTGTCTTGTGCCGTCATTTTTTATTAATGAAACAGCAACAGGAGTTTCGGTTTCAATTTTCCCTGTAATAATTGATCCATCTTTTAAAAAGATGTATTCTGCAAAGGCAGGGGAATTGAATATTATAAGTACAGTTAATGCCGGAAACAAAATTCTATATAAAAATTTCATGAGCTGCTCACTAATAGGAAATCAAATAATTTTTAATGAATTTTAACCTTGAAAACATTTATAATTCACAATATATTTCTAAAAGTAAAATGGATAATAGTAAAAAAATAATTAAGTTTTGCAATAAATTTATTATCTAAATAGATTCATAATTTGTTATAGATATAGTTGAAAATATTGTTAAATCGTCACAATTTTTTTCTTTTCTTTTAATTTTTATTCCAATTTTAAAAGTTTCACCTTTAATTAAAAATAAAAAATACTAAAGAAGTTTTTGGAAACTTTCAGGGGAAAATAAAGACACTACACACAGAGTGATAGTAGCAACTGCTCTATCAAAAATGATTCATATTATCAGCAAAGATGAAAAAATAAAAGCTTTTTATAAAAAGACAATCTGGTAATTTTTTTAAATACTGGATAATTTTGAGATAAAGCTTATTGTTATAATTATTTTAAATTAATGCTATAAATATTGCAATAGGACGATTCGCTGAACTACATATAAGGGTTGCTGGGTTTATTTTTTAACTCGCTTATGTATAAAATAAAAATATATTACCAACCGAGATCTGTGCGTAATCTAGCAGCTAAAATTCCACCCCAACGTGCATGAGTCACTGCACTTGGATGCCAGTCACATCCATACCCATCAGCTGGTAATATAGGAGCAGGTAATGTTAGCAGATGGGTGTTAGCATCACCGCTATTTGTGACTGAGTTCGAAATATAAGTATTTGCTGTAGCATTGAAAGTCGCCCCATTTACACAGTAGATGACAGCAGACGGGTGGTTGCTTCGTACAAGATTAATTAAATTTATGTAAGCTGTTTCAAATAAGACCTGATTTACCGCAGCAGTAAAATCGTACAATCCAAGATGTATTACAACCACATCAGCCTTTGAACTAAAGCCCCATGTGCTTCCAGATTCTGTAGGGATCGTCCGAGTGTAGAGCGTCGGCATTGGATCAGTAAGATTACCGTTGTAGTTTTGATAAACACCTTTCGATGCATATGCAATGAGGTGTGTATCAGCTTTGAGATCTCGCCCTGCTACAGCAGCATATGTCATCCATGCAGATTGAGTAGCAGCTGAATAAGTGCAGAGCTCATTGGGACCAAGTATACCATATCCTGTAAGTATTGAATCGCCAATGTATTCTATTCTGTGAGACCATGGTGATGCTGAAGCTATGATCGATCCGCCAGTTATAGTAAAACCGAGAAAAGAGACGGGCAGGCATGTAGCCTCAGTGCGGCGGACCACCAACACATCATGTTCAGTATCTGTTAAACCGCTTGCAAGTATGAAAGTTTCATTTCCAGTTGAAGTAACAACAGGCGATACAGACGTACCGTCAATCAGAACTTCAAAATAATTTATTCCTCCGGAATTAAGCATCATGCTCACTCCAGTACCTTTGAAGTGCGCTCCGATCGAAGTACCAGACCATTCAAAGCGCGGTGCTGACGGGATACTCAGATCGAAACGACCACTGTAATGTATATTCTCAACACCGCTTGAGCTTTTGACTCGCATCAAATCTAGAAAACTATACTCACACCCAACAATAAGCAATATCAAAACTGCAATAAAAAATAAATTTAACTTTCTCATATTACGCCCCCTAAAACCTGAAATACACTCCAGCCTTAACTGAGTGTGAACTTATATCTGTACTGGCTTTATCAATCACCATTGCCCAGCCTATAGAATATTCCACGTAAACCCCGAAAAACTTAACTATTGTAAAAGCAACTCCTGTACTGAAATCAATGCCCATTCCACCCATTTCATGGAACAGATCATTTGCCTGCTCGTGAATCCAGATTCCCTTTACAGATGCGCCAATATACGGATAAATAAAACCAATAACCGGAATTCCGAAATTTGCTCCAAAAGAATAGGCATTCAGACAGGAGTATATTTTCGGGTTATTAAAAGTATTTATAGAAAACGAAACACCTGCTTTTATTGAAAAGTAATTATTAAAAAAATGAGAATACATAACTTCAACACCGTGAAGCACAGGGAAATAATCCTTGAATGGGGAACTTAGAGGCATTGCAAGCATATAGGATAATCGAATTCCGGATGGAAGCATAATCTGAGAATCTTTTTTCTTATCCGGTTTAGCAATTTTCCTTGCAGCTTCTTTTTCTCTGGCTTCTTTTTCCTGCTTTTCTTTAAGTTCCTTTTCCTTCTTGAAATCAGCAGCTGTTCTTATTTTATCTTTTGATATAAAATCAATAACCTTTTTTGTTATATTCGCTGCAGCATCATCAAGGGAATCTTCGGATGCTGCATATTCTGTTAAATTTAAATCCACCTGATTTTTTTTAATGTCAATAAGGCGCGCGTTAATGACAAATGCATTGCCGAACATGGCAACATTGCCGGTAATTATTTTTTCCGCATACAGTAGTTTTCCAATTTTTACAGAGCATGTCTGGTCTGAACAGCCTGTTATTTGCAGGCCCTGAGATTGAAGAACAGCATCAAGCTGCGCTCTCTCCGAAGCATAAAATATTCCGGATTTTACAATTTTTCCTCTTATGAGATAAGTTGTAATTTGAGGTACATGAGCAGGCGTCTGTTTCCCGGAGAAATTCAAAATTGCAATTCTTGTTTTTTCATCTGCAGCATGGAGTCTGAGAAGAGATATATTCAGCAGCATGGATATAATTATTGCTGCTTTTATTATGTTTTGCATTATATTTTTACTCTAGATTTTTATTTGAATATTACAATTCTTGAAACATTTTTTATACGAATAATTGAAGTTTATATAATCAGTTATTCGGGATGTGATTTTTTTTTCGAATAATATCCATTAGCGTAAGTTATTCCTTTCTTTTCCTGATCAAGGCCAGTCCACGTGATTTAACGTTTTCGAAAGAGCTTGAATTTACTTTCCCATCATTATTTATTGTTATATAAAATAATTGGTTATCGCTATTAGAAGCTGCATATAAATATTTTCCTTGTGGATGAATTATTAAATCACAAATTGTAGAAGAAAAAGAAATCTGGTTATTTGGTGATACAACACCTGCAGAATTGATTATATATGATCTCATATTACCATCATCGCCAATATAATAAAGAAAATTACCTGATGGATGAGTTGCTATATATCCAACGCCTGCAGAAGTTGAAGTTGAAGACCTGGATAAATAATCAATATCGCCATTGCTTTTAAAATTATATTTATCAAACCCATTAAGTCTAGCTATATAAATATATTTTCCATTTGGATGAATATTTATATCAGTAATATATTGATTATATGGTACTGGATTGAATGAATTTATAAGTGTAAGTTTACCGTTATTTTCAATTTTATAAGCACTAATATAATAATCTGTTGGAAGATTATTAGAAAGAACATATAAACAGGTTCCAGCTGGATTTATTGCTAATCGATCCTGCTTTACGCCTGATGAAACAGTGCCGTTATCCATGAGAGTTCCATCACTTTTTACTATATACATACTCAATGCTGTTGCGCTATTATCATTATCTATAAGATAGACATACTTACCTGTTGGATGTACTTTGACAGCATAAGATCTATTAATACTGCTTGGTGTAAAGGAACCTAATGAATTCAAGCTTCCGTCATCATTCACTTTAAACATGTGTAGTAAATTTGAACCGATACTTGGTGCATATAAGAATTTTCCTGTCGGATGAACAGCAGGGAAGAAAGGTTGATTTACTGTGGAACTAATCTTTACATTACTAAAATTTGGCAATCCATCATAAGATAGAGGATATGTTCTAATATTGCCTGCCACTAAAGGATCTGTTGATGCCAGATAATAATTATATTCAGCGCCAATTTCATATGCAATATCATTATACATGTTGTCGCATGATATTGTTATCAGTGCTGTTAATGTTAAAAATATTTTTAATATTGTTTTCATTGATTTACCTTATTAAATTTCTTAAGTAAAAGTACTATAACTTCTTTCTCCTGATTAAAGCCATACCGCTTGGATTATATATATATCCGCTAGTACTATAGTCGATGTCATCAATCAAAGTAATAGATCCACTGCTATCAATATTAAATCGCTGATAAGATCCGTTAGCACTCCCGGTATTTACTGTATATAAATATTTTCCATTCGGGTGAGCAATTATAGCCTTATGTCCAAGTGTAGCTATATCGCCGTTTAAATACGTCAAGGTACCATCAGATATATTAATCAGATATGAGCGAACAAATAATATACTCCCAGTAAATAAATAATTTCCTGAAGGATGAACAGCAAAATAGACAGCAGAACTACCTGCAGCTGTTACATATGTTTTGGTTCCAATTGTTCCATTAGTATTAATATTGCATTTATAAATATTTCCATTGCTGGCCGATACATAAAGATACTGTCCACCTGGATGAACCAATACATCAGTTGTGTAATGACTTGGAATGCTTGCTAAGTTAATATCTGATTCTAATGATGATAATGATCCATTGCTATTTATACTATATGATGAAAAATCTACATAATTTGTACCAGGATTTAACATAGCTGTATAAAGATAATTCCCTGAAGGATGAATATACATTTTAAGAGGCCTAAAGCCGGTTGCTATTGAAATCGTACCTAATGATAA
This sequence comes from uncultured Leptospirales bacterium, assembly GCA_964529415.1. Lineage (GTDB taxonomy): Bacteria > Spirochaetota > UBA4802 > UBA4802 > UBA5550 > CAYMPH01. The sequence goes on along the minus strand of CAZGWD010000019.1, from coordinate 35,044 downwards.
TAAACTCCCATTATCATTAATTTTAAACATTGAAATTGAACCAGTTGCGACAGTCATATTAGAAACATACAGATATTTTCCAGTTGGATGAACTACTACAGAAATAGGAAGATCACCTGTAGCAACATCTGTTGAAAAGATCAATGTTCCATCATTGCAAACATTATATATTCTTAGCCTGTCGTTTGATCTGTCCGGAACATAAAGGTAATTTCCATTAGGATGAGCAGCAGGATAGTAATCGAATGTAGCGCCAAAAGTTGAAGATTTAAACTTCGGGCTTATTGACCCTTCTGAACTTATTAAAAATGTTGAAACAAATGAAGTTACATTCTGATTTGCAGTAACAAGATAATAGTCATATTCCCCGATTTCAACTGCAAGCTCATTATACAAATTATCGCAAGATATTGCAATCAATGCTGTTAATATCAGAATTATTTTTAATATAGTTTTCATAATATCACCTCATGATCTATCAAAATCAAAATCTGATCCCAGCTTCAATAGACACACCAATAAATGTTAATGGCCCGCCGCGCTCAAATATCATGCCGAAATCTCCACCTACATTCAAGTAAGCTCTGTATGATAATTCCCATTGAACTGCAAGCCCGGCAAGCATTAGGGGTTCAAATGCAATTTTTGTTTTGCTGATTCTATTAAGTCCATAACCGGTGTAAATTTCCGGTTCTACTCTGTAAGCTGCATAATTTATACTGTAGCCAATAGCAAGTCTGGGGATAATGCTGATAAAGGATGCAGGTGCAATCCTGTAGCTTATTGTTGCAAAAAAAGGAATCATCATGGAATAATCAATAGAGCTGATCAGGTTTGATCTGCCCTGCAGTTCCCAGTATCCTACTGAAATTCCAATATTAAAATTTTTAAAAAAAACATTTTGCCACTCGGAATTAATTAAAAAACCAAAACCGACTGTATGAATGTTTCCGAATGCATAAAGCGGGATTATGGACATTAACTGAAATCCCAGTTTAAAATCATAACCGGATGAAGTTCTATAACTGTTTTTAGATTCTACATTTCTAAAATCAACTGATCGTACATAATAATAATCCTGTTTTCCCGGAGTAAGATTGTATATTGGAAACTCTGTGTAGGGCACTGAACCTAAAAGTGTATCTTTCTTAGGATCCTCCCTGTATACATTATAGGCTATTATTGTTCCATCAAGAGCTTTGGATTTATCCCAGGAAATTTTAATATTCATTATTTTTTTTGATTTATCGAGATATTTTACAATTTTAACATTTTTAGGAGGCTCAGGCGGTATGTTTTTAGTAGTTAATATAATTTCATTACTTGGAAGTGACTCCTGACCTTCCCTGTCAACTGCTGTAACTTTGATAAAGTATGTAGTAACGCTTTTTAATCCCCGTATTGTAACACTCGTACTCATAGGCTCGCTTACCGATTTGTAATCTTTATCGCTTTTTATATAAACTTTATAATGGCTTGCTCCTGTATAAGGAGCTTTCCATTTTAATGATATACTTTCACCTTCAGCTTGCCCGGTTAAGCTTACAGGATTTTTCCTTGCAGTAAATAGCACTTCATCACGCTTGATTGTAAATTCAACCGGTTTGTATAAATCTTTACGGAAGGTATAGGATGTCTGATCTTCATCAACCATGTATGCTTCAAGAACTGTGCCGTCGATTTTATTAATTAAAATCTTACCCATGTATAGGTCGGTATATAAAATACGCATAATGTTTTTAGGATTGATTGCATTACGCTTACCGTCATTAGCAAGAAAGTTAATCGCTACTGGACTTTCACTCTCAATTTTTCCGGTTAAGATTGAACCGTCCTTTAAAAAGACAAATTCAGCCATTGCAGGTGAATTGAATAGCATCAATGCTGTTAGTACTGAGAAAAATAATTTTGAAATTGATTTCATGAAGCTCTCACTATAAAATATATTTATGCTCATACCCTGCTCCTTTCTACTGAAAGAAGGGGAAGGGATACTATAACTAAAACTTCCCTAACACGAAACTCTCTCCTGACGAAGAGGGTGCACCAGACTTGTATTGAGCCAGTCGAAGTAGGTGGGTTGAGGTCAAAAAGCACGGATAGCTCGCACTCGATATGTACCTAACTTGCTATCATTATCATTTCCTCCGGGATTGAAAGTATGGAACCACGCATCGTTATTGGTAGCCTCTGACGAGCTCCAATAGCTTGCGGTAATAATCATACCAACATTATATGCTTTTAGATTTTTATACATTAAAATGCATTCATCTATTGAAGGAAGAAACCAATCACTATATCCATTAACACTATATGAATCACAATATTCAGCAGCCATAGATGTTCTAGCACCCTTATATTGTAATATTTTTGCTGTATTATTTTTACCGGAACCGATAGTATTTAAGGTACCTCCTTCTGCTACACTAGAACCATTTAACCAAGATTCAGTACTAAGCCAGGAGGCACCGATGAAGTCATCCGGAGCAGCCTCCAAGTATCTCCATCCATCTGTTTCCCAATTAGGATTTACATAAAATATCCATCCTCCTGCAGGTCCTCTGTCGCGGAGATTATAAACAACACTTTTTTCATAGGTATCAAGAGCATCATAACAGGATAAAAAACCTGTGAGCATCAGCAGCATTATTAAAATAATTTTTTTATTCATAATCATATCTCCTTAAAAAGAATAACTTATACCAACATTGGCAAGAATGAAACTAAGTAGTCCCGTATTTTGAATAATTGCTCCATACTCACAGCCAGCTGAAATTGCAATAAAATCTGTAAACCTGTACTCTGCAGCGAGCCCGCCCTTGAATGAAAGCCCAAATATCTGAAGATGCTTGTTCGGGCTTGATGCAGCTGATGCATCCAGATACATCATATCAATATAAACTCCTCCAAATGAAATAACAGGTTTTATAATAAAACTGTCGCCAATTCGGATATTATAATTAATAAATAAATAAAGAGGAGCCATCATGAAATTCTGGTATATCTTATCCTTTTCATCCAGCAGATTCTTTCCCGGCATATAGTAAAATCCCAGAGAAACTCCGCCTTCAAAATTTTTTAAAAATAAGCTCCTGTTTGAAAAAGTAAACAATCCTCCAAAACCAACATTGTACATCTCTCCAAATTTACCTATTGGAAAAATAATGCCAGGAATGAATGAGAGTATATTGTCTTTGTCTGCATCAACTTTATTGCTTTTTTTAGACTCAACATTCCAGTTATCAACTGAACGTACAAAAAAATATTCCGTTTGCTTAGTATTTAAATTATTTACTGAAAACTCGGTATTGGCAACTGTTCCAATGAGAGTATCTTTTTTCAGATCCTGCCTGTAAACATTATATGCAATAATTTTTCCGTCCTGAGAATTGGCTTTGTCCCAGGCAATTTTAATATTCATTATTTTTTTTGTTTTATCAACAAATCTTTCCAGTTTTACATTTTTAGGAGGATCAGGTGGAACATTTTTGGTTGTTACAATTATTTCATTGCTTGGAAGTGATTCATACCCATCTCTATCAATTGCTGTAACCTTGATATAATAAGTTGTAACGCTTTTTAATCCTCTTATTGTATCGCTTTTTCCCAAAGGCTCGCTTGCTAATTTATAGTCTTTATCGCTTTTTATATAAACCTTGTAATGAAGAACAGAAGTATATGGTGCCTTCCATTCAATTGAAATGCTGTCTGCTTCTGCTTTGCCTGTTAAGCCTGTAGGATTTTTTCTTGCAGTAAAAAGTATCTCATCTCTTTTAAGGGTAAATTCAACAGGCTTATATAAATCTTTTCTGTAAGTAAAAGATACCTGGTCCTCATCAACCATATAAGCTTCAACAACTGTTCCATCGGTTTTATTTATTAAAATTTTTCCCATGTAAAGCTCAGTATATAAAATCCGCATGATATTAGCATGATTTATTAAAAGTTTCGTTCCATCATTTTTAATGAAACTAACTCCTGCAGGGCTTTCATTCTCAATTCTCCCTGTTAAAATTGATCCATCTTTCAGAAAGACATATTCAGCCATTACAGGTGAATTATAAATTATCAATACCGATAGTACTGTGAAAAATAATTTTAAAAAATATTTCATAAGTGAATCACCTTTGGAAAATATTTCCCTATTAAAAAGCCCCTCTTTGCAAAGCAGAGAGGGGCAAGGCTTCAGTCCGGTGTAAGTATTATCTGATAATTTTATTAAACCTAATCTGTTTACTTGGAACTGAAATAATTCCTTCAACAGTCATAATCTTTTTTATTTCGCCATGTTCAAGTATTACGCCAGTATATCTTTTTCCGCTGTACAATGTTACATCATTAAGTCTGCCGAATTTTTTCAGCATCTCTTCTGTTGTTGCAGGGATTGGGCCGCCGCGTTTCAGAATTTCTTCTGTTATGCGCTTGTCATCATCCTGAGCTTTTTTTGCAAGATCTTCAAATACCTTGTCGTTCTGCAGATCGTCGCCGGTTATTGAAGCAAAATTTTTCATTTTGTCAATTTCAAGAGATTCGAAATCATTGATAGGTCTTTTTGCCATATCAGCGCTGATAATTACAGTATTTCCTGTTTCCACCATAAGCTCTTTATTTTTTCCTTTTGATTCTAAAGAAGAAAGCTGAACTTTACCTTCTTTTACAGCAAGAACGGATCTGCCTTTATAAAAGGAAATACTGTATTCGGTCCCGCGCACAGCAGCAAGTGCTGTAGGAGTTTTTATATTGAAATTGTTTTCTTTTGAGAATTTTTTAACAACAGATATGATCTGTCCTTTTTCCAGAAAAATTTCTGTATTTTCCTGATCGAATAAAGTTTTAACTTCTACATTGGAATCAGGCTGGATTCTTGCAAGTATATCATCACCTATCTGAATCACAATAAATGATTCAGGGCCTGTTTTTACTATATCACCTTTAGTGAGAGTATCCTTTAATCGAAGGGGAACAGTATTTTTCTGGCTGGAAATTTTTTCCACTGTTCCGTTTGTCATAATAACAATTGCTGTAGCTCCTACTTTTTTCTTTGAGCAGGATGATATTGCAATGACAATCATGCATATTGCAAGAATAAGGAAAGACCCTGCCGGGCGGATTTTTTTAGTTTTCATTATTTTCTCCATTTTTAAACAAAACAATAAACACATTAAGTCTATCATTATTGTAGTTGATTTTATTTATAAATCGTCACAAACTATTTTTAAAAAATAATACTTGCAAGGATTATTTATTAAATTATAATATATTTCTTGTTATTCCCGCATTTGCGGGAAATCATAATTCTACATGTTGAATAATATATCCCGACTGGAGAATTGTTAATTCAATTCCAGATAAAAAAAATTTCTAACACGGATAACACGGATTATTTAGATTAAGTATTTTTTATAAAAATTAATTATCTTATTTAAAAAATCCGTGTCATCCGTATTCTATTCTTTTAATTAAAAATAATAATAAAGGGAAAATCAAATTAATGCCTGAAGAAAATAAAAAGTTTGTGACGATGAATCATTTTCAGTCACTATATAATGTAAGCATGGGTATATGCAGATGATGACCAGTTCAGCGAAACGGGATTCATTCTCCAGACTCTTTACTGAGTATTACCCGATGGTATTTAATGCGATCTATCCAAAGGTCGGATCAACTGATGACGCAGAGGATTTGTGCCAGGAAGTTTTTATAGCATTTTATAATAATATCGATGATATCAAGAATATTCGGGCCTGGCTTTACGGAACATTAAGAAATATTGTATTACAGTATTACCGCAAAAAAAGCCCGGAGAATATTAACATTGAAGATGTTTTTGAGGATGTGGCTCTGAGTTTTGTAAACGGTTTTCGCGATACACGGATTATCATCAATCAGGTGATGGAAGAGATTGATATAAGTGATGAGGAGAGAAATATCCTCGATCTTGTTGCATATAAAAGATACAGCTATTCTGAAACTGCGGAATTAACAGGTCTCACTAAAAGAAAAGTTGAGTATAAATACACTCAGCTCGCAAAAAAGATTTTATCAATACTTAACGATAGGGGAATAAAGCAGATTGAGGAATTACTATGAATGAAGCTGCTCAGCTGAACGCACTGCTTGAAAAATACAGGTTTGCTGAACCTATTCCAAAAGATGTGCGCAGAATTATTCTGAAATCCCGCAAAAGGGTATTGAAAACCTGTCTTAAAAAAGTAAATAATTATTCAATATTTTTCGGAGTAGTTTTATTCTTTTATTTTCTAGCAAGAAGTTTAAAACTGAATATAGGTTTTTCTGCTGTGAAAATATTTGCTGTTGCTGCAAATATTGTTGCTGCGGGAGTTATTTCAGTTTCTGTTTATGCTGCAGTTAAATACACCTCACTGGTAAATAATGTATTTAATATCTATGAAAAAACTTTACAGCAGAATCTAAAGCCGGATATAAAATCTGATGATAAAGATAAGACAGAAGATAAGACTACAGGGAATCCAGGCGGTGTTAAAGTTGAAATTTTATTATACAATGGAAAAATTTACAGGGGTGTAATTATATCAAGAGGTTATAATTACATAGTAAATACCGGAAATGGAAATATTGCAATCCAATCTACACAAATTAAAAATATCAGAAAAATCCAGTAACTATAACATTTGCGTAAAGAGTTACTCTACGGAAATTATTAAAACAGATTTTTTCTGCCCGCCGAAATAGCTCTCAAGAGAAATGCTGCTATTTAATTTGCTGACTTTTTCTGTCAATACCGGTGTAAGGGACTCATCATAATCTTCGTTGTAGTATAAGGTAATGCTTGCTTTGTCTGAGAGATCAATTTTTTTCAGTGCGGATATAAAAGCTCCATCAAGTGAAGGCTCGCTTGAAAGAACAATATCTCCGTCAACAGCGAAATAATCATTCTCTTTTATATTAACATTACCATAGGATGAATCTCTTGAGCTTTTATAAATTTTCAGGCACGAAGCAAATTTCAGCGAATCAGCCATGCTCTGGATATTATGCTCTGTGGAATCCATGTCGCTGAAGCTGTACATGGCTGCAAGTCCCTGCACAATATTTTTAGTTGGAAGAATATAAATATTTTTATCTGACTGGTCTTTTACCAGTGTTGCAACAGGGATGATATTTTTATCATTCGGGAGAATAATAATGTTATTGCATTCAATTTTTTTAATTTCATCTAATAGTTCAGAAAGAGAAGGAAGATTCTCTGAATAATTTATAAAATGCTGAGCGCCGAAATCTCTGTAGATTCTTTCAAAGCCCGGCCCTGGAATTATTGCAAGAACAGCAAGTTCCTCGTGTTCCTGAATAGCACTGAAGGTCTGGTTAACCTGTTCCTGCATATCCTCAACTTTTGAATTCACTATCTCGCCGAACTTCCCTGCTTCAGATTTTATAAGATCCGGTTCATTTGTATGAATATGCAGCTTAATGATTCCGTCCTCGCACAGCAGAGCAACGCTGTCCCCGTGCGATTCAAGCAATTCTTTAAAGCTGCTGATTTCCGGTATTGTTTTATATTCAACAAGAAGTTCAGTGCAGTAACGGAATGTAAGCTGTGTAAGAACTTCATCGCTGATTGTAAGATCAGGTTCGAATCTGTAATCAGATTCATCTTCCATAATTATTTTTTCACCAGTGAGGCTTCTTGTCATTCCTTCGAGAATGAAAATAAATCCAAGAGCACCTGAGTCAATAACGCCTGCTTTCGCAAGAATAGGAAGAAGTTTTGGAGTATTGCTGAGACTTACCCTTGATGCTGCAAGCGCATCTTTCAGAAATTCAATAATATCTTCAGTTTTATTATTATTCATTGATTCAGAACAAGCAGCAAGAATTGTAATCATGGTGCCTTCTTTCGGAGTTGAAAGGGAAGTTTTTGACAGATATGAACCGTTTCCGAAAGCCTGAGCTAATATTTCTGAGTTCAGGATGTCATACTTTTTAATAACTTCAGTGAATCCATGAAAAAATCTCGCAAGAATAAATCCGGAATTTCCTCTGCTGTTGTTGGTTACGCTTTTATTCAAAATTTCCGCAAAATCTTTCATTGAACTGCCGGAATGCTCATCAAGAGAATCTATTCCTGATTTCAGCGTGAACATCATATTCACGCCTGTATCTCCATCCGGAATAGGAAATACATTCAGGTTGTCCAGTATGTGATAATTTCTCTGAAGATATTCAAATCCAAATTTTAAAATCTTCTGCAGTTCTTTGCTTTCTATTGTTTTAATCATTATTAAAATTCCGGGTTTATATTAGTTTCTAAATTTTATGAATATTACCAAACCAAAAAACACACACCATGCATTGATAAAGCCGTTTGAAATTGCTTCTGCCAGTGATATCAAATAAACTTTATTCTGAAGATTAAAGCTGAAATCGAGCAGGCCGAGAAAAATCAGAGCCCCTGCACAGACAAGAGAGACTGTTTTTCCTATAGGAAGTTTTTTTATCAGCAGAAAGCTCGAGAGAATTAAACCTGAAGCAAGTATTATATCCGCTGGGGGAAATGCGTGTTCATATTGAAAATAGCAGTCAGGAGCAACGTTTTTATCTATCATGCCGACTGTGAAGAATAATATCCAGAAAACAATTAAGCCTGCTCCTGTTAAAATCTGCCCGGTAATTATTAAATTATTTGATTCAATATTTCCTGATCCGGATATATTTTTTTTAATGATTTTTGTTTTGCTTGAATCAGTTTTTTTAGCCATGAGATTCCTCCGTGTAAATTTATTTTACTTTGAGTTTTTTTATATCCATAGTATTGAGCCATTCCATAGCATTTTTAAGGCCTTCTTTATACGATATTTTAGGTTTCCATCCAAGTTCTCTTTCAGCTTTAGCTATAGAAAATTTCAGACGAGAGCCTAAATTTTTTACTGCATATGTTGTCAGGAGCGGCCTTGTTGTTTTACCGGTAATTCTCCAAATTATTTCCATTACAAATCCGGCTGCATAAGCTGCAAAATAAGGGATGTGAGTATTGATTGGAGGAACATTCAGGGTCTTTGCAATTACCCTGCACAATTCCTGCAATGTTGTTGATTCTCCGTCGTGGACAAGATACCCGTGACCAACTGCGCGTTTATCTTCTGATATCAGCATCATAATATCAATTAAATTATCTATGTATGTAGGCCAGACAGTTACATCCTTTCTCCAGAAAATTAAATCTTTTGTGTACACTGCATCAGCAAAAGGAGGTATGAATGATGTATCGCCCTCGCCGTAAACCCAGCATGGATAAACCATTGTTACAGGAAGATTTTCAAATTCATAATAGTTGTGGCAGATTTTTGTAGCCTCAAGTTTTGTATCAGGATACGGCTCATTATATTTTGTCAGAGGAAATGATTCATCGATCACAGGTCCTTCAATTCTGCCGAATACATCGTTTGTGCTTATCATTACAAAGCGTTTAACTTTTACATCAGTAGCTGCTCTGCAGGCGTTTTCCGTGCCTTTTATATTTACTTCATATGCGCTTTTTGTTGCCCAGTCAGTTACAGTACCTGCAAGATGAAAAAAAATTTCTATACCCTTAGCAGCTTTAAAAACTGAATTGTAATCCATTATATCGCCGATGAAAACTTCAACTCCCTTCTTTTTTAAATCAGGAATAGCCGGATTTCCTTCTCTAACAAGTACGCGGACTTTATTCTTTTTCCTGAGATTCGCTTTAACGAGATGTTTTCCAATAAAACCGGTTGCGCCGGTGATTAAAACTTTTTTCATATTTTCTCCGTATGAATAAATTGAGGAAATGAATAATTTCATTCATAATAAACAGAATTGTCAAGTTCTGCTATTCTTTTTTAGAGGTGATTTTTTTCAAGCTAAAAATTTTCAAGTAAATTTAAATTTACCGGATAAAAATTTAAATTTAAAAACTTAAAATTATTTTTAATAATCCGTTACTGATCGTATTAATATATATACCCATGACGTTGTTTTTATAAAAGAAAACTTGACAAAAAAAACAATAAGATACTGAATAAATGAGGTTGAAAATGACAATGCCCAGGAAAACATTAAAATCCCAGACAATTACTGTTGAAGATTATTATTCTGAACGGTTTCTCCATGTTGAAACCGAGCTGAGACACCAGCGGGAACTCATGAAAATGGGTTTTGATGCAATGAACATGCGCTTCGAGGATATGAATAAACGTTTTGAGGATATGAATAAACGCTTTGATGATATGAATAAACGGTTTAATGATAGATTTGACGCAGTTGATAAAAGATTTGTTTCAATTTTAGATGAAATGAACCGCCGATTTGATTCAGTTGATAAAAGATTTGAAGCATCAGACAAACGCTTTGATTTACTTACAACCAGAATGGACCGTTTTATGATCTGGTCTTTCGGTATAACTTTAAGTTGCTCGGGAATTATAATTGCTGCAATAAAATTCTGGCGTTAACTTTCCCGCACCTGTTTTTTTTTAAGCTCAGGTAATAATTTTTTTATCATCGGCGGATCATCTGTAATAATATGACGGGAATACTTTAATGCAAACTGCAGTTCTTTCTTTGAATTTACTGTCCAGAAGAGAATTTTTTTAGAAAATCTCCGGATCTGTTTTATAAAAAGTCCATAAATAAATGAGCCAGGAAAATTAATTGGACTTACCGGAAGATTGATAAAATCAGGATGAAGATTTTTGATACTTTTTATTGTTTTTATAATTCCGCGTTTAAATGATTTATCACCCAGAAGCAGACCGAACGTTATGTTATTATCCCGGAAAAAATAAAGCAGATCTGCTTCGAATGAGGAAAATAGAATTTTTTCCAGTTTGAAATTGTTTTTTGCAATAGTATAAATTTTTTCTGAATCTTCCGGGGTCAGGGTTTCCTCTTTTAATTCAAGATTTATAAATTTATCCGCAGGAATAAGATTTAAAAGTTCTTTAAGAGTTATGATTTTTTCAGGATGGGATGAAATCCTCATGTTAAAATTAAATTTTTTTAATTCAGCAAGATTTAAATTGGAAACATCTCCTGATCCGCTGCAGGTTCTATCTATTGTGTCATCATGAATTATTACATATTCATTGTCTTTCGTTTTCTGGATATCGCATTCAATTCCATCAGCTCCATGTTCGAATGCTTTCAGGAATGATATTGAGGTATTTTCCGGAAATCTTGCTCTGAATCCTCTATGTCCGATTACAGTCAGATTTTTCATTATTCTATTCGGATTCCTCTATGGAGAAGGTTTTAATTTTAAAACTGGTTCAAAATATCCGTCTGAATTTATTCCATCTATTATAATATTTGACGGACGCAGCACAAGCATTTTATTCGTGCCTGGCTTTTTATTTATGCCGGCTTTGAATAAAAAATAAGATGATTTTGCCTTTACAAAATTTGAATAAATGTTGATATTTTCAGATCTATCTTCATTTTTCATTTCATATATGTTTATTTTAAGATTGCCGTTTTCAATCGTATATACTCCATTGAAAAGCAGTGATGAATTTCCGAGATATATTACAACCAGTGCTTTATAGTTTTTATTGAATCTGAATTCGTACCCGTAATTTCCGGTGAAACGCAAAGACCATTTTCCCGGAAGATCTTTAAAATCAATCGGATCAAGATTCTGCGGAACAGCTTCCTCTATGGGTTTCTGATCTATCAGCGCCTGTTCTGCCTCATCTTTTTCTTTTGAGCATCCGGCAAGAAGGATCAGTAAAGATATAAAAATTAGGGGTAAAATTTTTCTCATAAATTAATCTATTATCTTTTCCTTGCTGATATTATCGATTATACCGCGTGACATTTCAAGCAATATTTCCTGATTATTTTTATCGGGTTCATCGAGAATTATTTCAAGAAGTTCGTTAAGAATTCTTCCAATTACCGGGCCTGGTTTGAGCTTAAACTGTTCCATCAGTATATTTCCATTGATGTTGAGATCCCGCACTGTAATTGCATTTTCTTCAGTTATAATTTTCTTAATTCTTTCCTGCAGTTTTAAAATCGGAGCAGGAAGTCCTTCGCGCGAACCATTTCCCTGCCTGTCTGCCATTCTCAACCTGAACAGCTCATCAATGTTTTCAACTCCGACTTTGCGCATAAAGCGGCGTACTGCACCGTCTGTCCATTCATCCTTGTAATGAAACATGTGATTTATTGACAGATTGCATGCTCTTTCAATATCTTCATTCGAAAATTTCAGGCGTTTCATTATTTTCTTCAGCATTCTTGTGCCGACAATTTCGTGGTTGTAAAAAGTGAAATCACCGTCAGCTCCTGTTCCCCTGGAAGGAACTTTGCCTATATCATGAAGAAGCGCTGTGAATCTTATAAGCGGTATTTCAATTGGAGCGGCATCGCAGGTGTAGAGGCTGTGCCAGTAAACATCATGCATGTGATATTTATTCTGATCAACTCCGTGAGCTATATCAAGCTCAGGCAGAATCAGATTCAGAAGGCCGCATTTACGCATGCTTTCAATTCCTACAGATGGAATCGGAGTCTGCAGAATTTTTAAAAGTTCATCGCGTATTCTTTCAGCAGATACTTTTTTTACAATTTCATTTGTTTTTGATATTGCATTGAATGTTTCTTCATCAATGGTAAAACCAAGCGAAGAAAGTTTGCTTGAAAATCTGCAGGCGCGTAAAGTGCGGAGTCCGTCTTCGCTGAATCTTTCAACCGGATCACCTATAGTCCTAATAATTTTATTTTCAAGATCAGAGAGCCCTCCAACAAGATCTATGATTTTATCATTTTTTAAATCATAAGCAAGTCCGTTAATTGTGAAATCGCGGCGCCTGACATCTTCATCAAGAGTATCTGAAAAATATACTTTATCCGGATGGCGGCCGTCGGAATAATCTCCATCTGACCTGAAGGTTGTAACTTCATATTCGCCTGAGCCCGTGAGAATAGTAACTGTACCGTGTTTAATTCCTGTTGGTGCAACTCTCGGAAAAAGTTTCATTATCTGTTCCGGGCGGGCATTGGTTGCAAAATCATAATCAAAAGAATCAATGCCGAGGAGGAGGTCGCGCACAGAGCCGCCTACCATATAGCATTCAAAACCTTTTTTATCCAAAGTGGAAGAAATATTATCCAGGTCAGATTTTATTTGACCTGGAATTTTTAATTTTAATTTACTCATTATTAATCTATTTCCGATCCGGCAAATGGTCTGGCAGAAACCTGTTTTGAAAGTGCAGATTCATGGTTGTGAGGCGTTCCAGGTTTATATGAGTCATAAGCGCTCACAGCAAAAAAGTATAGAACTGTATTTTTAAGTTCAGGGTAAGTGAAAAGGCCTTTGGTATCAAGTTTTCTGTTTTCATCAATAAGTGCATTGTTTATTTTTATTTCGATATAATTGCTGTTTGAAAGTTCATTGGAGATCGGTTTGCCGCCTGTATGTGTTATTATGCCGTCATATTTTCCGGGTTTTGTTCCGTAATAAATTCTGTATCCTTTAATATCCGGATCAACATTTTTTTTCCATTTGATTGAGATTTCTTCGCTTTTAGCTTTTGTGATTTCCACAAAATCCGGAATTCTCGGAGCTGTGTCGAGCTGGTAGCTCAGGCCAATATCATAAACTGCAGGAGATTTTTTACCGTCCGGAGACGGTACAAGATGCAGTCTCCACTGGTAGTATTTCCCCCTGAGATATTCACCTCCAGCTTCTTTAAGAAATATGCCTCTCTGATTATTTTTTATCCTGTACCACTTGAGATCTGTATCAGTCCAGTAAAAAAGATTGTCGCTGATGCGGAATTCCATCCACACAAACGCGTTCTCTGGAACAATCTCCTCCCACTTGAATAATTTTACAAGTGTTCCTGTGCCTGGAAATATATATACAGGGCTCGTTACAACACCTTCAATATTTAAAGGAATCTTACCTGCATTATCAACGGGCCTGTATTTTTTATTTGCAATTGCTGTTCGTTTCTTCAGCTCTTCAAATGACAAATACGATATGCGCAGTTCATCTATGAATCCGGAGAAATTTCTTGCAATATAAACCGGCGGAAGATCAGTGCAGCTGATTTTATCATCGCCTGCAGGTTGACCGAAATAAGGAATAAAAATTCCATTGTCCGGAGAACCTGAGTCTGTTACATAGATAGATTCGTCTTCATCGCCGTCGATGAATTTGGCAAGCTTTCCGGACATTCTGTCGAAACTCAGGCTGAAATGATGCCATTTATCCTTAACAATAGTTTTTCCCCTGTTTAAAAATACATCGTGCCTTTTACCGTCCGGCCTTTCAAAAATTCCGTAAAAAGCAGCAGTGACTCTTCCTCTGTTCAGGGTAATTTCAATTCCTTTTTTCGCTCCGGAAATGTAACCTATTCTTGAAAAAAGGACGCTACCGTCACGCACTACATCAGCCCTGATTCTCATCTCAATTGCAAATGATCCAAGATCATCACATGAGCCAAGCCAGAGATTTTTTGAATTTTCAATCTCAATTCCGTCGCCTGTTCTGAAAAAATGCGCAGACCCTGTTCCTATTGAACCTTTTCCTTTAGTAAAAGCATAGGATGATGATTTGATTATATATTTTTTTGTGTCGTCCCTGTAAAGCCTGTCAGGGGAATAGTTAAATGACAGAACCATGTCTGAATAATATGGAATGGAACTTTTCTGATATGTAAGATCAGCTATAGAATACGCATCCTTTGAAGACGGGAGTTTTATTATTTTTACATTATGATGATGTTTCGACGGAGCAATGTCAAAAGGAATATCGCTGGAAGTTTCTATAACAGGAAACATCACAAATAATGAAAGTATTATTGCGGAAAATGTTTTTGTGTAAAATTTTACTGACACTCTTTATTCTCTATCCCTGTAATTTTATCAATGCGGTTCTGATGCCTGCCGCCTTCAAACGGAGAATTGATCCATTTCTCGACTATATCAAGAGCAACATCCTGACCGATAACCCTTGCTCCGAGAGCCAGAACATTTGCATTGTTGTGCCTTTTAGACATTTCTGCCATGTAGCTGTTGAAGCACAGAGCAGCCCTGATTCCCTTAACTTTATTTGCAGCTATTGATATGCCGACACCGCTTCCGCAAATCACAATGCCTGCATCTGCAAAACCATCTCGAACCTTGTAGCAGGCTTTTGCCGCGTAGTCCGGATAATCACAGGATTCCTCAGAATGAGTGCCTACATCATCAAAATCAATATCTTTGAATTTTTCAATTATTAATTTTTTTAAAAGCACTCCTGCGTGATCAGAGCCTATTGCTATTTTCATATAAATCTCCGCAAATAAAATATTTGACGAATGTGACATAAAGTGAAATAATTATCAATAATAAATTAATATTTTTTAAATATTCAAATTAAAGCCTTATATTTATTGTCTTGACTTTAAATGGTAAACATTAGCAAATAATAGCGATTTCCGGCTGAAATTATAAACTTATCCTATTGGAAAAACATGGAATCAAATCTCAGAGTTCTTTTTATTGATGCACATACCGGGTTTTATAAAATAAAAAAATATAAAATAGGGGATTTTTTCGGTCCTGTGGATCTCGGTCTTCATCTTGCCGGGAAATATAAAAGTCTGAATATAGGAACCGGCCTACTTGCAGGGTCAATTTTCCCCGGATCAAACAGGCTTATTGTAAACGGCTTTTCTCCATGCTGGGGAGGTTTTTACATTTCATCAATGGGCGGAGCAGGTCTTGTTTTCAGCAATCTTGGAATAAATTTAATAGCCATTGTAAATAAATCTCCGGTGCCTGTATCAGTTTATCTTAACAGGATAAATGGCGAGGAAATCCAGATAGAATGCCTACCGGTTGATTTGAATCAGATCTGGACTGAAGGCAGGAAGGGCATATATTCGCTTATGGATTATACCTATAAAGCATTTGCAGATAGATACAGCACTGATCCGAGAATCCTTGCTGTAGGTCCGGCTTCAATGCACACTGATTTCGGCGCTATTGCTTCAGTTCCTGTAATCAAGGGCAAACTATCTTTTGTTGATACCTGGGCAGGCAGGGGTGGATTCGGAACAAAACTTTTAATGGAGCATGGAATTGCATCAATTATATATGGCGGAACATTCATTGATGAGGACTTCAGGGACAGAAAAGTAGCTGATGAATGGTTTGAGGACAGATTCAATAAAAAACTCGCAGCCAAAGATCTTGAAGCAACAACGAAATACAGGTACGATCCGACTTTCAACACAGGTGGAACATTCGGGGTTAATTACTCTTCCGTGGGCGGAAAGCTTTTAGCTTTTAATTACAAATCTGTATATATGCAGGAAACTGAACGGGTTGATATTCATAAAAATTTTATCATTGATCATTATTTAAAGCAGTTTAACGAAGAGACTATAGATAAAAAGCAGCAGAAAACATGCGGAGAGCCCTGCGTTGCCGTGTGTAAAAAAATGAACAACGAATTTAAAAAAGATTACGAACCGTATCAGACAATGGGTCCATTGTGCGGAATTTTTGACCAGAGAGCAGCGGAGAAACTCAATCATCATGCGGACATGCTCGGTTTTGACGGAATTTCAGCAGGAGGAGTTCTTTCCTGGATGATGGACTGCATGAATGTTAATTTATTTTCAAAGGAAGAACTTGGAGTAACAAAACAGCCGAAGTTTACTCAGGAAAATTTTGACTTGATTAATGACTCGATGAATAATGCAGACCTTGGAATTGAGATGCTTGATTCAATTATTACCAAACGCGGTCTTGTTGATTTAACAGAAGGCGCAAGAAAATTTGCGAGAAAAGTTGCCAGGCTGAAGGGCAGGCAGATTTTGGATAAATTTGTTTTTACATCCTTTGCAAGAAAAGGCTGGATGGTTCCTAACCAGTACTGGAATGCAGGCGTGCTTTCTCCAATGCCGATTATGGGAAAATATTACATGCATTACGCCAATGATTTTGTTCCGCCAAGAGAACTCGGAAGAAAAAATGCAGAGCGGATGATAAAGGAACTTGTTCTGGATAATGCGGGTTTCTGCAGATTCCATAGAGGCTGGGCTGAGGATATGATACCGGAAATAATAGGCTCGCTTTATGGATTGAAGGATGAATTTCTTTTGAAAATATCAGCAACTGCAAGCAGAATCAACAGCAGGAACTCTTCAGTATTCTGGGAGTCTGAAAGAAATATTGATTTTGTTTTATCTTTTCTTAAAAGAAAAAAAGATGTAGATGGAGATAGAAATCCTGAGCTGCAGAATTGGATTGAAGAATTTACTAAAGATAAAAATGAAGCAGCTTTGAATTTCTGGTATGAAATTCATAAAGGCGTGCATGAGTCGTTGAGGGAATTTCATTAAAATAAAAGAGAATATTTTATGATACAGGTAAAAATAGTTTTAAAAGAAGGAGCTGTTATTCCGGATTACCAGACCGAGGGAGCGGCTGGTGCGGATGTATACGCATTGCTTGATGAGCCGGTAATCATTAAACATGGAGAAACAGTTTTAATTCCAACAGGTATATTCTTGGAAATACCCTTCGGATTTGAAGCGCAGATAAGGCCCAGAAGCGGACTTGCTTTGAAAAACGGCATAACATTTTTAAATTCACCAGGAACAATCGATTCTGATTACAGGGGTGAAGTAAAGATCATTATGTCAAATTTCGGAAAAGAGCCGTTTAAAGTTACAAACGGTATGCGAATCGCTCAGATGGTTTTCAGCCGGGTCTATCGCGGAGATTTTATAGTAGCTGAAGAATTAAAAAATACAAAAAGAAATGATGGAGGTTTCGGACATTCCGGCACATGAAAAAAGAAAAAAAAGAAATTGAAAAAAAAATAAAAATAATCCCACTTGGGGGACTTGACGGCATCGGGAAAAACATAACGCTGTTTGAATATGAAGATGATATAATAATTGTAGATTGCGGTATAAAATTTCCGAGCGATGATATGCCGGGCATTGATTTTATTATACCGGATTTTTCGTATCTGATAAAAAATAAATCCAGAATCAAGGGGCTTGTTGTAACTCACGGGCATGAGGATCACATTGGTGCAATCCCGTATCTTCTGATGGAATTGAATATTCCTATCTATTCATTTAAATTAACAATAGGTTTGATACAGAGCAGACTCGAAGAAAAGAAGCCGAAATCGCCCCCTGTATTTGTTGAGGCTAAACCGCATGAGCCGATTAAAATCGGGAAGTTTACTGTTGAATTTATAAGAGTAAATCATTCAATTATAGACGGCGCGTCTCTTGCAATTAAAACAGACGCAGGGACTATAATTCATACAGGCGACTTTAAAATTGACTTCACTCCTGTGGATGGTCATGTAACTGATCTGACACGTTTTGCAGAAATCGGAGAGGAGGGAGTGCTTCTTCTCATGTCTGACAGTACAAACGCTGAAAGGCCGGGATATACCCGCTCTGAGTCAATTCTTGAAAAAAAGCTTGTTGATATTTTCTCATCTGCAAAAGGGAAAATTATAGTAGCAACTTTTGCTTCAAACATTCACAGGATTCAGCAGATATTCAATGCTGCAAAAATATATAACAAATTCGTGACAGTTACCGGTCTTTCCATGCTGAAAAATATTGAAATAGCAAGCAAGCTCGGATATTTAAATATCAACGAGAACATGATCGTAAGCGTTGAGAAAGCCAATGCTCTGCCTCCGAAGAAGCTTGTTGTTATCGGCACAGGTTCACAGGGTGAGCCCATGTCAGCTCTTTCAAGAATATCATCTGGCACTCATAAGTTTTTTAAAGTTCATAAGGGAGATACGGTTATAATTACTGCATCTGTTATTCCCGGAAATGAACGAATGGTATATAATGTTGTGAACGGGCTGATGAGACTCGGAGTTGAAGTTCATTACGAGCGCGATCCGGATATACATGTATCCGGTCACGGTTCAGAAGAGGAACTCAAGCTCATGATTTCCCTTACAAGGCCGAAATTTTTTATGCCTATACACGGCGAATACAAGCATTTAATAGCGCATACGAAAATTGCGGAACTTCTTGGAATGAAACCCTCCATGATTCATATTGCCAACAACGGCGATATAATGGAACTGAGCAATAAGTCATTCAAGAAAAACGGAGTTATTAATCTTTCTCAGATTTATGTTGACGGTCAGGAGATCGGCAATCTTGAAAGCAGCCTCATAACTGACAGGCAGACTATGTCTACTGAAGGAATAATTTTTATAACTATCGTTACTTCTGATGGAATGCTGATACGCGAACCTGAAATTCAGACAAGGGGACTGGTCGGTGTTAAAAATGTGAAGGTTCTCAATACAATCAGGCACGATGCTGAAAAGGAAGCGCACAGGCTGCTTGCAAAGCATTACGGTCCGAGAGAAGTTGAAATGGAAGTAACCAAGCATATGAAAAATTCCATTTATAAGCTTGTTCGCAGAAATCCTCTCATCAATGTTCAGGTTGTTGATATTTAATGAAACTTGTAAACAAGGGGCTTGAGCCCCTTGTTCAAATGAATCTTGTAAAAAATATGTAAGAAGCAATCTGCCCGCCATTAGCAAAATTAAAATAATTATTCCAGGGGAAAGGCATGAAAAAAATTCTAATGACTATAATTATATTCACTGTTTTTATAAATAGCTGCAATTCAAAAACAAATGCATTTATTAAAGAAGGAGATATTATTTTTCATGAATCATTATCTTCTCAGGCAGATGAATTGAGGTATTCCACAGGATCAAAATATACGCATATGGGAATCATTTATTTAATTGATAGAAAATTTTATGTGTACGAAGCAGTACAGCCTGTAATATTTACACCCTTTGAAAAATGGATTAAACACGGGAAAAATAAACATTATGTAATAAAAAGGCTGAAAAATTCAGATGAGATTCTGACGCCTGAAAATATTAAAAGTATGAAAGAAGCAGGAAAATTTTATTATGGAAAGGATTATGATAATCTTTTCCAATGGAATGATAATCGAATTTATTGTTCTGAACTGGTATGGAAAATTTATAAAAAAGCCTTAAATATTGAAATAGGAAAACTGCAGAAATTTAAAGACTTTGACTTAACACACCCAAAAGTTAAAGCATTAATTAAGAAAAGATATGGCAATAGCATAAATTTAAATGAAACTATTATTTCACCAATACAAATGTTTAATTCGGAGTTGCTGGTAAAAGTTAAAGAAGAGAATTAAAATCGGTTGACTTATAATTAGTTTAAAAAATCTTTTTGCTAAATTTATAGATTGTTAAGAAAAGTAAATCGGAAAATTTGCTGATTGCAATATTAGAAAAATCCAGGAGCCCTAAATGGAATTCATATTAATACTTAAAGCAGTACTGCTTGGAATAGTTGAAGGCATAACAGAATTTCTTCCTATCAGCAGTACAGGCCACATGATACTTGCAGATGAATTTATAAAACTTTCAAGTGATAAATCCTTCACTACAGCGTTTGAAATTATTATTCAGCTTGGCGCCATTCTTTCGGTTGTTGTTATATATTTTAATAAACTCTGGCCTTTCTCAGGAAACAGTGAAGAAAAAAAGGCAAAGTGGCTGTTATGGGCAAAAGTAATAGTTGCAGTATTGCCTGCTGTAATTTTAGGGTTTGGCTTTCATAAAGTAATTGAAGAAAAATTATTTAATCCGCTTACAGTTGCATCTGCTTTAATTTTTTATGGCATAGTAATTATCATAATGGAAACTTTCAGAAAAAAAAGTCCGGCAATCACAGATGTTGCAGATGTTACTTTTAAAATAGCGCTGCTGATCGGATTATTTCAATGTCTTGCAATGATGCCAGGAACATCACGCTCAGCTGCTACAATAATAGGTGCGCTTCTTCTCGGATTGAGCAGGCCTGCAGCTGCTGAATTTTCATTTTTTCTTGCTATACCAACTATGGCCGGGGCATCACTTTTAAAGATAGTTAAAAACGGTTTGAGTTTTAATGCAGGTCAGTGGGGAATTATAGCAATCGGGTTTGTTGTTTCTTTCCTGGTTGCCTGGCTTGTAATAAAACTGTTTATAAATTATATCCAGAAACATGATTTTAAAGTATTCGGTTATTACAGAATAATTCTCGGTATAATCGTCCTGATGATTTTATTCCGCTGAAAAGCAGTCTGATTTCAGTTTTCGCAGATTCTAATATTAAATTACTTCATTTACAAAAAGGTTTTTTAAAACAAAAGAGGAGTCGTAGTTCGATCTCCTCTTTTGTTTTTTCCTGTTATAAACAGTTTTCGGTGTTTCCTGCTTGGGCGGTTTTGTTTTAAGCCTTAATCCGCTTCTTATAAATTTCAGCAGTTTTCTCTTTTCATCCTTTTTCCCCATGGATGAACCTCCTGGTTTTTTTATTGTTCTTCATGAATTCAATATATGTATTTTTTGTCAATAAATCAATTATAAATCAAACAGATCCGGTATCCATAAAAAAGACTAATTATGGAAAAATTATTTTGACTATTAAAGAGATCAATGGTAAAAAAATAAAAGAATATTTAAATTATTTCAGCAGGAGCTATGTATGAAAAAAATAATTATTTTATTACTACTTATGATAAGTTCAATAGCGTATTCAGAAGTTCCTGTTGCAGTGATGCCATTCACAGGAGAAGGCAAACTGAAAAACGAAATACAGGCTAAACTAAAAGAGCTCTTGACTGCTGCCGGAGGTCTTAATGTGATAGCAGAAAATCTCAATGAAGAGATTATGAAAACGCATGAAAAGGCACAGCTGCTCGGATCAGATAAACATAATATTGAGCAGCTTAAAACAGCAGAATATCTTATCACTGGAGAAGTCTCAGAAGGTTTATTTATAATAAAAGCAATTAATGTAAATTCCGGTGTTGAAGTATTTAACAGGCAGATTGATATAAAGGAAACAATAAAAGCATCTGAATTAAAGAAAACTTCCCTTGATCTTGCAGATGCAATTTTATTTGCATCATCTCCATCGGATTCAGATATACCTGACGAAGCAAAACCGTATATGGATCTTGTCCGAAAATTCACTGATTCTCTGATGAAATCAGAAGAGTCGAGTTATCCATATATGGCACAATATTTTGCAGGTTCATTCAAGCATCCTGAAAAAGGAAATAAAAAGATTGAGGAAAGTGCGAAACTTCAGCTGAAAATTGCCAAGACTAAACTGCTAAAATCAAAACTTACTTTTATAAAAATCAGACAGAATCAGCCGTGGATGGATATTTTTATTATTGCTGATAAATCAGGAATTAAAACCAAATTTAAATTCAGTATAATCGAACTTGAGGATGGTTCTCTTGGTATAGGAGTAATAGATCAGATAAAATAAATTTTTATTTTTCTTTCAAAAACTTAATGTAGTCACTTCCTGACCTTGTAGTAAAATGTATTGTCCATCTTTTGCTGACAGGGATGGATATTTTAGTCAGTTCTTTATCCGGTTTGAAACTTATTTTATTTTTTTCAGTATTTGTAATGTAATAACCCATTTTAATGGAAGTTTTTAAATCCGGCGAAGGTGTATAATTACTGAAAGTTATAACAAAACGCAGCATATACCAGTTCGATGTAAAAAGCATTTTTTGCGCAATAATCAATCTTTTATTTGTTAATCTGATTCTGCATTTTCCGTAATATGCCATTCTTGGAGTGCCGGTCTGCTCTACAGCTATTCCGTCTTCTTCTAATAACGTGCTTTCATCAGGAAGGGGAATAAGTTTTTCAAGCGTTGCATTCCGATATATAAAAGCAATCAGCGCTATGCACAAAATAAACACACACAAAATGATTAAATTTTCATTCATGCATAAACCTCTATTTTAAATTTTCATTAAATTTAAATACAAAACAATCTTTTTAGAATGATTCTTATATCAATTAATATCCCGGTTAAATTTTAAGATTTGACCGTTATTCAGAAAAACAGCGGTATTATTGTTCCCGAGAAATTTTTCTTTAAAATCAGTTGTCTCCGGAGAGAAGAAAACTGCTGATTTTAAATAATCTCTTTCTATTTTTATATCAGAAAAAACTAACTCATCGTTTTTAAGTGAGTTGAAATATTTAAAAATGTTTTTTCTTGTCTGCTTTGTCAATTCTGATTTTAATATAACAGGATAATTATTCAATTCTGAATAAAAACACCAGTCCCAGCGTAATGAATCAGTAAAAAACGGAATCATTTCAGCATGAAATATTTTTAAATAATTGAGAATAAGTTCAGCACCGTATTCCCATTTTTTTGTATGCTGAAGATCTGCAGCATTATTCGCAATTGATTCAAACATATCAAATGGCGAATCAAAATATTCAATTAGTAATTCCAGAGTTGTTTTAAATCTGGTATTATTGTATAGAATATTAACAATATCTGAAATTTTATCTAAATGAATTAATTCTTTCTCTGCAAGCCACTTTGTTTTATATATATTAAACGGCGGATTCCGGTTGTATTCTATTTCGAATTCATTAACCAGAAACGATATCTCTGTTGAACTTAAAATTTTAAGAAATCCCAACTGAATATAATCCGGCTTGAGATTGTAAACTTCATTGAATGAATGTTTAGTTCCACTGAAATCTTCCTTAGGCAACCCTGCAATCAGATCAATATGAAGGCGTATGTTTCCCTGATGAATTATTTTTTCCAGTTTGCGTTTTGCAGTTTCCCAGATTGATTTTCTTTTTATTGCGGATAATGTTTTTACATTAACAGACTGAATTCCTGCTTCAAACTGAAATAGTCCCCGGGGAATTTCCTTTAAAATTTTAAAATCATCATCAGATAAAAGATCCGGATGAATTTCAAAATGGAAAATTATACCTGAATTATAAAATTCGGATTTTATAAAATTCCATATATCTCTATGGCGGCCGTTTCCGCAGTTGAAAGTTCTATCCACAAATTTAACAGTGGATGGTTTTAATTCACGGACAATAAATTTAAGTTCATCTATTACAAGATCTAAATTCCTGAATTCAGTCTTTATATTCTCAGAAGATGAAATGCAGTATATACAATTAAAAGGGCAGCCTCTGCCCGATTCGTAGTAAAAATATTTTCCTGTCAGGTCCATTCCGGTGAATTCATTGCGCGGGAAAATTATATCATCAAATGACGGGTTGGGCAAAGATATTATTTTATTTCTGTGCTGAAGATTTTTTTCAAGGAGAAATCTGAATGCTGCTTCGCCGGCGCCTTTAACAATGAAATCCGCATTGCTGAAATCAAAATTGATGTTTGATGCTTCAGGTCCGCCTAAAATAATTTTTATTTCAGGATTGGTTTTTTTTATGACAGATATGATTTCATTAATTATCAGACTGTTCCATATATAAACTGAAAAGCACACTGCATCCCAATTATCAGATAAAATATCTCCGGTTATTTTTTTTAAATCCTGGTTGATATTAAATTCTTTAATAATAATTTCATGGCCTGTATCAGCGGAGAAGGCTTTCAAATAATACAATGCAGGATTCATATGGGAATACCGGGCATTGATTCCAGTTAAAAGTATTTTCATAAATCTGAATTTATCGGATAATGTTAATTCTGCAAGATATTAATTTTTGCTTGCAAAAAGGTTTTTATTATTAATAGGTATTATAGTATTTAATGGAGATGCAAATGAATAATATAATGGATTTGGTTGATATTTTAAAAAATGAAAAGCATATTTACATACAGACTCACAATTTTCCGGATCACGATGCTGTTGCATCAGCTTTTGGACTCCAGGAGTTTTTTAAACAGCATGGAATTAATTCTTTTCTTGTTTATGATGGTGAAATTCAGAGAGATTCTCTGCTTGCTATGATAGCTCCGCTTAAAATTGAAATAAAAAATATCGATCAGTACAATATGAGCAGAGATGATAAAATAGTAATAGTTGACGGGTGCAAGGGAAATAAAAACGTAACAGATCTGATCGGCGATGAAGTTGGTGTAATTGACCATCACCAGGTTGTAAAAGCTGAAGATGTTCCATTTCATGATATCAGATCAAATTACGGTGCCTGCTCAACAATAATTTTTTCTTATTTTCATGAATATAATTTAACTATTCCGCAGAATACAGCTACTGCACTTCTTATTGGAATTAATATGGATACTTCTCTGCTCACAAGAGGAGTCTGTGCTGAAGATATTTTTGCCTATTCAGCTCTCTACACTTTATCAGATGTAAGGCTTGTAAATTCAATTTTAAGAAACTTTATTCAGCAGGAAGACCTTCAATTTTACAGAGAGGCAATTGATAATGTAAAAATAAAAAATGGAATGGCATTTTGCTATTTTCAGCAGGGCTGCAATCAGAATATGCTTGGAATACTGGGCGATTTTTTTCTTGCTCTCAAAGAGGTCGATTTTGTTGTGCTCGCTGCAAAAAACAGGAATAAAATAAATTTTTCGCTAAGAAATGAAAGCAGCGACTGGAACTGCAGTCAGATTATCCAGGAAGTTTTGGCCGGGATTGGTTTCGGAGGCGGGCACAGCGATATGGCAGGCGGAATTATAAATGACATTACCCTTTTTGATGAGAAAATAATTTATGAAAAATTTATGTGTCTGTTAGCATGATTTTTTATGCTGATCAATTATATATCATGTGGAGATATTAAGTATGGATGGAACCAGACGTTCTATGATAAAACCGGGGATTAAGGTTGCTATAGTTTTAAAAAAGGATCAGAAGACAAATAAATTAACTGAAGGTTTTGTTAAGGATATTCTCACAAATTCAGAAACGCATCATCATGGAATTAAAGTCCGTCTTCAGAGCGGAGATGTAGGCAGGGTAAAAAGTATTTTGTAAATTCAGAACTTATGCGCGTCCGGCAGGAGTCGAACCTGCGACCAACGGATTCGTAGTCCGCTACTCTATCCAGCTGAGCTACGGACGCATATTTAAATATTTATCAGGTGATCGTACTTATCAAAAAAAGGTAATGATTTTTTTTCCTGCTTTATAATCCATCTTGTTCCAATTATAAAAATTGCAAGATAAAGAAGTTCAATTAAATATATTAATAAAATTAGAAATAATTTAGCTACTTTTAACTTTGCCGGAATTAGATAAGTTGCGAAATATATGAAAATTAAAGCAGCAGCGAATGAAATTGAAATTAAAAAAGCCTGCCTGCCGTGGTGCATGGCAAATTTATCATCCTTGTTGAAATGGAATGGAATAAGCCAGCCGATAAAAGGCAAATAAGTTGCATAAAGTTTATTCTCAAAAGCAGTGTCAGCATATTTTTGAGCAATTATAATATTTTTCTTAATAATATCAACATACTTATCAAGCGGTATTTTTTTATTAATCAGGTCATAAAAAAATGACGGAGTGTATTTGGCAGTTAAAGGTTTTAACTTCTTAGATGCCTTTTTTTTGATATCGTTGAATTTTTTTTTAATTTTCATGTCTGTTTATTCGGAGAGAGAGGGATTCGAACCCTCGGTATCAATATGCGATACAATTGCTTAGCAGGCAATCCCCTTCGGCCTCTCGGGCATCTCTCCATTATTAAAATTTTTGTATTATTTATTCGAGAATTTAAATCGGAGAGTGAGGGATTCGAACCCCCGGGGCTATTAACCCAACGGTTTTCAAGACCGCCTCCATAGACCGCTCGGACAACTCTCCGGGAGCAAATTTATTTTATGGAGGGTTAAAGTCAAGATTATTTTTCTGAAACCGTACTGTATCGAAGTTTCTAAAAATGTTATGGCGGATATGGAATTTTTAAATAGGAATGATTTCTATTTCATTTCAACCCGGGTAATTACGCCCTGCAGTTTTGAGGTTGGAAGTTTGTAAAACTTTACAAAACTTGGAGTTAGAGTTTTAATGACTGAGAAAATTTTCCAGATTGGATTATTGGTGTATATATCTTCAGTTCCATAAAAAATTACTTTGGGATTTATTGCATGGTCGCTGATTAATTTGTTTATATCAATATCCTCTTTATAGCCGGCAATAATTTCAAAAGCATGAAGGCCTGTTCCAATATTACTTTTAAAATTTGTTTCAAGGCCAAAAGGTTCCTCTGTCCTGAAAACAGAAATCATAATATTATTCTCATAGATAATGTTGCTTCTGATTATTGTATGTATAATATATGGCGATATGCTGTTGATGCTCCCGACAAAAAACAGGCCTGTTCCTGGTATTTGAACTTTTTTGTAAATCTGCTCGTAGCTTGTTAAAAAAGTATCTATATCAATTGGTTTTAATTCCTTATAAACCGCCTGCTGGCCTTTTATCCATAGCAGAATCAATAAAAATGGAAAAGAAGCTAAAAGTAAAGATATATAGCCTCCGTGGGGAATTTTATTGAAATTAGCAACCAGAAACGCAATATCGATCAGGAAAACTAAAATTGCGAAAATGGTTTTTATTTTTTCTTTCTTTGTGAAATAAATCATTATCAGCATAATTCCTGTAATTGTCATTGTTCCTGTAACAGCCAGGCCGTAAGCTGCTGCGAGAGCTTCAGCTTTTTGAAAAATTATCATAATAAAAATAACTGCAGACATTAAAGCCCAGTTAACCGAGCTGATATAAATTTGAGATTTCAGTTTAAATGATGTGAATTCAATTCTTAAGCGCGGGAATGCCCTTGTGTTAATAGCCTGATAAATTATAGAAAAAACACCGCTGATAAGGGCCTGTGATGCGATTATTGTCGCTGTTATGGTTAATATAAGAAATGGTATATATAAAACAGCAGACTGGCTTTGAACCATTGCAAATATAATGGTTTTAGCTTCTGGATTTCGAAGTGCATATGATCCCTGACCCAGGTAATTAAGTATAAGTGCGATAAATACAAAAGTCCATGCGCGAACTATCGGTTTTTTCCCGAGATGTCCCATATCTGCATAAAGCGCTTCAGCTCCGGTCGCGCATAGTATTACATCAGATAGAATAATGAATCCGGCAATACCGTTATTGCTGAAAAATCTGAATAAATGCATAGGATTAAAAGCTTCAAATACATTTGGAAAATTGGATATAGACATGATTCCGGACAAACTCAGGGCTAAAAACCATAAAACCATTATCGGTCCAAAAGTTTTTGCAATTGTATCCGTTCCTTTTGACTGGAAAACAAAAAGTGCAATAGTGATTAATATAGCAATTGATATTAAAACCCATAGCTGCGTTTTTTCCAGGCCGGGTATAAGTATAATACCTTCAACAGCAGACAGGATGCTTATTGCAGGGGTTATAACGCCATCTCCCAGAAGAAGCGCAACGCCTGCATATGCTAAAAGTGAAAAAAAAGCAGTTGCTCTTCCTGGTTTTAAAATTTTTTTCAGAAGCTTCTTTAGAATGATTGTGCCGCCTTCACCATGTATATCCAGTCTCATGGCAAGCCAGGTATATTCTATCGTTACTAAAATAAAAAGAGTCCAGATAATAAGGGAAAGAATTCCAAGTACATTTTCCTGTGTTGGTTTGATAAAAATAAAAATAACAGAAAGAGTGTATATGGGGCTTGTGCCTATATCTCCAAAAACAAGACCTAAAGCTTTTAGAATATCTTTCCAGTCTTCTTTGCTGTAAATCAGCTTCATAAATAAATATTTACCATTTTAAATTTTTTAACTTCAATTTAATAATTTATGCATTTTTCAACTGATTTTTTAATAAAAAAGCAATTATATACAACAAATGTAATCTTGCAACATAAATTTTAATAACTATTCCCGTATATGCCGGATACTTTTTATATTTAATATGTTATTTACTTGAAGTAAATTAAAGAAAGAATATAATTGTTAACAATAAAAATAAAATATTATATAAGTGATATAATTTGAATCTTGTGATAAAATTTATTATTTTTCAGCTTATTGTTATATTGCCGTTTTTATCCGGCTTATATATAAAAAAGCATATTGAAAATCCCATGGGAATTTCTAAAAAAATTATTCTGCTCGATCTCGTAATCCTTGAGCCGGTAATTTTTTTCTGGGTTATCTGGGGGCTGTCTCTTGGAAAGGACCAATTTTTTCTTCCTTTAGCCGGTTTTTTAATGGTAGCAGCCGGTTTTATCCTGGGGAAAATTTCTATCCCGATTATTAAAGCAGAAGGAAAATCAAGAGCTTCATTTTTAATAAGTTCTTCTCTGGCTAATCACGGATTTACAATGGGCGGATTTATCTGCTATATGCTTGCTGGTGAAAAGGGGCTGGCTCTTTCAGCTGTATTTCTCATTTATTTCATGCCATACACGGTTCTTGTTATATTTAATTACGCAAGGTATAATTCATCAGTAAACGGGAAGTTGAAATTTAAAGAATATATTTTTAATTTACAGAATCTTACTCTTGCAGCTGCAGTTGCTGCAATTATTCTGAACATGTCCGGAATAAAAAGAGCTGCAATCAATTTCCCGATTGATCCGATAGTTATGATTGCAGTTGCTGTGAACTATTTCGTTCTTGGAATCAATATAAATATTTCAAAACTTAAATTTATCCGTGCAGATCATTACATTATTGCTGCAATTAAATTTCTGATAATCCCTGTAATAACTTCAATTGTTCTTCAGATTGTTGATCTTGATCGTGACATAGAAAAAATAATATTGATTCAGTCTTTCATGCCTGCTGCTGTTTATTCAGTTATGACATCTATTCTGTTTGATCTCGATACTGAACTTTCTTCTTCAATATTTATTATTAATACAATCATGTTTATTATACTTGTTCTTCCGCTTTTATTCATGTTTAACGCAGCCTTGATACTTTAAAAAATTTCCATTACAGCTCCTGCAATAAGTTTATAGCCTTCAGATGACGGATGAACCATGTCTGAAAGATAAAGCTTTCCGCGGCTCGTTCCTTCCTGCATCTTTTTTGTAAATAATTTATGAGGTTCAGCGAAAAATGTATTTTCTTCTATTGAAACTTCTTCAATAGACTTGTAATAATTATTCATGATTTCATTTTCCTCTTTATTTGAAACAGGGACTGATGTTATTAAAATAATTTCTGAATGATACAGCTCTCTTATTTTGCTTACAATCAGTTTAATATTATTTTTAAATCTGCTGACTGAATGTCCCATGAAAGCGTCGTTTAGTGCAAATTCAACTATGAATAAATCAGGATTTTTATCTTCTGTGCAGAATCTGACTCTTGAAAGGCCGCCATCAGCTGTATCCCCGGGAACTCCGCAATTGTTAATTCTAAAATTCGCAGCAGGATATTTTAATATTAGCATCTCTTCCAGATAATCAAGATAACCTTTGTTCACCATCCATCCTGCAGTGAGTGAATCGCCAAGAGCGGATATTACCGCTTTGTCCCCGGATTCTAATTTATTAATTATCTTTAATCTATTCATTTATGTCCCTTTATCTTAAATTTAACATATTTTAATAAATATATTAAAATTTTAATATTTTAATTGCAATTCAACAAATTTTTATATATATTTGTAAAATAGTTATTTTAAAAATAAATGTAAAGAATATAAAATTAATTAAAGCATTTCGTGAAATGCTTTAAACATCAGTTTATCAGACAGAGAAGGAGAAACATGAAAATAGAAATAACAATTCTTGGACTTTTATCTGAAGAGAACCTTTACGGATATGAAATAAAAAAGAAAATTATGGACAGACTTGAAGATTATGTGGACATCAAGTTCGGTTCAATATATTACGCTATAAAAAAAGCAGTTGATAACGGCTGGGTGAAGAGAGTCGGCATAGAAAAGGAAAGCGGTAATCCTGAAAGGTATATTTATGAAATTCTGCCTACAGGGAAAAAGTATTATAAAAAACTGCTGAAACAGTATCTCGATAAAAATCTTATTCATTTCGATATTGATATAGTTCTTATGTTTTACAGAACCCTGTCTGCTGAAATAAAAGAGCAGTTTCTGGAAGACAGATTTATTGATATTAAAAGACGTATTGATGAAATAGAGAAAAAATTAAAAGAAGGCGATTCCAATACAGCTCTGCTGAGGTATCTGTTGAGTCATCTAAATGCGGAAATGTCATGGCTGAATATTATGCGAAAGGAATAAATATTTTTCAGATTAAAAACTTTTGATCATATCTTTTAGAAATTCATGTTCTTTGCCTTTGACTGCAGCTTCAACATCATCTTTCAGAGCTCTTAATTCTGTATTCATTTTATAGGCAATAGCAGGATTTTTTCCCGGGGATTCATTTATATTCTGATCAACTATTGTTTTATTCAGGCTGCCTACTTTTACAACATTGAAATAATGCCTTTTTGCCAGAGATAAAGCTATACTCATAAGTATGTCAAATTTTCTTTCAGCAATTTCAACAAGTTCGCTTTTTTTAATTTTAGTTAATATAACATTGTTCCTTGCCTGTAAAGTCGCAGTTCTTGCATCTCCAAGAAGCAGGGCCATTTCGCCGATAACCGTGCCGGCATTTTCGATTGAAGCTACCTTATTGCCGCTGACAGTAACATCAATAGCTCCGGACTGCAGAATATACATTTCGTCGCCTATAGTGTTTTCCTCGCAGATAATTGTTCCTCTCGAATATTCCACATCCTTGTCAGAAATTTCAGAAGTGGAAGTAATTGTAACTGGATCAGAAGATCTTGCAAATGCCTCACCTCTTTTAAATGTGAGGCTCGGTTCATATTTTGTAATTAGTGTTTTCAGCCACGGAAATTTTCTTTTATCATATTCGGTTTTAATTTTATCAACTATTCTGTAATATTCAATCGCGCTTTCCCTGTTTTTCTTTTCATCGCCTGCAAGCGAAGTCATGTTCCTGTTTATAATGCCGTTAGTGAGTTTAATCTGCTTTGCAAGAACCATTGAAGTATTTATTACAAATGAAAATGTTTTTATGCCGGTCATAAAACTTTCAAGAGACATTTTTTTAATTTTGCTGTCATTTCTTGATACAGCAGTTTCAATTCTACCGGTTTTCATTTCAAGAAAATTGTTTAAAAGCAGTTCAGTTGAGCCAACTATAAGATTTTTCCCGTTTATTGAGTATTTGTCTGAATCGGATATATAGAAAAATATTTCACCTTCACTTAAAAAATATACGCAATCAGGCGTTGATGAAGGTGTATATAGTTTTATAAAATTATCTGGCATATTTGTCCTGTAGAAGAATTATTGTTTAAGATAAAATGCTTTTAATTGTATTTAGTAATTTGTCTTTTTCAAAAGGTTTTGTGATAAAAGCTTTCGGATTAATTCCGGGCTCATTCATTTTAAGAGTATTTTCATTCAATGCAGATATGATAATAACTTTTGCATTTGGATCAAATTCAATAATTTCCTGAACAGCTTTAAGGCCGTCTTTTCCGCCCATTGTAATATCCATTGTTACAAAATCCGGTTTGTTCTTTTTATATGATTCAATTCCATCAGAACCGTTTTCAGCTTCACCAATAATCTCATATCCGCCGCTTTCAAGCGTATCCCTGATAATTTTTCTCATAAATTTTGAATCATCAACTATTAAACCAGTGCTCATTATTTACCTCTGATATTTTTAAAAGCTTTTAATTATGAGCATAATACAGGATTTAGTTTGACATATCAATAACTTTTATTATTTTTTATAAGGCATATAAAAATATTTTTATCATTTTTAATGAAAATATTCACAGGAAATAAAAAATAATGGATAAGATTTCCAAAGAAAACAGGTATTTTCTGAATTCGGTTAAAAGAATAACAGGAAAAGCAATAAATAAATTCAGCATGATTGGAGATGGCGATCATGTACTTGCAGCTATTTCCGGAGGAAAGGATTCATTTGTAATGCTTGATATTCTATCTGAAAGAAGGAAACATATTCCAATTGATTATCAGATTACAGCTCTTCATGTAAATGTTAAAAATATCGGGTACGATATTGATCGGAATTATTTCGAGGAGTTTTGCGCATGCTTAAACGTTAAATTTGTATATCTGGAAACAAGCTATATCGATAGAAGTGAAGGCAGGAAATCAGCCTGCTATTTATGTTCAATGCATAGAAGAAAAATTCTTTTCAATTATATGAAGGAAAACAGATGCAGTAAACTTGCTCTCGGCCACCATATGGATGATGCTGTTGAAACTCTTCTGATGAATATGACATTTAACGGGCAGATAAGTTCCATGCCTGGAAAGCTTTCCATGTTTCAAGGCGAGTTCGATATTATAAGGCCGCTTATTCTTCTAAGAAATGATGAAATAAAAAAATATGCTGTAATAAAAGAATTCCAGAATCAGAAAACAGTCTGCCCCTTTACTGATAAATCCAGAAGACATGATATGAAGAATTTTTTAGGAGAAATGGAAAAACAATTTCCTGGAGCAGTTAATAATATTTTCGGATCTATGGGAGACATA
This sequence comes from uncultured Leptospirales bacterium, assembly GCA_964529415.1. Lineage (GTDB taxonomy): Bacteria > Spirochaetota > UBA4802 > UBA4802 > UBA5550 > CAYMPH01. Next base: position 1,672 of record CAZGWD010000019.1, on the reverse strand, counting down.
AAGCCTGATTATCTGCCGAAAATTAATCTTGATTAAACAGCGGGTATTCTGAATTCTTGCAGAAATTTTATGAAACATGTAATTAAAATATACATACTATCCGCTGCAGTGTTTTTTGCAGCTTGCACCGGAATGCGTGAAATAGAGCGGAAAGATATTTTCGGCAGGGTCTCCGCAATTGTTGTATATAACGGTTCAAAAATTGAAAAAATAAGCGAAATAGTCTATACTGATAACAGTTTCAACCCCTCATCTGTAATTTATAAAAAAGATACTAAAGGCCTGCTTGTTCCATATAAAGAAGAAGAATATAATTATCAGAATAATAATTTAAAAGCCACGGTTTTTTATATTTATATCAGCAATAAAAAAATGAAAACCGGATGGATTGATTATAATTATGACAATAATAATATAAAAGATATCAGCTATTATATACTTGATGAAAAAACAGGCATACTGTATATGTTCGCATTCGACAGTTATGAGTATGATGACAATAATAAATTAACATCAAGACGTTATATTGAATATGATTTTCAGCCTGAAAAAAAAGAAACCACTCAAACTGCCCAGTATGTTTTTCTGTATGAGAATGGCAATGTGCTCGAATTGAAAACCTGGATTCTTGATAAAAAATCAAATAAAATTATTGAAAAAAAAGAATTGGACCTGGATATTGTTAATAATACAATTAGAAACATCGAGGAAACCTGTAATATAAAAGTTCGAGGCAGAGATTTAATTAAATAAAACCGGAGGAAAGATAATGGGAGATTTAAAGGATATTAATAGCAATAATTATAATTCGGAAGTTTTACAAAGCAAGGGGCTTGTTATAGTAGATTTCTGGGCTCCATGGTGCGGGCCTTGCAGAATGCAGACCCCAATTCTTGAAAAATTATCCCAGTCATCTGATATAAAAGCAGTTATTGCAAAACTTAATACTGATGACAATCCATCTATTGCGCAGAATCTCGGCATAGCATCAATTCCAACTCTGATTTTGTTTAAAGACGGCAAGGAAGTTGAAAGATTTGTAGGAGTTCAGCCGGAAGAAACATTGAGGCAGAATATTAAAAAACATTCCTGATGCGCGCAGTTATTCAAAGGGTGCTGTCTGCTTCAGTTGAGGTGGACGGCGCTGTTATATCCTCTATTAAAACCGGCCTCCTTCTGCTTCTCGGAATTCATACCAGTGATAAAGATTCTGACATTGATTATATTATTTCCAAAACTATTGGTTTGAGAATTTTTGAAGATCAGAATGGTGTGATGAATCTTTCTGCATTAGAAACTGATTCTGAAATATTAATGGTATCTCAGTTCACTCTTTATGGTGATGTTCGTAAGGGCAAACGGCCTTCTTATTCAGAAGCCATGCCTCCTGAACAGGCTTCAGTAATGTATGAAAAATTCATTTCAGAATTCAGATTAAAATATCCCAAAGTAAAAAGCGGCATTTTCGGGGCTGATATGAAGGTATCGCTTGTCAATTCAGGACCTGTAACAATTCTGCTTGATAGCTCGAAAATTTTTTAGAAAAATTTTAATAAATCACCATGGATGCATGGTGGGTCATATTTCTCAAGAAGAGAGGAGCATCCCGGCGCTCCTCTTGTACAAACCGGGAGGATGGGTAACAAAATAAACCGGGCGCATAGGTAACACA
>CAZGWD010000018.1:0-75343 GCA_964529415.1 uncultured Leptospirales bacterium | reverse complement strand
GTGTAACCCATGCGCCCGGTTTAATATGTAACCTATGCGCCCTTTGGACATAAGGAGGGAGGACGGCCAAGACCGTCATCCCTCCTTATGATATTGCAAAACCTTCCATATCGGGTTTATGGCTCGGCTTCGCTCACCAGCCGTTCCTCAATTTCGTGGAAGGAAAAAAATAATTTTTATAGAAGTTCAATCACAGCAGCAACTGCAGGTCCGCCGCCTGCGCAGAGTGAAGCTACTCCGTATTTGATTTTACGTCTCTGCATTTCATAAAGCAAAGTAGTCATTAAACGCACTCCGGTCTGTCCAACAGGATGACCGAGTGAAACTCCTGAGCCGTTAACATTAATAATATCCTTGCTGATTTTCAGTTCGCGGTTGCATGCAATAACCTGTGCTGCAAAAGCTTCGTTAAGCTCCCACAGGCCTATATCGCTCATGCTGAGCCCTGCAAATTTCAACACTTTCTGAACTGCAGGCACAACACCTATACCCATTATCTTCGGATCAACAGCTGCGGATGCAGTTGCAACTATTTTTGCCAGAGGTTTTTTGCCGAGCTCTTTTGCCTTGTCCATGCTTGCAATAACCATTGCAGCACCGCCGTCATTAAGCGATGAGGCATTTCCTGCTGTGACTGAACCGTCTTTCTTGAATACAGTTTTCAGTTTTCCCAGAGATTCCATTGTAATGTCTTCACGCGGATGCTCATCAACTTCAAAAGATACATCGCCTTTTTTGCCTTTTATTATAACAGGAGTGATTTCATCTTTAAATTTTCCGGCTTTGATTGCAGCTATAGCTCTCTGATGACTCATTACAGACCATTCATCCTGCTCTTCACGGCTGATCTTGTACTGCTCAGCAAGGTTCTCAGCCGTAACCCCCATATGATAATTATTGAATGCATCAACAAGACCGTCATAGAGCATATGGTCAACAAAAGTTGAATCTCCCATGCGGAGACCCTGTCTTGACTTTAGAGACATATATGGACAGTTGCTCATGCTTTCATATCCTGCTACAAGCTCAATATCATTTTTGCCGAGCATAATCTGCTGGGAAGCTATTTCTGCTGCGCGCATTGAAGACGGGCAGAGCTGATTTATTGTAACTGCAACAGTTTCAACACGGCATCCCGCTCCGAGACATACCTGACGTCCGGTATTTCCCTTGCAGCCTGCCTGAAGAACATTTCCTGCAACAACCTCATCCACCTGTTCCGGTTTTATTCCTGCTCTTTCAAGGGCTGATTTTGCAGCAATAATTCCCAATTCAACAGCAGAAACGCTGCTTAAAGCGCCTAAATAATCCCCGATCGCTGTCCGGGATGCGCCTAATATTACTACGTCTTTCATTTTTATTATATCCTCCTGAAATTTACTTTAATTTTTCAATACGTTTAAAAGGTTCGGATTATTTGTCAATCAGCATTATATTATCAGATATTTATTTTTTTGATATCAGATAGTTCTAAAGAATATGCAGGAAGCAAAATTTTGCGGGATGAAAAAGATATATAGAACACGGATGACACGGATGACACGGATTTTAAAGGATTAAAGAATTATTTTTTTGGGATTCTTTCTTTATAATATTTATTCCCGTAAAGATTATATATACTTTTTTAAAGAATGTTCTAAATATCATCCATCAATCAAAAAAATCCTTTATCCGTGTTAATCCGTGTCATCCGTGTTCAAATTCTTAAATCATAAAAAATCATAAGCAATCCGCGTAATCCGCGTTCTATTTTTTTTATTCTTGAGTAATACAGATAATAATAAATTACTTGCCAGTTTCTCTATAAAATTTCTATTAGTAAACGAACTATTTTGAAATAAAAAATCAGTATTTTTCTGAATAAAATTATATCAAGGAACAGGAACCGGTATGGATTTTTTTAAAGGAACAGATGAATATGTAATATCCAAAGAATTAAAGGACAATGTAAATGTTTCCATTGCTCTTGCAAGGCCTCTTATAGTAAAGGGCGAGCCCGGAACAGGAAAAACGCTGCTTGCTCATGCAATAGCAAAAGGCCTGGGCAAAAAATTTTTTATATGGAATATAAAATCAACAACAAAGGCCCAGGAAGGGCTTTATGTTTACGATACAGTGCAAAGACTCAATGATGCAAGATTCGGAGATCATAATGTTTCTGACATCAAACAATACATCAAGCTTGGAAAGCTCGGCGAGGCGTTTGCAGCAGACGAGCAGGTGGTTCTCCTGATTGACGAGATTGATAAGGCGGATATTGAGTTCCCGAACGATTTATTGAACGAACTTGACGAGATGAGTTTCTACATACCTGAAACCAAAGAAACAATCAAAGCTAAACACAGGCCGATAGTAATTATTACATCAAACAGCGAAAAAGAGCTTCCGGATCCATTCCTTCGAAGATGCGTTTTCCATTATATTGCTTTCCCTGAACAGGAACTGATGGAAGAAATTGTTCATGTGCATTTCCCTACCATAGAGAAGAAGCTCCTCCGGGAAGCTCTGAAAAAATTCTACTGGATCAGGGAATTTGACATGCTCAGGAAAAAGCCGTCAACAAGCGAGCTTATTGACTGGCTGCAGGCTCTTATCCTCGGCGGAATTCCTGTTAAGGATATTGAAAAAGAAATTCCATTCCTCGGAACGCTTCTCAAAAAACAGGAAGATATTGAAACACTTCAGAAAGCGGGAAAATCGCATTATGCATACAATACAAGCATGAGGACAAGGGATGTTTATTAATTTTTTCTTTAATCTCAAGTCTAAAGGAATACCTGTTTCCCTGCATGAGTGGATCACTCTGCATAGAGCCATGTCTATGAATCTCAATGACTGCAGCCTTACTTCTTTTTACCATATGGCGAGATCCATTCTCGTAAAAAATGAAATATTTTTTGACAGATATGATATGGCATTTCTTGATACCTTCAAGGATATAGAAACTACAGATGAAATGCTGGATAAAATTCTCGAAGGCCTGAAAAAAGTCAAGGAGCTGCATCTTTCCGAAGAGGAAAAAAAACAGATTGAGAAACTTAATCTCGATGAAGTTCTGAAAAATTTTGAAGAGCAGATGAAACAGGGCCACTACAAGGAACATGTAGGCGGAAACAAGGCAATCGGCACAGGCGGACGCTCCACCCAGGGTGCATGGGGTTACAATCCTGCAGGAATAAGAATCGGCCAGGGGGAGTCCAGGCACAAAAAAGCGATCCAGATCGCTGAGAAGCGTACATTCCGGAACTATTCAAGCGACAGGACACTTGATACAAGGCAGATGCGTGTTGCTTTATCCCACCTTAGATCTCTTCTTCCAATGGGCATAGGACAGAAACTTGATCTTAAAAAAACAATCGACGTTACTTGCAAAAATGCAGGCGAGATTGAACTCATCTGGGAAAATAAAGAGAAGAAAAGCTCCAAGGTTATGCTGCTCATGGATGTTGGCGGTTCAATGACTCCGTTTTCCGAGCTTGTTGACAGGCTGTTCTCTGCATCAGCATCACAGATAAGCAGGTTCAAGCATTTCTATTTTCATAATGCTTTTTATCAGGATTTATGGACAGATATTGAAAGGAATTCTTCAGCTTCAACTATGGAAATAATTAAAAGCGAGGACGCCGACTATAAAGTTATTATTATAGGCGATGCAGAAATGGCTCCATCCGAGCTGACCTGGGCGAACGGCGCTATAGACTACTGGTACCAGAATGATATTCCCGGAATAGTATGGATGCAGCGTTTTAAAGATAAATTTAAAGATGCCATATGGCTGAACCCTCTTCCCAAACGCGCATGGGAATATACTCATTCAATCAAAATGATACGTGAAGTTTTTCCAATGTTTGAACTAACCCTGGACGGACTTGACGAGGGAGTCAAATATCTCATGACCGGTAAATGCTCATTATATAACAGATAATGGAATTAAACTCATGGAAAATTATTACAGAACTCTGCTCTACTCATTGCCTGAAATAGTATATCAGGTTGATATTGGAGGAAAATTCATCTATGTCAATGACTCAATAAACCAGCTCGGATATGCACCGGAAGATCTGCTGGGAAAACACTTCACTGCAATTATTTCAAAAGAATACCACGCCACTCTGGATCGGGATCTTTTTATGTTTGGAAAAGATCCGGCTATACCCATTACTCCTGCTCCCAGTTTTTTCAATGAACGAAGAACAGGGGGAAGAATCACACGCAATCTGAAGGTAAGGCTTCAGTGCGGAAATACCCGGCATGGAGAAGATAGCCTTTTTATCGATGGAGAGGTGTTTGCCACAGGCCTGTATGAAACACAGGAACACGGCGGAAATTTTGCCGGCACAATTGGAATCATCCGTGAACTCTCAGGTGATGCTGAGCAGGAAAAAACTATAATGAGAATCGAGCGCTTTTACAGGCTCCTGATAGACAATTCACTTGATGTTATTACTATTCTCGCGCATGACGGTATGGTTTTATTCATGAGTAATTCCATTGAACGCAATCTTGGCCTGACGCCAATGGATTACATCGGTGAAAATATAAATGAATTTACCCATCCGGAAGACCATTCAGTTATTAAAAGCACATTTGCAGACAGTCATGTTTATTCAGAAACAGCTCCTCGCATAGAATTCCGGTATAGTCATGCTGACAGTTCATGGCATTATTTTGAAACCTCTTTCATCAGAATTATGGATGAAGATAAACGGCATGTCATGTGCTATATCCTGCATTCAATGGACATTACAAGACGCAGAATTGCGGAGAACTCCCTTGCCAACCGCGAACGCGTTTACCGCCAGCTTCTGCGCACATCACCGGACGCGATTGCGCTTTTTGACAAGGAAGGCGATCTGATTCTTTCAAATGACAAGGCTGCAGAAATCACAGGCATGGCACGCGAAGAACTTATCGGCATAAACTATCTTGCTTTTATACAGGGCAATGACAAGGACGGGGCTCTCAGAATCAGAAAAATGATCCATGATAAAGGAATTATCCAGGATTTTCAGTTTATTCTTATCCGGCAGGATCAGAATAAACTACCTGTGGAAATGAGCATATCCGCAATAAAAAATGATACAGGGGAACTGGAAGGCTATATCACAATATTCCGCGACATTACACAGAGAAAGGCTGCGGAAGAGGAACTGCTGCAGCTCAGGTCTGACCTTGAAAAGGAAAGAAATTTACTGAGAGAAAGAAACGATGTAATAGAAAAAGACCTGATCATGGCGCGTAAAATTCTCATGAGCCTCATACCATCATCGTGTTTTTTTCCCGGGATCGCCAATTATTTCAGGCCGATGGATATCATAGGCGGTGATTTTTACGACTATATCCAGTTCAGGGATAAAGACAAAATAGGAATTTTCATTTGTGATGTTTCTGGTCACGGTTTGCCTTCGGCTTTTATCACATCTATGATAAAGACTACTATCGATCAGTCCGGGCATGTACGGGAAAATCCGGCAATGCTGCTCTCGCTCCTCAATGACATGCTGATCCCTGTCAGCGATGAAAAATTTGTAACTGCTTTTTATGCTATCTACGACGGAAACACACGCACTTTAACCTATTCAAGGGCAGGCCACAACAACCCATACCGCATTAAGGAATCATCTGTAAGTATGATCAAGCCCGGTAAAAAATGCATACCTCTTGGTATATTCCCGAATATGTATCTCAAGGAAATAAATAAAGAATATAACAATGAGATAGAAATACTTGAACAGGGCGAAAAAATTTTATTCTATACTGATGGGCTGACTGAAACAAGGAATATGGGCAACAAAACAGAATCCGGCGTCATCAAGGATCACACGGACTTTGAATCATCCGGGCTTATTGATGCAATAAAGAATAATTCTCATCTTGCTCCGCAGGCTTTTATCGATAGAATTATATCTCTGCTCGCCGAATTCCGGAACTCGGATTCAATTGAAGATGATCTGTGCTTAATCTGCCTTGAAATCAAATAAAAAAATTATCTGCTCTGGTTTTCCACTACAGATATGTAATCCTGCATAGCCTTGTCTTTGGACGTTCCATTCAGTTTGAACCACGCGTCAAATTTAGCCTGCCCTACAGGATCAGTAAATCCCGGGCGTTTCCCGGTGCAATCCCCTGATGAAGCCTGTTTAAAAAGTGCATATAAACCAAGCATGGTTGCCGTATCCGGTTTTTTAGGAAGTTTCTGAACATCAAGCAATGCTTTATCGAATTGTGCTTTTAAATCTGACATTTAAATGGCTCCTTGGACGGGTATTTACATATTGAGAAATCTTTTTATAAAATAATTTCAAACTTAAAATATCAATCCTTTTTTATATTGATAGATTTTTTAATATAATTATTTTGTGATTATTAATCTCGACTCATTCCTGATTGATGGGAAAACGATGTTCAAATATCCCCCCGTCCCCCAAAGGGGGCGAGTCCATGGAGATAAAATTCTCTGCATGCCCCCTCTGGGGGAAAGGGGGATAGAATTTATTTAATCTCTTATTATCGGCATAATCAGCAGAAAACTTTAGATAAAAAAAATTACCAGTTTTGGAGGCATCCATGATAACAAGAATTGACCATGTCGCGATCGCTGTCAGCGATTACAAAGCTGCTTACGATTTCTTCTCAAAAATACTTGGAGCAGTTCCCGGGTCACACGCTTCCCACGACAATATGAAATACCTCTGGCAGAACATGAGCCTCGGCGATCTTACCAGACTTGAGCTTCTCACACCCACAGGCAGCGGCAGCTTCCTGGATAACTTCCTGAAGGATAAGAAGGGCGGAGTACATCACATTACACTTCAGACGCCGGATATACATATAGCCCGGGAAACGCTTGAAAAAAATAAAATCCCCTTCTTCGGATTTAAAGAATACGGGGATATCTGGAAGGAACTCTTTATCCATCCGCGCGACGCATTCGGTGTATTGATCCAGATCGCTGAATTTACTCCGGATGAATGGATATCTCCTGAAACAAAAATGCCATCAGGAAAAAATTATATAATCAAAAAGAATAAAAACGGATGCATACTCACTTTCCCCCATCCAGGCGGCGGCAAAGTAAACATTGAACTGGATAAAGAGGAAATGAAAAATCTTGCTGCTGATCTTAATGAAATATTGTAATATTAAAAAGATAGAACACGGATGACGCGGATGACACGGATTTTAAAAGATTAAAAAAAATTATTGGGGATCTTTCTTTATAATATTTATTCCTCTAAAATATATATACTTTTAAAAGGATGTTTTAAATATCTTCCATGAATTAAAAATCCTTTAATCCGTGACCATCCTAAAAATCCGTGTCATCCGTGTTCCATCCATTATTTCACGAGTCAGCAAATTTACAAAATTGATAGACAGAATCTTAATTATTCAGTATATTAAACGATAAACACTTATCAGATAATATTTACTATAATCCCATGGAGAACACGATGCCGGATTCAATAAGCGAAAACAAACCATTCTGCCCTGGAAGCGCGAATATCCGCACACCTGAGCTCAGCCTGAAAAAATGCCCTGAATGCGGAGCAGATATTGAATTGTTCTCCAATGAAACTTCAACAAAATGCACAGCCTGCGGATTTACTGTTTACAATGACATCAACTCATGCATAAGATGGTGCAGATATGCGGAACAATGCGTGGGTGCAGATAAAGTAAAAGAATTCAACTCTGCAGAGAAATAAACAGCAGTTATACAACTCCCATTTTGAGCATCAGCTTCCAGAATTTTTCAATTATATAATCGAAAGCTGCTTCATCATCTCGCTTGATTATTTCAATAACAGGCCGGCTGAATTTTTTACGGCCATCAATAATCTTATTATAAAGCTCGTTGCTTGATGAAATCTCTGCTGCACGGACAAGTGCGGATTTCATTACTGCTTCCCTGCTTTCGCAGGCAAGATCAATTATTTTTTTATCAAGAAGCTCAGCTGCGCCGACTTTTTTTGCAGTTGGAATCATCACCTCTCTTATGAAAGGATCGAAATGAACATCCATGAGTTTCAGACTGCTGGGAGTGAACGCATCAGTTAAATCCATCTCAGCTTCAGGCAGGCAGAAGTAGCCCCTGTCTGATCTCATGAAACGAAAATCGCAATGAAGCGCCATTATCACGCCATTGCCGAAAGCGTGTCCTGTGATTGCAGCTATTGTAACAAATGGTGCTATTAAAAGACGCAGAAAAATGGAGCGGGTGCCTTCAACAAAAAAATCCTTCAGAGCAGCGCGGTTGTCTGTTTTGTACTGCTCCATAATCCACGGTATATCAAGTCCAATACACCAGTTCTTTTCGTGATTCGAAGCAATTACAACACAGCGTATATTTCCGTCAGATATTATTTCATCTAAAGCGGCTGTTATATTCTTAACAACAGCCGGATTATGAACGTGATCAATATATAAAATTGCAGTTTTCTTGTCGTTGCCAGCCTTTTCCCAGATCATTATAGCTCTCCTGAATGTAATTTTTAGAAAACATTATACTGACAAGACAAATATTACTTTTTTTCTTTTATGTCATCTTTATAAATATCTAAAGTTGAAGATTTTGATGATGAAATTTTTTCCAGCACTCCAAACTTTCCGTTCTGCCCCAGTGTCAGAATATTTCCATTTTCAGAAAAAACAGCTGTGTTACGTTCCTCTTCTCCATCTTTTGCTTTAATCGTTAAACTGCCGTCTGTATCAAAATACCAGCGTGCATCTTCTTTTTTTATTTTATCCTTCATTTTCATTTCAAGATAAGCGGATCCGTCGGATCTGAATTCAAAAATTACATTCTCATCTTCCTTGAGCGGGGATGTGTCATCATTTTCAATAAGCTTCACCAGTTTCCATGTGCCTATAAATTGTTCCCTGGAAATTGTACTGATCTTTCCTGCAGCATCAAAGCGTTTTAAATTAAGAATCGTGTCCGGATTAACTTCAAGAACAAGAAGTGTATTATTTTCAGATAAACTTGCTTTAAAAAATTCCTTTCCGCCATTTTTATCAGTAAACAAAAAACCATCATTCCCGAATTCCCAGGAATATACTTCAGTTTTTTCTTTTTTCCCGTTTTTCAGAAAAAGGGCGGCAGTGTCATCGCTTCTGAATTCCAAAAAACCTGAGTCCTGTTCTCCTATTTCAATTTTTTTGCCTTTAACAGAACCGCCAGTAAGAATCCATTTACCTATAAAGACATCACTGGTTGTTTCAGCCCGTGCTGCGCCAGCTGTTAATATCAGCAGGAGCAGCATAACTGTGAGAATTTTTTTCATAGCATCCTTTTACAATAAGAAATCTGCAGCTATTTTATTACAGTAAATGTAGTTTTTTTATCAATATTATTGCTTCTGCCGAAATGCGCCCTGACTTCATATGTACCAGGCTGTAAATTCAATCCTTTGAAAGTAACCCTGCCGTTCTTATTTCCATAAGTCCAGTCGAACGCCAAATGACTGCCGCCTGGAGCAGCTAAATTCGCAATAGAAACCCAGGCATTTCTGTTATCAGGCATATTGATATAATCAACATTTACCGGTTCAGATGATTTAAACGCCATCTTGGCTGTTTTGAGAATCAGAGCCGAAGCACCGGTTGAAATATTCTGCGTTTCTTTTTTCCCGGTATCCTTATCTACTATACGGGGGGACATCTCCTCAACTTTCTGAAATTCCTTTTTCTCCTCTTTAGATATCGGACGGGTTTCAATTTTTTCAGCTACAACTGCAGTATTGCCTTTATCTATAATCTTTTCTTCATCCTTTCCGAAATCAGAAGATTTTTTAACAAGTATTTTTCCGTCATTTACAGCAACAACTGTCTGCTTCTCGGTTGCATAAACGCTATATACTGTTCCCCTTACAGCAGCAGTAGTTGTTTTGGTATACATCGTATGTGATGCGCCTTTTTCAAGTTTCAGAATTTTTGAAAATACCTTGCCCTGATCGAGAAAAAATTCCTTGCCGGAATCAAGCGAGGAAAATTTCAGGCTGGATTTTTCCAGAATGTTAATCATAGATGAATTTCCTATCTGTATCGAAACAAACGAACCTGTGCCGGTTTTAATAATATCGTTTTTTTCAAGCTTGTCTTTTACCCTGAGCTGTTTAGGTTTTCCGCCTGATTTAATAATTTCAGCTTTTCCTAATACTGCAGCAACAACCGCCTCATCACCTGTTTTTTTCGAGCAGGATGTAACTGAAATAATCATTAAAGTAAAAATAATCATGGTCATTACTGATATGAATCTGTTTTGTGTGTTCATTGGTTCCTCAAATTTACTATTGTATTTAAATTTTAAATTAAAAAAATCAGCCTGAATACTTACTGAATAATTTATGAGTTAAAGACTTCCCGATAAATTCAATAAATTATTTCTCTATCCCGGTCTTTTCCAAATCTCTGAGCATCTTTTCTGCAGATTCCGGATCTATACTGTGAGATACAATAATATTGAATTCCTTTTTCAGATAATCTTCAACTGATATCCAGGTGTCATTGTACTTTACCTGCTTATTCCAGGCGCTCATAATTATCATACGCCCCAGCTTCTCTATCTTCTCTTTTTGTTTCATCCGTATGATTATAAAAGCTGTTATAAGCCATATCGCTAAAATCGCAAAGACTCTGTTCGCGCCGTATATTAATACAGTCACACCGGTATCCGGTGAAATAAAAACACCTGCAGCTGTAGCAAGCGAACAGACAGCAGAATAAATTATAATCTTCTTCTTATCGTTTAAAACAGCTGCATATACTACCCCGATCAGATAAAGCATGCCGTCTGCTATACCGAGAGGTGTCAGGTAATCGACAAAGAGAATAAATGGGATCCAAAGGGCAAGAATAAAATAAGATAAAATCCGTTTCATTTTTTAATATCCATCCGCTGTTTTTTTCTGTAAAATTAAAAACTTCAATTATAACTTTATTTTAAAAAAATCAATAAATTATTGCATCTATTTCCCTGCGTTCCTCAGCGGAAATAAGCCCGCACTTCTGCTTGAATTCAAGAAAAATTTCAAAAATGAGCGGGTCAATCTTAAGGCTCTGTGTGATAAAATTTTTTTTCAGAATTTTCATGGAATCATAATGAGTATTTTTTTTGCGGATCAAAGCATTATAAATATCAATGATCTCGATCAGTTTGCACGGGAAAAGCGCCAGGGCCACACCTTCCCTGAATTCTTTTTCATCGCATGTGATGAAATACTGGGCGCTGTCTTCTGTACGTTTTTTCTGGTTTATTTTTGAAACTATAGGATTTGTAAAATTATAGCCCCCCCTTCCGCCGTAATACTCATGATGAAACGCAGCCATGGCAGCTACTGTGAACTGATATTTTCTGGTCTTGAATATCATGTTATAACCGAGAAGCACGTGCATCTTAACCATATTTTCATCGTAGCCGTCTTCACTGTCGTGATATCCCACAAAAGGAATCTTGCCGATGTCATAGAGAAGAGCCCCCATAGCATAGACAGGTAGTTCTTTTTCAGCATCAATTTTTTTTAATCCGCCTTTGATAATCCTTTCAATACTTGTCATATCGTCATTCATTCTTTTTTTATAATAACGCGAGTATTTATCCTTGAATTCGACCCTGATTTTTTTTGTCACGAGCCCCTTGTCTATATAGTCATTAAAAAACAAACAGAAACCTATGAACCAGAGGAGTCCCTTGTTCATATTGTCAATCGTGGGTGAGCCTGTTGAAATGCTGTCTATTTTTTTATATATATCCAGAGCTGATCCGTTATTTTTGAAAATTTCAATAATCAGCTGTATTACCCATTCGGTTTTTACAAATATTCCGTGCAGATTATTTTTAACGTTTTCCGAAGAGAGGTTGTCTTCCAGGTTGGCATAATTGGCATAGAAGGTTTTGGCTATAACATCCACCATTTTTACAATCGAATCCATATCAATTGCAGTTTTCTTATTGCTTAATTCATGCAGGCCTTCTATACTCTTATCAAGAATTTCCTCCCTCTCTTCAATGGAAATCATATGGTAATTCTTTATCATTTCATTTGTATTGCCGTACTTTTCCACAAGCTCCATGATCCCGGATTTTCCGTCAGATTTTCCCTTGTTCAGCGGAGATGACTGATTTGTTTCATAATATTTTCTTACTTTCTGATTCCAGTCTTTTTCAATATAAAATACAGCGTCTGTTGAGAGCGATTCTCCAAGGTACTGTTCAAGCTTCTCAATAGGGATAGTTACAAGTTTATTTTCAGCATTCATCCTGAATATGGCAATTTTGCCTGTTATCAGATCTGCAAGATTATTAATTATTCCGTCATTTGTGATACTGGTCAATTCTACGGAATTATTATATAGAATTGTTTTGTTTTCCGGCATATATTAATCCTTATATTATCAAATATTTATTCATTGATTTAAATATCGGTATTTTTCATTTGTATAAAATGATGTTCTTAAAGAAAAAAATTATCTCCGCTGCTGTTATAAGTAGGCATTAAAGCTCAATTCAAATGTAAAATCAAGTAACATTTTATTATAATAATCTTATATCTGAGATGTTAATTTAATATTGAAAATCAGCCTGTTTATATCAATCTCCAATAACAAAAAAAATGATTGCAATTTGTTTTATAATATCAGGTGTTATATATAATAGTGTATTTTTTATGATAAAACTCAAGATAATAATTTCCATTATAACTGGAATGCTGATTTTTTCCTCCTGCACGCAAAGTCCCGGGAAAGACAGCACGTACAGGGCTGTCAATGGGTATATCGACATTTCCGGACATGATTTCAGATCTGAAAAATCAATCAAGCTTGATGGCGAGTGGGAGTTTTACTGGAACCGTCTTCTAACGCCTGCTGATTTTTCTTCATTAAACCCTCCACTTAAAACAGGAAACATCACAGTACCGTCATACTGGAACGGGTTTAATGCAGGCAGCGGTCCTCTTAGCGGAGATGGCTGCGCAACTTACCGCCTGAAAATTAAATTAAAAAAAGCAGAAACTCTGTATGCTTTACGAATCAGGCACATGTACACTGCATACACCTTATGGGCTGATAATCAGATTATTGCTGCAAACGGCAAAGTAGGGATGAATATAAATTCCATGGAAGCGCAATTTCTGCCACAGCTTGCTTTTTTTCATTCCCACTCGGATGAGGTACAGCTTGTTTTACAGATCTCAAATTTTTATCATGCAAAAGGCGGATTCCAGGATACAATAACTATAGGACACAAAGATATAATCAGGCATGATCAGTTGCTGTCCCAGATTCTTGAAATGTTTTTATTCGGAGTCCTTGTTATAATGGTAATATATTATCTGTCATTTTATATCATGAATATAAAGGATCGGACATTCCTCTATTTCAGTCTGCTATGCCTGGTCTTCGCACTGAGAATTCCTTTTCTCGGCGAGAGATTATTTATTGATTTTTTCCCATGGTTCAGCTGGGAGTTAAATGAAAAAATTTCATTTCTCACTATTAATCTCGGACTGGTTACAGGCAATCTTTATCTTTACTGGCTGCTAAAAGAAAGTTACTCAAAAACGTTAAAAAATTTTCTCACCGCAATCGGATCAGGATTATGCCTGCTTGTAATTTTCAGCTTCTCGCGTTTTTACTGGTATTCCATGTTTGTTTCTCAGGCTTTTATTCTAATATGGATGGTATATGGAATTTATTTAATAATAAAAACTTCAATGATAAAAAAGGAGGGTTTTGCATTTCTCATTGCAGGTATATCCATAACTCTTGTTTCTTCATTGATAGAAATTCTATATATTTTGAAAATATTAAGTTTCGGGCCGATATCGCGATATGGATTATTTATCTTCATAATCACACAGGCTCTTATGCTGTCATACCGGTATTCCCGCACGTTTAAAAAGATAGAATCCCTTTCGCGGGATAAGGCCGGGCTGTTCAGCAGCTCTATCCAGATCATATCCTCCCTGATTCTTGACAGTTCAACAAGGCTGTATGAAAAGACGCAGGATGTAGCGAGAATCTCGGTTATGCTGGCGCGAAAGCTCGGCTATAATCATGAAAAAACGGAGGAAATCAAAATAGCAGCATTGCTTCACGACATAGGTATGATCGGCGTCCAGAATATTTCTTCAGGAATAAGTGCAGATATCAGCGAAGATGATATCCGCATGATCGAAAACCATCCGAAGCGAAGCATAGATATTATCAGCAATCTTAAAGAGCTCGACGGTGTGAAGACCATTATAGAACAGCACCACGAATCTTATGACGGCCGCGGCTTTCCTGCAGGGATCAAAGGAAACGCAATAAACGAAGGGGCGCAGATTATCAGGATTGCTGATGATTACTTTACTTTGTTCACGCTGCCGGAGTACCAGGATACTGACAGAAAAGATAAAGTAATAAAATATTTCGAGGAACAGAAAGGTAAAGCATATAATCCGGCTATAGCCGATGAATTTATTCTGCTTCTAAATGATGAAGAAATTTTCTACGATGTTCACAAAGATGATATTACAGAAAGTGAAGATCTCGGCATATATACATGGAAGATGCCGAGTGCCATCCACATGGAAGGCTATATTATCACCAGGGTAATTGACAGATTAAAATCTCTGGTCAATATAAATACAGAAACACTGAATTCCATTGAATTCAGTCTCGGCGAAATCGTGCGCAATGCAATAATTCACGGCAATAAATATGATTCAGGCAAATTTGTTACAGTAAAGCTCAGGGTAAACGGTTTTCTTTTCCTGGACAGCGATTATAAAAAAATTGAGATGTCGGTTGCAGATGAAGGCGAAGGCATAGACTTTAATGCATACAACCGTTTTAAGCAGCTAAGAGCGGATCTCGGAAGCGCAATAAAATTCATCAAGGAACAGAAAGATTCCATTGCAGATGAAGAAAAAAAGAAAGCTTTCGCAACTGCAATTAAAAATTTCGATCAGTTTCAGCTGAAATATTTTTTTGATTTCAATACATTTATGCAGAAAAAAACACCATATTCGACGGGCGGTGTCGGCCTGCTTTATGTGCTTCGCATGTTTGACAATGTGGAGTTCAGAAAAATTACAGACGAACACAGAGTGTGCGGCATGGAAGTGGTAATGGAAAAAATAATTCCTGCGTGATTTTCTCACTTTCCATAATTCTCCCCCTTTCTTAAGGGGGAGTTAGAGGGGGTTTTTTTCAATCCCAACGAGAAATTCTTTTTAAAAAACTCCATCTGAAGTTTAAGCGAATTATCCCAGTAATTCCAGTTATGCCTGCCCGGACGTTCCATGTATTCATGTGAAATCCTCTTTGATATAAGTTTCTCATGCAGAGCCCTGTTTACTCCCAGAAAAAAATCTTCCGCACCGCAGTCTATTGAAATTGCAAGACCGCTATCTGAAATTGTGTCTGCAAGGTTAATAACTGTCAGGGCATCCCATCTTTCAGGATAATCTTTTATTGAACCAATGCGCTTTTTAATATCCCATCTCTCAGGGAAAGGGCGGATATCCACGCCGCCGCTCATTGAAGCAGCTGCGCTGTAAACATCCCTGTGCCTGATCGCGAGAAACAAAGCTCCAT
This sequence comes from uncultured Leptospirales bacterium, assembly GCA_964529415.1. Classification (GTDB taxonomy): domain Bacteria; phylum Spirochaetota; class UBA4802; order UBA4802; family UBA5550; genus CAYMPH01. The sequence continues at coordinate 59,758 of CAZGWD010000018.1, read as the reverse complement.
GACCGCCCATGCTGTTGCCTGCAATTCCTCTTCCTGAGCGGTTTTTCAAAGTGCGGAATTTTCCGTCAATGAAAGAAACAAGCTCTGAAGATACAAAGGTTTCATACTGATAATCCGGATCTATGGGGCTGTTGAAGTACCAGCTTGTTCTGCCGGCTGAAGGGCATACAAAAACTGTGTTATAAAGATCGGAAAGTTCCATAACAGAAGTGCGGTCAACCCATGCGTTCTCATCATCCCCGGCTCCGTGAAGAAGATAAACCACAGGGAATAAATCAGTTGAATTCCGATATGAATCCGGAAGCACCACAAGAGCCGGGATCAATTTTTTCATGCTGCTGCTGTACACAGACACGAAAACCTTCTGTGCTGCAAATAAGCCTGATCCTGTTAAAAGGAAAACTGCAGTTAAAAAAATATTTATAATTCGAAATGGTTTCATGGTTTACCTGATCTGCACATATAGTTTTTTATTCCTTGATCGAAGCCCCCCACCCCCCGGAGGGGGCGAAAAAACTCAGCCGCTAAATAATAATCATTTCTTAAATAATTCATATATTATCATCTCTGTAAAATTAAAAATTTTATTACTGCATCTTTATCTTTGATTCACAATAATTCGCCCCCTTTGGGGGACGGGGAGCAGATTATTGCAATAGCATCTCTTTCCCATTAATCCAACTATAAAATAATTTTCAGAAATATTAATGCAACTGCAAAGTCAATTATTTATCACGCGCCCCCTCCGGGGGATGGGGGGCAGTGGATAGTGGGTATACGATTTGGAATTGACGCAGAATGCAGATATAGTTAAATATCCGCAATAAATAAAAGAGAGATGCGACATGACACATAAATTTGAATCAGGTCCCATACGGCCGCCAAGCGAATCTTCGAGTATACTTCTGAGACTCACGCGCAGCTGCCCGTGGAACCGCTGTGCATTCTGCCATTCCTACGAAAATATGAAATTCTCCATACGCTCTGTTGATGAAATAAAATCCGACATTGATTCAATGCATTTTATTGCAGCGCAGGTTCTTGACATAACTGAAAAAAACGGCGACATACCCCATGTTCCTGTACTGAAGAAAATAGCTGCAGAAAAGGACATTGATTTCCGCTGCATGGAGGTTGTTGCATTCTGGCTTTCTTACGGAATGAAGAGCTTATTTTTGCAAGACGCAGACTCGCTTGTAATGAAAACTCCTGATATCTTACATATTCTTGAATACATGCTCGCGAAATTTCCTTCAATAAAAAGAATCACCACCTACGCTCGCGCGCGAACCGTGCATTCCAAATCAGCAGAGGACCTTGCTGCTATCAGAGCTGCAGGATTAAACCGCATTCATATCGGAATGGAATCAGGTTCAGATGAAGCATTGAAAATGATCAATAAAGGCATTGATTCAGCAGTACAGGTCAGCGCAGGCAAAAAGGCTGTAGCAGCAGGATTCGAACTTTCCGAATATTTCATGCCTGGCATCGGAGGAGAGGCACTCTCGGAGCGGAACGCGCTTGAAACTGCAGCTGTTATCAATCAGATAAATCCGCATTTCATACGCCTTCGCAGTACAGTTCCTCTTCCAGGCACAACATTGTATGATTTGATGACTGCAGGAACGTGGGTGTCTGTTTCAGAGGAAGGAAAGATCCGTGAAATAAAAACATTTCTGAACGCACTTGATGAAAACATTACAAGCCATATTTCGAGCGACCATATAATGAATCTCATTGAGGACATCGAAGGCGATCTTCCGGCAGACCGTGCTGCAATGACAGCATCAGCGGACAGATTTCTCGATATGCCTGTTGAAGACCGCGAGATGTATATCCTGGGACGGCGTACAGGAAGGTTCAGGCATCTTTCCGATTACAGGCCTTCTGCGGAACTGCAAAACATGCGCAGCTCAATTCTTGCGCAGTTCGGCACAGTTGACGCTGCAGTGCTTGAAATTTTAAAAAACTATATTTAGCTAAAGGATAATTTCTTCAAGGATTTCCGCAGCATCAGCGATCATTTTAGGGCATATGGTTTTAAATAAGCCGGCTTCCCTGGCACGGATTAATTCAGAATCTTTCATTATATCGCAGTTCAGCAGATTTTTACACACAGTTGTACCGTTCTTCTCCTCAAATCTGCGGCGGAATTCCTTTACAAGCTCATATGTTTTTTCTCTTTTATCATCATCGTCTTTAATAAATTTTCCATACTTGAGTCCTATCACCATGAATGCTCCGCTTACTGCTCCGCAGGTTTCACCCATGCGCCCCATACCGCCGCCGAATCCTGTAGCAAGCTTTAATGCTATATCGCGGTCTATTCCGAAATCAGTTCCATATGTGGAAAGAATTGCCTGCGAACAGTTGAAGCCGCTGTTGTAGCAGGATACTGCATCATCAATTTTACTCATATATATTCTCCGGGATAAATTATTCTTTCCAATCATGTTTTAAAAATTTGAGAGCTTTATTAAAATTTCTGCAAACTGTGACTTGTTCATTTTGCCTGAAGCCATTTTCATCATTGATATATATAGTATTTCCTCAGGATCTTCAATATCTACTCCATTAAAATTTAAAAAAACCAATGCACTTACTAAAGCAGATCTTTTATTTCCATCAACAAATGGATGATTCTGACAAATATGAAATGCATAAGCTGAAGCCATTTCAAAAATATCTTTATGCAGAAACTCACCGTTAAAAGTTGATTGCGGGATTGATAATGCAGAGCTTAATAAAGAAACATCTCTTATCCCTTCTTCGCCGCCATATAATTTAATTTGATTATTATGAATTTCAAATACTTCAGCAAGAGTAAGAAACTCAATGTTTTCACGCTTCATCTGGCTAATTTCTGCAGAGTGTTCCTGTGTTTTTGGTTAATTTTATCAAGGGTATTTACTAATTTATTTAACCGTTCTTTATTTTGTACAGGTGAAATAATTAAATTTTTCCCGTCTGTAACTATTTCAAGCGGTGTTTCAGAATTAATATGAAGCAGCTCCATCAACGGCTTTTCAATAATTATTGCAGAACTATTCCCGTGCTGAACCATTTTTTTTATCATTTAAACCTCTCGTATCAACATTATATATACATGCAACTGCAATGTCAATAATTATTCAGCCGACATTGCCGAGGAACAGGCGCTGTTTTCTGGAAAAAGATACGCAGTATCTGCAATTTTCAATATTGCAGTTTTCAGGGTTGCCGCCGGAATTGAATATGCAGTAGGCTTCATCGCAGCTGATGCACCCGTTGCATTCATTACAGTCATTAAATGCAATTTTAAAAGATCTTTTTTCCCTGATATCAGCCATACTTTTTTAAACTACCTCCGCCAGGACTCATCCGACAAGATACGTGCTGGTGCCGACTGCAATCAGCACGCCTTCATCATTGACAAGTTCAGTACGGGCAACAGCAACCTTGTTTCCCAGACGCATCATGTGGCCTGTAGCCAGAAAATAATTTCCTCTTCCCGGACGGATATAGTCTATGCGCATGTCAATGGTTCCCATGCCCGTGAGGCGTTTAAGAAGCTCTTCGGGAGCCGGGTCCTTCATTTCTTTTATTAAATTAATCTGGGCAATTACGCCTCCGGTAAAATCCAGCACACTCGATATAACACCTCCATGAAGAATCTTCTTTTCAAAATTTCCCACAAGTTCATCCTTCATGTCAATCCGTATAACAGCTGTTTCCAGGTTGATAGTGTCTATCTTTATTCCAAGCAGTTTGTTAAATGGCATTCTGTCCTCATATGCTGCTTTCATATGCTGCAGAATTGTTTCTACCGGTATTCCAGACATGGCTATAATCCTTACAATTAAAATTTCCAGGGGCAGGGCAGCCCGTTTTTAACATGATAAATTACTCTTTTTTATAAAGCCGTTCAATTCTTAAGTAAAAAATCTGAAACTTCCACAACATCATGCTGCCTATTTTACTGTCTGCATTCAATAACATTACTGATATAAAAAATGGTACTTATAAATTATGTCTCATTAAGATCAGATAATAATTTGTATAAAAAATTCCGGTATGATTTACTCCTTAACTGCAATCACAGTTACGATGCCTTTATCAACTTCAAATACATTGAGTTTAAAATTTAATTCAATCAGATATTTTTTAATTTTCTCCTGCGGAATTTTTATTTTTCTGTATGAACTGATTTTCTGCAGCCACCTGCCGCTGTCGCGTTCATTTACAATATCGTGGACAACAACATGATCATTAAAATATTCCAGAAAGCATGTGAATATTATATTTTCGTCATTCATCACCGGTATGAATCTGCTTATGCCGGAGAGCTCATGCGTCAGATCGCGGAAAGTTAAAATGAGGCTGCCGCCTTTTTCAAGCTGTTTATAGCAGTTATTTAACATTAATTCTACATCAGTTAAACTCCTGAGATGAGTTAAAGTATCGCCCATGCAGACAATCAGTTCCGGGTTCAGATTTTCATAAGAGAAAAAATTCATAATGTCAGATCTGATTATGGTGATATCTGAATTGTTTTTCTTATTTTTTAATTCATCCAGAAGCTTCCCGCTGAAATCAACGCTGAACACCTTGAACCCGGCTTGGGCCAGAGGAATGGACTGGAAACCGGAACCTGCGCCAAGGTCAATTGCAGTTCCGGTCAAATGCGACCTGATATTATTTTCACTGAAGAAAGCGGCATTGTCTTTTATTTTATTTTCCAGCCCGCCGTAAATCCATGTGTAAAAACCGGCCAGATGATTTTCGTAATGATCAATTACGCTCATGGCGGAATCCTTTACTAAATGCCGGCATATTTATTTTCAAAGGCTGCCTGCAAGCTCTTTCCTGAAATTTTTCGCATCCGCTCCTGAAAGGGTACTCATGTAGAATTTTATCTGCCTGATAAGATTTTTTTCGAGAGCCTTGTCCCTTTTCTGAAATTCCGGCGATTTTGCTTTGCTCTTCACCTGGGGAATTTCCCCAACTGATTTTTTTTGGCCGGAAGGAAGTTTCCTGTAGCTTTTCCCGTCGCTGCCCTTGATGGATTTCACCCGGGGAATTTCCCCGCCTGACTCAAGCTTTGTTCTTATAACGCCTACAGTTTTGTGATCCGTGCCTGTTTTTTTTGAAATGATTCTGTTTGACTGTACAGGGTCATTTCTCAGAAACATTTCTATTATCATGCTCTTCTGGCCTGTTGAGAGGTGCCTTCTTGCGAGGTTGTCCATTATGGCAAGCTCCCTGCGCTGTTTTGGAGAAAGCTCAAGCACCTCAACAGGAACGTACTGCCATTTCAGTTCCTTTGCTATCTCCCAACGGTTTTTACCCCCAATAATGAGGCACTGGCCGCTATTGCTGAAATATACTTTTATCGGGTCCCTGATCTCTCCTGAATCCTGAATATCCTTTTTCAGACGCTCCCGGTCTTCAGAGCTGATCGGCATGTACGGCTGTACTTCGGAAAGCTCAGGTGACATGCTGAGCTCATCCGGATTCATCGGCCTTATAGCCTTATTCTTAAACTGCTTTTCGTTCATTTCGCTTAACCTCCATAATATCAAGAAGCGGCTCGAGAAGGCTTTCTATTTTTGACGCAGTCCATTTTACGCCCGGGTCTGCTATGGCCCTTGCTGAAGTGATCGTCTTTGGAACTGTACCTACGTAATGGCCGTTCAGCGAATCGATGAACTTCCTCGACAGCTCGGCCATGAATCCCTTGTTCTCGTCCCTGGGTTCCTTGTAGCCGACAAGTATAACTTTTCCTTTTTTATCGATATCCTCAAGAGCCTTGATTGTATATTTCGTCGGCCCGAGGGTCGGGGCGGATATATCTGCTGGTATATAGATCTCATCTGCAAGTATGGACGACGCTCTTGATATTCCCTGCACGGTTGGAGGATTATCAAATATAACGTAGTCGTAACCTTTGAGATTTTTAAACAGACGCTTCAATGCGTAAGGATCAAGAGTAGGCGCTATTGAATCGAGCTTGTAATCCGAAGGGATAATCTCAATTTCCATTCCGCCGCGGTCTGTTTTATAAATAACCTCATTGAGTTTTTTGAAGCCTCCAATAAGTTCAAATAATCCGAAGAAAGTCTGGTCAGAAGGCAGAAGAAACGAAGTTAGGCCTCCCTGGGGATCGCAATCGATTGCCAGGACCTTCTTGCCGGTAGATGACAAAGCCAGCACAATCAGCACTGCAAGGCTTGTTTTGCCGCATCCGCCTTTTTGATTTAGAACAGAAATAAATTTCATTTTCTTGCTCCTTTTTTATTATCTATTTTAATTTCACCATTAAGCCACATTTTCAGTAATTTCATTGTGACATCGGAAATTGAAGTTTTTTCCTTTAATGATTTAATTTTCAGATCTTCAATTATCTTGTCGTCCTGCGGACGGGTGTATAATGATAATGCCATACTTCCTCCATATACGCATATGCGTTTATGTTTATATAGAGGTATGCGCATGAATTTGTCAAAGCTTTTTTATGTCTCATTAGGAACTGTATAAATAATATAATTACTGCCCGGAAATTATCAATAGAACACGAATGACACGGATTTTCATGATGAGCGCGGATAAAGAAAAAGATTCAGATTTTTTAAAGAAGGATAAGACAGAAAAATACGACTACACCTATATAATGAAACCGGTAAAACTAATCAAAAAAAATCCGTGTCATCCGTGTCATCCGTGTTCTATTCATTATTCAATAAAAAAGTATTTAATAATTTAGTTGAATAATATTTGAATTATAATTAATTTATTATTTTTAAAATACTTCATCTGGAGGTTTAAATATGAAGAAAGAAAAAAAACAATTATCAGAAAAACAGCGTATTGAATTATTAAAAATTCTGAAAGACCGCTTTGAAAAAAATATGAACCGTCACAAAGGTTTAAAATGGGCTGAAATACAAAAAAGGCTGGAAACCAATACTGATAAATTATGGTCTCTCAATGAAATGGAAATCACCGGCGGAGAACCGGATGCTGCTGCTCATGACGAAAAAACAGATAAATACATATTTATTGACTGCTCAGAGGAAAGTCCAAACGGCCGCAGAAGCATTTGTTATGATCGCGAAGGGCTGGAATCAAGAAAAGAACATAAACCAGAAAATAATGCAATTGATATGGCTCTTGATATGGGCATTGATCTTTTAACAGAAGCACAATATAGAGAGCTGCAGAATCTTGAAAGTTTCGATAAAAAAACATCGAGCTGGATAAAAACTCCGGAAGAGATCAGAAAACTCGGAGGGGCACTTTTTTGTGATCGCCGTTACAATCATGTTTTTGTTTATCACAACGGCGCAGAATCCTACTATGCCGCAAGAGGATTCCGCGGCATGCTGAAGGTTTAAATTTGAAGAATAAAAATCCGTGTCATCCGTGTTCTATTCTTGATTCTTCAAAAAATATCGCATTTGGAGTACTTTTTTAGATGAGGCAACAGTAGGTGTTTGGAGTACTTTTATGAATGATGCAACATGCTGCTTCTTATAAGATAGGTTATGTCTCATAAAAAGAAATAGCCATTTGAGCAGAACAGCACATCCTTTACACTTCAAACTCACCACATACTTTACATATTTTTATTATAAAATAATAAAATCAAAGAATAAATAAGCATTGGTGTATAAATGATTGACGAAGCTGCTTAAAAAAAACTGACTTGGCTATGTGTATTTTTCGTATAAGCAACACATCTCTTTTTTATCAGTTTTTCCCTTTTTATCCAAAATAAGTATATAATGATATAACAGTATTAACTCATTTATAATTTAATGAATTATTGTTGAAATAGTTTCCGATAAATTGCATACTGGCCCTTTAATAAGGGAATGTTTACATATTCTTTCCTTTATTTCTGTTTTTTTATCATGATACATAGAAATAATTTACAGGTTACTACCAATAAAATATTAATAATTTTAATTTTCAGGAAATAGATTAAATGAAACACTTGGAAAAAAATACCGTAATAATAGCAGCTTTATTCAGTTCCATAATTATTCTATTTTTTTCAGGATGCAAATGGGGACCTGATTCTGCAGATCTTGAAAAAAATGTATGGGTCAATACAACAGTGGAAGTGCTAAATGCCCCAGCATCCCTTGAGGCTTCTGCCGGAATACATGAAACAAAGATCGGATTAAAATGGGAACATGCAAGTAATGCTGATTTATATAAATTGTATAGATCCGACAATCCAGATACAGGTTTTACAGAACTCTGTTCAATGCGCGAAACTGAAATAGTACCGATTACATTTATTGAAAACAGCGGAAGTACAGAACCGCAGATAATTGCGCCGGAGTTTACATCCGATGTTGATCTGCGGCAGAAAAATATTTTTACCGGTGCTTATACTGAAGGGATCTTTATTCTTGGCTCTCAGACAGCTGCTGTCAATATTACTGTTGATGATGAAACAAAAACAGTGACATTTGCAGGCGGCACGTGGGGGAAAACCTATACTCAGAATGATATTGTTACTGCAATTAATACCGCTTTTGGAAGAACTGTATGTACCGCATATACTGTCAGCAGTTCAGTTGAGTCCGAAAAAAAGCGGCTACTGAAGATAAAAACGGACCGTACAGCCAATATTGGCTCGATTATTCTGGTGAACAAAACAAATCTCATACTTTATTCAGCAATTTCAACTTTACTAAAATCAGGTGTTGGAAAATCAGGAACAGTTAAACTTGATCCCGAGAATATTCCTGGGCAAACCGGAACACCATCAACTTATTCTTATTCATATGTTGATGAAAATGTAACTGCAGGGACTCATTATTTTTATAAAATTAAGGCATTTAAAGATTCAGGTATTGAAAGCGGATTTGCCAATACATCTGAAGGATTTTTATTAATACCCGGAGCCCCGGGTGTACCAAAGAATATACAGTTAGAATGCCAGGACAATAAAGTTATAATAAGCTGGGATTCTGTTGCAGGAGCAAACAGCTACAAGGTGTTGAGATCGAAAAAACTAAGCGGTGAATATTCGATCATTTCCGGAACCGACGGCATTACAAGCGCTGTTTATGAGGATACTTCTGTACCGCCCGGGATGTTTTATTATAAAATTGCTGCTGTAAATTCGTATGGAGACGGGGGGCACACTGCTCCATACAGCGCCTACAGAAAAAAGATTACTGATGCCGAATTTTTCCAGGAGTTTATGAGGGCAATAAAAGTGTCGCAGGATAAAATCCCTTCAATGGGAGGATTCGGCAATGACACAATAAACGGTGAAATTTCCGGAACTTGTTTGTATAATTCAGGCTGGATAACTTTTATGAGCGAAGTTGGTGTTACCATAACTTATACAAACTATAGCGACAATTATATGGTTTTTAATGGAGAGGTATATACTGATATTACTAATATAAATGCCCAAAGCGGTACGTTAAGAAAAAAAGTTAATATTGACGGCATCTATAAAGGATACATTGACCACTTTTTAGAGATCAGCGGCGGAAAAGCAAACGGAGGATACTACACAGTTTTTCAAGATGGAAATAGTTCCAGCAGTAATATTCCATGGAATACAACCTATTAAGAACATCCGGAAAAGGTTATTATATCCTTTTTTTTTAAATTTTAGGAAAAACAATATTTCTTTAGCCCAAGCCCCCTGACCCCCAATGGGGGCACCTGATAAATAATCATATAATCTGCTTTAAATATACTCCTGCATGCCCCTGTTGCGGGACATGGGTGAAAGATTATTGCTTTAACTTCATTTTCCCAAAATTAAAGAATAAGCCTTATTTATTTAGATTTTTTTTTCTATATTCTTATCATCAACTTTTTTTTCATCAGCTTTTTTTGCTTTATTCTGATCATCGTTTTTTTTGCTTTCAGCCGCCTCCTTCTTGAATGGAAATCTGTAGGTAGCGCTGATAGCGGCAATCCAGGTACTTTCACTTAGTAAAGTCTTTCCTTCAAGCCATGTTTTTTTATCTGCATCAGGAACCTTTGAAGTATCATTTTCAAATGTCTGGCTTCTAAAAAAAACATGCATTGCCGCAGCTTTTACCTGTAAATTTTCTGTAAATGCATAAGTAACACCAAAGCCAAGGGTGATTGCATCCAGTCCAATATCAACATCATTTGAGCTTTTTTCTGTCCTGCCGCTTACTGAATAGGTGCTGCCTACGCTCATCTTTAACCCATTAATAATTTCATATTCAACAGCAAGGCCCACATCATAACCATCGTTAAATTTTTGCGAGATTATTTCATTGTACTTATCAGTTCCCCAATCAGTTGCTTTATTAAAAAAATATGTAAAATCGATTTCCACTTTCAGTTTTGAAAAGAAAAGATAGGAAATTCCGATAGAGGCAAGCATAGGCATGGTTTTTTTAGAAACAGCTCCATGACTATAGCTTTCAAGACCTTTCCTTACATCTTCCATGTCCCAGAGTTTTTTCGGGACTTCCATAATCTTGGTATTATTTTTAACATCAAGCGGCGTGTGATATTCAAATTTCATCCCGATATTCATATTGGGAAGCGGCCTGACATGGGCACTGGCTATAATGGAGCAGGCAATTCCATCCGCGGTCATTGAAATCTGCATGTCTGTCACATCTGCCGGATTTATACCTGGACCGGAACCTTCTATCCAGTGAAATTTTATTTCTGCTGTTTGAATGAAATAAACTAACCGGGCTCCAAGTGCAAAAGAAAGTATATTATTTATCTTGTATGCGCCGCCCAAAGAAAATCCAAGCATTGCCTGCATGCCTTCCATTGAAATATTTGATTTATAATTTAAGTTTTCAAATCCACCTGAAAGGGCTGCAAGATATCCAAGGGCAAGAGTATCAAACATCGGGAGGCCGTTATTAAATGCGGCGCTCGCTCCTGCTCCAATAATCCCGAAGCCCCCGAATATCGCCAGGTCTTTTGATTTATAAACAAAATATATGTCCGGATAAAGAAATGTGGTGGCTGTTCCATTATACTTTTGTTCTGAAGGGACAGCTACATAGGTCTGAATCACCTTTGATGAGTTTCTGACTTCGCGTTGATCATTTATGTACTGATCGCTTAAGTACAGGTGCACCCCGTCTTTTAAAAATACAGTACCTGCGGGATTAAAATAGACAGCGTCAACCTCTGTACTTGCATTTCTATTTACTGTCCGGATAAATTCGGCACTCTGATTCTGGTTTTGATAGATTCCTGCAGCGAATATTGATACTGGAGAAAAAACAATAAAAAGAAGATTGAATAGCAGAGTGTGTTTCATGAAAATCCTTAATAATAATACTCTCTAAATGAGTATTTATGTTTTTAAATAATATATTTATACAGTTTTATTTTTTTACAATCAGTGTTTTGTAAACAGGTTGATTTTATCAATAAGGGAATTTACGCATTTAAAAACAGAAATTTATACGGACACACCCGTTTGATGGAGTCATAATGTAGATTCTATGCTGCTATTTCAAGTAGAATTCGAGTATTCTCTTTTTTAAAAAAAATACCGAACCAAAAAAATTTTCCAAAACCGGCTTGCAGGTATTTTCCCTGATTCTTTTGTGAAGGTTTCATTTGACATTTCAAGAACTATCCGGGAATTCTATTTAGATTTAAGGTTTTATATAAGAAAAAAGCCTGTGAGTTTTCACAGGCTTTTAGTTTTATTTAAAATATTCCGGGAATTCTTTTAAAATTTACTGCGGATACCCCAGGTCAGTAATAGGAGCCATAAAAGCGCCATTCAATTGATGACTCACATTATAAAATGCTGCATTAGTTCCCATATTGGTGAATAAAGTTGTTAATGAAGATATAGCGGGATATTCTGTAGTGTCAGTTGAAACCTGGTCTCCGACATAAACTCCATTTCCACTGCTGACATTAAATTTACCATTGTTACGATTCACAGATAAACTAACAGCAGTATAACCATTATCTTTCGGAGCATCATCAGTTGCATGAGCCCCTTGAAGAGCTATAGTATTATTTGGCGATGCAGTATTTGCAATAAATGCCAGTGTATAATATCCATTGTTGGGGATATCGCCGCTATTGTATCTATATATCAAGGATGAAACCTCAACCGTGCTTCCTTTTAATTGCACTAAAGCCCGGATATTGAAACCGTTTGTTGTTCCTACATTTGAATCATAATTTGAAATCTTGACTGAATTATTTCCACCGGCATCATTATATGTCAGAATTTCCTGGGAATAGGAAGACGATGCTGATGAAGTAAAATAATTCGGTAATACTACTGTGAGTGTTTCCCCGCCATATATATCATTAATATTGTTAAAATAAAATTTTAATTTATAATTCGGTGTTCCAGCAGTATCAGTTACAATAAGAAGATAGCTGAACGATTTACCGTTTCCCAAACCAGTTGTAACGTTGAAAGTACCGCTTTTTACTAACAAATATGAGGCATGGGTATTGAACGTATAAGACATCCCTTTCCCGCCGTTTTGTGTCTGTGTAAAAGCTATTATCGTAGAAACACCATATGTGTTAACAGCAGTTCGTAAATTGTTTATTAAATTTTTTGCACAATCATTAATTGAATTAAGGCCTGCTGCCATTGGTCTTATTGATCCCCAATCTGTATCAGCAGCATATAGCGGTATAATCATAATTGTTATAAATAAAACAATTTTAGTATAAAATTTTCTAAATTTCATAAATCATCTCCCCAAAAAAATTTTATTTAAGGCGCAACGCCTTTTGGTATAGTTATAATTTCATTATTTACGGCAGCTCCACCCGAACCAGGTGCCGCCGCATTATTACATCTGACAAAGCCGATACATATGATGCACATCAAAATGATAAGAGCAGCTAATTTAAATCTTTTCATAATATTTTCCCTCCTATTTTTTCAAGTCTTTAAAAATAAAAAGCACAAAATCCTGAACTTGATATTATATTTTTTTTCCAGGAAACATCGAATTAAAAAAAAGCAAAAAGTTTTGCAGATCACCCTGCCATACAGGAGGCATATTGAATATTCATGGAAGTAAAAAGCAAGTATAATTTTTGGTTTTTTTTTCCTTGTCATCCCAAGTTCAAAACTGAAAAGTACGATTGACGAAGCTGTTTGGAAATGCCAGACTTGTTTAAGCATAAGTTTTTTTATACACTTCTAATCTCAATTTTCATTTTTAATTAATATTGCTAATTACGCAAGAAGAAAATCTGTACAAACGGATTATGATTTACCCTGGATGAAATCTGATTCAGATGCATATCGTGCTGATGACAGATTTGTTATATCAAATAATTCAGCGAAGTATCATATTATTGAACAAGTGCATAATGCCGATGGTACAAGAATCTGGGTTGATACTACAAAATTGCCTTTGTTTATTAACGAAGGAAATATTTTTGGCATTTTGGGAGTGTATGATGACATTACCGAGCGCAAGGAGGCGGAAGAGGTACTGCGGAAAAGCGAGGCCCGGAATAAGGCAATTCTGCAGGATGCCATCGGACGGGTTAGCAGTATTCGGATTCTCTATGATAAGCTGCTAATCAACGATGATTATAAAGATATATCTGTCAAGAATTACATAGAGAGCCTGATTGACGCAGTATATTCCCTGTTTTCAAAATATTTAAAAATTACAATCGAAAAAAAGATTGAAGAGTTAAATCTTTCTTCAAAAAAGCTTTTTCCACTTGGTATTATACTCAATGAACTACTCACGAATATTTTAAAATATGCATTTGACGGCGGTAAACCCGGCTTGATAGATATTTCACTGTCAGCTATTAACAATCAAGTAACACTTATCATACAGGACAACGGCAAAGGGCTACCCGAAGGGTTTAATATCAGTAAATCAAAAGGATTTGGTCTCATGCTTGTCGAAATGTTGAGTAAACAATTAAAAGGCACATTTACTATTGAAAATCATAATGGAACAAAGAGTATCTTGAAATTTAATATTTGATTCAGTTGACAAATGCCTCTGCCTTACTTCGACAAACTTATACTGTGTGATTGTATCATTAATTCAATTTATCAGAATGTTACGGCATCAAAAAACATGAAAATATTATAGATTAATTTCTTTACACAAAAACAATATCTGTTAACGATTATTTCAGTACAGTTTCTGTAATTCCTGAAAATGCAGGTTTTGCTCCCTGCTGGGAAATCCCATTCTTTGAATTCTATTAGCTTTTATAATACGGAGATTGAACAATTAAAAAATACAGGAGGCGAATAATGGCAGCAGTAAATTCACATAAAATAACACCCTTCCTCTGGTTCGATAATAATATGGATGATGCAGTTAAATTTTATACATCCACTTTTAAAAATTCAAAAATCGTTCAGCTAAACCCCATGGTTTCAACTTTTGAACTTGAAGGGCAAAACTTCATGGCATTGAATGGCGGCCCTCTTTTTAAATTCACAGAAGCAATATCATTATTTGTTTCATGCGATAACCAGGAGGAAGTAGACTACTATTGGAAGACATTAACTGCCGGCGGAGGTGAAGAAGGAAAATGCGGTTGGTTAAAAGATAAATTCGGTTTATCCTGGCAGATTGTACCTGCGATACTGGGGGATTTACTGGGTGATCCTGATCCTCAAAAATCAGGGAACGTCATGGAGGCCATGCTTAAAATGAATAAGCTTGATATTGAACTATTAAAACAGGCTTATAATTGATAAATAAAAATTAAAGCATGCCTGTCACTTAAAGGACTTCAACTATGAAAATAAAATTATACCAGGTAGACGCATTTACCGACAAGGTGTTCTCGGGCAACCCTGCTGCTGTGTGCCCTCTTGGAAATGAATGGCTTGATGATGCCCTATTGCAGAATATTGCAAATGAAAATAATCTTTCTGAAACCGCGTTTTATATCAGGCAGAATGATAAATATAACATCCGCTGGTTTACGCCATCAGTTGAAGTTGATTTATGCGGACATGCCACTCTTGCTTCAGCATATGTTCAGTTCTTTCATGAAAATTATTCTTCTGATACTATAAATTATGAATCACGGAGCGGGATATTGAGCGTTAAAAGATCAAATGACATGCTAACAATGAATTTCCCTTCAGATAAATTAAAAAAATCTGAATTATCCAGGGAGCTGCAGGCATGTTTCAACATTGTTCCGGCTGAGATTTACAAAGGAATTTCTGATTATTTATTAATATTCAGAAATGAAGATGAAATAGAAAATATTAAATTCGATTTATTCAATATTGCCAAAATAAAGGCCCGCGGAATTATAATATCCGCCAAAGGTAAAAATTCCGATTTTGTTTCAAGATTTTTTGCACCCCAGTCAGGAGTAAACGAAGATCCTGTTACAGGCTCTGCACATACAACCCTGACCAACTACTGGAGCAAAGCTTTAAACAAAAACGAATTTACAGCTATTCAGTTATCGGAAAGAAAAGGCTTTCTTACCTGTAAAAATCTTGGCGAACGGATTGAAATATCCGGCAAAGCTAAATTATATATGCAGGGTGAATTACATATATAACAAACTTCAATAATGAGGCTTATCATATGAAAAAAATATTTTTCTTTTCCCTGTTTTTTATTTCTATCAGTATTGCCGGCTCTGAAATAATAAAAATTTCATCTAATGATTATTTGATAAACCGTGAGTTTAAATATAATTGCCTCATATGCAGTTCTGAATTAAAATTTTTTAAAAGCAGCAGGTATCGCATAGGATTCGGAATTGAAGGAGACAACTACTGGTACAATGAAGGGTTATATGAAATAAAAGACGGTAAAGCCCTTCTCCATCCGGATAAATGCCTTGATAGCGAAAACGGCAATAAAAAAGACTGCAGCAGAACAATGGGTGAAGCCGCATGCTATCTTGAAAAAAACGATAAGTCGCTTGAGTATTCAACTTACCTTGTATGCAGATCGGATAAATATAAAAATGTTATCGTAGAAAACACAGATAAAATTGAATTTCCTGTTTTAGACTCACAGGTAAAAGCCGGAGAAAAACGTATTATCGATAATATACCGGTTGTCATCATGGGAAAACTCAAGGGCATAACAACAGCAAATGTAAAAATCAGAAAAGCCCCTTCAACAAATGCTCAGGCTATAACTTATCAGAAAGAATTATATGGAGATCCGGGGACACAGTTTGTTCCTGAAAAAACTGATTTAATAATTATTGCGCGTACAATAAAAAAAGAAAAAGTTCAGAATTGGGAAAATTACTGGTATTACATTCAGGCAGGAACATCCGAAGGCGCATGGATGTTTGGTGAATTCGTTAAAATTTCAGAAAAGAAATAGAAGGGACACAATCCGCGCAGGATGAACTATTTAGATTTTTTTAAATCTGTTAGCTTTTTATCCTTCTTCGCCCAGAAATCATTCAGCCAGTTCTGAAATTTTACACTAAACGCAGGATCATTTACATAGTCACCGCGAATTTCATCACTTATCGGAATTATATCCACCTTAACTACAATCCTGGTTGTTTTGCCGTTGAGGAATTCCCAGAATGTCTTCGGCCCTTCCGGATAATATATCGTTACATCTGCAATTTTTTTCAGCATATCCCCCATGCTGTTCATAACAAGTGAGATTCCGCCTGCTTTCGGTTTTAAAAGATTTTTATACGGCGACTGCTGCTTTTCATGCTTTTCCTCAGAGAACCTGGTTCCTTCCATAAAGTTCATTACTGATACAGGCATGGTTTTATATTTTTCGCACGCCTTTCTGGTGGATTCAATATCCTTGCCCTTCAGATGAGGATTTTTTTTCAGAAATTCTTTAGAGTAACGTTTCATAAACGGGAATTCAAGACTCCACCATGCAGGCCCGAGAAGAGGAACCCATATAAGTTCCTTCTTTAAAAAAAATTTCAGAAAAGGTATTTTAAAAATCAGAACTTTCTGCAGCACAATAATGTCTACCCATGTCTGATGATTTGACAAAACAAGATACCAGTCATTCATTTTCAGATCACCTGTAAATTCCAGATCCCAGTCAATTTTATATAGTAACTTTATACCCAGGTTATTGAAAGTTATCCAGCTGTCTGCAATAAAAGTTGAAATTACAGTTGTGAGTCTATACCAGAATTTTAAAGGTATTAAAATACGGAAACCCGAAACTATAAACAACAGGCTGGTCCAGAATAAAGTATTAATAGTAAATAATATTAGGGCTGTAATTGCTTTAACAATGCCCGGCAGAAAATACAACATGAGAACCTCTCTGTTATAAATAGCTTGATTTTTTTCAGCTGTGAGGGTAAATAAAGGCCCTGCTTTTACAGATATTAAGGAGTAAATTACTGAATGTATAAAATAAGTCAATGAATAATCAGCTTATTACGCAAGATATAAGATATTAAAAAGTTCTCTTATATAAATTAGAACTCTTTTCACGGAAAAATATTTTCTCAGTCAATTAAAAACTTTTTATAAATATGATTTATCACCCGATAGTAGAGCCGATCAGGCATTATAAGCGGCAATAAGCGCAGAGCGTTGTTTCCGAATCCTGGTATGCACACAATCTTTCCTTTTGATAAAGCCTTAATCGAACAGCTGACAACATCTTCAGGCTTCATCCAGTGCTTCACGTCTTTTTTAATATCTTCCTCCACGCCCATCTGCATATGAAAATCAGTGCTTGTAAACCCGGGACACAGGCTCTGGAATTTTATCCCTTTACTGCGGAGCTCAACATGAAGCGATCCGCTGAAAATATTCAGGAATGCTTTTGTCCCGCCATATATTGAATTGAATGGTGTCGGCAGGAACGATCCCAATGATGATACATTGATGATGATGCCGCTGCAGGATTTGACCATGCCCGGCAGCACTCTATGCGTCAACCTGACAGCTGCATCAATATGCACCCTGATCATCCTCAGATGATTTTCTATAGTTTCATCGTAAAATAAATTATTCAAACCGAAGCCGGCATTGTTTATCAGAACGTCAATTCTGCCGGCTTTATCGATTGATTTTAATACCTTCCGGATACCAGCTTCATCTGAAAGTTCAGCAAGGATTACATTAACTTTAACACCTGTCCTGTTTGAAATTTCTTCCGCTGCTTTTTCAATAACACTCTTTCTTCTGCCGGTAATTATGAGATTGTATCCCATAGATGCGTAGCGTTCTGCGAATGCTCTGCCGATTCCGCTTGTTGCCCCGGTTATGAGTGCTGTTTTATCCAATTAAAGTACCTTTGCTTCCTTCTGAATTTTTTAATTTACTTGGCAGCTTTTCCGTTTTGAGACTTTTTAAAGTTTTCCTTTCTTTCCTTGTCTCTTTTTTCCGATGTTTTTTCACGCGCCCTTGACTCGTACTTGTTCTGGCGCTCCCTGTTCTCCCTGCTTTTTTGACCTGCCTGCAGATCTGTTGATCCGATAAAACAGATGAGTGTTAAAGAAATTATTACAGACAATCCTGATAATGATGTTTTGATTCTCATGGGCATCCTCGCTTCATTAAAAAATTTGATTTATATAATTATATTAAAACGAAAATAGTACAATTTTTAAAATTAGAATAATTTCCTTATTTAAACTTGTCAACATTATACTCAATATTTTTTATTATAAATTTCGCGTATGAAAAATCCCCTGTTTCTGTTACCCACACAGCCTCCCCTGCTGAAGGCAGCATAATGCCATTATTCATTCTGTAATCCGATACAGGCGTCTTCCAGGGATAATATTTAAATGTCTTTCCATCATAAGACATACTCCTGTCTTTGGAGATAAAATTTATAAGCTCTCCTTTTTCATTAAAATACAATATGGCAGATATGACATTTCCTGCGTTGGCAAATACGGCTTTAACGGTTTTATCATCAATTGTTTCCCATTTAATATTTTTATCTATAAGGGTTGCCGGAGCAAGCAGACACATATCATTGAACAGTGTAACAGTTTCGCCTTTATTCATATCAGGCCCTTCTGCATTGACAACCTGTATAAGTTTTGCTGCCTTTATTTTCATCACAGCCTTGGGCCCGATATAAGCATGAAGTCCTTCCACTGGAATTCCGAACAATTTCATTTCAATATAAAACAGACGTGCCGGTTTGTCAAAAAACTCATACTGAAATACCGAAACATTATTCCAGCTGCTATTTAAATTCTGCTTCATTTTGCCTGTAAACTCAACACGCAAATTCTGCACTTTAGGTTTTCCGATAACACCCGCATATTTAAGATATTTCTGAACCGGTTTCGGAAGATGTTCAAGGTCTTTTTCTGTAATCAGCGGCTGTCCGGCGTAACGTGCGAGGCCGATTTTGGATTCTTTAATAAAAACATTTCTATAACTTTCCGGAGACATATTTATTAATGAAATTAAAACAGGAACCAGAATTATTATATTTGCAATTGTTCCAAACTTAGCATCACCCCAGTACTGAATTATTAAAATCTGAGAGACGATAACTGCAATAAGCGCGGGTATCCACCAGAAATCAATATCCAATAAAAACATTGCAAGCGCTGCGAAAAAAAGAATTGTGCAGGCAAGCCATAAAATTCCGGAGAATCTGGATATCGGCTGTGTCAGCTGCGCCATCTCGGCAAATCCGTAGGCTTTGACAAATCCCATAAGGTGAATCAGCCCGTGAACGGAAATTATCAGTAAAAAAAATATTTTCAGCATGTGTCCTCCTCTTATATTATCTTTTCTTTTACTTTTTCAATTTGATTTTTAAATCTGTCGAGCATTTGAGACAGACAGTCAAGTTCGGTCTGATTAAATTCCCCGAACAGCATTGCCATATTGATATTGTCCCTGTCCCCTCTTAATTCATTAATTTCATTAACTTTGTCAGTTGGTATAACAAAAGTTATCCGCCTGTCGATCTCTGAGCGCTCAAGCCTCACAAGATTGTTTTTTGAAAGATTCCCGGCTATTACCCTGATATTCTGGTGTGAAGTGCTGAGTATTCCGGCTATATTTGATATAGAAGCTTTTTTCAGATGTAAAGCAATTACAAGCACCTGCCATTGCTTTGTTGTTATATTATGCTCTTTGTATGATTTGTCGAATATATTTGCGAGCGCCTTTTCTAAAATAAAAAAGTCGAAAAAAAGTTTTGCCATTTCAGGCTTGAATTCCGGTTTATTTCTCATAATAGGTAATATATTACCTATTATGATTTTTGTCAACTGGAAAATATTTTTTTGACTCCTTCCGTGTCTGATACTATAATTAATTTATTCAAAAGAATATAATAATAAGGAGGGCGCTATGCAGCTGGAAATAAGCATTGAAGAAAAAAATATTATCGTGGATATGCTGAAGAAAGCTCAGGCTGAAATTCCTGTAGAAATTCATCACTACAGGACCAATGATTTCAAGGTTTTCCTGAATGATCAGCTTATTAAAATAGGAACCCTTCTGAAAAAATTTGAATAAAGTATAAATATCCTGCTTTACTTTTTTCAAAAGTATAGCCAGAGATAGAACATACTTTCGAAAAGTTTTTAAAAGATCTGAACTATGATTCATGGAGGATTTTTATGGCATTAAAAAGAATCGGCATACTTACAGGCGGCGGAGACTGTTCAGGGCTCAATGCAGTCATAAGAGGCGTTACGCGTGCTGCTGTTATAGGATACAGTTCTGAAGTCATAGGCATAGAAGGAGGATTCGAAGGCCTGATAAACGGCCATACTCAGGAGCTTACTATCAGGTCCACGAAAGACATACTGACCCAGGGAGGAACAATACTGGGCACAACCAACAAGGGAAATCCTTTCGAATACAGGGAACTTCAGCCGGACGGTTCCATCAGCGTAAGTGATTATTCCGACAGGGCTATGGATACATACAGAAAACTTAAACTGGACTGCCTCTTCGTAGTAGGAGGCGAAGGCACTCTGGAGATAGGATATAAATTTGTAAAAAAAGGCGCAAATATTATTGGCATTCCGAAAACCATTGACAATGATCTTGATAAAACCGATTACACTTTCGGTTTTCAGACTGCAGTAGAAGTGGCATGCGACGCTCTTGACCGCCTTCACACCACAGGAAGAAGCCATCAGAGAGTAATGATTCTGGAAGTAATGGGACGTACAGCCGGCTGGATAGCTCTTGAGTCCGGAATTTCCGGAGGAGCTCATATCATCATCATACCTGAGATCCCTTTTAATATTGACCGTATTGTAGAAAAAATACAATTACGCGCTAAAGGCGGAAGCCCCTACAGCATAATAATGGTTGCTGAAGGAGCAAAAGAGGAAGGCGGTGAAGTAAAAACTCTCGCCACAGCATCAACACGCCTTCAGGGCGTTCCGCAGCTTGGAGGCGTAGGCTCTTACCTTGCCGAGGAGATTAAAAAACGGATAGATCTTGAGGTTCGCTGCACTGTTCTCGGACACATTCAGCGCGGAGGATCGCCGTGCGCTTTTGACCGCGTTCTCGGAACAAGACTCGGAAGTTATGCTGTTAAAGCAGCTGCAGAGGGAAAATTCAGCACAATGGTGGCCTTAAATATGCCGGACATTGTTCTCGTGCCTCTTGCTGATCTTGCAGGCAAGGTTCGTACTGTTCCGGAAAATTCACAGCTTATTCAATGCGCTGAAGCTATCGGCATAAGCATGGGACGCTGAAAAATTTTTCTAATATTAAAAAAATAAATGAAAATATTATTCTTTACAAAACATTCTCATAGAGTTAGTAAGACACGAATAAATAGTATGTAAAGAATATGAATACCATTGAAAGAATTCAGGCCATGGAGACATTATGGGAATCTCTACTTTATGAGAATGGAACTGTTGATGTACCTGCATGGCATGGAGAAATCCTGGAAGATAGAAAAAAAAAGATCGCCTCTGGAAAAATAAATTTTATTTCAATTTCAAATCTTAAATTTAAAAAAT
Source organism: uncultured Leptospirales bacterium (assembly GCA_964529415.1). Taxonomy (GTDB): domain Bacteria; phylum Spirochaetota; class UBA4802; order UBA4802; family UBA5550; genus CAYMPH01. The sequence goes on along the minus strand of CAZGWD010000018.1, from coordinate 37,861 downwards.
AACAGATGAAACTGCAATAGATTCTATTCTTTTATAATCCTTACACCCTCCCTATTGTTTTATTTTTTAATAAAATACTATAATAAAATTTAATTGTCAGATGAAATGAATTCTAATATATGTCCGATTATAATTTGCGCAGGAGATTCAATAAAAGTATTCTATATGCTGGATTCCCGCACCTGTGCTGAGCTTAGTCGAAGCATGCGCGGGAATGACAAAAAATTTTATAATAATAAATATTTTTACAGGAATTATTGATGCACACAGAAAAAATTTCGCTCGAACATCAGGAGCTTCTTTCAGATAAATTTAAAACACTGCTTCTTCCAATTTCGGAATACAGCTTTGCAAGCCTGTATCTCTTCAGAGAAAAACACGAATATGAAATACTTTTTGACGAGGAAATTTTCATTAAAGGAAAGACCTTTGACGGCGAAAGATTTATTATGCCTTCTTTTGATATCCGGCAGACTGATAAAAATTATCTGAAGAAAATGATTAAAGAGCATGGAATGATATTCCCTGTACCGGAAGAATGGATCGCGCACTTTGAAAACGACGGCTTCATATTTACATCCAACGAAGGAGATGCGGACTATATTCATCATGTTAAAAAAATAAGCGATTACAAGGGCAAGCACCTTCACGGGAAACGCAATCTTCTATATCAGTTTCTTGATGCGTATGAGCACGAAGCCTGCCCGCTCACTGATGACAGGCTTGGTGATGCCATAACAATCCTTGAATTATGGCAGAATGAAACCAGGGAAAATCCGGCAGAAACGGACTTTCATCCCTGCGAAGAAGCAATTAAACTTTATGACAAGCTGGTTCTTTGCGGCGGAATTTTTTACGCGAACAAAAAGCCGGCAGGTTTCATAATCGGCGAGGAACTGAACGACGAGACATTCGCGCTTCATTTTGCAAAAGGCGACCGCAGATTAAAAGGAGTATATCAGTATATGTTCAACAGTTTTGCCAATGTCATGCCTGCAAAATACTGCTGTTTCAATTTTGAGCAGGATATGGGCAAAGAATCACTCCGTCAGGCAAAGCTTTCTTATAAGCCGGAAAAAATGATTCTTAAATACAGGATGAAATCAGTTTAACAAATATCCTGATCCGCTACCCTATCGCTTTAGGCCCTCTTTCTTCTGTACGGATCCTTACGCATTCATCAAGATTATAAACAAATATTTTACCATCGCCTAAATTCTCTGTTTTTGCACCTTTGATAATTGCCTGGATTGCCGGTTCCACAAAATCTTCGTTAACCGCTATCTCGAGGCGAATTTTTCTCAGGAGATTGCCTGTTTCCTTGGTGCCTCTGTAATATTCCGTAACTCCAAGCTGACGCCCGTGGCCAAGAACTTCACTGACAGTTACAAGATTTATATCTGCTTTATAAAGTTCTTCCTTAACATGCTCAAGCCTGTGGGGCTGTATAATTGCAATTATTATTTTCATTATATTACTCCCTATTCTATTATTGTGTAACCGCGTTCATTGTGCTGGGTTACATCAAGACCGATCGCTTCATCCTGATCGCTGACGCGAAGACCGATTGTTTTATCTATTAGTTTATATATAACAAAAGTGACTGCAGCAGTATAAATCAATACAGATACAGCTCCGACAGATTGTGTCCATAACTGGTTCATGTTGCCGTAAAAAGCCCCTGAATAAGCGGATTGAATCACAGGCGTTGCAAGAAGCCCTGTTGCAATTGTACCTATGAACCCGCCAATTCCATGAACACCGAATGCATCAAGCGCGTCATCATAACCAAGTTTTCCTTTAACATAAACAACCATATAAAAACATAATACGCTCGAAACAATTCCAATGATGATTGCGCCTTTCACATCAACAAATCCCGCAGCAGGAGTGACTGCTGCAAGCCCTGCTATTGCTCCGGTAGCTGCGCCAAGCATGGTAGGGCTCTTGGCGTAAAAATAATCCAGAAGCATCCACACAAGCACTGCAACTGATGCAGATGTGTTCGTTACAACAAATGCATGAACAGCAAGGCCGTTGGCAGCAAGAGCGCTTCCTGCATTAAAACCAAACCATCCGAACCAGAGCATTGCCGCTCCAATCATTGTAAAAGGAAGATTATGAGGAGGAGTCGGTTTGAGGTAATTTCTTTTCCCGATTACGATTGAAGTTACAAGAGCTGCTGTACCGGCAGTGATATGAACTACAATTCCGCCTGCAAAATCCAGAACACCCATTTTTGCAAGCCATCCGTCAGTAGCCCAGACCCAGTGTGCAACCGGAAAATATACAAGGAAGAGCCATGCCACAGTAAATAATAAAAACGATGAAAATTTCATCCGTTCCGCAAATGCGCCAATGATAAGCGCAGGCGTTATAACTGCAAACATGCCCTGAAAAATCATGAATAAAAGATGGGGCACTGTTGGCGCATATGCTGAGCTGGGTGTCATTCCTACGTTATTAAGAAACGCCCAGTCTAATCCGCCGATGAATCCCGGTATTACAGGATTTGTGCCAAATGTAAGGCTGTATCCGATTACAATCCAGATAACACTTACCAGTGCCAGGGTAATAAAGCATTGCATCAGAATATTTAATACATTCTTCTTTTTGACAAGTCCTCCATAAAAAAGAGCAAGAGCAGGAGCTGTCATAAACATTACAAGTGCAGTTGAGACAAGAAGCCAAGCAGTATCACCTGAGCTGATTGCAGCTGTTGCCATATATAAAATCCTCCAGAATAATATTATAAATTATTATCAATATTTGATTTTCATCAGATGCTATTTGAATATTGTATAATTACAGAAAACAGGGAATAATAAATTCCGTCAATAAAGCTTATTCAAATATCACCTGAAATCCTGATATTTAACACGGATGTAATAAAAGCAAAATATGACATATGTAATTTAACATGAATGTAACATAACCATGCTATTCGAAGTTACATTCTTGACAAAAGCAAACTCTCCTTAATGATTTGTTAAAATTTAACAGCCTTTATCAGGAAATAAAATGAAAAAAGATATACTCGGAACCATCGGCAGCACGCCTCTTGTTAAAATAAACAGGCTGAACCCGAATAGAAATGTCACGATCCTTGCAAAGCTTGAGGGATTCAATCCAACCGGAAGCATTAAAGACAGAATTGCACTTAAGATGATCGAACAGGCAGAGCATGAAGGCAAACTGAAAAAAGGCCAGACTATAATTGAACCTACTTCCGGAAACACGGGTATAGGACTTGCTATGATAGGAACTGTAAAAGGGTACAAGGTTGAAATTGTAATGTCAAAATCAGTTTCCATTGAACGGCGTAAAATGATCCAGGCATTCGGAGCAAAAATAATTCTCACAGATGAAAAATTAGGAACAGACGGAGCTATCACTAAAGCGCGGGAGCTTGCCTCTCTTCATCCGGATAAATATTTCATGCCGGATCAGTTTTCAAATGAATACAACAAGATTGCCCATTACCGCACCACTGCAATTGAAATATGGAAACAGACAAAAGGAAAACTCGATTATTTCGTCTCATCGCTCGGCACATCCGGAACTATTATGGGAATAGGGAAATATTTAAAAGAAAAAAATCCGAAAATAAAAATTGTTTCTGCTCATCCGGAAAAAGGTCACTACATACAGGGCCTGAAAAATATGGAAGAGGCGATTGTTCCTTCCATATACGATCCGTCAATGATTGATGAAACCATTATGATTGAAAGCAAAAAAGCTTTTGAGATGTCTCGCCGTATTGTTACTGATGAAGGGATTTTTGTAGGCATGAGCAGCGGCGCTGCAATGATCGCTGCTCTTGAAATAGCGAAGTCAATCAGGAAGGGAACTATAGTTGTAATTTTTGCAGACCGCGGCGAAAAATATCTAAGCACGGATTTATTCAAGGTAGACGGAGACTGAAATTAATCAGTTCAGCTTCTGCTTCTCATCAAAAACTTCATCCCTGCTGTCTACCCTGTCTTTGTTGTATTTTTCAGGAATTGCCACCTGCATATCCTGATAATATCTGAAGCATATTTTTTTCGCAAGTCTGAAATAATAAATTGCTTCAATGGGCCTCCCCCATTTGTTCTGGTCCTTAGCTCTCTGCATTGCAGATGTAGCCATATTCATAACGAGCTTCATGTTTGGATCTACAGCTTCCTTATTCTTGATCTGCTTTAGCATCTTTGGTTTTACAAGATCAGTGCTTGTGGAAGACAATATTGCAGATGTATCCTTTTCATATATATCGCATAATTTTGACGCAATTTCGTTTATCTCTTTTTCATTCTGCGAGAAAAGATTCGCAGCATTCACAATATCGCGGCTGAAATAAAAGGCGCTTGCATCGGAGTATGTATTTATCAGAGATTCAAAAACCTGATTCCCGCTGTAATTAATAATAGCAGACTTAAGCATTCTGATCTTGGCATAATTTTCAAAGCTCAGCTGCCTGGCAAGGTTTTCCATATCTGTCAGGTCTTTTGTTTTCCATTTCTCCATTGTTTCGGCACCGAAGCCGATCTGGATGGTTAGAATTACAAATAAAACTGTTATTGTTTGCTTTAATAAAGGTATCATCGGTCACTCTCAGATTTATATTATTGCATGCGGAAAATCTTGCTGCATTGGTACTATTAATTTAATATTTTCTGCATGGATTATTAATTCAGATGTTACAACAAGGAATCAGATTGTCAAATTGTTTTCTTTATATATCATTATCCCATTCTATCAGGCATGGAAGGCCATATATTCTGCAATTGCAGTCGGTTCAGGAATAGTAATATTATCTTCTTTCATACCTTCAAGATGAAACTCAATTGCTTCAAACATAGTATTTTCTGTTTCTTCTATTGTTGCACCTGTCGCTATACATCCCGGAAGATCGGGACTATAGGCAGAATAATTTGATTCGCCTTTTTCAATGATTATAAGATATCTTTTCATGATAATTATCCTTTTAATTGTGCTTGTTTTAATATGCTGTTTAATGTTCCCGGCTGAATATCATCAGACGGTTTTCCTGCAATAGTCACTCTTCCTGGTTTCGTGTTATGCTTAAACTGTCTATGACTTCCCTTTGTGGCTGCAAGATACCATCCATCATTCTCAATCAATTTTAGAATTTCTTTAACTTTCATCAGTAAAATATTCCAGATTTAACTTTAAAAGCAAGTATTTTTTATTGCTGCTGCAGAATGATAGGAAAGAACCGGCTGGCTTATTACTTTTGCGGATTTAAAAATTAATAAAAATTTTTCAATTTGAAAAGTCCGCCTGTACTTTCACAATCTCTCCCCCCTTACAAAGGGGGAGATGCCCGCAGGGCTGAGGGGGTTTACTTTATCATTTCTCTTAATTTTACATCTTTAATCGGAATAACCTTAGTTCCCTCAGTAGTTACAATCTGGTATAAACTGTTATTTGAAACTACAGCTCCTGTATATGTTTTACCGTTCCAGAGATAAACAGTTTCTATTCTGCCGTAAACTTCTTTAATTTCTTCGTTTGTATTAAAGACATCTTTTTTCTGCGCTTTCTTTACAGCTGCATCTGAAATTTTCTTGAGTTCTTTTTTCTGTTCTTCAATTCTTTCAGCATTTAATTTATCATTATTGCATTTTGAAATTACTCCTGCAGTAAAGATAATTATAACAGCAGCAATTACTACAGACAGGATAAATTGTTTTTTTGTCATATTCATTTTTCCTATTTAATTTTATCTTTCAATTTTTGAATTTAGTGTATTTAAAAAGCAATCAGTTTTATAAAAACCACTATATTCCCTTGTAAAATATTAAACAGATTTTACAAGGGATGACGATAACTCAGATCCATTTCAGTACTGTACCGAAAATAATAATACAGGCTGCATTAAAAGCATAAAGCGCACCAACTGATACAATTTTATTCCTGACTTTTACCATATCATGCACCATAAATGATATCATAAAAAAAATAAAATATCCGGACATAATAATCAATGCAGCCGGCCCTCTGTTCCACCAAGGATATTCCCAGACAAGAACGCCTGCTGTATTGAGCATTACTTCAACTGCTGTGCATACAGCTGCAGCGCAAAGTCCTGTAAAAAGCCTGCCTGGCAAGCCGAGGATTCGTTCATTTTTATTTTCAGGAAGGAATTTTGACATGACAATTCCAACCAGCGCAAACATAAAAAATATTTCTACATTCATTCCGATAAGAAGAAGATAAGCTGTTTTGCCCGGGGTAATCCACGCAGGTGCATATTTCGTGAAATGAAATAAAAGTGAATTTGCAATTTCAATAAACATATCCAGCCCCAGATATGTAAGGCCTGCAGATACAATATTCCAGTTTTTTTTCTGAATTTCATTTGCATATATATAAGCTGCAAGAGTAAGAAGCGGAATTACATACCACTGGAACTGGGATGTATCGCGTAAGATCTTGAGTGCCTGGGCGGCTGAATCAGTCATATTATAATAATATCCTGTTTATTTTACTTAGCAATTTGTTTTTCTTTAATTGTGAATGCACGGTGTAGCCTTCTCCCGCTTTCTTGGATAAGGTATTAAGGAATGAGGATTTTCACTCCTGTAAAAATTCCACATAGAAAACTTTCAGAATAAATAAAAACCGGAACCGGGAAGTGTTTAAAATTGAAATATTAAATAAAACGCCCTGAATCAGGCAATTTTCTTTTCGTTTGTATATGCAACTATGCCTTCCTGCATGATGCTCTCATAAAATCCGCTTTCGTCTTTGCCTTCCTCAAGGAGCACCGGTTCAATTTTACTGTTTATCTCCCAGCCAAGCTTAACCAGCTTTTTTGCAAGATCCAGAAAATCACCATCTATTTTTTCCACTATTACTGCAATGTCAATATCACTGCCTTCCCTCTCTGTCCCGCGAGCACATGATCCAAAAAGCACAACCTTATTAACCTGCATTATTCCCAGAAGAAGTTCGGCATACTTCTTTGCTATTGTAATATATTTTTTCTTAACCATTCACAAAGTGCCTCTGTCCTTTTTATTATAGCTTCCCCTTTTTTCTCGTCAAGCATGCCATAAAGCTTTTCCCTGTATGCCGGATACCGTGCTTCAATATTTAAAGGCGTAAGCTCGGCTATCAAATCCATTTGTTCAGGCATGAGCTCCTTTTCAATTCCCGATTTATCAATAAGCTCTTTAAGGTTATGTGAATATGGTGGAATTTTGGATTTCTTCTTAACATACACAGCCTTAAGCAACTTTTCTACTGCCTGATGGCACATATATCCTACATACAGCCACCGGCTTCCGTTTTGCATAGTACGGGCAGTTTCGAGATCATATTCTGAAGTTTCTAGCCAGTAATCTACTTTGTTATATTCATTTTCCATAAATTCAATCCAGCAACCTCAACAACTCATAGTTAATCCAGTCTGAGCTTCATCTTATTTCATTAAAAAATTAATTCTCATTTTTTATATTAACAAATTCATAACCCATTCTAAAGAGAACTCCTTCATAGTTATCTATTCTTAAATAATCTTTGTATTGATTATATTTATCTGGATTAACTTCTTTAACTTGTTTTGATATAATTTTTGTTTCTGTTGATATATTTATTTTTTTTAATATTTCAAATTTATATTATTCTGAAAAATTTACTACAACTTTTTTTCTCATATCAGCCTCAAAACAATTTAATTCAAAAAAACATTTCCTGAATGCTATACAAAAAATTCACTATATATCTCCCCCTTACCAAGGGGGAGATGCCCGCAGGGCAGAGAGGGTAAAACCTACATTGTCTCAAGAACTTTATCTTTCTTTACCCAGAGATCGTTAATCCATTTCTGAAATCGCAGCTGATATTCAGGATCGGAAATGTAATCGCCTATCAGATCCGCAGTTACAGGAATTTTCTCTATATTAACAAAAACTTCATTAACTCTTCCGCAGATAAAATTCCAGAAATTGAAATCACCTTGAGGATATTTTATTGTTACATTAAGAATTCTGCTCAGATAATTTCCCATTGCAGTAAATACAAAACCGGTGCCCCCTGCTTTCGGCTTAAGAAGATTTCTAAATGGGGATTTCTGTTTAATATTTTTTTCCCTGGTAAAGCGCGAACCTTCAACAAAATTCATTACAGATACAGGCGTGAATTTAAATTTTTCGCAGGCTTTTTTTGTAATCTCCACATCCTTCCCTTTTAATTGAGGGTGTTTTTTTATAAATTCCGCTGTATATCTCTTCATAAAAGGAAAATCCAGCGCCCACCATGCAATGCCCAGAAGCGGAACCCATATCAGTTCCTTCTTTAAAAAGAATTTCAGCAGAGGAATCCTGCCGTTAAAAACAATCTGAAGAATCGGAATGTCGCTCCATGCCTGGTGGTTCGATATAACAAGATACCACTCCTTCAGGGATATGTCAGCATCGCCATGAATTTTAACTTTAATGCCAAGAATTTTTCTGCAAAGAAATGTATTGTTGTGAATCCATCTTGTTGCGATCATGATTAAAATTTTAGTGCAGACTTTCTGCAGCGGTTTGAATGGAATCAGTTTAATAAAAGAAGCAGCAAGGAGAAAAGGATATCCGATCAGAGTATTTGTTAAAACATACAATAATGAAAATAAACCGGTTAAATTATAAAAAATAAATTTAAATACAGATTCTTTTTTTTCCGGTTCCATAATTTTAATATTCTTTTCAGCTGCATTCATTTTCCCGTTTCCCCTTATATAATTTCCGTTTATACCCTGCCTGTTAAATAGTACATATGGGGAACAATCAGCTTATTCGGCTTATTGGTTCCGTCATAGAATAAATCAATTATCGGAATTGAAAAATCCTCCTGAATCTTTCTGAAAATTGAAGAGGAAACAACTCCCGGACAGCAGAAAATCGGATTAACATGCACAACAGCGTCCACGAGCCTGTGCTTGATGTAATACAGCATCCTGCTTACGCTGATCGTTGTCTCGCCGATAATATGGTGACTGATCCCGTATTCATGCATGAGACTGATGCATTCTTCAAGAGGAGGCTCCGCGCTTCCGGCAAGAAGATCTGAAAAAACCTTTTCAAATTTCTGCTCCTCTTTTATTACCATCTTCAGATAAAATTTAGTCAAATCATTCTCAATAACATCTGAATATATGAAATGTATCAGCATTTCCGTGTAAGACGGCATAACTACCTCGCCGCCAAGATCTTCAATAAAACCGAAAATATCGTCATTAAGAATTGAATTATACTTTGTATATAAATCGCCCAGAATCCCTATTTTAGGCTTTTTCTCTCTGCTGATTTCAATTTTTTCAAACAGCCCCCGAATCTCAACTGCAGCTTCAATAAGGGGTTTATCATTATTTAAGTAATCCCGTATAATTTGCATGGATTTTTCAAGTGCAATTTTTGTTTCGCCATTTTTTATTTCATATGGTTTTATTCTGAAAATCAGTTTATACAGCAGTGAACTGAGAATATTTACTGAAAGCAAATTCAGGTTTATTTTCATTGGAACATCCGGAATTCCCCTGATAGCGTTTGGATTGATAATTTTAAATCCTCCAATTCCGGCCTTTTCACCGGCAATCGAAATGAGCTGTGTAAACTGATTGAAATTGCACGCCAGGCACATGGTTGGAAGATATAATGCTGTTTTTTCCGGAACCAGATTTTCACTCCTGATCATATCTATTATTGACCCGACTATTGCTGCGTTCGGCATGCACTCCCCGCCGGACGTGAACTTATATCCGGTGTTGATCATTCTCTGCTCAAGAGGCAGAACCCTTGCCTTGTAACCGGCTGACTCAAAAACATACTTCTGTATTTCGCTGATAATCGGGCTGATAAATGGAATGAATATTGTATCGTCTTTATCTATCCTGTGTTCCTGTTTTTTTATTACAGCTTTCTCTTTCTTCTTTTTATCAGCTGACTTGAAATCATTAATAAATGAATCCAGTGCAGCTTCAACGCGGGTTTCGTAACCCACATCGCTTGAGTGCTCATCAAGCTGAATTACAAGGTAAGGTTTCTGCGCGTCATCCATCATCTTTTTAAAATAGCTGAGAAGATAAGAATCCGGACTGCACCTGAAGCATGTAAGGAAAACAGGATAAATATTTTTATGTTCAAGAACCGCTTCAGCTGCCAGAAGAATCTGCTGCCCGTAAAACCAGTGCATCCTGCTGATAATATCGGATTTCTCCTCATCTCCTGTCTTCAGATCCAGCATAGACTGGTGTATCATTTCATATCCGGCTTTTTCAATTTTCGCAGGGATTCCCAAATTTATTTTTTCATCAAATACAGCGTACGGCCGCCCCAGAAGCAGTATTTTTATTTTGTCCGGGTCTGATTCCAGGAACTTTTTCCCTTCAGCCTGCCATGTTTTTTTATTATTCTGATATTCATTATAAGATTCAATGAACACATCACACAGTTTCTGCGCAGGCTCTTTCAGAATTCCGCTCATTGATTCAGCCAGTTCAAGCGCAACCTGCTCAATTTTTCTGTTATTGAATTTTATCTTTGGTGAGATCAGCTTATCTTTAAAATTCAATGATGGAATCGTATTTACAATAGTTGAAGCGTATTGCGAATAAAAGCAGAAATAGCAGTCTGTGGTTTTTTCAACATACTTTTCCTCAGCAGGAAGTTCCGCGAGAAGATTCTGTTCATTTATAATCGCAGGAAAAAATATATAATCCACATTTTTATCAAGCAGCGATTTTATAATTCCGTGGGTTAGTACAAGCGGAGCGCAGAAATCGGAATTGACTATAGTTTTGCCGTAAGACATATTTTTAGTTGAGCCGCTTTCAATTACCACATTCAAGCCGAGTTTCTGGAAAAAAGAAGTAAAAAGGCTGTAGTATTCCATCATATACAGGGATGCAGGAATTCCAATTGTGATGTTTTCTTTTTTAACAATATCGCGGTCAAATACAGAGAAATATTTTTTTTCAATGCCGGAAGAGCTGTCGATTTTCTTCATTTTTTTATCTTCATAGTCACGACCGCATTTCAATCCCCATGCTGTGACCTTGCCTCCGGCAGAATACACCCTGAGGTCGCACCTGTTCGCGCACAAAGTACACACTTCGTTTGAAGCCTTGAAGCTGAAGTCTATTCCTGTAAAAGCTGATTTTTTCAGATTATATTCCATTGCATAGAGAGCGCATCCGAGCGCTCCTGTGAGATGGCAGAACTTTGAAACGAGAATCGGCTTTTTTATTTCATCTTCAAACGCAGCGACCAGTGCCTTGTTGCGGCCTGTAGCTCCCTGAAAATAGATTTTTTCTCCCAGAGAAGTCTTGCCCACCACCTTGGACAGATAGTTATCCCTTACGCTGAAGAGCACAGATGCAATTACCTGTTTCTTGTCATACCCCTCGGAAAGAAGCATATTCAGGTCGCGCTCCATATATACAGTGCACCTGTCTGAAGTGAAAGGCGCTTTCTGTCCCAGTGCCATGCCGGATATTTCATCAAGTGTTATGTTAAGCCTCTGCGCCTGCTCTTCAATAAATGAGCCTGTGCCTGCAGCGCATACGTAATTCATGGTTGCATTTACAACTGCGCCGTTTTTTAAAGTGGTGAATTTCGAATCCTGCCCGCCGATTTCAATAATAGTATCAACATCCGGGTCCAGAAATGTTGCGCCCTTTGCATGTGCGGAAATTTCATTTATAACGCAGTCTGCATTAATTATTTCCCTGATCAGTTTTCTTCCTGAGCCGGTAGTGCCTATACCCTTGATTAAAAGCTCCGAGTCTGGAAAAATATCTGCAAACTTTTTAAAAATATTTGAAACTGCGTTAACAGGGTCCCCCCTGGTAGGCGCGTATAGCCCTGCGAGTATTTTTTTATTCTCATCAAGAATAATCGCCTTGGTGCTTGTTGATCCAATATCAAGCCCGATATATATAGAGTAATTTCCGGATTCAATATTTTCATAAGCTGTAATTTCAATGCCGTCAGAAATATAGGTCTTATCAAGCGAGAAGTCAGGATACCTGGTTACATTGATCTGGAGCCTGTCACGTTCCTCGCGGTCTATTTTCATTTTGTATAGTATTTTATCAATATTAAGATCATTTTCCTTGCCGATCCCTGCAGCGCCGATCGCGTTGAACACCGGACTGTAATCAATAACATTAACCGGTATTCCTATTGAATTTGAAATCTCTGTTACAATTTTTTTATTGCTGCTCACTCCTCCGATGAAAAGAAGATCCCCTATAAGTTTCTTCCCTTTAAGCGTGTTCTGCAAAACAGTTCTTGCAACCCCTTCGCAGATTCCTGCAGCTATCGCCTCTTTTGAAAATCCCTGCGCCTGGGAGTGAATTATATCCGACTTGGCAAACACAGCACACCTTGTTGAAATTGATGGGACTGCCGCATCAAATGCGTGCGCCATGTGCGCGAGCTCCTCTACTGAAAAACCGAGCCTTTCAGCCTGCTGAACAATAAAGCTTCCTGTACCTGAAGCACAGTCCGGATTTATAACATGTTCTATATAATTATAATTTTCATCGAGCTTGATCAGATAAAAACTTTCCGATCCGATAGAAAGAATATTGCGGCAGCCTGTTTTCAAAAATTTATTCGCTTCAACTGATGACAGAATCGGATCAATAACGCGCAGACCGTGCAGATCAATGCTGCCTGTAATTCCGAAAGTTTCTATATCATCCCTGGGAAATTTTTTATAAATATCAGAAAGAAGATTTGTGAATGTACCTGTGGTGTCGCCGTCATGAGAGCGGCTTCCGCTTTCTATTACAGAATTTTCATCTATAATTGCGTAAGATATATTTTTAGATCCGAAATCAAATCCGATTTTCATTGGTTTTCCTCTATTTGTAATTTACTTTGCTTATAAAATTTATTTTTATCTTAGCACACATACTGTTAACTATAATAATTAACGAATAAATTAGTAATATATAAATTCAGTAAATTTTATTTTTTGTCATTCCCGTGAAAACGGGGATCCAGACAACAAAAATGGATTCCCGCCTTCGCGGGAATGACAGGATATATACTAATTAAATCGTTAACTGCTATAATATTTTTTTAAAAAGAAAATAGTTAACAGTTTAAATTTTGTCCAGATAAATTATTTTTTATTTCCTCTTAAAATAAATTCAGCAGCATCTTCAGGTCCGGTTGATATAAATTTCTCCTGATGCTTCATTAATTCTTCCTTATTCGCATATGTTAAGGGACACCAGTTGCTTTCAATAATAGATAGAGTATGCTCAAAAGCTTTAAACATCAATCTGAGTTTAAAAGCATTCAAATAAACAGACTTAAACCTGTCTGACCTCAGCCCCTGAGCATAATTTATTTTTTTTAAAATATCTTTTATCACATTTTTATCCGGCTTATCATAACTTAGTAGTTTTGAAAAAGCTGAGACAAAAATAATATATGTTATTACGCCAAAAGGTCTGGCCATCATAAATGTAATGGCAAGAATCCCATCAACCTTCTTTTTCTGAACTTCATCCAGAGTGTCCATTCTGCAATCTCCCACTAAATCCATTGCTGCAGATAGAATATGAGTAACACCGTTTGCATAAGCACAGAAATGACAGTTGAATCTGTCAAACCAGTTATAATTTTCAAGATCGATCCTGCCATAGGTAATATAATCTTTCTTATTTAATACCTGGACATTATTATTAAAAATCAGGAGGATATCTGTTATCTTTTTAAGAAAAATTACCTCAAAAATAATAAAAACAACAATAGACGGATACATGATAAACCCGCCAAGCGTTGCCCTGAATAGGCCGTGTTTCCTGATGTTTGTTCTGTAAATTCCTTTGAGCAGCATAAATTACCTCTCTGTTTGCCATCAAATTTTCTTTTTGATATTTTGGACTGACCAGTCAGTCCAATTTGGCGATTAGAACAACCATGCTTAAAAAGTCAATAATAATTAAATGCAGATTTATCGGCGGGCCTTAATTCATTTCATCTTTTTCTTATTGCTAATAATGAGGCAAAAACCATTTATGTCTTAATTAGCTGTTTATAGACATTTCACTAAATAATTAGCGCCCGGTCATAGTAAAATCAGATTACCGGCCCTGCAGCAGCGGGAAGCTTATAAAATAAAGTGTACTAATTTAAAGAATTTTCTTAAATAGATAAAAATAAAAAATTAAAAAAATATAGAGGCATTTTGACGAAAAACTTAGAATCAACCACCACTACTCTCAAAAAAGAATTACAATTCCATTCACTGCAAATCATTGAACCAATTTTAAAAGCAATAGAGGAAGAAGGATATACAATCCCAACTCCTGTTCAGGAACAATCCATTCCGCTTGTTCTGCAGGGGAATGACCTGCTCGGCAGCGCCCAGACAGGAACAGGAAAAACTGCAGCTTTTGCAATTCCAATACTGCAGCTGCTAAGCGTTAACAAGGTTAACGAAAAAAAAAGAAAAATAAGAAGCCTGATAGTAACTCCAACCAGGGAGCTCGCTATTCAGATACAGGAAAGTTTTAAAGCTTACGGAAGGCATACAGGGCTGAAAACTGCTGTAATTTTCGGCGGAGTAAATCAGAATCCGCAGACAAAACAGCTGGGACATGGAGTGGATATACTCATAGCAACACCAGGCCGCCTGCTGGATCTTAAAAAGCAGGGTTATGTTCCTTTAGGCGATGTGGAAATTTTTGTTCTCGATGAAGCGGACAGAATGCTCGACATGGGGTTCATTCACGATGTGAAAAAAATAATATCAGCCCTTCCGAAAAAAAGACAGTCGCTTTTCTTTTCAGCAACCATGCCGCCGGAAATAGTAAAGCTTGCAGGAACTATACTGAACACCCCTTCAAGGGTTTCAGTAACACCGGAATCCCCTACTGTGGATATTATCAAGCAATCAGTTTACTTTGTGGATAAAGGAAATAAAAATTCACTGCTGGTTGATGTTTTAAAAGACAAAAATATTAAAACTGCCCTTGTTTTCACCCGCACAAAACACGGAGCTGATAAAGTAGTAAAGGTTCTGATGAAGCACAATATCAAGGCTGAGGCAATACACGGCAACAAATCGCAAAACGCAAGACAGAACGCGCTCTCAAATTTCAAATCCCAGTCGACCCGCATACTCGTTGCTACAGATATTGCAGCCCGCGGAATCGATGTTGATGATCTTGAATATGTAATAAATTATGATTTGTCAAACGTTGCGGAAACATATATTCACAGAATAGGCAGAACCGGCCGTGCAGGAGCAAAAGGAACTGCTCTGTCATTTTGCGATGCTGAAGAAAAAGCATATCTTCGCGATATTGAAAAATTAATCGGAAAGAAAATTTCGATCATTGAAGATCACCCTTACCCGCTGATAGACAACAATCCGGTAAAAACTCCGAAAAACCAGGGACGATCGAATCATGGAAGGCCTGATACAGATCACGCGAGGCCGAGAGCTGCAGGAACTTTTAATCCCAAAAAAAGGTTCAGCAGACCGAAAGCTGCAAGGTAGATTTAATTAATAGTATAACTCTTTCCGCCCCCTTTGGGGGACGGAGGGAGAATTATTGAATAAGCCTAATCTTATTTAACTGCCTCTTCCGACTTCGCAATAAGCGCCCTTGCATTTTCAAGAATTCTGTTTGAAGTTTCCGAGAGATTATGAATTTCCTTGAGCATCTGGCCTACAATTTCATTTACGTGTTCAATTGCAGTGCTTGTATTTTCAATGGCAATTTTCTGCTCATCAGTTCCATTTCCGATATTTTTAGCCAGGTCAATATTCTTAAACATCTGCTCAATAATAATTTTTATGTATTTTTCCTCGATCAGAATGCTTTCCTGCAAAATCTGAATTTTCGTGGAGGACTCGCCCATCCGGTTAATCAGCCCCTTGATCATATCCGCAGTAGACCGGATAACATCAACACCGTCTGTTGTAATTTTAGTATTGATCGAAAGAACTTTTTCTATTTCCTTTATACTTTCAGTTGTCTGAAAAGCGAGCTTTCCGATTTCATCTGCAACAACTGCAAAACCGCGCCCGAAATCCCCTGCGCGTGCTGCCTCAATGCTCGCATTCAGGGAAAGAAGATTTATCCTGTCTGCAATTTCAACAATTATTGAAACAGTTTCAGAAATTCTTTTGCTTTGCTCTTTGATTGAATTGATTGTATTCTCAACATTCTGAAGTTTTTCATTGGATATGTTGGTCATGTCAACTATCGAGGTGATATCGGTAAAGGTGGAATCGAGATTTTTCTTGGTTTCCTCTTTAATAATTTTAAACTCATTGACTATTGTTTCCATTTTCACATTGCCGTCAATCTGGTCAATAGATGAATGATGTATATTTTCCGCTGATCCGAGAAGCTCTTCAAGAGTAGCCGACATCTGCTCAAAAGTCGATGCCTGGGACTGCATATTGTCGTTAAATTTCGTTACCAGATTATTCTGTTCGCCGACCTGGATAAAAAGATCCCCCATTTTTTCTTTAATCTCAGATGTCATTGCTCTCTGTGCTTCAGCACTGTCTTCAATCTGTTTTCTCTGTCTTGTTGTGCGCTCGTCAAATTCTTCTGTAATGGGAATATTTCTGTAACTCAGGTATGCAATCAGCAAAGATATTATATAGAAGAATACTTCACGTCCGATAACTATGCCGTGTATAAGCTTGCCGTCTGCCATTGCCTCCCAGTGCATATCTGCCCCATTAATATATGCGAGATATAAAAACAGCGCCCAGTTAATAAAAACATAAAATGCAAAAACAATAAAAACTCTTTTGCTGTATAGCAGCTGAAGTGCAATTAAAAAAACTACAATTAATATAGTGGTATTTATAGATTCAACAGCAAATGTCCACCCGTCCGGCGACCATCCGGCATTGGTTACATAATTATATTTTCCGATAAATGGCAGGGAGCATGTAATAAATCCGACGATCCAGTATAATACATTCGGATTTTTAAGATTTTTCTTTTTCCTGTAAATAATGAATGCAAGAATAGCACACAATGATTCAATAATAAACGGCCTTAGTATGCCTTTTAATTCAACATTGGCAATTATCTGAAATCCCGTGGCTATTAATGTCAGAAGAGTAATAATGATAAAATACATGAAACTTGCTTTTATTTCAAGGATCTGCCTTGGCGTAAAGTTTTCTGCTATCATAATGCTCTCCTTGAAAAATATTCTGTTTGCATATTATATTATTCTATATGAAAATTTCAAGTATAATTAAAGCCCTCCCTGTACGGTTGCTGTATTATACAGTTAATCATTGTTTCTCAGATTTTTTTTATTAATTATAGTCAGCAATGCATATAAAGTTTCGATGTGAACCGCATTGACACCATGCTTTTTTGCTATAGCAAGAGCATTGCCGAGTATGGCTTCAACTTCCATTGGCCGTTTATTCTCATAGTCAAGAAGCATGCTTGTTTTATATGGAGTCATTTTTTCAGTGTCTTCAATATTTTTTGTTATGAGAGATTCATCAATAGAATAGCCGTCTGCCTTTGCAATCAGCAATACTTCATTCATTACATCTCTGCAGAGTTTTTTAATTTCAGGCTGGTTAAGCATTTCCCTGGTGTCAGCTCCTCCGCAGATAACAGATAATGGATTAAACGGCGCATTCCATAATAGTTTAATCCATCGGGCTGCAATTACTGATTCCGAAGCGCTTGCTGTTACTCCGGATTTTAAAAACATATCCATGAGCTGATTGACTTTATCCGAATTTCCGCCTGGATATTTTCCAATAACAATTCTTCCGTAATCCTGATGATCTATACTGCCATGTTCCGGTCTTGCAACGCAGATAAAAGCCAGAGCGCTTATAATTTCATTTTCAGGGAATTTTTCAGCTGCTGCTTTTTCTATATCAATGCCATTTTGAAGTAAAACAATCGATGTTTCGGGATAGACTGCATCTTTAATCATGCTGTATATATCAATTTCAGGAAAAACTTTTGTGGCAACAAGAATATAATCCGGGCGATCTTTATAATCAGCGCCGCTTTTCAAAACTTTATCAGGAATAAAACTGAAATCACCGAGAACGCTTTTAACAGTGATGCCGTTTTTTTTAACTATATCATAGTCCGATCTTGAAACAACAGATACACAGGCGCCTGCCTGGGATAGCTTCCCTGCATAAAAACTGCCAACAGCGCCTGTTCCGAACAGCAGAACTTTTACTTTTTTAAAATCCATTTTTTTACCTGATCCATTTTTTTCAGATTTTTTATTGTCATTCATGATTTCTATTATAAAACAGAAGACAAGTTAAAAAATATAAGCAACTAAATCAAGAAACATTCTTGACAGGTCATTTAAGAGCATATTTTATATTATAAAACAATTTGAATACTGAAGCAGGTATAATAATGGAATGGGAAAGCCGGCTTACTGTTGGCATTAAACAATTTGATGACCATCATAAGGAACTAATTCGAATTATTTCAGAATTGAGGGAATCTAAAAAAAACGGTGAAAATCATGTTTACCTGAAAAATCTTCTTTTCGAGCTCATCAGTTATACGAAATATCATTTTACCGCTGAAGAAAGAATTATGGAAAAACATAATTATCCTCACTTAATAAACCACAGGCTGGAACACCAGAAGCTGACACAGCAGGTTGAAAATTTTCTGGATTTATACTCAAATGAAAGAAATAACCTCGATGAGCTATTATTTGAATTTCTGAAAAAATGGCTGTTTGATCATATCCTTGAAACAGATAAAAAACTTGGAGAATATCTGCTCTCAAGAGGATTAAAATAAGATCAGATATTCCCGGTTTTATTTTTTATTTATCTTTGAAATTATCCCAATGGACTTCAGTGTATGCCTGTTTTGGATCGCTGCTCAAATAAATTATTTTCACATTATACCCGACACTCACCAGCCGATTGGAATCGCTTCCTCCAAATTCTTTCTCGTATCTGACATTATCTGCAAAATATTCAACAAGAAAGGTCTGATAACTATTGCATCTTCTGCATGGCTTTTCATGACCTGTTTTAATAACTTTCGCTTCTGTCCAAACACCGTTTTTTTTTAATTCATTCACATTTTCAATTTTATAAGCTTCGCAGGAAACAAGAAAAACCATAAGCGGAATAAAGAATATAAAGCTTTTAAAAATCATAAAGCACCTCTATTTGTTATTGATTATAAATTAATTCTTCTTTTGATGCAAGAAAGCAAATCCAACCGGGTTCACTATAATTTACCCATTATGCGCAGCTGCTTTGAGCGCGCTTCTGATATCCGGATAGCTGAAAAGAAAATCTGTTTTATTTAAAATTATGGATTCAACCCTCTGGCTTGATAATGCCGAATCGCTGAATTCTCCAAGTATAATTTTAATTATAAACTTCGGAATAATCCAGGGAGCCTTCCGATTCAGTGTTTCTGCCAGGATGCGGGTAAAATCCTTATTGCGGATTTTTTCCGGTGCTACGGCATTTACCGGACCGGAAATTTCTTTTTTCAGAGAAAGATACACATAAAGAGAAATTAAATCATCCACATGAATCCAGGAAAACCACTGCATGCCTGAACCAAGCCTGCCTCCAAGATAAAAACGGTACAAAGGCATCATAATATCAAGAAATCCTCCTGCGCCAAGAACAACACTTGTACGTACAGATACAGTGCGCATTCCCATATCACGCGCTAATGAAAGAACCGATTCCCATTCCAAGCACACACCTGCAAGAAAATCATCACCTGCCGGTGAGGACTCATTCAATATCGATTCCCCTCCCTCGCCGTAAAATCCATTGGCAGAGGCGGAAACACATACCTTCGGTTTTCTGGTGCATTTATCAATTGCCGATAACAGATTTTTTAATGTGCTGATCCGGCTGTCCAGAATTAATTTTTTATACGATGCGGTCCATCGTTTAAAAACAGTCACACCCGCGAGGTGAATAATAACATCAGCTCCTTCACATGCAGAAATTTCAGGGCTTGAATGGAGCAGATCGATCGGGATGCTAATAACACGCGAGGCTGCATCCGGACTAAAACCTTTTGTAGATACCGGACGAATATCAAGCACATAGACTGTATGCCCTGATTCAGCCAGACGCTCGGTTAATCCGGTGCCGACAAAACCAGCACCACCTGTTATAATAAATTTCATATCATCTGCTTTTATTAGATTTTATTTAATAATATCCCGATTGATTTATCAACAATTTTTTTATTTTTTAAAACAAATGAGCATCCACATCTCAAGCAGCGGGGATGCAGACCCGAAAAAAATTAAAGAGGCGGTCTGTATTTAGGCCGCCTCTTGTGTTATCAATTTAATTTTTAATTTGAAACTTCTGTATTATTGAAGAAATCAAACCAGATCAAAGCGGTCAAGATTCATTACTTTGTTCCATATCTCCACAAAATCCTTAACAAATTTTTCCTGAGCATCTGCACTTGCATATACTTCAGCAAGGGCCCTCAACTCAGAGTTTGATCCAAAGATAAGATCCGCCCTGGTTCCTGTCCATTTCAGCGCCCCGGAAATCCGGTCAAATCCTTCAAATATTTCTTTTGATTCAGAAGCCGGCTTCCATATTGTACTCATGTCAAGCAGGTTTACAAAGAAATCGCAGGTAAGAACTTCCGGACGTTTTGTGAAAACGCCATGCCTGGAATTATCAAAATTTGCATTCAACACACGCATACCGCCGGCAAGAACTGTCATTTCAGGAGCAGTCAGGTTCAGCAATTGCGCTTTATCAACCAGTAATTCTTCTGCTGGTATGGCGTAACTGGTTTTAATATAGTTGCGGAAACCATCAGCTGCCGGTTCCAGCACTGCAAATGATTCCGCGTCGGTTTGTTCCTGAGATGCATCCATTCGCCCCGGAGTAAAAGGCACATTTACATTAGAACCTGCATCTTTTGCTGCTTTTTCAACACCTGCACAGCCTGCAAGCACAATAAGATCAGCAAGAGAAACCTTTTTGCCGTTAGACTGGGAATTGTTAAATTCTTTCTGAAGACCTTCCAGTTTATCCAATACTTTCTTCAGTTGAGCAGGATTATTAACTGCCCAGTCCTTCTGCGGTGCAAGCCGAATGCGGGCGCCGTTGGCTCCTCCGCGTTTGTCTGAACCGCGAAAAGTTGAAGCAGAAGCCCAGGCAGCAGATACCAGTTGAGACACCGGCAGTCCCGAATTTAATATCTTTGTTTTTAATACGGCAATATCTTTCTCATCAATCAAAGGATGATTTACTGCCGGAACAGGATCCTGCCAGATCAGCTCTTCTGCCGGTACCTCAGGTCCCAGATAACGGGCCTTCGGGCCCATATCACGGTGAGTCAGCTTAAACCATGCACGCGCAAAAGCATCTGCAAATTCAAGAGGATTTTCATAGAAGCGTCTTGAAATTTTTTCATACACAGGATCAAAACGCAAAGAAAGGTCTGTAGTAAGCATTGTTGGCGCATGCTTTTTAGAAGGATCATGGGCATCAGGAACAAGACCATCGGCATTTTTCGCCACCCATTGATGAGCGCCTGCCGGGCTTTTCGTCAGTACCCATTCGAATTTAAAAAGGTTTTCAAAAAAGTAAAAACTCCATTTTGTCGGAGTCTGCGTCCATGTAACTTCCAGACCGCTGCCGATAGTGTCGCCGCCTTTTCCAGAACCAAATTTGCTTTTCCAGCCCAAACCCTGCTCTTCGATGCCTGCAGCTTCAGGTTCAGGCCCGACAAGCGACGCATCTCCTGCTCCATGAGCCTTGCCGAATGTATGGCCGCCGGCTATAAGCGCCACTGTTTCTTCATCATTCATAGCCATACGCGCAAATGTTTCTCGAATATCTTCAGCTGCAGCAACCGGATCTGGATTCCCGTTCGGGCCTTCCGGATTCACATAAATGAGCCCCATTTGAACCGCAGCAAGAGGATTATCAAGTTTGTGTTCACCTGAGTAGCGTTTGTCAGCTCCTTTCCATGTGGTTTCGGAACCCCAATAAATATCCTCTTCCGGCTCCCAGACATCTTCACGCCCGCCGGCAAAGCCAAATGTTTTAAATCCCATAGATTCCAGAGCTGCATTGCCTGCAAGGATCATCAGATCTGCCCAGGATATTTTCCGTCCATACTTCTGCTTGATCGGCCAGAGCAGCCTTCTGGCTTTGTCAAGGTTGACATTATCCGGCCAGCTGTTAAGCGGAGCAAAGCGCTGCTGCCCGCCCCCTGCACCACCACGGCCGTCACCTGTGCGGTACGTGCCTGCACTGTGCCATGCCATTCGGATAAACAATGGGCCGTAATGGCCGAAATCTGCCGGCCACCAGTCCTGGGAGTCGGTCATCAGCTTGTGCAGATCCTTTTTTATTGCCTGCAGATCCAGACTTTTGAATTCTGCAGCATAATTGAAATTTTTTCCCATTGGATCAGATTTTGAAGAATGCTGTCTTAATATGTTTAATTTTAACTGATTTGGCCACCAGTCGCGGTTCTTTGCACCATCGGTGCCGGCAGTGTGTCTTTGTGTTGTACCTGTAACAGGGCATTTGCTCGGATTATTTTCCATTTTTCATCTCCCTTTGTATTTTTAAAATACATTTACCGCTTAAACCATAAAATTATATTGTATGATACTATATTATTAGTAATTTTTCTGGCTTCCTGTATCAGAAGATCATTCTCCGGCATTAAAAAATCTGAGACAATTTATACTCCCAAAATTATTATTCAATCACAATAAGGATATAAATTTACATTGTCAAGTATGAATAAAAATTAATATTTTTCTTTGCAAGAGAGTCGGGTATAAAAGTTAAAAAATTCACAGATCCCTTCTATCAATGAGACAGATTGAAACAATTAATCAGCTGATAACAAGTATATTACTTGACTTTTTACATACTAAAAGAGAGTGTTAATTATAAATTTACGTAAAATCCAGAGCAGAAATATGAAAGACGAACACTCCAATGATATTTTTTCAGAAGCCGGATTCAGCAAATTCCAGCTGTTTTACGTAGAAGCCATGATGAACGACTCATCCTCTCCCTACCTTAACAGGGTAAAAGCTATATTCGAAAACATAAGCAGTGATGAATTTTTCGAACTGACTGAAAAGGCAATGAAATCCGATGATTTTGAGTTATCACAGCAGTTTTTTTATTTTCTGATTCTTTTCAGAGATATGAAACATATACAGGAATACATGAATTCCGAACAATTCACGATCGGAACCCTCGAGAGATTTATAATATTTACGTTCGGTTATTTCAACCTGCACGATAATACCACTGAAAGCATAATTGATGAAATTCTTTATTTTATCAGCAGGGAAAAACTTTTTGAGCTGACAATGAAATCAAAATATGTCCAGAAAGACAAGCTGCTGCTTTTTCTACTGCTTGCAAAATTTGATGTACCTTTGCTGAACAAATATTTTTCCCAGATCAGGGATATAAAGGAAATTATAAACTACTTTCTGAAGCTTCCCGGTGAAGTGCTCAGGGGAATTATAGCGCGGAATTACCACCTTTTCAAGTACATACTTCTTCTGATTTCCGAGAGCGAGTCGACCCAGGATGCATCATCTGAATTTTTTGAAAAATACAGAAATGATATTACGGTTTTCAGCAGGCTTAATGACATGATACGCAAGTACAGGGAAACAACCGATTTCGAAAAAGAGAAAAATATTCCATTTGAAAAAAGGGATATGTCAAGATTATCACTTATTGCAGATATGGCAAAAGAGATGCCGGACCCGGTAAAGGCTATAGAATATTTTGACGGAGAGCATATTTTTGTAGATGAGATTGAGAAGAAGATAGTTCTCTCTGCTGTTACTGATCCTATGATGAAAAATGTTTTCAGTAAATATATAAACCTTTCAGATGATCATTAAAATCAGTTATAAAATAATCGCCGCATAAAGATGGATTATTAATAACTCCGTCCTTCTCCGAAAGTGCTGCGGCCCTCTGATCAAAGCATCAGAAGCCGGCAACAATAATTACCGGCAACCCATCTGCTATTTGAAATATTTATTGAATTTTACTCTGAAATTATCTGCAATCTATCCCTGGATAAAGGATCAATCACTTTAAATACATTCTGATCTTTAATCTTTTCATTGTTGATAATATGCTTAACCCCCATACTCAGCAGTACTGTCATCATCTTATTCGTTGCTTCGATCCCTCTCCACTCGCCTACGTACAACCTGTACCATGAGGCCCTTCCGTTTTCTTCAATTTCAGTTACTGATGAGCACTTCTTATCTCCTATAATAATAAAACCGTTAAAACGGAATTTCGATGTCAGGGGACTTTTAATGTGCTTTCCTCCAACCATATAAGCTATTTTCGTGCCATCCTTGAGAGTTCCTACAAGATATACATAATCGGAAATACCCTCGAAAGTGTGAACAAATATCGATTCCGCACGGAAATCTATTGTTTTGTTAATCGATTCGATTTTTACTGCTGCATTTAGCTGAATTAAACAAACTGAAAATACGATCAAGAGTGAAACAAATATTTTTTTCATATTTTTTCTCCGTAATAATAAATAGTTTATAAAGTTAAAAATTATGAGAATTAAAAAACAGCAATTATAAAAATCAACTATAATTCTTGACTTTCCGCCTTATATCAGGAAATGTATATTAAATATTTACAATGTGAAAAATTTTACCTGCATGGAGAAACCAATGTCCGATAAAATTATTGCAGAAAAAATTACCTCTATAAAACAGCTGCCTGATGCATTGAGGACATATTCAAAGTATATTGAATCACTGAATAAAACAATACTTGCATTCTGGGAACAGAATAAAAATTTATTCAAGGACGGGGAACTTTTCCTGAATTTTACTATTGAAAGAATTTCCGAACACAAACTGGAAGTGCCGATGATTCCCGGTCTGGATGAATTTTTAAAATCTCGTCCTCTTTACAAATATAATAAAAAAGAATGCGTTCTGATAAAAAAAAATGAACCGGTATCTGAAAGGGAAAACGAGATGCTTCAAGACCGCTTTATATATGCCAAACTGGAAAAATACAAGCCTGAAATAGAAAAATTCACAGACCTCTCCCAGGAGTTGACTGTAATAGTTAATGTATGGGTGGATTACCCTCATGGACGGAAATCATTATTCGGCACAAAAGAGGGAAAAGATGCACGCACCAGGTTATTTAAAAACAATATAGCTTTTTATGAAGATATTCTTGTTCCTGTAAATAAAGAACCTGTACCTTATCGATATAAAGAAAAATCCTTAAAGTATGATAAAGAATCTGAAGCAATATCATTTATAGTAGAACATTTCCCGAGAAAAATGTTTTTAGCAGGTGCATTTTAATTTTTTCTTTCTTTGGAAATTTATTTTAATAATAAAAACATATCGAGAAAACCAATATGAATGAAAACATTAAACTGGTAATTATAGGCGGCGTTGCAGCAGGCGCATCAACAGCAGCAAGAGCCCGCAGGCTCAGTGAAACTGCTGAAATTACAATTATAGAAAAAGGACAATATGTCAGCTTTGCAAACTGCGGTCTTCCATATCATATAGGCGGAGCAATACCGGACAGGAGAAGTCTGCTCATTCAGACTCCAGCCTCTCTCAAGGCGCGATTCAATATTAATGTACTTACAGAAACTGAAGCAACCATTATCAACCGCTCATCCAAAACCGTAACTCTTAAAAATTTAAAAGCCGGAACAGAAAGTGAAATAAAATATGACAAACTTGTACTGTCAACCGGCGCACTGGCATTCAAGCCGCCTATCCCGGGAATTGACACGGCATCTGTGTTTACTCTCCAGACTCTTAATGATCTCGATGATATTATGAAGCATATTGCTGAAAAAAAAACAAAGACAGCTGCTGTAATCGGAGGCGGCTTTATCGGTCTTGAAGCTGCAGAGAACCTGGTTCATAAAGGCGTGAATGTCTCGCTTATCGAGGCGGATAAACAGGTCATGCCCCCAATGGACCCTGAAATGGCGGAACTGCTTCACAAGCATCTTTCCGATAAAGGAATTAATCTTGTGCTGAATAAAAAAGTAACAGGCATTTCAGAAAGAAACGGAATAACTGCAGTTACAACAGATGATGGCCTTTCAATTGAAACAGGAATGGTCATTCTCAGCATAGGCGTAAGGCCGAGAGCTGAGCTTGCAAAGGCTGCCGGTCTTGATATCGGCGTAACAGGCGGGATTCATGTAAATGATAAACTCCAGACCTCCGATCCGGATATTTATGCAGCAGGCGATGCAATTGAAATTATCAATCCTATAACCGGACTGCCGGGTTTTATACCTCTTGCAGGTCCAGCCAACAGGCAGGGGCGCATTATAGCTGATCAGGTCTTCGGATATGATTCAAGGTACAGGGGAACCATCGGGACTTCCATATGCAGGGTGTTTGACCTTTCAGCAGGATGTACAGGCTGCAGTGAAAAATATCTGAAAAAAAATAATATCCCGTATGAAAAAGCAATAATTTATGCTGCAAATCATGCAACATATTATCCCGGCGCAGCTGTAA
The DNA here is from genome assembly GCA_964529415.1 of uncultured Leptospirales bacterium. Taxonomy (GTDB): domain Bacteria; phylum Spirochaetota; class UBA4802; order UBA4802; family UBA5550; genus CAYMPH01. The sequence continues at coordinate 11,300 of CAZGWD010000018.1, read as the reverse complement.
TTACATTCAAGCTCCTGTTCAAACCGGACACAGGCGCAATCCTGGGCGCACAGGCAGTAGGTGCTGAAGGAGTTGACAAACGCATTGATGTCATTTCAACTGCAATTGCAGGCAGGCTGACAGTATTTGATCTGGAACATCTCGAACTTGCATATGCACCGCCTTACGGGTCAGCAAAAGATCCGGTAAATCTTATCGGATTTGTTGCTTCAAATATCATCAGAAAAGACCATAAAATAATTCATGCAGAAGAAATTAAGAATATTGATCCGGATTCTTCATTACTGCTGGACGTGAGAACTTCTACCGAATTCAGAAACGGGCATATCCCCGGGGCGGTTAATATACCTGTTGACGAGCTCAGACAGAGAATGAACGAACTCCCGCCTGACAAGAAAATTTTAATTAACTGTCAGGTGGGAGTACGAGGTTATGTCGCACAGAGAATGCTGACACTTTCAGGGTTTGATGCTGTAAACATACCGGGCGGATACAGGTCTTGGCACATTATCAATAATTAATGGCATACCCTTGCGTTCCGGATGCGCAATATATAATCATAGGGCTGTCTTTATATCCAAATTTAATTTTTCCAGCTTAAATTTGATTATCATTTCCTGAAGCTGCTGTGCGTGTTTAAAAAGATTTTCAGCAGATGCTGCAAGCTCTTCTGATGATGAGGCAGTATTCTGGGTAACCTCGGTAAGCTGCTGCATTCCAACGCTTATCTGATTAGCACCTAAATCCTGCTCTTCTGAAGATTTTTTTATTTCCTGAATAAGTTCAGATGTATGTTTAATATTTGGAACAATTTCAAGAAGAAGAGTACCTGCTTTTTCGGCTATAAGAACACTACCCGATGCAAGAAGATTTATTTCCTGTGCTGCAGACTGGCTCTTTTCTGCAAGTTTACGGACTTCACCTGCAACAACCGCAAATCCCTTACCATTATCTCCTGCTCGAGCAGCTTCAATTGCAGCATTTAAAGCAAGTAAGTTTGTCTGATAGGCTATATCCTCAATTAAACTTATTTTTTGCGATATTTTTTTCATTGCATCAACTGTATCTGATACAGCCTTGCCGCCTTCTTCAGCCTGTTTGGAAACATTGCGGGCCAGACTGTCTGTATTTTTTGAGTTTGCCGCATTCTGCGTAATTCCTGCGCTCATCTCTTCAAGAGACGACGATATTTCCTCAACTGTTGATGCCTGCACTGTAGCTCCAGATGAAAGGCTGATTGCTGTTCCTCTGATTTCATCTGATGAGCCTGCAAGAGATTCAGCATTCGTCTGAATATTTCTGATCAACTTACGGACTGAATTGATAAAGCTATTGCACTTTTCTGTAATAGTTCCCAGCTCATCTTCGCTGTCTTTGGTTGCATTTTCAGAAAAATCATTTATCGCCAGTTTTTCAAACAATTGAACCAGATTCAGAATAGTTTTGGATATCCAGGCTGATAAAGCCATTGAATTTACAAATGCAACAAAAATTCCAACAACAAGAAAAACAAAAAACCAGAATATAAACACATTCATCCATTCAGTTTTTTTGCTTATATTAACAATCATTACAAGATTATATTCAGAATTGACAGATGAATAAGCTATAACATTCTCATTAACATTATCATAGTCACTTTTTAAATATTTTTTTGATATTATTTCTTTTACAGATACCGCAAGAGGCTGTTTATTCTGAAATTGATTATTTTTAAATTCTGATAGCAGATTCCCGCTTTTATCGCTAATCAATAAAATTTCATTTTCAGGAAGATTAATTGATCCTAATTCCTTAATTAATTCAGCTGCAGTTAAAGCTTTATCCGTTTTATTTAAAAAGTTCTGAATAATTATTTCCTGAAAATGAGTCCTGCTAATCTTAACTTCTTCAATCATTTGATTAATTCCGGTATAATATGCAAATCCTCCCATCCATACCACTACGCCGATAATTGAAGCTCCGAAAACAATTAATAATTTGCTGCGAATATTCAAATATTTCCCGTGCATAACTAATTCACGCGTGTTAAGTTCAGAAGAAAAGCTCCTGTTTATACTGCTGAACATCAATGGCATGATACCGAATATCATAAACGGACACGCAATCAAACCAGCCAGTCCGCCAACCCAGATGCTGTTTGCTGCTAAAAAGCCATAATGCAATTTTAAAATATAAAACAAAACTGTAGTTGCCAAAACCCAGACCGCTGCATAAATTATCAGGGCAATGAAATGTATATTTAAAGATTTTTTTGAGACGTCCAGGAGTTCTTTGTCTGATAAATTTTTATAATCAGCATACTTCTGCATTATGGGTTTTACAAAAAGATAAAGTAAAAATAATCCGAAAGCAGCAGAGGCAAACCAGACAATTAAAGTCGGAACAAGCATGTCAAAAAAATGTTCCGATGAATTATTCATCAGTGAAAAATATGACACTATCCAGGCAAAATTCCAGATTAGCCAGAATCCTGTAAATACACCGGCAGTTTTTAATGTTAAACTCTTAATTGTTTCCACACGCTTCTCCTTAAAATTAAATCAGTTAAAAAATTGATAGTGCCCCCAAAGGCAGGATTATCAACAGTTTATTTCAATTTCTGTTTTATCCGGTTCTTTTTCAGTCAGACAGCAGAAAGACGGCTGAATTTATTTAACCGGCTTCCCTTTATTCCATAGTCCCTTAAATTTAATATTCCCATTTGAAGAATACAACGTGCCTGAACCATTCATTTTCCCGTTTTCCCAGGTGCCTGTATATTTAGATTTATCCGAATATAACATGGTCCCCTGGCCATGCCTGATGCCGCCTTCCCATTCCCCCTCATATTTAGAACCATTAGGCCATGTTAAAATTCCCTGGCCGTCAGGTTCATCAAATTTCCATTCCCCTTCAAATTTTGTACCATCAGGAAAAGACATTTTCCCCATGCCGCTTCTATTACCGTTTGATAATTGTCCTTTATATTCAGATCCGTTTGAGAAGGTAATTGTTCCTTCACCCTCGAATTTGTCAAATTTCCATTGCCCTGAATATTTTATGCCATTTGGGCAAGTCTGAGTCCCGTGACCATCACGTAACCCGCCTTTCCATTGTCCGGTATACTCTGAACCATACTGATAAAACATGGTTCCATTTCCGTTTTTACAGTTACCCTTTGTACATATTCCCCTGCTCTCTACAACAATTTCCGGGTATGCTGATATTGATGTTAAAAAAAATATTAAACAGAATATTTCCTTCATTTTTATTATATTCCATCTTATTTTTAAAATAGGCATTCAATTTTTTAGAATGTAGAATTTCTCAGAAAGATCAGATTTGCAAACGGCAAATAAGCACTAAAATTTCAACTGCTTTTATTTCTCACTTATAACTTTTTTCATTACCATCGATAGATCCATGATCGTGTAAGGTTTATTCACTATTTCCTTTATACCCATTTTGATTGCAGTTTCTTTAGTTTCGCTATCAAGCATACCGGATGAAAGAATAGCTTTTACATTTGGATTAAATTTCTTCAGCTCCTGGAAAACTTCCAGCCCGGATTTTCCCGGCATTGACAGATCCAATAATACAGCAGAAATACGTGAGTATTCATTTTTAAACAACTCTATTCCTTTATTCGCACCATCAGCTGTAATTACGCTGTATCCGCAATGTGCAAGAAAACCCTTCGCAATATTCAGTATAAGCTTTTCATCATCAATAACAAGAACTGTTTCGCTTCCGCCTGAAATTTCCTGAACAGCTTCATCAATGAAAACTTTATTTTCTTCATTATAAACAGGCAAATAAATTGAAAAACATGATCCGGATCCAGGTTCCGAATAGACGTTAATTATTCCACCATGCTTTTTTATAATATTATACGATATAGCAAGACCCAGCCCTGTACTTTCATTTTTATTTTTAGTTGAAAAAAACGGTTCAAAAATTCTCTGCATTGTATCACTGTCAATTCCTACTCCAGTGTCAGATATTTTAATTCTAATCCAGTAATCAACAATACCGGCCGATGCAGGAAAACTTTCCATTATAATATTATCGGAATTAACTTTTTCCGCTATTACAGAAAGTACGCCGCCATGTTTCACCCCGACAGGCTGCATGACAGTCATGGAATGGGATGCGTTAATGCACAAATTGAGAAGTACCTGCTCAATCTGCACCATATCACCATTGATTACCAGAGGGGCTTCATCAATCCGGAAATTAAGTCCTATTGATTTAGGGAAAGTGTTGCTGCAAAGTTCATATATATGATCAAGGGATTTTTTAATATCCAGCGGGGAAAATTTTATTTCATGCCTCTTTGACAATATGAGAAGCTGATTTATAAGACCGGATGATCTTTTCGATGATTCCATGCCAAGATGCAGATATTTTTCAATGTAATCTTTTTTATCGAGTTTTTCTTCTTTAAGGGCAAAAGAGATCAGATCAAAGCTGCCGATAATTCCTGCGAGAAAATTATTAAAATCATGGGCTAGCCCGCCCACCAGAGTTCCAAGAGCTTCCATTTTCTGCGACTGCGCAAGATGTTCTTTAATTTTTTCCCTCTCCTGCTCCATTGCTATCCTGTCGCTGATATCCCTGGTTATACCCACAATTCCTATGGCAGTTCCGTTTTCATCCAGGATTGATGAAACTTTTAATTCTGCAGGGAAGACGGTCCCGTCTTTTTTTATTTGTTCCAGCTGAAGTATAACTGTTTTTTCAGGCTGTGATTTTAATAAAACAATTTCTCTCTGGTATACATTTAACATTTTACTGTATGATTCAGGCGTATTCCATTTATCGTGTGGAAGCTTAAATGCTTCATCTACTGTATAACCGTACATACGGAATACAGACGGGCTGATAAATGAAAAATTAAGATTAAGATCAGTTGCCCAGATCAGATCATTTACATTGTCTGCCATTAGACGGTAACGTTTTTCACTTGTTTCAAGCATCTCGCTCTTCTTTTCAATTTCAAGAGTTCTCTCCGTAACTATCTCCTCAAGATGATCACGATGTCTGCGCAATTCATCCTGGGCCTTTTGTCTCACATTAATTTCAGCTTTCATTTCAGTTTCATATTTTTCACGGATGGATTCGTAATTATAGGTAAACAGAAAGATCATCAGAAAGAGAAAAATATAACGCGGAATAAATTGAGATGTGTAAGTGTAACCTGATAAAAAGGAGTAAGGATTAATTAGCATAAATATCATTAGAAAGAGAAAAATAAAAGTCCAGGTCAATCCCTCTCTTTTACCCAGCAGGAAAAAAGAAAAAAGAGGAAAAAGCATTCCCCATATGCTGGAATAACCGCTTGGGCCGCCTGTTCTGATCCAGAAACAAAGTACTATTGCCAGAAGCAAAGTAGAAATACGGAATATAGGCAGCCCGCTCTTTAGGGATCTCAGGATAATAATAAAAAAAATTAAAACAGCAACAAGTGTATAATTAATAATACCGTTTTTATAAAAACCATTTACAAAATGCTGAGTTCCAAAAATAAAAAGACCTAAATTTATGAGAACCAGAAAAAGAATAAAGAGCTTTCTTCTGCCCGTCTCTTCTATGCTTAGAAAATGACGTGAAATAATTAATCTATTAAAAACATTATTTATTTTATTAAGTATTAGCATATTAATTTGATATATTCCTTTTAAAAAAACTACAATACTGCAGAAAATAAATTAGCAACCAAACGTTGTTTTGGAGACAGATTAAATGGTATTGGATGCAGAAAGCAACTATAATTCTTGGGTTTATTTCTGATGGCTGAACATGTTAAAGTAAGTTTTTTTAATTACAATCTTTTATCAGATCCTTCCGTGCACGGACAAACACCTCACGGCGGAATTGCTTCATGCCTGGAAAATTTATACCGAGCCATATATATAGATACTGCCCGCCATAAGCGAGAACATGCTCCCACTCCGCCTTTTTGCCGTAAATTGCAAGCTCACTGGAAACCTCGTTCTGAAAATATTTTTCCAGCTTATGAGCGTAATCAAGGGCAAGCTGTTCACAATCTGCCGGTGTATTCTCCAGCAATTGATTATTTGCTTTAAGCTCAATTACCCATCTACGGGTTTCAAACAAAAAAGCATCCATAAAATTGACCTTCTTGAAATATATAAACTGCCCTGCCGCAAAAGGCAGGGAATCAGATCCGAATAAATTAAAATCAAATGGAAAACATAGAGATATTAGCGACAATTTACATTACCTGGCTTTCTGTTCTTCCATCTCTACCATTCTTAAAATTGAAGCGGCCTTTTCTCCATATGTACTGTTCTGAAGATCAATAATTTTATTTTTCTTTTCTTCTTCACTGAAATTTTTATTATTAATTATTTCTTTATAGGCTGCCTGATAATCCAGTTCCTTCTGCCTGTCAGTTTCATCTGATTTATCGGATTCTTCAAATTTCCTGTTTTCTTCTGTTGAAAAAAATTCTTCACGGAACTGTTTTAATTTATGATTTTTTTCCATTTCCGGCATTTCATTCAGGTCTTTTGTATATATTTTAACTTTTTCCGAATATTTTACTTGCGGGTCCTTGTTTTTTTCTATTTCATCAGCATCACTTCCCCACATTTCACTGTTGTATCTGCGGATGATATTCTCTTTTTCCCTGCCGTATAATGTATTGTCATTTATTATTTTTGATATTCTGTAAGGATATTCCTGGGTTTTCATGGTTTCTCCAAAAAGAATATCGGCATTTTTTTCTCCGAAAATATCCACCTGAATCTTTTTGATTCTTAAAAGCCTGTCTGTAAAATCTTCCGAGGAATTTATTTTTTTTCTGCTGCTTTCTTCAGCCAGCCTCTTTTCGTAAATCAGATATTTTTTGTAAATCTCAATCAGGCTGTCCGCCTTTTCGCTTTCCTGATATCCGAAAAGTTCATACAGGTATTTGCGAATTGAACCGATATCTTTATAATTAGTCTGAAGATATTTAAAAAATCTTACAGAATATTTATTGATAAGACTTTCTTTAAAATACTTTTCAGTGCCCGATTCGCTGAAATCTATTTTTTCCAGCAAATCCATTTTCGCAGCTATACCATGGTTGTCCAGATTAGATGAAGAAACATCCCTGTCTGCAGGTGTAAAAAATTTAATTGATAGATTTATTACTATGACAAGCAGAGCAAGTAAAACTGCTGAAACAATTATTTTTTTATTCTGCATAGAAGATATTTCTACTCCCATAAAATAATATCAGGCTGCACTTAAGCACAGCCTGATAGTTTCAAAATTAAAAGTAAAAAAGTAAAGGAGAAATCTGCTTTTATCTTAAATATGCAGCAGCCTTTACCATAACAGATGCCTGCTGAACCAGATCATAATGATCATAATTCCAGAAAGTTCCTATATCTGTTGCCCCGGTAATCTTTGATGCGCTGTGAGATACCAGGCCGTCATTATCGCCTTCTGCTATTAAAAGAATAGGCCAGCCTGCAAATAACTCTCCGCCCCATCCCCAGCATTCCCATATCCATCCGTCTCCATCGCCTGTTATTGTATAGACCCTGCCGCTGTCTGCCATAGGCATTCCGCTAACAGGGTAATTTACATTGAAATAATTGTTAACCCATGAAGGTTTAAGATGTTCCATAGCATGATCTGCACCCAGGAACCAGTCGAGAAACAGGAAATCAGCGGCATTTGCCAGTGATGACCCATGGTGAGGCGTTCCAAGAGTAACCAGGCCGGCTACAGTATTCGGGTGTGTCCACGCGTAGTATCTCATAACAAGTCCGCCCATACTGTGTGCAACCACATTAAATTTAGCGCTAAGGCCGTATGACGTTTTCAGCTTTGTAATTTTTGCATCTATCAGGTTGGATTGATCCCAGACATATCCGTCACCGCCTGTAAAATCATTCTCTCCGCAGAATGTTATGAGCCTTCCGTTTATTGTTCTTGTCCAGACCCTTGTTGAGCTGTTTGAAAAAACAACATATACATTTCCTGAGCCCCATATTTCCGCGGCTTTACTTAAGAAAGAATCGCTCCAATGATGTTTATTTGTCAAACCATGCATAAGAACCAGATCATATGTTTTTGCCTGAGCTGAAATTGAAAAAACAAGTATAATACCTATAATCCAGATAAACATTTTTTTCATAAATTGTTCCTCCATAGATTGATTTTAATTTTATGAAATTGTGATTATAGTGTTCTTTTATAATAGTTGGACTATTTAATAAATCACATCATCATATATTTTTATATTGTTTCTGATTCAAAATTTATCAGAGAAAATCTGCAATGTCAATGCAAAACCGTCTGTCCGGTTTGAAGGAGCGGGATATTTAGATGGAAATAAGTTCTGATTTATAATTTGAAACCGATTCTGTTTGTATCTATGTATTATTTATAATTATAAACAATTAAAAAAATGAAAATGTACATTTAATTTTAACAACAGGTAGGAATTATTTTCAAAAGATATAAAAGCTGATTCTAATTATTTGCTAAGACCTTAATAAAAGATAAATTAATTTAGTAAGAATAATTCTTGAAATTTCATCAATACAACTGCAAACTGCCCTAATGTGGATCATAAGAGAAATCGAAAAATATTTAATGATATACGCAAAAGAGCGTCCTGCTTCTATTCTTACAGGCGGACGGCAGACAGGAAAAACCAGCCTTTTAAGAAGACTTTACCCTGATATCAGATATGTATCACTCGATATCCCTCGAATTGCAGATGAGGCAGAAAATTCAGGGGAATCATTCCTTAACACAAATAAACCACCGCTTATTCTCGATGAGGTTCAATACGCTCCTGCTGTATTCCGCTATCTTAAAGCTGATATAGATGCACACAGAGATAAGAATCTCAGATATCTTATAACCGGCTCACAGAAATTTTCTCTTATGGAAGGTGTTACTGAAAGTCTTGCGGGGCGGGCAGGAATTTTTGAACTCTATTCACTTTCAGCATCCGAACTGGAAAAACATTACAAAATAAAGGCTGATAAAAAAACCATTCTACAGTGGATTTTTACAGGCGGTTATCCTGAAATTCACAGCAAAAAGCTGGATTCTGAAAGATACTATGGTGACTTCGTTGCAACATACCTTGAACGTGATGTGCGTCAGGCTCTTCAGGTAAAAAACCTCAGGGACTTTGATAAATTTATGCGTCTTGCTTCAGTAAGAACAGGACAGCTTCTTTCCATGAATTCATTTGCATCAGACCTGGGCATCAGCTCGAATACTGTAAAAAGCTGGTTGTCTGTACTTGAGGCATCAGGTATTATTCATCTTCTTGAGCCGTATTATGAAAATCTTGGAAAGAGAATAGTTAAAACACCAAAACTATATTTCATTGATACAGGACTTGCAGCATATCTTGCCGGATTCCGTTCTCCGGAAGAAATTGAAAAAAGTCAGCTAATGGGAGCATTCTTCGAAAGTTTTGTTATGGGACAATTTATAAGATATTATTCAAACAGATGCCGCAAACCTTCAATCTATTTTTTCAGAGATCATCATGGACACGAAATAGACTTTGTAGTTTCCGAGGGCAACCGGTTGAAACTCTATGAATGCAAATGGAGTGAAAACCCGTCCAGCAATATTCCGGGTTTTATAATGGCTGAGAAATCTGTCACCAAAGACAGAATAATATGCAAAAGCATTATTACACCAATGCGTGGATATCGGAAAAAAGACGGCATAATAATTGAAGACTGCGTTGATCTTAAAAGTCTCGGTGAGTAATAATAGCATTATTTTTCGAGGGTGTCAGATTTTTTGTCCCTCCTTGAAAATTATAATAATCCAAATAATCATTCAATATATTTACTAATTTATTTATTATTTCTGGCAATGTTCCATCTCTTATTCTTCGTAAGACAAGCTTAATAACATCTTTATCAGTAACCGGTTAAACACTGAAACGACGTTTAGTTTCTAACAAAAGTTTAAACTTTCAGAATCAAGATTAGTTATATAATATTTAAATTCGACTAATTCCAGCACCGATTAATAACCGCCCAGCACCGCCAGTAACACGATCCATGCATATTACGCCCTAACCTGCCCTGCGTTTATGCTACTATTCCACAAAACCAGAAGCCCCTTTAGGATGAACAAAAGTTCTAATAAATAAAAAAAGATTTTCAGGCACAAATTGCCTCATTTAAGAATCCGCTGTGGTCAGATAAATAGCTGTCCAGGTTATACACTGTTTCGTTGAAAACCCAGCGTTTAAAATCTGTGATCTGTTTTGATGCTTTTTTACCTTTGATGCGTACAGGCTTGAACCAGCACTCTGATTTCCTACTCTGCATCAAGGTTGGTTGAGCTTTAAACCCTTTAACCCCGCTCAACACCATGGTTTTGTAAGAATTGGGTGCATTAAGCCTTAATACCCATACGTCTTTATATCTAAAGGGTTTCGGGGTTGATATGCCGTGAAGCGCAAAAAGTTCAGCCCTTAGCCGCTCGATATACTTGTAGGAACCTGAGAGATCTTCGATAAAGTTATATTGTTTTATGAAATGCCCGGATTTGTGATTCCTTGCAGTGGCGTATTGAATCCGCCTGACCGAACAATCGCAATTTGATGCTATATTTTTATTTGCCCTGAATTTGTTTCCGGAAAGCATTATTCCTACACAGAAATCGCGGAAAAGCCTTTTGCCTGATAAGGTCTCGAAGCCTGGAAGCAAATACCAGCTCGACTTATCTGTACCTTTTTTTCTGAGTAAAAGTTTTTTCTCTGCTGTGGCAATGTACCTGCCGTCAAATGTTCTTCGAAACAGGCTGGAGTCTTTGAATCTTTTTTCAAGTTTTCGTTTAAATGGCAGGCGCTTGTTTCCTTTGCTGTTATTGAGTGATCTGTAACCGTAAATTTCATGCAGGATATCGCATAGATCATCAAGAGAAAACAATCCGGATCTCTTTGAAAAATGCGTACGCGCGATCACATAGAGACGGTATGCCTCAAGTGTTTCATCCTCCTTATATATTAATTTAAGAAGGTTACGGTTAACCCTGAACTCCTGCATTGATAAGCTGGGCAGGGTTATATGATGGAAGCAGTTATGTCATTCCGGCTGAAGCAATAGCGTAATGACAGGCCTGCACCCTCGGGTGAATCGCACAGAGAAATTATCCTATGAGATTCCCCCGCAGGGGGCAAGACCGGTATTTGCATGAGTGGAAATTGCAAAACCGGAATGACAGGAAGAAAATTATTTGAAATGGGCGTGCGATTATTAATTTTGAGCATAAAAACCCCCAAAAAAGTAAATTTTTTTTAAAAATTA
>CAZGWD010000017.1:0-80942 GCA_964529415.1 uncultured Leptospirales bacterium | reverse complement strand
GGAAAAGCAGCCCTCCTTGAGAATCCACCCGAAAGCCGCTGCTCAGTCGGCGCAGACCTAAGTGCCTTCACCCACCTCAAAACTTTTTCTTTTTCTTTAAAATATTCTCTAAATACTGTTTAAAAACAACAACTATCCAGCCGGTTGGAAAGCACCGGCTACCTTAAAACTTTTTCCTCTTAGGAAAGTCCGTTATAAAAACAGAAAGTTTTATAGAACGCCCTGCCCTACAGGAGACATACTACAGCATATCCGAAGTTAAAATCAACTATTATTCTTGTCTTTCAGTCCACTAATAGCAAACGTTAATTAAATTTTACACCCTCTATAAAATCAAAAAAAGCAATCCCTATGATTATTTTTATAATAGAAATTCATAGCTTAAGTCAAACAATTTTTAATATATCTTAATTTTAAAATATAACCCAGCATCTCTTTGCTCGTGATTATTTATATTACGTTAACCAATAACCTAAAGTGTTGCTTGGCAAGCATTCATCAAATTAAATTTTTTTCTTGATTATTATCAACATACAAATTAAAATTATCATCTATATTATTCCAGGAGTCTCTTTATGAAAAAAATTTCAATCTTTATTATCAGTGCAGTAATTCTATTTTTTCACTTAGAATCATATGCTGAAGAATATAAAATAATAGTAATGCCTTTTGATAAACTTAACAAAGAGCAGAATTCCGACCTGGAAACACTTACTTACGGCATTAGCGAAACTTTATCAGGAGCACTTGCGAATGTTAAAAATTTTATCGTAATAGATACATCGAGAATAAAGAAACATCTTCTTGAAAATGCTGAATTCTCGCAGGTTATGGGCGAGAGTGATGAAAAATATATTGAAAAACTCAGGAAACTCACGCAGGATAAATTTGACGGGGATTATCTTATTTACGGAAGTTTCAACAAGATCGGTAATCAGATTTTACTTAATGCAAAATTCTGCAAGGTTGATACAGGAAAAATTATCAAGGCTGTATCAGTACACGGACAGTACCCTGACAAAATATTTGACCTGCAGGATGATCTTGCAAATAAAATTATTGCAACTATTAACGGCACACCCATTGACAATCAGAACACGGCAGTAAACGGTTATATCAATTCCACTGTAAATTATACAGCATATCAGTTATATCTGAAAGGGCGAAATGAATTTCTGAAATACAATTTCGTCAATTACCCCAGGGCAATAGAATATTTCAATAAGGCGATTCAGCTCGATAAAAAATTTGCCCTGGCCTGGAGCGGGATGAGTGAAGTAAATGCATTATGGGGATATCAGCTTAAACTTCTCGGAAAAAACTATAAACCAAAACTGAAAGATGCTGTTGAACAGGGCAAAAAGGCTGTATCTCTTAATGGTGAAATTTTTCAGACTCACAAGGCATTAAGCATAGCATATATGTTAAGCGAAGACTTTAAAAAAGCTGGTGAAGCAATTAAACCTGCATTTGCCCTAAATGAAAATGACGCTGAAATTCAATGGGTAAAGGCATCACTGATAAATTTTGGATATAAATCAATCGGGACCCCCGGATCTGAAGCCAACAAATATATTACGAGAAGCCTCAAACTGAATCCAGACCTGATAGTGGCCCGCTGGTCGCTTGGTCACTCATATGAGATGCTCGGTAAATACGATGAAGCTCTCAGCGAATACAATAAAATTCTTGCAATAAATCCGAATCATGCAACTTCACTTCTCACCATTGCAATTATTTATTACAAACAGCAGGATTACACCAAGGTAATAGATTATTCCAAAAGATCCATACAGAATAATCCTGAGGCTTATGACGCTTTTTACATGCTCGGTATAGGATATTACAGCCTGAAGGACTGGGTTAATGCTGAAAAAAATTTAAGGGAATCAATAAGATTGCGACCAGACTATACAAATTCAATATTCTATCTCGGTGTGTCTCTCTACAAACAGGAGCAGTACAAGGAAGCAAGAGATTATTTTAAATTAGCTCAGCAGTATAAATCGGATTATCCCGAAGCAAAAAAATGGCAGAAATTCGCTGAAGATAAAATGAAATAAAAATAATATATGTAAGAATAATTAAAAATTCAGAATCTCTCCCCCTTAATAAGGGGGAGACGGAGGGGGTTACAGCTTCTTCGATAAATCCTTATAAAGCATACTGGAAATTCCAAAGCTTGATGATTTCGACATGGACTTCGAGTACTCATCGTAAAGCATATCCTTAAATATTTCCTCTGCAAATCCGCCGTTCAGCCATTCATCTTTAGGAACAGTGGCTCTCATCTCTTTGAGCATCTTTGCTATAAAAATAGATTCCATATCCTGACATGCTGCCATCAGTTTTTTATCAACAGGCTTTTTGGCAGATACAGGTTTTCCGGGCTCAATATTTTTTTCATCTTTTTCATTTATTTTATCAGACAGCATATTATCAAATGAAAGTTTTCTTTCTATCTGCTTGAGCTTGCCGTCACTCGCGCTGTTTGCGCTCATTCTTGCGTTGTCCATCAGGTTTATTGTATCAAGCATAACCTTACCTCACTTAATAATCAGTTCAGCGTGAAGAGAACCCGCTTCATCAAGGGCTTTTAATATTGCAATAATGTCCGATGTTGCAGCGCCTATGGAATTCAGGGCATCAACAAGATCTTTTACTGTAGAGCTGTTTTTAAAATGCGTAACTGATGCTTTCTTTTCGCTGTTCTGAATTTCAACCATCAGACCTTCCCTGCTGATCATTGATTCAGATATTTTAACATCTCCGCCTGTTACAATTGTTCCGTCCCTTTCGTTAATCACAACCCTTGCTTTATAGGACGCAGGAATTTCCATAATTTCTATTGTGGAAATAAATTCCGAAAGAGGCATATCGGATTTCACGCCGATTTTGATTCTGCCGTCCTTAGCCTCAGGTTTTGAATCAGGAAACTTTTTTGTAACAGCCTTGATTATATTATTTGCAACTGTATAATCCCAGGCTTTTAATACTACGAATATGCTGTTGTCATTTACAACTACAGGAGCAATATCCTTTTCAACCATACCGCCGCCTGTTATATATGCCACTGTCTTTACAGATTTTCCGCCGGATTTATTTTTTGTCACAGAGAGGGACCCCTGGGCAACAACATAAACTGCATCATCCGCTCCTTTCAAAGGGGACTGGATCAGAATCCCGCCCTCAATAGATTTGGCATCGCCTATTGAAGAAACAGTAACATCGATTCTGTCACCGATCCTCACAAATGGAGGAAGCACTGCAGTTATCAATACTGCAGCGGAATTTCTCGATATCATGTCGTTTCCATCAAGTCCGAGAGATTTAAGTACATTCTGCAGCGAAGCTAAATTGATCGGCGCTTTACGTGAATCGCCTGTACCCTGAAGACCCACCACAAGACCATATCCGAAAACCTGATTTTCTTTAATGCCGTCTATATATGAAATATCCCGAAGCTTGACTGTTATTTCAGCATAACTTTGTGATGAAGAAATGATCATCATTGCAGCAGTAATTAAAGTGATAAATATTTTAACTGAAAAGAAATTCATATTATTTAGTCAGCTCCTTGACCATTTTCTGCAGATAATCTATAATAACATCCTGCTTTTCCTGCTCAGTTAAATCAGCCTTTGCAGTATCGCCTTCTTTGAGTTTATCTCTTTTTAGATTTAATCCTTCTTTCGTGCCTCTGATTTCAAGGCGAAAGTCCGCCATATCATTTGAATCAACGCTGCGTCCTTTTATCGTGTAAGGGTCAACAAGGCCGTTTACAAGAATCGTGTTTGTTACTCCGCTGAATGAATAGGTTCTGGTTCCTGCAACTGTCAGAAGATTTCCATTTTTATTCTGTATCCGCGCGGAAATTGAAAACGACATGCTGTTTTTCCCGGACATCTGGGTTGAATCTGAATTTATTATTTTTTTGGAGGCTGATATTTTCGGAAGAAAACCGGTAATTGTCATGTCAGGCTCGCTTGTTACAGAAGAATTGCTTCTGCTGTTCGTTTCAAGATTGAATCTTATATTTGATATATCCCTGATATTAACAATAACTATATCCCCGATCTTTGCATTCTCTACGGACGAGTAAATATTTTTATCCTTCCAGATAGATTTCGCGCTTAATACAGAAAATGAAAATACTGCAGCAATGATTATTATTTTTTTTATCATAATTCAAGCTCAACAATTTTATCAGTTACGACTTTTCCCCTGGCGGTTTTTGACTTTTTTAATTTCACCTGGATTGTATCCCCTGTTTTACCGCTTTCAACAGCTGTACCCTGGGAACGTATTGTGATTCCGTTATTTAATACAACAAAAGATACTATGCTTCCGGATTTAACCTCGTACTGATCATTCGTTATATCGCTTTCCGGTATAGCTTTGTTTATTTTAACTGCAGTACCGTAAACGAAAAACTCTCCTGTAAATCTGCTTTTAACGAAATCAAGCACTTCGCTTCTGTCAATATAGCCGTCTGCATATATTTTTGCAGGCATCAGTATTTTTTTAAACAAAGCCGCATCATCAGGTGTTCCGTCAATCTGGGATATATCTGAAAGCCTGATTCCTTTCTTATCTGCAGCAGATTCCGAATATTCATACCTCGGCATTAAATAAATATTGAGTTCCGCATGAAGCGCGGAACTCAATAATATTACAAGTGCTGAAATTTTAATTATATTTTTCATATTTTCAATTTAATAAAAATTTATTTACCTTTTTAGCTCAATCGCTGTTCTCAGCATTGAATCAGAAGTCTGTATTGCTTTTGAATTTATTTCATAAGCTCTTTGGGCAACAATCATGTTAACCATTTCCTCAACAACCTTAACATTCGACATTTCAAGAAATCCCTGATGAGTTTTAGCAATCCCTTCCATGCCGGGCTGACCTGGTATTTCCTCACCTGATGCAGGTGTTGTTTTGAAAAGATTTCCTCCGATAGCCTGAAGACCTGCAGGATTTACAAATCTGGAAAGCTCAAGAACTCCCACCTGCTGCTGATCATCATCCCCCACTACCTTGACAGAAATCCGGCCGTCCTGGCTTATAGATAAAGTGTTCATTATAAAATTTTCAGGAAGAACTACAGGCGGCTCAAGCAGATATCCGTTTGCGGTTACAAGCTGTCTGTTGGAATCGACCTTGAATGCTCCGTCTCTTGTATATGCAAAAGTTCCGTCATATAGCTGAATTTTAAAAAAACCCTCGCCTTCAAGTGCAATATCCGTTTTATTTTCTGTAGACTGGAGACTTCCCTGTTCAAACATTTTCTGAGTCGCAGCAACCTTGACGCCGTGACCAACCTGGATTCCTGTAGGCACTTCACTGATCTCAGTTGCAGGAGTTCCGGCCATTAAAACTGTATGATACAAAAGATCTTCGAACTCAGCTCTATTTTTTTTAAAACCTGTGGTGTTTACATTGGACAGGTTGTTGGATATCGTATCAATATTAAACTGCTGGCCTATCATTCCTGAAGCAGCAGTCCAGAGTGATCTCATCATAATAATTACCTCTTATAATTTATTTCTTTTTATCAATTAAAAACGATTTGACAGATTAAACACTAATTATTCTATTATGAGAAATACATGATTATGCTTAATCCGACATAAATCTGTTACTATTGTCGGCTATTTTCCGAATTGAATTAATAAAAAATTGACTCCAGAGGGTTTTACTGATGAATATAAAAAACACTATATTAATAATATTTTTTCTTTTTTTTGCTCTATATTCAGAAAGCTACTCAGAAACAAAATTCCCTGAATTAAAGATAGATATTAAAAATTCCCCTGCAAATGGCATTACAAATATATACTTTTACGGGAAAAAGCTGCAGGCAACCGGAGATGTAAAAAATTTTAAAAAAAACGGCAAGTGGAAAATCTACCATGAGAACTCAAAGCTTTATGCTGAAGGAATATTCAGGGATGATTTAAAAGAGGGCGAATGGTCATTTTATGATGAATCAGGAAAAATATTATATAAAATAACATATTTACAGGATATTATCAATGGCCCAAAATACAGTTTTTACCAGTCAGGCGTTCCTCATATGGAAGAATGGTTTAAAAATGCTGTAAAAAACGGCAAGTGCATGGAGTATTATGAGGATGGAATACCGAAAGAAATTTCATGGTATACAGACGGCATTAAAAACGGACAGAGCAACACATATTACAAGTTAGGCAAGCAGCAGGCTATAGGGAATTATACTAAAGGCAAAAAAAACGGCCAGTGGATTCTTTTTAATGAAAACGGGAAAATAGGCTCCAGGGGAACGTATACCAATGACAGGCAATCAGGCAAATGGGAATTTTTTGACGATAAAGGCAAAAAAACAGAAGATAAAGATTTTAACTAACCAAGAGCTTCAGCAAGATCATATATAAGTTTTTCTGTATCATCCCAACCGAGACATGGATCAGTAATTGATTTTCCGAACTCGCTTCCATTTAGATCCTGAACACCCTCAAGCAGAAAACTTTCTATCATCAAACCCTTGACCATTTCTTTAAGAAGTTTGTCATGCTGCATACTTCTGACAATTTCGAGTGAAATCCTCGGCTGTTCCCTATACTTCTTGCCTGAGTTGGAATGATTTGTATCAACAATAATTGCGCGATTCACAAGATTTCTTTCTGTATATAATTTTGCGAGTTTGTTTAATTCCTCATAATGGTAATTCGGAATATTGACGCCTTCACTGTTCATTGAGCCGCGTAATACAGCATGCGCAAGAGGATTGCCTTCAGTCTCAACTTCCCAGCCGTTATATATAAAAATATGCGGCTGCTGCGATGCAAATATTGAATCAAGCATTACCTTCATGTCACCGGATGTTGGATTTTTCAGGCCGACAGGAATATCAAGACCGCTGACAGTCAGCCTGTGCTGCTGATTTTCAACAGAGCGTGCGCCGATTGCGACATACGAAAGGACATCTTCAAGATAAGAGTAATTTTCCGGATACAGCATCTCATCTGCTGCAGGCAGATATGATTCAGAAAGAGCCCTGATGTGCATCTGCCTTATTGAAACAAGTCCTTTTGCAATATCAGGTTTTTTCTGGTGATCCGGCTGATGAAGCATTCCCTTGTAGCCGGTTCCTGTTGTTCTGGGTTTATTTGTATAAATTCTCGGAATTATAATTATTTTGCCTTTTACTTTTTCCTGAACCCTTGAAAGCCTGGCAACATATTCGCAGACTGCATCTTCCTGATGGGCGGAACAAGGTCCGATTACAAGAATAAATCTCGGATCCCTGCCTGTAAAAATACCGGCAATTTCCTTATCTCTGTTTTTTTTAAGAGCTTTCAGGTTTTCCGGAAGAGGCATTGAAGAAAGTATATCTTCAACTGTAGGAAATTTTTGAATTTTATTGAAAGGCATATCAGCTCTCCAGATCAGGCAAAATATTTTACTGCATTTTTAAAAATCATCATTCCATCGCTTTCTTCAGGCACAGGCTGCCCGCTTCGCAGATGTTTTTCCTTAATGCCCGTCCAGTCATCTCTCTGTGTAAAAAACATTCCTCTTTCAGGATGCGGCATCATACCCATTACCCTGCCGGACTCATCGCAGATGGAAGCTATATCATTCATGGAACCGTTCGGATTAAACGGGAATTCCCCGTTCGCAGGAGATCCGTCTGATTTTACATACTGCATTACGCAAAGATTTTTTTTCATAATAGATTCAATTGTTTCATCCGGAGCAAAAAAATTCCCCTCTCCATGAGCAACAGGTATATGAAGACGGCTGATGCCCTTTGTAAATATTGATGGCGATTTCTGGTTGATTTCAAGGTCAATCCATCTGCACTGATATCTCGAAGAAACATTGTGCTCAAGCGACACCTGTGCCTCTTTAGAAAAACCGCCGAGAGCCGGAACAATTCCCAGGTTTACCATAACCTGAAAACCGTTGCATATTCCAAGCATAAGAGTATCGCGAGATATAAATGACTCAAGCTCATCAATGAGATTGTTTTTAATCTTGTTTGCGAGAGCCTTTCCGCTGCCTGTATCATCTCCATAGGAAAATCCGCCCGGGAAAACAAATATCTCGCTGTTTTTCAGCATTGCTTTATTATCAATCAGATCATTGATATGAACTATAACAGGATGAGCGCCGGATTTCTCAAAAGCAAAAGCAGTTTCCTCTTCGCAGTTGATCCCGTATCCTGTCAGCACTATTACTTTTGGATTAGACATATTATCCTTTTAAAAATTCAAAAATCTTGATCTGTAACTTTTTAAAACTTTTTCCACAGATGTTTTAATTATATTTTTACCATCAGAGCCGGCAATTTCAATTCCCTGTTTATCATCAACTTTTCCAATCAGGAAAAAAGGCAATCCGGAAAGATTATCTTCAAACTGTTTTTGTTTTTCTGGATTTACTGACACAAGTATTCTTCCCTGGGATTCCGAAAATAAAATAAAATCATCACGCAAGACACCGTCAGTTTTAATCTGACTGAGGGATGCATTAAAACCGAGTAACCCGGCCATGGATGATTTTGCAAGAGCCAGCGCAAGCCCTCCCCTGTCAAGACCGATGCTTGATGATAGGAGTTCCTTATTAATGCATTTGTTCAAAGCTCTATATATCTTTAAAAACTCAGGCGCATTTACAGATGGTACTTTTTCTCCGGTAAACTTTTCTCCGGAAATTTTTTCTCCCTTGTAAGCGAAGTATTCGCTTCCGCCTGTTTCTTCAGATGTGTTTCCAAGCAGGTAAATTAAATCGCCCGGAAATTTAAAATCCATGCTCTGGCATTTTCTGATATCTCCGGTAATTCCTATTGAAGATATAAGCAGAGTCGGAGGTATTGATATTTCAACGCTCTGAGCTTTTTTATCTGCCCCACTTATAAATCCTTTAAAATCATTAAACATGCTGTCCTTGCCGGATATAAAAGGAGTACCGTATGCCACAGCAGTATCGTAGCAGGCGCGCGATGCTTCCTTAAGCTGCCATAACCTTTCAGGATTGTTGGAATCGCACCAGCAGAAATTGTCAAGAATTGCAAGCCTTTCGATGTCAGCACCTGCAGCAACAGCATTTCTCACAGCAGTATCTATGGAACACGCAGCCATTGAGTATGGATCCAACTCGCTATAAGACGGATAAAGCCCCTGTGAAAGCACAACGCCTGTATATCTGTCAAGAAGAGGCCTTATTACACTTGCACTTCCATTAACAAGACCTTTTCCCTGCAGCGGCTTAATTACCGAGCCGCCCTGAACTTCATGATCGTATTGGGTTGATATGAAATCAAATCCAGCAGTGTTAAGTCTTCCGGCCATTGAAATAAAATCTTCTGTCAGGTCAGTTTCAATCTCAAATTTTCTGCTGTCTGTTTTTTTAATATTTTTTTCAGTTTTTAAAATTTTCTTTGGAAGTCCGTCGTGAAGAAAGTTCATATCAAGATCAAAAATTTTCTTCCCCTTAAAACGAACAATTCCCCTTGAGGAAGAATTAAATTTTCCAATAACAGCGCATTCAACACCGCGGCTTTTCATCAAAGCGGAAAACTTTTCAATTTTGGATTCAGGAACAGAAAGTGTCATCCTCTCCTGGGACTCGCTCACCCATATCTGCCATGGTGACAGTCCGTGGTACTTTAGGGGAACCAGTTCCAGATCAACTTCAAAACCGCCTGATTCTTTTGCCATCTCTGCAACTGAACATGAAAGGCCGCCTGCTCCGTTGTCTGTAATGGAATTATAAAGCTCGAGCTCCCTTGCTTCCTTGACAATTGCATCGGATAATTTTTTCTGGGTTATAGGGTCTCCAATCTGCACTGCGCTTGAAGGGCTTCCGGATGATAATGCTTCTGAAGAAAAAGTGGCACCGTGAATTCCGTCAAGGCCTACCCTTCCGCCTGCCATTACTATAAGGTCGCCGGGTATAGCTTTTTTAATTACTGAAGATTTCCCTGATATTTTTTTCGGAATGAGTCCCACTGTTCCGACGAATACAAGAGGCTTGCCTTTAAATCTGTCATCGAAATAAACAAAACCCTGAGGAGTTGGAATTCCCGATGTATTGCCGCCTGCGTTTACTCCATGAATAACCCCATCCATAATTCTGCGCGGAGAAAGCATTTCGTTTTTCAGATTTGGGTCTCTATATATTGGTTTTGAGTCTGATGGATCAGCAAAACAAAAACCGTATCTGTTTGCAACAGGTTTAGCGCCAAGCCCGAAACCCATTGCATCTCTGTTAACGCCTACAATGCCGGTAATGGATCCGCCGAACGGATCAAGCGCACTCGGGCTGTTGTGTGTCTCAACTTTATCTGCAATAATATATTCATCATCGAATACAATGCCGCCTGCGTTATCGGAAAAAACAGATACGCAGAAATCTTTATCGCCCTTTTCTCTGCGGATTCTAATAGTTGCCTCTTTGATATAGCGGCTGTAAATTCCCTCTTTCAGATCATCATCAATCGAAGCGGAAAAAATAGTGTGCTTGCAGTGTTCGCTCCAGGTCTGGGCAATGGATTCAAGCTCAATATCAGTCGGATCGCGCTTTTCAGATTCTGAAAAATAATTTTTTATTACATTCATGGACAGCATATCAAGCGCAAGAGGTCCGCGCCTTGACGTGCTGCTGTCTTTAATTCCTTCCCTGCCCAGTAGAGCAAGCTCAGTATCTGAAACATTCAGCGGTACAATATCAGCTTCATTATTTTCTGACAGAGCGACTGTCGGTATATCAAAACCCATACCGGAATTTTTAATATACTCATCCCGTGAAAGAATGCGTACTCTCTGTATAAGCGGATTATAAAGCTCGCGCGAAATATTTTCCACATCACTCTTCGTAAGTTTTCCATCAAGGAAATATGTTGTGGAGGAAAATACTGAATTTTCTCTATCAGGCTCAATGCCTGTAATGTCTTCAATAATTTCCATAACAGTATGTGCTATATTATCTGTTACACCCGGGAGATATCCGATTTCAAATGCAAATGAGAAATCCCGGGACGCAGACCTGGTTAGAGTGGTGTGAGCATCTGCAAAAGAAGAAATTTCATATTTCTGGGTAATTGGCTGGGTCAGAGCTTTAGCTATAGCTTCTATAAAATCAGTAGAATTTTTTAATTTCTGTGCAGGCCGGGTCAGAGCATTATTATCAACATTAATGTTTTCTGAATTAAAATTCATATTTATAAGGTAATTATCAGTTATGAAGAGCTTTTTAATATCATAACCCGGGATGTGAAGCTTATCTGCAAGAATTTCCGCTCTCGAATCCCTTATCTTATAAAATACTTCTATTCTGTTAGCTGCTTTTTTCATAATATTTAACTTTTAAACAATTCAAAAAGCAATGTTTATTGTCCACAATTTTTTTAAGCAGATAACTGCAAAATTTAAAGTTATTAAATTGGTTTTTTATTCTTGATTAAAAATAATAATAAAACAAAGACTTATTTAAATATTCGCCCTGCAAGTACCTTGAAAATCAGAATTTGCTTTAAATTTTACCCAAAAGAGGTTCAACTATGAAATTTATTCATATTCTCTTAATAATATGCCTGGCTGCATTAAGCTCTCATACTAATGATAAAAAAGTAAAAAATGTAATACTTTTAATTCCGGACGGAATGAGCATTACACATACAACTATAGCAAGATGGTATAATGGCGGAAATTCTCTTACCCTTGATGAACTGGCATGCGGCCTGGTTAGAACATACCCATCGGATGGAATTATTTCTGATTCAGCTCCTGCAGCAACAGCTATGGCAACCGGACAAAAATCCCATTCAGGATTTATCTCTGTTCTTCCTGATATATCCAATATGCCTGATTATAAAGGAAAAAATTTCAATGAGTCAGATGCGAGAAATCCTGTACCGACAATACTTGAAGCTGCGAAGCTCAAGGGCTTGAGTACAGGCCTTGTAGCAACAGCAAATATACAGCACGCAACTCCCGGAGCTTTTTCAAGCCATCATGTTGACAGACGTGCATACCAGGATATTGGAGAGCAGCAGATATATCAGGATATGGATGTTGTTCTTGCAGGAGGGTCAGAGCACCTCAGAAAAGAAATCAGAAAAGATAAAGAAGATCTCATTGGAGTAATTAAAAGCAAAGGATATGATTACATATCAACAAGAGATGAGCTTTTAAATATTAATAGTAAAAAAATCTGGGGCATGTTTGCTCCGGATGCAATGGACTATGATATTGACAGAGATAATACCCAGCCTGCCTTATTTGAAATGACACAAAAAGCTATAGAAATCCTCTCAAAAAACAACAATGGATTTTTCCTGATGATTGAAGGCAGCAAGATCGACTGGGCATCGCATGCGAACGATCCTGTTGGCGTTGTCAGCGATGTTCTCGCTTTTGATAAAGCTGTAAAAGCTGCGCTTGATTTTGCAAAAAAAGACGGGAACACTGTTGTAATTGCAGCTCCGGATCATGGAAACGGCGGGATGTCTATAGGCTGTAGCGAAACAGATAAAGGCTATGATATTTTGCCTGTTACTGATCTGTTAGTTCCGCTTAGTAAAGCATCTTTAACAGGTGAAGGCATATTTAAAAAACTGAATAAAGACAGATCAAACCTGAAGGAAGTTGTTTTAAAATATTTCGGGATCAATGATTTGACAATTGATGAAATATCAAAGCTTAAAAAAGCCAAGTCTGATAAATTCAATTACGAAATCGGGCCTATAATCAGCAAGAGAGCAAAAATCGGGTGGACTACACATGGACATACCGGTGAAGAAGTGGTTCTATATTTATATCATCCAAGAAATTACAGGCCAACCGGTGTTATTCAAAATACAGATATAGCCATATACATAGATGATATTCTTTCTTTAAATACTTTTAATCTGAATACTGTTCTTTTCAGGGATGTTTTTAAAGAATTATCAGCTCCTGATATCAGAATCATAATTGACAATAAAGAATTATTTAATCCGGTTTTAACTATTAAAAAAGGAAATATAGATTATAGATTTCCAGTAAATAAAAATATAGCCCGTATAGATGGGAAAGCTGTTACATTCAGAGGCCTGACATTATTTAACGGGAAAAAATGGTTTCTGCCTGATGAGGCAATTAAACTTATCAAATAGAATAAATCGGGGTCAGAGCTTATGGTTAAAAAATTTAGGGGATATGGAGATTAAAAAAAGGAGCGATGATAAGATATTTATTAATTATTTTCATTTTTATCATATAAAATTATCTCCTTATCTCTTCCATCTCCCTATCCCCTTTTTTTCATATAAATACGAAAGGGGTTAAAGCAACAATATAGTTTCCGGGGTCAGAGCCCTATTTGCTTAAATCTTTGATAATTCAATTATCATCAAAATTATCAGCAAAAAACCTTAAGTTCATATTTTCACTTATAACATTAAGTTATGCTTGACTGATAAAAACTGTTATCTTAATATATTTTGCATGAGCATTATTGAAAACTATAATAGAATTAAAGATGAAATTGCCGCTGCTGCTGAAAAATACAAAAGAAATCCTGACGATATTAAAATTATTTCAGTTTCAAAAACTTTCCCTTCTGAAACAGTACAGGCAGCTATAGATTCCGGCCTGGAACTTTTCGGTGAAAACAAAATACAGGAAGCTTCAGAAAAAATTCCGCTCCTTAATGGGAAATTTAAATTTCATATGATAGGTCACCTTCAATCGAACAAATCAAAAGAAGCTGTCCGCTTATTTGATTTAATCCACTCTATTGATAAAGCAGAAACTGCAAAAAAAGTCAGCACGGAAGGGTTAAAAATTGATAAAATACAGAATATCCTCATCCAGGTAAATACTGCAGGTGAATCGCAGAAAAGCGGCTCTGACCCCGAAAGCCTGATCCAATTATTTGAAAATATTCTTCCGCTTCAAAACATTAAAATTCTCGGTTTAATGGCAATTGCTCCATATACCGATGATGAAATAATAATTGGAAATTGTTTCAGCAAAGCAAGAAAATTGCTTGAAGAAATAAACGATAGATTCCATATTCAGTTAAAAGAACTCTCGATGGGAATGTCGTCTGATTATAAAATCGCAATAGCTGAAGGAGCGACTATGGTCAGAATCGGTTCCGCAATTTTCGGTAATAGAAATTATAAATGATACTACAGAATAAATCAATAGGCATAATCGGCGCAGGCAATATGGGCAGCGCTATAATAGCAGGCCTGGCTAAATCTATTGATCCCGAATTTATTAATGTTTATGATTCAGATGCCGAAAAACTCGAGGAAATGCGTTTAAGATTCCAGGTCAAGAAACTTGATTCCGCGATTAAAACTGCATATGATTCGGATATCGTCATAATAGCTGTAAAACCTGATGCTGTATCAGACCTTTTAAAAGAAATCAAGTCCGTTAAAAAAACAACAGTTATTGTTTCAATAGCTGCGGGAATTAAAATAAAAACAATTGAATCAGCTCTCGGATCGGATAAAAAAATTATTCGCGTAATGCCGAACACGCCATGCCTTATAGGTGAGGGAATATCAGCTATATCATCCAACGATGAAGTGGACGAATTATCACTTAATATGGCAGATGAAGTTTTTAAAATGATAGGACATACTGTAAGAGTCCCTGAGAAAATGATGGATGCAGTTACCGGTCTTTCAGGCAGCGGACCGGCTTATGTATTTACTTTTATACATGCACTTGCAGACGGCGGAGTCAAAATGGGAATTCCAAGAGATAAAGCAACACTCCTTGCAGCTCACACTGTTGCAGGTTCAGCGAGACTTGTTATTGAATCAATGGAACATCCCATGAATCTCAGAATGAAAGTAGCCTCACCCGGCGGAACAACCATTGACGGGATCCATGTACTTGAGAAAAATGGTTTTGCAGGAATAGTCATGGATGCTGTTGAAGCTGCGGCGCAAAAATCAAAAAAGCTCGGGGAAGAATAACAGGATGCCGCTAAATAATTACCAGGACAGGCAGGTCAGGTTTTATGCTTCAGTTGCAGCAGCTGTTTTACTGACTGTTTTTATCGGCGGGAACATTATTACTGCCATTGTTAAAAAAAGTGTAAAGGCAGAAAGAAACAGTTACGTCCTGAAAGAAGGGTACCCGATATTCACCGACCATGCTGCTTACATTAAATTAATCAAAAATTATCCTCACGATGCAGGCGTAAATTTATCTATATATAAAATCAGATACAGTGAATCATTCTGGGATGTCTGCAAAAGACATCAGATTACTCTTGATACTTTCATAGCTGCAAATCCGTATCTGAAATCACTTGCTGCATCAGAAGGCACTGAAGTTGTAATTCCTGAAAAGGATGGTGTTTTATTCGCATTTGATCAGTTTACAGATGTGTTCCGCATGTCAAGAAAGCTTGAATACAGAAACAATATTTCGGGAAAATATCTTCCAACATTTTTTAAAATCATATCAACAGATGACATACGATTTGTATTTTTCCAGAACAGCAGGCCGAGAATCGTAAATGATTCACTGGAGAAGCTCAACAATTACAGAAATATTTTTCAGGCTCCTCTTGTAGGCTTTATAACATCAGCCTATGGAGACAGAGTGGATCCGTTTTTTCATGAGAATATGGAATTTCATAACGGTATAGATATCATGAACAGACAGGGAACGCCTGTGAGGCCTGCAAGAGAAGGCATAGTAACCTATTCAGGATGGAGGGATGGATACGGCCTTTGTGTTACAATGCAGCACCACGATGGGTTTTCAACTCTATACGGCCACTTCTCCTTGATAAAAGTAAAAACAGGCGACTGGCTTAAAAATGATGACATTCTCGGTTTAGTAGGATCAACAGGTAGATCCACAGGCCCGCATCTTCACTTTATAATAATGCGCCACGGTGAAATAATAAATCCTCTTTTATTCATCTGGTGAAATACTTTCCAGATTACTTCCAATGATACAAATAACATCAAAAATATTGCCCATCCTGTTATCTTTGCTTTTTATTTTACAATGTTCCGTTAAAAAAATTGATAATACCGGCGAATGGAAATATAAAATTTTTATTAATGGAAATCACGCAGGAACTTCAATTGTAAAAATTTCACAAAACGATAATAATTATATACATGAACTTGAAATGGAAACAATAACCGGTAATTTAAAAAATACTGTAAAAAGAACTTTAGTTGAAACAAAAGATTACAAACCGGTAAGCCTTGAAATTTTAAATAAAATTATCAGCAGCAATGATATTCAGGAAATTAAAACTGCTGTAACTGCCAAAAATGACGGCGTTGAAGTTAATTTTGAAAATAAAAAAAGTTTTATACCAATTGAAACACCATTTATGTTTGACGGGTTATACAGCACGGCTGAATTAAAAAAAATGAGGTTTAAAAAAGGCGGTTTAATCAGATCAAGGATTTACGATCCTCAAATTGATATTGAAAGCAGCGTAATTTTAAACACTGCTGTATCAGAAAAAAAGAAGTTCACTTTCAGAGGAAAAGAAATTGAACTCTGCCAGGTATTACAGTACATCAACAGCCATAAAACAATCGAACTGCATATGGATCCTAACGGTACTATTTATAAATCAAGAACTACAATGCTTAACTATACAATGGAAATGCTTCTCGAATAAAGGTCAATGAACGATATCCGGTTCAATCTCTGAATCAGGTGTTTTCCCCTGCTCCCAGTAATGTGCAATTTTTTCATCCCTTGGCCCGTCAAATCTTGAAGCAAGAATTGATTCCTGAATATATTTATTCTGCATGGCAGCTATATCCATATACCCTGAACTCATATAATCAATGATTGCATATTCATTCGGAAAATCGAGAGTTTCTTCAGAAACCTTTATAACTTTTAAATAACGCCTGCAATTATCGCATGTGTAGGCAGATACCTGCATCTCATCTTCGAGATGAAGATAACTGAGCTTCTCCTGATCAGTTGTAAGGCAGAATGAGCATTTTACCCTTGAGAAAGTCCATCTTGTTCCGCAGGAAATGCACGCCATAATCCTCCTGCCCTCTTTGCCAGCTATATATGAAATTCCCGGCCAGTGGCCGCATACCGGACAAAATCCTGAATGATGATTTGATAAATCAACTGAATCCTGTACAAAATCGGAGACTGCTTCTTTAAAAGGAAAAGCAGCAACGAGTGAAAAAAACAGAATAAATTCATTCGACATTTCCTGCTCTCTGGCAAAATTAAAAACATTTTTCTGTCTGTCGCAAAGAAGATTATCAATATACTCTTTTGCAAATAATTCATTTTCATTCACTGCAGTTTTAAACAGATCAATGTCTTTTTTATAAGCAACAGCTTCTTCGCTTAAAAGATCGAGTAGATTCAATATGTACTCTTTTGTATTTGCAGCATCCACCCTCCAGACAGCTTCTTCAATTACATATCTTCTGTCTTTTATCAGCTCAAGGTTTTCCCTGACTGTTTTTTTAACAAATGATTTTGCAAATAAAATTTTTTCAAATTTAATTTTCAGATCAGCAAATCTTTCAAAAAAATGTTCTATAGAAGGTCCTGTATCAGTCATAATTCACCTCAATTATTTCAAGAAAAACATTAACGCAAATAACAGCATTTAAACAATATAATAAATTCTGCCTGTTTAATACAATTATTATTTTATATTCATGAATCAGTATAATTCATTTATTAGGCGATTCTTTCTTTTCCGCTGAAAATCAGAAATTTTGATGCTGACACATTTGCAGCGACAGTCAGGTTGTATTTCCTCGCTATATCAATGCTCAGGCTCGTAGGATAGGCTTTCGATACCAGTACAGGTGTTTTTCCATAAAGAGATTTATACACAATTTCACTGGAAAGCCTTCCTGTTGAAAATATCATCTTATCAGTCAGATCAATATTTTCCAGACAGCAGATACCTATAATTTTATCAACAGCATTATGCCTGCCGATTTCATCAACAAATAAAATTTTATTCCCGAGAAAATCATAAAGAGCGGCGCTGTGTACTCCGCGGGTTTCTTTATGGAGCGAGGAAAGATGAAGAAAAGTTTTCATGGAATCAATTATCAGTTTGCCTGAAACTCTTCCATTGGAACTTATTTCTGCAAGGGAATCGTCCCCAATTGAGCTTTTACCCTGACCGCAGGCAGATGCGAGCGATTTTATTTTAAAAAGTCTGTCCATCATATCATCATTTTTAACTGTCTCAACCTCAACAGTCATTTCTCTCTCATTGACCTCTACTGAAACAATTTCACTTTTAGTTCTGACCACACCTTCTGTAATTAAATGGCCGACTGCAAGTGACTCAAGACCGGAACCTGAGCATGCGATAGATACGAACGGCCTTCCATTGATTTTCAGTATAAACGAATATTCAGCACTCAAATCAATGTCTGCAGGCTCAATTCCACTTTGCGAAAAAACATGAGCTTTAAATGAAATTCTCTCAGGTAAAGACATTTTATTCTGCCTGCCTGATTTTTTCATATATGGACATATAAGCTTTATAGGTCAGACTGACACAGTTCATGCTTTTCTCCTGAACATCTGAACTCATTTCTTTATACAGTTTTTCCATTAAACCTGGAATCTCATCATTGCGCTTTCCTTTTACCGTTTCAACAAACAAGGATGCTCCTGCTATTGAAAAACCGCATCCGTTAACAGATGCCATGATATCTGTAATTATCCCGTTCGAAACTTTCAGTGTCAGTTTCACTACATCACTGCAAGTTTCGCTGCTGTAATATGCCTGAAAATCCGGGTTTTCGATCAATCCAATGCCTTTCGGATCTATAAAATGCTTTTTTAATACTTCACTTTTCAATTTTCTGCTCTGCCGAGTTTTTCAATATCTTCAAAATAATTAATATTCTTAAACAGTTTTAATTCCGGATCAAATTTCCTGATTTCATCCTCAGTAATTTTTAAAAGCTTCATACTGTCAAAGAAATTAATTATTTTTCTGTCTCCGGAGTTTATAAGCTTTAAAATATACGGAAGGCATGAAGAGGCGTAAATCGTATGCAGAGGCTCATAACGCTCTGAAATAGATGGAACGATAATATCGAACCCTTTTATTTTTAAAGTCATGTATTCTATAAATTCTTTATTGATAAACGGGGTATCGCAGGCAAAGGCAAAAATACTTTTACCTGAAGACTGAATCAATGCAGTATAAATACCGCCAATAGGCCCGAGATCAGGAATTATATCAGGAATAGTATTTAAGCCGAGAAAGGAATATTTTTCTGTATCATTACTGATTATTGAAACTGATTGAAACACAGGTGAAACTGCATCAACAACATGTTTTATGAGCGGCTTGCCGTTAAATTCATAGAGAGATTTATCGCTCCTGAATCTGATGCTTTTTCCACCTGCAATTATATAAGCATTAATATTATCAATCATTCAGATAAAAAAATAAAGAACCTTCTAATTGTCTATTCTTTTTAAAATTCCATCCACATCAATATTATAATTTTCAAAAACAGTATTTCTGGAGAAATCTCTTCTTAATAGAGAAATATTATAATCAATCAGAGACTGAATTTCAAACATTTTGGACTGAGCAAATGAATCCATGGCCATTTTCAGCTGCACTGAATTGTATTTACCTTTTTTAAATTTAGCAAGAACCTGATAATAATAATTCTGCGCATAATCCCTGGATTGTTTGGTCTGCTGAAAAACCTGATACGACACATCACACTGTTTTACGATTGAAACAACTTCATCTCTTATGTTCTGTTCCATTCCCTTTACTGTTATATATTGTTTCTGATAATTTAATTTAGCGTCGCGAAGTTTAACATAAGCTCCGGTATCGCCGATCGGATAAGTAAGCTCAAGAGAAGCTGAATAATCAGTTACAAAGCTGTCAAATGTATTTGCATACGATGCGGCATCATAATCCTTTATACCCGCTGATGCTTTTAGTTTTAATGATGGAAGATTCATATTTGCCGCTATTCTAAGATCAAGATTTGCATTATGCAAAACAACCTTCTGGTTATTCCAGTCTATTCTTTTGATAAAAGCATCCTTAACAGCCTGTTCATATTTTATAGTAGGCTCTTCCGTGTTAAAGGTCCTTCCGACTTCTATATTAATATCTGTATCAAGATTCAAGGATCTTAAAATATTTAATCTCGCGTCAAATAAAGATTTCTCCGATTTATCCAGATTATTTTTCGCAGCTAAAGTTCTGCTGTTCCAGTCATATGCCTCCTCAGCTTCAGCAAGACCTACAGCAGCCTTTCTCTGCATAAGGTTCCGAATATCAACTGTTCCATTATAAATAACTCTGTTTGTATTTAAAAACTCTTCAGCAATTGCAATATTCCAGTAACCGATTATAAAATCTACAAGCATTGCAGTAAGTTTCATCTTTACCATCTGCTTGTTCATAAAAGTAATGTTTTTCAATGATTGTTCAGTAAGTCTGTCGTTTATGCCAAAAGCATTTTTTATCAGCTCCTGTGCAAGATCTACCTTGAAACCTGTCTGATAGCCTAATCCTCCAAATGTGCCAAAACCTGGAAATGTAGTTTTAGGTGCAACATCCTGATAATATCCATTCATGTTAACACCCACTGTTGTTCCTGTGCTGAAATTTTTCTGAAGACCAAACATGTAATTACCGACTTCAGTAGTTTTTCCCTGTAAAGTCTGGGTTGCAGCATTCGGATTTTCAGTATGCGAAAATCCGCCGTTTGCAATAGCTATAAAATCATATTTTGCCTGATATTGAAGCAGTGGAGAATTCGCGCCCTTATAATCAAGAAGAGCTTTTTTTACATCGTAATTATTTTTTAAAAGATAATCCACAAGAGTGTTAACATTCAGTTTTAGAAGCTTGTTTTTTTTTACACTCTCATTAAAAGATTCTTCTTTATTTTTATTTATATCAGCGTTAATTACTTCATTATCAGTTTTATTATTCTCCTGAGCTATAACATATGTGGTATTGATGGAAAATAATATTACAAGAAAGTTGATAAGCAGTATAGATAATTTCATACGCATTTTTATCCTCCAGGAATATATCAGGATTAAAGATTTTACCTTAATTTTCATATTATATAAATTTCATAAAAATAGATCATTTCAGGTATTTTTAAGTTTCAGTCAAGGTAAAAACCTGGAAGTAAAAGTCAATAAAATTAATCAATTAATCAATAAATCGACAAATTCTATTTTAAATATTTATAAAAGCAGTTTTCCTGTAAAAGTCAGCAAAGAAGTGTATAATTATTATCTTCCATACAATATTATTGATTCAATAATTCCTTTAATATCTTTTTCTGAATCAACTGCGCCAAGTTTCACTGCTTCTTTAGGCATTCCATAAACAATGCTGGTGGCTTCATTCTGTGCAATTGTTTTTGAACCTGCGAGCTTCATCTCAAGAAGGCCCTCTGCTCCATCATTTCCCATCCCTGTAAGAATTATACCAAGCGCATATTTTCCTGCACACTGGCTTACAGATCTGAATAAAACATCCACTGAAGGCTTGTGCCTGTTTACAGGAAGCCCTTCATTTATTTCAATCCAGTATCCGTTTGAATCAGCATTGAGCAGCATATGTTTTCCGCCAGGCGCAATTACAGCCATTCCATTATAAAGCCTGTCCCCGTTTTCAGCTTCCTTTACATATATTTTAGATTTTCCATTTACCCTCTCTGCAAATGCAAGTGTAAACTTTTCAGGCATATGCTGGGTTATAACTATTCCCGGAAGATTATCAGGAAGATTTGATAGAATTTCATCAATAACTTCGGTTCCTCCGGTAGAAGCGCCGATTGCTATCAGTTTTTCAGATCGGATTTTATTTTTAACCGGATCTTTTTTCTCAAGAATTACATCAGCTGTAAATTTTTTTTCCACATCGAGATTAATAGCCTTGATTCTCTTTACTCTTGAAATTTTAGCGCTTTTAATTTTTTCAATCAGGCTTAATGAAAATTCTTTAACAGAATCTGCATTTTCAAGATCGGGCTTTGCAATAAAATCCACTGCTCCAAGCTCAAGGGCTTTCAAGGTTTCTTTAGCGCCTTTTTCAGTAAGCGTGCTTACCATAATCACAGGAATAGGATTTGAAATCATAAGTTTCGAAAGAAATGTAAGGCCATCCATGCGCGGCATTTCAATATCAAGTGTTATTACATCTGGATGAATAGTTTTTATTTTATTAACAGCAATTATAGGGTCCATTGCTGTTGCAGCGACAGTTATTTCAGGATCAGACTGTGCAATATCTGATAGAAATTTCCTCATAACAGCGGAGTCATCAATTATAATAAGCTTGATTTCATCCATTAAACAAACTCTTCTTTACGTAATCAATATCGCGCTTGTTTATCTCATCAATAACATCCTGCCTTGCGGTTTTCCTTAGATAAACTTTTCCGGTCATAGTATCCATAAGAACTTTTCGGGTAAAATTCTCCCCAACATCGCTTGATACAATTGGAATATCTTCAATCTCCATCATAATTTTCGCAAGCCTGATATTATCACCTGGTATGGCGTTTATCCCTGCATCTGTTCCAAGCACATGCCCTCCGCCGAAAATCTTGGCAATGAAATTTTTCTTTTTCGCGCCTTTTTTCTCGAGGTCTTCAATGAGAGAATTTATTGCTGTAATTCCGTAACGGGCTGTTTTATCCGTAAAAATATCCTTTTCTGTTAATCTTCCTGGCAGCATAAAATGGTTCATGCCGGCAACACCGCTGTTTAAATCTGTAATACAGACTGCAATGCACGATCCAAGCAAAGTACCAATCATTTCATCCCTGATTGATACATAATATTCTCCCGGATGAATTATTTTTATTTCTTTTCCATATTTGCTGCTGTTTCTTATATACACTTTTTCTACCTTTCATCAATATCTTTTTTTATATATTGTGTTTCCTATGAGCAAAAACTCATCTGACAGCAAAGAAATATTTTCAGAATGGCCGATAAATAAATAACCGTGATCCGCCAGATAATTGCTGAATTTCTTAAACAGTATTTTCTGTGTTTCCTTATCAAAATAAATTATAACATTTCTGCAGAAAATAATATCAAACTGTCCCTTCATGGGATAAACATTATCAAGAAGATTCAGGCGTGAAAAGGTAATGATATTTTTTATATTTTCTTTTACTTTAAATAAACCTTCATTTTCAGCTTTGCCGCGATAAAAATATTTTTTTAAAATTTCAACGGGAATATCCTCTATAAGATCCGATCTGTAGATTCCTTCCATTGCCTTATCAAGAACCTGGGTATCAATATCAGTAGCAAGAATTTTTAAAGCTGGCTTTGTTTTATTTTCAAAAAATTCCTGGAGTGTTATAGCTATAGTATATGGTTCCTCACCTGTTGAACATCCTGCACTCCATATTTTAATTTCCTTTCTGCCCATATCAACAAATCCAGCAAGAGCCTGTTCCATCATAAAATCGAAATGCCTGCTTTCTCTGAAAAATTCAGTCTTGTTGGTTGTAATTGAATTTATGAAGTTAACTTTTTCCACTTCATAATTTTCCATTAAATATTCATAATATTCTGAAAATTCGTTAAACTTAAGCGCCCGCATCCGCCTCATTAATCGCGCCTGAAGAAGGGCTTTTTTGGAATCATTTAAAGTGATTCCAGCCTCTTTATAAACAATTTCCCTGTAATTAATAAATTCTTTATCAGTCAACTGGAGGTGATTAAACATAATGGTTATTCAAATATCAGAATTCTTCCGGTTATCTTTTTATTCCTGAACTGGACGTCAATATATTCCTGTTCAAGTTTAATAAATTCGGAGGACTCTTCATTATTTTTTAATATCTGCCTGTAAACAACGCCATCCCGGTTTGAAAAATATATTCTTCGTCTGAAGTCCCCTCCAAGATCGTTTCTTTCAACCGGAATATTTTCAAGAAGGAAATATTCATGAATGAATCTGATATTGCTGGTAGCCATCTCGTCTGCAGATTTTTTCTGTTCATCGGAGTATCCTGCTCCGAAAATTTTTGCTCTCAGATATTTTCTGTCACCTCCGAGCTTTACAATCTCCCCCATCAGAAATTCCATGCTGGAAATGCCGATACGAGCAATTTCATCTGATATTATGCCTGATGTGCCGATTGCGCCAGGTACAATAAAATGCCCCATTCCGCCGATAAGCCTGCCCGGATCATAAAGGCATACTACAACGCATGAACTTGTTACTGTACCAAGTATACAATCATCTTTTGTCGCGAAATAATCTCCGGGGTAGAGTATATATAAAGGCTTGCCGAACTTGCTTGAATCGCTTTTTATCATATCATATCAGATTTAATCTAAATTTTATCTTTATCCAGAGTATCAAGTTCATCTACAGAAAGAATTTTCTCGACATTTAAAATTATAATGAGATTATTATCGAGCTGCCCGATGCCTTCGATAAAATTTGTTTCTATTTTTGAGCTGAAATGAGGAGTATCCTGAATGCTTGTAACAGGGAGGCCAACAACATCTGCAACTGAATCCACGATCATGCCGATTTTAACATCCTTAACTTCCACTATAATAATAACTGTAAAGCTGTCATATTCCCTGTTTTCCATATTGAATTTTTTTCTTAAATCAATAACAGGAACTACTGCGCCTCTTAGATTGATTACTCCTTTCATGAAAGAAAGAGTATTAGGCACTGGTGTAATCTGCGTCATACCTATGATATCCTGAACGCTGAGAACATTTACTCCATAGGTTTCTATGCCGATAATAAAAGTAACATATTGTTTTATTTCAACTGTATTAATTTCTTTTTCTTTCTGGATCTGCATATTCGTCTCCTATTTTTTAACGAATCTCTCAACAACAGCAACAAGGTCAGAAGGCTGAAAAGGTTTTACAATCCAGCCTGATGCTCCAGCCTTTTTTCCCTCCTGAATTTTAACTTCTTCAGATTCTGTTGTGAGGACGACAATCGGCGTGAACTTATCAAGCTTTCTGAATTCTTTTATAAATGAAATGCCGTCCATCTGCGGCATATTTATATCACACATACAAAGTGCAACATCGTCACCCTTTGCTTTAAGATCATTATATTTTTCAAGAGCGTCTGCTCCGTTTTCACACTGAACTGTGGGAAATCCCAGGCCCTTAATAGCAAACTCAACGCTGATCCTGATTGTAGGGGAATCGTCAATTATCAAAATATGTTTGGTCATTCAATCCTCCGGAGAATTATATTTTCAAACCGCAAATCTGCAGCTGATGCTTAACAGTATCTGAAACAGATTTCAGTTTAACACTTTTCCCTATGTCTTTTGCTTCCCTGCCTGCTGCAACTATTATCTGAGCTATTGATAAATCAATTCTTTTAACATTTGAAAAATCCAGAATTACTTTTTCTTCATCGCCGAGCTCGTTTTTAATATCCTGATAAAATTGAGCAGCGTATTTAATACTTATATCTTCATTTAATACAATCATTTCCTTACCTCGACATTATCCGGCAAACGAACCTCAATTTTTCTGAATATCCATAATAAGGCCGTGAATATCTATTATCAATGCAACCTTGCCGTCACCTAAAATAGCAGCTCCTGAAACTGCCCTGCTTTTTGTAATAAAATTATCAAGACTTTTGATTACAATCTGCTGCTGACCGATAAGGTCATCAACAAGCAGACCTATTTTGCTGGTTCCTGATTCAACAATAACAACAAGAGACTCCCACGGATCAGTAAATTTTGCCTTAATTCCAAAAAGATCATATAGCCTGATAAGAGTAACATACTCGCCTCTTGCGTGTATCACCTCGCCGCGGCCCTCTACTGTCTTAACATCCTCTTTCTTGGGCTGAATGGATTCAACAACAGATAATAGCGGAACAATATAAATACTGTCTCCGACATTTACAAGCATGCCGTCAATTATGGCCATAGTAAGAGGAAGCTTGATCCTTACAGTAGAACCTTTGCCGTCTTCAGATAAAAAATTTACAATTCCGCGAAGCTCTTCGATATTTGTTTTCACAACATCCATTCCGACACCTCTGCCGGAAAGATCTCCTACTGCTGAAGCCGTAGAAAGTCCAGGCAGAAAAAGCAGTGAAAGAAGCTTTTCTCTTGAAATTTCCTCATCAGCTCTGATATGACCAAGTTTGATGGCTTTTTCCTTGACCTTACCAAGAGGAACACCCGCCCCGTCATCGATTACATCGATAAAAACGCTGCCTTCCTGATGATAAGCTTTTAATGTAATTGAACCAGCAGGTTCTTTACCAATTTTTTTCCTTTCTTCAGCGGATTCAATTCCATGATCTATGGAATTTCGTATCATATGTTTAAGCGGATCGCCTATTTTTTCAATAACAGTTTTATCAAGTTCAACATCTCCGCCTTCTATAAAAAGTTTTATGTCCTTTCCAAGTGAATGAGAAGTGTCTCTTACGAATCTCCGGAACTGCTCAAATGTAGGTCCTATCGGTACCATGCGAATCGACATTATCTGTTCCTGAAATTCCCTTGTTGCCCTGTCTAAACCAAATAAAGCGTTTTTAAGCTGAAAAGCGGATTCATCATCAATTATATTAGCCATTCCTGAAAGAGCGGATTGGCCTATTACTATTTCCCCTAAAAGATTTAAAAGATTATCAAGCTTGCTTGTATCAACCCTGATAGTATTAACCTCAATTTTCTTTTTGATATTTTCCTGTTCTTTTAATGCCTCACTAACTTCATTCTCTGTTGCAATTCCTCTTTTAATTATCAGATCACCCAGTCTGTTTTTCTCAATATCCTGTATCTCAACAATTTCTTCAAGCTGCTCTTCGGTTATAACTCCTTTATCAACAAGAATCTCTCCAAGTTTTTTTGTCTCATATATTTCACCATCAGATGCTTTAATAAATTCTGATGTTTTATCCGTGATGATAATTTTATTATCATCCATAACGAATAAAAAAACATTATTAATTTTATCAATATTGCATTTTGTTTTAATAACTATTTCCCAGCCGAAATAGCATTTTTCAGGATCCATTTCCTGAAACGGAGGGAGTGAATCTTTTAAAACTTTCTTCTCAATCAATTCGCCGACAAGAAGCAGATCTTCTATGAGCATAAGAGGATCAGTCCCGAATTCAAAAATAGACGGCTTGAATTCAGCACTGATTTTATAAAATTTTTCTTCGATTTTTTTAACTTCATCTGGTATAGCAGTTTTCAACTGAACCTTCGGCAATTCAATTGAACCGCCTTTAAAGCCAGTTATCTTCTTCAGTAATTCCAGTTTAATATTTTGAGATTTTTCAGCATCAATATCACCTGAAAAAATCTCATTCCTAATCCAGTCTATGCTGCTTAAAATCAGGTCTATTATTTTATCATCCACTTTGAGAATCCCTGACCTGACATCATCAAGAAGATTTTCAAGCTTATGCGTAAATTCATAAACATTCGTCAGCCCCACAATTCCGGAACTGCCTTTCAAAGTATGGAAATACCGGAAAACGCGGTTGATTATTTCAGAGTCGCCTGCATGTTCTTCGAGCTGAACGATATCAGACTCAAGGTTTTCAATAATTTCCCTGGCTTCTCCGAGAAAAACATCTCTAATTCCGGCATCACTCATCTATGGAACTCCAGCTTTTGGATGATAAGGAATGAAAAAAAATAATGCAAATTTATAATTGATTATATAATATAAAGATATTATTGTCAATATATTATTGATTTAACAAATGGCGTAAATTTAAATGAATTATCAATTATAACATATGAAAAAAACCCCGGTATTTAACCGGGGTTTTTTTCATATATAGTGCTTAAACATTTCATTTAATTATTAAAAATATTACAGGGGAACCGGCATAATTAATGCCAGCTCCCTTATTTCAGTCTATTATCTGAGATTCATAAGCTCTCTGTATCCTTTAATTGCCTCATCCCTGACTGAACGGGCAAAGGTAAGAGCAATTTCAGCTTTCTGGGCTGTAATCATTACATTATGTATATCAACTGATTCAGGCTGATATATCATTTTCTGCATTAAATTTGATGATTCAACCTGAAGATTATTTGTTTTTCCAATAGCGCCTTTAAGCATTTCAGAAAATGAAGATGCTACATCGTCTTTTTCAGATGCATCTCCAGCCAATCCTGACTTGCCGTTAAAATGCAGCGGGTGGCTTGTATTTAAATTCACCAGATTTCCAGTTAATATTTTTTCCATAATCAATGCACTCCTTTTATATTATTAGTCATCAGTTCAATCTTAGTATTAATTTTTAAATCATTTTCAAGATTCTTTAAATTCTCTAAAATACCAATGCTCTTTCTGCCTGATAATTCATGTGTTACATTTAAATCCATTCTGCCTGAAATTTCCCTTATCATAACAGCCTCCTATACCTTACGCCATTCTTCCGATTTCAAGAGCCTTGTTAAACATGGATCTTGCATTATTAACTATCATTACATTAGCTTCATATGATCTTGATGCGGATATCAGATCTGTCATTTCCGATACAACATTCACATTAGGCATTTCAACATAACCTTTTTTATTCCCTGTCTTTATCGCGTCCGGATGTTCAGGATCGTACACAAGTCTCGGATCAGCTTTATCTGCTTCTATCTTTACAACACGCACACCCTTGCCTGTCATATGACCCAGATTTTCCGGAAGAATCGGAGATTTATAATTCGGATGAGTTTCTATTGGCGCGAAAATAACTCTTTTCCTTATATAAGGCCCGCCCTCAGGAGTTCTCGTTGTATTCACATTGGCGATGTTTGAGCTTATTACATCCATTCTTAGTCTTTGAGCAGTGAGCCCGGTTGATGCTATATTAAAACTATCGAACATACCCATATATTACTCCTATATTATCCGCCGATTGGTCTCATTACGAGTTTCAAAACTTTATAATTCTGATTTAAATTTGTTACAAAAGCATTGTATCTCATGGTGTTTTTCGAGGAATCAACCATTTCCTTTTCTATATCAACATTATTGCCGTCATTTCTGCCTGTTGTGCTGTAATCGAGATTTACTCTTGGAGAAACCTGTCTTACATCCTTGTCCTCATAAAAAGGAATATGCCTTTCATCTGTTGTCTGCGCATTGAATCTGTTTGCTGAATTTTCCTGCGACCTTATTACTCTTTTCAGTTCGCTTTCGAAATTGACTTCGCTTCTTTTAAAATGAGGTACATCAACATTCGCTATATTATTCGATATAACCTTTCTTCTCGTGGCTTCAACATCCAGCATCTTTTCCAAGAGATAATTCGTTTTCATCATTTCTGAATCGATAAACATATCCATTCTCCAAACTGCAAATTAAACCTTTTTATGGTCTGGTAATAAAATCGGTATTATTAAAAAAAACATTAGGAAAAATTAATGAGACATAAAAAAAATGAGGAATTATTTGATAAAAACCATGCTCTGACCCCCATTTTATGCTCTGCAGATCTGTTCCCACATCTTTAAATAATAAAAAGATTAAGGGGATAGGGAGATATAAAAAGGAGAGATATGCTCTGAAATCCATTTATATTCACAAACCCGATAAAAAATATTTGACCTATTCATGATTAATGAATCCATAAGACTATGGATACAGGGATTTTATATATAATTGCCACTCCTATTGGTAATCTTGAAGACATGACTTTCCGCTCGATAAGAATATTAAAAGAAGAGATACATATAGCCTGCTGCGAAGACACGCGCCAGACAAAAAAACTATTTGATAATTACGGTATCAAGCTTCAGATGAGGCCGCTGCACTCACACTCATCAGAATCAGTAATAAACACTGTCATAAACGAGCTGCTTGCAGGGAAAAATGTAGCTTATCTATCAGATTCCGGCACGCCAAGCATATCCGATCCCGGCAGCAGACTTATAAATGCAGCAAGATCAAATGATATAAAAGTATCACCAATACCCGGAGCTTCAGCTCTGACTGCGCTTGCTTCAGTAGCCGGTTTCCCGGAAAAACAGATAGTTTTCTCAGGCTTTTTAAGCAAAAAAGAAGGCAAGCGGATAACTGAGCTCACAAATCTGAAGCAAAGCGGCGGAATAATTATAATTTACGAATCCCCTTACAGAATAAAAAAGCTTCTGCTTGCAATATCGAAAGTATTTCCAGGCGGGAAAATCTTAATCGGAAGAGAAATGACTAAATTTTTCGAAGAGTTTATATCCGGCACAATCGAGGAAGTTATAGCAAATATTGACAATCTCAAGGAAAAGGGAGAATTTGCAGTAGCAGTTTATGCCGATGAAAAGAAAAACAAAAGTTCAGATGATGATGAAAAAAATTGTTGAATTAATACTCAATATCTTTATATCTCTTAACAAAGGGTTGCTCTGCCCCCCCCCCCGTCAATTAATGGGGAATAAAAATATAAAAGAGGTAAATTATGTCAGAAGCAAAATGCGCAAATTGCTCAATGAGAGCTAATTATGATAAAAATCCAAAATCACTGCTGGGCAGATTCTGGAGATGGCATATCGGCTTCTGTCCCGGCTGGAAAGGTTATATGAAAAGCCTTTCAGAATCAGAAAAAAACGCTCTAAAGGTAAAATACAGCCTGAAATGATTTGAAAATATTCACCGGACTCAGATAATTGATTAAAGTATTGACAAAATAATCCGATAATAGTATTATATTATAGAAGGGTTAAACAAAATGGTTATTGATAAAATTGGAAATATAAACAACATAATAGAGCCTAAAAAGACTAAATCAGTCTCCAGCTCTAAAGAAGTTAAACATAGCGATTCAGTTCAGATTTCATCTGAAGCAAAAAGTGCAGCTGAAACTGCAAAAATTGCACAGGTAGTTCATAGTGCACCGGATATCAGGGTTGACAGAGTAAAAGAAATCAAAGAACAGATCGCAAATGGAACTTATAATTTTGATGACCAGAAAGTTCTTGATATGGTAGCTGATAAAATAGCAACATTTCTTCTCAGGAAATAATAATTCAGGCCATCATGAAAACAGCTTAAAGCAGGGAAAGCGGAGATATTAACCTATGTCCGCTTTTTTTATCGGCAGATTAATAATTTAACGGGGACCGCTTTGGCAAGTGAATTCATACCAGACTTCCACCTACCAACTGAAATTTATATCCGCCTGGATGTAATTAATAATATTGACAGTATAATCCCAAAATACGGCAAAAGAGCTGTGTTTATAACCACTTCATCTGATTTTATAACATACCACCAGTCAATTGAAACAATTTCTAAAATTCTAAAAAAATCGAAAACAGGCCTGATAATATATGATGATCTGCCGAAATATCCTTCAACAGAGGATATAGACGCAGCCACTTCTTTCACTAAAAAAACCAATTGCGATCTGATCATTGGATTCGGCGGTGTTGAATCGATCAATGCTGCAAAAGCCGTGGCTATTCTTTCAAATAATTACCTGTTCTGCAGCGATCTGTTCGACAATCCTGATCTTCCAGGCAGGCCGGTAAAATTTATTACGATGCCAGCGTGTCCAATATTCGGATTTGAAATATCGCCGATATTATATCTTGATGAAATAAAAAATCTGACAAAACAGGTATATTTCAATGAAATGCTGTACCCTCACGCAACAATCATTGATCCAGGTATTTCAATGACCACTGACATTGATTTAATTGCTAAATCATCCATAGCGTCTCTTGCTATGTCAACAGAATCTGTCATATCCCAGAATAACAACGACATAGTAAACACATACGCCCTAAAGGCAATTGATATGATTTTCAGGAATCTTTCAATATCATACAAAGATCAGGAAAACCCGGCTCCAAGAGTTTATCTTTCAACAGCTTCGCTCATGTCCGGAATTGCTTTTTCAACAGCATATTCTGCACTTGCACTTGCGATATCATTGGCAATTGCATCTAAAACAAAGATTTCTGTTGATTCAGCAAT
Organism: uncultured Leptospirales bacterium; assembly: GCA_964529415.1. Classification (GTDB taxonomy): domain Bacteria; phylum Spirochaetota; class UBA4802; order UBA4802; family UBA5550; genus CAYMPH01. The sequence continues at coordinate 48,987 of CAZGWD010000017.1, read as the reverse complement.
GAGCATTATTATTCCGCACATTATGGAATTTAATCTGACGGCATCTCCGGGAAAATATGTTCAGATGTCAAAAGTTATGGGAGAGGATGTCCGGGAGATCACGGTTATTGAAGCTGCCATTAAAGCGGTTGAAGCTATCAGAAAACTTGAATCAGATATAAATATTCCGCAAAGACTTTCAAACTATGATCTGCCTAAAACTGCATTTAAGGAAATTGCTGATCTTGCAATGATTTATCCTTTTATTAAAAACACGCCGCGCCAGATCAATAGCAATGAAATAGAAACTATACTAATTGCAGCCTACTGATCAATTGGTTTTACTAAATATTCGATTGTTCAATTTTAGAAAATATCTGCGTTATATCCAGTATAACGACAAATCCTTCCTGAAGCTTTGCTATTCCAACAATATATTTTCCTGAAATACCCTTTACAACAGGCGGAGGCGGTTCAATATCGTTTGTATCAACCTTGACAACATGACTCACTGAATCTATCGCAAGACCAACAAGTTTGCCGTGAATTTCTACAATAATTGCTCTTTGATCGTCACTATTGCCAATGGATTTAATTCCAAACTTTTTGGATAAATCAACTATAGGAAGAACTCTCCCCCTGAAATCGATTACACCCATTATATATTCTTCTGCTTTTGGTAATTTGGTGATTTTTGGAAGTTTATATATTTCCTCAACCTGAAGAATATCAACGCCATACTCTTCCTGACCGATCTTAAAGCATATAATCTGCAGGGAGTTTTGCAGATTTTTTAATTCACTCATTACCATACCTCTTCCGGAAAAATAATAGAATTATTTCCTTGAAGAAAAATTATTCAATCTTAAATTAATTGTCAATAATTATTCATATATGATTTTTTTTTATTTACAAATTATAAAACTGTTAGTTACTTAAGAAATAATCAAAAAACATCAGGAGATAGGGGGATTAAAGAGATTTGGGAGATTTTTTTATATTACTGATTTATTGCAATATTTTATCTCCATCATCTCATCTATCTTTTATATCTCCTTTACTTACACATTTTTCAATAAAAGTGAATTTCAATGACTAGTATGAAATTTTCTATTAATTTCTTAATCTTTTTTTTATTCCTGCAAGTTGCAGATGCTAAAATAGAAAAACGAATTCTAAAAGACGGAACTATTGAATTTTATAATACTTCTGATTCAATAAACACCAAAAACACTTTTTCATCCAGATTCGATCCATTGATAGAAAAAATCTCCAGAAATAACGGTATTGATCCTTTTCTTATCAAATGTATTATTAAGGTTGAATCAGGCTTTAATCCTGATGCTGTTTCAACTGCCGGAGCTATGGGACTGATGCAGCTAATGCAGGATACTGCACGTTATTTCAAAGTAAAGGATCCCCTTGATCCTGAAGAAAATTTAAATGCAGGAATAAAACATTTTAAATCACTATATAAACATTTCAGCGGAGACATTCCACTTGCTCTTGCTGCGTATCATGCAGGACTCGGCAGAGTAAAAAACAGAACTCTTCCGCCTATACAGGCAACTGTTGATTATGTTGATAAAGTTATGAAGTACTACAACGGAAATTCAGGAGGATCCAGCCAGAAAATACAGAAGCTTTATAAGCGGATAGACAGCGAAGGTGATATTATCATTTTAAGCGATTGAATTGCGGAAACATGTCCTTAAAATGATTTATCAAGATTCCCTTATTCCACATATATTTCCCCGCCCCTTCTTGCAGTGATTATATTTTTTTCATCAAGATTCATCATTATAGCAACTATTCTGCTTCTTGCTTCAATTACACTTTCAAGTCTCACAGGCCCGAGAGCTTCCATTTCATTAAGTATATTTGTAGCTCTGTTTTTACTCATATTTCTTATAAACTTAAAGCGTACGGTATCTCCGGCACCCTTGAGTGACATTGCAATCATATGATCATCATGAACCTCATCGATAAGTAGACGTATATCCTTGTTTGAAAGACTTGCAATATTTTCAAAGCTGAAAACTCTGCTTTTAATTTCTTCTGTTATTTCAGGAGTAATTCCCTCAAGGTTCTGTAGCAGGTTTTTCTCGGCAGAACCGCTCATGTGAGTAAGAATATCAATCAGTGATTTAAATCCATCCTCATTGAAAAGTTTCTGGTTTGTTTTCAGATAATCATCGTACCGTTTTTTTAAAATCTTTGCAACACTTGCAGCAGCCTCGGGTGAAGTTTTTTTCATTTTAGCCATTTTAATAGCCACGTTTTTTGCTGTTTCGCGGGGGAGATTTTTTATTATTGCAGCAGCCTTAGCAGAAGGAAGATATCCTATGGTTAACGCAATAGTCTGAGGCATTTCATTTTTTAAAAGATTTACAACAACTTCAGTATCTGCTTCAATTAAAAATTCAAACTGCTGCTCAAGATCCATACCTTCGAGCTTGTCAATTATTTCTCCGGCTTTATCTTTGCCGAAAGCATGGCTTAATAATTCTCTCGCAGTATCTTCCCCTGCTTTAATTTTCCGGTTCTCTTTTTTTAAATCGATTAGAAATTCACCTATGAGATCTTCACGTTCAACAGGAGACAATCTGCCTATTTTTGAAATTGCAACAGTAAGTTTTTCGATGCTGTCATCATCAAGATGTTTCATTACATCAGATGCAGTTTCCGATCCGAGTGCAACGAGGAGTGCTGCAGCTCTTTCAATACCTGACATTTCATATACAGACTTCATATTCGAGACAGGGTTTTCCTTTTTATCAAAATTTTTAATTTCAATATTCCGGAGGCAATTCATTTACCTGTGCAAATGTAAAGACAGGACCGTCTTTACATACAAAATACTTGCCCACATTACATCTGCCGCATTTTCCGAATCCGCATTTCATCCTGTTTTCAAGTGTAGTGTATATTGTTTCAGGAGTAAAACCCATCTTCGTAAGAACAGGCATGGACATTTTAATCATTATCGGAGGTCCGCAAAGAAGAGCAATTGTATCAGCACTTGGAAGTCCTGCTTTCTCAAGAACTGCAGGAACAAAACCAATCTCACCCTTCCAGTCAGGAGTTTCCCCGCCCGGATCAACTGTAGTGATAACCTTTATATTCCCGGAGTTTTTCCATTCTTCAAGTTCATGCTTGTAAACCAGATCCTGTACTGATCTCGCACCGTATACAATTGTAATATCCTTGAATTTGTCTCTTAGATCAATAGCATTCCAGATAACGCATCTAAGCGGCGGAAGAGCTATGCCCCCGGTTACAAAAAGCAGGCTCTTGCCATACCATTCATCAATCGGAAATGTATTGCCGTATGGCCCGCGGAAACCGATAACATCACCAACATCTTTTGAAGCGAGTGCTTTGGTTACTTTTCCTGATTCCCTGAAGGTGCATTCGATATACCCTTTTCTTGTCGGGGATGATGCAATACAAAACGTGCTTTCTCCTTCGCCGAAAACTGAATATTCGCCAAACTGACCTGCTCTGAAATTGAAATTATCAACATCTTTTTCATTAACAAATGCCAGTCTGAATGTTTTTACGCCCGGAGCTTCATTAATGCTTTCAACTATGCGCATTAAATAGGGCTCATATATATTCTGTTCTTCCATCAATTCTCCTCCATGAATTCTATCAGATGTTCGAGGATATTCATGTCTACAGGGCAGGCACGGGAACATCTTCCGCATCCGACACAGCCGCTTACATTGAGCATGTCGGGCTGATAGCTGAATTTATGCATTAATCTCTGACGCCAGCGCATTCCCTGCACCTCGCGCGGATTGTGTCCGGATGTATGAAGCGTGAATTGCGAGAATCCGCAGTTGTCCCAGCAGCGCACCCGCGAGCCATTGCACTTTTTATTTTCATCCTGAAGATCATAGCATGAGCACGCAGGACATACATAGGCGCATGCTCCGCAGCCAAGACATCTCAATGACTGCAGCTTCCAGATATCAGACTCAAAATTCTTCTCTATTTTTTCACGTATAACTTTAATGTCAAATCTGGATTTCACATCAGCCAGATGATCTTCCTTTTTTTCTGAAGATGCATTGCTGAAAAGTTCAGGTGATAAAGAAACTATAGCTTTCCCTTTTTCAGTTAAAATCTCTGCAAGATATGAATTATCATTTATCCGGGTAAGAAGGATATCGCTGCCTGCAGGATCACCCGGCCCGCCGCCTGTTGATGTGCAAAAACACATTTCATCAGCTTTTGCGCAGCTGATGCTGATGACAGTAGTGCTGCTGAGCCTGTTTTTATAAAAAACATCTTCTGAATCCTGTAAAAAAACAGCGCTTAAAGTTGCAACAGAACGGGCATCACATGGACGGCAGCCGATAACAACAGTTGGAACAGGTTCCTTTTTATTATCAATAACCTGAATATCCTTATCAACTGTTTGAAACTTCAGGACTTCTTCAAATTGAGGAAATACAGATTCCTTTGCAGATAAAGTTGTCTGAATATAATCCTCTGCAATTTCTTCATACGAAGATACTTCACTGAAAATTATCAGACCCTTATCATCCTTGACAGGCGCAAGGATACGGGATTTAGCTGCTGTTATTTTAGCGAGTAAATCCGGCAATTTATTTTTGTTAATGATTTTTTTCTCTATCATTGATCACTACCTTATGAAATTTTCTTTATCATTTGGCTTAAAAATTGAGAGCTGATATCCATCCTCTTCGGTATGCTCTTTTGAAGATGGAAAATTATTTTTTATATCATATAAAATTTTCTGTGTTAAAAGATTTAACGGTATATTCACAGGACATGCACGATAGCAGGCCCCGCAGTTGCTGCACCTTCCTGCAAGATGCATTGCACGCATTACATGCCATTCCATATTTCCAAGCTGGTGAGCCGGAACAGATACCCACTGAGGCTGATTGCCGTCAACTGTACATCTCGGGCAATAGCACATCGGGCACGCTGCCCTGCAGGCATAGCATTTTGTACATTTTGCTATTTCACTCTGCCAGAACTTCCAGCGCTGTTCAGGAGTCATTTTTTCAATTTTTTCAACAATTTCTTTTTCTTCAGGAGAAATATCAGGCGAATATTTTGATATTAAAAAAGTTATTTTTTTCAACGTATCAAGCTCGCTGATCTCACCTTCAGGCGTAATTGCAATAACATGCAGATTGCCATCAACAAGCTGGTATTCCGATATCATTAAATTCAATGTTCTTAAAACCGGAATTGTAGCAATAATTGCAGGTTTTCCAAGATGTTTGACTTCCTCTTTATATAAATATACCGCCAAATTGTTAGTGCAGCTTTCATCATATATCAGGTTATCAACCTTATCCGGACTGGTTATAAATGCAGGCCGCGAAATTCCGCCGGTTCCTTTTTCATAACCAATAACAACTTTCACAGTACCGCTCTCGAGTAAATTCCGGGCGATTTTTCTGATATTTTCAATCATTCTTCACTCCTGAACTCAAATACTCCGGCAACATATTCTGGTAATCTACATATGGTCCCAGATCACGAACTTCTTTTACTGCTGTGTTTACAAGATCAGCCCATTTGGCCCCTTCCGCAGCAGAAACCCAGGAAAAATATATTCTTCTAATATCAAATCCCATAAAATCGAGCAGAGAACGGAATACAATCCACCGCCTTCTTGCATGAAAATTACCGGAAGAATAATGGCAATCATTCGGATGACAGCCTGAGACTATAACTCCATCAGCACCATTGGCAAAAGCTTTCATAATTGCCAGAAAATCAATACGGCCAGTACATGGGAATCTTACGATCCTCACATTGGTCGCGTATTTTGTTCTGCTTGTTCCGGCAAGATCCGCGCCTGCATATGTACACCAGTTACATACAAATGCAGTTATTTTCGGTTCAAAATCCATAAATATATCCTCATAATGCCATTATTTCAGCATACATCTGTTCATTTGAATAGCCCTGAAGGTCTATTGAATTTGTTCTGCACAGAGCAACGCATGTTCCGCAGCCCTGGCAAAGCCCTGTATTTATCTTTGCAACTTCTCTGATTACTTTGCCGTCTCTTGTTTTAATAGCTTCGCGTTCAATAGCCTGATACGGACATGAAGGAATGCATAAAAAGCATCCGGTGCATGTCGAATATAAAGGCGGAGCACATCTGTTTACTACCGCAATAATCGGTTCGCGGGTAAGCTCTTCTTTTGAGAACAATGCAGCAACCTTAACTGCAGCACCTGAAGCCTGTGATACTGACTCTGGAATGTCCTTAGGAGACTGACATGCTCCTGCCAGAAAAATTCCTGCTGTATTTGTTTCAACAGGCTTGAGCTTTGGATGCGCTTCAGAGAAAAAATTATGCGCATCGTAGCTGACATGTAGTTTATGAGCCAGATCTTCAGCACCTGCATTTGCAACACCAGCTGTTGCAAGTACCACCATATCCGCCTTGATTTCAACCGGCTGATGGCCGAGAAGGGTGTCTATGCCTTTAACTATCAGTTTACCGTCTTCTTCATATATTTTTGATACACGACCGCGGACATACATTGCTTCATCTTCTTCAATTGCACGCCTTACAAATTCATCGTACATTTTTCCGCCGGCTCTTATGTCCATATAGAAAACATAAGCCTTGCCGTGATGAACCTTATGCCTGAAAAGCATTGTATGTTTTGCTGTATACATGCAGCATATTTTAGAACAATATTCAATTCCCTTGGCCGGATCGCGCGAACCGGCACAGGCTACAAATACAATTGTTTCAGGAACTTTTCCATCAGAAGGCCTCTTCAGTTCACCCAGTGTCGGGCCGGAAGCAGAAGCCAGCCTTTCAAACTGAAGTCCTGTAATTACATCCGGATATTTTCCATAACCGTATTCAGGAAAAAAATCAGTTCCTTTAATATTAAAGCCGGTTGCTATTACAATAGCACCTATATCAAACTCAACAATTTCATCCTGCTGGTCAAAATTGATTGCATTGGTAGGACACACCTTTTCGCATACTCTGCATTTTCCTTTCAGAAAAAAAGTACATCTTTCCCTGTCAATAACAGGCTTGTTCGGAACTGCCTGAGGAAAAGGAACATATATTGCAGGACGGCTTCCAAGCATTGCGTTAAATTCATCCGGTATTTTTTTAGTCGGGCATTTCATGGTGCAAAGTGCGCAGCCTGTGCAGAGCTTTTCATCAATGCTCTTTGCCTTTTTCCTGATTTTTACCTGAAAATTTCCAATATATCCATCCACGCTCTCAACTTCAGCAAAAGACAGAAGGGTGATATTGGGATGCTGTGCAACTTCAACCATCCTCGGAGTTAAAATACACTGCGAGCAGTCCATAGTCGGAAACGTCTCTGAAAGCTGCGACATATGCCCGCCGATAGACGGTTCACGTTCAACAAGAATAACCTTGTGCCCTGTATTGGCTATATCAAGACTCGCCTGAATGCCGGCTATTCCGCCGCCTATAACAAGTGCAGTTTTCGTAACAGGAACTTTTATTGAATGAAGTGCCTGATTATGTTTAACCTTTTCAACCAGCATCCGCACCAGATCAGCGGCTTTTTTACTGGTTTCTTCAGATTTCTCATGCACCCAGGAGCAATGTTCCCTTATATTCGCCATTTCACAAAGATAAGGATTTAATCCTGCTTCAGCGCATGCATTTCTAAAAGTGGGTTCATGCATCCTTGGAGAGCACGCGCTGACAACCACACCATCAAGCCTATGTTCTTTAATCGCTTCTTTAACCAGCGTCTGTCCCGGATCAGAGCACATATATTTATAATCAACACTGTGCACAACACCTGGAATTCTTGCACTGATCTGAGCAACACTTTCGCAATCAACTGTTGCGCTTATATTTGTGCCGCAATGACAGATAAATACACCTATGCGTGACATTCTTCAACCTTTTCCGCTTCATTAGATTTTTGAGAGTAATCATCCATTTTAGGAAGTTTAACCTTTACCATATGTCTCTGTATTCCCAGTTTTTTATTATCTATCCCGAGAGCCATACCGATAGCCTGGGTAATATAAATAACCGGAATTGAATATTTTTTTCCTGCATATTTCTCAATGTAATTTCTACGCATATCCAGATTTGCGTGACATAAAGGACAGGCAACAATAATCGCTTCCGCTCCTCTTTTTACAGCATCTTCAACTATCTTGCTGGAAAGCTTTCCTACAAAATCCGGTTTCGATATTGAATAGGCAGCTCCGCAGCATTCAGTTTTAAAAGACCAGTCAATAGTCGTTGCGCCCAGTTCGCGCATAATTGACTCCATTAAATCCGGATCTTCATATCTGTCAAATTTCATTATTTTCTGCGGCCGGACAAGAAGGCATCCGTAATAGCAAGCCACTTTGAAATTCAAGGTTTTCTTCATTTTTTCCTTAATTTCAGGAATCATCGGCAGGAGTGCTTCTATTACATTTACGACCTTTGCAGTACCTTTATAATCCATTTTGATATCTTCAGAAATTTCTTTCATTAATTCCGCATTTTCCAGCATTTCATGCCTTGCAACAATCAGATGATTGGAGCATGCAGCGCATGGTGCTACCACTTCGCTCAAACCTGCCTGTTCAGCCTGGGCAAGAATCCTTGCAGGCAGAGCAAGCGATAGTTTTTTATTCATATTATGTGCTGATGAAGCTCCGCAGCAATTCCAGTCAGGAACCTCCACAAGATCAAGGCCTATGTGCTTTGAAATTGCCTGAAAAGATTCATCATATTCACGGGATGAACTCTTCAGAGAACATCCTGGATAATATCCTATTGTTTTCATGATCCGGCCACCTCTTTCTTTCTGGTGAAAAGAGTTTTAAATATTAAAGAGAAACTTTTTCTGTTTTTAATAAAATGAGGGAAAATAGAAAGTTTCCCTGCAAGAAACATACGAGGCGCAACAAGCAGGTCCTGTAAAAGGTGCATTGTTCTGGCTTTAAATTCAAGTATAAGGCCTATTTCGTACAATCGGCCTGTATAACGTACAGAATCCAGGAATGATTTATGGAATGCGACAATATCCTTTGCCTTCGGATTTATAAGATTCAATCTGAGAGATTCTGATCTTAAATAATCTGCAATAACAGGGAAATCAACTTCCTGAGGACACCTGGAAATGCACATCTCACAATTCAGGCAAAGCCAGATTGTGTAAGAACCAATAATCTTTTTATCAATTTCAGGAGTTCTGCATTGCATCATTCTTAAAAGCAAACTTGGAGGATAATCCATTTCTGTAGCAAGAGGACATCCTGCTGAACATTTCCCGCATTGATAACAATCGAGAATATTTTCACCAATTGCGTGCTTTATTCCTGATTGAATATCTGAAGCAATTTTATGATTAGTTTCCATCTAAGATTATAATTCCCCATTTTATGTTTTTTCAATCAATATATATTATTTAATAAAAAAAAGCCATATAATTTGGTCAAGGGATTTTCAAAATTTAAATAAAAATTTCAAAAAACTGGTATATTTTCAAATTGTTCATTTTACTCTTTCAACTGCGAGATAAACGAGGTCAATTAAATCAGTTTTAGATGGTGAATCCGCAAAAATTGATAGAGCTGAAACAGCATGATCACGGTACTCTATCGCTGATTTTCCGGATAACTCAAGTGCGCCTGATTCCATTATTAGAGTATATGCTGAATCAATATCTGCCTGGGTTTTAGTTTTCTTTGAAAGTAAACCTGAAAGGACTGCTGCCTTTTCCAGAGTAAGACAGGATAATGCGCAAATTACAGGATAAGTTTTTTTCCCCTCGCGAATATCGCTCAATACAGGCTTGCCGAGAATTTTTTCATCAGCTACAAGGCCTAAAATATCATCTGCTATTTGAAATGCATAACCTAAATATCTGCTGTAACTTTTCAGAGCATCGATTTCTTTATCTCCTGCACCTGATATAACAGCTCCGGCATATACGCATTTTTCAAACAATGCCCCGGTTTTAAGATAAATCATATGAAGATATTCATCTATTGATATTTTATCTTTTTTTTCAAATGACACATCAAGTATCTGGCCAACACATAAATCAATTACAACTGCTCCAAGAGATTTCATCAATTCAGATTTTATTTCCGGCTTAACATCTGTTTCAGATGCAAGAACAATTGCCCGCGCAAACAGTAAATCTCCGGAAAGAATTGCCATAGGTTCATCCCATTTGACATGAACTGATGGCACTCCCCTTCGTGTTTTATCACCATCAATAATATCATCATGTACCAGGGTAAAGGTATGAAGAAGTTCAAAAGCTGATGCAGCAGGCAGAATTTCTTCACCTGCATCGCCGCCTAACAATTCAAAAGTTTTCATAACCAGAAAAGGGCGAAGTCTTTTCCCGCCTGCCTTAATATAATGCGCAGCTGCATCCCAGATTTCATTTCCTTCAACGGTTATTTTATCATTCAGATACAGGCTTACCTTATCAGAATAATTCTCAAGCTTCTGGTTTATTTCATTTAAATTTCTAATCATTATCATCAAAACCAACTGCATATCCGATAACGCATACATTCCTGTATGTTGGATGCGTTCCGAACGCAACACCGGTAACTTTAAAAATTTTCTTGAATATATTTGTTCGATGCCCCCTGTTAGATACACCATCATCTATTATCAGAGCCATTACTATCAGTTCGCCTGTATCTAAACCGTATGCTATATTTTCACCGGCTCCGCCTTTTATTTTACCATATCTTTTCATTCTATCGAATGAACTGCTCCTGTCACTGCCGTAATGACCAATAGTTCCCCTAAGAGCCTGATCCCTGACATGATCTCTTGCAGCCATCGTAAGCCCTTTTATTTCAGTGAGAGCTTCAACCGGTTCAACCTTAAGCAAAAATGCAATTGCTTCCTTTACAGGCTGCACGCCTTCCTGAGTCATCAACGGAGTTTTTCCAGGAAGTTCTATAAGCCTGCCTTTATAAAGTTTCAGAAATTTTTTCAGCTTTTCAGCATATGCTTTCGGATTTGTACGAGCCAGATTTGTTTCTTTTATAACATCATGTTCTATCCTGGAATAATCTTCATCTGACGTTTTTTCAGAAGCAGGGTTATCCGATACGTTTGCATTTTCCCCGAAGACAGGAAATGACACATATATCATCAACATCAGCATAAACTGTATTTTTTTCATGTTAGATCCTATAGTATTATTATTTATTATTGCAGTTAAGATTCCTTATATTTGATGAATTCTGCAAGGAAAAATTTCAGCCGGTGATAAATAAATTAAAAAATAATTCATACTTTCGCTTATTATATCCTGAAAATTACGGTGCATGATAAAATAAAAAAGCCTGCAAATTTGCAGGCTTTTTTGTTGAAATATTTTAATTTTCAAATTACTACTTGATAAGCCTCATAACTTTGTCAGCCTGAAGATTCGTGATGCCGTCAAGACTGCCGGCTGATGCGTTTGTAAAGATTGAACCGATGTTTTTAGTCAGAGATTCAGCCTTGTCGCCAACTGTCAGATTTGATGCCATAATATTGTCTGCCTCAACCTGAAGTTTTTTAATGCTGTTGATGTCTTTGGAAATCTTCTCATTGTTTTCCGAAGTTTTCTCTGTAACTTTTTCACTGGTAATTTTTTCCTGCGCTAATTCCTTTAAAACCGGTGCGCCTTCAAATTTAACGCTTTCAATAATCTCCTGAACATTTTTTCCTCCTGCATTAATATCTGCAGCAATCTGCTCAAGACCCTGGCGTATAATCTGATTTTTTGTTAAAGAATTCTGAAGCGTGCGGAATTCTGTTTCAATTGAGTCAATTCTTGTGTCGAGACGTTTGCTAATTGAAATAGAATCTTTTTTAACTTCCTGTGCCTTTTTATCAGGCTCACCCTCAAAACTTTCCCTCTGGCTGTTAATCTTCCTTGCGGAGCCGAGGATTCCATCAATAGATACTTTCATTTTACACCCTCCTTTGTGTTGTAAAGAGACATAATCCAATTACTGGGCAGAATTGATTATGCTCTGATAATGTATAATTTTATGGAAATTTTGTCAAGGAATAATTTTCAGGGAAGGAGTTACTTTTTAGGCTCTGTCTTCTCCATTTTCAGAGAAACGACCTTGGATACACCGGGTTCTTCCATTGTTACACCGTAAATTGATTCACCGATGCTCATGGTTTTTTTATTGTGAGTTACAATTACGAACTGGGTGCTTCTGGCGAACTCTTTCATCATCTTTACAAACCTGCCGATATTTTCCTCATCAAGAGGCGCATCTATCTCGTCAAGAAAGCAAAAAGGCGATGGCCTTACCATATATGTTGCGAATAAAAGCGCTATTGCAGTCAGGGCTCTCTCCCCTCCTGAGAGGAGATTGATATTTTTCGGCTTTTTACCCGGAGGTCGCACCATAATATCAATTCCTGTTTCAAGAACATTCTCAGGATCCGCAAAGGATACTGATGCATCTCCGCCCTCAAAAAGCCTTTTGAAAACATCGGAAAAGTTTTTCTGAATTTCCATGAATGTGGATAAAAACATCTCAACAGAAGTTTTATTTATATCTTCAATTACAGAAAGAATATCCTGTCTGGCTTTTTCAATATCATCTCTCTGCGAGATATAGTATTCGAATCTTTTTTTAAGATCCTTATATTCCTCGATCGCAAGATTGTTGATCGGACCGAGATCCTGTATTTTTTTCTTAACGGCCTGAATTTTTTCCTGAAATGACGGAAGCTCGGATTCTTCTATTTTCATTGCCGCTGTATCCGAGACTTTCTTCTCATATTCTGTCCAGAGAGTGTCCTCTATCGTGTTTTTCCTGAAAATCATTTCCACAAGATTGCGGTCAAGTGCGCTTATTCTTTCCTGAAGTTTCTGCAGCTCTTCCTCGTCTTTTCTGGAGACATTTTTTCTTTCATGAATTTTTGAATCAAGCTCAGTTCTTTTTGATGTGAGTTCGCTGATGCTTCCTACGAGCGAGCTGCTTCTTTCGCTGAATTCGATGAGCCTCTCTTCCCACTCTTTTATTTCAGAGGCAAGATTTTCTGCAGTTTTTTCCGAGCGCAGAATTTCTTCCCTGTGGTTTTCTATCTGCTTTTCAATATCCTTTATCTGATGCGAAAGCGACTGCAGATGCTTTTCTATCCAGTCGCGTTCATTTTCATTTCGTGAAAGGTCTTTCTCCACCCTGGTAATCATCTCATTGACATTTTCAAGGCGGGACTGTTCATCATTGATATATTTTTCAAGCGAAGATATTTCGTCCCTGAGGTTTTCAACTTTTTTCATGTTGGATGAAATATCAGTATCAAGTCTCTCTTTTTCAGCGTGAATTCCGGCTTTATCGAAAAGTATTGATCTGAATCCGTCCTCGTAGCTTTCAAATTTCCCTATATCTGATGCGAGCGAATTTATATCAATTTTTCTGAGAATTGCAAGCGCATCTTCAGACATTGAAGATTCGAGGCTGGTAATTGCCTTTCTCAGATTTGATTCAATATCAGTTATGCTGCCGTTTATTCTGTTTCTTACATTCTGCCTTTCTGTTTCAGAATCAATCAGCTCGGCTTTTCTTTTGTCAATAGCGTCTATCAGTCTTTTGATTACAAGTTCAAGCTCGTGTCTGAGTTCTCTTGTTCTTTTTTCACTTTCTGATATTTCCCTTTTGTTATCCTCAATTTTATCTCTCGACTTGTGAATTGCATCAAGTTTTGATTTTCTTGTTTCAAACAGTTCAGTAAGCTTTTCACGGTCTTCATTTATTTTGCGTCTTATTTCAACACCGGATTCCTCATTTTTTGCTTTTTCTTCGATGAGGGATTTCAGGCTTGAGCTTCGTTCTTTTATTTTTAAATCGATAGATTCTTTTCTTAAACGCTGTTCTTCAATAAGCTTTCTGTTTCTTTCAGTTTTCTGGTCAATATCCTCAACCCTGATTTTATATGCGTGCAGCTTTTTCTCCTGCTCAAAGAGCTGCAGCTGAATATCATTTTTTCTTTTATCGTCTTTTTCATTTTCTGCAGATATAGATGAAACCCTCGCAGAAGCAGCTTCCCTCTGCTCTTTAAGTTTATTGATATCTACCTGAAGCTTTTCCTGTTTCTTTGCAATATCACGGTATTTTACAATATTAATCTTAACATCAAGCTCAATCATTTCAGATTTCAGCTGAAGATAAATTTTTGTTTTATCAGCCTGCTTTGATTTGAAATCCTTTTCCCTTTCAATCTCGCCTATGATGTCATTTATTCTTTCAAGATTGTCGCCTGTGTCATGGAGCTTGCGCAGAGATTCCTTTTTCTGCATTTTATATCTTGATATTCCTGCAGCCTCTTCGAACAGGTATCTCCTGTCTTCAGCTCTTGTGGAGAGGATCAGATCCATCTTGCCCTGCTCCATTACAGAATAGGCTGATTTGCCGATGCCTGTATCCATAAAAAGTTTTTCAATATCTTTAAGACGCACAGGGGATTTATTTATCAAATACTCGGATTCGCCATCGCGGAAAACCCTTCGGGCGACAGTAACTGTATCTGATTCAATATCAAGTATTCTGTTGGCATTGTCTATTGTCAGTGAAACTTCCGCAAGAGATAAAGGCTTGCGGTCGTCGGTTCCGGAGAATATTACATCCTCCATGGTTTCACCGCGGATATTTTTAGCCTGCTTTTCTCCAAGAACCCATTTTATTGAATCAACAACATTGGACTTGCCGCAGCCGTTCGGGCCCACAACAATAGTAATCCCGGGTAGGAATTCAATAAGAGTTCTGTCGGCAAAAGACTTGAAGCCGAACATTTCCATAGATTTTAGGAACATATAGTATTTTTTACCTGAGATAAAGTCTTCGGCTGCAAAACAGCAATGATTAGACCGAACAGTAAAAGTTATTGCAAATTTAACGAACTTATACTTTTCTTAATTACTGTTGAACAAGGCAAGAAAATTTTTTATAGTATATAAAAAAAAACAAAAGGTTAACCATGAAAAAAATATCCGTTTTTCTGATTCTGTATTCAATTTTCTTCTTATTTTCCTGTAAAACCGGCCAGGAATATGTTTATAAATTCAATTTTAATGAAAAAGGCGAATCCAGGGACATTATAGTTTCAAAAGAAAAAATAGACGGAACTAATGCCTATGAAACCTATTTTAAGCTGGAAAAGCCGGTAAAATGCATGAAAATTTCCATATCTGCTACAGCTTTTGCAGACAGTTTCGGCAGGAAGCAGGTTGTTTTAAAAACATATTTCACGCTTGAAAAGGCGATGAATATTGCAAATTTTAAAGCAGGCAAAGACAAATATACTTTTTCCGAGATTGGTAAAAATTTTGACCAGCAGTGGGACAGATCAAGAGACATTACAGTCTGCTCTTCTGAAGATGATCCGATAAAAAAGCTCGATTCTAAATCCGTCTACAGAATAAGATTCACTCCGTTTACAGGTGAAAATTTTTCATATCAGATAAGAATAAGTTCTGATGAGAAAGCTGTGTTTTTAAAAAACCTGGAATAAAAAAAACGCCGGTTAAATTCAGCCGGCGTTTGTATCGTGTCAGAAAAATTTTTATCTCCACTCCTCATCAGGCAAAGGCCTTTCAATTTTAGGGCTGCTGCTTTTTTCATCGAGAAACTTTTCATTTAATATTACAATATCAACGCGCCTGTTATAGGCTTTACCTTCAACAGTGTCATTATCATCAATTGGACGGGATTCACCGAATGCAACTGCAGAAAGCTTTTTAGGATTAACGGCCTGTTCCTGTATCATATAACGCAGAACATTTATGCTCCTTGCCGAGGAAAGCTCCCAATTTGTTTCGTAAGCGGTTTTTCCGGCCCGTGCATTATCAGTGTGGCCTTCAATCCGGACAAAATTCGGCATGGAATTAACAACGCTTGAAACTTTTTTGAGCACACCTCTTACATTTCCTTCAAGCACAGCACTTCCCTGCTCAAAATACATATCACTTGCGAGTGTAATTACAAGACCTCTTTCATCTTCGCGGACCATTGCAGTTCTTGCTTCAATTTCTGTTTTAAACAGGGCTTTGGTTTTTTTAAGTTTAGCTGATGGTCTAGTCTCCTGCCCGCGCCGTTTCCCGCTTGCATATTTGCCGCTGTGTTCCATCAAGCCCTTTGATGCGGACGAGGCTCCTGGAAAAATGAAGCTGGAACCTCCGCTGAATGCTGCCTCAAGACCCACGGCAAGCTCATTAAACTTGGCTGGATTCACAGTGCTCATTGAATACAATACAATAAAAAACAGCATGAGGAGGGTGATCATATCCGCATATGTAAGCAGCCACCGTTCCGCATTTTCCTTTTCAGCTTCTTTATTTTTTTTCGGCATATTAATTCTCTAGTTTAAAATTACTGCTTTATTCAGCAGCTTCACCGCTGTCAATTTTCTCTTCAAGAAAAGATTGAAGTTTATCTTTAATAAGCGAAGGATTGTCACCTGTCTGCAATGATCTCATTCCAATTAATGCAAATTCTTTTCCCAGAATTTCAAGCTTCATTTTCATCTTGAGCTTGTTTGCAACAGGAAGAAATACCAGGTTCGCGAACCCGATACCGTAAAGTGTAGCAATAAAAGCAGCTGCAATTGAGTGGCCGAGAGCTGAGGCATCACCACCGAGGTTCCCGAGAACCAGTACGAGACCGGTAACCGTTCCGATGATTCCCATTGTAGGACAAAATCCGCCTGCCTGAGCGAAAAGCTCAATCTCCTCTTTTTTCCTCTCCTCGAAAAGGTAAATATCATTTTCAAGCGTGCCCTTGACTATCTCCGGGTCGGTACCGTCAACTATGAGCTTGACGCCCTTCTGTAAGAACGGGTCATTCAGGGATTCAATATCCTCCTCAAGACTCAGCAGACCTTCCCTTCTTGCTTTCTCTGCAAAAGTTATAAGCAGCATTGCCATTTCCTTTGATGGAGCCAGAGCCGATTTCATCGAATCTTTCATTAGATTGGGAATCGTCAATACATGCTTCAGGCTGAAGGATACCGTGAGGGCGCCAATAACGCCGCCGGCGATGATAATAAAGGCGCTCAGACCCAGAAGGGATACCGGCGAACCCCCTTCAAGTATATATCCCACGATTATTCCGCCAAAACCGATTCCCAGACCCATGATAAGCGATGGGTCGGAACCGGGTTTGCTTAAACCTTTTTTTGCAGCCATAAATTATCTCTCATTAATAGGTAAATTGTTATAAAAAGATCCTGTCATTATTATCGGAAAAATCCGATTTTTTTTTCAAAAATAATCAAATTACATAATAAAATTTTAAAAATTACAATTGACCGTTTGATAATTATATAGAAAACCTGCAGATCATCTATATAATTTCATAAAATTAGAAATTCAGGGAGCCGGATATGTGCGATCTGTGCATGAAACATGGTGCTGGCGGAAAATGGTATCTAAATGCCAGGCATTATACAGAAGAAGTAGCCAGAAAACATAATCTCCGCGATTTTCTGATGGAACAATATACTAATTTTGAACAGATTCCTGCTCGCAAGGTAAACGGCTTTGATCCTGCAAATCTCGGCTATACTCTCAGGATTCCAATTGTCGGCAGGCTTGTTAAACGCATGGCTGAGAAGATGCTTCACAGCACTAACCCGCCCACTAATCCGTTTATGGCAGAAGGTCATATAGGCCAGGTGGTTCCGCTTGAGGATGGAATTGCAATACTTGAAAAATGCGCTGCAGAGCCTATAATAGAAAAGAACTGCATGTGCCGTTATATGTCAAGAGGCGTAAAGGAATCCTGCTGCATCAACTTCGGCGTAATGTCTGAAATTATCGAAAAACTTCCGCGGTTCATACCTGAGAAGGAAAAATTTCATCTGAGCAGACAGGAAGCGATTGCACGTTTTAAAGAACACAATTTAAAAGGATATATAGGTACGATATGGTTTGGACCATTCCCTTATATCAATAACCTGTGCTCATGCGAAAATCCTGAATGTGCAGGCATCCGTCCCAGACTTGATTTCGGAATAACTTCAATTTTTAAAGCAGAGTACTTGATTGAATTCAATACAATGCGCTGCTCGGGTTGCATGAAGTGCGTTGAGATGTGTTCATTTGATGCAATTAAAATCGACAAAACTCTCGGGCATATAATTATTGATAAAAACAAGTGTTATGGATGCGGAGTATGCAGGCACGCCTGTTCAAAAAATGCTCTCTATCTTGTTCCAAGGGATGAAATACCTGAAATGGCAGGTAAATATTAATATGGCTAAAAAAATATCCATTTTAATCGATCAGTCCTTATGCGGAGGGGAAGCAGGAATTGATCCGCGTTCATGTACTCAATGCCTTAGAGCATGTGATCCGGCTGTATTTCTCCTTCATCAGACTTTCGGGGTGAAAAACGATAAATTTGATCCACAGAAGTGGAGCATCAAGGCTATGTGGCCTACACTGTGCACGCTCTGCATGAAGTGCGTGGAAATTTGTCCGGAAAAAGCGATTACAATTAAATAGAAAAGGCAACTGATCACATAATAAATATATTAAAGAAAACAGAAAAGACATTAGGAGATATGGGGATATTAAGAGATAAGGAGATATATAAAAATTTAAAAAGATATAAATTATATATAGTGGCATTACAGAGACTATATTATAAAAAAATTAAAACTCCCTTATCTCTACCATCCCCCTATCTCACGTTCTCACGATGAGGTTGGTGCCAACGCAGGCACAGGATGTGCCGATAGCGCCGGCCTGTTCTTACACATATTTAACTTATATAAAAGGTATGGAAATATGAAAATTTTACTTACAGGATCATTTGGAAACATCGGTTCGCATGTTATATCTGAACTGCTGAGACAGAGTCATTCCGTCAGATGTTATGATCTCGATAATTCTAAAAACAGAAAAACTTCACGAGCATACGGAAAAAATATTAATATAGTATGGGGTGATATACGCGATTTTGAAACGCTGAAATCAGCAATAACAGGCATGGATGCAGTTATACATCTTGCTGCGGTTATTCCGCCTGAAAGCGATGAAAACACAGAATATGCGAGGGATGTAAATATTAACGGCACAAAAAATATTGTGAATGCGTGTGAATATCAGGACAACAGGCCGAAACTCTTGTTTACTTCAACATTTGATGTATATGGCCATACTCTTCATAAGACTCCGCCAAGAAAACTTAATGATCCTGTATATCCGACTGATCCATACACGGGACACAAAATAGAATGTGAAAAGATTGTCACAGCATCAGATTTAAACTGGTGCATTTTCAGGTTATCCGATGTTCCGGTTATCGGACTGCGCGATCCTCATCCGATAATGTTTGAGATCGGGCTCGATAACAGAATTGAAGCAATGCACCCTGATGATGCTGCTCTTGCTGTAACAAATGCCATGAAAACTGATGAAGTCTGGAAAAAAATATGGCTCGTGGGCGGCGGCACAAGCTGCCAGGTTACATACCGCGATTATCTCGCAAGACTGCTAACAGCTATGGGAATCGGCCCTCTTCCTGAGGAAGCATTCAGTAAAAAAGAATATGCAACTGACTGGATCGATTCTGAAGAAACACAGAAAATACTGCAATATCAGCGCAAAACATTTGATGACATTGTAAGGGAAATAGCAGCCTGTCTCGGATGGAAAAAATATTTTATCCCGATGGCAAAACCTGTTGCAAGAAAAATGATTCTGAAATTATCGCCTTATTATAACAAAAAAAATTAATAATTTTAAAACCTATCTATCCAATCAATACCAACAGTATATGTGTAAGAATAGGAGATGTAAGAGATAGATGAGATAATGGAGATAAAAGAATAAACTTAAATATCTCTTCATCTCCTCATCTCTACTATCCCCATATCACCTCTTCTTACACATTTAAAATTAAGTATATATTAAACATCCAATAACCGGAAATTAAAAAATATTTTAAATATGAATTTTATTTGATATTTTTTATCAATGAGTATATATTGTCTGATATTATCCATTAGGAGAATTTGAATGACAAGAATCTTCTCAATTATTCTTACTTTTGTATTGCTGAGCATTTCAGCATTCGCGGAAAAAGGATCAAATAACGATGATCAATATATCGGAACCAATTACAAAAGCATGTCTCTTGGCGGAGCAACCGGTTATATATCCACTCCGAATGCCAATACCGGCTGGGAAAGCAAATGGTTTTCAATGGACTGGGGATATCATTTTGTAGATTCATACTTCAGTACGAATCCTGAGTTCATGTCGCACATTCCAAAAGTTATGTTTCAGTTTTTCGGACTGATGGAAGTTGGCATGACAATAGATTTTCAGAGTCCCGAGAACAACGACATTTTACTTCCTGTAAAACTGAGATTTTACGGCAAGGGACAGTCTGCAGCTGCAATAGGCGGTAATTTTCAAATCATCAACTTTGACAATAAAAATCCAAACATTACAGAACTCGCAGGTCAGCTGTATTTCGTTTATACTTACAGCGGTTCAATATTTTCCTGGCCTGCAGAAACATCAATTTTAATAGGTTATACATTCAGAAAAAGCATGCTGGCAAATATTGATTTTTCAATGGGCTTTGATCTTAACATTGCCCCGGACTATCTCAAGGGATATGTTCACTGGATTACAGACTTTGCGAACTATTCCTACAGCATAAATCCGAGATCCGGTGTTAATAATTATGACAGGGGAGTTCTCAACACGGGTTTCAGAATAATTTTCATGCAGGATAAAAATTTTAAATTAAATCTCGATATTCTATTTCTGGATTTACTTGACAACAACAGAGGATTTTCAGCAGGAATTACTATGGGTGTGCCGTTTATGTAGTTTAAATCATTAATAAAAAAACCGGAGGAATTTTCCATGAAAAAAAAATTATCTATGTTCTTAATTTCAATTTTTGCATTATTTGCAGTTTATATGCCTTTATCAGCACAGGAAGAATCTTCAAATGATTTGATAATAGAGCCAGAAAGGAATGAAGACGAAAATAAACCTGTTTGCATTTCCGGAAACTGCCTGAATGGTTCAGGCGTATTAAAAAGAACCGACGGTTCAAAATATGAAGGAACTTTCATAAACGGTCTTGCAGATGGAAAAGGCGTGGAAACATATTACAACGGCGATGTGTATGACGGGCAGTTCAAGAACGATCTGCCTCACGGGAAAGGCTCATATACTTTCTCCAATGGGGACAAATATAACGGCGGATTCGCAGGCGGAAACTACAGCGGATTCGGCATATATCTATTCACCGGCGGAAATAAATATGAAGGCAATTATGTAAATGGCAAATACAGCGGAAAGGGTATTTTTTCATTTTCAAACGGAGAAAAATACGAAGGATTGTTTCTTGACGGGATGTATAATGGAAAAGGCGTTTTTACATTTACTAACGGCGACAGATACGAAGGCGACTTCAAGGATAATAAATATCACGGCAGGGGAAATTTCACTTTTGCTAACGGCGAAAAATACACAGGGGACTGGCTTGATAATAAATATCACGGCAAAGGAACATTTACATTTACAAACGGCGACAGATATTTCGGCGACTGGAAAGAAAACATGTATGAGGGCCTCGGAATTTTTACTTTCAGCAATGGAGACAGATATGAAGGCAGCTGGTCTCAGAATAAATATCACGGCAGGGGAACATTCACTTTTAAAAATGGCGATAAATACGATGGCGACTGGGTGGAAAATAATTACAGCGGAACAGGTACTTTTATTTTTTCTGATGGAAGGAAATACGTAGGTCAGTGGGAAAATAGCAAATATCACGGCAAAGGAACGCTTTATGATGCAAATGGCCAGGTAGTAAATAACGGCAACTGGTTAAACGGGGAATTCACCGGAGAATAATTTTATTCTCCGGATAATCTTCTTTTATCAAAATCTGATCTTTTAAACAATGACAGGACTTCAACACCGGTTTTTTCAATTGCTTCACGTCCCCCCTCCTCGCGGTCAATGAGCACTGCAGCTTTAACGACCGTGAGGCCTGATTCGCGCAATCTTTCAATTGCCTTTATTGTGGATCCGCCTGTTGTAATAACATCATCATAAACAATAACATTTGTAAGACCTTCGAGACTTCCTTCTATCCACTTGGCTGTACCGTGCTGCTTTGGCTCCTTGCGGACAATTATCGGGGAAAGTTTTATTCCATTTTTATATGCTTCAATTGAAGTTGAGACTGAGATAGGATCAGCTCCAAGGGTAAGACCGCCTGCGCCTTTAACGTTATAAGTTTTAATATCATCTTTAATCAGATCGAACATTACCATTCCGATTAAAGCAACACCAACCGGATGAAGAGTCGCAGCCTTGCAGTCAAAATAATAGAAACTCTCTCTGCCGGAAACAAGCTTGAATGGAGGATCTTCCCTGTAAATGAATGACCTGGCAAATAAAATATCAAACAGCTCTTTTTTATTTTTATCCATTAAAGGAACCTCTGAAAGTTTGTTTTTTTAAATCCCTGTTAACTCCCCCCCTGAAACCAGGGGGAGAATCAAACATTGGGTTTAAGCTTATATATTTATGATATGAATCTGGGTGAAATTTAAAAGTGTTTTAACAAAATTTACTTATTTTAATTTTGAAGCCAGTTCCTCGCCTACTATTTTTACGCTTGGTGTGCCATCAAGCTCGATAATTGCAGGCTTTCCGCCGTTTTTAGCAGATAATTTTTTAAAGAAACCAACTGATGCAAGAGTTCCTTTATCTTTATCATAATAGATATTGTGTCTTTTATTTATTGCATCCTCATCCTGATCATCGCTTCTTGCGCTGAGTGATCCTCCGCAAATTCTGCATACAACAGCTCCGTCTTTTTCTGTTGGTTTAATGGCATCGATATAAATGTTGTTTGGATGATTATTGTCTGCAGCACATAATTTTCTTCCCATAATTCTTTTCTTTGCAGATTCACGATCCAGAATGATTTCAACAACATAATCAAGAGAAATTCCTGCTTTCTCAAGAGCTGCATTAAGAGCTTCTCCCTGCTCAAGATTTCTTGGAAATCCATCAAGCAGCCATCCGCCTTTGCAGTCATCCTGCTTTAAACGGTCGAGTATCATTGGAATTGTTATATCATCCGGAACAAGATCGCCTTTATCTATAAAAGCTTTTGCTTTCTTGCCGAGATCAGTTCCCTTTTTAATATTTTCTCTGAATATAACCCCTGATTCAATATGGCTGATGCTGTATTTTTTCTGTATTACAGATCCCTGAGTTCCCTTTCCGCTTCCATTAGGCCCGAAAATTAAAATATTCATGATATCACCTCAAAAAAAAATTTTTTAATAATTGCTATCATTCTTTAAAAATATCCTTTTATATGTAAAGAAAGATTTTATTAATGATTATAAAAAATATATGAATAAAAATAAATCTTAGTGCATATTTTTTAAATGTGTATTATCGAAACAATACTTAAAAAAACACAAGTGTTATGGCTATAAATAATGGAACTAAAACCGGAATAGAATATTTAAACATGTATCCGAAAAAGCTCGGCATTTCTACGCCGAATTCTTCTGCAATTGATTTTACCATAAAATTCGGAGCATTGCCTATATAAGTAACCGCACCCATAAATACAGATCCAGCTGATATTGCCATAAGATATGGAGCTCTTTCAGCAACAAGTTTAGCGACTGCTTCAGCTTCCTGCATTCCAGGATAAAATTTACCAAGCAGACTTGAGAAAAAAGTCAGGTATGTCGGAGCGTTATCAAGAAATGATGATAGAGATCCAGATACCCAGAAATAATGAGCAGGTGATTCCATGGATTTTACAATCGAGGCAAATGCCCCATGCTCTCCTGCTTTCAATATCGCCAGAGCCGGTATGATTGTCATGAATATTCCTGCAAAAAGTATGGCAACCTCTCTGATTGGAATCCAGTCAAATGAGTTGTCGATTCTTACTTTTTTTTCTGTAGTTGCAAGAGCGAGTATTCCCATAAGAATAAGAAATGCGTCTTTGATTAAATTTTCAACAGTCTGATGAATGCCGAAAATGTTTACTTCCCCGAGTTTTACAATACCGCTGAATATAACTGCTCCGATAACTCCGATTAAGAAAATAAAATTATGCGCTCCCTCGATTTTTATTGATTCAGAATCGTTTTCGAGAAGAGAAGCTGCATCTTCTTTGGAATAATAGTATTTATCCATAAAATAATAAATTGCAATGAGAATAAAAACAGTAAAGGCAGTTACCGGGAGCAGCTTAAGTGTCCATAAAAAAGGTACACCGTGGATAAATCCGAGAAACAAAGGAGGATCTCCTATCGGTGTAAGTGAACCTCCAATGTTGCCGACAAGAAAAATAAAAAAAATAATTGTATGGACCTTATATTTCCTGAGCTTGTTGGTGCGCAATACTGTACGTATAAGAAGCATTGAAGCTCCTGTAGTGCCGATGATTGATGCAAGAACAGCACCGGCTAAAAGCAGCAGGCTGTTTACAGCAGGGGTTTCCTTTGCGGAACCTCTGATATATATATTTCCTGATATTGTAAAAAGCGTCCATAGCAAAATAATAAACGGGATATAATCTATAATATAAATATGAGCTATTTCATATAAGCCGTTTCCCTTAAATATGAACAGAAACGGTACAGCAAATAAAAAAGCCCAGAATGCTGATATTTTCGGGAAATGATTATGCCAGAAATTTGAAGCAAAAAGCGGAAAAAGCGCTATCGAGAGGAGAACTCCAATAAAAGGAATTACAGACCATAAAGGCAGAAGAGCCCCGATTTGCGTTACTGAAGCAGAATTTTCAACAGGGATAGGTGCTTGTGATGCTGCTGAAGCATCCAGGTTAATTACAACTGCAATCGTTAAAAATAAAAAAAACATCAGGAGATTATTTTTCATTTATTTTCCTATCAATATAATGATTCAAAATTATTAAATTAACATTCAATAAAGTTATTTTTTATTTCTGCAGAAATATTTCAATGAATAATAATATTATTTAAAAAAAATATATGCTTGACCATAAATAAAAAAATCTCTGAATATCAGAATCATAAATTAAAATATATTAAAACGGCCGCCAATGAAAAATAAAATCAGTAAAATTATTTTAATAATAATTATTTCAGCTTCAGTTATAGCCATGTTTAAAATCGCCATGTCGAGACTTGTAATTGACATGGACATAGTGGAATCACTTCCCAAGGATGATCCTATAGTAAATGAAGCGGCATATGTTATAAATCACCTGCCGTCCAAAGACAGAATTGTAATTGATCTGCAGACCACGGGCAATATTGAAGACCTTACAGAGGGTGCAGTTTTCATTGAAAAATATTTATCCGGGAGCGGACTATTTAAAACTGTCGGACTCGGTGAGAATGAAGCACTTTTCCCTGAACTTATTACCCGGATTACAGACAGACTCCCCTATTTATTTTCAGAAAAGGAACTTGAAGAAAAAATAAAACCGCTTCTTACGCGGGAAAAAATAACATCTGAATTAAAACAAAGATATCTGGAACTGACTTCTCTTGACAGTATTGGACAGTCTAATCTGATTGAGAAGGATCCGCTTGGTTTTAGAAATTTAATTCTCGCGAAACTATCCAGTCTTTCCCCTTCAAAAAACGCAAAAATATACAAGCATCAGATCATATCAACAGACAACAGACATCTGCTGATTATTCTTGAACCAATTTCTTCCGGCACTGATACAGGATTTGCCCTGAAGATGACCAATCTTGTTAAAAAGATCGAGTCAGAGCTTGATAAAAAATACTCTCCTTTAAAAATTAAATATACACTGACTCCTGTAGGATCCTACCGCGCTGCTCTTGATAATGAGACAAAGGCGAAATCTGATACGGAAAAAGCTGTTCTGTTTGCTACGATAGGAATTGCACTGCTTCTGATTGCAGGATTTCCAAGGCCATGGCTTGGTCTTCTTGCACTTGTACCTGCTCTGGCAGGCACAGCAATATCGTTATTTGTTTATTCCCTGTTCAACAAATCAATTTCAGTTTTAGCAATAGGATTCGGCGGAACGATAATTTCTTTTACTGTTGATTACGGCATTGCATACCTTCTATTTCTCGATCGCCCGATAAAAACCACAGGATTTGAAGCTACTAAAAAAGTCTGGTCGCTTGGGATACTTGCTATGCTTACAACATCAATAAGTTTTGCTTTATTATTTATCAGCGGATTTAAAGCACTATCAGAAATCGGATACTTTGCAGCTCTTGGCGTTGTTTTCACCTTTGCTTTTGTACATCTCGTCTATCCTTTCATCTTCACTGAAATGCTTCCTGCGAAAAAAAGAAGTTTTTTCCCGCTGCAGAGATTTGTAAATAAAATCAGCTCCGGTACAGATAGAAAAAAATTCTACGCTGCCTGTGCCATAGGCATTGTGCTGCTTTTCTTTGCAAGGCCTGAATTCAAGGTTGATCTTAATTCCATGAACAGCGTAAGCAATGAAACAATTGCTGCTGAAAACCTTGTGAAAAATACATGGGGGGACATCCTGAGCAGATTATACATAATGAACAGTGCATCTACATTTGAAGAGCTGCAGAAAAATTCAGATAATATTACCATAATGATAGGCAATGACATATCGGAGAATAATATTTCCTCTGGCTTTACATCATCCATGGTTTTCCCGGGAAAAGACTTATCAGCGAAAAACTTCGAAGCCTGGAAAAAATTCTTCTCTATTAATAGAATTCATGAAATGAGAAATAACATATACAATGCCTGCAACGAAACAGGATTCTCAACAGATGCGTTTGATTATTTTTTCAATACAGTAAATATCAATAAACCGGATTATGAAAAAACCCCTGAAAAATTTTATAATTTCTTAAGCATTACAAAGATTAAAGACAATAAATGGATGGAGTTCTCAACTCTTACCAGAGGGGATAATTATAAATCTGAAAAATTTCATGACAGATACAGATCTACAGGATTCATAAAAATACTTGATCCAGCATACTTCAGTGAAAGAATCGGGCATTCCATACTTTCAGCATTCATCAAGATGGCTCTTATAGTTGGTGCAGCTACATTTGCTGTTGCATTTGCTTATCTTAGAAATATTAAACTTGTTCTGGCATCTCTTGTTCCTACAGTATTCGCGCTTGTTGCAACGTTCGGCACATTAAACCTGATTGGCGAAACAATCGGAATTGCGGCTGTTGTAGTAACAATAATTATTATAGGGATGGGGAGT
This sequence comes from uncultured Leptospirales bacterium, assembly GCA_964529415.1. Taxonomy (GTDB): domain Bacteria; phylum Spirochaetota; class UBA4802; order UBA4802; family UBA5550; genus CAYMPH01. Next base: position 21,750 of record CAZGWD010000017.1, on the reverse strand, counting down.
GATTATGCACTGTATCTGGTGCGCGCATACCAGAAATACGGCAATGAAGATGATGAAGAGTACGGTCTTATCCGGCTTACTGTTTTTTTATCAGCTGCATCAACATTGATAGGGTTCGGTGTTATGAGCATTGCAGAGCATTCGATGTTAAGACATGCAGGCATAGCACTATTGCTTGGAATCATTTATTCGTATATTGGCGCAGTTGCAATAACGCCGCCTCTTTTAAATATAATTCATAAGAATAAAAAATGACAGGAAAACACCAAACACAAGCGCTTATATATTAGAACTTAAGCGCCTGTGTTAATATTATTTTCATTTCCACACGCCGATAATTGCCCCTGTTGCAAGAAGCGTTAAGAGCATATTCCCAATAGAAAGCCAGAATAAAATCATTTTACCCCCCCAAAGGGAATCAGCAAGTTTCAAAGGAACAACAAATCCAATCCAAACAATCAATGCTGTTTTAAGACCGCCAATTAAAGACAACTGCCCGAGTCCGACCATAAAATAACCGAGAATGTAAAACATTACTATACTTGCGATAAACTGTGAAATATAAGTTATGGCCATTGCCTTTTTCATTTTCTCCTGCTCTTCAGGAGTCCATTTATCCATACCCATTGCGCTCATAAAAATTTTACCGAATAGCGGACCATACCATATACTGCCTATTACCATGCTTGCTACTGCACTTACAAGTACTGCCCAGATGTTTATCGTGAAACACATAATAATATTCCTCCTTTAGAATTATTGAAATTTGATCATCTTTAAGAATTTTAATATCATAATAACATTTAATTTAAGTTTAAAAATTACAACTGTCAAGTATGATATTAAATTAATTTTATAATTATACAGGATCAGCTAAATAATTCAAAAATAATAAACTAAACTTATTATTCATAAGCAAGCGCCTCCCGCGTTGAGACCTTGATTGCATTACGCGCAGGGATGCGGCTTGCAAGATAGCCGAATATAATTGTTGTAAACAAAGTTATGATAAATCCGCTTTTACTGAAAGCAAACTGCAGCGAAGCGCCTTCGCCGAGCATTAAAGTTCCAAAGAATGAAGATGCTGCAATGCTCAGAGGCCATGAAAGCATTAAACCCAGCACTATGCTGATGATACTTACGACGAAACCTTCTGCAATGAATTGACTGCAGATCATTTTCGGAGTTGCGCCTATAGCCCTTAAAACGCCGATTTCTCTTGTACGTTCCATTATATTGATGCTTGTTGCAGATGCCATGCCGAGAGCGCTTACGAATAAAACCAGAAAAGCAAAAAACACAATCGTTACAAGAATAATACTCAGATGGTCGTAAATAATTTTCACACGTTCAGCCTGTGACATTACGTAAAGAATTTTAAAATCGGATTTATCTATCGCCTGCTCGATTTCTTTTTTTAATGAAATTACTTTTTCGTAACTGTTGTCCTTTGCGATGAACATCAGGCTGTTCACGAGATGATCCGGATTCGCAAAACTGTCGTAGAGCTTTTCATCCATATACATTTTCGGCCGGTCCAATTCCTCTGCAATTCCAACAAGTTTTACTTTCATGATTTTTCCATTAATATTCAAGTCCTGATATCCGCCGACTTTAGTGTTTCCTGAAATTTCTAATGCCTGCTGGTTCATTACAATTTCCGGTTCAATAGATGAATTTATCCATCTGCCTTCAGCAATTTTTAAATTGATTAGCCCGGAATTATATGGAAGCGCGATTATCCCAAGACCATCGCTTGTTGATATGGCTTTGGACTGCAATTCGCCCCTGCCTCCATTCCATGACTCTATACGGCTTACGTTTTCAATTTCTTTAAAATACGCAAGCGCTTTCTCTCTGGACAGCTGGCCTTGAAATACAACCTGCACATCATATCTCATCGCATCCTTAACATTATCCAGCAGCACAACAAGAGATTGCCTTACATTGAATCCTGTGCTGAATATTGCTGCGCCAAGTGCCATAGCAAGAATTGTTACAGCCAATCGTCTCTTTTGCCGCATTGTATTTCTAATAAGTATTGTAATTCTATACGGCAAAGAAAATCCTGCTGCGTCTGAACTCTTTGCTCTTGAAGCTACTTGTGGAATCCCGTAATCGCTTATTGCTTTTTGAACAGAAACATTTACTCCTTTCATAATAGCTGGATGCGATAAAATAATCGGAAGCAATATGCCTGCTGCGATCAAATACAAGTAAGCATAATAAGGCAGACTGGTTGTCAGTATTTCAAAATTAAGCGTCCTTGCAACAAAATATGCAAAAGCATATCCGGATGATACAGCCAGGGGAATTGATATTATTCCGGAAAAAACTCCCAGAGCAAGAACCATAATAATATATATTCTGAAAATCTTTAATCTGGAAGCGCCAATTGCTTTGAGAATCCCGATCTGCCTCACCTGACGCGATAATATTGCTGCCATTAACTGCGAAACAAGAACAGCTCCCATAAAAAAAGCAAGAAACCCGATGCTGCCCTGCAAAAACAGAAGAGTGTTCAACTGCCACTGATGCGGATGCTCGTTAAATTTTGGAATATCAACTGATGAAATTGAAACACCAGCTGTTTTAAAATAATCAATTATTTTATCAGTTTGTGTTTTAACTTCTTCTTTTGAATTAACTTTTTTTAATCTATATATCAGCCGCTGATTGATTTTTTCTCCGATCAATTCCTGATATGTTTTCTTATCAACATATGCGTATATGCGGTGGTCCTGTGTTGCAGGGGCCTGGGCCGGATCAAAGTTAATTCCCGAGACTGGTATATTTACAATCCTGCTTCCGATACGCACTCTTGCAGATGATCCAATCTTCAGATTTGAAATCAGTTGTCCATTGCGTTCAATCAGCATGGTTCCTGTTTCCGGAATAATTTTTCCATTTTCATTATAAAAACGTGCGAGTTTAAAATCAGTGAAATCCTCAACTCCGAATACAAGCAACGGTATCCAGTAATTTGGATAAACTTCAATCCTCTGATTTGATAAATCGCGAAACTCCGCACTTTCTATTTCCGGCCTCTTCTGAAATTCAGCTAAACTGAAATTTTTAAAATCCTTTGATGTTAAAACCGCATGAGGAGGATTTGTTCTTAAAAAATTTTCATTAAGATCACTGTTCAGCACTGTAAATGTAACCAGAACAGAACCCACTCCCCAGATTCCAACCACAAGCGCCAAAACAACAAGAGCTGTGCGCCATGGGTTTATCTGAAGATCCCTTAGAGATTTTTTTAATTTTATATTCACAACTATTTACCGTTCCTTGTATCATTGACAATCATTCCATCTTTAAGAGTAATTACCCGTTTATATTCCGGACCTGTAACCTGCTCATGTGTAACAACAATTACTGTTTTGCCGTCATCAACAAGCTCTGAAAATAATTTATGTATTGCGCCTGTAGTTACGCTGTCCAGATTGCCAGTGGGTTCATCAGCAACGAGTATCGGCGGATTATTTGCAAGCGCCCTGGCTATTGCTGCTCGCTGCTGTTCGCCTCCGGATAAAGCTGCAGGTAGTTTGTTAATATGTGACTCAATTCCTATTCTTGCAAGCAGAGATTCAGCACGCTTTTCACGTTCTTTTTCTGGAATAACATTTACAAAATCCATGGCAATAAGAAGATTTTCAAGAATCGTCAGTGTCGGGATAAGCTGAAAAAACTGGAAAACTATTCCAATGTTTGCCCCGCGCCATGCTGCGAGCCTGCTTTCATTCATGGAATGCACAGTAGTGCCATTAATCATGACTTTACCGTCATTCGGATGATCAATGCCTGTAAGCATATTAAGGAGAGTTGATTTTCCGCTTCCGGATTTGCCTATAATAGCCGCATACTCACCTTCATCTATTCCAAGCGTAATATTATTTAACGCGCTGAAACGTCCTGCAGGCGAATTGTACCATTTAGAAAGATTGGAAAGCTGAATAAAACCCGGACTGGTTTCAAAATTTTCTTTTTTCATTTTTATACTCCATAACTGATAATATTTTTTAAATCCTGTTATGAAATATAATAGCTGATAAAAAAATGAATGTCGTCTGAAGTTATATAATCAGACGTCCGACTTTATTCTTTTAAGTCTGAGTTTGTACTCTTTGGGTGTAAATCCGGTATTTTTTTTAAAAATATGGTTAAATGTTGCTTTTGAATTAAAACCTGCATCATATGCAATGTTTAAAAAATTGTGGCTGTCTCTCTGTGGATCATTTAAAAAAATTATTACCTCTTCTACCCTGTACCTGTTAATGAAATTGAAAAAGTTCATTTTGAATCCGCTGTTGATTGCAAAAGATAAAGCATTTCGCCCGATATCAAGTTCTCTGGCTAAATCTGAAAGAGTTATATCCGGATCAAGAAAAGGCTTTCTTTCTATCATATAGTTTTTAATTTTTTCTATAAGTTCTTTTGATACATCAGCACTGGTTTCTTTTATACTGATTTTTTCTGCAGAAAACGTGATAATTGGATTGTCATTATTTATTACTTCATCAGTTTTAATATCTATTGCGATTGCCTGTTGCCTAATGCCTTTGTATCCGAGAATATATATAGAAACTGCAAATATTGTTGCAATGATCCTGTTATAATCTGTGAAATAATCCAAATGAACAAGAAAGAAAAGAGCAATAAATAAAATAAAATATATGATAATGAATATTGCAAGGAAGGATTTTGTCCAGGATATATTCAGTTCATCTGTATGCGAGAACTCATTCTCAATCTTCGTATCATAAATTTTAACTGTTTTAGTTATCTGGAAAATATAAAAAATGAACTGAAGCAGCATTAGAACAATCATTGCAGGAGAAAATATTTTATCATGTGATTCTGCAATCAGCCTGAAAGAATCAATCTTAAGGGCTGCCTGAAACAAAAAGAATGAGATGAATAAAGCAAAATGCTTCACGATTAAAAAATTAATTCTGAGATCCTGATTAATTTCCAATACATAAAAGTATAGAAAAGGGCATAAAAGCGTTATAAATGGTTCCCTGAATTTCAGAGGAGAAATAAATTGGCCGGCAAGAAAGATAGAGTGTATAATATTCATAGAAAACAGCGCGAGCAATGCGCCAAGGATATAGCCTGCTTTTTTATTTTTGGCTCTTCCGGTAAATAAAACAAAAGCCAGGAACAGGCCCTGAACAATTCCTGCATAATTTATAATTTCTATTATTTTATAAACAAGCGCCATATTTCCCATTATCTTTTTCTTTTAGAAAACTTCCATTAGAAAAATATAAAAAATTCAAATTCACTGCCATTCACCTGGCATATTGCATTTTATAGTTTTCTGAATCAACTATAATTATTGACAAACTTTCTTATTATTTAAAATTAATATCTTATTACTTTTTATCAATAAATATTTCTGGAAACAGAATTAATAATCTGGATAAAACTTTTATGATTAAAAAAGAAGATAAACATTCCATAATAAGGAAATTCGTCGGGGATGTTACGCCTGAACAGCTGGTACATGTGGAGTCATTTACCGGACTGAATATCGGCATATTTACGCCAAGCACAGGGCATTGTTTTTACGCAATAAGCGAGGATCACACGCATCCTTCTTTTTCTTTTTATTATTCATATAGTAAAAAAATAAAAATGTCAATAAACGGAAAAATATTCCAGTCAAAAAACGGCTATATCTCTGCACTTCCTCCTGATATAAGGCATCATGAAATTCCTTCTGAAAGTTTCATCAGATACTTTGCATTATTAATTGACCCGGAATTCTTTTTAAAACACGCGGCTCTATATAAAAAAGTTATTTCTCCTGATATGATAAAATATATCAAACTGCCGGAACAATTAATCCCCTGCATGAAAAATTTTATGGCGGAAACTTCAATTGAAGCAGCAGGTTCTGAAGAAATAATCCGCTCTCTTGAAATCCAGATTGTGCATCATCTTCTCCGCGCTATTTTTTCCATTAGTGTAAATACAGGTATTATCACCGAGCGTGCAGATATTGATTACGCTGTTGAGTACATCAATAACAACTATGCAAACCAGGTAACGCTTGAAGACCTTGCAGGAAAAATCGCATTGTCTAAATCGCATTTCTCGCGCGTTTTTAAAAAAGAGACAGGCTATACAATGCAGGATTACATAATAAAAGTCCGCATTGACAGGGCAAAACTTCTATTACGCCGCGGGAATAAAAAGATAACTGAAATTGCGCATTCATGCGGATTTTCCAGTTCAGCGCATTTTACATCTGCATTTATAAAGAATATGGGAATACAGCCTTCTATTTACCGGAAAGACAGTTTCATTTAAATTTTTAAATCATAAATAATTAATTCTCATTTTTCTAAATTAAATTGAATCCCATCCAAATCCAATCTTCGAAAAATCAATACCAGAGAATTCCAATCGCTGTAAATCATGCAGCAACAGAATATAAACAAAAAGCATTAAAATGAAAGACCGTTTAATTGAAATAATAATGATGAGTGATATTTGAAAAAAAAATAAAATCAATTTTATGGAGTCAGATATGAACAAAAACAGTCAGGCCGGATTCTTTGATTATCTACCGCTGATGCTGATGACTATTTCGGTATTTACTGCAGCATCATTAGTATTCATTTTTATTTTAAAAATGAGCGCACCTGTGCCTGTATTCATCTTTTTTGCAATAGTGCAGGTTCTATGTATGCTTTTATACTATGTTCTTCCTGCAGCAGGAAAACCTGTTGCAAGAAAAATATCAATGATTCTAATAGGTTCAACAATTCTTTTTCTGGCAGGTTTACTCGGAAAACAGAATTTCCAGGTTGAGGGACTGGTTTTCCTGATTCTTGGAGGAATTTTCGGCGGACCGGTTATTCATTTTATCATGAAAATAGCAGGCACGCTTTTTACCGGAAGGTCATGGTGCAGCTGGGGATGCTGGACTGCAGCAGTTCTGGATTTTCTTCCATATAAAAATGAAACCGTTTGGAAAAACAAGACATTACCGAAATTCAGATATTTTCATTTAATATTATCTATTATTGCTGTAACTGTTTTATATAAAATTTTCGGATATAACACAAATGATATTCCTGCAGTCAATGCCCGTGAAGGCCAGGGAAACCTTCAGATTGTTTACTGGTTTATAACAGGAAATTTATTATACTATTTTACAGGCATAGCGCTTGCTTTCAGAATGAAAGATAACAGAGCATTCTGCAAATATCTTTGCCCGGTTGCAGTACCTTTAAAACTTTCAGCGTTTGTTTCGTTTTTACGGATTAAAAGAAATGATTCCAATTGCAGCGCTTGCCTGAAATGCGAGAGACAATGCCCATCTTCCATTAAAATATATTCGTATATTGAAAAAAATGAAAGAGTTACTTCAACAGAATGCATTATGTGCCTCAGCTGTGTTGCAGTATGCCCTGAAGGAAAACTGAAGACTTCTCTCGGCATTGATTTCACTAAAAGCGAAAAGCTGAACGGAATATAAAAAGTTCAAATTCATGGAAGAGAGAATGAAATTTTTCTTTTCCATGAATTCCCGAAATACCCGATAATTTTTGTTTCATCCCGAATAAAAATATTTGACTCTCCCCTTACCGGAGACCTTACCTTCGAATTATTAAAACTATTTCAAGGAGGTTTCACATGTACAATAAAACTCAATTTTACATCGGCCTGGCAATAGCAATACTGAACATGCTGGCTATTTTCAATGGAATGTTCTACTTTTTCGGAATGGCAGGTTTTACAGTCACTGAATGGTTCTTTTTCAACATCTGCGCTCCATCAACATCGATTTTTCTCATAGGCTTTTTCCTGAGAAAAACATGGCTTATGGCAGCTGCTGTTCCGTTTATGGGATTTTTCGGATTCGGCGGTTTGTTTTTTTTCGGATGGAGCGGAACTGCAGTGATTGCACAGATAGGTCATATTTTAATGACTGCTGCGATAATATACACAATATTCATTGCATTTGCCGGTAATAAAAATCTACGCTCATCCGCAGCAGGACTTCTTGCAGGAATAATTCTGTTTGCAATTTTTCTCCCGTTTCATCAGGATTATATCCGAAGCAGGCCCGATCTTATTAAAAAGCTCGGCGATCCTGTATTCGAAGAAAAGATTAGATCCGGCAGGAGATAATAAATGTACTCAATCGGGGAATTCTCTCTAATAACAAGACTGACAGTAAAAACTCTAAGACACTATCACGATGAAGGCATTCTGATTCCTGACTATATTGATGAAGATTCAGGATACAGATATTACAGGGATTCCTCGGTCGAACGTGCAGACGTGATCGCGATGCTCCGCGGCATGGAATTTTCAATTCCGGATATTAAAGAGATTCTGCTTAATAAAAAAGACGACTCCGAGATACTCGATTACCTAGAATCGCAAAAAAATAAAATTACAGCGCTTGCAGACAGATATAAAAATCTGAGCAGGGATCTTGACAGCGCAATTAAAACAATAAGGAGCAATGAAATGAAAGAAAACATGAGTTTGAATATAGAAGAAAAAACTATTGAGGATATTATTTTCGCAGGATACAGATTCAAAGGCAGCTATAATCAGATTGGGAAAGCTTTTTCAGCTGTAGGAAAATTCTGCGGAAGATTTATTTCCGGAAAACCTGAAGGCCTCTACTACGACCCTGAATACAGGGAGAAGGATGCAGATATTGAAGGAGGATTCCAGGTCAAGCCGGAATGCGCGAAAAAAAATCTTGCTGATAAAAACATTAACTGCCGCGAGCTTAAAGGAGGCAGAGCAGTCACGCTTGTTCACTGCGGATCATACGATACTCTTGGAAAATCCTATAAGCGCATACTCGATTATATAAGCGGAAAAAACTATACAGTTAAATCTCCATCAAGGGAGATTTACATTAAAGGCCCGGGTATGATATTCAGAGGCAATCCGGAAAAGTATATTACAGAAATTCAATTTTTAATTAAGTAGAAATTTAACGCATAAATTAACAATAAAATTATCGATATCATTACGATTCCGTGAAATTATTTGCTGCGGGATCGTTTTGATATCTGTAAAACATTACTCAGCAAAACTTATAAACAGAAATCGGATGCTCCTTGCCTTTCACTTTAACCGGTGGAAGTTTTTCAATGCCCTGTATACTTCCAGCATTTTGGATTAGTTCTTCTGATACTATCAGTTCAGCATGAAATTCCTTGCAAAGTGATTCTATTCTTGATGCGGTATTTACAACATCCCCTATTACAGTATACTCTATTCTCCCGCCTGTGCCGATATTTCCTGCAAACAATTCACCATAATGAATACCAATGCCTATTCTTATCTCAGGCAAGTCCGAGACAATAGATGAATTGATATCAGCAACAGCGTCAAGCATCTCTCTGGCTGCTGTTATTGCATTCCTGCAATCCTGCCCGTGTTCTTCAGATTGATGAGGCACACCGAATACAGCCATTACAGCATCACCTATAAATTTATCTATCATTCCTCCGTTTCTAAAAACAGCTTCTGACATACGATCCCTGAATTCGCTTAAAAAAACAACCAGCTCTGATGGATCCATTCTTTCTGACATTTTTGTAAAATCCCTGATATCGCAGAATAAAACAGCTGCACACTGCCTTTTACCCTCAGATATTATTTCAGGATTTTGTGTAATTTCCTTAACAACAGACGCGGAGAAATATCGTGAAAGAGATGCCTTTTGAGCTTCAGCATAGCCTATTCTTTTTACCATGCCAATTGATCTATGAATGGCATATCCTATTGATAAAGCTACGCAGAAGTATATAGCAGGTTTTGTAGTAACAATATCACTCATCATAACATACGGCCCGAGTAGATAATCCCTCCATGAGGATGTCATAGCAAGATCGAGTGTTAAGCCGTATAATATAAATCCTCCATATAACAATGCAAAAATCGAAAAAGAAAAAAACACCAGCACAATCCTGAACTGAAAAACTGTTGTTATGATCGGAAACAGATAATAAAGCATGGTATAGTTCTTCAGATAATATGAAAAATTATCAGGGCTCTCAAGGCGCCACCAGAGTATTAAAATTAAAGTAAAAATAGCATAATCTGCAAGAATTACCAGGTAACTGAAAACAGGAGATACACATTCACGCTGCTTTTGAAGGATAAAATAATGAACAAGAGTCATAATGAAATATACTAGTAGGGCTCCGTAATTAATCATGGCTCCGGCAGTGTTTCCTGCAATCAATGTTGAGCGGGCATTAGTAATTGCAGGAACTGATGCTATAACAAGAAAAATTATACGGAATCTGTTTGCAATAACTGCACCGTTAAACTCTTCCTGCTTAATCAAATTTTTTACAGGTTCCGATATATCATTATTATCAATCGATAATAGAATTTTCAAGTAATGACCTATGCTGTGCTTCAAATTCATTTTTATCTCCAAATTCCTGATTGAAAGTTAAACTGGATAATCCAGACTGATGAATTATAATTGATACTGCCTCAATTTTGCTGAATTTTTTCAGGGGAGCTGTTATTCTGAATTTTATTATTACCTGCCATATCCTTCTGTTTCATTTTTACACCCAGAGTCAGAAATGCGAGATAAGGGGTGATAAAAACAGAATAATACGTATCAGTAATTGCAACTGACCAGAAATTCCCGTTAGAAAGAAAAGCAAGCGACGGGAAGGATGAGGTAAATTCAATTATAATATCAATCGCTATGTTGAAAGGGACTGTAATAATAAAAAGCCACAGAACGAGTCTGATTTCTCTCCAAAGATAAAAATAGTTTATTACAGGAATAAACCTGATTATTATCATTTTAACTGAAAGATATTCCGGATTGTCCAAATAAAACTGGCGGAGTTTTTCTGCGTTATCATCAATGTATTTAACAATTGGAATTTTCTGCAGAAACTTAAAATAACCCATAAGCATAAACAGGATAATTATATATTCTATAACCCATTCATATTTGCCCTGGGTGCCCATGAATATCATAAAACCGATTATATTAAACATGCTGTAATAAAAAAGAAATTTAAGCCCGCCGTTCATGAAACCTCCGAGCAGAGTTATAACACATAAATGAAATCCGATTTCATTTATGAAGATTCGTCAATTATAATATTATTTATTAGGATTTTTCAGGTATTGCTTTTAATGAATGTTCCGTTATAATATTCTTCAAATGCTGCATCAAGTTCCTCTTCAGTATTCATGACAATCGGACCGCGCCATGCAACTGCCTCCCTGAGCGGTTCTCCTCCGAAAAGAATAAATCTTACAGGCTTATTCAATGCGGTTATTTTAACTGTATCACCATGTACAAGAACAGCAAGATTCCCCTGGCTGATAATATTTTTTTTTGATTCATCAAAATATCCTTCCCCGGAGAAAACATATGCAGCAGCTGTATATGCAGAGTCAACAGGATGATAATATTCCGTGTTTGCCGGGATTGCAATATCAAAATAAACAGGATTGCGTATAATTTCTTTTACCGGACCTTCAGTATTCTGATAGCTTCCGGAAATAACTTTAACCACAGTACCGTTTTCCATTGTCACTGAAGGAATTTCATCTGCCTTAACTTCACGATAACGCGGATTCATTATCTTGGATGATGAAGGTAAATTAACCCAGAGCTGAAATCCAGCCATTGTACCGTTATATCTCTCAGGCATCTCCTGATGAATAATTCCGCTGCCTGCAGTCATCCACTGTACATCACCTCCGCGTATAGTTCCTGAATTCCCGAGGCTGTCGCCGTGCTTCACTGATCCTTCAAGCATATATGTTACTGTTTCTATTCCCCTGTGCGGATGCCATGGGAAACCTGCCATATAGTCATTTGGGTTATCAGAACCGAAATGATCCAGCAGCAGGAAGGGATCAAAAAGTTCAGTATCGCCGAATCCGAAAACCCTTTTGAGTTTTACACCTGCACCTTCCATAGTTGGCTGAGCTTTTATTATTTTTTTAATTGATCTTATATTTTTCATGTTTATAGAATACTAAAAATCATAAATTATTTCAATGAAAATTTTCTTTACCGATGCAAAAACACAAATTGAAAACACTCTCAAATTGTACTTGACCTTATGCCTTATTCCCTGTAAAAAAATCCTCATTGCATATGCTTCCAATTATTCAATACCAAAGAAGATAAGGTTAATCAAATGAAAGTTTCGGAATACTCTGAAGTTGGTGAATATCTGCTTAAAGCTGTGAATGAAACCGGAGGCGTGCAGAAACATCTATACCTTGAAAAAAACAGCGATGGAAAGGAAGTTAACGGGCTTGCGTGGATGTACATATTCAACATGATGCGCTATCTCTCGAATGACCAGACTGTTGACGCATATAATGAAGTTATACAAAAACTCGGATTCACCCGCGACGACATGCGTCAGATCGAGGCTCATCCATACAACAAATGTTCCGAGGTGCTTTTTTTCGCAATTCAGAATTTCATGCTTTCTTACTATGAAAACCTTGACTTCAAACATGTAAAAAAGCTTATTGAACGATATGTAATCCGCGCAGCATCGTTTCAGCTTTCCTTTGACCGCAAGGGATCTCTGCAGATGATAGCCGTGCCATTTCATATAATCGCTAAACTCACAGGAAAATTTGCAGGACAGTTTACAACTGTCTCACAAAGCAGAATGACATACCAGACTCCATTCTGGAAAGTGAAAAAAAGATTTGAACTGGTGTTTATATACAACCGGACACCAAAGAGACTGCATCCGGAAATCGGCCGCCCTGATACTGTCACATATAAAGGCAAAACATACAAACCGTCACATGAAACAGTTTACGGTTCAGGAATATCCGACTACTATTCAATCATGTCTCATGCACCTACAACATTCGGATTTGCAGTGCTCAAAGGCCTTCTTCTCAATTCAGGATATCTTAACATTGAGCTGCCTCTCCTGCCGGATCAGGTTCCGCTTTTCTATGACGGAAAAGTTTACCGCATGAACTCAGAAGGATTCTTCAATGATATTGATGATAGATCCGGCAGCGCAATGGTTGATTCATTCGGAAAGCCGGTTCACTACACGGAAAAGGCGCGTTTTGCCTTTAATAAAAAACATGAAATAGTATACGGCCTTACAGATGAAAATGCAAAAAACAATCCTGATGTTGAGCAGATCATAATATATAATTCAGAATCAACCCGTTTCCAGATATTCTATGACGCGCTTTCCCCGAGACAGAAATTTTACGTATCAGTTGCGTCAGACTTAAGCAAAAGAATTTCCGATGAACATAAAGTTGAAATACTTAAGATGGAATACAGGGACATGAAGTCCTTTATTAAAAAGAACTATCCGCGCCAGCTTAAAACAGCAAAGATAAGAAGGCTCCGCGGGAAAAAGACAGCTTATATTTCATTTGCACTTGGTCTATCTGCAGCAATTTCAGCTTTTATAAATCCAGGTTTTTTAAATGAAATTGCACTTATTGCTGTAACATCAATATGCGGAGGAGGTTTTATTGGCGGATTCTCCCGTGATATATATGCATCATTCGTGCGCAGAGTAGAGAATCTCAGATCAGAAGATTCTGCTGACCGCATTGAGCGAGAAAAAAGCATAAATGACAAACTTGCGCAGGAACGCCTTCTGGCTGAAAAACGCGCATCATCCACTCTGGGGGTATTCAACGAAACGATTAATGCAATGAAAAATACAGGTGTTTCAACAGCAGAAATACTGAAGGGCCTCGAAGAGTTCTCCCGTTCAAACCAGACCAATGTTGAAGCACAGGAAAAACTTCAGCATATTATTATGAAAATAGTTGAGATGGTGAGCGGCATGAATACTAAACTCGATTCTTTGCTCGAAAAACTTATAGGCCACATTAATTCCTCATTCTCGGACATATCCAGATCTGTTGAGGAGAACAATTCTCTGACAAAAAATCTTTACGAGGATACGCGCAAAATTGCTGAATCGCAGGCTATGCTTACAGATATCGCAGATCAGATCAACCTTCTGTCGCTGAATGCTTCGATAGAGGCAGCGCGCGCAGGCGAACACGGGCGCGGCTTTGCAGTAGTAGCAGAAGAAGTTTCAAAGCTTGCAGATAAATCCCAGCAGGGCGTGAAGGATATCAATGCTATTAACGTGAATTTTCAGCATGGCATTGATACCGTATATCAGACAAATATTGTATCCGTGAATCTTCTGAAAAAAATAAATGTTGAGGTTTCCGGGCTTCTTGATGCCATAAATGAAGAAATAAAAAAGCTACCTGAGGAAATCAAGGGTGCGGTTGATTTCGCATCAAGTGAAGTTGAAAATATCGCTGCAGTTTCCGAAGAGCTCACAGCGAGCATTGAAGAGATTACATCTACAGTTCAGTCAATAAGCAGGGAGAGCGAGGTTACAATCAGATCAATTGAAGAACGCAAATCATTAATCTGATATATTTTCAGCATCCCCAAGGTCATGATAAATCTTTTTCGCACAGTCAGGGCATATGCCGTGAGTAAATTCCGCTTCTGAATTTTCTTTAATATAGGTTTCAATCTGGTTCCAGAACCCTTTGTCATCCCTGATTTTTTTGCATACCGCGCATATGGGGAACATGCCCTTCAATACTTTAATATGTTCCATGCTTTGCTTCAGCTCATTGGTTCTTTCCTGAACCTTGAGTTCAAGCGTCTGATTCAACTCAAGATTTTTATCCAGTTCTTTCTGAGTAAGTGCAAGTGCGTGATTTGTAATATTATTAATAAACATGGTTATGAAAAAAATTATTATTATTGCAACAGTTATATTTAATGAACCTGATAAAAGCATAATATTCGATGCGCCGTCCAAAGAATTGATTGCATAAATATGCAGACCGGCAGTTAATATTAAAAAAACTATTGCGACAGAAATATACACCCGTCTTGTACCGAACAATATCGAAAAAACAAGTGCGGCAAAAATCAATGGTGAAAATGAATTGATGCCGGTTTCAGCCTGGGTTGCGATTTTTATAATATGGCCTGCTATAGTAAGTGCAGTAATCATTATAATAGACAGATTAACGGAAATTATATATCGTCCGGATTTTAAAAAATATAACCCTGCAAAAATTGCTGTTATAAAAACAAGATCAATGGCAATTATACCGGTTAATTCCTGATAATTACTTCTGAAAATATTAATAATAAAATAAAAAACAGTTACAGGAATCAGTACTAAATAAATCAACATCAATGCCTTTGATTTCTGCCAGGAAATATATGATGTATTTTTATATTTTTCCAGGAAGAATTTTTTAAAAATCACAACAGGTATAAATTTATTTTTTCCCATTACTATAAATCATCTTTAGGCAAATCAAGAACTGTCAGCATATCCCCGAGATTTGCAACAGGTTTAAAATGAATATGACTTCTTGTTAAACCTATTCGCTTAAGATCTTCCGGCAGGGTATAATCCGACGACCCTGTATGAATGATAAATTTAATTTGAGAATTAATTGAGTAAGCCGCCCTGATAAATGAGTTTCCGTCAATTCCGGGAAGCCGCATATCAACAATGCATATATCAACAGGTGTATCAGGAAGAACCGCCAGAGCATCCTCAGCGGAAAAAAAAGTTACAACCTTGTATCCCTCATCTTCAAAATAAGCAGTAAGATTTTTTAATACAGAATCTTCATCATCAACAATAAATATGGTTTTATTTTTCATAGGATTCCTTTTCTGCATCAATCATAAACGTGAAAGATTGGAAGTTTTATAGTGAATGTTGTCCCCTTGCCTTCAGTTGAATCAGCGAACATATCCCCATTATGCTTGTTTTTAATTATGAAATATGAAACGGATAAGCCAAGTCCTGTTCCAGTTCCAACCTCTTTAGTTGTAAAAAAAGGCTCAAAAATTCTTTTGCATACCGAATCAGACATTCCGTGCCCGTTATCTGAAATTTCTATAATAACAAATTTATCCTGATTGTATAAACTGATTTTTATCTCAGGATCATCATTAAGCGGCTTATTCTTCTGCAGGGCCTGAGCAGCATTTTTCAATAGATTCAGTATCACCTGCTGTATTTCTATGGAGACACATTCAACTGGAGAAATATTCTCGGCAAAATCCCTTACAATGCGTATGTGCCTGAAATCATATTTTTTCTTCAGATCATAATCATTTTCAGCAAGTTCAATTGTATTATCAAGTATTTTACGAATGTCTGTCTGAAGCATCTGTGATCCGCTTTTCCTGCTGAAGCTGAGCATGTTAGTTACAATCTTCGAAGCGCGTTCACCCATTTCGCGTATATCATCGAGCATGCCGATTATCTGCCTTTGTTCAAGATATTCTCTCATAGTAACGAGATCGATCCCGAGCTTATCCGAGGTTTCCCGGTTTTTAGGCATATCAGGAGAAAGCCTTCTGATGATATTCTGCGAAGCCATTAAAATTCCGCTCAGCGGATTATTTATCTCATGGGCCATTCCGGCTGCAAGGCCTCCAAGAGACATCATCTTCTCTGACTGGATTACCGCCTCCTCCATTCTCACCTGAGCGCTTATATCATCGATAATAATTACAGCTCCGTTTGAAGCGCCTTTGGCAAGCGGAAAAACCTTTATATCAAAAATCCGGCTGTCTTCATCTATATCAACATGGATCTTTTCTATTTTTAGATATATATTTTCTTTTATTGTCCGCTCAATTGATGACTTGTAATCATCCATGTACGGAACAAGATCATAAACATATTTCATCCGTAAATCATCTGCAGGCATGCTGCTGATGGAAGCTGCGGCTGCATTACAGAATGTTATTTTAAGATTTTTATCAACACTGATTAAAACAGATGGAATCGAGTCAATTATATTCTGTAAATCAGACTTCATTGCCTCAATTATGGCAGTTGATTCTTCCATAAATGCAACCATCTTGTTGAACTGCTCAGCCATATATCCGAATTCATCTTCTATATTAACCGGAATCTGAATCTTAAGATTTCCCTGGCGCATTTCATTTAATCCTGAAAGAAGATTTCTGATTGGTTTTATCAGCGACCCCCAGAAGAAAATCGGAAACCCTATAATAATTACGCTAAACATCACCAGCAGCAGAATAATATATTTTTTTGATGTTTCGTGAACATAATTTCTATAATTCAGATACGGATACCCTGCTTCAATAACCCTGTCAGCTGCAGAATCAGCCTCCATGACAGAAACAAAATGATTTATATCAGCAGCGTCTTTTCTGTATATTCTCGAACCGGATTTTCTCATTGGAGTCAGATATTTAAGAATCTCATGTTTGAGAATTTTTTGATCAGAACCGGAACTCGATATATGGCTTAGAATAATCTTATTGAATATTTTTGAACTGGCGCCCGGAAGAAAAATTTTCAACTGCTGTGCAAAATTTTCTTCAGGAATCTGTCTGATCTTATTTCTGGTAAAGAGAACCGGACGCTCGATGGAATCAATATATTTTAAAATTTTTCCAGCCTGATCATTCTCTGTTGAGCTGATAGAATCTGCAAACTCAAGAATAGCTGATTTATATCCAATAAATGATTTATCGGTTTTGTCAAGAAGCCTAACAAGTTCCACTTTAAAATTTTTTTTATCAATATTCCTGATTTTTTCATAAACCAGTGTATTATGCAGCTCCAGATTAATTTCTGTTAAATTCATACTCATTGAAGTATTTTCTTTTATATATTTTGAAGAAAAAACTCCATCATTCATGGAATACAATACCATATATTTCAAATCCGCAGGATATGTATCTGTTTTTATAGAAAGATGCGTTTCAGACTTCATTAACAAATCAAAAGATTTTTCCTGGTCTTGTAGAGAGAAATATGTAAAACCCTGAACCATGAGAAGAAGGGTTGTGACAGTAACAATAAGAATTTTTGACATAAAGGTAGAACGGTCTTTTGAAGTGTTGAGATATATAACCGTGGCAATAAAAGACCCTATAATATATGCTGTGTTTAACAGAAGCTGATGTATACCGCGATCGAAAAGGCCGTCACGGCTGAGAATATTGGTAATACCTGAAAGCATATAAGATGAAAACAGAACAAGCGTCATGGACAAAACAGCCCACCGTTCTATCCCGCGATTTATTAGCGTTCTCCAGATACCCAATATCAGAATTGTTACAAGCAGTACAATCATCCATGAAGCAACCAGCTTGCTGGATTTATCAGCATCAAAATCCCAGTAGTGGCCTGCAAACAGAAATACCTTATCTGCATGATATGATTCGTAAAAAAATATCGCAATAATTATTACAGTAATGATATAAACTATAGAAGTATAAATTTTCCTGAAGAGCGGAAATTTTATATCCGGGAAAGAGAATACGGCAAATGAAAAATGAAAAATCTGGAAGTTTATTATAAGAACAGTAACCCATCTGTGATAGGCGGAATAAGGATGATAAATGGCTGCTGAAACGAAATAAGAAAAAAAGAATAAAATGCTTAAGAAAAATGCAACACCAAAATGGAATGAAGCTTTTGATCCTTTTTTTATAGCAATGAAAAAATACGCAAGAAGACCCATAAAAATAGCAGGTATTAAAGCGCCAATTGTGAAGAAATCAAAATACACCGCTTGAATCAAATCAATCATAATGAAAACCTTTTTTCGTAAACAGATCTACGCATGCATAGACAACTCTTTCATCAAACTCCACTCCGCTTTTTGATGTAATCTCGCTTAATGCTGCCTCAATCCCGAGTGATCCCCGGTATGGCCTGTGACTTGATATCGACTCCACAACATCAGCCACTGCGATTATTTTTGATTCAAGCAGAATATATTTCCCTATCTGACCATTCGGATATCCGGAACCGTCCAGTCTTTCATGATGCTGAAGAACTATCTGCGCAACAGGCCAGGGGAATTCAATCTTTTCAAGAATATCATAACCCGCCTGCGGATGCAGGCGGATATACTGCAGGTCAAGATCAGTAAAATTGCTCGTCTTGCCGAGAATATCAAGCGGTATAGCGATCTTGCCTATATCATGAAGCATGCCTGTTACATACACGCCCTTAATCTGTTCCGGGGATAAGTTAAGCTCCCTTGCTATCTCCTGCGCCAGAATAGCAACCCTCTGCTGATGGCCGGCTGTGTAGGAATCCCGAAGTTCTCCCATGTATGAAATTGTACTGATTGTCCCATCTATGGTTTTCTCAAGGTCGGCAAAACTTTTTACCAGTTTATCCTCTGCAAAAATTCTTTCTTTAATTTCATTTTTATAAAGCTCATTGAGCTGTTCGAGATCTTTTGTTCTTTCTCTTAACTCAAAGGTTCTTTGCTCAATAATTGACTCAAGATTTTTGCTGTACATCTGGTTTTCTTTAATAAGCCTCGATCTTTCAAGGGCTTTGCCGATCGAATGTTCAAGCACTTCCATATCCTGAATCGGTTTTGTTAAATAATCCCATGCGCCTGCTTTCAATGAAGAAATCGCATCTTTGAGTGAACCTGTTCCGGAAATAATTATTATTGGAGTTTCCGGACTTTCTTCTGTAAGTTTTCCAAGGATTTCAATACCGCTCATCACAGGCATTTGCAGATCCAGGAGAACTAAATCTGGAATATGTTTGTGAAATTGCTCCAGACCTTCAAGACCGTTTTCAGCCTGATAAACTTCAAAACCGCTGTCTTCAAGGTATGTAGCTATATTGATTCGAAGAATATTTTCATCTTCAACAGTTAATATTTTTATTTTTTCATGCAGCATATTGGTTATCATTATTTTTATCTGATTATAGTTCTTTAAATAATCACACTGATTTAAAAAATATCCTATATTGTTCTATTGGAAATTGCAAGGATATTTTCATTTAATTAAAGACGATGCACAGCTCATCGGTTTAAATTCAAATTAAATATAATTTAAATGGCATTCCGGTATTTCATCAACACCCGGTAGAATTTATTTATCAAATTATAAAATAGCTTTGAGTTTAAACAGGATTAAATTTAAAATACATGCTATAAAAGCGCAAAACGATATAAAATATCAAATGTTTGTCCTTTGTATAATTGTCATAATTTGTAAATATTTGTCATAATTTGTTATTTTTATTGACAATAATATTTATAATTATTCATGTAAAAAAATGATTTGCCAACTCAAAAGCATTCAGTTGGAACTTTTTATAAAAAAATCAGAACATTTAAGTAATTATTTGCCTTATGCTTCACAAATAAAGATTCTATTTTATTAAATTTAGAAAATTTAAATTTTCAGGCGGCATTTATTTACTAAATTTTAAAATAGAAATTCTTAAAAAAAAATAAAAGTTTATACAAAGGAGGATTTACTAATGAAATCCAAAAAAACAGGGCTGTTTTTAACCCTTTCTTTAATACTTACAAGTGCAATTGCTTTTGCCCAGGATGCACCAAAACCGGAAGAAAGTCCGATCAGAATCAGCGGCCAGAATTTTGCTTCTATAAGTATGGCAACAGGTGCCGTTCCTAAAAACACAATGGCTTTAAATCTGCTTCCTATGGTTAACTACAACATAGAAAGAGTATATCTGAAATTTGATCATGAGCTTGGAAAAGTTTTCAGCTACCACGTAATTTTCGATGTAGGTCCTGATGTATTCACACAAACAGCTTCTACCATTACAACTGCTACAAATTCATACGTCCCTTTTGTAAAAAATGCATTTCTAAGAACAAAAGGCGGATTTGATGACCTTGTATTTTTCACATTTGATGCCGGTCTACTTAACACACCGGTAATTTTATACAGAAACAAAATGGCAGATACAAGATGGTTTGAAAAGGTAATGCATACAGGCGGGCAAAGTTCAGTAATTGGAATGGTTACTGGAGCTCCAGGGGCGATTACAAAAGGTATTGATGGTACATTAGGCGATTACGATAAAGCTGCTGATCTGGGCTTATCTCTTGAAATTCAGGTGCTGAGAATGTTTACACTAACAGTTGCTTCAACTGTAGGTGAAGGCTGGACCAATATTTCCAAAGATATTCAGCCTAACTATGCAGGCAAAGCCTGGTATGGAGATTTGTTCGTTGAGCCTGTTAAAGGTTTGTACTTTCATGGTTTTATGAGATTTGAGAATGTTCAATTCCTGAATTACGGTGATCAGACTTCCCCAACAACTTCAGGAAAAGATGCATGGTTTGCAGGCGGCGGAGCTGGAATCAATATGCTCGGAATAAGAGTTGGTGCAGATTTTGAAATAGGCCAGAATATTACTAAAAAATCAACTGCAAATGGCGGAGATCAGGCAAAAAACTTTTTCGTGCTTAATGCATGGTTAAACTGGAACCTGAATGAAATAGGCGGCTTTCCAATGCTTGTTGTTGGAAGATTCTCATATGGCATGTTTAATGATGCACTTCAGTCTTATAATGGCGGAGTAGGTGTAATATACGACACAGTTTACTGGAATGCAGGAATTGGATGGCAGATCAATAAAAACATAAGAATAGTTCTTTTATTTGAAATGTATATTTATAGCGATGCTGAAATATACATGGCTATGGGAAATGGAACCACAAATAATCCATATGATACAGCAGCAATGGCTCTTGCTAAAGCAACAAATACAACTAACGGCGGCTGGAATAACAGTTCGAGCGGCCTTAAGCTTGCAGCAGAAGTAAAATTTTAATTAGAATATTCAACAAACAAAAAAAAGGGGGCTGTCCCAAAAGGCAGTCCCTTTTTGTTTATTAATTGCAAAAAAAATAATG
>CAZGWD010000016.1:0-88721 GCA_964529415.1 uncultured Leptospirales bacterium | reverse complement strand
TGTGTTACCTATGCGCCCGGTTTATTTTGTTACCCATCCTCCCGGTTTGTACAATCTCTTCTATCTCCTTTCCTTACACATGTTTGTATTGCAGTTAAAGACGATTACTTAATAGCGTAAACAACCATAGAGCTTGTAGCGGCAAAATTCCCGAAATGAATTTTGCTTATTAAGTGGTAAATGGTAATTCTAATCCAGGCTGAATAGTCAAGTATTGATTTAAATGAATGAGATGATTTTTTTAATTTTGGAAGTAGTCCAAATTCAACCGGATGAAAAAATTCAATTTCTGAAAAACCCGTTTGTTCTAATATCTGCCTCAAATTTCTTTTTGAAAAATATGATAAATGCCCCGGCATATAATATGCATAGTTCTCTTTCTGCATTTTTGCCTGAAGTCCTTCCATGTTTGCGGTTTGAATCAAAAGTAAACCGTCTTTTTTTAACAGTTTATAGCATTCAAATATGGCCTCTTTTGGATTTTCAAGGTGTTCAATAAGTTCAATCATTGTTATAACATTCATTGAATTGTATTCAAAATTGTGGTTATCGAGAGTCCCGTTATGAATATTTTCTCCAAAGAATTTTTTTGAATAATTCGCAGAGTATTCCGAAAGTTCAATTCCATATGGATTGAACTTTTTTTTAGCTGATTGCAGAAAGCCTCCAAATGAAGATCCAATATCCAGGAAATTTCCGCCTGGAACATATTTTGTTATAAAATCTATTCTGCTATTCCAGACATATTCTGAGTAGCTTAATATATCTCTTTCATCAAGGTATGAGTAGTCAGAGTTTCCTGAATAATAATTCATATCATACATGCTATTTATTATTTCTTCAGTAAATTGGGGATTCATAAAAATAAATCCGCAGGAATTGCATTTCGATGTTCTAAAGCTGTATTTATATTTATCAATTGTAAAATGATCCGATAATTGCGAATGTTCACATAGAGGACATTCTGTTATTACCGGTTTATAAGTTGTAAAGTTTTCCATAGGTTTATATCAAATCAGCTTCAGATTCAAAAACTTTGATATTTTTTTTCTCATTTGTTTCCCATATATGGCTGCAAAATATGCATTTTCTTTTAACAGAATATCTTAATCCTGTTTTTTTTAAAGTTCTATCATCTTCTCTTAAAGGAGTGCACCTTATGACTTGAGATGAAAATATTTTTTTACAGGAAGGGCATTTCTTTTTTTTGGTGATGATATAGAAAATAATAGTATTGATAATAATCAGAAAAATTAGAGCGATTGAAGCTTTGCGTACGGAATTGTCTTTCATCTTATTTATTTCAATGTTTTCTTCTTCAATTTTTTTATACTTATTTTCATCTGCAATTGAAGTTTCAGTTTTTATTTCATTTGTTTTTACCACCTGCTGATAAGAAATTTTTGCATTTGTTATTATAAGCAGTATAGAAATTAAAATAACAGATATATGAAATAATCTGGTCATGCTTTTCTCCAATCAATTTTTTTAATGATATTATTTTATATAATGTGTAAATGCAATAATTTTATTTATAAAATTCTATAAAATAAAAAATCAATTTAAGAATTTATGCAGTATTGGAATCTATTGTAAAGAATTTAATTCAGCATCGAATCCTTTTAACAGGCAGGTGTGTTCAAGTGTTATTATTTCAAGTTCAATATATAGCTTTTCAATATTTGACTGCAGCGAATGAACTTTTTTTGATAATTCCTGTATTTTTAAGCTGTTTCCTGATTGAGAAGCAGCAATAATTTCTTCATTATAAAGTGAAATATGATTTTCGCTTTCAATTATTTCATCTTCGGTTTTTTTTATTTTAATTTCGAGAGGCTTTAATGCTGCTGTTTTTCTTGAAAGAATATCCGCTTTGTATTTTCTAATATCTTTTTTATTTGATTGTTCCGTAGTTTTATTTTCTTTTAAACTTTTTTCTTCCTCTTCCGCCCATCCTATTTTATCGAGGAAAGACTGGTAGTCGCCGTTAAAAACTGAAACTTCATTATTCTGAAAAACAATAAATTTGTTTGCAAGAGTATGTAAAAATAATTCATTATGAGTTACCATTACAACTGCCCCTTCAAATTCCTCAATTGCTCCCATTAGGGTATCGCAGGATTCCATATCAAGATGATTTGTCGGTTCATCAAGAAGAAGGAGATTGCAGGGATACGCAAGTATTTTACCCAATAGCACACGGCTTTTTTCACCGCCTGAAAGAACACCGATTTTTTTTAAAGCATTATCACCTTCAAACATCATAGCTCCTGCTATATTTCTTGCTTTCTGGCGGTCGCTTCCTGCGTAAGTAATTTCTTCTTCAATCGTTAAGTTTTCATTTAGATTTAATATATTTGTCTGCGCAAAATATCCTATTTTTATTTCAGGATGTTTGATGATTTCTCCGCGTGTAGGCTGCAATCCATCTGCAAATATTTTGATCAGGGTCGATTTGCCCTTGCCGTTTTTTCCTATAATACATATCCGGTCATTTTTTCCGATAGTAAGATTCAGGTTTTGAATTAAATTTTTTGATGAATCTGAATATGTAAATTCCAAATCTGAAATGGACATCAGTACTTTTGCCGGAAAATCTTTATAATTGAAAAGAAACTCAAGATTTTTAATGAATTCAAGTTTATCGAGCTTATCCTGCTTCTGCAGAGCTTTAACCCTTGATTGAACAAGACCGGCGAGACGGGCTTTTGCCCTGAATCTTGAAACGAAAAGTTCTATTTCTTTTCGTTTTTTATCATCATTGATTCTTGTCTTTTCATAAATTTCTTCTTCACGGGCAATCTGTTCGTAGTATTTATCTGTATGGCCTTCTATCTTTCTTATTTTCTGCCTGTGTATGCCAGCAATATGAGTACTTACAGAATCCATGAATGATCTGTCATGAGTAATTAGAATGAGTTCTTTGGACCATTGCCTCAGAAAATCTGTAAGCCATCTTATTGATATAATATCAAGATAATTGGTAGGCTCATCCAAAAGAAGCATATCAGGGTTGCCGGATAATACCTTTGCAAGATTTAATCTGACCTGAAATCCTCCGGAAAATTCTAGCGGATTTTTTATCAAATCATCTTTTGAAAAACCAAGACCTGAAAGAATTTTCTCTACTTTCCATCTTTCATCTTTTTCATGTTCATTCAGGCCAAGGCATCCTTCATCGATCACAGTGTTTTTAGTGAATTTTATATGCTGTTTAAGATATCCAATTGAATAACCTTTTGGAATCTGTATTTCACCTTTATCCTGATGTTCATCTCCAGTTATAATTTTAATAAGCGTGGTTTTGCCATGGCCGTTTCTTCCGGTTAATCCTATTTTTTCTTTTGGATTGATAATAAGATTTACTTCATCGAGAATAATCTGCGGCCCGAATGATTTTGAAAGATTTATTATTTTTATCATTAATTTGCAGCTTTAGTTTTAAATTACCCGCATTGCCGTGTGAATTAGGATTTTTGAACCTGTTTACCAGGTGGGTTCCTGCATGAAAGGGCTGGTTTTCTCCAGTTAAGGAGCATAACCTTGGCTTTCAGATTTAGGATCCCGAGTCGTATAAATATTGGCTCAAAAATACGACTATCCATCACGAGCAATGCAGGCATTTACAGATATTTTTTAATCTGATATTTATGCAAGATTTTTTTATATTGACATTTATCATTATACTTGATTTTTAAAATATAAATTATAAAGATTTAATATTTTTTAAATCATTATAAAAATGATTATTATTTTAATAAATAAGAGGATGAAATGTTTAACAAATATTTTACTGCATTTAATATAGAACTGCAAAAAAAATTAAAGGCATCTATAAAAACAGGAAAAGCTGCTAAAGGCAAAATGGATTCAAAAGATCTGAAGTATATTGATGTTGTTCAGGAAATGCTTGCAGGGCTTATTCCTACAGGTTTGAAAATTGATAAATCAATACCAATAGATTCAAGCGGATATTCCCCTGAGAGCGCTGATCTGATAATTTACAGAGAAATCTGCAGGGATGCATCCAGGATGTTCGGCGGTTACATTCCTTGCGAGGCAGTATTTGGTGCAATACACATTATACAGGATTTAAACAGAAAATCCCTTGCAGATATACTGGGCCGTGTTTCTGAATTTAAAAAATTAAACAAATTTATTGAATCAGAGCCTGAAACAAACATTGTTCCTATTCCGTCATTTATTATTGCCCTTGAAACAGATTATTCATTTTCTGATATTAAAAAAGATGTTATAGGTTATTACAATTCAACAGGGCTTGACTCAATAAATGAAATGGATATAATGATGTTCCCTGATGCAGGATTATTGATTAAAAACTGGCGTGAAAAAAGAAATTTTATAGCACTTGAAACGAAAGAAGACACAACAATGTGGTTTTATATCCTGATGACAGAATATCTTGATGTGGTTAAGCCTTTTACAATTGATTACAGGAAATATATAAAAAAGCATGTCGAATATACAGAGTATTAATTTCTTGACAAATTTATTTACTAAATCATATTCAATACTAATAACAGATATATCCTCAATTAATTCACCCGTTTAATTATTAAATCTGCAATAGGGATGTATCTAAAGTCTGAAAAATATTTCTGGTAATAAAAATTTTAAAAACAGGCCGGTTGATATGAAAACATTTATTTTGAAATTCTTTATTATTCTTATAGTATTCATTTCAGTTCCAGTATTTTCAGCCAGCAACAAAGATGTAATACTTGTTCTTGATACATCAATGAGCATGATAGGTTATGGCGGTGAAAATATTTTTGAGAATGTTAAAACAAGCATAAAGAATTATATTGATAATTTAAAAGACGGAGATCGCGTAACTTTTGTAACTTTTGATGAAATTGTTAAAATATATCCAACTGTTCTTGTTGACGATAAAAACGACAGGGATATTTTAAAGAAATTCATTAGTGTTACTGAATCAAAAGGAAAGTGGACTTACACGTTTCAGATGATGAGTGAAGTTTTCGCCCGTGCTGATGAAATTGAAAAAGAAAAAAACGGAAGACAGCTTGTTATTGTAATTATGACAGACAGTATAGATGATCCGCCGCCTGCTCATATCAATGAAAAATTACTGATAAAAGAAATTGCCGCGAAATACGGCGATAAAAATTCCTGGTGGATTTTTCTTGTCGGGCTGAATGAATTAAAAAGCAATCAGAAGCTTGTGAATGCCCGTCAAAAGCTTTCCGATCATCTATCGGCTGTTTCTAAAAATACATACCGAATTGAAACCGAAGGAAATGTAAAAGATGCGATTGAAAAAAATTTAAAAGATGATATATCTAAGCTTGAATGGGAAAAGAAAAGAAATATGTATTTATTGATAGGTATCTCCTCTCTGATATTATTGATAATAATACTTGTTTTAATTAATAATTATTTTTCAAAATTAAAAATCAGCGGGAGACTTGAATATTGGAATAATGTTATTCTTAATCCGTATGTAAACAATTTTAAAATGACAAGATTCAGTTTGAGAAAGATAATAATCGGCCGCAGCGCGGAATGCAATCTCAATCTGCAGGAATTGAATATATCAGAACCTTTCATGCTTACAGCAGTAAAAGCTGGCAAGGGAGTTGTGATTTCAATTCAGGGCGGACGTGGATATGAAATTCAAATGATAAATAAGCAGTTTGACGGTTATATTCTCGATGGAGATATTTTTAAGATAGAAAATTATACTTTTAAATATTATAGTAAATAATCTTATTATTATTAAATTGATTCTTAAATGTTTTAAACAAAAACAGTGATTATGACGAGATTAACATAGATAACATAAATTATTGAAGTTAAATAGCATAGACAGGCTTAATCAATTTAAACTTTTCAATTATTTTGAAAAATAAATCTTGACAATTTAAGCCATGTTGTTATTGTACTTTAAAAATATGCGTAGAACAATAGGTATTATTGTTTATTTAAAATTAGGTCTTTTATTGTAAAGGAGGATTCTCAATATGTCAGTCAATCAGTTTCCAAAAAGCCCGAATAAAGTTGATCCATTAATTCCAAATGCGGTTGGATCAAGAAATTCATTAGCTCAGGAGAGCCGTGATAAAGTTGCTGAAGCTAAGTTAATACTAAATGAAACAGCAGACAAGGTTCTAAATTTAGTAGAAAGCAAATTACCTGAAGAAGTACTTGTTAAGCTTGATGTAATGGGTGGTATCAAAGAAAAGCTTTATAATTATATCAATCAGACTTATGTAAACATGTTCAACAGATATCAGATCACAATGGAAGACGAGTTCATTAAGAAAGTAAGGGATTTCGTTGACAAAGAAGAATCCAAAGGTCTTGCTCGTTATACTCCGAAAGAAATAGTTGAAATACTTGATAAGGTCGGCGGATCTGATAAATTCCATACCGGTGAAATTGAGAAATCCATTGTTAATATGTATGGTCACCTTCAAGGTCATATTCAAAGAGGCGTGAATGATCTTGAAACAGAAACAAACTCCATCCTTAGACAGAAAACAGATGTTGGAGCATTCGTAAGAGGTGAAAACGCATATGCAATTTTAAAATGCGTATTCAAAGATAGCGAATTCAGACCTAAATATGTTTATGATGTTAAGCTTTCTGTTAATATTCTTGATAGTGAATTAATAAGCCCTCAATATCATTATCAGGTAACAGTTGAATCTCTATTGAAAGATGCAATTCAGAAACATGTTCAATCATTGATTGAAAGACAAATTGAGCAGCTGAATGATGATCTTGTTGATCAGGGAAAAAATGATTTAACAGCAAGCGAAAAAATGTTTGAGAAAATCAAGAGAATTGAAAACTTTACAGATGATGATAAAGAAGACGAGAAATCAAAAAGATATACAATCCTTGCTAAAAAATTCATGGATAAAATTGAAGGCTTAAGAGCAGAAATTGATGTTGAAGATATTGATCCATTAAATATCAGAGAAAATATCAAGTATATTATGGATGAAGAAAACATGAGAAACAGAGGTTACAATACAGCTGTTAACTCTATCACTTCTATTCTTGATACAAGTAAACTTGGCTATCAGGTTTGTGAAAACCTAAAAAATGCCCGTATATGCAAGATAAAAGAGTATGAAGAATCAGACAAAACAATTCTTCCTGATGAAAGATATGAATTAAGACTTGCTTATTATGATTTTAATCAATTAAGAGAAGATAAGCGTGAGTATGATAAACAAATGAATGCTTTCTCAGAAGAAATTAAAATGTTATGGGAAGTTTCTCATCAGTATTATGAATCTAAGAAAAGATTCAGAGCATTAAGAGATTTTGATGATCTTGCAACAAGAGTAATGCCAAAAGATTGGAGAAGAAACAAAGAAGCTAGAGAAAAAGATCCTGATACAGTTCTATGGAATGAAATTGGTGAGATTTATAATGAAGAATCATTTGTTGAAAAAAATAACAGAACATATGAAGATAGAATCAGAAATTTAAAAAATAAGATTACTTATCTTCGTGAAATGCTAAAAACAATGCATGGATTCCAGAATCCTGTTGAAAGAGTAATTCTTGATGAAAGAGTAGCTTTTATGGAAAAAAGATTTAACGAATTTACATATAAAGTGAATCCTCATCATATTCAGCCGGGTCTTGTTCTTGATGTTGATATAACAACAATCAAGAGAAAGCAATATATGCTTAGAGGAATGGCAAATGTATTGAATGAATTCCTATCCGGAGTATCAAAAGGATTTGCTGATGCTGCATTTGCAACATACAGCAGAAGAAGATCAACAGTTCGTGCAGATATCGATCAGTCTTTTGCATCTGAAGAAAAGACAGGCGAGGATATGTTTGAAACAGCATATTCATCTGCATCATCTGCATCCGAAGTAAAAGGATCAGTTAATCTTTCTCCAGGAAAATCATCTCCAAAGAAGAAAGGATTAAAAGAGCTATAAAAACAACAAATTAAGATATATAAAAGGCTGTTCTGAATAGAGCAGCCTTTTTTTTTATAGATTTTTAATTTTATAAAAATGTATTATTCAAATAAAATTATTAAAAAAACAAAAATGCTTGAAAATAAATATATATCATTTACACTATCCATATCAATGTTTAATTTTTTATATTTAATTATTTAATTTATATATTAATCAAGTATTTCAAATCGGGAGATAAATTATGGAAACAACTTATTTTTCACTCGCCACAAAACAGACATTTAATAAGGCATTAAGGCACTTTTATAAAGTAACTGAATTTGTTGATGATGTAGATTCTTTAAAAAATCTTGCAGATTTAGTAAATGAACAGCTTGATGATAAAGAAATGGAAGAGGATCAGATTCTACCTTTAGTAGGAGCAATTATCAAGGATAAGTTTTCTTATACCTGCAGATCTTTTAATATTCCAACACACCTTGACGATTTTACAAAAATTATTGAAGAAACATCAAAATGGACAGCACTTGATATTGTCATCGTTTATTATAATACAAGCGGTAAAGTTTTCTTAATAAATCCAAAAAATCAGGTTCACTGGAGTAAAGTACGAGAGCTTGTGCAGGATCAATTATCTGTTATTTATGTAAGATTTTTAAAAGAAGAAAACAAAAAAATAGAAATAGAGGCTGTTGAATCAATCCAGGAAATGCTTTCAGGAAAGGATGTTTTTAGAAATAAGGATTTTATTGATAAAACTATTGTTGCAAAAACAGTTGTTATCAAGCACGAAGAACCTGAATCACAAAGTCATATAAGTAAAAAGGTAACACCCAGATATCCGGTTCAGGTATCAAACGAATTATTTCATAATGGAAATGTTGAAGCATGGAAAAAAATTGTCGAAAGTTATAAAAATAAATATCCAGATCTTGAAGTTTACATTTTTTTCAAAGAAGAAGTTATCAATGATATTAATTCACTTTTTAAATGGGGTAAGGTAAAACATGGCGATTCAATATTTTTTCAAGTAGGCGGAGAAAATATAACGGGCGTATCAAAACTACAGAAATATCTTTATGAAGGTGCCAGTAAAAGATATGAGCAGTTTTTGAAAATTGGTGTTGGCAAAATTTTAAATTTATTCTGATTTAATGGAGATTGATATGGAAAATATTATATTATTCAATAAAGATACAAAAAGCATAGATGAAAAAGTAAAATCCCGGCTTGGCATTAGAGGCAGGAGAGCTGTTGATCTTGCAATGATGGGCCTGCCTATTGCTCCAGGATTTATAATTGATTCAGTTCTAGTTAAAAAATTACCTCAAGTAAATATTAAAGAAATAATAAAATCATATATTGATTGTATTGAAAAGGAAACAAAGAAAAAGTATGGTGATCCCAAAAAGCCTCTTCTTCTGAAAATTGTCTTAAGCTCTGATTTAAATGTTCCAAACTTTCCATCTATACATAATATTGGAATTAATGATTCTATAGTTGAAGGTTTTGGTGCTTTAACAAGCAAGGAATTTGCTTATGGTGAATATTTGTTTATGCTTAAAGGGGCTTCTTCAAAAATATTCAATGTTCAAAAAGTAGAAGAAGAAAACCCAAGTCATAAAACGCCGGATTTAAAACCTAAGGCAGCCCCTCCAAAATTAACTCTTGATAAAGTAAAAAAAGAAATTATAGAAATGAAGAAAGTTCTTGCTGATAAATTTACTGAAGACGTTTATGATCAGCTTGTTTCAATTTTAAAAGGTGCGGCTGAAAGATATTGTGATTCAGATATAGATGTTGATGATTCTCTTGCTATAATAGTACAAGCTATGGTTTATGGAAATTGCGGTGCAAATTCGTATGCCGGTAATTATTATACGAGAGATATTGTAACAGGTGATGCTGAAATTCAGGGTGATTTTTTACAGAATGAATTCGATTTTGGAACTGCAAAATCAAAACCTATTTCAAAAATTGATAAAAAATATTTTACTAAATTTTCAGAAATTGCAAAAAAAATTGAAGATAATTTTAAAGAAATTCGAAATATAAAATTCACGATTGAAGAAGGCGATCTATGGCTTGTTGAACAGCGTGAGGCTGATGAGAAATCTACACAGGCCCAGATTAAGACTCTTCTTGATCTGACAAGACGTAAAATTATAACTGAAAAATTCCTTGTAGAAAAAATAAAACCAAATCAGCTGAATGAACTTCTGCATCCGGTTATAGATCCTCGAACTGTTAAAGGTGTAAAAAGCATTCAAGGTGGAATTGCCGGTTCAACAGGCGCTTCAATAGGACGCGTATTTTTTTCAACACCAAAACTTCTTGATGAATACAAAAAAGCTGTTATGCACGGCGGCGAAACAAAGATGATCCTGGTTCTTACATCAAGTTTTGCAGAAGACGTAAAGGCAATCGAGGTAGCTCAGGGAGTCATTACATGTGAAGGCGGATTTTCCTCTCATGCGCCGGTTGTTGCCAGAAGCCTTGGTAAAGTTGCAATGGTCCAGCCTGAGATGAAAGTAAAAAACGGATCTTTTACTCTGGCAGGAAAAACTATAAATGAAGGCGACTATATATCAATTAATGTTCCTTATTATGAAGCTCCCACCATTTATCTTGGTAAGGTTGGTCTTATAGAGCCTGATTTTAAAACAAATGGATTATTTGAATTTCTTGATATAGTAGAAAAATTTATATCTGATTTTAATGTAAGAGCAAATGCAGATCTTGGAAGAGATGCAATTGTAGCAAAAGAATTTAAAGCAAAAGGAATCGGACTTTGCAGAACTGAACATATGTTTTTCAATGAAAAAAGAATCATGAAATTCAGAGAGATGATTGTTGCACAGAATGAGGTTGAAAGACGTAAAGCTCTTGATGTGCTTCTTCCAATGCAGAGATCTGACTTCTATGATCTTTTTAAGACAATGAAAGGTTTACCTGTAACATTAAGACTGCTTGATGCGCCTCTTCATGAATTTTTACCAAGAAATGAAGCGAGCATGACTGAATTTATTAAATATATGCAGGGACGGAAATCATCAATGAAGCCTGCAGAGATAAGATTAAGATGTGAAGAACTTGCTGAAATGAATCCAATGCTTGGACATAGAGGCTGTAGAGTTGCAATAACTTATCCTGAGATTTATGAAATTCAGTGCAGGGCTATTTTTGAAGCTGCATGTATGCTTAAAAAAGAAGGTATTAAAGTTAAACCGGAAATAATGATTCCGATAGTAATGAGTGAACAGGAAATTAAGTTTATCAAAAATGGTAAAAAAATTGAAGGTAAAGAAGTAAAAGGAATAAGAGATATTAAAAATGAAGTAGTTGATGAATTCGGAATTGATGATCTTGAATATAGCGTAGGAACAATGATTGAACTTCCTGCTGCAGCATTAGGTGCAGGGAACATTGCTAAATATGCTGAATTTTTCAGTTTCGGAACAAATGACCTTACTCAAACTACTTATGGCTTATCAAGGGATGATTCAAATTCATTTTTCCCGGATTATTCTCTATATGATTTAATGAAAAATAATCCTTTTAAATTCCTTGGTGATGAAGTTAAAGAGCTGATTTCAATTGCTGCATTAAGAGGAAGGTTAACCAGGCCGGATATAAAAATGGGGCTTTGCGGAGAACATGGTGCAAATCCTGATAATATTCAATTCTGCATGGATGCAGGATTGAATTATGTTTCATGTTCACCATATGCCATTCCTCTGGCAAAACTGGCTATATCACAGATAAATATTAAAAAATCAGAAAAAGAATAAAATTAAAATTTAAAATAAACAAAAAACCCGCAATATGTTGCGGGTTTTTTGTTTTTATATAATAGATTATTTATTTATCAAGAGATGCAAAACCTGGAAGGGTTTTCCCCTCAAGAAGCTCCAGGAAAGCTCCGCCTCCAGTTGAAATGTATGTCATTTTATCAGCAAGACCGGATTGATTAACAGCAGTAACACTGTCGCCGCCTCCTATAATACTGATGCAGCTGCTTTCAGATAGAATTTTTGCAATTGAGAATGTCCCTTCAGAAAAATTAGGAAGTTCAAATGCTCCGACAGGACCATTCCAGATAACAGTTTTAGCAGTTTTAATTTTATCAGAGAAAAGTTTAATTGTTTTCGGGCCAATATCAAGTCCGATTTTGTCTTCTGGCAATGACTCAATTAATAGAGTTGATTTCGGCGAATCATTTTTAAATTCAGCTGCAACTACCTGATCAACTGGCAGTAATATTTCAACATTTTTTGAAGCTGCATCAGCAAGTATTTGTTTTGCTGTTTCAACTAAATCAGATTCAAGCAAAGATTTCCCTGTGCTATAGCCTTGTGCTTTTAAAAAAGTAAAAGCCATTCCGCCGCCGATAATAAGAAAATCAACCTTATTGATTATATTCTTAAGAGCATCAAGCTTTGATGATACTTTTGCGCCTCCGATTATAACCCCGAATGGTCTTTCTGGATTATCAAGCGCTTTTTTTGAATATTCCAGCTCGTTTTTTAATAAAAATCCGGCTGCGCAAATTGGAACATATTTAGTTATCGAATCATTAGATGAATGTCCACGATGAGCAGTAGCGAATGCATCGTTTATATAAATATCACAAATGGTGGCGAGCTGTTTCCCGAGTGCGTCATCATTTTTTTCCTCACCTGGAAAGAACCGGATGTTTTCAAGCATGATAACATCACCATCTTTCATGGTCTTTGAATACACTGCAGCTTCATCGAGCGGTTTGTCAAAAAATAGTACTTCTTTTTTTATAAGTTCAGAAAGCCTTACTGCAGCAGGTTTTAAAGTCATCTCAGGAACAGGTTTTCCTTTTGGTCTTCCAAGATGAGATACAAGTATAGTTTTTGCACCATTATCAATGCAGTATTTTATTGTTGGAATAGTTGATGTTATTCTTGTATCGTCTGTTATGTTTAAATTTTTATCATAAGGAACATTGAAATCAACCCTTATAAAAACTCTTTTGCCTTTAATATCAATCTGATCAAGATATTTAATAGCCATTTTTTTTCTCCTTTGATTTATATTTAGTCTTCTAATTTCTTTTTATAAATAAATTTTGCAATAATTATTGATACTTCATAAAGAAACATTAATGGTATTGCGACCATTGCCTGAGAAATTGCATCAGGTTGCGGAGTTATTATTGCAGCAATTATCCATATTATAACTACCGAATATTTTCTTTTTTCTGATAGAAATTTTGGAGTAACAATTCCCATCTTCGTTAATATCATAATTACTATCGGCAATTCAAATAATAGACCCATTGCAAGTGTAAACAGCACCATAAATGAAATATAATCATCAGCACCTATAGTGCTTGCCATACCTTCACCAATAAAAGCAAGAAGAACAGGAATTGCAAATGGAAGTAAAAGGAAGAAGACGAATGAAGCGCCTGTGTAAAATAAGAAAATTGATACAAAAAGAGAATTGCGGATAAATTTTCTGGATTTTTTTTCTATTGCCGGAGCTATGAAGCTCCAAATCTGATAGACCAGAACCGGAAGGCCAATCAGAAAACCTGCGAGAAATGCTGCTTTCATTCTGACAAAAAAACCGCCAGTCAGAGTGAATATATTTAATTTCAGACCGGTTTTTACAAATGGCTCTGTAACGTACTTTAATAAATAATCAGAAAAGAAGAATCCTACTATAGTAAATATAATTAGTGTTGCAAGTATTTTAACTATTCTGCTGCGTAATTCATCGAGATGATCCACGATGCCCATGGGGACATCGCCTCTTGCAAGTGATACCGGATCAATCGGCTCAACATCTGTTTCATCTGCCATTTTTATTTGTTTATGCATATCTGATTTTTTAACAGGATTTTTTTCTTTATTATTTTCAGGTATTGGATGAATTTCTTTAGATCTGATAATTCCGGAAAGATCCTTGTCTTTAGAGAATGGAATATCTATAGATCTTTTTGCTTTTTTAAATTCTTTTTTTTTATCTGGATCTGTTTTTTTTTGCGTTTTTACTGGAGGTTTAATTGATTTTTTTTTCTTATCTGCCAAAATGATTCCCCTAATATATTTCTTTAAGTAAACTAAAAGAAGACAAACGCTTGATGTCAAGTATTTTGTTGATTATAAATCCATAGGAATAATTATACTATAAATTTTTTCTTTATGAAAGATTATCAATAAAGTCTTGACAAAATATCTTTTATTGTTTTAATATATTTACACCTCTGCAAGCAGAGTCAATTCTTATAATATATTTTATATATTTAAATTAATTTGAACTATATATGTTTTTTATCAAAATAATATTATTTAATTTATTATAAGAAAAATTTAAAATAGTGAGGGATGAGAATGGCGAAGTTTAAAGAAGTCAGTATGCCTGGAATTTTCCAAAACCAGGTAGCAAAACTAGGCAATAAACCATGTGTTTCCTATAAAAAAGACGGAGTATATGTTGATCTATCCTGGAATGAAATGAACACGAAGATTAAAAATCTGGCTTATTATCTTTTATCTGTTGGTATTAAAAAAGGGGATAACATTGCTCTTTTTTCACCAAATAGATATGAATGGTTTGTTGCAGATATGGCAATCGCTTCTATTGGAGCTGTAAATGTTCCTATTTATGCAACTAATTCATCAGAAGAGGCATTGTATATTTTACAAAATTCAGAAAGTAAACTATGCTTTGTTGGAAAATCAGATCATCTTGACAGAATTTTAAAAATTAAAAGTAAAGTTCCAAAAGTTAAAAAAATAATAATTTTTGAAGAAAATAAATCAGGAAAAAAAGAAATCGTAACTTTAAATGAAGCATATAAAGTTGGTGAGTCTTATAAATCTAAAGAGAAGCTTGAGAAATCCATATCTGATTTAAAACCAAATGATCTTGCTACTATCATGTATACATCAGGGACAACAGGAAATCCAAAAGGTGTTATGTTATCTAATAATAACTTTGTTTCCAATGTAAAAAATGTGCTGATAGACATGGGGCCGCTTTTCAGAGATGATGATGTATTTCTTTCTTTTCTTCCCTTGTCACATAGTCTTGAGCGTACAGTAGGCTATTATGCTCCAATTGGAGTTGGCTGCAGAATAGCTTACGCTGAAGATATTTCAACTCTTCTTGAAAATATGAAAGAAGTCAGGCCGACTGTACTGATAAGTGTTCCAAGAATTTATGAGAAAGTTCATGCAGGAATATTAGCAAAAGTTGCTGATGCATCGAGTATTAAAAAAGCTATTTTTAATTTTGCAGTTGAGACTGCCAGAAAAAATCTGCCTTACGCTTGTAAAAATATTGAAAGAAAAGGTTTATTTAAAATCAGATATAATCTTGCAGATAAACTCGTTTTTAAAAATTTAAAAGCCAATCTTGGAATGGACAGGCTCAGATATGCAATTTCAGGCGGAGCGCCCCTTTCTATTAGCGATGCAGAATTTTTTCTTGGAATGGGATTTAAAATACAGGAGGGATTTGGTCTTACAGAGACTACTCCTATAACAAATTATAACAGATCAGGTAATGTAAAAATTGGAACTGTAGGTCCTGTTCTACAGGAAACAATCTGCAGAATTTCTGATGAAGGGGAAATCCAGTTTAAGGGTCCTCAGATCATGCTTGGATATTATAAGAATCCGAAAGCAACTAAAGAAGTTTTTACAAAGGATAAATTTTTTAAAACCGGCGATATCGGTATGATTGATGAAGATGGTTTTTTATCAATAACAGGCCGTATTAAAGATATTATCGTTACTGCCGGCGGAAAAAATATATCTCCTCAAAATATAGAAAACAGTCTCAAAACATCAAGATTTATTGAACAGGTTGCAATTATAGGTGACAGAAGAAAATATCTTTCTGCTTTAATTGTTCCGGCTTTCGAAGCATTAAAAAAATGGGCAAAAAAATCAGGGATTCAGTTTGATAGCAATGCTTCACTTATTTCAAATGAAAGCGTAAATAAAATCATTGCTGAAGAGGTAGCAAAATATACTGCCGAGTATTCACGCGTTGAGCAAATAAGGAAATTTACTCTTCTCGATGCAGAATGGACTCAGGCAACCGGTGAGCTTACTCCTTCACAAAAAGTTAAACGAAGGGTACTTGAAGCGAAATATGCTAAAGAAATTGAAAGCATGTATCAAGGCGATTCAGAGTAATATAATAATAAAGAAGGCGGTTAAATACCGCCTTCTTTATTAAAAAACAAGATAAGAATATCAAGCTATTTATAATATCCCATTAAAAAATTTATTCTTGCCCGAAATTAGTACAATAATAAAAGTCACTTTATGAAAAATATACCTGAAATTCTTGCTCCTGCCGGGAGCAAACAATCATTTTTAGCTGCTTTATCAGCTGGAGCTGATTCAATTTACTCCGGTTTAAAATTATTTTCTGCAAGAATGACTGCAGATAATTTTACTATTCCCGAACTTGCTGCTTTAACTCAGCTGGCACACAGTATGAATGTTAAAGTTTATATTCCATTTAATACACTAATAAAAAATTCAAATATTGAATCCGCATATAGATCAATTTCAGAAGCAACTGAATTTATAAATCCTGATGCATTTATCATTCAGGATTTGTCCGCAGCATATTTTGCAAGAAAATCAGGTTTTAAGGGAGAATTACATTATTCAACCTTATCAAATATAACTCACCCGGCTGGAATTGAAGCAGCAGAAAAATATTTTCAGGCGGATAGAATTGTTTTGCCAAGAGAGTTATCTCTTGAAGAAATAAAAGTTTGTGCAAAATCCTGTTCTACAGGATTGGAAGTCTTTATACACGGTGCATTATGTTACAGCATTTCAGGAAGATGCTACTGGAGCAGTTATCTTGGAGGTAAAAGCGGTCTTAGAGGCAGATGTGTGCAGCCTTGCCGGAGGATTTACACACAGGAAAAAACAGATGCAAGATTTTTTTCCTGTATGGATCTGGGATTGTCAGAAAGTGTAAAAAATTTACTCAGCATTGAAAAAGTTAAAGCCTGGAAAATAGAAGGAAGAAAAAAAGGTCCGCATTATGTTTATTCAACTGTAAAAGCCTATAAATTATTGCGCGATAATATAAATGATCCGCATGCAAACAAAGAAGCTTTATTGCTTCTGGATTCTTCTCTCGGCAGAAAAAAGACAAAATATTATTTTAATCAGGCTTCTATGCAGTCACCAGTACAGGAAAGCGGAGAGTCAGGATCCGGCCATCTCTTGGGAAAAGTTAATAATGAAAAAGGTATAGTGTATTTTACTTCCCGTGAAAATTTATTTAAAGGCGATCTGCTTAGAATCGGATATGAAGATTCAGAATCAGGCAATATAGTTATAATTGAATATGATCAGGAAATCAATTCAAGGATTGATATCTCTTCAAAAATATCAAATCATATTAAAAGCGGAACTCCTGTATTTTTAATTGACAGAAGAGAAGAAGAATTAATGAAAAAAATTTCTTTGCTTGAAAATCAGCTTGTTGCGAAAAATGAATCTAATTTTGAATTTATTATGCCGGAAATTGATTTTAAAGTTTTTAAATATAAAAATTTTACAAAACAAAATATTCTGTTATCAAGAGAATTTGATGATTCAGCCAATTCATATTGGATGAATTATGACCTGATAAAAAATTTCCCTGAAGGCAAGATAAAAAAAATATGGTGGTGGATGCCTCCGGTTATATGGCCAAAAGAGGAAAAGAATATTATCAATTTATTGAAATTATGTATTGAAAAAGGTAGTGTTAATTTTGTATTAAATTCCCCCTGGCAGATTAAATTTTTTGAAGATTATAAATCTTTAAATTTATTGGCAGGACCATATTGCAACATCGCCAATTCAATTTCTGTTAAAATTTTAGCTGATATAGGATTTAGCGGAGTTATTTTAAGTCCTGAGCTTGGAGTGAATGATATTTTAACTTTACCTGAAACCTCACAGCTTCCTATTGGAATTTTTGTAAACGGCAACTGGCCGGTTTGCGTTTCAAGAGCAAAACCCGGAAATATTAATTTAAATAAGACTTTTTCAAGCGGTTTGAGCGAAGATTACTGGACTGATGAAATTGACGGCAATTTCTGGACGTTTCCAAATTGGATTCTTGATTTAACGCCAAAATTGGAATTAATGAAAAATGCAGGAATATCTTTTTTTGTTTATGGTATTGAAAAAATTCCTGAAACTGTGAAAATTAAAAAGAGGCAGGGATTATGGAACTGGGATCACGGCTTAATGTGAAATTTTTCTTTGCAGGGATTGTAATAACCAAGTCTGATTTCCGGCTTTTTTTCTTTTATCATATTGATTAAATTTGAAATTCCATAAACATCAGTTTCTTTGTAATTGATTTTTTCAAAATAATAATCCGGGTCAATATTTAAATTTCTTGTCTGAATCATGTTAACCGGAAATTCGTCAAGGAAATCAAATAGTGACTTCACCTCAGTTAACATATCTGTAAATCCAGGCATAAAAAATAAATTTAATGATACAAATATACCGGAATTGATTGCTGTTTTAATTGTTTTTTTTACATCACTGAAAGTATAGTTCTTTGGATTGTGATATAAATTGTAATATTTTTCAGTAGGTGAATTCAGGCTGATTCTTATTGAATCTATTCCTGAATCTATGAGCTTTGAAACATTTTCCGGAATAGATCCATTAGTATTAATGTTTATTGTTCCGGATGAAGTTTTTTTTCTGACTTCTTTTACTGCAGCTGAAAGATCATCAGCTCTTAATAGAGGCTCTCCTTCGCATCCCTGACCGAAGCTTACAATAGCGTTTTTTTCAGTTTTTTCAAAATGATGGAATATTACATCTGAAATTTCCTGCGGTGTAGGTGAAAAATCGAGTCTGCCGTGAGAAGCGGCAAATCCTGATGAATCTTTCTGATATGAAAGGCATCCCGCACAATCTGAATTGCATGCTGGAGATGTTGGTATAGGAGCCTCAAACCTCGAAAGGAAAAAATTTCTTGCGCATAAACAATTATATTCTGTTGAGCATCTGGCAAGCTGTTTTACGAGTCTGTTATTTTTAAATTCAGCGGAAGTTTTTTTTATTTCAATTTCAAGCTCTTCATGGTTTTCATGAATTTTCGGATCAGATCTGATATCATCATCTATTCTTATAGCAGGAACGTGAAATTTACCATTTATTATCGAAGCACCGGCATAAGCCCATAGAGTTAGGCGTGCTGGATTTGCTTTGTTTTTATATGCAGGAAGATAAGTTCTGAGATATGCAGAAGCAAGAAATGAAGAAACTGGCTGGATTTTTTCACCAAAACCATCTTCAGAGAATTCTAAAATTTTTTTACCATCAAAACCAATTGGAATTCTGTCCGGAAGTGAAAACAGATAACTGCCATAGGGCAGTTTAATCATATCTTTTAATTCAGGTATAATGTATTTTGTGCCGGTTCTGTAAACAGATTCAATATCAGGATAATCATAAACTGAACCTGAAGAATCGGAGTAGGGCATTAAAATTTTTATTTTTTTTTTAGTTTTCAATTATTATATTAATATTTATCTCAAAGTTTAAATATTTTTGTTTTTAACGGAATTTCATTTACTGAAATTCCGTTAAAAAAGTTATTTTCTAGCTGAGATAACCCAGTGAGATATGATTTTACTCAAATCACCCATAACGCTTCTTTCTATTATGCCGTATTCGATTTGTGAAAAAAGGCTGAATTCATTTTTTAATTCTTCCTCTGTATA
This sequence comes from uncultured Leptospirales bacterium, assembly GCA_964529415.1. Classification (GTDB taxonomy): domain Bacteria; phylum Spirochaetota; class UBA4802; order UBA4802; family UBA5550; genus CAYMPH01. The sequence continues at coordinate 69,026 of CAZGWD010000016.1, read as the reverse complement.
AAAAGATGCGCTGCTGCCTGAGATATCATTTAAATCTGTAATCCATTCATTATTTCCTTTATCTTCGCCTCTTTTTAAATGGGTATCTCTTGATGATCTGAGGGTTGCAAAAAAAAGGCCGTTTGTTTTTAATATAAATTTTATTTCATCAAGCATGACAGGAAGATCAGTTTTATTATTGTAATGCAGTGAACCCCAGGCAATTATTAAATCCATTGAATTTGTTTTTAATGGAAGATATCTGTTGTCGCAATTAATCAAATAACCGGAATGTTTACCGGAATGGGTTAATGCATTTATGCTGGAATCTGTTCCTGCAATATTTTTAAAACCGCATTCACCAAGAAGTTTTAAGTGTCTTCCGGTGCCGCATCCGAGATCAAGTGCAAATAATTTCTGTGCAGTCTGTTCCGTATAATTTTTTTTTATTAATCTTACAAGATTTTCATCCGGATAAGATAGGATCGATTTGTCATTTTTATAGTGATTATTCCATTTAGAATTTTCCATTATTTCGGCCTGATCTGTATATCATAGCTATTAACAGCTTCATCAGCAGCTGCTATTGCTTCACTATATGTTTTTGCGGAAACCGCAACTACGCCGATCCTGTCGTGATTGTTTTCAGGAATACGAATTTCATCACCGATATTTTTGAAAATTCTTGAGAACAGCAGCTGTCTGATTCTTTTTGGCGCATCCGGATTTAGAGAAACAAGTCTTCCTTCTGTTCCTGTAATATATTTTATTACAATAAATTTTTTTCTTTTTTTAAATACTGGAGGTATAAAACCTTCCGCTGTAATAGATTTTATTGATTCAGCAAAAATATTATATCCTGCTGAATGCTTAATCATTATTTCAGGAATGAATTCGCCTCCAAATTCTGGTACTGCTTCAATCAGATTAATTTCATTATTTTCATCTATTATAAATTCTATAATTATTGGAGAATTAATTATTTCAAAAGCATCGGATACTTTCTGTCCGATTTTTTGTATCTGCTCCCATTTATCAATATGTTTAGATGGAGAACTGTGAGTAATATCAACAAAAAATGGAAGTGACGTTGTGATTTTATCAGTTATTTCGATAAGATAAAATTTTTTATTATGAGTTATTCCAGCTGCAATTATTTCATCGCCTTTAACAAATTTCTCAGCAATCAGATTTATTCCGGAATTTCCGGAAATATATTTTCTGTATTCATCCTGAGTGGATATTAATGCCACTCCATTTTTAGCATGGCCTGTTTCAGGTTTAATTATTACAGGAAGCAGTGAATTTGATATTTTACCGGATTTGGATGAAATTTTTATTATATCCGGAGTTTGTATTCCGGCATTTTTAATTACTGATTTCATTTTTTTCTTTTCAAGAAAATATTCACTTGATTTAACCGGCATATATGGAATTTTAAAAAATGAATTTAAATAGCTTACAGTCCGGATAGCCATGCCGAAAGATTTTGTCATTATTCCCTTTATTTTGCCGTCTAAAATAAGCTCTGTAAGTCTTAGATAGATATCTTCGTGATTTTCAATTGATTCCTGAATTTTTAAATCGCATTCCAGGAATCCGGGAGCTGTAGAATTAATATCAACGCCGATTATATGAAATCCCAGCTTTTTTGCTTCGTGGATAAGCGGTAACTGGTTTTGGCCTGATCCTATTGCAACAAGGAAGTTAAATCCCTTTTTTTTATTTTTCCAGAAAAACATTTTAAGGTTATAAATTCCTGTTTAAAAGTGTTAAATAAGATCCCATTTTACAATAATTGTTTCTTTGCAATGAATTAGTCAATTTATTTTTATTTTACTGTATATTCAGAGCCATAAAAAATTTTTAATAAAAAAAATATCAGTAAAACCAAAAATATTATATTAAATAGATATTTTTAGTTTACAATTTAAACAAATATTAGTTAATTATAATTAACTGAATCATATACTTTTTATTTTTTTTTATTCTTGTTCAAGAAAGAGTTTTTTAAAAATGATAAATGGTTAAATAAATATATTATGAAATGTGAAAAATGCAATTTAGATATTGCGACAATACATCTTACAGAAATAATTAAAGACATTAAGTCTGAAGTTCATCTATGTGAAAAATGCGCACGTGAAATCGGCCTGAATGCGAAATTATCAGGATTTTCAATTTCAATCCCGGAAATGCTCACTTTTCTTAATAAAAATGATCTTGAAGGTGTTGAAACCGGCGACCGATGTAAAATTTGCGGTACTGGTTTTTTTGATTACTCTAAATCAGGGTTAATAGGCTGTCCTCAGTGTTATGAAAATATCAAACAGACAATTAAACCTGTTGCAGAAGGTATACATGGTTCTGTGATTCATAAAGGTAAAATTCCTAAATATTTTATAAATGAAGAAATTAAAGTTAATGCTGAAGAAAAAACTTTAATCAATGAAGAAAAAACCGAAACTATTGAAGACCTTAAGCAGCTGCTTGAAAAAGCAGTTCTTGAAGAAAATTATGAGAATGCAGCTATTTACAGGGATAAAATTGATAATATCCTGAAAAAAATCGAGGCGTGATTTGCTGAAAAAAATATTTAAAAAACAGGGTTTCTGGTCATTTAACGGTCCCCAAATGGATACAGTTCTTTCTACAAGAGCAAGACTTGCAAGAAATCTGAAATCACTTCCTTTTCCTTTAAAAATGGAAGATAAGGATTATTTAATAACAAAAAAAATTGCAGCTAAATTTATTGAAATATCAGGAATTAAGGATATTTCAATTATTGATTTAAATGATATGCTTCCCAATGAAAAAAGACTTTTAAGAGAGAGAAATCTTATTACTCATGATATGGAAAATTCTCCAGGCAGTCTGCTTGTAACTGACAATGAAAATTCTTTTATGGTATTAATCAATACTGAAGATCATTTCCATATTCAGGTTATTAAATCCGGTTTCCAGCTTTCTGAGGCATTTGCAGAAGCTGATTCAATTGATGATACGCTTAATTCTGTTGCTGAATACGCTTTTTCTTCTGAATTCGGATACCTTACTGCTGATCCTGGAAATTTAGGAACAGGATTAAAAATGTCAGCTATGCTGCATCTTCCGGCACTTTCGCTTAAAAGCAAAATGCAGTTTATTACAGATCGTTTTAAAAGCAGCGGAATTGAGATGAGATCTGTTATAGAGGAAAAGCATCCTGTTTCAGCCATATATCAGCTTTCAAATTCATTCTCACTTGGCGTGAACGAAAATGAAATCATTGAGATGGTATCAACTTTTGTAAATAAAATTGTAGAGCTTGAAGATTACGAGAGAGATAATTTTATATCTTCAAACAGAAATGAACTTGAAGATACAGTTGGAAGATCGTACGGCATTTTAAAGTATTGCAGAAAAATAAGCTATTCTGAAGCTATGGAACATCTTTCAAACATCAGGCTTGGTGTGATACTGGCACTTATTAAAAGTATTAACATGACATCATTAAGCGATATGATGGTGAAAATTCAGCTTTCGCATCTTCAGCACGAACATGGCCGTATGTTTGTAAATACAGAGGAATCTGACACGTTCAGATCCCAATATATCAGAAAATTAATTATATAAGGAATATTAGATGTTTGAATTTACCAAAAGATCAAGAAAAGTACTGGAAGTGCTTGCTCAGGCTGAGGGGAAAAGGCTTAATTCGGAATCACTCGGGCCTGAACATATTTTAATAGCCCTGCTTGGGGATGAAGATTCCGTTGCTTCAAGAATTATTGCCAATCTTTCAATAAATTTTGACAGGCTTCGTTCGGATATTGAAAAAGCGCTTTTAAGAACCAATACTTCAATAATTATAGGCAGAATTCCGGTTAGCCAGAGATTTAAAAAAATAATCGATCTATCCAAAGAAGAAGCTAAAAAGCTGAAAAATTCCTATATCGGAACTGAGCATCTTCTTCTTGCTATTTTTAAAGACGGAACATGCATGGGAATTGAAACTCTGCTTTCAAACGGCATTGACTATAATGTAATTAAAAATGAAATAATGCGGGTTCTCGGTGTAAAGGTTGCTTCAGAAAAACCTGAAAAATCGGATGCTGCATCCAAGCATAAAGCTATTGAAGAATTTGCAAATGATCTGACATCTCTTGCTACTTTAAATCTGCTTGATCCGGTTATCGGCCGTAAAATGGAAGTTGATAGAACAATTAGAATTCTTTCCAGAAAAAGAAAGAACAATCCTATATTAATTGGCGAGGCCGGTGTCGGAAAAACCGCTATAGTTGAAGGCCTTGCTCAGAGAATTATCAGAAATGAAGTTCCGGAATCTTTAAAAGGGTACAAGGTTCTGTCAGTTGATTTAGCAGGTATAGTTGCCGGTACAAAATACCGCGGGGAATTCGAAGAGAGACTTAAAAATTTAGTAAGAGAAATTAAAGAAGAAAAAAATATTATAATTTTTATAGATGAAATTCATACACTGATTGGTGCAGGGGCTGCTGAAGGAGCTATTGATGCTGCGAATATTTTAAAGCCTGCACTTGCAAGAGGAGAGCTTCAGTGCATAGGAGCTACAACTTTAAATGAGTATAAACATCATTTTGAAAAAGATTCTGCGCTGGTAAGAAGATTTCAAACAGTATTTGTTGATGAACCAGATACTTACGAAACAATTCAGATTTTAAAAGGCCTGAGGCCTGCATATGAAAAACATCACAGGGTTTTATATAACGATGATGCAATTGAAAAAGCTGTTTATCTTGCTGATAGATATATAAATGACAGATTTCTTCCAGACAAGGCTATTGATCTCATGGATGAAGCCGGAGCAATGGCAAGGCTTGAAAATATATTAAAACCAATTGATATAATAGCTCTGGAAGATGAACTGGAAACTCTCAATAAAAATAAAAATGATCTTGTAATGCTCCAGGAATACGAGCAGGCAGCTGCAGTCAGGGATCAGTTGAGAGATAAAAAACTTATACTTGAATCCAAGCTTTCCAACTGGCACGAAAGAAAAAATGAATACGCTGTCATAATTGGACCTGAAAAAATAGCTGAAATAATTTCTGAAACAACCGGCATTCCTGTCAAAAACATAAAGGAATCGGAATCAGAAAAGCTGTTAAATATGGAAAATGAAATTCACACACGCGTTATTGGTCAGGATGAGGCTGTAAATGCCATTTGCAGAGCTATTAAAAGATCAAGGATGGGTCTTGCGAGGATTGATAAACCAAAAGGTTCATTTATTTTTCTCGGACCAAGCGGGGTTGGTAAAACACAGCTTGCAAAAACTCTTGCATTTTATCTTTTTGAAGATGAAAAAAGTCTCATCCGGCTTGATATGTCTGAATATATGGAAAAGCATTCTGTCTCAAGAATTATTGGTTCTCCACCCGGATATATAGGTTATGAAGAAGGAGGTCAGCTTACAGAGAAAATACGCAGAAGACCATATGCAGTGATTCTTTTTGATGAAATTGAAAAAGCACACCCTGATGTTCTAAATATATTATTACAGGTGCTTGAAGAGGGCGAACTTTCTGATTCTTCCGGAATAACTGTAAGCTTCAGGGATACAATAATAATTATGACATCAAATCTCGGAAATGATGAATTTCATAAAACAGGCAAGCTCGGTTTCGGGCCACCGGATGAGGAAATCCGCGATAAAGATAATGTTCTTTCTGAATTAAAAAAATTTCTCAGGCCTGAATTTATTAATAGGATTGATGAGACAGTTGTATTTCACAGGCTGGATAAAAAACAGATCAGCATGATAATTGATATTATGTTAAATGAAGTTAACTCCATGCTTGAACTGAAAAATATCAAACTCATCTGTAATGAAAAAGTTAAAAACTTTATTATTGATAAAGGATTTGATGCCAAAACAGGTGCAAGATATCTAAGAAAAATGATTCAAATTGAAATTGAAGATAAATTAACAGACGATCTTCTCCGCGGTAAATTCGCAGAAGGCGGAAATATCAAGGCATATTTAAAATCCGATGCCGTACATTTTAAAAAAGATGACTCTTCAATAAATAATGAATCGGATAAAAATCCAGACCAGGAAAATTCCGGTAAAAAATTAGTTGAACATCCGGTGTAGGTTTTTATTTTTATCCGTACAGATTTTAAATCTTATCAAAATAAAAAAATAATCTGAATAGATTTTTAGAGGATGCCATGGGACGTACTATAGCTGAAAAAATATTTGATGCTCATAGGGTTGATATGCCAGACAAAGGAATTCATGTATTGAAGCTTGATGCTGTATTTTGTCATGAAATAACAACTCCAATAGCAATAAATGAACTTATTTCTCTCGGTAAAGATACTGTTTTCAATCCTGAAAAAATAAAAGTTGTCATTGATCATGTGACTCCTGCAAAAGATTCCAAAACAGCTGAACAGGGAAAAGTATTAAGAGATTGGGCAAGACGCAATAAAATAAAAGATTTTTTTGATATAGGCAGAAATGGAGTATGTCACGCACTGTTCCCTGAAAAAGGATTTTCAAGGCCGGGCTATGTTATTATAATGGGTGATTCCCATACCTGTACGCATGGCGCATTCGGCGCATTCGCAGCGGGTGTCGGCACTACTGATCTTCAGGTTGGCATCCTGAAGGGAGTTTGCGCTTTCATAACTCCTGAGACCATGAAAATAAATATTACAGGGTCATTAAAAAAAGGAGTTTATGCCAAGGATATTATTCTGTCAATTATCGGAAAAATCGGAGTAAATGGAGCTACGAATAAGGTCATTGAATTTACCGGCCCTGTAATTGAGGCAATGAGCATGGAATCAAGAATGACTGTCTGTAATATGGCAGTTGAAGCCGGTGGTACAGTTGGAATCTGTTATCCGGACATGACTACTGTTGATTATTTATGGGAATTTATTAAAAATGATTTTTCATCGAAAGAAACCGCTTTAAAAGAATATTCAGCCTGGATTTCCGATCCGGATGCTTTGTATTCTGAGGAAATAGAGTTTGATATTTCTACTCTTGAACCAGTATCAACTTTTGGTTATAAACCGGATCAGATTAAAACCGTTAAAGAAATGACAGGTACAAAAATTGATCAGGTTTATATAGGATCCTGTACTAATGGAAGAATTGAAGATCTTAGAGTTGCTGCATCAGTTTTAAAAGGAAAAAAAATTAAAGATTCAATACGAGGAATCCTGTCTCCCGCCACACCGGAAATTTTCAACAAGGCTATGGAAGAAGGAATAATAAAAATATTTATGGATTCAGGATTTGTAGTTACAAATCCTACATGCGGTGCGTGTCTTGGAATGAGTAATGGCGTTCTGGCGCCGGGTGAGTCAGCAGTTTCAACAACAAACAGGAATTTTAACGGTAGAATGGGAAAGGGCGGCATGGTTTATCTTGTTAGTCCTGCTACTGCTGCTGCATCTGCAATTTCAGGTGAAATTACCAATTCTGAATTATTTACATCCGGAGATAAATAAATGAAACAATTTAAAGGAAAAGTTCTGTTTCTTGACAGGTCTGATATAAATACTGATGAAATTATTCCGGCAAAATATTTAACTGAAATAACAAAAGAAGCTTTAAAACCATTTCTGCTGGAAGATTTAAAACTTGATGGATTTGAAAATTCAAAAGATATGTCAGGTAAAACAATTTTAGTGACCAGGGCAAACTTCGGATGCGGTTCATCCAGGGAGCATGCTCCCTGGGCTCTTGAGGTTAATGGGATAAATCTTGTAATAGCTGAAAATTTTGCAAGAATTTTCAGGCAGAATATGTACAATAACGGAATGCTTGCTGTTGAGCTGCCTGCTGAGACAATAGACAAATTATTCAAACTCTCTAAAAAGGGAGATGTTGAAATAGAAGCAGATATTTCTACAGGGCAATTTATAATCAAATCGGGTGATGAAGAGGAAAGAATTATGTTTTCGGTCAATTCCTTTGACAAGGCTCTTGTTGAGGCTGGCGGGTGGCTTCAGTTCGCTGAAAAAAAATATTAAATCTATCTTAATCTTTTAATATTTGCTCCATCAGTAATTTTACCTTTCGCTGCAAATGGTATTGTATACCAGCCGCTGATTAAGTATCTGTCTATTCCCATCAGGGTTATTGCGGGTCCGGGAAGGTCCTGTATGAAATTTTTTGTAAAAGCCAGTTCAATATCGACATTTTTTTCAGCAAAGAATTTTTTATCAAAAGCCCCTTTAAGATTAAGCCTTATATCATCTGCGTTGAAAATGAAAGAATTGATTATAAAATTTTTTCCTGCAATATTGATATTACCTGAAATTTTATTGAATTCCAGATCTTTTAATTTGTATTTTAATTCAGAAAGCCATATCCCGAGACCGTTTTGTATACCTGTGTCAGCAACCTTGCCGTTTTTAATAATAAATTCCAGTTTTCCGAAAACTGAATCTGAAAAGTTTTTCCCGGGAGTAAAGTTGATATCCGCTCTGCCGTCAGCAATGCCAAAAAGCCTGTTTTTAAAATTGTCGCTATACAGAACTATATCCTGAATTTTAATTCGACTGAGTTCACAGGATACATTTACCTTAGGCTTGGTTTCTAAAAATAAAATTGATCCTTTTCCGTTAATTTCTCCGCCCATGGCGCGGGTTGAAAAATTTTCAATAGTAATTTCATTTTTTTTGGCAGAATAAGAAAGCGCTGCATCAGAAAAAATTATATCATCATAAATAATTTTTGATGCATTTATTTTACCTGCAAATTCTATCGGAAATTCAGTTTTACCTTTATCTCCAGGTAAAATGGAATCAGTAAGAATAAAATAATCTGAATTGATATATATAAACATTTTATTCAGTTTTAAATCTGTACATGCAATTGATAAGGTAACAGGATTTCCGGATATATATGCAGGAATATTTTCAATCTTAAATAAATTGTTTTTAATGATTATTTCCGAGGATATACCAGAGAGAGTTTTTTGTATTATATCGTAGCCTGTATCTTTTATTTTCAGCTCTGAATTAAAAATTCCGTTTTTTAATGAAACGCTGCCCTTAGCCCTGCCGAATATTTTTAATGGAATCTGTTTTACGAGAAGGGCAGCGTCTGAAAGTTCTGCATCAATTTTATTTATTGAAAATTCTATTTTTTCAGTTTGGATATTATAGATGATATTGTTTATAAAAAATGAGGTTGTATCAATTTTCCCGGTAATGCTGTAAAGATTCAGAATATCATTTTTTATATCAACACTGCAATTGCCATCTGCAAAAACAATTTTATTTGAATTAAGCAGAGTGGAATTTGCAACTACATGGCCGCGGACAATTTTAGAATTTATAAACAAATCATAAACTTTTCCCTTAACCATATTATACGGCTGATTAACATCATCTCCGAGCTTGTAAACCCACGGAAGATATGCCCTGACAATATCAACATCACCTTTGATTTCAAAATCATCCTTATTCTGTATAATGTTTAATTCCGGACGGAGTTCCCCTCTGTTTTCGGGAAGAATCAGCCGGATCTTTGTACCTTTGATTTTCTTTAAATCAGTCAGATTGAAGATTCCATCGAATAAATAGGTTCCTTCTAATGGTTTATATGATTTTGGCAAATTTAAAAAAGAAAGTGCCGCATCTTTAAATTCAATAATTTCTATTTTGAATGATGCGGAATCGGAATCTATGTTTTTTCTAATATCTGATATAAGTTCAGATATATCATTTGATTTGTCATTTTTAAAAATGGTATTGATTTTCAGTGATTTAATAAATATTTTATTAAATTTAATATCTTTTTTAATTATTAAAGAAATTAATGAAAATCCTAAATCTGCATTTTCAGCTGAAGCTATGATTTCACCCGTTTTACTGAACAATCTGATCTCTGTAAGTTTTATACCGCGATATGAATAATCAATACCTGAAATTTTAATTTTTCTGCTGAGTGTTTTTTCAGCCTGGTCTGAAATTATCTGCAGAAGTTTTTCTTTCGGGTATAATGAAATAAACAATGCAGCTGCTGATATAGAAGTTATTACTGTAGAAATTAAAATGAAGGTAAATAGTTTAAAGAGGTTGATTTTTACTGGCTTCACGTTTTCTTTCCATCGCTGATTTTTTGCGGTAGAATTGAACTGTTTTTTCAAGCTCAGAGAGATCGCTTGAAATAATCTTGCCTGCAACGAGCTGAATGTGTTTATCCTCAAGAAGCTGAACCATATAAACATCGCCTTTTTCAGGTGGTAAGCCTACCATATTTATCAGCTCTTTGCTTCCGAACTCAAAATTATGAGGCTGTTTCGGTGCAATTTTAAGTTTCTGCTTTTCAACCTGAATTAAAAGAGTATCGTAAATTCTTCCAATTGTATCTCTTATCATAAGATTTTCGAGCTGTCTGTAAGCAGTCCATATTCTTTCGCTTAAAAGCTGTATAAGTTTTGTAGCCAACTGCGGCTGGGCCTGAACCATCTTTTCAAAATTAGATCTGTTTATGCCGAGAACAGCTACATCGCCGAAAGAAATTGCTGATGCGCTTCTTGGTTTATTGTCGAGAAGAGCCATCTCGCCGAAAATATCTCCAGGAGACAATACTGCGAGCAGAATTTCCTGATCGAGAATTTTTGTAATTTTAACTTTTCCGGATTGTATAATAAAAAGTTCATCACCCGGTTCATTTTCGCAAAAGAGCATTGTGTTATCTTTAAAAGTTTTATTCATGTTGTCAGCAGAAGAAGACTCTGCAGGCTTAAGCGGTGCTTTTAATGATTTCAAGCGTTCTATTGCCTTATTGACATTCGGATCATTCGGGCAGTATTTAATAAATTTCTGAAAAGCATAAACTGCGTGAGAGTATTGTTTTTTTGTTATATAATATTCACCGATATTGTACAGATGCGATGGATCTTCATGTGATGCATTTTTGAATGTGAGATTGGTAATTGACTGATCAAAATCACGAAGCTGCCTGCTGAAAAATTTTATTATTTTCATTGCAACTGCAGGATTTTTTTGAATAAGAAGGCCGAATTTTTCCCTTTCAACGGATATCAGTGAAACATTTTCAAGCGCTATAGCAGTTTCAATTCTTGTATGGCCGCTCATGCATGAAACAACGCCGAAAAAATCTCCAGGGCCCATTATAGTATATGGATCTTCTGTTACAGCAGGATTTTCTTTTGAAACCTTTACTTTTCCTTTGAGAATAATATAAAAATTATCGGAATTTTTTTTTCCTTCAACTATTATAAAAGAATTAGCAAGATAGTTTTCTACTTTAAATTGAATATCGCTCATTATTCCTCAAAACCTTATTAAATCAAAAAAGTATAACAGGTTAATATTAAAATCGGCATAAATTCAAGCAAATTACATAAATATTTTAAGAGTATGAATCTTTATTCATATTTGAGAGCATCAATCGGCTTCAGCTGGGATGCTTTTTTCGATGGATAGTAGCCGAAAAATATTCCAACTGCAGCAGCAAAAATAACAGAAATTAAAATTGATGATAGAGAAAATAGAAACGGCCATTTAAGTACTGTTATAGCTGTATAATAAACTGAAATCCCGAAAATAATGCCTATCAATCCGCCTGATACACTGAGGGTAACAGCTTCAATTAAAAACTGAAGCATTATATCACGTTTTTTGGCTCCTATCGCCATTCTTATGCCGATTTCCCTGGTTCTTTCTGTAACCGAAACAAGCATAATATTCATGATTCCAACGCCGCCGACAAATAGTGATATTGAGGCTATGCCTGCAAGAAGAATGGCTGTTGCATTGGATACATCAGTTGCCATTTTTAGTTTATCTTTACTGCTTATTATTTCAAAATCGTCCGGATGGGAATCTAATAGATTATGTTTTTGCCTGAAGTATTTTCTGAGTATTTCACTTGTTTCATCCACCATCTGCTCATTTTGAGCAGCTACATATATTTCATTGAAATCGTTTCTATTCCAAAGTCTTGTATTTACTGTTGTAAATGGAATTAAAATCATATCGTCAAAATCAAATCCGGAAAATGCCTGTCCTGCTTCATCGAGAACCCCAATAACTTTTAAAGGTATGCCGTTCATTACAATCTGATCATCAAGAGGATCAAGCTGGCCGAATAGATTAAGTTTTATTTTACTTCCTATTATAACAACTTTAGAAGACATGGACATTTCATCTTCAGTAAAGAACCTCCCCATTTTAACTGTTCTGTTCATAATTTTAAAATATTCATTATTAACGCCTAAAAGCAGTGTTTTCCCGCTGATATTTCTGAATTTTATCTGGGGATTGAAAATAGTAACAGGTGTGATATATTTTATCTGCTGAAAGCTTTTTTTCATATTGTCAAGGTCGGTTTGGGTAATTGGTTTTCGCTCGGAATAAAGTCTCATTGAGTTAGTACCGAAACTGATTATTCTTTCCCTGATTACGATCTGGGCGCTGTTGCCTATTCCTATCATAATAATTACAGAGGAAACACCTATTATGATGCCGATGCTCGTGAGTGATGATCTCATCTTATTTCTGGCAAGAGCTCTGCTTGCTGTTACAAAAGAATTTTTTATATCCATATAGCTATTTTAATATGCTTGCAATAATTATGGTCAAGCAGAATTTGAATATAAAAAGATAATAATATTTATATGAAAAGTGTAAAAAACATAAAAGCTGTTTTATTTGATGCTTCATATCAGAATGACAGGATAGCAGAGAGCTTTTTATCTATAGATTCTGCTGAAAAAATACCATTTTCAGATGAACCCGAGCTTGAAAAACTCATTGATAATCTGAAAAGTTCTGGATTTTTATCCAAAGAAGTGCTGATCCTGAAAAAATTTAAGGGAAGAATATTTCAAAAATGTCCTGGATCTCCTGAAATGGTCTGCTGCAATTATTATCTTCTCAATACATGTTTTGACTGTTTATTCGACTGTGTTTACTGCTTTTTAAATTTTTATAAAAATTCATTCGGAATTACACAGTTTTTATTTGCTGAAAATATTATTCTGGAAATGAATCATCTGTTTCAGGATAAAGAAAAAATATACAGAGTTGGTACAGGAGAATTTACAGATTCACTCATGTTTGATGAAATTACAGGAATAGGAAAATTACTAATAGAAAAAGCCTCAGAGTATGAAAATATAATGCTTGAGCTTAAAACCAAATCAGACAACATCTCTCACCTGCTTGATATTGAAAAAAAAGGTAATGCAGTTATAGCCTGGAGCATCAACACTGAAAGAAATATTGCTTTATATGAAAACGGCACTGCTTGCCTGGATGACAGGATAAATGCTGCAAAAAAAAGCGCTGATGCAGGATACAAAATAGCTTTTCATTTTGATCCGATCATAACATCGGATAATTATATTGATGATTATCTTAATACAATAGACCGTTTAATGACATCTGTAGATATAAAAAAAATAGTGTGGATTTCAATGGGCTGCTTCAGGCATGTTCCTGTAATGAAGGATATTATTCAAAAAAAATTTCCTGAGGAAAAATTATCTACGGCTGAAATGTTCCCTGGAATTGACGGGAAGCTGAGATATCTGAAAAAAATTAGAGTGGAAACCTACAGAAAATTAAAAGAAAAAATAGATGCATATAATCATAATGCCTTTATATATCTTTGCATGGAAACCCCTGATGTATGGTATGATTCATTCAATTTAAACTATTCTACACCTGAAGAGCTGGAAGAAGCAATTTCCGGTCATATGAGAAATCAGTTTTTGATAAACCATTGAGTAATCTTCTTGACTGGTATTTTTAAATTTTAGATATTAAAAAAAATGCACAGAGATTCAGACCAACAGAGGAAATATATAGAAGAGATAAAGCAATCAGGATATATGGGGATATAAGAGAGGAGGAGATTTTTTAAATATTTATCTCCATATCTCTTAAGATTTCCTTATCCCCTGTTCTTTAATCATTTTTATTTTTAATAATAAAGAAGACGATATTTATTAAAGGAGAAGAGTATTTGGACGAGAGGGATTACAAAGAATATAGAAGAGACCTTGATTCAATAGTTATAAAAGCAAGGGAATTATCAAATTCAATAGGAATCGATTCAATGAAAGACCAGCTGCAGAAATTTGAGGAGGAAAACATGAACTCAAATCTCTGGCAGGATAAAGAAAAATATACTTTTGTAAACAGAGAAATCAGCAGACTGAAGAAAAAAATTTTACCATTTGATAATCTGATTCATCAGATAGAAGAATCAATCGAGCTGTTTGATCTTTCAATGCAGGAAAAAGATTTTGGAATGCTTGATGAAATTTACCGGAATATACCGAAATTTATTAAAACATTCGATGATCTTGAAACAATTGAACTTCTTTCAGGAGAGGATGACGAAAATAACGCTTTCGTTACAATTCACGCAGGAGCAGGAGGAACAGAATCCCAGGACTGGGCAAGCATGCTTTTTAGAATGCTCACAAGATGGTCCGAAAAAAAAGGATTTGATGTTGAAATCATAGACTATTCTTCCGGTGATGAAGCTGGAATTAAAAGCGCAACTATTCTTGTTAAAGGGGATTTTTCCTACGGCTTATTAAAAGGAGAGCAGGGTGTACACAGGCTTGTTAGAATTTCCCCATTTGATTCAAATAAAAGACGCCACACATCTTTTGCCTCAGTTGAAGTTCTTCCTGAAGTGTCAGAGGAAGTTGATGTTGAAATTAATGAAAACGATCTGAGAATAGATACATACAGAGCATCCGGAGCAGGCGGACAGCATGTAAATAAAACTGATTCCGCAATAAGAATAACACACATACCGACGAATATTGTAGTTCAATGCCAGAATGAACGGTCACAGCATAAGAATAAAGCCACAGCAATGAAAGTTCTTAAATCACGTTTGTATGATTTCAAAAAGAAAGAAATGGATGCTGCAAAACTGGAAAAACAGGCTGAAAAGAAAGATATTTCCTGGGGAAATCAGATCAGATCATATGTTTTTCAGCCTTATACCATGGTAAAAGATCACAGAACTGGCGAAGAAACAGCCAGTATTGATTTTGTTTTTGATGGTGATATTGACAGATTTATTTATTCATATTTAAAATCAATCCGCCTGGGGAAATCTTAAGGGCAGTGCTAAAAACCTATATTTATCATAAATTATAGATGAAAAAAATAGGTTTTTTCCTTAAATGCACTAAGGCTCGGTGGAAAAAACGGTAATTTTTGGAACCGGCCTCAATAAAAAAGATAAATTTTTCTTGAATTATTAAACAATATAGGGGCTAGATTTAATTAAATATTATGAAAATATCAATTGAACATCTGAGGATTATATTTAAAAAATACGGTTCTGAAGTTGAAATTAAATATTTCGAGGGAGTAATTCTCCGAACCAGAAAATTTCTTTCTGGAGATATTCTTCTTGAAGAGCATCTTGATATAATTGAGCAGAATAGATTTAATGAAATAGAAATTTTTTATAATGATATTTTATATGAATATATCAATCACGCTCTTCCAGCAGTTTACAGAAAACCTTATACAAGAAAACCATTTATCGAAGTTGATCGCCTTCTTGAAAATCTACAGCAGGTAAATACATTATCCGGCAGGCAGAGATATATTACTGTAGTTGGAGATATTTACGGTTTTGATTCAAAAGAAGGCAGAAAAATTATTCTTTTCAGCCACGGCGAGCCGGTTGATTTCAAGAAGTGGAATTCTGTAAAAAGAGACATGGATAAAAATAAAATTATTACTTTCAGAAACGGTGAAGTTCCAATAATTGTTTTCGTAAATCTCGTGCGAGAAAATAAAAGCGGGTATGTAGAAAGTTTCAGAAAAAATACAGACCTCATATCAATTCTTGTTTCACAAAGACCTGATCATCAATTTCTTCCTTCGAATGATTTTATACCTACAGAGGATGTAATATCAGTTACCAGTCCTGAAGAACTTCTCGATATATATAAAACATCTAATGCAAGATTGATAATTATAGGAGAGAATATTGACGGTGATTACAAGACTGCTTTAATGAATGTAAGAAGTTATGATAAATTCGTAAGAATGATGGTTGTGCCTGGAATTGACCACAGGAACAGAGATCATTTTCATAAACAGGTTCAGCTTGTTTACAACAGCGATAGATGGTAATTGAATGAAATTTGTTTTTAAGGACAGATTTTTTAAATATTTTGAGCCTGTTAAAATCGGCAAGGAAATTTCGTTTGACCTTGACGGAGCTTTCTCGCAGAGAAATTCTTCAACTTCAGGAAAAATATTTTTAAACAGATTTACTGTATCAGATCTAATGGAAATTTTTGAAGAAGTCGGAATTCTCCCTCATCTTGAAGGTCTCGGCTTTCATGACTTTTCACTTGTAATTGATGTGGATGATGCCAGGGTTCAGTATTTAAAGCTTTATACAGGCGATAAAAAGCCGAATAATATTCTTTTTGATTTAAGATTATCTGAAACGAAATTTATACCTGATAAAAAATTTTTTAAAGATAATATGACAATTATTCCCTATGACATGATTGTTATTGAATGGCTTTCAGCCCAGAATCCAAAGAATGAACTATTTACAGATGGTAAACCACAGCTGCCCGGCCAGAAGAAGCCCGGGCTTGGAATATTAAAATTCTGTTTTGATATGATGAAAATTGTCGCTCATGAAGTAATACGGGACGGTTTTCTGGATATTCCGGATCACATGCACGGAGCAGTCATGTATTCAAAAAATTTTCAGTTTTTTGATCCTGTACATGAAGCAATATTCAGGTCTATTTTACGCGATCTGAGAGATTACAGTTTATCTGATATTTCCTGGGGTATGATAACCGGGACAATAATAGATAAATATAAAAATGCTCCGCAGGTTTATGATCCGTCAGAGCAGATATTTCCCGTGTCAGCAAGAATGAGGGGATATTTTGAATCAAAGCATTACAGGACAGAGTTTAACAAATATTATAGATTAAAAAAATACAAATTCGAATTTAAAGAAATGCAGATAAAAAGAGAAGAGATTTTAAAGAAGAAAAGCATGGTAGACATTTAATTCAGATATTTTTCTTTATTCTTGATATATCCGACAGCGTTTTAATGGTTTGTTTTACATCATTCATTTCCTTGCCGAGGTTCAGAATAAAATTATCTTTTTCATTAAGAAGTTTTCCGAGTTTGTTTGAGATGTTTTTTTCAATTTCGTAAGCTTCAGTTATAACGGGGTGGGATTCAGTTTTAAAAAGCTTTAAAAATTTTATTTTATCTATTCCTCTTGTTCTGCAGATATCGTCTATTATTGATGTTATTTCAAAATCTGCAGAATAAATTTTTGAAAGAATTTCAGCGTCATCAGTGAAAACATCCTCCGCTTCCTGGAATGCTCCGGTTTTTATAAGATTTATTTTTTCAAATTCTCCGGCATAAAGGCTGTCAATAAGTGAATATTTTATTTTTAACTGTTCTTTGAGTTTTTTATAATATTCAATGAGGTCATCCCTCAAAACTGTAACTGCCTTTTGACGTTGGATTAACTTTATCATTTTTTGTCTCAGTAGATGAAATTTTATCCCAGGCATCTCTTAACTCTTTAAGAAGTTTAATTGTATGTTCAATTATTTCTTTGTCTTTTTTAATATTTGCTTCAATCAGTCTTTTTTTAAAATATACATAAAGATTAAAAAGATTTCTGGAAATTTCACCGCCTTCCTGTGTATTTAAGGAAAGAAGAAGTTCGGTTACAATATCCTGTGCTTTGATAATATTATTATTTACTATATCATAAGTTTTGGGATCCATGTTTTCAAGGGCAATATTCAGGAATTTTATAGCACCGTCATAAAGCATTACTATAAGCTTGCCCTGATTTGCTGTATTAACTTTTGTCTGTCTGTACTGATCGTATGGATTTTTTTCAGGTAACGACATATCTATCTCCAGGTTTGAAAAATTGAGGTTTTATTTATTATCGGGAAAAACAGGGCAAAACTTAAAGCTATTTTAATACTGTTTCAAGGCGTCTGTAAATTTCCTGATACTTGCTGAGTGTTTTTGTGACAATTTCTTCCGGTAATGGAGGAGGCGGAGAATTCTTATCCCAGGTTGTAGTGTCGAGATAATCTCGTATAAACTGTTTGTCAAAACTCGTTGGCGATTGTCCGGGCTTATAAAGTTCTTTATCCCAGAATCTTGAACTGTCCGGAGTCAGAACTTCATCTATAAGAATAATTTCATTATCTGCAATGCCGAATTCAAATTTTGTATCTGCAAGAATAATTCCTGCTTTATCAAGAATGTCTCTTGCGTACTCATATATTCTCAGAGTAATTTCTCCAATATGCTCGGCTGTTTCATTGCCGAGTTTTTTACGTAAAATCTCAACAGGCACATTCATGTCGTGACCGCTGTCTTCTTTTGTTGCAGGAGTGAATAATGGATCCGCAAGTTTTTCTGCCATTTTAAGACCAGCTGGAAGCTTGATTCCGCAAACTGTTCCTGTTTCCTGATAATCTTTCCAACCGCTTCCGATAATATAACCCCTTGCAACGCATTCAAAATCTATTCGCTTGGTTTTCTTTACTATAACTGAACGGTCTTTTAAAAGTTCAGGGAAATCACAAAAGGGCTTGGGAAAGTTGTTGAAATTTGACTCAACTATATGATTTTTTATGGACTTGATATTTTTAAACCAGAGGTTTGATATTCCGTTTAAAATTATGCCTTTTCCAGGAATGCCTTCAGGAAATACATGATCAAAAGCTGAGACCCTGTCGGATGAGACTATAAGCATATTTTCGGAATCTACCTTGTAAAGATCCCTTACTTTTCCGGTATAGATTTTTTTTGCGCCTGGAATTTTTATATCAGTTACAGCTTTCATGGCAGCCTCGATTATTTTATTTTTGCAAGCAGCATGTCGTTTACAATCTGGGGATTGGCTTTTCCCTTTGATTCTTTCATTATCTGCCCTATGAGAAATTTCAAAGCATTTTCTTTTCCGCTTTTATAGTCTTCAACTGATTTCTGGTTTGCTTCAAGAACCTTGTTTATTACTGTTTCGATTGCACCTGTATCTGTTACCTGCTCCAGGCCCTTTTCCTTGACTATGACTTCGGGATTTTTTCCGGATGAAATCATTTCATCAAAAACAGTTTTTGCTATTTTTCCGCTTATTGTATTATTGTCAATTAATTTGATAAGTGATGCGAGCATTTCAGGTTTAATTATAAATTTATCAATATTATCAACATCATCAATTTTTGCAAGCAGCTCGCTCATGATCCAGTTGGATGCTTTTTTCGGATTTGATCCGAGTTTTACTACTGTTTCAAAATAATCAGCCAGTTTTCTTGAGGATGTCAGCACAGACGAATCAAAATCCGGAAGGCCGAATTCTTTTACAAGCCTCACTCTTCTTGCGTCCGGAAGCTCAGGCATGGTTTTTCTGATTTTTTCTATATATTCAGGAGTTATTTTAACCGGAGGAAGATCAGGATCAGGAAAATATCTGTAATCGTGAGCGTCCTCCTTTGATCTCATAGAATAGGTTTCATTTTTGTCTGAATCCCAAAGACGCGTTTCCTGGACAATCTTTTCATTATCATCAAGCATTGATGCCTGACGTTTCATTTCATAGTTGATAGACGCCCTGACAGCCTTGAAGGAATTCAGATTTTTAATTTCAACTTTTTCGCCGAATTTATCTGCAGAGCTTTTTCTCAGGGAAATATTAACATCGCACCTGAGACTGCCTTCTTCCATATTAACATCAGAAACATCTATATATTTCATAAGAGATTTGATTTTCTGCAGATATTCGTATGCTTCGTTTCCTGAGCGCATGTCAGGTTCGGAAACAATTTCTGCAAGCGGGACTCCGGTTCTGTTTAAATCCACATAGGAAACATTCTTTGAGGAATCTTCGGAATGTATTGATTTGCCTGCATCCTCTTCAAGATGAAGCCTTGTTATGCCGATTTTTTTAACAACGCCTTCATCAACAATTTCAATGTAGCCTTTTCCGCAAACAGGCCTGTCATATTGTGAAATCTGGTATGCTTTCGGAAGATCCGGATAGAAATAGTTTTTCCTGTCGAATTTGCTGTTTTCCGGTATTGTGCAGTTAAGTGCAAGACCTGCTAAAATTGCTTTTTTAAGAGCTTCTTCATTCAAAACTGGCAGAACACCAGGCAGTCCGAGGCATACAGGACAAACTTGCGTATTGGGTTCTGCTCCGAATTTTGTAGAGCAGGAACAGAATATTTTTGTAGCAGTATTCAGCTGAACGTGTACTTCAAGGCCTATAACCGGCTCGTAATTCATATTTTCCTCATTTTTTATACTTGAAATAATTGGCAGTAATTTCAAGTATTATTTTTCATATCAGAAAATGCTTTTTAATAATAGTGTGAACATTAACAAATGAAATATCTAATAAATAAATTCAAAGAGGCACTGATATTTGTCAAGAAAAATGATGATATCAGAAAATACTCTTTGATAATTCTTGTGCCGGTTCTGATTTTTACAACAGGTTATATGATTGGCTCATGTTCCGGCAAAGGCATGATTTCGAGCCTGATTACAGGTGAAAGCCGCTATCCGCTTTTGATAGGCACGCCTGCAGGTGAAATTTTTAAAATATACCGCATGGTAAACAGTGAAAATCCCCTTGAACGGATTTCCGGGTACTATGCACTGATTGATGCTAATATAATAGATCTTGATTTTCTTCATGAGCGATTCCTGGATGAAACGCTTCCTGCAGCAAAACTGGTTCTTGTTAAAGCAATAAGCTGTACGGATAAAAAGAAAAAAATGTATGATATATTCGGCAGTATTTATAATAGATCCGAATTGCCGGTAAGAACTGAAATAGTAAGAACTCTATATAAAAACAAATTCAGCCTGAAAGTGTTTGCGGAGAAGCATGATATTAAACAAATTGAAATAGACGGGACTTTGAGTTATCAGTGAAAAATTTTTATAATAGGAGAATACAATGACAGATAAAAACTACATTTTAAATATATGCGAAAAGGCAAAGGAATCCTCGCGTTTCTGCGCTCGTTTATCAACAAATGAAAAAAACATGCTGTTGAAAAATATTGCAAAAGCAATCAGAGCTGAAACAAAATATATTATTGATGAAAACAGAAAGGATCTTCAGTGCGCGGATGAAGTGAGATTATCAGCTGCAATCATTGACAGACTCATGCTTAATCAGGCCAGGATCGAAGCTATGGCTGTTTCCATTGACGAAATTGCATCTTTCGATGATCCTATAGGAAATGTGGAAAATCTTGTGCAGCGTCCGTCCGGGATCCGCGTGGGTCAGATGAGGATACCTCTCGGTGTTGTTGCTGTAATTTTTGAATCACGGCCGAATGTCACAACCGATATTGCAGCCCTGTGCATCAAGTCCGGAAATGCCTCAATTCTAAGGGGTGGTAAGGAATCTATTCATTCAAATATTGCATTATACAATATCATTAAAAAAGCTATTAGCGATGCCGGATATCCTGACGGGATCGTGACTCTAATCGAAAAAACAGAACGCGAACTGGTTCAGGAACTTCTGAAAATGGACCGTTACATTGATATAGTAATTCCGCGCGGAGGAGAATCTCTCATTAAAATGGTGTGCGAAATGTCATCAATTCCTGTAATCAAGCACGACAAGGGCGTGTGTCACACATTTGTTGATGAAACAGCAGATAAAAAAATGGCGTCCGATATCTGCATTAATGCCAAGATTCAGAAGCCGAGCGCGTGCAATTCCATGGAAACTCTTCTCATTCACGAAGAATTTTCTGATATCAAAAGCCTGCTGAAAGATCTTCTGGATAAAAAAGTGGAACTCAGGGGGTGTGAAAGAACCTGCACTTTAATGAATAATAAAGTGAAAAAAGCTTCTGAAGCTGACTGGGACACTGAATATCTTGATCTGATTTTATCTGTTAAAATTGTTTCTTCTATAGATGAAGCTCTTGCGCATATTGTAAAATATTCATCTGATCACTCTGAAACTATTGTAACTGAAAATTATTTCAATGCAGAACGTTTTCTGAAAGAGGTGGATTCTGCTGCAGTTTTTGTAAATTCATCAACCCGTTTTCATGACGGCGGGGAATTCGGTCTTGGAGCTGAAGTGGGAATTTCAACCCAGAAGCTTCACGCAAGGGGTGCCATGGGACTCAAGGGGCTTACAACGCTTAAGTATGTTGTTTACGGAAATGGCGAGGTTAGAAAGTAAATTGAAAAGCGGAATTTTCGGAGGTACCTTTAATCCTGTTCATTTAGGGCATTTAATTGCAGCAGCATTTATTAAAGATGAATTTAAACTCGATGAAATAATTTTTATTCCGGATAAATATCCGGTTCACAAGCAGCTTGATTTTGAAATTTCCGCTGATATCAGAATAAAGATGCTTGAGCTTGCAGTAAAAGATATGCCTGGATTTAAAATTTCCCGGATTGAAATTGACAGAACCGGGCCGTCATTTACAATAGTTACTCTGAATGAAATGAAAAAGGAGTTTCCGGACAGGGAATTCTTTCTGATTGTCGGTGCTGATTCCTATTACGATATGATTGACTGGAAAAACAGTTTTGAGCTTATTTCTGAAAATAATATTATTGTAATGAGAAGAAACGGTAAAAGTCCGGATAAAAATCTGTATAATTATGCGAAGGGAATTTTTTTTGCTGAAAACCCGATCGTGGAAATAAGCTCAACTATGATAAGAAACAGAATCTCAGACGGAAAATCAGCAGATTTGCTGCTTGTTCCCGAAGTTTCTGATTTTATAAAAAATATGAGGTTGTATTCAAATTGAAGAAAAAAATTATTATTATATCCGGTATTTCAGTAATACTGATTATTTTATTTACTATTTTCACTCTATATAGAATCAGCAATAGAAATGCTGTAGAACGCCTGATTGCTCAGAAAAAAATGATCAATATTCTAATAGCCGGCAGCAACTCAACCGGAAGCAGGCATTTCAAGTTTTTTTCAATTTTAAGCATAAATCCTGATAATGGAAATATCGGAGTAACCTTTATTCCTCCATCTTTAAAAATAAAATCCAATTCCATAATGAATAAACCGGTTCAGATTAAAGATGCCGGAATCGGTGATTTTGATAAAATCAGGGAGTCAATAGAAAAAGATTTAAAGCTGAATATTCAGTTTTATGTGCAGCTATACGGCAGCGATGTTCAGCGGGCGGTTAATCTTCTTGAAGGCCTTGATATTTTCATGTTCGATCAATTCGGAAAGAATAATCAGGATTTCGGTGTTAAGTATCTCGATGGAAACGGAATAATTAAATATATAAATTCTGCTGTTGATAATTCGGTATTCGTAAAATTCGACAGGATACTTGACCTTATCTCCACTGTTTATTATAACAAGGAAATTTTTAAAAAATATAAAAACCTTCCTTTCATAATTGAACTTTTTAAAAATATTAAAACCAATCTGATGCCGCAGGAAATTTTAAGCCTAAGTGAAATATTTTTTAAAGAAGGAAATATATATTCAATAGTCGTGCCTGGAGATTTCCAGCAGGAATATTTTATTATAGATGAGATCAGCTGTAAAATATATGAATCGGATTTCCTCACGCCATTTATCATGAATAAAAACAATGACGCATCCATGAAGATAAAAGTTTTAAATGGAACCAGTTCTCCGGGTTTAGCGCGTAAAATGAGAAATATTCTTAACAGGGACGGTTTGAATGTAGTTGAATTCGGAACATCACCGTATTTGAGAAATGACAAGTCTGTAATAATCTGCAGAAAGGGCGAATTCGCTTCATTGAAAAAAGTTTCTGAAATCAGCGGCATAACAAATATTCATTATGTTATAGACAGCACCCAGATGAACAATATACTCATAGTAATCGGTGAGGATATGGTTAAATGAAACAGGGGAAAATTTCAAATAAAAAAGGCGATGTTCTGTATGATAAAGCCGTTGAATGCATAAAACTGCTTGAAGAAAAAAAAGCTGAAAATACAATTCTGCTCGATATGAAGGCCGTAAATAATTACTTCAATTATTTTATTATCACTACAGGAAATTCTATAATTCACAATAAAGCCATATACAAGGAATTGAAGAAATTTTTTTCTGAATCAGAAATAAATCTTCTAAACAAACCGGATAATGATTCACCGTGGATCGTAATGGATTACAATGATCTGGTTATTCATATATTTACGTCTGAGGTCAGGGATTATTATCAGCTTGAAAGATTATGGTCAGATGCGCAGGTTCTATACAAGGACTGATTTATCGTTTTTCCTGTTCAGGAAAATCCTTTATGATCTTCAGAATATATTCCACAAGCTTGGAAGTTTTCATTTCAATAGGATCTATAAATTCAAAAAGTCCAGAGAAGAAAAGAATCAATTGTGAAATTCTTGCCTTGAACAAAGCATCATCTTCGTTTGAAACGTTAATATTTTTTCCAAGATCCTTGATGATATTACTGTATGTTTCAAGATGAGTCCTGAGAAATTTTGTAATGATTTTCATGATCTTTTCATCTTCAAATCCGTAAAGAATTATATTCATGAAAACACGAATGTTCTTTTTATCAATTAGAAATTTTTCCACTCCGAATAGAGTTGACATGAATGCTTTGTCAGCAATATCAAAATTCATCTCATCAATTACATCTGCGTTGCCTTCCTGGATCTGGGAGAAAAATTTTTCTATAAGCTCTGTGTAAAGTTCCTCTTTTGTTGAAAAATAATGACGCAGTCCGCCTTTGGAAAGGCCTGCAGATTCCGCCACATCTTCAACTGAAATCTGGGAATACACTCTTTCAGACAGGAGTTTCATTAGCGTTTTAGTAATATGAGCTTTTTTAATTATAATTTTCTCTTCTTTTACCATTTATATGTCCTGTTTTTTATAAAAATAAAACGTATCTAACAGCAGTTTATGTTTTAATAAATACAGTTTCTGTCATTCCAGCGCAGGCGGGAATCCATAAACAGTATATATACTATGAGATTCCGGTATTCCGCTATCTCTACCACCGGAATGACAGTGTATTAAACATTTTATTAACCGCTATAATAGCCAAATATTAAAGGAATAGAATTTAATTTAATTTAGTGTTTATCAATATGTCAAGTCATAATATTTTATTGACAAATATAGCTAATCAAATTTTTTAAATGTAAATACCGAAAAAACGAGGTCGAAATGCCCAAACGCACTGATATCAAAAAAATAATGATTATAGGTTCCGGGCCGATTGTCATAGGCCAGGCCTGCGAGTTCGATTATTCAGGTTCCCAGGCCTGCAAGGCTTTGCGCGAAGAGGGATATGAAGTCGTACTGATAAATTCCAATCCTGCGACAATCATGACAGACCCTGATCTTGCAAATAAAACTTATATAGAACCAATAACACCTGAAATCGTTGAAAAAATCATAGAAATTGAAAGACCTCAGGCTTTGCTTCCTACTGTAGGCGGTCAGACAGCTCTTAATGTAACAATGGATCTCCACAAACTTGGAGTTTTTGAAAAGTATGGAGTAGAGCTGATAGGCGCAAATATTGAATCCATTAAAAAAGCAGAGGACAGGGAACTTTTTAAACAGGCTATGATAAAAATTGGACTTTCGGTTCCTGAGTCGGGTCTTGCATCAAGTGTTGATGAAGCGATACAGGTAATGGAGCGAATCAAGCTTCCAATCATTATAAGGCCTGCATTTACCCTTGGAGGCAGCGGCGGAAGCATTGTTTATAATAAAGAGGATTTTATTGATTATATCCGTCATGGGCTGGACCAGTCTCCGATTCACCAGGTGCTTTTGGAAGAGTCAGTAATAGGCTGGAAAGAATTCGAGCTTGAGGTAATGCGTGACAAGGCTGATAATGTTGTAATTATCTGTTCCATAGAAAATTTTGATCCAATGGGTATTCACACTGGTGATTCCATAACAGTTGCCCCTCAGCAGACATTATCAGACAAGGAATATCAGAAACTCAGGGATTATTCCATAAAAATAATCAGGGAAATAGGGGTTGATACCGGAGGTTCCAATATCCAGTTCGCTGTGAATCCGAAAGACGGAAGGGTTTCTGTTATTGAAATGAATCCACGCGTAAGCAGAAGCTCGGCTCTCGCATCCAAAGCAACAGGTTTCCCGATTGCTAAAATCGCTGCAAAACTTGCAGTTGGCCTCACACTCGACGAAATTTCAAATGATATCACACGCGAAACGCCGGCTTCATTTGAACCTACAATAGATTATGTTGTTGTTAAAATACCAAGATGGGCATTTGAAAAATTCGACGGAGCGGATACAATTCTCGGAATACAGATGAAGTCTGTTGGTGAGGCAATGTCCATAGGCAGAACTTTCAAGGAAGCATTTCAGAAGGCTCTACGCTCTCTTGAAAATGACAGATATGGTCTCGGCTGCGACGGTAATCTGAAAATTGAATCAATGCTGAAATCCCTGCCTGAAAAACAGCAGAGAGAAATTCTTGAGAAGGAACTTTTAAATCCTGCTGAAAACAGAATTTTTTATATAAGAGAAGCATTCAAGCTCGGCTGGAGCGTTGAAAGAATCAACCAGCTTACATATATTGACCCGTGGTTTCTTCACCAGCTGAGTGAAATAGTTGATGCTTCAAAAGAGTTCCCTGCAGATTTCAGGATAAACGGATTTACTGAAGAAAACGTTTTCAGAATGAAAGAGCTTGGCTTTTCAGACCGTCAGCTCGGGTATTTATCTTCACAGGAAACTTTTAATTCATTATATGAGAAGGGTCCGTCTTTTCAGAAAGATTATTCACTAAACCTGAAGCTTAAAGAAAAAGAAGTCAGAGCATTCAGATTTTCAAAAGGAATAATTCCCGGATTCCGTGTTGTTGATACATGCGGCGGGGAGTTCGAGGCATACACTCCGTATTATTATTCAGCCTATGACGATGAGGATGAATCAAAAAACAGCAGGAATAAAAAAGTTATGATACTCGGAGGCGGGCCCAACAGAATAGGCCAGGGAATTGAATTTGATTACTGCTGCTGTCACGCTTCATTTGCGCTTCGTGAAGAGGGAATTGAATCCATAATGGTAAATTCCAACCCTGAAACTGTTTCCACGGATTATGATACATCAGACAGATTATATTTTGAACCTCTTACTCTTGAAGACATTCTGCATATTTACAACAGGGAAAAACCTGATGGAGTAATTGTTCAGTTCGGCGGACAGACCCCTCTCAGGCTTGCAAGAGGACTTGCAGAAAATGGAGTAAAGATCCTCGGGACATCTCCTGATTCAATTGACAGGGCAGAAGACAGGGAAAAATTTGCAGAGGTAGTGCGCAAACTCGATCTTCTTCAGCCGGAAAACGGACTTGCATATACACAGGAAGATGCAGTTAAAATAGCAAACAGAATCGGTTATCCTGTATTAGTGCGGCCTTCATATGTTTTAGGCGGACGTGCCATGTCGATAATTTATGATGAACCGAGTCTGGTTCATTATATAAAAACAGCAGTTGAGCTTTCACCGGAGCATCCTATACTCGTTGATGATTTTATCGAAGATGCTGTTGAGATAGATGTGGATGCGATCTGCGACGGTGAAACTGTTTTTATCGGAGCAATAATGGAACACGTTGAAGAAGCAGGTGTACACTCAGGCGACTCTGCATGTATCCTGCCTCCGATTTCTTTATCCGATGTAATGATTAAAAATATTACCATGACTACTGAAGCACTTGCACATGAGCTGGATGTTATAGGGCTTTTAAATATTCAATTTGCCATTAAAGCAGGACAGCTTTATGTAATTGAAGTCAATCCGAGAGCATCGCGTACAGTTCCTTTTGTTTCAAAGGCAACAGGCGTTCCTCTTGCGAAAATTGCAATGAAGGTAATGCTTGGAAGAAAATTGAAGGAATTCGGACTTACAGTTATGAAGAAAACACCATATGTAAGCGTAAAGGAAGCAGTACTGCCGTTTAATAAATTTCCAGGAGTTGATACGCTTCTTTCTCCTGAGATGAAATCAACAGGCGAAGTTATGGGAATTTCAAAAAATTTCGGTGAATCTTTTTATAAGGCAACTCTTGCCTCAGGAGATAAACTTCCGATCGAGGGAACTGTTTTTCTGAGTATAAACAGAAGATCCAAGGACGAACTTCTTGAAGATGTAAAAAACCTGTTTGAAAGCGGTTTTAAGCTTATTGGAACAGAGGGAACAGCTCTTTTCTACACAAATCACGGTATAGCATGTGAAAGAGTTTTCAAGGTGAGCGAAGGCAGACCGAACATTGTAGATCTGATAAAAAATGATGAGATTCATTTTATAATAAACACGCCAACCGGGAAAATTTCAAAAGATGATGCGTACTTTATCAGGCAGGCTGCAATCAGATATCACGTTCCTGCTGTAACAACAATCCAGGCTGCACACGCTGCAATCAGGGGAATACTTGAAGTTAAATCGAAAAAGGAACTTTCCGTAAGATCAATACAGGAATATCATAAAGAGGTAATTTGATATGTCTGAAAAATTAATTCTTTCACCTGAAGATATAGCTAAAATTTTAGAAAAAAATGCAGCAAAAATTTATGCAGATATTGCAAAAGCGGATAATTTTGGAATTATCGGCGTTCAAACCGGTGGTGTCGAAATTGCCATGCGTTTAAAAAAGAATATAGAAAAACTTTCCGGCAGGGAGATTCCATTCGGAATTCTTGATATAACTTTTTACAGAGATGATATCGGAAAAAGGAAAAATCTGCCGCTTATCAAGGAAACGAGAATTGATTTCGATATTTCCGGAATGAATATTCTTCTTGTGGATGATGTAATTTTTACAGGAAGAACAACCAAGGCTGCTCTTGAAACACTGACTTCATTCGGCAGGCCGAGCCGCATTAAACTTTTCAACCTTGTGGACAGAGGCAACAGGGAACTTCCTATACAGCCTGATTACGCAGGGTTCAAAATTTCCACTTCAGCAAAAGAGGATATTAAAGTCACCCTAAAAGATGTTGATGATACTGACTCTGTTTATCATATCATTCCTGATTGATTATTTTTTTAACACTTCTCAAGTATATTATTCCGGCTTTTTTTAAAAAAATAACCGCTAAATTATTCTGATATGCTCTAATCTGTATGAAAAAATAAAATATTAGAGTGTATATGTTTTTATTAGCTATTAAAAATTTAAATATATAGTTATTTATATCTATTGATTTGAAATAATTTGTAAATTAAGATATAATTATTGTTTTTTAGTTGCAAATAATAAATGTAATTATTATTTTTTAGTATAAGATAAAGAGTAATTTTATTCATGGAGGACTTTATATGCAATTTTTAAAAAATCTAAAAATGTCGTTTAAAATTCTGCTCGCCTGTTCAATTTTTATTGTCCTGATAATTGCTATAAGCAGTTTTACATATTTTCAGGTTAATAAAATGGATAATGAATTTGATGGTTTTTATAAAGATCATTATAATGCTGTTATCAATTTATTAACTTATTCATTTAACCTTCAGCAGCTTCGAATCAATTTTGTTGAAATTGAAATTATAAAAGGAAGAAAAAATTTAAATAATGTTGAATTCAGGGATTTAAATTACAGGATAGAAAAAACAGAAAAATTTAAAAGCAGTAATGATGAAATATTAAAAAAATATTTTTTAACCCATATTGATGGTGAGGAAAAGATTTTATCTGAAAAATTGGCAGAAGCAGATAAACAACTAACTATTGAAACAAAAAATCTTCTTGAAAGTGCAAATAAAGATACTTTTTTTGAATATAATGAAAAGCAGGAGAAATGGAAAACAGATTTTCGTGAGACATTGAAAATAGTGAATAAGCTTGTTGATTTTAATCAGAAAGACGCAAAAAAAATTGCAGAGGATCAGGATGCTTCGTATAGAACACTGGTGTTTGTTATAATAATTATATTAACTGTATCAATAGTTGTTTCCATTCTAATCACATATATACTCTCCAGAGCTGTATCAAATCCTATAAATAAGAGCCTTGAATTTGCTGAAAAAATATCAAAAGGTGATCTAACTGTTTTTTTAACTGTAGATTCACAGGACGAAACAGGAAAACTTCAATTTGCACTCAATACCATGAAAGAAAAATTAACAGAAATTGTTGTTAAGATAAATGACAGTTCTTCTTCGCTTGCGAGCGCTTCAGAGGAAATGAGCGCTACAGCACAGAATTTGAGTTCTGCTACAAATGAGCAGGCTGCGAATGTTGAAGAAGCAGCTTCATCTCTTGAGGAAGTCAGTGCAAGCATAAGCAAAAACACTGAAAATTCAATAGCTACAGATAAACTTGCCCATGACACTTCTGAAGAAGCGGTTAAGGTAGGCAGCTCAGTTGTTAAAACTGTAGAATCAATGAAATTGATTTCAAAGAAAATTTCTCTTATAGAGGATATTGCATATCAGACAAATCTTCTTGCTTTGAATGCAGCAATTGAAGCTGCCAGAGCAGGAGAGCATGGAAAGGGTTTTGCGGTAGTTGCAGGTGAAGTAAGAAAGCTTGCTGAAAAAAGCCAGATCGCTTCTCAGGAAATTAATGAAATAACAACAACAAGTCTTTCAAACGCAATTGAAGCAGGAACGCTAATTGAAGAAATTGTACCAAAGATTAAAAAAACCTCTGATTTTGTTTCCCAGATAACAGCATCTTCGCAGGAACAGGATTCAGGAGTTGATCAGATAAATGGCGGTATGGAACAGCTTAATCAGATAACACAGCAGAATGCAGCATCTGCAGAAGAGCTTGCAGCAACATCTGAAACTCTTGCTGCACATGCAGCTGAACTGCAGGCAACAATTGCATTTTTTAATATAAACGAAAATGCTTCTGAAACAAAAAAAGTTGCAGGCTTGCTAGCAGGAAAATAAACATGGAATTGATTTTGTATTGACATATTGTTTTTTAAGTATATTTTAACCTTAAATATTGTAATTTTTTTAATGATGCCGGTAACTGTTTTTATACCGGTTACCTGGAGATTAAAATATGAATAAAACAGAAACAAATGAAAAAGACAGGACATCAGAAAATGTTACCCAGTTTTTTACATTTCTGCTTGGTTCTGAAACATATGGCATAGAGGTTAATTCCGTAAGAGAAGTTATAGAATTTAAAACAGTTTTCAAGATTCCAAGAATGCCACAATACATCAGAGGTGTAATAAATCTTCGTGGGGAAATTGTTCCGGTTATTGATCTTTCATCAAGATTTTATAAGGATAAAAAAATTGAAGTTAAGAAAACCACGTGCATTGTTATAGTTGAAGTTCAGGATAAAACTGATGGAGCTTTAATTCACATTGGCGTTGCAGTGGATGCAATAAGGGCAGTAACCGATATTCCTGAGGACTTAATGGAGCCTGCTCCTTCATTCGGCTCAAACATCAGGGCTGATTTTATTAAAGGTGTTGGCAAGGTTAATGATATTTTTATTTTCATCCTGAATTCAGATAAGGTTCTTGATATTGAAGAGCTTTCAGACTTTGTATAAAATAAAGAATGGAGGTCGGATAATAGAGTTATGAAGAAACATTTTAAAGAAAAAGCTGCTGAAGTTAAAATACCTGAAAGAATGTTTGTGACAGTAAATATAGAAAATGAAACATATGGAGTAGATGTTGCAAAAATACAGGAAATAATCGGCATGACTGAAGCATCACAAATACCGAACTCCCTGCCTTATATGAAAGGAATAGTTAATTTAAGAGGAATCATTGTTCCGCTTGTATGCATGAGAATAAAATTCGGCCTTCCCGAAAAAGCTTATGATAAACTCACAGTAATCATGATTGCAGAAGTGAAAAACAGACTTATTGGCATGATAGTGGATTCTATCCTGGATGTTGTAAGCCTCAAAGTTGATTCAATACAGGACACACCTCATTTCAGTTCAAATATCAAACTGGACTGTGTTGAAGGAATTGGAAAAATTGAAGATAAAATTATTATATTAATGAATGTCGATAAAGTATTCTCAGATGAGGAGCTTGGTTTGATAAAATGCGAAGAATAAAATGAAAAGCATCGAGGAGAATTGTAAATGGGAAAAAAAATAATGGTTATAGATGATTCATCCGCAATCAGGCAGATTGTGAGCCTCACATTATCCAGTTCAGGTTATGATACAATTGAGGCTGTTGATGGTGTTAATGCATTATCAAAACTTGATGGATCGGAAATAGATCTGTTCGTATGCGATGTGAATATGCCGAATATGAACGGTATTGAATTTCTGCATGCTGTTAAATCTGATTCAAAATATGAATCTTACAAGTTTACACCCATTATTATGCTAACAACAGAATCAGGTGAGGATATGAAATTAAAAGGAAAGGAAGCTGGAGCAAAAGCCTGGCTAATCAAGCCTTTCCAGCCGGAAACATTAATTGAAGCTGTTAAAAAACTTATACCGTAGATGATTAATTGATTTGTTGAATTTTAAAGCAATTTACTGTCATTCTTCAAAGGCTGAGATGTGCAATATCTGTTAAATGATAAATATATAAACTAATGAAATTCCGGTGAGCTGAGATATGAAATTGGAAATTAAAGAAACTAAAACAAAAGACGGTAATCTTATAGTTAAATTAAACGGTGATTTCACAATATATTCTGTGAAATCCGCTAAAGAAATGATTTCTGAACTGATAAAATCTTCAGAGAATATTTCACTTGATTTATCTGGAATTATAAAAATGGATACTGCAGGGTATCAACTGCTGCTTTATTTTTTAAGAGAGTCATCTATAAATAATAAGAAACTTTCAGTAACAGGTAAAAGCCCTG
Source organism: uncultured Leptospirales bacterium (assembly GCA_964529415.1). GTDB lineage: Bacteria > Spirochaetota > UBA4802 > UBA4802 > UBA5550 > CAYMPH01. The sequence goes on along the minus strand of CAZGWD010000016.1, from coordinate 36,187 downwards.
AATCGGATAGAATATTTTCATTATACGGTTTTCTCAATTAACGGAGGAAAATATGGCAGACAAATATAACATCCATGACGCGATTGGTCTTTTTTTTACTGAAAGCAGGGAAATGCTCGATGATATGGAAACATATCTGCTGAATCTGGAAAAAGATCCTGATGATACAGAATCAATAAATGCTCTGTTCAGGTCTGCTCATACAATAAAAGGTTCATCCGGCATGTTCGGTCTTGCTGAAATTGAAAAATTTACTCATTCAGTTGAAAACGTGCTTGATAATCTCAGGAACGGAAAAATTGCCATTTCTCAGGATTTTATTGGCCTGCTTCTCGACTGCCATGATTTCATGAAAATCCTAATAGATCTTTTTGAAAAAAATGAAAAAGCTGTTCTTGATGCAGGCGTAGAAATTCAAAGAGAATCACTTCTTGGTTTTTTATCTGAATATTCAAAATCGTCAGTCAATCCTCCATCTGAGGATGCTTTGTCTCCTGTAATCAAAGAAAGAAATATCCGTAATGAATGCTACCATATATCTCTCAGGTTGAATAAAGATGTTTTTCAAAGCGGTATCGATCCGCAATCAGCAATTTCATATCTGAAAGAATTCGGGGATATTTTAAATATTCTTCCGGTTTATGATGACATGCCGGATGAGGAAAATATGGATCCGGAAAAATGTTATCTCGGATTTGAGATTTCATTCAAATCTGAAATTGATAAAAGCAGGATTGAAAATATTTTTGAATTTCTGAAAGAAGATTGTAAAATAAAAATTCTTCCACCCCGCAGCAGTATTAATGATTATGTAAATTTAATTTATGAACTTCCTGAAACACCAATGAAAATTGGCGACATGCTGGTTAATATCGGAGCTATTACAAAAACTGAACTTGATCAGGCATTAAAAGTTCAGATAACTGCATCAGAAATTATTAAAGAAGATACTGGAACTGAAGCAAATACAACTCCTATCGGTGAAATATTCATAAAAGAAAAAATGCTTCAAAAAACAATAGTTGATGCTGCATTAAGCAAACAAAAAGAGATTAAAAATTTTGAGGACAAGAAGAATAAAACAATACGTATTGATGCTGAAAAACTTGACAGCCTGATTAATCTTGTTGGAGAACTTGTTATTAATGGAGCAACAGTTAAACAGCTTTCCGGATCAACCGGCAATACAGATCTTGTTGAATCTGTCTCAACCATGTCCAGGCTAATTGATGAGGTCCGTGACAGCACCATGAATATCCGAATGGTGCAGATAGGAGAAACATTTAAAAAGTTTGAGAGAGTAGTACGCGATCTAAGCCGGGAAAACGGCAAGGAAATTGATCTCATTGTCAGCGGTGCCGATACAGAACTTGATAAAACCGTAATTGAAAAAATTTCTGATCCAATTATGCATCTTATCAGAAATTCAATTGATCACGGAATAGGTACGCCTGATGAAAGAGCAGCTATAGGTAAACCCAGAAGAGGTACGATATATCTCGATGCTTATCATGAAACAGGCAGCATTGTAATTGAAGTAATGGATGATGGTGAAGGCCTTAAAATAGATAAAATCCGGACTAAGGCAATTGAGAAGGGGTTAATAAAGGAAACAGATGAACTTTCAGATAATGATCTGTATCATCTTATATTTGAGCCTGGTTTTTCAACAGCTGAAAAAATAACAAATGTTTCCGGCAGAGGTGTCGGAATGGATGTTGTTAAAAAAAATATTGAATCCCTTAGAGGAATTATTGATATAGAAACTGAACAGGGAGAAGGAACTACAATCAGCATTCATCTTCCTCTAACTCTTGCAATAATTGAGGGTTTTATGGTTCAGGTTGGAATATCATATTATATTCTTCCACTTGATATGGTAACAGAGTGTATTGAAGTATCAAAAGAGCAGATGGCAGGAATGGAAGGCGGAAATTATCTGAATTTAAGAGGGAATGTACTGCCATTTATGCGTCTGAGGGAATTTTTCTCCGAGTCTGAATCGGAATCAAAACGCGAGAATATTGTTGTTGCAGAATATGGTAAAAAGAAAGCAGGTCTTGCAGTAGATAAGCTTATTGGAGAGTTCCAGACAGTAATTAAGCCGCTTGGTAAAATTTTTAAAAAACTTGAATGGGTAACTGGAGCAACAATTCTTGGAACAGGTGAAGTTGCTCTTATACTTGATGTCCCTATGCTGGTTCAGCATATTCAGAAACTCGAGAATTGATGATAAAAATTTATGTTATTTAACTTTAAATTTTGCAATAAAATTTGAGAGCTCAATTGAAATGCTGTTGATTTCTTCGGAAGATTGGGAAATAGTTTCAGCAAATGATGCCAGCTGCTGAGATGATTCATTTATTTTTTCCACAGTTGATGAAACTTCTCTTGTTGAAGTTTTCTGTTCATTTGTTGCGTTTGATATTTCATTCGCCAGCTTTTTAATATTGTCTGTTCTTCCTCTTGCATCGGATGCCATGTCTGCAAGTCTTTTCAATGTTTCAGAAAATTTTGACATGCTGTTTTTTACAAGCTCAATGTTTTGAATAATTATTCTGAATGTTGAAGCTGTCCTATCAACAATTTTAGTTCCGAGATCCACCTGCTTATTGCCGTCATTTACAAGGCTTGTTATAGTTTTAGCACTTTCTGATGTCTGATCAGCAAGTTTTGAAATTTCATCAGCAACTACTGCAAAACCTCGGCCGTGCTCTCCGGCCCTTGCTGCTTCAATTGCTGCATTAAGAGACAGAAGATTTACCTGATCTGAAATATCTGAAATAATGCTTATAATTTCAGCAATTTTAGAAGTGCTGTTTTTAATTTTCTGCATTTCAATTACCATGTCATTTAAATCCTGCTGGCCCTGTGATGCATCTGATGCGGTTTTAATCATCAGATTTGATACTTCAGTTGCTTCAGTAAATGAAGATTTGGCCTCAGATGCCATATCTGACATTTTAGAAGCATTTTTATCAACGTTCTGATATACTGTTGATGCTGTTTCAGCGATTTTATCCATTGAATCAATTGTCTCCTGCAAAGCAGCAGAAGACTCCTCGACTGCTGAAGCCTGATCCTGTGACATCTCAGCCAGATTTTTACTCACAGAAGACATTTTTGTTGAAGATTCACTGAGTTCATAAATGTTGAGTTTTAAAGAAATAAATATTTCTTTAAATGAATTTATTATTTCACCAACAGAATGGATAAGAATCCCTAACTCATCATTTGTTTTAAATTCAGTAGAAATTGTCAGATCACCGTCTTTAAGCTGATTAGTCATAATTTCAGCATGTTTAACAGGATTTATAATGAGTTTTTTTAATGCTAAAGCGACAAGAACAGAAATTAGAATTATAAAAAATATTATAATGCCGATTATAGTCAAACGAACTGATTTCAGAGTCGAATCTATAATATCAGTATAGTTTCCTCCTGTAACAATATACCAGTCTAATGGTTCAAAATATTTAAAAACTGCTATATTGTTTTCATTCTTTTCTTTATAATCCGTAGTGCCGTTTTTTTTCTTGATAATATCTTTTATATAGTCAAGACCACTGATGTTTTTTCCTTCCTGATCTTTATGCAGCAGAATATCACCTGAACTGTTTATAATAAAAATCGAACCTGTTTCACCAACTTTTATACTTTTTATTTTTTCTTTAAGAGGGGATTTAAGTGAAAATGATTTAAATGTGAAATCTTCAGTGTATGCAGATGCGCTTATAATCCAGTCAAAAGGCTCATAATATGATAAACCAATAATTTTGCTTCTTTGTGCTTTTTCACCCGGGTTTGCCCATTTATATTCAATTGTTCCTGATTTGTTATTAATAGAATCTTTGATAAATTGATGCTTGAATAAATTTGCTCCAACTAATTCTTTTTTTGGGTGAAACTGAATAACTCCCTGGGAATTTATAGCATATATATAACCGTTTTTTCCGATTTTTTGTGATAGCAGTACTTCCTCTGCTATTTTTTTCGCATTTGGATTATTTGATGCGACTAGAGATTTTGTTATGCGTGTTCCGTTTTCAGCTATATTTGTGAGTTCCGATTCAAAATCTTCAAAACCGGTATTGATCATATCGTATATAATGTTATTTTTTGATTTAAGATCGTCAGATAAAATAAATGAAACATTTTTTTTCAGCATAACATATATGGAAAGAGATATAATAATAATTGATGAAATGGATATTCCAAGAATTACGATAATCAGTTTTTTAGACAGACTTTTATCAATTGATTTAAAAATTTTAGTGTTTACCATTTTTCTCCACACATCTATGCATACAGGTAATTATGCTGTTTATGCAATATAGCAAATCTTTCAATATCGTTTTTGTCAATTAGATTATTTTTAATGAAATATTCGCCAATTGGTTTTTTCAGGTTTTTTTGTTTTGCAAGTATTGCTGAAAGCTGAAAATTATTAATATATCCAAGCCTGAAAGCGCATTCTCCGATTTTTTCGAACGGCTGCTTTTTTTTCAATACATCAACTAATTTTACTGAATCAAGTATTTTCCAATTTAATGCAATTTTTCCAAAATTTTCCCTGTGGCAACGCTGCCAGGTTAAGGCAGATATAAGTGTATTGAGATTAATGTTTCCGGTATAAAATAAAAACTGCCCGAAAAATATTTTTTTTTGAGGGACTGCATGACTCCTGAAATCTCTTTTGGGATTTGCATGCTTTTTATTTGAAGACGGCTGTTTGCGGTGAAATGTGTTTGCAAATTTCTTGTTTTTTATATAAGAGGAAATATTTTCATAAGCGCAGTTTATATTAATCATCCGGTTCTTCAGTTCCGTTTCTTTTAAATTCAGATACTTGAATCTGTCCGGATGATTCTGAAATACAAGTTTTTTATACGCTGATTTCAATGAATCAGGATTAATATTTTGAATAATTGATTCAGTTACATTATAATCATTTGGAAAAAAAAGTTTATATGAGTATAATATATCATTGTTTAATATAGTTTGATTTTTCATGGTTATATTATTTTTTTATGATTACTAATAATGACATACATTAAAATAAATACAAGAACAAAAAATAATTCTGTAATCACATAATTAATATATTTATTATATTGACTCATAACAAATCCGGATTTGTATTGTTAACAATATAAAATATTTTTTTTGAGGTGTCAAATGAAAGATCTGATTATAGTAGGAGCCGGTCCTGCAGGCTTAAGTGCAGCAATATACGGTATACGTGCCGGTATTGATCTTTCTGTAGTGGAAAAATTTTCTCCTGGAGGGCAGGTTGTAAATACCTACGAAGTTGAAAACTACCCGGGATTTGTTGATCCTGTTTCCGGATGGGATCTTATGTCAAAAATGGAAGCTCAGACAAAAAGGCTTGGAGCTGAAATTATAAATGGCGATATAAAAACAATTAAAAAAGATGCAGATAAAAATATATTTATACTGACTCAGACAGATGGAAATAAAATTGAATGCAGATCTGTTATTATTGCATCCGGTGCTTCATTCAGAAAGCTTGGTGCGCCCGGAGAAAAAGAATTTCTCGGAAGAGGTGTTTCCTACTGCGCCACCTGTGATGGCGCATTTTACAGAGAGAAAATTGCAGCTGTTGTAGGAGGAGGAAATACCGCACTTGAAGAAGCAATATTTTTAACAAGATTTGCAGGTAAAGTGTATCTAATCCATAGAAGAGACGAATTCAGAGCTGATAAAATTTTACAGGACAGGATTAATGGTAACAGTAAAATTGAGACTATTCTTGATACTACAGTTCAATCAATTAATGGAACAGCAAAGGTTGAGAGTTTATTGCTTAAAAATAAAAAAACAGGCGCTGAATCAAATTTAATTACAGACGGAGTTTTCATTTTTGTCGGATTCGATCCAAACACATCTATTGTCACATCTGAAATTCTCAATGATAAGCAGGAAGTTATTGTTGATATGAATATGAATACAGCTATTCCGGGATTATTTGCAGCAGGGGATTTACGCAGCAGTTCAAAAAGACAGATCGTAATGGCATGCGCAGATGGCTCAACTGCAGCAATGGAAGCATATAATTATCTGAATCATTGAATCACTACTTCGCTCGATGAGCGTGCTGTATATGTTCATCAAGCGTAGGCGGGATGACGATATTCATTAGCGCTGGTCGAGCGGATCCGAGACCATAAATTTTTCAAGTATTGCTGAAATTTTTTCTCTCAGTTCGGTTATTCTTTTCGGATTAACTTCCATTGTATTAATATCAAAATGATCGTCAGATAAAAAAAGTGATTTTGAAAGACTAAGGCGGATCATTGGAATTCTGCCTGATCCGTAACTGCTTAGAATATTGCCGTTGAACATGGGATTGTTGAGTTCGAATTTTTTAGCAACAGTTCCATCTTCCTTGTTGAAAGATTTCTGAAATAATCCCAAAAGGTTTTCTGCGCTTTGCATATCACAAGTGATATGTGATTTGCTGTTTTTAAATATAACATTCTGTATTGAGATCAGAGGCCTCGGCAACCCGCTGTCTTCTGCATTTTTCGGCCCGACAGGGGACATTGTGTGGCAATCAAGGATTAATTTAATTGCGTCTGTATTTATTATTTTTTCTGAAGTTTTGTGAAATTCCGAATAATATCTTTTAATGATATTTGATAAAGCAATTTCATTTGGGAAATACCCATCGCGGAATATTTTTTTTCCCATGGATGTTGTTTTCTTGATAATCCCGTCAGCAGAAGACGGAGGAATCTGGTTTACATTCCTGTCTGTATCAACAAAAAGTCTTGAAATTTCAGTGTCAATAACAGCATATACTTTTTCTTTCAGAGAAAAAATTTCATTGGAGCAGGTGTCTGCTTCGAAAAAAAGTTCGTCGCTGTTTAACACTGTTGTTTCCTGCAGTTCATCAGGGATTTTATACCCGCCGTGAGGTATTAATATCAGAATCGGTAATTTTTTCATTAAACAAATTATTTAAAACATATAAATTTATTTCAATATAATTATTGACTCTTTGCTCCATATTATGATTATATTTTTAAATATAGCATTTCATGAATATATTAGTTCATTTTCTGTCATTCCCGTGAAAACGGGAATTCATATTACTGAACATTTTCTATGAGATTCCGGCACTATGCGAAGTTTATCACGGCTATACGCCGGGACTTCGGCCGGTATGACATTATACTATTTAAATCGTTAACTGCTATAAAGTACAAAAAAGCATTTTATAATATTAATCATATTAGATGGAGTTAAACTTGAAAAAAATAATATTTCTGATAATTTTTTCTGCATCATTACTGAATGCTTCAGATTGGCCGGTATACAAGGGCAATCTGTATTACACAGGAAATAATGATGAAATAACTGTAAAAAACGGAAATTTAAAGTGGCTCTTTCAGGCAGGGGATATTGTGCATAATCCGATTATATCAGAAGGAAAAATATACTTCATTGACCAGTCCAGGAATGTTTACTGCCTTGATGAAGATTCCGGAAAGCTGTTATGGAAAATAGATCTGTTTCGTGTTGCTTCTCAGTTTACATCGAATACAAAATCCATGGGGAAAATCAAATATCCATTAATTAAAGATAACAAGCTGTTTATCACTGACACTATAGCGATTTACTGCATTGATAAAAATAACGGAAATGTTATTTGGGGACGAACAGGCCTCAGGGAAAGTAAAAGCTTTAATGATTATAAATCCCCGCTTGTAGATGGGATATATTCAGATCCTGTGATAAATGGAGACAGGATTTATTATGGTACAAGAAATGTATTTATATCAAGGGAAATTGTAAACGGGCATCAGATGTGGGATAATATCAGCGTAAAATCATACAGCGGGTTTCCTTCGTTTTATGATAAATATATTTTAACCCAGTCAATGGATTACGGTACAGGCAAGTTCGTTTTATACTGCATTGCATCCGAAACAGGGGAAGTTGTATGGTCATCAGGGCTTGAAAAGCCTGTTAAGCTGTTTTCACCCGTTGTTTACAAAGGGCTTGTATATCTTGCATCAGGCTTCAAGCTGTTTGCATTCGATCTTGATAATGGTAAAATCAAATGGGTAAAGGATTACGGCCAGTATATTACATCCAACCCTTCATTTACTGAAAGGGAACTCGTTTTCACGCTGAATAATGATTCAATTGTATCTGTTTCATCTGAATCAGGCGATATTAAAAATAAAATTTCTCTCGGTGAAAAATCTTCTCCGTATTTTGTATTGATACGGAATCAGATTTATGCTGCTGCGACTTTTAAAAAACCTGTAGGAGGAAAAGAGGTTTCCTTTACCAGGCTTAAACTGTTGAATAATTCCGATGGATCAGCTGCATGGGAATTTGTTTCGCCGTTTCCTGGCGGGTCAGGCCAGCCAAGTGCATCTAAAGGAATCATGTTTCTTCCAGGCGGGAACTATATATATGCAGTAGGTACTGATTATTATCCGAGAATCATAGACGGCGGCGGCACAATTTATGATCCGTACGATAAAGATTCAGGCAAAAAAGATAAAAATGTTCCGGATAAAAAAATAGAGGATAATTCATACCCTCAGGCATTAAAAATGAAAAAGATAACAATCACAGCAAAAGGCAAGGATAAAGGATTTATTCCCGCAGAGCTTGATATCAGAAAATGGGATAAGGGTAAAATAATTTATTCTAAAAAAATCAAAATTTCCAAACCGGATTCCCAGATTGAGATTCCGGATGCGGATGATGTTGAAATTACAGCATCAGCTGACGGCTATGTTCCAAAGAAAACAATTATTGATAAAGATGATTTAAAAAAGGATATAGAGCTTGATCAGATTGAAAAAGGAAAAGAAATCGTTGTGGATAATATTTATTTTGAAACAAACGAAGCATATTTAAAAAAAGAATCACTGAATATACTCGATAAGATGGCTGAATATTTAAAAAATAACCGAAGAGTTAAAATTGAAGTCCGCGGACATACGGACGCAACAGGAACCAGAGAGCACAACAAGAAGCTTTCAGAAAGAAGGGCAGACTCGGTTGCTGAATATATGATTAAAAACGGAGTCAGTCCTGAACAGATAAAGTCTGAAGGATACGGATTTGACAAACCGATTGGCGATAACAGAACTGAGCCTGGCAGAAAGAAAAACAGAAGAACAGAGTTTTATATACTTGATAAATAGATTTTAATAGTCGTAGAGATTGGTTGATATTACTCCGGTAAGAATCTCTTTGCATTCTCTGTCTATCCGGTTTTCAAGTTTTTTTATTTTTTCAATCGTTGCTTCGTCAAAGAGGACTTTGTCGCATCTTGTGCATTTATAAGCAGGGATATTTTCAAGAATAAAAGTAAAATTATCCCTGTTTGTTCTATAAGAACTTTTTCCTTCAATTAAAGCTCCGCCGCAGGAACATTCCATAATTATTTATCTCCAGATATTTCTTCCATCAAATACATGCTGCTATATTGTTTCATGTCAAGTTATAATTATATTGACATTCATTCAATAATATTATAAAATATTTTCTATGGATGAATTTATAGCAGAAGCGGCTAAAATAATAAAAAAATCAAAAAGCCTGATTGCTTTAACAGGTGCAGGTATTTCTGTTCCAAGCGGAATTCCGGATTTCAGAAGCAAAGGCGGTCTTTGGGATAAGTATGATCCCATGGTATATGCGAATATATCATCTTTTCACCGCACTCCTGAAAAAATATGGGATATGATTTTTGATATGATGAGTCTTGTTATTAATGCGAAACCGAATGACGCGCATTACACTCTTGCTAAACTTGAAAATCTCGGAATTTTAAAAGCTCTTGTGACTCAGAATATTGACGGGCTTCATGGTAAAGCAGGCAGCTCTAAAGTAATAGAATTCCACGGCAATACTGAATTTCTCGAATGTTTAAAATGCGGGAAATCATATAAATCTGAATCATATGGAATTATTGAAAAAAAAATTCCCTTATGCTCCTGTGGAGCTGTTTTGAAGCCGTCAGTAATTTTTTTCGGAGAGGCGATTCCTGAAGATGCATTGATCGAATCAGCTGATTTTGCAGCAACTGCTGATACTGTGCTGGTTATAGGCACTTCATCTGCTGTTTATCCTGCTGCTGCAATTCCTGCAATAGCTAAAAAAAACGGTGCTGTAATTATTGAGTTTAATATTGAAGAATCTGAAACTACCTCCGCTCTGACTGATATTTTGATTCTTGGAAGTGTAGAAAAAACTTTACCTGCTCTTCTTGATTTAATTATTGAATAAGATGAAAAAAAATAATGATAAAATAATAGTTCTTCCGGATGCTGTTAAGAAAAAAATTGCTGCAGGAGAGGTAATAGAGGGACCTTTTTCCATAATTAAGGAATTGCTTGAGAATTCAATTGACGGCGGCGCATCAGAGATTGAAGTTCAGGTAACTCACAGCGGCCTTACCCGTATTTTAATTAAAGACAATGGAAGAGGAATTTCTAAAGAGGATATGCCTCTTGCAATAGTGGAACATGCTACAAGCAAGATTATGGAAATATTCGATATTGAGAAAATATCAACATTCGGTTTCCGCGGTGAAGCACTGTCGAGCATATCATCTGTTTCTGAAATGACAATTCTCTCCAGAAGATTTGATGAAGAAACCGGATCTAAATTAAAATCAACATCCGATGGAGTTGAAATTTCAGATTATGCAGGCCCGTCCGGTACAGCTGTTATTGTTGAAAATTTATTCTATAATATCCCGGCCAGGAAGAAATTTTTAAAAAGTTTAAGCACAGAAATGAGGCTGATTAGAAATATTTTTTTAAAAACAGCCATTTCAAATTATAGCATTTCATTTTCACTTGATTCAGAAAATAAAAGGCAGATAACTCTTAAAAATGTTTCAACGGTAAAAGAAAGGCTCGCGCAAATATTCGGCATAGAAGAAATTGATTCACTTTTATTCTCAGAGCTGCAGGATATAAAAGTCAAAATAAGCGGCTTTTTATCCAAACCTGATAAAATGAAGTCATCCAGAAATATGCAGTATATTTTTATCAATGGAAGGCCTGTTGATTATAAAAATCTGGGTTTCATACTTTCAAAATCATACGAGGCTGTGGCCTTGCACGGAACCTATCCTGCTGCATTTATTTTTATTGAAATAGATCCGACACTAGTGGATGTTAATATTCATCCTTCAAAAAGAGAAGTTAAGCTTTTTGATCAGAGATATATTGACTCGCTGATTTTCAAACTTGCAGGAAAAGTTTTAAACAGGGAGCATAATATCAGCCTCAAAAAAAATGAACCTGAAAAAACTGATTCAGCTATATCTGATGAGATAAATTCTAAACACAATTTCAGTGCTGATACAGATTCTCAGCGGCATTTTTTTTCTGAACATTCATTTTCCTCAAATTCGATAAAAGATGAAATTTCACAATTTTCAAATACGGAAATTGATTATAAAATACTTGGAATTCTATTTAAAACATACATTTTAATTGAAGAAGGTGATTCTCTCGTGATAATAGATTTTCATGCAGCACACGAAAGAATTATTTTCGATAAACTCACTTCAAGAAAAATTGATCTGTCGCCGCAGAGCTTATTGTTTCCAAAAGCAATTGAGCTTCCTATAGATGAATATATATCTGCTATTGAAAATTCTGATTTATTTCTTGAATCAGGAATAGAGATAGAAGATCTTTCTGATAACAGAATTTCAGTAAAAACCATGCCTTCTGTATTCAAGGAAAAAGATCCTGAAGAGATAATCAAAGATATGATACGAATATTTAATCAGGAGGAAAAGCCGGATATTTTCAAAGCTGTATCAAGCACTTCAGCTTGCAGACTTGCAAAAAAGGCAGGAGATGAATTAAACATGAATGAAACTGCAATAATTGCTGAAGAAATATTATCCGGTGCGTATGAATTGAGGTGCCCTCATGGAAGGCCGTTTGTCTACAGGCTGAATAAACCTGAACTTGAAAAAATGTTTAAGAGATAAATTTGAGATATATAAGTGGAGGAAATAATGAATAAAAGAAAGCCTGCGTTTGCCGGATCATTTTATCCGTCATCGCCCGTAGAACTTAAATCCATGATCTCTGAATATTTATCTTCAGCGGAAGATGTTCCTGTCAATAGTGAAATAATATCATTGATTGTACCTCATGCGGGTTATATTTACTCAGGGCCTGTGGCTGCATATTCATATAAAAAACTGGCTCAAATAAATCCTGAAACTGTAATAATTCTTGCTCCATCCCACAGAGCAAGGTTCGAAGGTGCATCAGTTATCAGGGATGGATTTTATGATACTCCAATAGGCAGCGCTGAAATAGATACAGATATTACAGAAAAACTTTTTAAAAGCAAATTATTCTGGTATAACAGCGGAATTCATGATATTGAACATTCTCTGGAAGTTCAGGTTCCATTTATTAAAACAGTTGCTGAGAAAGCAAAAATAGTTCCTGTTATTATCGGAACTGTTGAACTGAAAGATGTTAACAAGCTTGCTGAGATTTTGGCTTATGCTGTATCTTCATCCGGTAAAAAATGTGCGGTTGTAATTTCAACTGATCTTTCTCATTATCATCCATATCCAAAAGCAGTTGAAATCGATAATAGATTTATCCGTGCCCTGGAAAGTTTTGATCCTGAAAAATTAAAATCATCAATTGAATCAGGAAAAACTGAAGCGTGCGGGGAAGGGCCTGTGCTGACAGGAATTTATGCATCAAAAATTTTAGGAGCCACTAAAACAAAAATTTTAAAGTATATGAATTCCGGCGACACAGCAGGAAGCAAAAAGGAAGTGGTAGGCTATTTATCAGCGGCTTTTATAAAATAGGAGGATTTATGGATGAACTTCTGAACAGGGAACAGCAGATAAAAATTTTAAAACTGGCAAGAAATACCATTGCAGGAAAACTTGGGCTGCCTCTGCCGTATAGAGATCTGGAATTAAACGAGTCTGTTTTTAAGGAAAAATTCGGTGCATTCGTGACTCTTCATATCAAAGGCGGCTTGAGAGGCTGTATTGGTTATATAGTAGGAATAAAAGAGATAACCGAAACAATTATTGACATGTCCAAGGCTTCAGCTTTTGATGACCCGAGGTTTGCTTCATTAAAAAAAGAGGAATTTGAAAAAATTGATATTGAAGTTTCAATTTTAAGCCCTATTGAAGATGTTAAAAACGTGTCGGATATTGTAATAGGAAGGGACGGGCTGATAATTAAAAAAGGATATAAATCCGGACTCCTTCTTCCTCAGGTGGCAGTTGAGCAGAAATGGAATCTTGAGGAATTCCTCTTTAATACGTGCCTAAAAGCCGGGCTCTCTCCGCAATCCTGGAAAGAAAAAGATACTAAGATTGAAAAGTTTTCTGCCCAGGTTTTCGGTGAGATTGAACTTGGATTAAAATAATTGATAGGTATAAAATGAAAAAAAACATAATATTAAGCATAATCTTATCTTTAATTATAATAACTGCCTGCAGCGGAAAAAAAGAAACATATCCTGAAGCGGAACAGGTTCTTCATAAATGGTCTAAATCAATTGAAGCTTTAAATTATTCTGATTATAAAGCATGTGAAGCCTATCCTAAGGAACAGAATGTTTTTTTGGAAATGTATAAGGAATTTTTTCTCGCAGATCTTATGATTATTGAAGCTGATAAAATAAATGAAAAAGATGTTAAAAAAGACCAGGATGGAAATTCATATATTAAAAGAAATTTGAAATTTGATTGTGCTGAAGTTAAAAGGAAAACCAGAAAACCTTCTGTTCTCATAATCGGTGATGTTGATATGGTAAAATTTATTGACGGAAAGAGAAGCAAGGACGGCTGGCTGATGTCTAACAGAACACTCATCAGAATGAAAAAATAAGGGAATCCCGATAAATCGTTTTTTTAATATTCCCTGTATTAACAATATTGGTAAAAAATAATTTTTTTGAGGCTCCCGTAAAATGAACTTTTTTGAACTTTTTATAGGCTTTCGATATCTGAAAGCGAAAAAAAATCAGGCGTTTATTTCCTTTAATACACTTCTATCAATTTTTATTGTATTTATAGGAGTTTTTATTCTGATACTGGTTATTTCTGTAATGAATGGTTTCCAGGCTCAAATAAAAGATAAAATTCTTGATGTTGATTCGCATATTACAGTTTCCAGGCTTCATAGTGAAATTAAAGGTGATTCAATAGAAAACTATAAACCTGTTGTAGAAAAAATACAGAAAATTCAGGGCATTAAAAGCGTTAATCCTTACATACAGGGGCAGGGGCTTCTCAGGCATAAAACATATATAAATCCGGTATTGATACGGGGAACAGGCGAGAAAGGAAATATTCCATCCGATGTAAAAAAATTTATATCACAGGGCAGTGAAAATTTTGCAGTTAAAACCGGTGTTTTTATCGGCGAGGAAATGGCTATCAACAGGAAAATTTCAGCAGGTGATAATCTTGAGCTGATTGTGCCAAAAGGGAAGCTGACTGCATATGAAGGAGTTCTTCCGGGGATAGGGAATTACCAGGTTCTCGGATTTTTTAAAACAGGTTATTATGATTTTGATACAAAAATGATTATAATGTCTCTGCCGGATTCACAGGAGCTTTTTGATGTTGGTGATAGAATTACAAATATTGCTGTTAAGGTTAATGATATATATTCGCTTGATAATATTTCATCAAAAATCCAGTCTTCAGTCGGATTCAGTTTTATGACAATGACTGCAGAGGAAAAAAATCATAATCTGTTTTATGCTTTGCGCCTTGAAAAACTTATCATGACAATAATTCTTTTTCTGATAATACTTTCAGCAGGAATTACTATCATGGGAACACTTGTGATGGTTGTAATGGAAAAAAGAAAAGCAATCGGCATATTAAAAGCAATGGGAGCAGGAACTAATTCAATAATGGCGATTTTTGTTCTGGAAGGTTTTTTTATTGGGTTAATAGGATCAATGCTTGGCGTTTTTACCGGTATCGCAGCATCCTTGAATCTTGAATCAATTGTAAGGTGGATTGAAAATTCTATCAATTCTGTTCTATCTGTTATTTATAAGACATTTGAACTTGGTTTTTATAATAAAATTACTATTGTGCCGACACATGTTTATTACATTGATGTTTTGCCGACACAGATCAATCCCGAATTTGTAGTCCTGATTTCAATATTTGCGGTATTTCTTTCCACTGCTGCTGCAATATTTCCTGCATGGCACGCATCGAGGCTAAAACCGGTTGAAATTATAAGGTATGAATAATATGAATGATATAGTTGTTAAAACATCCGGAATTGAAAAATATTACGGTTCAGGCAGCAGCACAATCAGGGTTCTTAATAATATTAATATAGAAATTAAAAGAGGCGAAATTGTTTCTATAGTTGGGCCTTCAGGAGCAGGGAAGTCAACGCTTCTGAATCTCGTCGGCTGTCTTGATACTTTTCAAAACGGTGAACTTTTTCTTATCGATAATAATATTTCTAAATTATCAGTTGATGCGATGTCTTCTCTGAGAAACAGCCATATAGGCTTTATATTTCAGCTGCATAATCTGCTGCCAGAATTTACAGCTCTTGAGAACATTATGATGCCACTTTTAATCCGAAGGGTCAGTAAAAATCAGGCTAAGGATGAAGCATTGAAATATCTTGACAGGTTCAATTTATCTGAAAGAGCATCGCATCTGCCATCAATGATGTCTGGCGGTGAATGTCAGAGAATTGCAGTTGCTCGCGCCTTAATCGGCAAACCGGATATTATTCTTGCAGATGAACCTACTGGAAGCCTTGACAGCGCGAACTCAAATAATCTCATTGATATAATGTTCGGATTCGCCAATGAAAACAAAACAACAATCATGATTGTGACGCACGATAAGGAAATTGCATCCCGTACCGGAAGAACAATCTATCTGAAAGACGGCGGAATTGTTAATTAACAGGAAAATCTATGGCTGATCAGATAACAACAATAACTGACAAATCCCAGATGGGTGCAATTTTCACGAATTTTTTCGCGAAACAGGAAGTCTATTTAAAAACAAAATCCGGAGATTTAAAAGTATATTTTCTCGGATATGACAATGAACACGCTGCGATTAGAATTCCTAAAGTGAAAAATGTTCCGGATGTATTGATTGTATTCACGAGAAACGAACTGAATACTATTTACTGCAGCTTGAAATATTTTGAAAGAAACGAAGATACTTTTATTTTTATTCCTATGAAATTTCAGATAATCTCTTCCCAGAAAAAAGAAGACAGAACGCTTGTTGGAACTGTTGGCAGCGGCGGTAAAAATGTTTTTTATATGTCTAATTATTTTTCAGATTTCTATATCCGGAATTCCCTTGAAATGAATAATAAAAAAAACGATCAGGTAAAAGAAATTGTAATGTTTGATCTTCAGAAAAATTACAAAAATATAAAGATTGTTTTTCTTCATGAAGCCAAAAATGATATCCGCCTGAAATACGCGCTGGAAAGCAAACTTGTGATATTTGTTCCTGATTTAAATTCTGATCCGGATCCGAAATATGCAAACATGTATAAATTTTATCTGGATAATATCTATGGCAAAGATCTGAATTTTGGAGGAAAAAAATATAATACTGAAATTATGGTTCCTGTCATGTACAGGAATATAATTCCATACGGATATATTCAGGTAAACAATCCATTGCCATTATCTGAAGGCGATCTTGCTGTAATAAAAAGAATGTCAATTGTAATTGATCAGCTGTTTGTAAAAAATAAGATGTTTAATCATATTGAAAACAAGTTTTTAATATCTGACATATCTGCAGGCGGTCTTGGTATTGTTTTTAAAGACAGGGGACTTGCCCGTCATTTTAAAAAAGACAGTTTATGTTATTTTGAAGTCATGCTTCCAACAAGCAAAAAAGCTGTTATAGGGGCAATTGTAAGAAATATTACTTTCGTTGATAATACTCTGATTAAAATCGGATTTCAAAATTCATATCTCGATGATATCAGCCGCCAGAATTATGATGAATATCTTGCCTTAACAGTTCAGAAAAATAATCCCGATACAAATCCAGCTTCTTGATCAATCTGAATTAAACTCTTATATTTCAAGCAGATAGTTTAAAGACTCTTTAATTGTTTATATTTTTTCTTGACTATTTTTTCAGGTATTCTTTTTATTGCCTGAAATGGAGATAATAAATTGAAAATTAAAATATCTGACATTAAAATAAAAAAAAGGCTGAGGAGAGATCCGGGAGATTTATCGGATCTGGTAAATTCAATTCATAAAAACGGCCTTTTTAATCCGGTTCTTATCAATGACAAAAACGAATTACTTGCAGGATATAGAAGAATCCAGTCAGTTAAACTGCTCGGCTGGACTGAAATTGAGTATAATCGTATTAACGCTAAATCCAAACTTGATAAATTTAATGTTGAAGTTGATGAAAATACTGCCAGAAAAGATTTTTCATATGAAGAGCTTATTCATATTGAAGAAATGAAGAAATATTTAAATGCCAAAGGCATCAAGAAAATATTACTCTGGTTAAAAATGATGTTTAAAAGCTTCCTCCAGTTCTTAAAAGGTCTTTTTTCAAAGAAAAAATATTAAACATTTGCTCCGTTTCTGCCGATAAAATACCAAAGACACGGAGGTTTTTTATGAGTAGGCTCTTCCAGGTATTATCACTTGTATTGCTATTTTTAACTATTTCAATTTATCTATCTGCAAGAGAAAGCTACGAAGACTACCGCGGCCCGAAAGAAAAATATGCAAATAAAGATAAACCTCTTTCTGAAATAAGAACAGGCGACAGTGAAGATCTGATGGATGATCTAAGGGGAGCTGTTAGAGATGAAATCGATCAATCATTGAGTAAAGAGCGCAAGGCCAGCAAAAAAACCATTAATAAAGACGCTCTCATCACTGATGTTAAAAAAATAGTAAAAGAAGAAATTGAAGATGCTATAAGAATAAAAGATAAAAAGTATCTTAGTAAAAACACAGTAGAAATTGGAGGTTTCATTTCTTTTCAATCAATTGGTCTTGCAGGAACGCCGGTTGATACAAATCTTATATTAAAACTTTTCCCCATATTTAATTATTTTTTCATACCAAATTTTGCTATAACCTTCAAAGCAACTGCAGAATTTAATTTTACAGGAAATACCCAGGCTTTTGATATTGGAACAGGTCCTTTATTTGTATTCGGGCTGGATAAAAGAGATGAGATCTGTTTTTATACTGCAATTTATGTAGGTATCAGCCTGAGAAGCGGAAGCACTGCAGTAGGTTTCAGAGTTACTGATGAAATAGGCCTTAAATTTGTTTTAACAAAAGGTCTTATTTTAAGCATTGGAGTCGGTTTTGCTTTTGACAGTTCTGCCGTAACAGTAACTGGATTTCAGAATCTGATTATACCTGCTGTTGGAATCACAGGCTTTTTTTAAAATATTCACAATGGTAATCTCCGGCCTTGATAATCTTATCGCATCTGATAAAAAATTTATTAATTTAAATTCAGCAATAATTGCAAATCATACATCTGTTACTTCCAATCTAATATATAGCTGGGATGTTCTTCTTAAAAAGGGTTTTAATCTTAAAAGAATTTTTTCTCCTGAACACGGGCTTTTCGCCACTGAGCAGGACCAGATTCCTGCTGGCTCGCATTCCGGTTATCCTGCTGAAATTATAAGCCTTTACGGGAATTCCAATTCCACGCTTTTTCCGGATGAAAAATATCTGAGTGATTTGGATATTGTTTTCTTTGATATTCAGGATGTCGGTGCAAGATATTATACTTATCTTAATACAATGATTTATTTCATGAGAAAAATATCCGGAAGAAAAATAAAATTTGCAGTTCTTGACAGGCCTAATCCTCTTGGCGGTGAAAAGGTTGAAGGGCCTGTTTTAAACATGAAATTCGAATCATTTGTCGGAGCTCTTCCTGTATGCGTCAGACATGGTTTTACTGCTGGTGAAACTGCGTTAATGGCAAAAGATTTTTATAATAATGATATTGATCTGCATGTGATTAAAATGAAAAACTGGAGAAGGGGAATGTTTTACGATAAAACAGGCTTAACCTGGATTTCACCTTCACCGAATATGCCGACATTAAATACTGCTTTAGTTTATCCGGGCTTATGTCTGATAGAAGGAACAAATTTATCTGAAGGGCGGGGAACAACAACTCCATTTGAAACGTCAGGCGCAGATTTCATTGATTCAAATAAATATTCAGATTATTTAAATTCAATAAATCTTCCAGGTGCTTATTTCAGGCCGGTATTGTTTAAGCCTGTATTCGGTAAATTCTCAGGCAAAACATGCTCCGGAATATTTATACATATAACTGACAGAAAAAAATTCTCTTCATTTAAAACCGGTTTAGCTGTCATACATGCAGCGAAAAAATTAACCGGGAAACTGATATTCAGGACAGATGAGTATGAATTTAATAATACAATTCCAGCTTTTGATTTATTATGCGGAAATTCTGATTTAAGAAATATGATTGAAACAGAAGTTTCACTTGAAATAATTTTTGATTCATTTCAGGAAGATGAATCAAAATATTCAAAGGATAAAAAAGATTATCATATTTATTAAAATAATATTACATTGATAAAATATTTAATTTTATCAATTGATTTGATTTATAATTGACAAATAACCAGATTCATTTAAATAAATATTATGGCAACAGCAGAAGATAAAGTTAAAATCCACGATTTCGTGACGCACCTTTTTCAGAATCCAAGCATAAAGGATGAACCGATTCTGATAGCAGAAGGCTTAATTATAAATTTTATTATACATAATCTGGAACAGCTTAAACCGGCAATGAAAAACCCTCAATTTTTCCCTCATCTTGAGTGGAATGAAATTCTTCAATTGATTCTTGCAGATTTATATGACAGAGCGTGGAAAGAAACGAGTCCGGTTCTTGATAAATTTTTTAAAACTGCAGATTTTACATCTCTTCAGAGAGTACCAAAGGCGCCGACTCTTCCAGCTGATTTTATTAAAGAAAAGCTCCAGACTTTCACACCTGAAATTTTCAAAAATAAAGATGCGAGATTTAACTTTAACAGTGTGGTTAATATTTTTCAATATGGTATTCTTGAAAAATATATAGAAGAGGTTTTTTCAAGGAAAGGATTTTTATATAATGAACTTGTGCGAGTCCAGAAAATTAATATTGAGAAATCGGACTATGTTGTTTTCTTAAAAACGCTGATGCTGATAAAAAATGCTTCATATATGAAGCTGTCACTTGATACTTCTACAGGAGATTCGAAGTTGAGTCTTTTTGAAATTTTAAAAACACGTTCCCAGCCCGCAAAATATTTTGATTCAGCAGCATTTAAAATTTCTGAATCAGTTCCTTTTCTTCCGCAGCGTTTTATAAAAATTGCTCTTAAATCGTGTTTTAAGCAGAATATGACTGATAATGATGAAACCGGATCGAGATTTTTGTATATTTTGTCATCACGATTCCACAATTATAAACATTCTGTTAAGGTTGACAGAGGTGCTGAATCGCCCGATAAAAGCTGGTTTGGCATAGCTAAAAAAAATGCTGAGTATTATGGTTATGATAAAAGAATGCTGGATGATCTTTACATGATTGCCGGGGATAATAACTGGTAAAGGCACAAAAATGAAAATCAGAAATATATTTGAAAATTTTATTCTTATTGCGATTGTTCTGGTTATTATTCAGACATTTATATTCGAATTGAGTTATTACCGGCAATGGAGTGTAGATACACGTAATGCATTAATTATATCCGGATTTATTTTCGATCTTATTTTTACTGCAGAATTTATAACAAGGTCTATAATATCAAGAAATGAAAATGGATTTCTGTCATATTGGAAATTTGAACGAGGTTGGGTTGATTTTTTAAGCTCAATTCCTCTGCTTATTCTCGATTCAGGCCCGGCAGTTTTCTTTTTATTATTTATGAATCAGCACGAAGCAGCTTCAATCGGAGTGCTTATGGTATTGAAAGTTGTTAAAGCAATCCGGGTTACAAGAATTTTACGGCTTGTCAGAATAATTAAAATATTCGGTAAAATCCACAATGCCGAATCAAAAATGGCTCAGCATCATACTTCTGCAATATCCACAACTGTAGTATTTTCGATTGTATGCATACTTATTGTTTTTTCTGTAGCGACTAACGGTTCCGGCACAAAGAAAATTAATGATCGTAAAGAGTATTATACTTCTATGTTAAGTTTTTTTGATACAATAAACACTGACGACCAGGCATCAGACGAGGAGAGGGTTTCTTCTTTCGTATCGCATGATAATAAGATTATTATGCTGTATAGAAACGACAGAATAGTCAGGGCCAATATAAAAGATGATGTTTTTAAAAAATATTTTGAAATGGAAGACTATATCATAATAAAAAAAGATATTTGGACTATATACGTAACAGTAGCTGATATTCACAGTGAAACTGCACTGAATCATATAGAAACATTTTTTATTATAGTTTTCTCAGTTCTTGCAATCATGATCTTTTATACAAAACATTTTGCTCAGACAATAAGCGATTTGCTTCATATATTAAATAAAGGATTCAGAAAAAAAGATTATAATTTTCAGATAAAAATAAGAAATGAATACAAGGATCAGGAGATATACAGGCTTGCATCTTTCTATAATGATGCGTACCTTCCTTCGAAGCTGAAAAAACTTGAATCTGAAAAAAACAATAAATCATCAAGTCTGACGATGAATGATTTTCTGAATTTTAAAAAATAGAATTTATGATTTATCTTCGATAATTTTTAAAGATGAAAAATATTCCTTATCATCAGAATCCAATCCATGCTCAAAAATAAGAATTATTTCTGTTCTTGTGCTTTTTTTAATAATAAAATAATAATCGCCTGAAAGTTTTCTTACAAGATCTATACCTCTGCCGGTTTCTGAAATAATCGCAGAAATATCTTCTCCTTTTTGAATTGCCTCTTCTATCATCTGAGACTGCTGAATTACTTTATTTATACTTTTTAATATTATTTCTTTAGAAAGAATTCCGTTGTAATCATTTATGGAAATACCATATCCTGAATTATTTTTTGCAAAAAAAAGATCCACATATTTCCCTTCCTGCAAAGTAACAGGTCTTCTTGCCTCTTTTTCTTTTGTGTAACCATGTGAATGATATACTGCATTTATAATCATTTCATTTAATACAAGATTTAGAATTGGAACATTCTGTATTTTAAAACCCCAGTCTTCAATTTCTTTTATCATTGCAAATATTGCATTTTTAATCTGTTTAGATGAATTAATCCGTATCTTTTTTAATTCTATTATATCATTCAGGTAGTTTTTTAAGTCAAAAATATTTTCTTTTGTAATTAATTTTACTGAAAGGTTAATGAGTTCTTCCTTGTTTACCGGCTTGCATATAACATTCCCGATCCCTTCAATGAAAATTTTATCAAAAAAAAGGTCAATGTTTTTATCAGTTGTCATTATGATAGGAATATATGAATAATTATTATTTAAATAATCGTATAAAGCAAAAGAATTATCACCAGGAAGCTCAATTTCAGAAACCACAAGATCTATATCATATGCTTTAAGCTTGGACATCGCATCGAAAGCAGATTCGCATATAATAGGATTAAATCCTTTATCCCTGTAAATTTTAGCTATTGAATTTCTGTATTCTGAAAAATCAACAATTAGTATATTATTCATTATCTTCTATTAATTATATTTATTTTTTGACAAAATTATCCGATTAGTAAGTAAATACTATAAAAAAAATGAATTGTCATTGAAAAAAATATAGTAGTATATATAAAGTCTTTGTAGATTATATCGGAGGGGAATACATGAAAAAAGCAATAAGATTTTTTATTATATTATTATTTGTGCCAGTAGTCATTCTTGCACAGAATTCCAATTCCAGCCTGGATTCTGATTATATTAATTCTCAGGGTAAAGAGCTTGATAAGCAGATTGTTGATGTTAATAAAAAAATGTCTGATATCTTTAAAAAATATGATTTAATCAATTCAAAAGATATCAGAATTCTTCCTTACGAAACTACCTATAAACTAGGTACAGATTTTGTAGAAATAGAAAAGCATACTTTTGTTAAAGATGATATATATAAAAGCGCTATTATTGGAATTAAAAAAAGCATTATTAAATTTTATATCACATCTCAGGCTTTATCAAAAATTGAAATCGACGTTATTCATACAAACTATAATAACGGCTCTTCAGATCATGTAAAAATTATTGATCCTTCACCTATTGCAGATGGAACAGATGATATTACTTTTACTCATTATGTCAGAGGTGAAAAGATTATAGACAATAGAAAATTGAGCGATTTTAAAAATTCTACAGCATATCCTGTAAGAAATGAAATGAAGAGAGAATTTTTAATTCCTCATTTGACAATAGTATATAATTCTTTATTGTTCATTGCTGAAGCTTATAATAAATCATTAAAAGATTCTGAAACAACAATTTCAGAATTTCTAAAAAGTGCAGCAATGGAATAGGCTTAAAATTAAGTAAAAATTTATATATATATATTTTTTTAATCGATCCAGGCATTTGAATCAATGCCTGGATTTTTTTATTTAAATTTTAAATCTGAAAATTTTTACTGCATTTAAAAATGAAGTTTCTGCAATTTCTTCAACCGGCAATCCAATTATTTCAGATGCAGCAAGAAGATTATAATGAATATATTTTGGATAATTAGTTCCTCTGTTTATTTCAACTGGAGGTATATCAGGGCTGTCAGTTTCAAGAAGAAAGTAATGAGGATAAATAATTTTTAATGCTTCCTGTTTTTTTTTACTGTTTCTAAAAGTTAAAGATCCGCCAAATGAAAATGAAAAATTGTGTTTTATTAAAATTTTGGCAATTTCAGCATTTCCTGAAAAAGAATGTATTATTCCTGAGATTTTAGAATTATTAAACTTCTTTAATATTTCAATAAGTTCATTATACGCGCCTCTGCAATGAACTATTACCGGTAGATCAGCATCAGCAGCAATTTCAAGTTGTGCTTTAAAAAATTGTATCTGCATTTCAAAATCAGTTTTATCAATTTTTTTATCAAGACCGATCTCGCCTATTGCGCAGGCTCCGGAAGAGGAAATATTAATTAATCCTGATAACAGATGATAATATTCTTTTTTTATATACCACGGGTGAATACCAAGAGCATATTCAACTGATTCATATTTTTCAGATATTTTTTGTGATATAGGCCACTGCTCAGGTATAATTGAAGATGTGATAAGTTTAATGATTCCGGCTTCATTGGATTCGCGGATTATTTCATCAAGATTGTTTTTATATAAATCAGATTCAAGATGGCAATGAACATCAATAAGCCTCATTGAATTCATTCACCTATTATTTTAACAAGAACTCTTTTAGGCCTGTTTCCGTCAAATTCTGCGTAGTAAATCTGCTCCCATGGACCAAAATCAAGTTTGCCGTTAGTTACTGCAGCAACGACTTCGCGACCCATTATTGTTCTTTTTATATGAGCATCGCCGTTGTCTTCACCTGTATTATTGTGACGGTATCTTGATGTTGGTTCGTGCGGGGCAAGACCTTCAAGGAAATCATCAAAATCTTTTATAAGACCGCTTTCAGCATCGTTAACATATACTGAAGCTGTTATATGCATTGCATTGATAAGGCATAATCCTTCTTTAATTCCGCTTTTATCGATAACACCCTGAACTTTGTCTGTTATATTGATATATTCTCTTCTTGTTTTAGTATTGAAAATAAGATATTCCGTTTTGGATTTCATATCTAACCTTCTTTTTCAAGTGCCATCGCGAGAAGCGTAACCGGATGAAGCACTTTATATTTGGTGAAATTTTCAATCTGCCATTTACATGTTACGCAGTCAGTAATT
The DNA here is from genome assembly GCA_964529415.1 of uncultured Leptospirales bacterium. Classification (GTDB taxonomy): domain Bacteria; phylum Spirochaetota; class UBA4802; order UBA4802; family UBA5550; genus CAYMPH01. Next base: position 11,222 of record CAZGWD010000016.1, on the reverse strand, counting down.
ACAAATTCAGGATTAGATTCATTGATTTTATCAAAAAGCTGCGAGCCAATTGTCTCAGAAATATTATAATACTCTGTTTTAAATCCATACGTGCCGGAAAGACCGCAGCATTCAGAATTTAATATAATAAGATCAAGTCCGGGAATTTTTTTAAGAATATCAATTGTATAAATTACACCACCCATTCTTTCAAGATGACAAGGGGAATGATAAGCAACTCTTATTCTTAAGGGTTTAAGGTTCAGAGATCTTCCTGAATCTATCAGCTTTGAAAGAAAATAAGTTATATATTCGATATTATTATATATAGACGAGTTATCCATTTCAAGAAAGTTTGAATATTCGTATTTCAATGCATAAGCGCCGCTTGAGCAGGTAAAAATAATTTTTTTATCCGTGCCTCCAACTGCTTTTTTTAAAGATTTGATATTAATTCGCGCATTTCTTTTCGCCCGTTTAATATCGCTGTTTGCAATAGCCGGTACACCGCAGCAGGTCTGTTTTGGAATATATATTCCGATATTAAGAGAATTTAAAACTTTAATCAAATCTTTTCCCAGAGCGTGATCCATATTGTTTACGCTGCATCCATGAAAAAATATAACCTCTGAATCAAATTTCTTCTGTGAAAATCTTTGTTTTTTAAACCATTTTCTGAAAGATCCTGATTCAAATTTCGGAAAAGATCTTTTATATGATATTCCGAGAATAAGATCAAGAAATGCGCGAATGATTGTTATCCTCATTACCAGATTAACAATTGAACTCATAAAAGTTGATATTTTTCCAAGCAGATCCATCCTGCTCAAAGCATAATCTCTAACCTTCATCATGAATTTCTTTTTAACAAAGGTATATTTTGCAGTCTGTATGATGTCGGCAATTTTAACATCAGACGGGCAGACTGATTCACAGCGCTTGCAGTTGGTGCAGTATTTAAGTGAAGCGTCTACCAGATCAGGATTTTTTATTCGCAGTCTTTCTGAGTCCGGTCCGGATTGTTTCGGTCCCGGGAAAAGGTGTGTGGCTTTTGCGACAGGGCAGTATATTGTGCATACAGTGCATTTAATGCAATGGTCAAAACTTATGTTTTCAAGGTTTATCATTTTTTAACCGTACAGGATTCAATAATTTTTTTTGCTGCAAAAAAACCTGAGGAAATTGCAACGCCGCAGCCTGATCCTTCAGCTATTGGATCGTAACCGGATAAAACTGCGCCTGCAGCATAGAGATTTTTGACTGTTTTGCCGTTTTTATCAAATGGATTTAAATTTGAATTTGTTGATACTCCATAAGATAAAAACGGATGACTTTTTTTATCAAAAAACTTTTCAGAATACCATTTGTTTCTTTTTTGATCACCGTTAAATTTTAAATTAAAAATCGGCTCTTCCATTTTATCAAATGAACTTTTCAATCCGCCGCTGAAAAAACTTCCAGTTGCAATAAGGTATGTTGTAGCCTGAAGCCTGGTTGAACCGTAATTTTTTGTCGTTATATATTCAAGGTTTCCGTCAGAAATCTTTCCGGATTCAACTTTATCGCCAATTGAATATTCTCCGCCGAGTGCTGCAAATCTTGATCTTAGTGCCGTGTCAAGCCTTAGTCCGAGAATTGAAGGAGGCAGGGTAGGTGCTTCATATATCAATTTCCCAGTCATATTTTCAAGCTTTTCATGTATGGTTTTAAAATTATTTATGCTTATAAATGCAGGCAGGGAAATAATTTTTGCATCTCCCGAAGCTTTGATAATTTCATCTGCTATCCTGGGAAGATAACGTTCGGAATCAAAAACACGCGCAATATCAATTGACCTGAATTCATGTAGATTTTTTTCCGTTGAATAATAATACGGGAGAGTAATTTTAGCGGAAGTAATGTCATAATCTGAGAGAAAAGGATTATTTTTCAATTGATTTGCTGTTATTTCAGAAAAATAATCCCTGTATCCTTCAAAATTTAAAATGCATAATTTATCCTTATTTTTAAAAGCATTTTTAATTTTATCATTAAATACGCTTTTTTGAGATAAAAAGGTCGGTTTTATTGTTCCGATGCATGTTACATGAAAATGATTGTGATCGCCATTTGAATATAATTCAAGGTTTTCTTTATACAGCTCATTTTTTATATAAGTAAGGGATTCTTTTATTGTTTTAATTCCGACTACAGAGTATGGATGTTTTTTATTTTTTGATATCAGCTTTTTAAGATGATCAAATGGTGTAATAATTGAATCATTTCCATCGAAACCGAATAAATCTATTGAACCTGAAGAAAAATGAAGTGAATTCATTCCATTTGAAATCAAAGCAGTACGTAAACCGCTGGAAGCACACTTTATACCGCAAGTCAGGCCTGCAATTCCTCCACCGATGATGATGCAATCGTATTTCAAGGCTTTTTCCTTTTAATATTCTTTTTGTTTTTAATATCGCCTAAGCCGAAAAGCCCCTGGTAAATCCAATAAGTGAACTCGGATTCTCTCAGGCCATCGCCCCAAAGGACAGGTTTAATCCCATGCCATCTTTCTTCAAGAAATTCTTCAAGTAATTCAAGAGATTCCTCGGTTGTTGCAGCTTTGAATTCATTAAATAATCCAGCTGCTCTATATGCGCACAATTCACCCTGGCATGGACCCATTCCAATTCGGGTTCTTCTTCTTAAATCAATAATATTTTTAACTTCAAGATCTTTCAGCGCGTATTCAACTTCTCCTTCAGTTACCATTTCGCATTCGCAGATAATTCTATAATTTTTTTTATCTTTTTTTAAAATATTTCTGACTCGTTCTCCATGCCTGTAAAGAGTAGATCCGACTATAGATGCTGAAATTCCTGTAAATTTTTTAAAACTTTTTTCTGGCGACATTAAAAATTCAGAACCCGGCAAAGGATGTTTATGAGTTTCACATTTTTTGTTTATATTCAGTTTTTTACATACAAGATCAACAGCCATTTGCGCCATTAATCTGTAAGTCATAAGCTTTCCTCCGGCAATTGTTATCAGCCCTTCAATTCCATCTCTTTCATTATGATCAATTAATGCAATTCCGCGGCTTATTTCCCTGCCGTCTTTTTCACCTGAAATTGCGATCAAAGGCCTTACTCCGCAATAAGCTCTGAGTGCCCTTGCTTTGGAAACATTAGGTATTAATTTTTCTGCGTCGCTTGACAGGACATCAATTTCATCATCTTTAACTGTGTAATCTTCTATATCAGAATAATTGATTTTTCGAGATGTTGTGCCTATGATTGATACGGTATCACCTGGAACTACAATATCACCATCTGCAGGCGGCCTGCATCTGTTAACTACAATTTTATTAATTCTGTAATCAACAATAAGCATTGATCCTTTTGATGGAAACATATCCAGAGTAATATCAGCCATTCTTGAAATCTGCTGACCCCAGACACCGGATGCATTGATAACTATATCAGCATATATATCAAAAGAATTGCCTTTGATATCAGTGCAGGCTGCGCCTATAATCCGTGATGATTTTATTATAAATCCAGTAACCGCAGTATGAGTATATATTATTGCGCCTTTTTCTTTTGAATCGAGAATATTGGCTGAGGCAAGACGAAAAGGATCAATAGTTCCATCCGGCACCCGGATCGCGGACATGAGTAATGGATTTAAATTAGGTTCATTTTTTAATGCTTCTTTAATGCTGATTTCTTTAGCCGGAATGCCTGCAATTTTACATCCTTGCAGAAGTTTGTAATGATATGATGAATCATCTTCAGGGAGAGTTATAAATAAACCACCTGTATCTTCTATACAGTGAAAAGCAATTTTTTTCAGAATTTCATTTTCTGATATGCATTCTCTTGCTGATTCAAGGTCGTTTACTGCATATCTCGCACCTGAATGAAGCAATCCATGATTTCTGCCTGTTGTACCGGAAGCGATATCATTTTTTTCAATTAAAATTGCCTTAATGCCGCGCATTGATAAATCACGCAATATTCCTGTGCCAGTAGCACCTCCGCCTATAACAAGCGCCTGAGTTTCTATTTTTCCATTGATGTTCATATTTGCTTTCATTTTTTTCAATGATTTATATTATTTAAAGATATAATATATAGGGATTATTTTTTTTAAATAAGTCACATGTCAAATAGTTTTAATCAAACTAATAAAAAAGATTTATTATTACAGCCGGATTAAGATAATTTATTACGAGGATTGTAAAAAATCACTAACAAGGATTGTAAGGTTAATCAGAAATATTTTTAAAATACTTAAATCCAGTATATCCCTGTTAAGTGATATTTGAAGTTTTTAAGGTACAATCAGCCTGCAAGTTTTTTATAGGAATTTTCTATAAATTCAATCCATTTATCAAGACCAGCTCCTGTTTTTGAAGATAGTTCTATAACTTCAAGATATGGATTCAGCATTAATGCTTCCTGTTTGATTTTATCCTGAGAAAAATCGAAATGCTCCGATACGTCTGTTTTAGTTATTAAAAACACCTGTGAAGATCTGAAAACGGTCGGATATTTTGCAGGTTTGTCATCACCTTCAGGACTTGAAACGAGAACAACTCTTATTTCTTCGCCAAGGTCATAAGCTGAAGGGCATACAAGATTACCAACATTTTCTATAAAAAGAATCTGAGGATGTTCTTTCATCTGGTTTTCTAAAATTTTAAGGCCAACAGAAATGAGAGGCGCTTCAAGATGGCACGCACCTGCAGTTGTAAGCTGAAATGCAGGAACTCCCTGATTTCTGATTCGCTGAGCATCCCGGTCTGTTTCAAGGTCACCGATTAAAAATGCAAGTTTATATTTATCTTTCAGTATTTTTGCAGTTTTTTCAAGTAATGTGGTTTTACCTGATCCTGGAGAGCTTATAATGTTTATGCACAGTGTCTTATTATTATGAAATAATCTTCTGTTTTCTTCTGCATGGCTGTCATTATGAGATAAAATATTCTGATGAACGTGTACTTCATTGGTATCATGTGTATGAGTATGACTGCTTTCCGGACCGCACATTTTCAGTCTCCTTTGTCTATTTCAAGAGTTTCAAGATATAATTCAGTTCCGCTGATCAATTCAATATCAGTTGAACCGCAAGAACATGTAGGGAAATTGAAATCCATACTTTCAAATTCACCTGAACATGAATTGCATTTATATACTATAGGTATATCATTAACAATTAAAACTGCATCTTTAAGCCATGGATAATCCAGTTTAACTGCATTAAAGGCAAATTCAAAAGAATTAAGTTCAACGCCGGAAAGTCTTCCAATCCTTGTTGTAACTTTTGAAACGTAAACACCCTGATTGTCTATCAGATGTTTTTCAATCACAGGTATCATACCGAGAACAAGTGAAGCTTCGTGCATATTTACCAGCTTTTATAAGTATCTGCAGATTTTGATTCAATCTCGACAATCAATTTTCTCATTTCATCAACATAGCCCTGATCAACCTTTGTTACTCCAAAACCTGCGTGTACAAGAACTATATCTCCAATATTGATTTCATCCTGGGCAAGAAGGCTCAGATTTATATCTCTCTGAACGCCATCCACTATGCCGGTTGCGAGAGGATAATCTATTTCCTGAAGGGTCATTGGTATGCCAATACACATTTTAGACTCCTTTAATTGTTTTCTTTATTCTTTATTATTGCGTCAATTTTCTTTATCATAATATCCTTAACAGCGGATAGTTTTTCAGAAATAACAGGTGTCAGTGTCATACCTGTGTCAATTGACTGGGGAACAACAGCAATAAGCTCTATATGTTCAGGCAGATTATTCATAAGTTCCATTGTTGCAAGAATTTCCTGCACTCCGCCTGAATGAGCTGTAACTTTTATTTTTGATTTTGTTCCTTTAAAAACAGCATCTTTTTCAAATTCAATAATCTGTCCTGGAGAATAATCTTTTTTGTTAGGGTTTATTGCGTCAATAATAAAAAGATGATTAACTTTGCCTATTTCATTGACAACAGGAAGTGTTGTAGTTCCCGCATCAATTAAATCAATTCTATTGCCGTATTTTTCTTTGAATTCTTTTTCGTATTTCTGGACGAACCAGACCCCGAAACCTTCATCTCCGAATAGTAAATTTCCGACACCGATTATTTTTATCATATATATCTCTTGGAGATGATTTTTTAATGCTCGAATATTTTAAAACAAAACAGTATCTTCATTTCTGAAGATACTGTTTTAGTGAATACTTAAATTGTCAAGATTTTATTAAATTACTGATTAATAAAGAACCTTTACCTTTGATATTTCTTCACCATCCGGATCAAAAAGATGAATAGCGCAAGCAAGACACGGATCAAAGGAGTGGACTGTTCTAAGAACTTCCAGAGGTCTTTCAGGATCAGCAATCGGATTATTCACGAGAGCTTCCTCGTATGGTCCCCTGACGTTTTTATCGTCTCTTGGGCCGGCATTCCATGTTGATGGAACCACCTGCTGGTAATTTTTAATTTTACCGTTCTCAATTACAATCCAGTGTGAAAGGAACCCTCTTGGTGCCTCATGAAATCCCATTCCATAAATAGTTCCTTTCGGATAAGTGAATTTTGTTACAACTTCATTATTTCCTTTTCCAACCTGTTCAACAAGAAGATTCCAGTGCTTATCTACAAAATCAGTAAAGATCTGGGCTCTTATGCATCGGGCGACATGTCTGCCAAGTGTGGACATGAGAATATTAGGTCCAAGTTTTGGATCAGTTCCCTTGAGTTTCAAATGTGTTCCATTTACAAGTTCAAGAGCTGCAGTTGCCCATTTAACAGTTGGGCCATGCTTAAGTGCAAAACCTACCAGAACCTGAGCTGCAGGACCAACCTGCATTGGAAGATATTTGTCTCCAACCTTGAATCTTGGAGCTTTTACCCAGGAATAATCGCCTTCAGGAACATTATCCTTCCAGTCTTTGTAATCAGGATCAGTCTTGCCTTCATATGGATGAAGTGTACCTTTGTGTTTATACCAGGCATGAGAAGTATTTTCAAAAACATTATCAAATAAATACTTGTCATTAAAGCTTGTTATCGGCTTAACAGAATTCAAGTCGCCATTGATGATTGTTCCGCCAGGAAGATCAAATTGGGTTCCTTTTGAATCAAGAGGAAGCTCAGGTACTGATAGATAATTCAAAACTCCGCCGGACATTTTTGAATCGAGCCATTCAGGATAATGAATGCCTACGGCAACAACATCCGGAAGATATACTTTATTTACAAAAGTTTTAACTTTATCAAGAAGTTCTTTTATATAATAAAGTCTTTCTGTGTTAAGAGTTGAATCATCTTCTGAGTTTACGCCGTTGGTTACTCCGCCTACAACAAGATTCTGAATATGGGGAGTTTTTCCTCCAAGTATTGCGCAGGCAGTTGTTGCATATCTCTGATATTCAAGTGCCTGAAGATAGTGTGCTACTGCAATGAGGTTTATTTCCGGAGAAAGTTTCATTGCTGCATGTCCCCAGTATCCATTGTTGAAAATTCCAAGTTTGCCTTTAGCTACAAAACCTTTTAGCTGCTCTTTGACAGCTGCAAAATCTTTTTCGCCATTATGAGGCCAGTCTGAAAGACTTTCTGCAATGGCTGATGCTTTTTTAGGATCTGCATCAAGTGCCGATACCACATCTACCCAGTCTACAGCTGATAAATGATAAAAATGAACAATATGATCATGCAGAGTATGTGCTATAATCATAAGATTTCTTATGTATTGTGCTGTTAAAGGAACTCCTATTTCAAGTGCATTTTCAACTGCTCTAACAGATGCGATTGCATGAACAGTTGTACACACTCCGCAGGTACGCTGAGTGATAAACCATGCATCATTAGGATCTCTTCCCTGTAAAATTATTTCAAGTCCTCTCCACATTGTTCCAGAAGACCATGCATTTTTTACTTTGCCGCCATCTACTTCCACCTCAATTCTGAGGTGGCCCTCAATACGGGTAATTGGATCTACTACTATTCTTTTTCCCACAATTTACCTCCTTAATTATAAAACTTTATTCCGCCTTTTCCAGTATTGGAAGATATTTAACAAAAATAAGATATAAAAATACTTCAAGAGCTATGATTCCGAGAGTAACGAAAAGTTCAGGTCCTGATGGAAAATAAGTATAACCTTTTCCCGGATCATAAGCGAGCAGGTAAGCACTGAAACGATACAGTGAACCTGAAGCCAGAAATAAGAATGCACCAGTTATCAGATTTTTAGGGCTGTTGATTTTTTTCTTAAGCACGATATATATACCGCCGCATACTGCAATCATTTCAATAAAGAAAATTATTGAATAGCCGCCGGATGTGAAGATCAACAGAAACTTGCCTTCAATAATCAGAATGAGCAATCTTAAAGCTACCCAGATAACTCCTACCCATCCTACAATCGGTCCAAGTTTTTTGACCATTTTTGTTTCATAAGGTCTGTTTAGAAGCAGGGAACTGGCAAATGATTCGCATATTACAACGCTATATCCCATATAAAAAATTGATGTTATAAATAATATGGGAAGGAACATTGTTTGCCATAGCGGATGAAGCTTTTCGCCTGCAATAACCATCATTGTACCAAGAGATGACTGATGCATTGTTGGAAGCAGCATTCCTAAAGCAATAATAACAAGAAGGATTTTATTAAGGATTTTCTTGTTAACAGTTATGTTGAATCTTTCTAAAAAAGCAGGTGAGAGCTCAATCCAGCAAACACACATATATCCCATAATACATAAAGCTACTTCGAGAAGTACCGAGTTGGGATTCCAGTGTGAAGGAGTCAGCATGCTCAGTATGTTCCACCATCTTCCAAGATCAAGTATTACAGAAAATCCTGCAAGAGTATATCCGAATGCGCTTGTCATAACAGCAGATCTGATCAGAGGATGATATTCACCCTTGTTGAAAAGATATACCAGAAATGCCATTGTGTAACCGCCGGTTCCAAGCGCTGTTCCAACAACTACGTCGTATGTAATCCAGATTCCCCATGGATATCCGTCACTCATGTTTGAAACAACACCTATACCCCAGATAAACCTTACCAGAATTATTACTGCAAAAATTGCAATAAAAGGCAGAAGTATCAGAAGCAATGTGTTCGGAACGTCATTGAGTTTGTATTTTTCGAACCAGTTGTAAATGTTAATAACCGGAGCAAATACCTTTTTCATGAGGTTTACCATCATAGAAGGAGATTTTGTCTCATTGTTATTTCCCATATTACTCCTCCCAGTGTTCATCATGTTTTTTACTGTTTATAAAAACAGCTGTAGCAAGAGCGGCAAAAGCTGCAATCGGAGCTATACCTTTTGTATAAACCTGCTGAATAAATTCAGTATCTTCGGCTGGTGAATGCTGAAATTTATCCGGTTCCGGGAGTCCGATCGATTTGAAATTTTTTGATTCGGCTTTTGCAAGAATAAAAATTGATGTACCGCCGCCTTCTGTCTCACCATATACTTTATTGTTCAGAAATTTTCCAGGTGAAGCATTAATTCTTTTTTTAGCTAAATCAAGAATTTCTTTTCTCTTACCGAATGTTAACGCTCCCTGCGGGCAGGCTGAAACGCATCCCGGAATTCCTTTTCCGTCCTTTAAATTAGTCTCAACGCAAACGTTGCATTTCAGAATTTTCGGGAAAGTTTTGCTCCATTCAAATTTTATTATATTGAAAGGACAGGCAACCATGCAGTATCTGCATCCTATGCATTTGTCCTTCAGATTTGTGATTACACCTGTTTTAGGATCTTTTACCATGGCTGAAACAGGGCAGGCTGAAACACACGACGGGTGAAGACACTGCATACACTGTTCTTTTACATATGATACTTTTGTATAAGCCTGTATTTCAGTTAAAGCTCTTGATTTTTCAAGATTTGGCAGTTCAAATTCAGTCAGTTTTTTTGAATCATCTCCAAATGCCTTTGGAAGAGTATTTACTTTAATGCAACCGTTGACACAGGCTTTACAGCCAATGCATTTGGTTGCATCATAAAGATAACTGTAGAAATTATCTTTATTTTCTAAATCAAGTTTTGTTTTTGCCAAAGATGGTATTGAAGATGCGATAACCGGAACTGCAAGCAAACCCTTTAGAAAACTTTTTCTATTTATTTGGGTTTTCTCTTTCAGCGTCATTCCGATTCCTCCTTATCTGAAACTTTACTGGAGAGAGTCACAGCTACACCGGCAGCAACACCAATAGCTGCACCGCCAAGACCGGCAGCAATTGATCCTGCATTACCCCTATTCTGGTCTGTTCTTTCTGACGCAGGATAAGAATAAGGAACACATTTTTCTTGTACTGCTGTATGGAAAGCAACTCCCTGCTCAGTACATCCGGCGCATGGAGCTCCAATGCCTATCGGCCATACTTCTGCATCATTGAATCTTACTGTTGAGCAGTTCCCGTAAGTAACCGGACCTTTGCATCCCATCTGGAATAGACACCAGCCGTTTTGATGGCCTTCGTCTCCATATGCATAAACAAACTTTCCTGCATCAAAATGACCTCTTCTTTCGCAATGCTCGTGTATCAGTTTGCCATATGCGAACAATGGTCTTCCTTTTTTATCGAGCTGAGGAAGTTTATTCCATGTTACAATATATAGAACTGTTGAGAGGAAATTGTAAGGATTTACCGGACATCCCGGCAGATTGATGATTGGTTTGTTTTTAATAATGTCTGAAACACCTACTGCTCCTGTTGGATTAGGTCCTGCAGCCTGAGGTCCGCCGTATGTAGCACAGTTACCTAATGCAATAATTGCATAAGCATTTTCAGCAGCTTCTTTCAGCGAATCAAGAGCATTTTTCCCGCCAACTTTACAAAAGTTTGGATCTTTTGCAGGTATACTTCCTTCAACTACAAGAACATATTTACCTTTGTTGGCTTTCATTGAATCGTGAAGACTTTTTTCAGCCTGATGTCCGGATGCTGTCATGAGGGTCTCATGATAATCAAGAGACACCAGTTCAAGAACCAGTTTTCCGAGTTCAGGATGACTTGATCTCAGCAAAGTTTCTGAATCGCCGGTACATTCCTGTAAATGAAGCCATATGACAGGCGGTCTTGTGTCTCTGTTCTCGGCTGCTTCAACAACTTCCATTACCTTGCTTTGCGGCAGACCCATTACTGTAGCTGCCAGCGTGCAAGCCTGAATGAATTCCTTCCTGGATAACGGAGTGTTGAACAATCCTCCTTTTTCCAAAC
>CAZGWD010000015.1:0-91728 GCA_964529415.1 uncultured Leptospirales bacterium | reverse complement strand
TTTTTTTTGCAATTAATAAACAAAAAGGGACTGCCTTTTGGGACAGCCCCTTTTTATATAGCAGTGGATTACTTAAATTATAAAATTTAAATTTACGGTTTTTTGGGAAGAAAATGTTTCGTTTATCGAAAAAACATATAAATTCATTTAAAAAAGTAGGATTACGGTAATAAAATGTATATACTTCATATTATAACAAAAATTAAAAATATAAAGAGGTGCACCTTATGCAAAGTTTTAAAATGTTAATTACCATTTCTATTCTTACTGTTGCAATAACCGCTTTCTATGGATGCAAAAGAACTATTAATCCGGCATTAACTGATCAGTTTGTAAAAGCTTCATACAATGGCGATCTGGTACTGGTTAAAAAGCTTTACAACGAAGGCGCTGATATCAATGCGGAAAGTAAGGCTAATTACGACACTACTGCGCTGGTTACTGCTGCTAACAGCGGGAAGATTGAAGTTGTTAAATTCCTGCTTGAAAAAGGAGTTGATGTAAATCAGAAGACTTCCGGCAAAAGTACTGCTCTAAGCTCTGCTTTGCTTGGCGGACATGTTGAAATGGTTAAGCTGCTGATTTCAAAAAAGGCAGATGTTAATTTCGATGCAGGATACGGAACCCCTCTAAAGAGAGTTGAAGGCTGGGCAAAGGATTCTCCAAAATCAACTGTTTGGCCTGAATTGATTGAAATTTTGAAAAAAGCTGGTGCTAAATAATAAATTTCCATGAAATCTCCTGGAAAGAAAATGCAGTATATGCAAAAAGACCACTTGTTTAAGTGGTCTTTTTTCATATTTTAAATTTTTTTTATTTAAAGTTTAACTTCTTCAAGCCAGCCGAATTTATCTTCAATTTCACCTGTTTGAATTTTAGTGAGTCTTCTGTACAGCTCTGTTAAAACAGGACCTGCTGAATCGCCCTTGCCGAATTTAAAATCCTTTCCTCGGAAATGGATTCTGTTTACAGGTGTAATAACAGCAGCAGTTCCAACCGCGCCGACCTCGTCAAATTTTTCTATCTCTGCTGCTTCAACCGGTCTTCTTTCAACCTTCATTCCCATGTCAGCTGCAATTGTTGCAAGGCTGTCGTTGGTTATGCTTGGAAGAATTGATTTTGATGCAGGGGTTATGTAAGTGTTTCCCTGAATCGCAATAAAGTTTGATGTGCTGAATTCATCGATATATTTTTTTTCTCTCGGATCAAGATAAAGCACAACCGGATAACCCTGCTCTTTACCGTGGTGGCTTCCTGCCAGGCCGGCTGCATAGTTGCCTCCAACTTTTATATCGCCCACACCATTTGGTGCTGCACGGTCAAAATCTTCAAGTACAAGAGCTTCAACCGGTTTGAATCCGCCTTTGTAGTAGGGACCTACAGGTGAAACAAAAATTATAAAAAGATATTTAAGCGCAGGTCCAAGTCCTACCTTGGCGCCCTTGCCGAATAAACACGGCCTTATATACAGACTTGCACCTGTGCCGAATGGAGGTACAAATTTAGAATTTGCCTTTACTGTTTTTTTTACAGCATCAACAAACATATCCTCGGGAACCTGAGGCATTAGTATTCTATTGCTTGATGTAATCAGCCTTTTTGCATTTGCATGGGGCCTGAATATTACAATTCTACCATCTACGGTTTCAAAAGCCTTGAGTCCTTCGAAGGCTTCCTGACCATAATGCAGCGCTGGTGCTGCCATGTGTATCTGAATGTATTCGTCGCTTGAGAGTTCACCTTCAGACCACTTCCCGTCAGTATGATAATAGCGCATATTGAAGTCTGTTTTAGCATACTCGAAAGAGAGATTCGGCCAATCGAGCTTTGCAAGTTCCCTTGTTGTTGCCATATTGCTAACCTTTATCTGAATTTTTTAAACAATTATATACAGGTATAATTAATGTCAAGGGATTTTGATATGAAATTTGAGAGCACTAAAGAAATTATTCAGGATGCCGCTGCTCTTCCATTTAAAGAACGTATCATTGTGATTGACTCCCTCCTTCGCACTTTGAACATCCCGAATGATACGGCATGGTTAGAAATTGCTAAGCGCAGGCTTTCAGAAATCCGTTCCAACCGTATTAAACCTATTCCAGGTGATTAGGTCTTTTCGCGCATCAAAGAAAAATTTATAAAATGATCTTTATTTTTCATCCCTAAGCAGATACGGTATTCTTTGAAGCCGTTGCATACTACGAGAATTGTACCCCTGGTCCTGGTGAAGATTTTTCGTTGGAAGTTTATTCCAGCATTCTGAATATTCTGTCATATCCTCATGCATGGCCAATTCTGGAAGATGACATTCGCAGATTTTATCTATATTTTTTGCAGGTGATATTAAGGTCAGATGGCTTTCATGGCAATGGAAACGTTTTTTTGACTGCAGTTTTTTTAAAATACACATGTGCCTGTTATGGAAAAGAAACAGCTTGTATGGCTCGTCGGGGGTCCGCTTTCTTTTAACGGGAATATCCGTGAAACAATTCAGGGACTGTCTGAAACCAGTAAAGGGAATCTCGATAAATCATTTTATGGACATTCGAATTTCCTGTTCAGCAGGTCACAGCTTATCAGTTAAATTCTTGACTTCCAGTCTACTAACAGGAAATATTTAGTAAATTTTAGAGACATAGCTCCTTGATAATTTCTATTGCGGCCTGAACCATACCCACCTGCCTTGAACAGAATCGTTAACTGGATTGACAGTCTGCATTGGTCCTATTGTAGAATAAACGCTTAAATATATTTTATCGTTTAATGTATGGTAATTATTATAGGATGTGAGAAGAAGAAGACCTGCAATCTGATTGCCAGCGGCAACCGAACCGCCAGGATTATCTAGAGAGGTATTATTGCATAGTCGAAATAACCATGGATAGCCACCACCGAGGTCTACTCTCATTCCATCACATTCAAGATCGTTTGATAAAACTATTATATAGTTTTCATTATTAGCAGCAATAGTTGTAGTTGTTCTGAAATAAAAATACATTTCTGTTCTTGAGCTGTTTATTGCTATCTTAAATTCTATTATATCTCCAGCTGAAAAACCTTCATTCTCATCCGTCAACATTACAGGAATATTAGCCCAATAGCTGAAGCTAGCATAATTAGAAGATAAATTTGAAACAGGGATATTGGGAAAGACAATTTCCTTATCAATAATATTATCCAGATTCATACCATCCAGAATAATATTGTTACAGGAAGTTATGAAAACAGAAAATGAGAAAAGTAATATTATAAAAAATATTTTCATTGTTATTTTTTTAGTTTTCATAGGCTTATACCAACCCCGGCCTGTATAAAGCCGACAAAATTTTTATGTACAGGAAATACGCAGAACTCCATGAACGGTGTTATAAACATATTTTTGCCTGCGAGCCTGACTGGAACTCTAATACCTGCAGATGTGGAAAAATCGCCCAATAAATGATATTGTGTTATTGTATTATATGGAGGATTTGATCCGGTAAACTCAATTGTCTTTAGAGAAAAAATCTGAAAAGCCCCACCAAGGCCTATGTAAGGCTGAATAAACACCTGATGCTTGATGTTGAAATTTAATCCTAACATGGCCTTAAAATCTATTATGGTAATACCTGCCCCTGTGAATTCTGTCTTATCATTAGCAGGAAATATCATTGCTATACTCAATGTTCCGCCGTATATGAATATGTCCCTGTAAGAGTTTGTAAAATTAAGCTTCAGATCTAATCCGATTGGTAATGTCTGGGCAAGCGGCCCAAGCATGAATATCATAGAATTGGAAATGTTAAAATACAGGTTCGAGTAGTCGTATCTGTCAGGCACCTTTATCAGTACTATCTTCTGCTGCTTCGCAGGTTTGCCTTCCTCCTTCAATTTTTCATCAGCAATTTTCTGGCCCTGTTTTTTATAGTCCTCTTCGGCTATAAGCTGGATATGCTCCACTATCGTGAGAGCCACATGATCCACAATATTGAACATCTCGTTACTCACAGGGGACTCGGTCTTTATCTGCGTAGTTATTGCGTTTCTTGAAACGTGATAAATGTATGTGGTTATCTCTATAAGATCGGTTTCTTTATTGTATGTATATATACCTGAAATTACAATGTCAGATAAGGTGCTTTTTGCTATGGCTCCCATGTTCACCGCGTTTGGTATGAATTCATTTTTTTTAAAGGACACGAGAGCTGTATCAATAACAGCAGGATCTGTGCGGTTAAACTCAAATACCTCTTTCATTGAACTGAATACTGCATCGGGGAGAGTATTGGTAATCCATTCGTAGTCTGCGCTTCCTGTATTGTTCTGGTATTTTATCACAGCAACACCAGCCATGGCAGGTTCTTTTCCTTTGGAAAATAGAGGAATAGAAATGCAGATTAAAATAACCAGGAACATAACATTAATAATTTTTTTCATCATAATAATATCTCTGTGCTTTTTTTTTATGTACCAATCTATAATTCAGTGAGTTTTTTAATTTTTTTACTGCTTAAATTGGCTGATTTTTTTAACCTTAACAGGATCAAGAATTATAGTGCCTCCAAGAGTAATTATCTCCATTCGATTGCCTTTCTGGCTGAATGCGCCGATATATTGCTTGCCGTCTTTAAGTGAAACTATTGAAAGCTGACCGTATTTTTGTGAAAGCTCATCAATTGTCATTGGCATCTGAACTTCTTCTTTATTAAGCTGGTCTTTTTCTTCAATTTTAATAATTACAGTAACAAGATTTTCAGGCACAACTATCATTGATGCTTTATCCATTTCTTTCAGATCTTTGGAATCAATTTGAGCCTGGGGCTTCTTCATGGTGACTGTTTCAACATCCGGAACCAGGGTTATCTTATCGAACTGCTCAAGCTTTTCTTTATCCGCGATAGTTATCTTTTCAGGAACAGTCATTTTTTCTTTTGTTGATTCAATGGTCTGGCCTGCATTAACTGATACTGCCTTGTCCATATCTGCTTTTCCATCAATTACCGGAGCAACCTTGACATTACCAGTGAGCATAATAATTTTTGATTTGCTGCCAGTAGTTGATAATTCAAAGGAAGTTCCGCGAACAGACGCAACCGCAGTAGGTGTATTAATTTTATAATCTGTTCCTTTTTTAACAATCTTGCTGAATGATGAACCTTCAGACTGGGAAAGTTCAATCTGCTCAGCGTCTTTTTTAGTTACAATATTATCTGCTTTGAGCTTCGAATTGCTTTTTATTGTAATTAGAGCAGTTTGGCCGAACTGAATGACGGCAATCGATTTATCGCCGGTTTTTATCTCATCCATTTTTTTTATCTGCATTCCTACTGCTGCAGGAGCGCCGTTAATAGCAACTTCGCCAGTTGTGAAAGTTATCACACCCTGCGACATATCAAGAGCCGGCTTCTTTGTGCATGATATGAATACAGCAGCTGCAGTTATAGCAGTTATCAGAAATACTAACTTTTTCATGTAATTCTCCTTATTTACTTTATTGCATATTTCAAGGAAATATCAATTGTTTCTTCAAATCTTCTAAAATGTGAAACTGATTTTTCCTTTTAAACCAGCGGTTATTTTGACTTTCAGCCCGCAAACATAAAATGTTTATTGAATTTTACAGCCATTATAACTTGCCCGGCGATTTTGGTAATATATATTATATAAATATTGTTGTCTGGCAAAATTCTGATGACATCAGGATTTTGCTACTTTGGTATGAGGTTAAATAATGAGGTAAAAGAGTATGATGTGATTTGGACTCAGCCCGGCTGGAATCTTTGGCTTTGATCACATCGAAATTTTTCAATTTTCCACGGAGAGCTTGTTTTGCTTATTAAGAAAAACTTCAGGATTATAAAGAAGAGTCGAAACGAACTAATTCAAGTCCGATTGATGCGATTTCCGGAAATCGCTCGGAGTGCGTCCGGTTGTAGAAATAAACGCATGGTTGAAGTTACGAAGGGTTCTATATCCCACTTTCATTGCGATATCAATAATAGGCTCATTGGTTTCTTCGAGCAGCCTGGTCGCTTCGGCAATACGAATGCCGTTTAGATATTCGCTGTATTTTTTTCCGGTGTGAACCTTGAAGTAGCGGCTGAAGTTGTCCGGATGAAGATCCATGGCTGCTGCCAGATTTTCACGGGAAATGTCTTCGGTATAATTTTTTTGTAGGTAATCGATAGCAGCTTCGATCTTGTTTTCAATGTTGTCGGTGATAGGGCTTTGTCCCTTTTTCAGATGATCAAGTGCGTGAGCCTCTATGTCTGCTTTCAATTTTACGTTGTCGGTAGCCAGCAG
Source organism: uncultured Leptospirales bacterium (assembly GCA_964529415.1). Lineage (GTDB taxonomy): Bacteria > Spirochaetota > UBA4802 > UBA4802 > UBA5550 > CAYMPH01. The sequence goes on along the minus strand of CAZGWD010000015.1, from coordinate 85,446 downwards.
TTTCGAATGCTGATGTGTGTGAATAAAATTCCTAATAGTGGCTACAGTCTGGATCAGGCAAAAAAGCGTCATACTGAATGATTCAGCATCGATATTCCTGTCCAGGATATTGAGATTGTTGAGAAAATCAAGTGCGATGCCAACTGGGGTGGAAATTAGTCCGGCAAGGACAATCATGGCGTCTTCGCGGCGCTTTACTGCTGCCCGGACGGAAATATATATGTAAAGAATTATCGCTGCAATTGCATGAATATGACGGACCGGATGTAGAAGAGAGAATATATCTGCAGGCAATACAAATAGAGCCAGAGCGATCATTCCGCTGATAATCGCATAAATATATAAAAGCCGTTTTGACATATCAAGAGGAAAGAGTCTCTGTAAATATGCCATGAAGAACATATTTCCTATATACAGGACACTGGTCATAAATATACCGGTGTTTTCCCAGGGGAAGGATGGAAAGAGTGAGTTCCAGAATTCATTATGAAGCTCGGTGATAAACATCAGCATGCCAAAGCATGACAGTCCAAAGTAGAGATACAGAGGCTCGGAGCGATCAAAAGTATAGAGTACAAGCTGATTGAGTCCAAGAAGAAGTATCGAAATTAAAAAAATCATCGAAAGAAGGTTGCTTCTCTGTAAAGATCCCGTCAAGTGCTGCAGTGAACCGATACCGATAATAAAATTCAAACTATTGGTCGGGAAATGATAATTTTTAGCCTGTATTATAATATCATATACGCCATTGGTCGCGGGCAAAGGTGCCACTGATTTTGAATACCCCGAAATGATCAGCTCCGGGTCCATCGTCAAATTTCCATCTCGATGTATCAGGACGCCATTGATATAAAGTGTGTATGCTGTATGGGCAATGTTTATATTCAATCCCAGACGGTTTGTTTTTTTTGGATCTGTAATTATCTTCAATCGGTACGTGGCATATCCCAGCAGGTAATCGGAAGTATATTGATTGAATCCCGGATACAAATCATCTGGAATAATAATAAAATCTTTCTCACCGGTGATGTCTGCTTTTGCAAAATCTCCCGGTGTCAGACGTTTCATCCGGTAAAACTCCCACTCGCCGTTTAGATCAACTGCTCCGTCACGAGCAAAATTCCACTTCATCAGATTAATAGCGCCCTTTACCGCGCGGGGCTTTTCCTTTTCGGGTGCGCCACACCCCAAAATTATCACTATCAAAAGAAGCGGTAGAATGCTCATTCTAAACCTGAAATGATACTTTTTATTTTTAATTTTCATATGTTTTTTTCTTTTCAAGAAACTGCGTTATAAAAGCTAAAAGTTTTATAGAACACCCTGCTGTTAAAGGGTCAGATTGAATCTTGCAGACAGCTGAATTCAAGACAATATAATGTGATCCCTACTTGCAATAATGTGGATTTATCTGTAAAATACAGAGATTACCATAATACAAGAACAGGATCTCACAATGGAAAATCTTTATTACGTGGGTCTCGATGTCCACAAAGAAACTGTGGAAATTTCACTTTTTCGAAATATGAACCATGAACCTGAATTTGAAAAACAACTGCTGAAATCTGAAGAAAAGAATATTTCTACTCTAAAGCGTCTGCAGAAAGAAAGGACAGTTGAGGTATGCTATGAAGCAGGATGTATGGGATTTACCCTACATAGAAAACTTACTAAATCGGGAATTTCAAGCCGGATTGTATTACCAGGCAAGATCCATAAAAAATCGGGTGCAAAATTTAATTAACGTTTGCTGATAGCATATTGAAAGTCAAGAATTTAACTTGATTTCAGCTGCCTATAAGATTCAGTATGACTCCTGTAATGCAGAGTACTTGATAAAACTTTTTGCTTTTATTTCGAAAATTCCTTAAAAGAAAATTTTATTTCACTAAAAATTCCGGAGGAAAAAATGTTAAAAAAAACAACAGTATCATCCCTGATAATGACAGCTATTTTTACCATGGTATTAAGCCTGTCTGCGCAGTCGATCGGGGTCAGCAACGGTTCTGCAGTCTTTGAAGGAAAACAGTATCCTGTTTATCCAGAAGTTAAAACCGTAAGCACAAACAAGGATATCATATACGGACGCGGAATCAATTACCTCATACCTGCAAAGAACCTCAATGAAGCGGACCAGATTTCACAAAAGGTTGTAAAATTCTACACCGGAAATAAGGTCGCTGGCATAGCAATAAAAGAAAAATTTACTTCAACAAAAAGTAAAACAGAAATTTTCTACATTTCATCAAATAAAGGCATAGAGGTTATGGTTGTATCAATGAAAACTGGGGTTTCTGTTGTTTTAATCCCGAATTAATTATTGTAAAAGCAAAATTTATCCGGCAGTTAATATTTATTGTACGATATGGATTGCCGGATGCTCACAAAATAATGATAGTAGCCCCGACTGCAGCAATTCAAAGAGGAAAAAAATAATTAACATATGCTGAAAGTACACGGTAAGTCAATAATTTTACTTATTTTTAACTTCCTATAAAATGCATTATAACTCCTGTAGGGCAGAGTACTTGTTAAAACTTTTTGCTTTTATTTTGAAAATTCCTAAAAAGAAAATATAAAGGCGGGAATCGCTATCCGCTATAGGTTGTGCCGCGGCTGAAGAGGTTCTGCGGATGCCACTCGTTATATTCACCCAGGTACATTCTTTTTGAGTTGCCGGTTTTTCTGAATTCCATTGTCTCCATAAATTCAATACCAGCCTCGTTCTCCTCCGAGAGTACGCTCACGGCCGGCCTGTTAATATGCTTGAACTTCAGGAGCTCACGCCCGGCGTCGTCTGTCATGGAAAGCACAAGGCCGTTGCCGTAATAAGGAAGGTAGAAGCCGGTGATCTCGTTATAGCGGTCGGTTATTTTGAAGCCTGAATCAAGATAAGGAAACAGTTCGGTGTCTTTGTCCTCGCCTGTGACCCTGTAATGTATGTTCAGTATTGTACGCTTTTCTTTTTCGTGTATAGGGGATATTGAGCTGCATATCTCTCCTGAAAATACTCCGCGGTAAAAAACATAGAGCGTGTCATCGGTAAAACCGAGTTTTCTGTACAGGGCTTCGCCTGAATATGTGGCTGAGAGTGATACAGTGCCGACTCCCTGGTCAAGGCATCTGTTCACAAGCTCGGATGTAAGAGCTGAGCCTATGCCCTGTCTGCGGTACGCATTTTTTACGCAGATATTTCCCAGCCACGCGGTTTTGCCGAAGACCAGCGCCTGCCCGAACGCCGCCAGGCTGCCGTTTTTATAAACCGCAAGCGGCTGGAAGCGTCTGTCATTGTTATATTTTTCAAATAATTGATAAAGATTTGAATCCCATGACCCGGAGAACATTTCCTGGGCAAGTCCTATCTCTTGCTCTTCAATACGGCGTATTTCCATTAAATTTTCCTGAATAAATTACTGTTTTAAGAAAAAATATCAGATATTTGTTCATAAAGTTATACGTCAAGGAAAATTGTAAATAAATCAAAATGAAATATTTAATTTCATGAGATTTAAAAATAACTTATTATAAATCAGATGCTGCAAAAATATTATAGACAATTTTAATGACGGTGATTGTCTCGACCTGCTTGAGTGAAGTTAAAAATATTCAAATGTTATGATAAGGAAGAAGGGATGAAAATGTGGCAGTTCCTCATATTTATTTCTATTTTTACAACAATTTATGCAGGCTTGAATTTTTATATTTATTTAAAAGGATGGCACGCGTTATCTATATATCCTGAATGGAGAATATACTATACTTCTTTTTTTGTTCTGATTTCATCTTCCTACATCCTCGGGCGGATTATTGAAAGAATTTATATATCGCCTTTAAGTGATGTGTTGGTGTGGACAGGATCTTTCTGGCTTGGCGCAATGCTGTATTTCTTTTTTGCAGTGTTGTTGATTGATATTTTTATGATGATAAGCCGGTTTGCTCCTGTTCTTCCTGAAATTATTAGAACTAATTATGAATCAGTAAAATTTTATACTTTCATAGCAGTAACAATAACAGTAACAATTACTGTTATTGCAGGATATATAAATGCTGTTTCCCCGAAAATAACAGAGCTTGAACTATATATTGATAAAACAGTGCCTGGAACCCGGGAAATTAAATTAGCAGTTGCAACTGATATTCACCTCGGCACTGTTATCGGAAGAACAAGACTCGGCAATCTTGTAAAAAAAATAAATTCCCTTAAGCCGGATTACATTATTCTCGGAGGAGATATACTGGATGAAGACCTGGCGCCTGTTATACGGCAGAACCTTGGTGATTGTCTTATGAATTTGAAATCATCCGGCGGAGTAATCGCTTCAACCGGCAATCATGAATATATCGGCGGAATTGATAAGGCATATAATTATCTGCAGAGTCACAGGATACTTCTATTAAAAGACCAGACAGTGAAAATTAATGGAATTAATTTTGTCGGGAGGGATGATATTAGCGGCGCCAGATTTACCGGGATTCATAGGAAAAGTCTGTCAGAGCTTTTATACAAAACAGATAAGTCGTTTCCTGTTATTGTAATTGATCATCAGCCGGCTGCAATAGGAGAATCTGTTGCCAATGGAGCGGATCTTCATCTTTCCGGACATACGCATGACGGTCAGATGTTTCCAATTAATTATATTACAAAAAAAGTTTTTGGAATCAGCAAGGGGTATTTGAATATTGGAAAAACTCATATTTATGTTTCAACAGGATTCGGAACATGGGGGCCGCCAATTAGGATAGGCAACAGGCCTGAAATTGTGAGTATTAAACTGAAATTTAAATAATAATCTGAAGATTAATCCATATCAGGATCAAATTCAAAGTCAGGATAAATCTCAAAAAGTTTGAGTCTGATATCGCTGAAAGCTTCCTCTTCAATTTTTCTGATATGATAGGATGAAATATCAAGTTTTCTGGATAAAACAGTTACAGATTTATTATGGAAAAATTTTTCAACAACAATAGATTTTTTATCTCCAGAAAATTTATCAATTGTATCGTGAATTGTTGAAATTATTTCTCCTTGGATCATGGAAGAATCGAGGCCGCTGTAAAAACTTTTTGTAAGATAAACTTCATCAAAATGAACTTCCATGTATTTGCTTTCTTCCATGAAAACTCTTTTCATAAAATCAGACGATATATTTCTTGCAATTGTATAAAGGTAATTTCTGGTTCTAACTGATTCTGAATTATAATCATCCACATTGTTGAAAAATCTGATAAAGGTGTCGTGCATCAGATCTTCAGATTTTTCCAGATCATTAACTATTTTATATATAAATCTGATTATGGCTTTTGAATACTTTAAATAAAATTTATTGAATTCTTTCTCTGAATTGACGTCCCTGTCTATCATGTGTCCTCCTATAAATTATTTTGAGAAGAATAATTTTAACTTTTGTGATATTCATTTATTATGGGCAAAAGTATTGCAAAAAAGTTAAAAAATACTTATTTATTGGTGATAAAAAAGAATTAAAAATGACAAAAAAAATGTCACTGAACATAAAATTGTTCGATTTTTTAAAGGGATTTATTTAATCAGGTTGATATAAAAGAACTTGACCTTTTTTGAATAGTATAATTAAAATAATCATAATAATAAATAATTTACCAAGAGTGAGAAATGAAGAAAAAAATAATTATTGATGCATTAAAATCATGTCTTCAGAGAGACGTTTACTCTAAAATAACTGTTCAGGATATCGCTGATGAATCTGGATTTTCGAAAGGCGGTGTTTTGCATTATTTTTCAACAAAAGAGGATATATATCTGGGCCTTATCGAGGAATTATTTGCAGATATAGAAAAATCCCATAGCGCTATATTTGACTGGCAGCTTGATGCAGAATCCATGGCGCCCATGTCTGCGCTTGTTGGAGTGGAAAATTTTATTTTGGATAAAAATAATTTAAAAATTGTCATGAATCTTCTTCTATATGCTTTTGAAGAGGAAAAAATAATGACAGCAGTGCGTGATTTTATAATAAAACAAAGATTATTCTATTACAATATTATCCCGAAAGAGAATCGTGATGGTTTAAAAAGAAAATCAGATATAGACCCGAAAGTGCTGGCAAGAATAGCTCAGACTCTTGTTCTTTTCATAGGCGCTGCTGAAGCTATTGACCCTGTTGGAATAGATCATGTTGATCTGATAAAATTTATTTCATCCCTTCTGAAATCCTGATAATAATATTAAAATATGACTGCCCGATCAATTCTATTTTAATATTTTCTATTTATGAAAAAGCGAATAAAAATTCTAATTGCTGCAGATTCAATAGCTATGCCTCGTGCAGAAAATGTTTACGAGAACACCTGGATTTATATGCTCAAGGCAGCATTTCCTGAGTGCGATATAATTGACAGAAGTTCCCGCGGGTCAACTACTGCAAGACTTGTAATGGAAGGCGGCGGCGGCGTTGATCTGCTTGAACTTTATAATCCGAATTTAGTTATTATTCAAATGGGAATGGCTGAATGTGCACCGCGCTTGTTTAAAAAAACAGGATTTGAGCATTTCTTATTAACAAAATTAGTTCCCCGCAGTTACCGGCCTGTTTATGTAAATTTCATTAAAAAAAGGCGGGTACGCAGCCCGATTATAACTGATGTTTCGCCGGATCAGTTCAGGAGTAATATCACAAATTATTTCGAACGTGCAGAAAGAACAGGAACAAGGATTATAATTGTACTGATGCACAGGCCAAACAGATTATTTGTATCAAAAAGCCCTTATATCGGCAAAAATATTGATCTGTATAACAGCATATACAGGGAAACCGCAATGAAGTTCACCAATGTTGAAACGATTGAACCATTTGAAAAGGAAGCTGATATAGATGCTCTGACCCTTGATGAGCTGCATCTCAACAGGCAGGGCGCTGAAATTATTGTTGAAAAAATTATAGAAAGAATAAGCAGAATTATTTCATAAGTTTTGTAATTAACTTTAATTTTTGAAATTTTGTTATGAATATTTTGCTGAAAGCGTTTCAAACGGAATGTTTAAGAAATAACCGGATGTTATTTTCAGACACAAAATGCAGTTTATATTTAAGGGAGTAAATAATGAAAAAGAAAATCATTATTATAGCTTGCATGGTAATGGCAGGTATAATTGTTTTTTTTCTCAAGACAAGCCGTGATGCGGGCGAGTTCAAAACTCTAACGCCGCATTCAAACTTTAATTGCACAAGAGTTCAGAATGTTCCCGGCCCGGAGGATATTGCCATTGATCATTCCACCGGAACTGCATTTGTTTCATCATTCAACAGAAGAGAATTCATGAAGGGCAGGCTGATACAGGGAGCAATTTTTTCCTATAACCTTGAAGGAAAACCAGTTCTGAAAAACCTCACTTCAGATTTGAAATTCGATTTTTTTCCTCACGGCATCAGTTTTTTTGCTGCTCCGTATGGAAGGAAGTTTTTATTTGTTATCAATCATCAGATGAAAAAAAACCGCGTTGAAATTTTTGAATTCAGGAATGATTCCCTTGTTCATATTGAAACAGTGACAGGTGATTTGATGATAAGCCCCAATGATATAGCTGCGGCAGGCCCAAGGCAGTTTTATTTTACAAATGATCATGGGGTAAGATCGGAATTAGGCAGGACTCTTGAGGACTATCTGCAGCTGTCCGGATCAAATGTAGTTTTTTTTGACGGGAAAAAAATGCGCATAGCTGCATCCGGTATAGCATATGCAAATGGAATCTGGGTGTCAGAAGACGGGAAAACACTCCATGTCGCAGCAACCACAGGCAGGAAATTTTATGAATATTCGCGATCTTCAGATGGTTCGCTTACCCGTGTTTCAGAGATCGATCTGGGTACCGGCGGCGATAATATAGACATTGATGCCGGTGGAATCATCAGACTCACATCTCATCCGAAACTGCTGACTTTTATGAAGCATGCTGAAAAAGAAATAAATGCTTCGCCATCGCAGATTCTTGAAATTTTCAAGGATGGAAAAGGTGGTTATGCTTTCAGGGAAATATATCTTGATCCGGGTAATGAAATATCCGCAGCCAGCGTGGCATCGTTTTATAAAAAACGTATTCTTGTGGGTGCAGTATTCGAGAATTTTTTTCTGGATTGCACAACGAAATAATCATTTGCGCATCAGAGTTTACCAGTAAAAGTCTGTAAACTTTTAAAGGCAGTTTTTCTATGAGAAAAAGACTTTAATGAAATTTTAAAAATTCAGAAAAGGTGAAAAAACATGTGCGGCCGGTTTGCAGTTACAGTTCCCATCTCCCAGATAATTGAACAGTTCGAAATTGAACAGAACCTGTGCGATCTTGCACCGAGCTACAACGTGGCTCCAGGCCAGGAAGTTGCTGCAATTGTAATTGATGAAAATAAAAAACTCGTTAAATTCAAATGGGGACTCATGCCTTCATGGATGAAAAGCGATGCTAAAGGCGGCATGATAAATGCCAGAGCTGAAACAATAAAGGAAAAACCGAGCTTCAGAAGTTCTTTTAAAAACAGAAGATGCCTGATAATTGCAAGCGGTTTCTACGAGTGGAGGCACGAGGGCAAGGAGAAAATTCCTGTGTATATCCGCATGAAAAACGGCGAGCCTTTCTGCCTGGCCGGAATATATGACTTCTGGAAATCTGCAGAAGGAAAAACTATAGGAACCTGCGCGATTATAACTACTGAAGCCAACAGCCTCATAGAGAAAATTCATGAAAGAATGCCTGTAATTCTTGATAAAAAAGACCACAAACTATGGCTCGATTGCGCACAGGACGAACAGCTTGTTCTTCCATTATTGGCTTCTTTTTCATCGGACGAGATGGAAACCTATGAGGTTGGTAAACTTGTTAATTCACCGGCGAATAATTCCCCGGAATGTATTGAACCGGTTAAAAAAGGTTATTGAGTATTTGTAAAAAAGCGGCGAAGAAGCTCAGTCTGATTAAATTTTATTTTTTCAGTTTTTTTATTTCTGCTGCAGGAAGCCCTGTTATTTCGGAAATATCTTTAACCGGAAGTTTCCTTTTTAATAAAGCGCGGGCGGTTTCAAGTTTTCCTTCCAGTTTACCTTGCTGTAAAATTTTATCTCCATATTTTTTTACAGATGTTTTTAACATTGATTTTACCTCTACTAAATCCTGGATTTCTTCTGCGAGAGATTTCTTGTCATTAAATATATATTTGAACCAGTTTATAAAAAGTTTTATTTCATCCGGTCTTTCTGTTTTCAATAATTCAGTTATTGTATCAATTTCAAACTGCAGTTCTTCTTCTGAAAGATTTTCTGCGTAAAAAAGGGCTGAAACGGAATTCTTCATATTTTTCAGAAAAATTTTGCTATACTCATTTTCGGCAATTTTATAATATCTGAATTCCGGTATATATTTTTTCGAGATTGATTTTTTTATCAATTTACTTAATTCTTCAGGAGCTGTCCACTTATTTTCTCCATTGTAAAGCATTATCGGAAAAACAGCAGGTAAAGTTTTAAGTTTATGATTTTTTACAAGATATTCATACAGATCCAGAATATAATGCAGCATCCTCAACGACATGAATCTGTCTACGGTTGACTGAAATTCCAGCAGGATAAAAATATAAATATCCTGTTCTTTTAATTTTACTTTGTAAATTAAATCAGATTCCCTTTCGGCAAATTCATCTGAAATGAAACTTTTATCAATTCTTTCAAGCGTGCTGAATTCAATATTCTTAACCCAGTCATGGTCAACAAATCCTGTAACGAGCTGCCTGACAAGTTCATGGTTTGAAAAAAGTTTTTTATATCCCGAATCGTGAAAATTATGCTTTTTCTTCATTGTATCCCCTTATTATTAATACGGTTAGTTGTGGAAAATTAAAAAAATAAGTTTCTAATTTTGAGATTTTTTTATAAAATTAGTTGGCAATGTGTAAAAATCTGTTATTTATACTAAACATTTGTTGACTATAAATCCCGCTTTTAGTATATTTGGTTCAGGAATAGAACCATGATAAAATCAGCATCAAAAGAATTAACATTCATTGCAGCTTTCAGCGGGAAAATAGCGCTTCATCTGCCGTTTTTCATGTCATCTGTGCGTGCCGGTTTTCCGTCGCAGGCGGATGATTATATTGAAAAGAGCCTTGATTTTAATGAATATCTCGTAAAACACCCGGCAGCGACTTTCTGCGTAAGAGCGTCCGGCGACTCCATGATAAATGCAGGAATTTTTCCCGGGGATGTTCTTGTTGTGGACAGGGCTCTCGTCCCTAAAAATAATTCAATAATCATAGCTGTTATTGACGGCGACTTTACAGTAAAGCGCATGCAGAAAAGCGGAGGAGATATTTATCTCATATCTGAAAATCCCGCGTACGAGCCTATAAACGTAACAGGCAGAAATTTTGAAGTGTGGGGGATCGTAACTCATGTCCTTCACAAAACCTGATCATCCGCTCATAGCCCTTGTAGACTGCAACAGCTTTTACGCATCGTGCGAGTCTGTTTTCAGGCCGTCTCTCAAGGGAAAGCCTGTGGCAGTCCTTTCCAATAACGACGGCTGCGTGGTTGCTGCATCTTCCGAGGCAAAGGCGCTTGGTATAAAAATCGGAACGCCAATATTCGAATGCTCAGCGCTTTTGAAAAAACATGGTGGTGAAGTATTCTCATCGAATTACGCGCTCTACGGCGACATGTCAAGGCGGGTAATGGAGATTCTGTCCATGTTCAGTCCTGACATAGAGGTCTATTCAATTGATGAAGCTTTTATATCCCTGAAGGGAATCGGAGATCCATCGAAAACAGGCAGAGCTATAAGATATACTGTGGGCCAGTGGACAGGCATACCTGTTTCAGTTGGAATAGCTTCCACGAAAACCCTTGCCAAGGCAGCGAACAGGGTCGCAAAGAAAAAGTCTGTTCATGCCGGATATCTTTATCTTCCTGCAATCGAAGCAGCCGGCGTCTTAAAAGACATGGATGTTTCAGATGTGTGGGGCGTTGGCGATGAATATTCAAAACTTCTCCATGCAAACGGAATCCATACAGCACTCGAACTCAGAGACGCGGACGAAAAGTGGATAAGAAAAAAAATGACAGTAAAGGGCCTCAGGACAGTAATGGAACTCAGGGGACACCCGTGTATAGATTTTGAATTTCAGGCCTCGCCGAAAAAAGCTATAGCAAACTCGCGCTCATTCAGCAGGCCCATTGAGTCTCTTGATGAAATGCGCGAGGCAATAGCAGCCTATTCCTCAATAGCAGCGGCAAAACTCCGCTCCCAGAAATCAGCCGCGTCCGCTGTTGTTGTATTCATAATGACAGATCGTTTCAGGAACGCTCCCCAGCATGCGGCAAATGCATGCGTGAAATTTCCGGTTCCGACATCATACACGCCGGATATTATCAGTTGTGCCCACTCCGGACTCGAATCCATATATAAAAAAGGCTTTGGATATAAAAAGGCAGGTGTAATACTCGAAGGGATTATTCCGGAAAGCGACATACAGGGAAATCTTTTTGTGAGGGAAAATTCCGAGAAGAAATATTCCCTTATGCGCGCCATGGATTCCATTAACAGCAGGTTCGGGGCAGGCGCGCTTTCAACTGCTTCTGAAGGCCTGGAGAAAACCTGGGGCATGAGAAGGGGGCTTCTCAGTAATGGGTATACCACGAGGTGGGATGGACTCATTAAGGCAGGATGACGGTTTTTAATAATTTAGCTGATAAAAAAAAGTACATTGACAAATAACTTATTCTGGCTTTTAGTAATAGAATATAAAAATAATTCATATGGTTATAAAGCATCCGGAGGCGGTAATGAAAAGAATTTTATTTACCTGTATTATAATTTTAAGTACAATATTATTTTTTCAAATATCAAAAGCATATACACAGGAATATAAAAAGCTTGGAAAGATTTATAAAGTAAATCCAAATAGAGATATTATTATCAGTTCGCCAAATGCATTTCAGGCATTTAAAATGGGCGATAAAGTTTATATTATTATAGACGGCAAGCCTGTTATCATGACAGTCACTTTCCCAATGATGACAATAGCAAAATGCAGGCTGAATGCCGGTTATGAAATTTTTTTTAACAATATATATAAAGGGCTTCAGGTTTATAACTATGAAATTGATATCGAAAATAAAAGATTAACAGATTATGACAGCCAAAGAAATAAAATCGGCAACTCGTCAATTATCATAACTGCAGCAGACAAGGCTAAAATTTATTATTTAAATGTTGTTGATTGGGAAAATTTTCTGGAAAACATGATGAAATCATACGGTAAAAATCTTCCTGAATCAAATAAAATAAAAAGTGAAACTGTAAAAGCCATACGATATCCCCGTACCGGGAATTTGCAGATTAATTTAACTGATCTTGCATATACGATCGGTGATTCAGGCGAAAACACTCCCGGGGTAATTAAAAACCTTGATGCAGGCGATTACTATGTCTGGATTGTTCATAATGATGAAATATCAATTAAAAAAGTAACACTTGCTAATGGTCAGAATTATAATGTGGATTTCAGCAAAGATAATAAAACCGATGAAATAGAAAAAACGCAGAATGCTGCAGCAGAACAAATGCCTGATGAGGAAAAACTTAGAATATTCGGGATGGATTGGGGAATCGGAGCTAATGTTCCTTTTTATGATCAGAAAGATTTTTCATATACCGGTATGAACTGGGTTTTTACTTCAGCAGCTGTCAGGATAAATGTTTTTTTTGATTTCAGGTTTAATATTTCCAATTACTTCAGTCTGGGTTTTGAAACCGGAATCAATTTTTTTCCGAATCTACTGTATTATTTTGGAAGTCAATCTTATTCTTCTTATCCCGTTGTAAGCATGTATACTTCAACAGCATCATTTTTTTTAGATATTCCTTTAAGAGGGTTTATCCGTTTAGGAACAAAATATTTTTACGGGCAGATATTCGGCGGATATTATATCGGTATTTTTCCTCTGATGTATATGCTGAATAATGAATATTATGAAAGAGGAGGTGAACTGGGAGCAAGAGTGAATCTTCGCGGATTTTATATTGATTTCAGCTATATTTTTGCAAATAGGGAAGCTCATAATTTAGGCCATTTCAGGGTTGGCATGGGTTTTACCAGAAGAATGTTTTGATCTGGATAACCGGCAGCGCGTCAGGGCTGCGTATTTAACTTAATCGGCTTCGAGCATCTATCACGGCAGCTGTAGTACTGTTTGTCACATTGGGACGTGCAGTCAAATGACCTGATGCTGTTGAAATTATTTGTATGCTGCTTGTTCATGTCGGAAGGAGCATAGTCTCTGTATGATCCTCTGCAGGAATCCGAACATTCCCTGTTGTTCCGTTCGCATTCATTACTGCATGATCTTTCCTCTGGAGTTGTTGAGCAGGAAATAATCAAAAAAGCAAATGCAGATATAAAAACAGAAATAATTTGTAATCTCATATGGCTCTCCTGTTTTAAGTAATTGCCGTGAGTAACGATCAGATCTCTGACATCCCTTTATCTGTTATGGTGTATTGAGCCGTTTTTGTAATTTTAATCAGATATAAATCATCATTGCTGATATTTGCAAGAGAGGAGATCGCGTCATCGATTCTTATTGAATTTTCAGTACCCATCGAAAGTGTAATATTCAGCTTCAGCTCATTAACGGTGTATGATAGTATAGCTGCATTAAATGGTATAGTCCTTTCAGTTTTTTTTGTTTTTTTATAAAAATCTTTTTTAGTTTCAAGAGAATCAATGCATGTATTCATGTAAGATATGGATGGAAATTCGATCCTGTATGCAACTGCATTTATCATGGCCATTAAAGAACTATTTCCATCTATCGGACCTGTTGATACTGCCCGGATCCCTTGCGGAAGTTTTGCAGAAAGTTCTTCTGCAGTAAAATTAAGCTCGGAATATAATTCCGCATCGCAAAGTTCGCATTCACTTTCAATTCCCAGAGGCAGAGGAAAAGCGAAAGAAATTTTTACATGCTTGTTGAAACCCTGAGTGAATGCAAGCGGCGCACCGGTCATGCGGAGGGCGCGTTTAACTATCTCGGCGAAATCAAGATGGGGAATATATCTTGCATTTCCTGTTTTGCTGAATTTAATTCTCACTTTGTGTGAAACAATATATTTTAATTTGAAATTCTCCAGAGCTTTTTTAAGTAAATCGGGATTGATTTCTTTTGCGCTTTTTTCATTTTTTTCAACTGAGTTGAAATCAAGTATCACATCTTTTCTTTTTTCTGATAAATCATCATAACCGGTTTTAACAGATTTCCAGGGCAGTACGCCGTCAGCTTTTTTTTCTGCAAGATACGATTCATGCCATGGTGCAATTGCTGCGAGATTTTTTTCCCAAATATCATATCTGAAGTGCTCTCCCCATGAATCCAGCCTGCATCCATCAAGGAAAGATTTTAAAATTACATCTGTTAGCCTTGAATCGCCTCTGGCGAATACACCCTCAAGTATTGATGATTTAATATCATGATTCTTAATCTTGACATTTCTCGGCAGGCCTCTTTTCACAGCAAGGACAACTTTATCAAAATATTCCGCGTTCTGCATTTTTGCCCATTGAAACGGCGTATGAGGTTTTGGAACAAACGGAGAAAGTGTAATGCTGAAATCGATATTTCTTTTCAGGGAAATAATTTTTTTTATTAGAGATATAGTCTCTTCTGCCTCGTCAATTTCTTCGCATCCCGGAAGGCCGATCATGAAATAAAATTTCATCGCCTTCCATCCTTTTGAAAGTACATGATTGACTATCTCAAGCAGATCCGATTCGGAAACTTTCTTGCACGAGATTTTTCTCAGATGTTCTGATCCGGATTCTACGGCAAAGGTCAAAGAGACTTTACTCAGATCTGAAATAATTTCTATTAGAGGCAGCGTGGAAAGATCGACCTTTAGCGAGGGCACGGAAATTGAAATGCCGTTTTCAGTAAGCTCGGGCAGAATTTTTTCAATCAGTTCCGGCAGAAATTTGTAATCGCTTATTGATAAAGATGTGAGAGTGATCTCATCATAGCCTGAATTTTTCAATATACTCCGGATCTTCATTTCGATTTTTTCAGGATTGTAGTTTCTGAATGGAAGGTCGTAGTATCCCGCATGACAGAACTTGCAAAGATTCGGGCATCCCCTTGCCACTTCAACAACCCCGCGTTCGTGTGCTGTTCTGATATTTGTAACAATCGGCTTATCTGGATCAGCGGAATTGTCGGATACGAATCTTCTTTTTGTCACCGGATCGCCTTCTATCGACAGAAGGCCATTATCGCCATAAATATTTTTATACCTGGATGGAATCAACACCCCTTCAATTTTTGAAATGAGATTTATCTTTTCATTTCTGTTCAGACTGTTTTTTTTCGCTTCTATAAGAACCTCAATGATCTCCCTTATCCCGTCCTCCCCGTCTCCGATAAAAACAGCATCGCAGAAACCACCGAATGGAGCGGGATTGGACATGGCTGACCCTCCGCAGATTACAATCGGATCTGAATTGCTTCTTGATTCATGTTTTAGCGGAATTTTTCCAAGATGAAGAATCTGCAGAATATTTGTATAAAGAAGCTCGTGAGCTGCATTGAAGGCAATTAGGTCAAGTTCACAAAGCGGCATTTTTGTTTCAAGAGTGTATAAAGGGATATTTTCTTCAATGAGATTTTTTTCCAGATCCGTGTCAGCGCAGAAAACCCTTTCGCAGGCTGCATCTTCAATCTTGTTGACAATATCATATAGAATTTTAATGCCGCTGTTTGACATTCCCACTTCATACAGATCAGGATATGAGACAGCCATTTTGACCAGTGTATTTTCTTTCATGGTAGTATTCAGTTCCCCGCCTGTATATCTGGCCGGCTTCTGAACATTTCGCAGCACGCGCCTGAGTGAAGTTTCATCCAACATTTTTAAACACCGCTTAACACTTGAAATTTTTCCGCAAGTTTTATAAAACTTTCACGATCCAGCTCCTCGCCTCTTGTTTGAGGATTGATGCCGCAAGATTCCAGAACTTCCAGCACGGTTTTTTTTTCATAAGAAACATGCGGGGAATCTGTAAGCGCCTTTGCTATGGTTTTTCTTCTGCCCCAGAAAGCGGACTTGACGATTTTCTGAAATGCAAGGAATGTCTCGCCCGATATCGCGATATTTTCTTTTCTTTCAAGGAGAAGAAAACTCGAACTGACATCCGGAACCGGGTAAAATGAGAATCTTCCTGTTTTAAATAAAAGTTTCGGTTTGTAATAAAGGCCCAGTGTAATTGTCAATGCTCCATATGATGGAGATCCGGGCCTGGACGCGATTCTTTCAGCCATTTCACCCTGCAGCATTACAAAAATTTTTGAAGCGGAATAATTTTCAGCTATGGTGAAAAGAATTTCCGACGAGCAGTAATATGGAAGGTTTGAAACAATTTTTGCATATTTATCTTCGTGATTTATTTTTAAAAAATCAGAATGGATGATATTTATTTTTTTATTTCCTGTGTATGTCTCTTTCAGGAATGATGCAAGCCCTGAGTCAATTTCAACTGCATCAACAAAATCCGCCTTGCGGGACAACGCTTCAGTTACCGCGCCTATACCGGGACCGATTTCCAGTACAGCTTCATTACTCTCAGGATTTACCGCTTCAATAATCCTGTCAACAACAGAATCATCAACAAGAAAATTCTGACCGAGAGATTTATTCGGACTCAGCTCATGTGAATTTAGTAATGCAAGCAATTCTTCTTTATTCATAATTTATGAGGATCAGGCATAAGCATTATTTGTCAAGACAACAAATACACGGATTTTATTTTAAAAAAATCTTGATTAAATTTATATCTTAACAAAATCTAAGTTTTATCAAAGTACATCAGGATTATTATATGACAAATAAAATTGCACACAGTCTGGAACACGTTCACTTTGAAAATACAGCCGGATTGTCCCAGCTTTTGATATCCAGGGGCTTCGAGTTAAATAGAAGCGCTTTATATAATGGCGAGCCTTTGCCTGATATAGATGATTTTGAATTGCTGATAATCATGGGCGGACCGATGGGAGTTCATGATGAGGATAAATTCAGCTGGCTGAAGCCGGAAAAAAATTTTTTAGAAAAATGCATTTCTGCAGAGAAGAAAATTATAGGAATCTGTCTTGGAGCTCAATTACTGGCTGATGTTCTGGGAGCTAAAGTTTACAGAAACAAATATAAGGAAATCGGCTGGCATAAAGTCAGGTTGACTGAAGATTCTAAAAAAAGCCGGTTTTTCAAGGATTTTCCGGAAGAATTTACCCCTTTTCACTGGCATGGAGATACATTCGATATTCCATCCGGCTGTACCAGGACTTCTGAAAGCGAGATTTGCTGTAATCAGTCCTTTGTTCTTGATGACAGGATTATAGCTCTCCAGTTTCACCTGGAATCAACACAAGACAGCATTAAAAATCTGATTAAATATTCCGGAGAAGATATTATTGACTCGCCTTATATTCAGAATCCGGACATTATGCTGAATTCTTCAGATAAAAAATGTTCAGAAAGCAATAAACTCCTTGATAATCTGCTTAATAATTTTTTAGTGTGAATATTGAAATAGTAATTCAAATAATATGTGAATCGTCTTATGTTAAATCTATGTAACATTTAATAGAATTAGCATAAAAATACTTCTCTGATATTGACAAAATAAGTAAGTTGTTTCAAATGACTTTAAAATGCGAATATGAAAATAAAAAAATCATAAGGGGGCTTTATGAAAAAAAATAAAAAAATAACGGCAGCGGAAAGGAATTATACCGTTAAAAAAGAAAAATTTATTCCTATCTCGCAATATTACGGAGAAGATACATTTAATTTCAAGGTAATGAGCGAGAAACTTCCTAAAAATGCATTTAAAAAACTTAAAGAAACAATAGATGAAGATAAGCAGCTCGATATTGAAACTGCAAATATAGTTGCTCATGCCATGAAAGAATGGGCGCTTGAAAAAGGAGTAACACACTTTGCGCACTGGTTCCAGCCTATGACCGGAGCAACCGCTGAGAAACATGATGCATTTATTGAGCCGGTCGGAACCTGTGAAGTTATTGAAAGATTTTCTGGGAAACAGCTGGTTCAGGGGGAGCCTGATGCTTCGAGTTTTCCAAGCGGCGGCATTAGAGCAACATTTGAAGCAAGAGGATATACAATATGGGATGTTTCAAGTCCTGCTTTTATCAGATATAATGGTCTTGGGGTTACACTTTGCATACCAACAGCTTTCATTTCCTATACCGGTGAAGCGCTTGATAAAAAAACACCTTTGCTTCGTTCAATAAAAGCGGTAAGCGACAGCGCGGTAAAAATGCTTAATTTGCTTGGTGATGCGAATGTTACAAAAGTTATGGCGAATCTTGGACCTGAGCAGGAATATTTTCTGATTGATATGGATTATTTCTTTAAAAGACAGGACCTTGTACTTACCGGAAGAACTCTCATAGGAGCAACTCCTCCTAAGGGCCAGGAACTTGAAGACCAGTACTTTGGAAGCATAAAAGAAAGAATAATGTCTTATATGCATGATGTTGAAGAAGCTCTATTTAAACTTGGAATTCCTGCCAAGACAAGGCACAACGAAGTTGCTCCAAGCCAGTTTGAAATTGCACCGGTTTATGAGCAGGCAAATATAGCAGTTGATCATAACCATTTAGTAATGGATATTTTAAGATCAAAAGCTAAAGACCACAGGCTTGCAGCTATACTGATTGAAAAACCCTTCGCTGGAATTAACGGATCAGGAAAACATTTAAACTGGTCACTTGCGGATAATCTTGGAAATAATCTGCTCGAACCGGGAGACACACCTCATAAAAATATACAATTTCTTATAATGCTTGTTGCATCCATCCGTGCAGTATATAAACATGCGGACATTTTAAGGGCAACAGTTGCAACTGCTTCAAATGACCATAGACTTGGCGCGAATGAGGCACCGCCTGCAATCATGTCAGTTTATCTTGGCGAGCAATTAACTAAAATTCTGGAAGAAATAGAATGCGGTAAGGCTTGTGAAGCAACAGATAAGGCTATTATCAATCTTGGTCTTTCTTCATTGCCGGTTCTGAGCAAAGACACCACAGACAGGAACAGAACATCTCCGTTTGCTTTTACCGGAAATAAATTTGAATTCAGGGCAGTTGGTTCAGCACAGTCGATTTCTTTTCCTGCTGCAGTTTTAAATACAATTGTTGCTGAAAGCATTGACTATCTTCATGACGCAATTAAGGCAAAAGGCGGAGATGTTAATAAAGCAGTTATGGAAGTAATAAAGAAAGAAATAACTGAAATAAAAGCTGTTCTTTTCATGGGTAACAATTATTCAAAAGAGTGGGAAATTGAAGCTGCAAAAAGAGGATTGCCGAATAACAAAACAACTCCTCCGGCGCTTGAAGCTCTCAATACAGATAAAGCGAAAAAACTTTTTGAAAAATATAAGGTTTTATCAAATGTTGAGCTGAAATCAAGATATCATATCAGGCTTGAAAAATATGCCAAGGATCTTGATATCGAAGCTAAATCTCTTCAGAATATTATTTCAACCCAGGTTATTCCAGCTGCAGTTAAATATCAGAAATCTTTAGCTGAAACTATCATGAATGTATCAGAGGCTCTCGGAGATTCTTCAAGTATGAATGAGCAGAAGAATTTATTGAAAAAATTAACATCTCTGATAAATTCTCTTCAGGCTAACATTCTTAAATTAAAGGATGAATGCGCTGAAGCGTCAAATTTTGATGATGAAGTCAATAAAGCTGCATTTTACAATGATGCTGTTAAATTAACAATGAATGAAGCCCGGGTAATAGCAGACGAAATTGAGAATATAGTAGACGATGAACTTTGGCCGTTGCCTAAATACTGGGAAATGCTTTTTATCAGCTGATATAATTTACAGTAAAAAAAAGACTGCCAATCCGGCAGTCTTTTTTTTGTCTTTCACTATTATACTAAATTTAAAAAAATCAAACTACAAAATGCCGGTATTTTGTTCGGGAAACCGGCATTACATGTAAAAATTTAGGTATGTCATTCATAAATTTTTTCGTCTGGTTCAAATGCTGCAACAGCATCCAGCTCTACATCTCTTGCATTGATTTTGTTTTTATGTGATTCTTTATACCACTCAGTCTGAATAATGTGCTGCATTATTTCATTTGAACCAACCCATATCATAGACAATCTTATATCACGGAGAATTCTTTCAATTGGAAATACATTTGTATATCCTATGCCTCCCATTACCTGCATGCAGTTGTTTACAACTTCCCATGCTCCCTCAGTTATAAATTTTTTTGCCTGTGAAACCATCCGCCTGTTTCTTCCTGCATCAGTTTTTCCGGAATCGATTGCGAGAGCTGTAGTGTAAGCCATGGATCTCATCGCATCCATTTTTAACGCGCAGTCAGCAACTTTAAATCCTACAGCCTGAAAATTCATGATTTCAGTGCCGAATGCCTTTCTTCTTGAAGTGTATTTTGTGGCAATCTCAAGCGCCGGCCGGACAGATCCAATAGTCATGGCTGCAGTGCCCAGCCTTTCCGGAATCATATTTGTCATGAAAACTTCAAATCCTTTATTTACGCCATTAAGAGCATATCTTTCAGGAACTCTCACTTCATCAAGAATAAGACGTCCGGCACCGCCGCCTCTAACTCCCATCAGGCCGTAAATATATTTCGTTTCAACACCCTTTGATTTTGGAACCATAAAGCAGGTCATTTTTTTATGGGGAGGCGCATCCGGATCTGTTACTGCATATATCATAAACCAGTCAGCTCCCTCTGCTCCCACTATGAATCTTTTCTGTCCGGAAATAATCCAGTCGCTGCCGTCTTTCCGGGCTCTGGTTGCAGCACCGAAAAAATCAGAACCTCCTCGGGGTTCAGTCAGGCATTCTGCAGCGTATACTTCACCTTTCAGCAGAGGTACTACAATTTCCTTGCAGAGATCATCGTTCCCGTATTTAACAATAGCTTCACATACAATATCCGCACCAACTCCCCAGAGGCAGGCAAGAGAATAGCTTGCAACGCCTATTTCTTCAGCTACAATTCCATCTTCAACCCAGCCTAATCCGCGGCCTCCGTATTTTTCCGGTATTCTTATGCCAAGGAGATTCCGTTTTCCGCACTCTTTAAGATATTCATGCGGGAACTGAATTTCTTCTGCATCCATAGCGAGAATTAATTCTCTTGGAACCCATTTTGTAAATTCTCTCGCTTCATCTCTAAGTTTAATCTGATCTTCATTCATTAAAAAGTCAAACATGGAACACCTCCGGATTAATTTTTTATTTTTTTAAATGTGTCAATCTTTCTAATAGTTTTTTTCTCAATTCAGCAAGGTCTTTCTCAAGAAGTTTGATTTCTTTTTTATGATTTTCAAGCTCAGCGAATTTTTTATCAAGATAGAACAGGCTGGTTTCGATCTGCTTTTTTTCATTAATATCTGCATCCGCCATTCCTATCATCTCGGCAATTTCTTCAAGGGAAGCGCCAAATCTCTTTCCTCTTAGAATGAGTTTAAGCCGCCCTCTTTCTTTGTGGGTATATATCCTCTGGTTTCCTGTGCTTCTTTGCGGGCATAGAAGGCCCTTATCTTCATAAAATCTTATGCTTGATGGGCTGATATCAAGTTCAGAAGCGAGTTCCGATATTGAGTAAATATCTGGTTTCATATTGGTTGTTATAGTTAAAGTTAACTTTAACTTATAATTATTGCTTTAAATATGTCAATAATAAAAATTTAAATTAATCGGGATTGTTGTAGCCGCATCCATCATAAGGGCTGAGAGGGCCGTTTCGGTCAAGATGTTCCTCGCTTTCATAATAAGGAAAATCTTTGCACATCCTTGGCCTTACTGAATGAATGGAACATGCAGACATTCCCGCTGAATCAATAATAAAATGTTTACAGGAATAATGATATGGCAGGTCTTCTTCAGGTTTTTCAAATTTAAAAGTAAGCATGGGGTATATCAGATATATTTCAGAAAAATTCGGATCAATAGATTTTGTTTTTTTCCAGTAAAGATATGCTTTTTCCAGGAGCTCGGGATGTTCTGCGAGCATTACATCCTGGCAGCAGTTCCCGCATCTTATGCAATCTTTCATTTTTAATATCCTATTATTTCAGGGACAGAGTTATAAATTTTATAATAATTTTTAAACGTTTATGGCTGATTGGCTGTTTATACATAAAAATCTGACCTGTATTGTCAAGATGATTTGTTTTTTGGAATAAAGGAGCAATATCTGCTGTTAATGATCTGATAAATAAATAATTGACAACATCACAGAAAGAATTAAAAATCGGACAGTTTATATTATAAAGATAATTTTAAATAAAGATCATCAGGTTTAAATATAATATTTCAGCAGGATGGTTATTTCCGGTGTGCCGGAATTATTTTTGAAGGAGGATGTTATGAGCTTTAATTTTAACGCGGATAATATATTTGAAATGGCAGAAGAGATCGAGCGCAATGGTTCTAAATTCTATAAAGATGCGGCAGAAAAAATATCAGATGAGGCTCTCAAGAAGCTGCTTGGATCATTAAGTGCAATGGAAGTTGCTCATGAGAAAACATTTAAAGATATGAGAGCAAAACTCGATCCACAGGAGAAAACCTCAAAGATATTTGATCCTTATGATGAGGAAATTCTTTATCTGCAGTCTCTTGCTGATAATAAAATTTTCTATAAAAAAGAAATTGATCTGTCTTCAGCAAAGGAAGTTCTGCTCGCCGCATTCACAGCTGAAAAGGAATCTATACTATTCTACCAGGGCATGAAAAATTTTGTCCCTGAGCATATTGGGAAAAAATGGGTCAATAGTATTATTGATGAGGAAAAAAAGCATATAATATTGATAAGCAATGAACTGAAAAAATTGCATAAGTAATTATTGCATGAAAAGATTTTAAAAAGATCTGCTGCAGGAAGCCTGATTTCATGTCAGGCTTCTTCTGTTTTATTATGAATTAAATATTTTTTTCAGGATTAACAAAATGAAAATAAATCACATGACACAGCTGGTGCTGAGCCTCATTACTGTCGCCTGCCTGACAATATCAGCCTATGCCGAAAAGATGAATATTCTTGTGTATCCATTTAAAAATGCAGGCGATCAAAAATTCGCGTGGATATCAGCAGGTATGACTGATACTGTCATAGCTGATCTTAACCGTATAAAAAGCGTAAATGTTTTCTCGGATGAAGACAGAGTCAGGGCTATGAAAGAAATGGAACTGGGAATGACAGGTCTGATAGATGAAAAACAGATTACCGAAGTCGGTAAAGTAATGGGGGCCAATCTTATTTTATCCGGAACTTATACAGTAAGCGGCAGCGATATAAGAATTGTTGCCAAGCTCATGGTAGTTGAAACAGCAAAAATTGACAAGACTGTTAAAATAGACGGTACAATAGAAAAAATTTTTGCTTTGCAGGATAAAATTGTATTTGATATGATGAAGGAAGCGGAAAAAACCAGCATGGCAAATGTCACTCCTGCCAGAATCACGGATGATGAAAAAAAGATTATAGAGAATAAAACCAGGATTAACAGCAGAGCTTTTGAGCTTTATTCTACCGGTCTTGGTTATCATTTTTCAGACCCGGCTAAAGCTCTTGATTATTATAAAAAGGCTATAGTCATAGACAGAAATTATTTCAATGCAAATCATAAAGCTGCTCAGATTGAAATTTACTACAGCAGATTTCCGGAAGCGGATAATTATATCAGTAAAGCGATAGAGATTCTTGTTTCGGGAAATATGAAAAATACAATAGATTATGCAGATATGATGAAAGAAGCTGCAGAACTTAATTACAGGCGAGGAAATAAAACAGAAGCTGTTGATTTTGCAAATAAAGCGATAGTTTTATATCAGGAAATTGGCAGAAAAGATACAATCGGTTTTGCCGAATCAAAAAAAAATCTCGGCTATGTTAATGGAGACAGTAAAGCCGGAGGTGGAATCGATTACTTTAATGAATCGTTATCTGTTTATGAAAAACTCGGATTGCAGAATTCGAAATATTATTCAGCAATACTTCAGAACCTTGGTGTTGAATATGATAACTTGAATGATTACGCCAGAGCGCTTGATTATTATTTCAGAGCAGAAAATTTAGATAAAAAACTTGGTCTGGAAAATACAAAAACCATGGCGAGTACAAAATGCAGTATTGGAATTTCTTATTTTAATAAAAAAGATTATAATATGGCAGTTAATTATCTGAATGAAAGTATTCTTATTCATAAAAAAGTAAAATCTGAAAAAACATATGACGCTGCACTCGCGTATAAATGGCTTGCTGATGTTAATAGCAGGTTAAAAAAAAATTGTTCAGCTGTTGAAAATACATCACAGAGGATTAGAATACTCGAGTATATCAAATATAAGCAGGAAGAGATTCATATAGCAAAGGCAGACTTGAAACGATATCAGAAAAAATGCGGTAAAGGTTCAGAGTAAGAAACACTGGAAATAAAATGCCGGCAATCTCCGAGAGACGCCGGCATGACAGATATAAAACATAGATCGTAAAAAATTTGTTTATTTAATGCCTTTTAAAAAATCCATATATGCTGCAGATGTTTCTGCAGGTTTTTCCATCATTGGAAGATGTCCGCATTCTTTTATTATTACTGATTTTGAATTCTTTATTTTCTTCTCAAAAACTGGAACAGCTGAAACATGAATGACCCTGTCTGAATCTCCCCAGAGGATTAATGCTGGAGCAGTAATTTTGTCTAATCTGCTTTCGAGGTTTGATAAATCATTATTGGAAATATCGTTGTAAATTTTATCGTTAAATACGCCTGCTTTTATTGCCTGCTCGGCCAGATATTTTTTTATTAATGAAGGAATAGGAATAGGTTTAACGAAATTCATCTCCAGTAATTTGTCGTATCCTTTTACATCTTTAACAACAAGAAAATTTATACCTTTTTCCAGAAGCAAAGTGCGTTCGCTTTTTACAGGAGTTGCAACTCCTGCAGAATCAAATAATGCAAGAGATTTAACCATTTCAGGATAACTCGCAGCGTAGTTTCCTGCAATGCTGCCGCCCATTGAATTCCCTACTATGTGAAATTTTTTCAGTTTCAATGCTTTTACTAATAAATTCAATCTTTCAACCTGGGACATGATGTTGTATTTTAAATTTTGCGGTTTTGATGTGTCGCCGAAACCTGGAAGGTCGGGAATAATTACATTATAATTCGGTGTGAAATATTTTGCAATATACAGCCAGTTGTCTTTATTGCCGCCGAATCCGTGAAGCATCATGATTGTATCTCCGGTGCCGCCTTCAGCATAAACTATTTTAAAATCCGGAATATCAACAGATTTGATTGTAACTTTTGCATCTTTACGCAAGCCTTTAATCGCATTGCTGTATAAAAAAGCCGGAGCGGCAAAATATAAAATGGAACATGCTGAAATTAGAATAGCTGCTATTGCTGAAAAAATTGTTTTCTTTGAAAAATTTCTCATTTTGATATCTCCTGATTGATGCCTGATATAATAAAATTTTCAATTAAAGAAGTATAGAAATTATCATTTAAATGTCAAAGCTAAAATTAAATAAATTTGTTTGTTTATAATTGACACAATGAATGATTTATTGTTTTTTTTTAAAATGAATGGAAAATTAATAAATAAACTAAAAAAATTCGATGCGCAGCTTTTAAAAAAATTCTATTTAAGCCGTATTGGGGAGTTTCTTCCGCTAAAGCTGCTTATTTTCATGGGTGATGGCCCTTTCTGGTTATTGATTCTTGGAATAAGCGCAATTCTCGGAATATTTGCAGAACAGGCTTCATTTATAAAACTCTCTATGCTTATTCTGATGGGTTTCTCTCTCGCGCAACTGGCTTTTATACCTTCAAAATTGTTCATTAAGCGACGCCGGCCTTATGCAAACACTGAAATGCAGAAAAGTATTGGGATTGTAATTGAAAATCGCGATCCGGGTCACGGCTCAAAAGAAATGGAAAGTTTTCCTTCCGGACATCTCTATTGGACAACTATGTGTGTAATTTTCATTAGCTATCAATTCAGTTTTTCAGGAATTATAATCAGCGGCTGGATGATACCGGTCATGTTTTATCTGAGATTGTATCTTGGAGTGCATTATCCGAGCGATGCCCTGGCTGGATTATTTATGGGATTGGCAACCGCAGTACTTGCAATATTAGTTCTTCCAGCTGCATTTGCTGCGCATCAGAGTGTTATGAATTTTAAATGGTATCCGGTAATATACCTTATGGTTATACTATTATTTATTATAGGCGGTTATCGTTCCTGGCTGAAGCGGGTTTAACATAATTTAATTTCTGAAATTATCTTCCGGTTATCCAGTGATAATTTATTTAAAGAAATAATAATATAACTTTAAAAATATAAAAAAAGCATTAATATCAGCCATTAAACCTTGTTTTTTAGATTAAACTTCGTTTCTATTTTCAAACTCCGTTTTTTATATTTATATTCAATTTAATAATAATGTTTATAAAAAAGCACTAAATATTGATATTATTTCTATAAATATGCGTTTAAACATTCATTTTTCAATATTTTTTATACCGTCTGGACGGTTTTTCATTGACTTTTTTTATCTATCATCCTATATTGTTAATATAAGTAATGCAATAATAAGAAAAAAATTTGGAGGATATATGAAAAGTAAATTGATGATTGCAGTTTTTATTAGTTTGATAATACCAACAATGGTATTTGCATCAGGCAGCGCTCCCAAGTGTGATGTCAAATACCCAATCGTGCTTGCTCATGGCATGGGAGCTTCAGCAGTAATAGTTAATATCGTTGATTACTGGTGGGGACTGGAAAGCGCTCTTGAAAATGAAGGCGCGCAGGTTTATATTACTTCTGTTAATGGTATGGATTCAACTGCAAATAAAGCAGCTTCATTCAAGCAGCAATTTCTTAATATCCTTGCAATTTCTGGAAAAACAAAAGCAAATATTATTGGCCATTCACATGGTACTCTTTACACAAGATATGCAATAACCAATCTGGGACTTTCTTCTAAAGTAGCTTCTTATACAAGTATTTCAGGACCTCACAGAGGAAGCTCTGTTGCAGATTTTATTTTTAAAATGGTTCCTAATCAGGGTTGGTCTTTAGTTGGCGGCGCACTTGATTTCGTATATGCTTTTGTTTTTGGCGATAAAAACCCTAATTCTCTTGCAAACGGACTTGAAGTTACAAGACCTTATATGGTGAATACATTTAATCCAAATACACCGAATATTTCAGGTTTATATTATCAGAGCTATGCTTCAAAAATAAAATATGTTTCCAACAGTATTATACTTGAAATTCCATGGCTGATTTGTAAAGCTTACGAAGGCGATAATGACGGATTGGTTTCTGTTACATCAGCCAAATGGGGAACTTTTAGAGGCGTTACAGAAGGTGCCTGGTGGGCAGGCGGAGTTGATCATTTGAATATAGTTAATCAGCTGTTCGGCGTTACTCCTGGTTTCGATGCACCTCAGTTCTATGTAACATTAGTAGCAGATTTGAAAGCCAAAGGCTTTTAAGACTATATTTTCAATATCAGTTTAAAAAATATATCAGGCTGTATTATTACAGCCTGATTTTTTATGGAGAAAGTGTATGTTTACCATGTCTAAAAAAAATATTATCATTTCAGCTGTAATTCTGGTTTTAGTTATAATACTGGTTAATACAGTAATTAAAATATTAACCCCGCCTAATACTCCATATATTTCCGGAGGTTCTGATGAATTAAGTTATTCAGATGTGAAGGAATATTTAAAGAAAGTTGATTTCAGCACACATAAAAGCGATGAGTTTTTCAAAGATAATCTGGTAAACAAATATACCCTTAAATTTTTCAAATATCTTCAGGAGTCTTTTAAAGATCTTGATGCTGTAAAGAAATATCTATACAGTTCCATGGAACCTGAAAAAGCGGATAAATTATTGGAGATATATAAAAAGTATCTGGATTACGAAAAGAGACTCGCTGCAGAGATCAATAATCTGAAAGATTTAAAAACAACTGAAGATTTTTTAGGCGTGCTCGCAAAAATGAGAAAAATGCAGGTTGAGACTTTTGGTGAAAAAGATGCAGATATGCTTTTTGGCGCATCGCTCAAGTCCCAGGAATATCCAATTAGAAGGGCCGGAATTGTGAGTGATCAGAACCTCTACGGCAGGGAAAAAGAGGAGAAGATCAAACAGCTCAATAAAGACATGTGGGGCAATGATACTGATGAAGTTGAAAAAAACAGAAAGCCTTATGCGCGCTATACAGAAAAAATTGAAACTTATTCAAAAGATTTAAAGGAAATGTCTGATGCTGAAAAAGCCAGTAAAATAAAACAATTCCGCGAGGATACCTTTACTCCAGATGTAGTTCAGAGACTCGAAGAAGTTGATAAAACCATGGATGCAGAGAAGCAGAAAGAACAGGCTTATGCTTCCGCATACAAGGAAATACAAAATGACAAGGAGCTGAGTGAAGATCAGAAGAAAGAAAAAATATTAAATCTTCAAAACAGCACTTTTGGCGAAGAGGCAGATTCTTTCAGAAGAAGAGAGGATATGGAAAAACAGAAAATTGAAATGATGAATAAATACAAATCGAATTGAAAAATTATTTATTTGTTTTAAGCTGATAGGCCAAGGAAAGAATTATTAACAACAAAGAAACAACCATAATCCAGTCTCCTGCTTTCGAATAAAAAGATGGTATCTTCATTATTTTTATTGAGGATACTATCTTGTCTCTTTTATTTAACTCAACTGAACTTAAAACTTCGCCTGCCGGGGATATAATTGCAGAAATTCCGCTGTTGGAGGAACGCAGTACATGGAATCTGTTTTCTACTGCGCGCGCAATGGTATTTGAGAGCTGCATGTATGGTTCATAAGTATTTCCAAACCAGGAATCATTAGCTACATTTATTAAAACTTCAGCGCCCTGGTTTTTAATTTTTCTGACATATTCAGGATATATTGTTTCAAAGCAAATAGTATATCCAAAAATTACTGAATCATTTTTATAAACAGATCTGGTTCTGCCTTTGTTAAAAATTGCTGGAGAATCCATGAAGTTTCCTGATGACATTCCTGAAAGCGAAGTTTCAGTGAAAGGGAAAAGAATTTTTTTATCATAAATATAGCTGAGTCCGTTTTTATCTGCTGTGAATATAGAATTGTAAATAATTTTTTTTGTGTCATATCTTGTTGCGCCTGAAATAAAAATCTGATTATTCTTTAGAAGTGATGACATGCCTGATATTATTTCCAGATTATTGGTATCGCTTGAGTTTAAAACTGTTTCAGGCCATACGATTATATCTGCTTCTCCGATAACCTGCTTGGTCATATTGATGTATGTATTGATAACTGCAGCTGTATTTTTTGAATTCCACTTTTCCTTTGAACTGAAATTCCCCTGAATTACTGCAGCTTTTATTTCTGTTTTATCTGACGATTGGATCATGCGGTTAATGTTTTGAATCCGTAAAGTGCCGTATATTGCTGATGAAATTATTATGAAAAGAATAATTGATATTGAAAATTTCAAATATTCTTTTTTATTAATTAAAATTCCAGTGAGTAGTGAATTTATCAGAACTAAAATAAAAGTTACACCGAAGATTCCAGAAATATCGCTGATCTGTATGAATATATTCAATGCTTGTGAATATCCTGCATAGCCCCATGGCAGAAAAAATGGAGTTATATTCATGGTGTAATCAACGAGTACCCATAGGGAAGCCGCAATAAATGGGAAGAATATATTTCTTCTATTGAAAAAATATATAAATGAAATTCCAAATGCTCCATAAATTACTGCATAAGGTATATATGCAGTAATAAATATCAGTAGTGTCGAAAATATTATACTGAATTCATATTCAGTAACAAGCGCGTAATATAACGGAATTGAGAATAAAATTGATAATGCAATTCCCCATATTGCTCCTGTAATTGCGGCTTTTTTGATTGTAACGGATTTTGATAGAGCATAGAAAAATGGAACTAATGATATAAAAGCTATGTATCCCTTTGTTAATGGTGTGAAAGATAGAAAATAAACTATAGCGGAGATCAGAGTTAAGATATAGCCTGTTAACTTGCTATAAATAATTTTATTGAATATTAGGTTTATTTTCATATTTTATTTTACCTGGATTTTTAGAAAAAGAAGTAATAAATTAAACTTAACAGTAAAAAAAATATTATAGCTATTGATATTTTTGAGGATAAGATTTCTTTAATTTTTTCTGACAGATTAAAAATTTTACTGCCGGCATTTTCCATCTTATTATTTAGTGATCGTTTTTTTACAAACATGGCTAATACTGCAGATATAATAGATAAAAGGAGTATTGGTGAAAAATCCGCCAGCATCACTTCAATCATCAACCTATGCCATTTTGCATTATACATCCATAATATCGGTATTATTATTGAAACAGGGATAATTATTATTGATATAATAAAAATAATATTCCCCTGCTTTTTTTCAGGAGATTTACTGCTCTTTAATTTAATAATTGAATTTATTATAAAAAAAAGTAAAATCAATCCAAGAGGAAATGTAAATACAATAAACATGGAAATCATGATTAATCCATAATCATCAGACCCCCGTGTGGCCCAGAGATTAATTGGCAGGCAAAGAACAGCTGGAAGGATAATGAATTTGCACCGGTTTATTCGCTGCATAATATTCTCCTGAAATTAATTGGATATTTTTTAAAGCTGTATAAAAATTTTGTATTTGTGTATTGTTAAAAAATCAACTCCTGATAAACCATTCAACCGGTCTTCTGATGGATACAGGATCAGGGTATGAGTTAATGTAGCCAACCCGGAGAATAAACTGCGGGAGTACTCCCGGCCTGTGCATGGCAGCCATCTGATCTCTCCATTTTTTTTCCTCAAGGATCTGTGTCATGGGATGAAGGGCTATATTCATTTCTCTTACAGACAGTGCAAGTCGCTGAAAAAGCCTTCCTGTTTCGATTAAATCAGCTGATGTGCTGCCTTTACTTGTAATTATAATCCAGCCTGCTCCTTCATTTGCTAATTTGGAATATAAATCTATGCCCTGTTCGCGGAAAGATTTTCCAGTAACATCTTTTTTATTCATGAAATTTCTTACATACCATCCGGCAATGCCATTTATTTCCATTCCTTCAGGTGTTAATCCATAGGCGTATTTTTCTGCATCTTCTTTTTTAAATCTAATGCAGCCGGCTAATTCGTTTTGTGCGTCATCTCTCCAGGTCTGGTGAGAGTATGATTCAATAGTCCAGTCCGTGAGGCATTTAGAATGATTTATATTTCGCGGAAAGTAGAATATTCTCCCGGGACCTATACCGGAAATTTTTTTTATATCATCAGATTTCAGTTCGCGGGACTGTAATCCTTTTTTTACGGTTCTCCTTGATGTGATTTTTTTATTATCGAAACTTTCTGTTTTGATATTTTTTAATTTTATGTTCGCAATTTCAGAATCAAAAAAACTTTTTGCTGTTATCTGTACATCTGTTTCATAACCAAATGATAAAGATGCTGAGCAGAAATTTTCAATAAATGCTCCAATTGACAGCAACGCTTCTCTGTTTTCCGGGTCAACTGCAGGAAGCCATCTGTCTTTTTCAGATCCGATTACGAATTCATTTTTTGATTTTATTCTAACAAACCATGGCTGCATATTGTGTCCGCTTGGAGCAAGGGAAGCATATTTTAAAATTTCAAAAATTTCGCTGCTTAATGTTTTGTTTTTTCCGGAATTATTATTCATCCCCTCGAAATCCTTACGTACTGGTCCTGCGCATGATGTAAAGAATCCTGCAGAGCCTGCTGCTATAATACCTGATCCGCTTATCTGAAGAATTTGTTTTCTTGTTAATTTTAATTTAGTTTCCATTTATATCGCCTTTGTTTGTTTTTAAAAACTGAACCTGATTTCATAACTGCATTTCCCTTTATCCCTCATGAGACAGCCTTTAATCTCCGGTTCAATTTTGAATTTTACTCCAAGTACTGTAAGCCAGGAAGCAATCCGTTCGACTACAGCACACTGGTATCCCTCTGTCATGCCGGCTTTTTTTAATCCTTCATATGCGAAGCATTCTGTGAATCCGCCTTTCATAATATTGTTGCCAGGGAAATCAATCAAGGCTTTCATGAAATCCGGTTTAATCAGATAAAATGCACTTTTGAAAACTTCAGCCAGATCTTCGTAGGATGTGACGGGTGTTTTTTCCCTTCCGAGAATTTTAAGTATTCTCTGCATTTCTATTGTTGACATGGCGTGAACTGCAGCAGTATTTATTCGGGTTGCAGCTTCCATTCCAAATTCATTTTTGCAGAAATACAGCCACATCGCATCATGAGTGATCCAGTTCTTGGAAAAAAATTCTCTTATTGACGGTTTGTCCATTGTGTCAAGAACGTCCATATCATGCTCCTTTAAATATTGGATTAATCAGAATCACATGTGTTTTTCACAGATAATAATAAAAATATTTCAAGTAAACCAGTATTATTTAATTACAGATTATCTTGCTCAATCAGGAAATTTCAAGTAAATTTTATATTAGGTTTATTATGCATTTGAAGAAAGATTACAGTTGAAATAAAACTTTCATTACTCTTATCAATTTCAGATTATTGAGTTAAAAAAAAATGATTTCCGATGCGTGTATTATTTGTATTGTTAAATACAAATTTTTAATTTATTCTCTGAAAATATTCCCTGTTGAATGGATTTATTTATTATTATAATGAAAAATCTTTCCGTCCGAAAAAAATACTCACAGCGCTTAAGAGAATGAAAACAGTACCGAGCATTAGAAATCCATACCCAAGTGAATGGCTGTCGCTTAACAGACCGAATACAGGAGAAAGGATAACAAAAAATATTCTTCCAATCATGCTTCCGGTTGATAAAACAGTAGCTCGTTTGTCAGAATCAATTAAATTGTTAAGTTCGTTCATGAAAAATGGAAATGAAAATCCCCAGACATAAGAATGAGCAAACACGCATATTAATACAAAAGGCGAATTAGATATTCCGACAATAAACATTGTTAAAGGAATTACCGCCAGGATAAGATAGGAATTTTTTTTACCAATGGCAGCGCTGATTTTATGTGATGTCACGGCACCTGCTGCTGAAATCATCTGAAATAATGCAAACCCGATGCCGTTTACCATAACAGATAAATTCTGTTTCTCCATAATCATGAGATAACCCCAAATTGCTGTTATTCCTGTATGAAGAACAACCGACGAGAGGATTATTATAGATAAAATTTTTGTATGGCCTAAACTGTATTTCACAATAAAAATAATATCTTTCAGCGGATTTTCGCTTTTTCTTTTTATCGTGTCAGGCTCAGCAAAAGTTAAAGCAAGAATAAACATCAAAAGACCAGTTATAATATTGATAAAAAAAGGCAGCTTCAGAAATATGCCTGCCAGTATTCCTCCGAGAACAGATGCGGCTGCAGTTCCTATTCTTGTAAAGGATTCAGCTTTTCCTTCCACTTGATGATATGCTTTTTCGTTGTTAATCTGCAAAAGAGAATCGTAAATAAGTGCGGATTCTGTTCCGGAACACATGGCAAATCCTATACCAAGAACAGCTTCAGCAATTGCAAATTCAAAAAATGAACTGCCAATGGAATAAATACTCAATCCAAGCGGCAGGCAGAATGAGCCTATAATCAGAGTAAGCTTTCTGCCTATTGCATCAGAAAAATATCCTGAAGGTATTTCAAATATTAGAAGAGATAATGAAAATATTGATTGTATTAATAATATTTCGGTATTTGAAAGATGAAATGATTTATAAAATGGAATCAGCATGGGCATAATCAGCCAGAAATCCCTGAGAAATCTGAAAAAATACATTTTGATTATATTATGCTCTATGTTTTTCATATTAAAAATTTCTATAACATTTATTTAAAAAAATTATCTGATAATATAAATACTTGCCGGGATTAACATTTCATTTCAGAAAAATTCAAAAATAAAAAAACAGAAAAAATTATCCTTCCCCGATTTCCGGAACCGGCATAACAGTTGTGCGGTTGGCAAGATAGCTTTCAACAAGAAAAATGGCAAGTGCAATCCAGACAATACCAAAGCCGATAAGCTGATCATTGCTGAAGGGTTCCCTGTAAATGAATATTCCAATTATGAATTGAATTGTCGGTGCAATATATTGAAGTAAGCCTAAAACCCAAAGAGGAATGGAGTGCGCTGCAGAGGCAAACATTAACAGGGGGATTATTGTTATTAACCCTGCACCAATCATAAGCAGATCTGAAATGATTCCTGTGTGAAGAAATCCTGCTGTAATGTTAATTTCCGCAAAAATCAGATAGCCAAGTGCCGGTATTAAAAGTATACCGGTTTCTATTGTAAGTCCATAAAGCGAACCAAGTGGTGAAACCTTTTTTACAAGAGCATATAATCCGAAAGAAAAAGCTAATGTGAGTGCTATATAGGGCAGGCGGCCATATGCATATGTAAGATAACCCACACCAATTGCCGCAAGAATAACAGGAAACCACTGAATTATCCGCAGACGTTCTTTGAGAAAAATTATACCAAGCAGCATGCTGATTAAAGGATTAATGAAATATCCGAGACTGGTTTCAATAATGAAACTGGAATTAACTGCCCAGATATAAACAAGCCAGTTGACTGCAATGAGTACGGCAGCTATTGCATAAATTATTATTACACGGACGTTAATGGTTTTACTGAAATCATTCCAGTAACCTTTTAATCCAATAAAAACTATTAGCAAAAGGCATGACCAGATAATCCGGTGTCCAATCAGCTGGGTTGCGGGAATGTGATGAAGAAATTTCCAGTAAATAGGAAAAAAGCCCCAAATTGTGTAAGCGCCGATTCCGTAAATTATTCCTTTATTCATTGATTCACCATTGGATTGGATGGATTTAACATTAAAATAAAAACAATGATGTTTCTTCCATTATATTTATATATATAATGACAAAGAGTATTTTATTAATATAAAATCAAGGCTTTCTTGATAAGTTATTTAAGGAAATATGTAAATTATAATTATTGATATTGATGCAGAGGGTTCGTATTGACATATAGATCTGATATAATTTTAAACTGTTTTAGTGAATTCTGCGCTTTTGTTAATCAGGATTTGTTGTAATTTTATTAAAAAGTAACAATTTTTTAAACAAAAAAAATAATATGAGACGATAGAAAATAACCGTCTCATATTCGGAATGTTAAGTTAAGGCTTTATGTAATCCCTTGTTTTAAGGTAAACATTATTGCTCCATGTGCTTGCAATATGTCCCCAGCAGCCGATATTCATCGAATAACCCATATTCGCGCTGGAGTTTGGAATCACTACTTCATCACATGATGACCATAATGCCAGACCAGGGCAATATCCGTTTATTGAATTGAGCAGGGTTGAACCCGGACGCATATCCACTGCTGCCTGTGTAAAAGGTTCCAGGTAGGCCCAGGTGGTTCCTCTATGAGGAGTTGCTACATATACAACCTGATTAACTTTGCCTGCTCCGCCCAAATATTTCATGTAATAACGCGCAACCAGACCGCCCATTGAATGACATACCAGGTCAACTTTGGTTTTGCCGGTTTTAGCAAGACAATCATCAACTTTGGATTTAAGAATATTGGCAGAAGCTACTACGCCGGGAAGAGTATTGTATGTATAATAATATAAATAGTTTGATGGATAGCCGTCAGCCTTAAACCATGAAATCATTTGCGAAAAATTAACTATTGTGCTGCCGCTGTAACCGTGAACAAATACAACCGGATCAAGAGCAGAAGCAGGTGAGGAATAAAGAAATGCAACTGTTGATAGAACTAATAATATTTTTTTCATTTAGAAGCCTCCAGTTTTGATGTAAAAAATTGAAATAAAATTGATGCTGAAAAATTTAATGAATTTTTATAAATTTATCAATTCCTGTCTGTATTTTGTTATTATATTGTTAAGTTCTTCAATCTGCTTTTTGTTCTGCTCAATGCGAGAATAATGACCTGGTTCTGTTTCTGTATCAATGTAAACTACTGTATTATTTTCTGTGCCTGCTGCAGCAGCCATTTCGCTGCTGGTTCCTTCCATTAAATCCAGCTGATTTTTCATTCCTTCCTGAATTTCGTTGTTTTCTGCTGTTTCGATTTTTGACTTAACAGTCTCAAGTGAATTTTTTAAAATATCATTATACTGCCTGATCATTTCGTTTCTATCATTCAATAATTTAATTTTTAATTCGAGGAATTGTTTCTTTTCAGCTGCAGTTGCTGATCCGCTATTAACCTGAATGCAGTATGATTTAAGCTGCTCAAGAATTTTTTTCTGCTCAAAAATATCTTCGCTCATAAGTTTTGGTGAAATCCATATATCATTGGGAAGATTATCATTATTGCAGATTTCCTGTGATAGGCTGTTTATTTCCTCAACTACTTTGCTGGTTCCGCTTCCATCATCTTCAATTTCAGGTGTTTTCAGAGATGAGAAAAAAGATCTTAGCAGATCAGTTACATTTGCATTTTCAGATGCCTGGCTGTCTGGAGAATTATTTTTATTAAAAGATAATCCTGCAATATTCTGATTATTAACTGTACTGACGCTGGAATTTTTTTTAGGAACTGATAGGTAAATTCCAAAAGATAATATTCCTAATAGAATAAAGTATATTGAAAAATTATGTTTGGAGCATTTTTTAACCGGATTTTTTTTATTATAACCGGAAATTCTTTGAGACGGCATAATATTGCCGTCTCTCGGAATTTGTGTATTTTTAATTATAACTGATTCAGATTTTATTGATTTATTCATATCAGATATCAAGGTTTAATATAATCTCTTGTTTTAACATATACGTTCCAGCTCCATGTGCTTGCAATGTGTCCCCAGCATCCTATATTCATTGCATAACCCATGTTTGCGCTTGAATTAGGCAGAACGATTTCGTCGCATGATGACCATAATGATAAACCCGGGCAAAATCCATTTATTGAATTCAGAAGTGAAGAACCCGGACGCATATCTTTTGCAGCCTGAGTTATAAAATCCACATATGCCCAGGTTGTTCCTCTGTGAGGGGTTGCTACATAAACAACCTGATTGACTTTACTTGCTCCGCCTAAATATTTCATGTAATAACGTGCAACCAGACCTCCCATGGAATGACATACAAGGTCAACTTTGGTTTTGCCTGTTCTTGCAAGAGCTTCATTTACTTTTGTCTGCAGGATTTTTGCAGATGCTACAACGCCTGGTAGTGTATTATATGTATAATAATTAAGATAACTTGAAGGATAGCCGTCAGCTTTAAACCATGAAATCATTTGTGAAAAATTGACTATAGTGCTGCCGCTATAACCGTGAACAAAAACAACTGGATCAAGAGCAAATGCAGGTGCGGAATAAAGAAGTGCGACTGTTGATAATGTTAATAAGATTTTTTTCATTTAGAGACCTCCAATTTAAATATTTTTCTGTATTTGATGTTTTATACAGAAACCGTCCGGACGGTACGTAAATGAAAATTAGCACAATAATTTACATCTGTCATCTCAAAACAAGATGTCTCCATTTGAGATTGAGTTATTTTTGTATTAATTTGATATTAATGGGGGTTTAATTCTTTTATATGGAGGAAATATTTTTTATTTAGAAAAAAACCTTAAAATTATTTTAAAAATATATATAAATTATAGGTTAATGTATAATTTTTTAAGAAATAAAATAATGTTTATCTGCTTTTTAAAATATATTTTTATATTAATTGTGTTAAAAAATAGGCTTTTTTATAAGAAATAATAAAAAAAGCGCCTGCAAACAGGCGCTTTTTAAGTAATAATTGTTAATAAACTTTATTTTTTGTAAAGGCTTTCAATTTCTTCAGGATATTTTTCTGTAATAACTCTTCTCTTAAGTTTCATGGTCTGGGTTATCATTCCATTTTCAAGCGTGAAGGCTTCTGTTAGGAAAAGGAATTTTCTCGGGATCTCATATCCGCCGTATTTAATTTTCAGAGAAGCAATGATTTCAGTAGTTATCATTTTCTGTATGTCTTCTCTTGCAACGAGCGCCATAATATCACCAGGAATCTTGTTCTTTTTTGCATAATTCTCCACTGCAATGAAGTCCGGCACTATAAGACATACATTGTATTCTCTTCCAGCACCGTATATAAGCGCATTCTGAACAAAATGGTTCAGGCAGATATCTTCTTCAAGAGCAGCTGGAAATACGTATTTTCCGTTTTCAAGCTTATACTGTTCTTTTATTCTTCCGGTTATCCATAAGTAACCGTCTTCATCAATACGGCCGCGATCGCCGGTTCTGATTCCTCCGTCTTTTGTCATTGTTTCTTTTGTTGCCTGGGGTTTTTTATGATAGCCCTTCATGGTATTCGGGCCATAAACTATAATCTCGCCGTCAATAGCGTCTGGTCCGACAACCGATTTATCGATAACAACTTCTACTTTGTCGAAAATTTTTCCAACACTGCCTATTTTAAAATCTGTAGGTGAATTGCCGGCAATACCCGGAGATGTTTCCGAAAGTCCGTATGCGTCATATAAAGGGATTCCTATATCGAAAAAGAACTTGGAAATTTCAGGGTTCATTGCAGCGCTCCCTGTAACAGCTCCCTGCAGGCGCCCTCCGAAGAGATCACGGATTTTCTGGAAAACAATTTTATCTATAATGCTGAATTTTAAATTGGTCAGCGAGCTTGATTTCCCGAGTTCTGCGAGCCTTCTTTTTTCTTTTGCAGCGTTTACTCCTGCGTCAAATAATGTTTTTTTCAGGCCTCCGGCATCATTAATCCTTGTAACAATTGTGTCGTATACTTTGTTGAAAATTCTCGGAACGGCTATAAGGAATGTAGGTCTGATCTTGGCCATGTCTTCAACAACAGTGTTGGTATTTTCCATGAATCCGAGAGATCCGCCAACGGCTGTAAATGAGTGGAGTTCTCCAAGACCAAAACAATGTGCCCATGGCAGAAGTGATAGTGTGCGGTCTTCCGGATTCCATTTGGGATAAGATACAAATCTTGCATGGTGATTGCTTGTCCAGTTTCCATGCGTAAGAAGAACACCTTTAGGATCCCCGGTTGTTCCTGAAGTATAAACCAGAACTGCTACATCATCCGCTTTAGGGTAAATTGACTTAACTTTCTTTTTTTCTCCCATCTTCTCAAGTTCGGACATTGTGTCTTTTCCTTCACCCTGAATCAGATAGATTTTTTTCAGTGTTGATATTTTTTTTGGGATGTTCTTTACTTTTTCATATATTTCAGGTTTTGAAACAAAAAGAACCTTTACTGCGCTGTCTTTTATAATATATTCCCATACCTGTGACAATTCAGCTTCATACATTGGAACATACATGGCACCGAGTCCGGCAACAGCAAAGTGTCCAACAGCCCAATCAACGCTGTTATTGGAAATAATTCCAACTCCATCGCCTTTTTTTACTCCAATGCTTGCAAGTCCGCTTCTCAGATTATCTATACGAACGCCCATTTCACGATATGTGACCCATTCGTATTCCCCCTGCGCATTTTTTGTTCCAAGACAGGGTCTATCCGGAAATTTTTTAATACTGTTTTCAAAAAGTTCTACTAAATTGTCGGGTTTTGTCAGCGTGTACTTTTTTGGCATAGTGTTTTTCCCTCTTTAAATTATAATTTTATTATTAAATTGCTCTAATAGTCTGTTTTATAAATAAACTATTTATTGGAATTCTATTGATGTTTTTTACATGGTAGAGCATGGAGTCAATCTTTTTTCAGTAAAATGGTGAAAAAGCAAAAAGGGGATATTTCCCATACAAAAATGCATATATGTCACACGGTAATAAGAATTTTTTTTATTGCATTCTGAATATACGAAATATTTTTTATCTTTTTATCTCAAACGTTTTGAATAAAAGCAAAAAAGGATAAACAATGTCATATTTAAATGAATATTCAGAAAAATTAACAACTGCAGCAAATGCAGTAAGCAGGATAAAATCCGGTGATGTAGTGGATTACGGCTCTTTCAATGGAAAACCTGTTATTTGTGATATCGCCCTGGCAGCAAGGGCTGAAAACTTAAGAGATGTACACGTTTATGCAACGACTACTGTTCCTCCTGTTCCTGAAGTCTCAAAACATCCCAAGAGCTTTACTTATGTTGACTGGCACTGGACTAAACTTACGAGAATGCTTCAGTTCATAGGACAGCCGTTCTACTCTCCGATTCTCTATCAGAGAGCACCATTTTATCATAGAAACAGCAAGCCGAGGTCATACAGATCGGTTTTCTACAATGAGGGTGCAGTTGCAAAAGATGTCAGGGTATATGCAATTCTTCAGGCTGGTCCAATGGATCAGTACGGCTATTTCAATTTCGGTCCGCAGTGCTCCCATTCCTGCGCCTGTGTTGATACAGCAGATGTTGTAATAGTTGAGGTTAATAAAAACCAGCCGAGATGTTTAGGCGTGGAAAACGCAGTGCATATTTCAAAGATCAGCCATATTGTTGAAGCCCCTGAAAACCAGCAGCTGTACTGCATGCCTTCTGATCCCCATACCGAAGTTGATAAACAGATCGCCAATCATATCATGAAGCATATAAATGACGGATGCTGCATTCAGCTTGGAATCGGCGGCATGCCCAATCTCGTGGGTGAAATGATAGCTGAGTCAGATTTAAAAAATCTGGGCGGGCATACTGAAATGTTTGTTGATGCATTCGTGAAAATGATCGCTTCAGGAAAGATGAACGGCAGCAGAAAGAATATCGATCACGACTTATGCGCATACACTTTTGCGCTTGGAAGCAAAACCATGTATGAGTTCATGGACGATAATCCCGGGCTTATAGCGTATCCGGTGGATTATACCAACAATGAAAGCGTAATAAGCGAAATAGATAATTTCGTGAGCGTTAATAACGCGCTCCAGGTGGATCTGTTTTCGCAGGTCAATGCAGAAAGTCTTGTGATAAACGGAGTCCCTCATCAGATTTCCGGAAACGGGGGAATGCTTGATTTTGTAATGGGATCTTTCCGTTCACACAGGGGAAGGAGCTTTATATGCCTTTCATCTACTTATAAAGATTCGGATGGCAAAATTCAGTCAAGGATTGTTCCGGGTTTTGAACCTGGAACTATAGTTTCAGTTCCGCGCCAGGCAGTGGATTTTGTTGTTACGGAATTCGGAGCAGTCCGCCTTGCTGCATGCCCGACATGGATGCGCGCGGAAAAACTGATAAGCATCGCGCATCCTGATTATAGGGATGATTTAATCAAGTCAGCTGAAAAAATGAATATATGGCGCAGAACAAATAAAATTTTATAGGGAACATGGAGGTGTATGATTCCGGATTTACTCAAGGAGATCCTTCCATCCGGAATCATCATTTATCATATTTCTGATCCATTCATAAAGAGTAATGCCCTGTATTTTGTAGGAATATTTTCCTGGGGCATTGACTGCGCAATGAATATCCGAATCAATAAAAAAACGTTTGAAGCTCCCGGGATGTTTCTTCTGTATCTCATCTGAAATTGAGATCAGAAGATTCTTATATGCTTCCGGTGTTTCGGGCGTGTTTATTTTCAGATAAAAATTTCCAACTGTACTGTCATTATATGATGAAAAAAGGCCAATCCTAACATTAGGATCTCTTTCAAGAATCCAGTCGTACAGATATATTAAATGCGAATCACAGTTCGTGCAGCTTTTCGGGAAAAATGAAATAAAATTCCATGCTTTATTGATTTTTTCCATCATCCCGTTATCCTGGTTCCATAGACCAGGGCCTGAATCGTTAAAGATATATAAGGCTGAATCAGGGAATAAACGTCGGATCAAAAGATATGCTATGAATGTTCCGTAGCCGCCAGCGCTGGATCCTGTTATTATGATTTTTTTAGGATTGGGATTTATTTTTTTCATTAATGTAACTCCGGCTGTTGTGAGCTTCAAACCCATGTGGTTGTGAACCTTGCCGTCGTAACTGATCACATTGTCCCCCATGTGAACGCTGCCGTCACAATATGGCACGTGAATTACGCTCCACCCGTTAAAAGGAAAACCGGCAGTGTCTTTCCAGCCTTTTGGCAGTTTAGCGTATTTCATGCATGCTGCATTTCCCTCCCAGCATGCTCCTCCGCCGGAAAGTGAAAAAACAATATTTTCAGTATCTTTTTTCTTTTTATAGGCTATATGGAAATCTTCCTCAAAAATACATTTGCAGACTGATTTATTGTATTTATAAATAATCCATGTTGGGTCTGAAGGCATTGCAGAAAAGCCGGAGTATGGAACTTTGTCAATGTACCTGTCGATGTTAAGCGTTTTAAGCTCTTCAATTAAAGTCAATGGCTGTAAAGGCAAAGTTTGACTTGAAGCCGGCTTGCCGCATGATGATAGAAAAAATATTACTGATAGTATGAGAAGTGCAGCATATATGTTTGAGTAATTTTTATTTTTCAAGCAGGTCTCCAGATGTGTTTTGCATGTTCAGGCTGGATTGTGGTAAACTCAACTATTACTCAAGAAGATCGTTCCAGGCGGAATCACCATTGACCAGCTGACTGAGCCAGGTTACAAGAGAAGTGCTGTTTATCTCATAAGAATAGGTTCCGGGTGCATTTGCCACGCAATGGGTGGTTCCGTTTATCAGAAATCGATTAAAGCGTGCAGGGTATTTCGACTGTATAGAGTTAGATGTTGATACAAGAAGATCCTTGTAATCAGCAGAGATCATATCCAGAAAGGAACCTCCTATGATACTGTCGTTGTAAGATGAGAATAATCCTATCCTGACATTGGCGTCGCGCTGCAATATCCATTCATAGAGATTCATTATCTGGGTATCGCAGCTTGTGCAGCTCTTTGGAAGATATGAAGTGAATTTCCATGCATCAATAATTTTTTCTTTCATGCCGTTGTCCGGGTTCCATAGCCCTGGACCGGAATCGTTGAAAATATATAAAGCTGAATCAGGAAAAAATCGCCTGATTAAAAGATAAGCCATGAATGTACCATATCCGCCTGCGCTGCATCCTGTTATGAATATTTTTGGAGGATTGGGATTCAAATTTTTCATAATTGCAATCCCCGCTGTTGTGAGTTTTAAACCTCTGTGGTAGTGATCTGCTCCATCATAATTGGAGTCATTGTCGCCCATATGCACGCTGCCGTCACAATAAGGCACATGAACAACACTCCAGCCGTTTAGAGGGTTTCCTGCAGAGTCATTCCATCCTGAAGGCATGGCTGCAGTT
The DNA here is from genome assembly GCA_964529415.1 of uncultured Leptospirales bacterium. Classification (GTDB taxonomy): domain Bacteria; phylum Spirochaetota; class UBA4802; order UBA4802; family UBA5550; genus CAYMPH01. The sequence goes on along the minus strand of CAZGWD010000015.1, from coordinate 42,039 downwards.
TTTGCGCATGAATCTTTTCCTGGCCAGCAGGCTCCTCCTCCATCCATAAGAAATACGATATTATTTGTATCTGTTTTTTCTTTCAGCCCGATGCGGAATTCACTTCCTAAAACGCATTTGCATACAGATGTATCATAGTTGTAGATTTTCCATGCAGGTATAGTCAGTTCATCTATGGTATCGTAACCAACGCTGTCTATATACTTGTCAAGATCGAGCGCACGAAGCTCGTCCATCAGGGTTAATGATGTATCTGCAGCCGGGTTGCTGCAAAATGAAAGAAAAATAATAGCTGTCAGAACCATGAAAATTTTCAAAACAGAATTTGGAATATTTTTTATCAATTAAGTCTCCCGGGGCTTTTTTTATTTGTAATTTTCAATCTTTATTATTTATATCAAAAAAACAATGCAAAAGGACATTTTTTTTTAAAAAAAAATAAATAAAAAATCAAGTATTTTTTTAATAGAACATTCTTGAGGGATAACAGCAGGCTGATCCGGTAAATAGCGAATCAGTCTGCTGTAAAAATGCGCAGATTAAATAATTCCTCTGTTTTTCGCGATCAGCATCATCTGTTCGCCGCTGGTTGCAGGAGGAATGCGCAGGGCTGCAGATTCTTTTGATTTAAGACTGATTGCGTCAGCCGGGCATGTTGTAACACATAATCCGCAGCCAATGCACCTGTCCGGATTGATTTGCGCTATATTGTCACCGGACATGGTGATCGCATCCATCTGGCACCGGTCCATGCAGATTCCGCAGCCGGAACAGCTTATATCATCAACTATAGCCAGGTGATTTGAAAAAACTATTTCAGCAGGTTTGGGGAATTTTTTAATTGCTCCAAGCACAGCACAGCAGTCTCCGCAGCAGTTGCACATGCCTGCAGGATTCTGCGCTGTTCCAGGCTGAGTTACAAGCCCGGCTTCCTGCGCTTTTTTCAGGATTTCAATTGCTTCATTAAGATTTACGCGCCTGCCGAGATTATTGTCTATATAATATTTTGCCATTGATCCGAACATGAAACATGCTTCCAGCTCTTTGCCGCATCCTTTATCTGCAATGATTTTTTCTTTTCTGCAGAAACATTCTGTTACAACAATTGTTTCGTTTTTCTCAAGAATAGCCCTGGCATCATCAAATGATGCAACATGGTGTTCAACTGAAATGGACTCATGAACAGGTACTGTCCGGAGAAACATTCCTTTTACGTCTGCTATTGTTTTGTGGAAACCCTGTTCGAAATACTCTTCCATCATATCGCCAAGTTCGCGGTCAAGCGACTTGACATGAAATTCAACAAGGCCGTGCATGAAAGGTATTGCTCCATATTTGACAGAGTCGCCTTTTTTTAACCTGAACAGCAATCCCTGCTGTGCCATATCCTCAAGCTGTGCTGCAATTTCATTCACAGGTTTCCCCAGCCTGGCTGCTACAGATGCAGGCTCTTCCACTGCAGGCGACATGTTGAGAAACATCTCGGCATCTTCAGCATTGAATAATTTTTTAAGTATTTTTATTTCAATTCCGCTTTCTGTAGCCGGAAATCCGAGTGAATACATATCCAGCCTTTTCTGCAAATCCCGAAAAATAGTATCTGACATTGCCGTTCTCCTTAATTAATTATTTATAAGTTTTTTTATTTCACCCCCGCTAACTCCTTCTTAAACAGGGGGAGGGTAGCGGGGGTGAAAACTGATTTTTACCTGATCTTATTATTACGCTTCAACTCCTGCATTTTCGCCTTCATGAACTGCTTCCAGGAGCCTGCGCGGTTTGATTACATCTCCTGCTTCAGTAAATGGAATTCCAAGCTTCTGTAAAGATTCAGCAAGGCCGCGTTCAGATGCTGACCCGAATGCCTTGATAACCATAGCAGCCGGTTTGATTTCTGTTTCAATATTATCCTTTATTACAATTACTGAATTTTCTTTAATTGCAGAAACCCTGGTATCAAGCATAAGCACCCCGCCGCTTTTTTTAAGGCGGCGGTGAAGCCAGTAGCCGTGTGCGCTGAATGAGTTTACAGGCGGATATTTCGCCATTTCAACAATTGTTGCGTTAACTCCGCGGGCAATGCAGAAATCTGCTGTTTCCATGCCTACATATCCTGCACCCATTATAACAACCGGGCCTTTTAACTCAACTTTGCCAGTTAAAACATCGCGTGCATCAAAAACATTTAAGCCATTGATTCCATCAATAGGCGGAGTAACAGAAGAGGCGCCTGCAGCAAGAACAGCCATATCCGGTTTTCCTGCTTCAAGCATGGATTCAGAAACTTCAGTATTATATTTAATTGCCACTTTCATGCTTTCGAGCTGGGCTTTTGCCCATTCTACCCATTTATAGAAACCGTCCTTGTTCGGAGGTTTGCTTGCAGATATTAATTGTCCGCCAAAAGCTGAATCCCTTTCGAATATAGAAACATCGTGACCTCGTTTTGCTGCAGCAAGAGCAGCAGAAATTCCTGCAGGACCTCCGCCTATAACCCAGATTTTCTTTTTTGAATCAGCTTTTTTATATATATCCTCAATTTCCCTTCCGCACTCGGGATTGATGCTGCAGGTTGTAGATTTAAATTCAAAGCTTAGTCTTTCAATGCAGCCCTGGTTGCACCCGAGGCATTGCCTTATATCATTCCATCTGCCTTCTCTGGCCTTGATTAAAAATTCAGGGTCAGTTAGAAACTGGCGTCCCATGCTGACCAGGTCCGCATCACCCCTTGCAATAGCTTCATCCGCCATTCGCGGATCAGTAATTCTGCCGACTCCAATTATAGGCAGAGTAACCGTTTTTTTAATTTCCGCTGCCCGTTCAAGGTTAAATCCCTCAGGTGTATCTTCCGACGCAATTGTAAGAAATCCTGGCGTGGAATATACTCCAACGGAAACATGAATTGCATCAGCACCTGCATCTTTCAGTAAAGGAGCAAGCCATTTAGTAAAATCTATTGTGTATCCGTTTTTAATGCATTCATCTGAGGATATTCTCACTAACACAGGGAAACCTGCGCCGACTTTTTCCCGGACTGCTTTGATGATTTCAATTAATATTCGGGCTCTGTTTTCATCAGATCCGCCGTATTCGTCAGTTCTCCTGTTCGAAAAAGGAGACAGGAACTGAGTCAGTAAATAACCGTGTGCACCATGTATCTCTACAGCATCAAATCCTGCCTGCTTGGCCCGCAATGCGCCTGATGCATAAGCTTTAACAATTTCTCTAACCCTTTCAATAGTCATTGGTTCAACAGGCTGGTTGAGCACAACACTCGGAAGGTCGGATGGAGCTTCAGGGTCTTTCCCTGTTACTGCTTTCATTGTTTCGCGGCCTGCATGGTGGAGCTGCAGAGCTATTTTTGTATCATATTTATGAATAGCATCCGTTAAACGCGAAAGTCCCGGAATAAATGAATCATCCCATACACCTATTTCGCGTCCAAATCCCTTGCCTCTCGGGTCAATTGCGCAGACTTCAGTTATGATAAGACCAACACCTCCCCTGGCTCTGCGTTCGAGATAACTGATAAGCCTGTCGCTTACAGTGCTGTCTTTATTCCCGTAAGAGGTGGCAATTGCCGGCATCACAACACGGTTTTTTAATTCCATGGTTGAAATTTTTACCGGTGTAAAAAGATTTTTTAAATTATCACTCACGTTGTACTCCTTTGTTTTTGCAAATAATACCTTTTGGTATATTTTAGATTAAAAAAAATTATGCTTTTATTGATAATATGAACTGCTCCAGATGTTTTGCAGCTGAAAGAATATAGTTTTCCTTTCCTGTAGCCTTGGTCATGGCAACACCGCCCTCCACGAGCGAAATGACAAGATCAGCGATCGTATCCGGGTCAGCATCACTTTTGAACTCGCCTTTATTCTTTCCTTTCGAAACAATATCCACTATCGTTTTATTCCATATGCTGATTATTTTTGCTGCCATCAGACGTAAATCTTCATGAGTGTCATCTGATTCAACCAGAGTGTTTATGATCGGGCATCCGCCGAATGATGATATGGATTTGTATATATTGCGGTAGAATTTCGGATAAACCATGAGCTTGTCAAAATATGTATCTGCTTTGTCCAGTTCGTTTCTAATCGATCTGATAATAAAATCTACATTGTACCTGAAAGCCTGAATGGCCACCTCATCCTTATTTTTAAAATTACCGTAGATGCTTCCCTTGGTGAGCCCTGTTGCTTCTGTGAGGTCTGAAATGGATGTGCCGGCATAACCCTTTCTATTGAAAATATGAGCGGTTTTTTCAATTATATACTGTTTGGTTCTTTCGGACTTTATCTGCTTTAAGTCATTCATGAATTCAATATACCGATCGGTATATTTTTGTCAATATTTTTTTGAAATAAATATAAAAAAATAATTATTCAAGGGAATCATTGAATAATTTTACAATAAAAAAAGCAGGATATATTATCAGATACAGATTCATTGCCCACCAGAAAATATCAAAATCTCCTCTTAAAGTCCAGAAGGAGATTGCCTGCAGGCCGGAGCAGAATGTGAGTATTAATGAAATAAGGCATAATTTTTTCCATACGTTGCCATTTTTTTTAGAGTAAAAGTATAAACTTGCAAGACCTGTTGCAGAAACAAACATATCCAGCGGGAAGAAAGACCAGTTCCATGAAATCATAATTGGATTATTATAATCCTTGTACAGCATGTTTTCAGGGAGTAAATTAAACAATGCAATTCCCCAATATAAAATAAATCCAATATCAGTTAATAAAAAAAATGGTCTTAGAAATTTCATTTTTCCTCGCTTGAGATGGTATAGTTAGTCTAATTTTTTAGAAAAATTTATCAGTAATCTTCTCATTATTATTTTATGAAAAGGTTTTACCGGAGCAAAATATAATCTTCCGAAAAAATTATGGAATTGCACCAGGGTTGTAAGATATGCTGTATCTGAATGGTCTTTTATGGATTTTTCAATATATAGCGATGTTTTGAAATAAAGATGCCTGTCGTCTTCTGCCATTACGATTTCGGAAGAAGAACGGTCAACTACAGTAAAAAATATCGCTCTGTCTCCAATTTTATACTTCAATGATGAGTTGAGTGTCTCCTGTTCCGGAAACATGCCTGTTGCAAGACCAAACGGCTTGACCAGAATATCCCTGAGCTTCAGAAGAAGCTGCACCCATCGAGGTATTGACGTGAAAAGCAATGCAGTTAAATAGTCGATGGAATAGTTTTTCGAATTGCTGATTTTTATGCAGAATGAGTCAGAGTAATTAATTGCGCCATTAAAATTACTTTGAATTATTGATTTATCCGGAATATTGTTTATTTTTTGAACTTTTTTCATTTTCATTAAATTTATTTCCTTATCCCGATCGCGTAATTTAAAATGGCTTATTATTTATTTTTCACAAAATATTTTTTAATCATGTCTGCTGTTACGCCATGATTTTTACACAGCTCAGTATAAAAATTCCCGCTCTTCCTGATTTTTCTTTTCTGGTTCGCGAAATCGACTTCAATAAGACCGAATCTGGCGGTAAGTCCTTCAGCCCACTCAAAATTATCCATTAAAGTCCAGTGGTAGTAGCGTTCAACATTGATTTTGTTATCAATAAGTTTTTTTATCTGTATCATGTGATCATAAATATATTGCGTGCGGAAAAGATCATTTTTATCGCATGTGCCGTTTTCAGTGATATAAATTGGTTTTCTGAATCGTGCAAAATATTTTTCACAGATTCTGTAAAGGCCTTCAGGATAAATTTCCCATCCCAGGTCATTGACCGGAGCGCCGCTTTTAACTTCTATACTTCCGAACATTCCTGCAGGATTTTTAATATTAAATGAAAGTATGTCGCGAGAGTAATAGTTGATGCCGAAATAATCCTGATAGCAGCCTTTGCCCCAGGGATATCCGCGTCCAAGAGGGAAAAGCAGTTTTCCTTCAGACATGCCTGTTACAAAAATATCCTGAAACAGTCGGTCATAAATTTTACTGATAAATTTTTCAGCACGCGTTCCGTGTTTTGGATCAAAAATTCTAAGATGATGCGCTGATGCAACTTTTGTATCTTTTAATCCAAGCTGGAAGCGGACTTTGTGGATTATTTTATATGCTGCAATATGCGAGGCAATCATGTTCTTTGCGCCGGATATAAAACGGAACAGGTTGTTTTCACCTGGAGGCCATATTCCGTTAAGGTAGCCGAAGTGAAGATAAACATTCGGTTCATTTATAGTAACCCAGTCTTTTACAAGAGAACCAAGCTGTGCAGATGTAAATTCAACATAGCTTTGAAAATGCTCGATTGAATTACGGTGCGTCCATCCGCCGCTGTCTTCAAACCAGAGCGGGTTGGAAAAGTGATGCAGGGTAACGAGAGGTTCAATTCCGGCTTTCTTCAGTTTGATAATTTCATCTTTATAGTGATTTATTGCGCTCAGGTTGAATTCCCCTTTGCGCGGCTCAATGCGGCTCCACTCAAGACTCATCCGGTAGCCATTCACGTGCATCTTCTTCATCAGCCTGATATCTTCATCCACCCTGTTCCAGTGGTCATCTGCAATCAGTGTGCTTGTACCGTCTTTAATTTTTCCGGGAGTTTCTGACCAGCGGTACCAAGTATTGTTTTTATCTCCTCCCTCGATCTGCAGTGAAGCAGTGGCTGTTCCGAATATGAATTTTTCAGGCAGAGAAAATTGTTTCATAATAATTAATCCTTTAGATTGTTTTTACACCATCAGAAATTAAAACAGAATAAAATTCCGGGATTATACCGGCAGATGAAGAATATTTTATATATACATTCTCTTTGAATAAATCCGTTTTATCATTGTCCACCAGGGCAATAGCGCATCCGCCGAAACCGGCACCTGTCATGCGTGCGCCGATACAGCCTGGTGAATTCAGAGCTGCATCAACAAGAGCATCAAGCTCGAATCCTGTAACTTCATAATCATTTTTCAGGGAAAGGTGCGAGTCTGTCATCAAGGAACCGAATCTTATCATATCATCGTTTCCAAGAATGTCAACAGATTTAAGAACTCTGCTGTTTTCTGTAATAACATGACGCGCTCTTCGCTTTATGACAGGATCTGAAATTATTTCAATATCTTCAATATCTGCTTCAGCAAGATACGTTATCTTTTTTTTCCGGCTGATATCAGACACGGCCTGCGCGCATTGCGCCAGTCTTTCATTGTATTTTGACTCAGCAAGCTTGCGCGGTTTATTCGAGTTCATTATAACAAGGCTGTGCTTTCTGAGACGGAAAGGTACATGAAGGAATTCAAGAGAGTTTGTATTTAATAAAACGGCATGGTCCTTTTTCCCGAGTGCAATGGAGAACTGATCCATAATTCCGCACTGAACTCCAATAAATTCATTTTCAGCTTTCCGGCATATCTGTGCCATGATAATCCGCTCATTGTCTGTTTGAACTTTATTGAAAATCATGATATAGGCAGTGAGAATTTCAAGGCTTGCTGATGATGATAGGCCTGATCCCGGTGGCAGGGTGCCTGCAAAAAGAATATCCGCGCCTCGCATTGCAAAACCTTTATCAATTAGAATTTTAACTACTCCTGCCGGGTAATTCGACCAGGGAAGATTTATGCTGCTGGTTATGGTTTTTGTTAAATCAATGCAGGCTTCACCATCAAATTCAAGAGACCTCAAACGGACTTTATGTGTATCATTAAAACGGACAAAGCCGTAAATGCCGTATGAAATTGCTGCAGGGAAAACGAAACCTCCGTTATAGTCAAGATGCTCGCCTATAATATTTACTCTTCCAGGGGAAAAGAATTTTAGAATTTCACCCTGTCCGTAAAATTCTAAAAATTTTTTTTGAACATCATCAAGGTTAATCAAACTGCAGCTTTAGTTTATCCTTTGAATTATTGTAGGCATTTCAAAGTTGAATTTTATACAATTATTGCAAACAGATCTTTAGACAAAGAGCTGATCTTCATCATCAATAAAATTGAAAAAGTCATTTATTCCCGCAAGTTTAAAAAGATTTTTTATTTCCTGGCTCACGTTTAATAGTGCGAACCGGTTTTTGCCTGCATTCATTTTTTTCTGGCCGGATATAAGAGCGCTGATTACGCTTGAATCCATTTCCATATTGTTTTCTTTCAGTTCTACTGCTAAATGAGTATACTTGCCGCTGGTTGCGTCATATAATATCTTTTTAAATTCTCCAATGTTGTACAGATCAAGTTTGGTATTTACCCGAATCAATAAATATTGTCCAATTTCATTCAGTTCGATTTCCATTGATTTCCTCGTCTGTAAGCTATTGATTGTAATTATTGAATAACTCTTTTAATATTATCAATATATTTTGTAAATTGTTATTTTATTTTTTTAATCAGTATCTGATATTATTTCTTCAAATGCTGTTATGAATCCAACTGCTTCTTCCCGTGGAATTGTGAGGCAGGGGTCGATACGAAAGACACTGAGTCCCGGACGGAGAACAATGATGTATCTTCGCTTCATCAGCGCGGAATGTATCCTGGAAGGTATTTTTGTTTCTATGCCTGGTTTCAGCTCTACAGCCATCATCATCCCCCTGCCGCGCACCTCTTTTATCTGGGTATATTTCTCTTTCATGCGGGAAAATTCTTCTATCATATAACTGCCAGTTTTTGTTCCGCGCTCAAGCAGGCCGTTTTCGCGTATAACTGAAATAACTTCATGCGCTACTGCTGCCCCGAGCGGATCATTCTGGTGAGACTGGGATGAATGAAAGTCTGATCTATCAATTTTTTCTGAAACTTCAGATGAAAATGCTGCAGCACTTACAGGATACCCGTTGCCAAGGCCTTTGCCAATTGCGACCATATCCGGTTTTATTCCTGTATGCTGAAAACCAAACCATTTGCCTGTGCGTCCCATGCCTGTTGTGATCTCATTTGCAGCTACAAGGCCTCCATGTTTCCTGGTTGCATCAGAAATATTTTTCACCAGAGACTCTGACGGGAAATGAATAACTCCGGATGCGCTGCCGGGTTCCATTACAAACCCTCCAATTGTATCAAATGGGATCTCCATGAGTCTCGGACATTCCGGATCGCATGCGTCAGCTTTTTCGCAGGAACGGCATTGAGTCCAGTCGAACCTGTACCATGCTTCTGTATGTGAAGTATTTATTGAATCATATGCACCGAGATATGAATCTGCGAGAACAAGCATACGCTGCCTTCCTGTAACAGCCCTGATTGCCCTTACGCAGAACTCAACAGCTTCGCTTCCGGAAAGCAGAAATACGCACTTGCCTTCATTGATGCCGGTTATGTCAAGAATATCACATGCAGCTATTTCAACAATTGGATTTGAATAGCAGTATCCTGTATGCATCAGGGTTCCTGCGCGTTCTTTTATTACTTCTGTAACGCGATTGTTGCTGTGGCCAATCACTGTGCACCATACTCCTGACTCAAGGTCAACATACCTGTCGCCTGAAGCAGTGTACAGATAACAGTTTTCTGCTCTTGTAATTTCAGGTAATACGCAGTCGTGTCCATGATACCAGTAAAGGTGTTTCATTAAAATTCCTCTTTTTAATAAAAACAGAAGAGATTATTATGACGGTAATTTACTCAGCAGTTCTGTCCGCTTCAGGCTGAAACCGATTTTTATATAATTCGGATAGAATACAACCTTTAGAGGATCTTTAAGCTGGGAATATTTTTTCAATGCATTAAGAACAATGCCTAATCCGAGTCCTGCTCCTTCTGTATAATCATCGCTTTCATATGAATTTTCATTGTTATTTACTTTGTTATAGCCGAGTTTTTTTATGAGCTGCTGTTTTTCAATGGCGGATATATTCTGGTTGTTTGTAATCCAGATTTCGATAGAATCTTTTGAAGACTGGAATGTGATATTTATAAAACGGTCATCCTTGCGGGCAAGTTCAATCAGATTTGTATTGCCGTTTTCATCAATTTCATTCCGGAATAAATCGAGAAATTTAAGGTAGGCTTTATCTGCAGTAATTCCATCCTTCGATGTAATATACTTTTGAAATAAAATTTTATAGTTGGCTTTGCTTGCATTTATAGCAAGTTCCTTTAGGCAAACAAATATTTCCGGTACAAAAACCTGGAGATTCTGCCGTGATAGAAGCATGGTAATTATTTTACGGATCAGCTCTCCGATTTTGGGATCGAGATCATACAGACGCATTGTAATGCGCCACTCAAGATCCTGGATGCTTAATTTTTTTGATGCATCAGAAATTGAATTGATCAGTTCATCCATGTCAATTTCGCTGCGAAGATCCAATATGCGGATTTTTTTCAGGAGATTAATTTCATTTTCATAAAATGGATCCAGAAGAAACTGAACAATATCAGGATCGTAAATCCATTTGTTTTTGATTAGGAGGCTTTCAAAATCCTCTTTTCCCCAGATAAGAAGCTCTCTATTGTAAAAACGTTTGCCTTCATTCAGAAGCATAATTGTAAACAGCCGGACTATATCCTCTTCTTCTTTGAAATAATCAATCAATGCTTCGGCTGCGCTCTGGCGTGGTATGGGAATACTTTCGCTTATGCCTGTTTCTTTGTAAATGTCGAATTTCCGGTCAAGGCTCTCGCCGAGAAAGATTACCTGGCGTGTGCTTAATGAGTTTATCAGAACTTTGTAGAAAAATTTGTTAATCTGTGCATTCATTCTATAATTTATACATTCCTTTTCATAAATTATTGTTAAATTCTGCTTCTGAAAAAGATAATTCATTAACAAAAAAATCTGCTGCAGAAAAAAGCAGCTTATGTGAAATTCCGGTTAATAGCTGTAGATTAAGAACATTTTTTATATAGATATTTGAAGAATAAAATTTCAATAGTATTCCTCTTGCCTGTATAATAAAATCTGGAAGAATTAGATTCGGTTAGATTTTTTAATCATTGTCAAGGAAAATTTGTATAGCAGCGGGCGGTGTTGTTGTAAAGAGGTTATAAAAAAGACAAAAATTTATACCGAAAACCTTGTTATCAAAATGGTTTCGTTGATATTAAATTTGAAAAAATCCTGAAGCATTTCCCCGTTGATAGGCACTCAATCCAGACCTGTTTTTCTGCTATATGCAGATTGGATTTTTATATCGATTGAGCGCCATAGAATTACAGATTAACTCGCGTAAGGACAGATTCTTTCTTTCTGAAAAATCAGATGTTTATCCACCTCTGATTCTGAAAGAATTTTTTTCTGGATGAAGATTTCACCAATTAGACCGCCGTTGTTTTTCTGATGTAATAGACACTCTTCAAGCTGTTCCTGTGTAATCATGTTGTTGTTTAGCAACACCCGGCCAATTTTGAGTTTGTAGCGACTCATTTTTTTAAGCTCCTTTTAATTGTTTATATTTTTAATGCTGTTTATGTTCAAATTCACTAAAACAAATAATATTCAGCAGAAAACTCGAATAATATTTTTTTCAGGTAAATAATACAATTTTATTCGAAGTTATTGAGTTTTTTTTATTATTTTATGTCTCAATAGATTCTTCCTCGAAGAAAAATGACGGTATCTTTCCAGGTACCTATTTTGTCAAGAAATAAATATAAACCAGTCAAAAACACGTTTAAATTTAACTTTTCACTTGATTATATGAAAAAGTAATATTATTCAGAATATATAAATAAAAAATAAAATAACAAGTTATTATTAAAAAAATCAAATATTTTTTAGATTGTGTTCTTTTTTTTTACAGATTGATGGTTTTTTAAATTCTTAAAATAATTATGATAAAGACTAAAATATTAAAAAATAAGAGAGAAATTGAAGTAATTTGCCGAAAATTAATTGAAACAATTTCTTTTAAATGAATAAATTAATTGACATGTAGATTATCAGTGTATTATTATGTCACATAATTATCCATAATACGCAATAAATTTTACTGAATCGGATATCAACAATGGGTGATGAAGAAAAAGACGATCTGGCGAGTCCAGAGGAAGAAGAGGGTGCTTCGTCCGAGGGCGAACAGTCCGGCGGCGGTGGCGGTCCATCGAAGATTATCAAAATTCTTCTTTATGTTGCAGGCGGTATATTGCTGATAGTTCTTGTTACCGGGATTTCATATCTCGTTTCAAAGAGCGTACAGGAGAGTTCATATGAGAAGAGCCAGGATATTGTTTCTGCTCCTCCTCCTCCGGCTTTATCGAGTTTTGAACTTCCGCCTTTTGCAAAAACAACAGCTGATGCTGAGCCTCATTTTATGAAAATTACTATGGCTCTTGCATTTAAGCCTAATCTTGAGCTTGGCGCAGAACTTGGCAAGAGAAAGGATCAGATGCAGCATATTATAAATATACTTCTTCAGAGCAAGAAATACGAGGATATCAATACTGTAACTGGCCAGGTTGCTCTAGCTGAAGAAATCAAGGCGCACGTAAATACTATACTTGCCATTGGCAAGGTTGAGGAAATATATTTTAAAGAATTCCTGGTTCAATGATTCCTATATGCGGAGGAAGTTATGGGTGACGGCTCCCTATCTCAAGACGAAATAGACGCCCTGTTGCAGGGTGCAGATGATATAATGAGTCCTCAGTCCGGAGGGCCGGGAATGGCTGCGGATATGGGTTCTCCTTCTGCGGGCGGAGGAATGTCTCCGAACGACCAGAGGGCAATACATGATATTATTTTTTCTGCAGTCGGGTCTGCAGCTCCTGCTTTAAGCGGATATCTCGGCGGTAAGAATTTTTCAATAACAAATACTCTTGTAGAGGTCAAAAAACAGGATGCAATCAGAAATGATTTCCCGGTAAGGTATGTTCAGGTAGCTATGGATTATACCGGATCTCTAAACGGCAGGAATCTTATTGTTTTTTCATATAATGATGCAGGCGCGATTTCTTCGCTTATGATGGGTGATGAATCAGGCAAGCCTCCTGCGGATCTTTCAGAGGCGCATCAGAGCACGATCCAGGAATTTACGAATCAGCTGCTTTCTTCTATGGCAACTCAATTCAGCGGGAAATTGGGCGGTTCAATAAACGCAACTCCGGCAACTTTAAGTCTTGTTAATAATCCTTCAGAGCTTCAGCTTCCGGCTGGATCTGATCTCGTAAAGGTTACATATGATTTTAATATTCCGGGTGTGGTTAACTCCAAGTTTTTTCATATGATGGATATGAGCCTTTCATCCGGACTCAGCAGACGTTCATCTTCTCCATCCCAGCAGGCTCCGCAATATGCGCAGCAGCAGTCTTATCAGCAGCAGGTTGGAATAAGCCCGGTTAAATTTCCTCCATTGGATCAGGGCGTTCTGCCGACTCAGATGCAGAACATATCTCTTCTGTTAGATGTAGAGATGACTCTTACTGTTGAACTCGGAAGAACAAAGCAGCTTGTTCAGGATATATTAGGTCTCGGCGAAGGTTCAATCATAGAACTGGACAAACTTGCCGGTGAACCGGTTGACCTGCTCGTTAACGGCAAGCTTATTGCCAAGGGTGAAGTAGTTGTAATAGATGAGAATTTCGGAGTCAGGGTAACAGATATAGTCAGTCCTGCTGACAGGCTTGCAGGGATACAGCATTAAGCAGAATTATATCACCCCCTTTACGGGAAGAATTTCTGGCAATGTCATTTAGATAAGAAATTCTATTATTTTGTGTAAGTATAGGTGATAAGGAGATGGAAGAGATAAGGTGATAGCGGATTAAACAGGGAATTTACATACATTAAATAATATCTCCCCGATCTCTTAACATCCCCATATCTCGCATTCTCACGATGAGGTTGGTGCCAGCGCAGGCACAGGAAGTGGCCGAAAGCGTTGGCCAGATTTTACACATTTTTTTATTTTAAGGGCAATTACAATAATACAATATAGAAGTAGCAGTTTCACTTTAAGCACGGGAAGGGTGATTAAGGTGAATTCATGAGACATAATAAAATAGCATTTATTCTTTAATATCAGGCTGCAGAAAAGTTCGGAAAAGTATGAGACATAATAACGGCGGTGTCAGGTGTTGGTAAAAAGGGCAGTAAATATAATCTTTATAGCAGGTTTAATTTTTTATTCAGCAGATTCTGTTTTTTCTAAAGAAAACGGAAAGAATAATTCTGCAAAAAAAACCGCAGAATCCCAGGCTGAAACCGGGAAAGACAAGGATAAAGAAGAGACTGCTTCGGGAAAGACTGAAAAAGAATCAAATGTAAAAAGCGAAAATGAAAAAGCGCCTGATTTCAATTTTAAAGATGAAGATTTCAGGCCAAAGGTTGAAGAGGATTCACCAGGATGGCTGATGTTTAAAGCTCTTGCTGTGATTGCCCTGATTGGTGCGGGTTTTTATATGTTTTTTAAATATGTAACTCAAAAAACCGGCATTTCAAACCTTGGAGGAGCAGTTATAACACAGCTTGCAACTGTGCCAATTGCGCAGAATAAATTTATTCAGGTAATAGATATAGCTGGTAAAGTTCTTGTTGTAGGTGTTGCAGACAGCGGCATAAATTTATTAACTGAAATTACTGATAAAAATGAAATAGACAGGATCAGGCTCATCGGATCGCAGAAAACAGCTGCAGGAGCTGTAAATTTTCAGGAATATATATCTAAACATCTCGGAAGATTCAAGGAAGTTGTAAATGATATCAGTTCAAGAAGAAGGCCTGAAAGTAAAATAATCAAGAAAACTGAATCTGGAGTGGATTTATCCTATTTGAAATCACAGAAAGACAGATTGAAAAATTTAAACGGGCGTGGAAATGAATAAAAAAATAATCATACTTTTACTGTCCGTAATAATTTTTATTCCAGTATTATCCTTTGCACAGGATGCGGGCGGAGCTGCAAGAATGCCGATTCCTAAAATTGATTTCAATATTACTGAAGCGCGCGGTGCAAAGGACGTTGCTCTGAGCCTCCAGATTCTTTTTCTTCTGACAATACTTTCACTTGCTCCGTCAATTCTGATTATGATGACAGCATTTACACGGGTAGTAATAGTTCTCGACTTTGTAAAAAGAGCGTTATCGCTGCAGCAGATGCCTCCTAATCAGGTTATTGTGGGGCTTTCACTATTTTTAACTTTTTTTATAATGGCTCCAACGTTTACTGAAATAAACAATAAAGCTCTTCAGCCGTATCTAAAAGGTAAAATTTCCAATGAGCAGTTTTTTGATAAAGGGTATGAGCCTTTAAGCGATTTCATGTTCAGGAATACAAGAGAGAAGGATATTGCCTTATTTATTAAACTCGGTAAACTCGAAAAACCAAAAACACGAAAAGACGTACCGGCATATTGCCTGATCCCTGCTTTCATGATCAGTGAACTGAAGCGTGCTTTCGAAATAGGTGTTTATCTTTTTATTCCTTTTATTGTTATAGATATGATTGTAGCAAGCGCGCTCATGGCTATGGGTATGATAATGCTGCCTCCTGTCATGATATCGCTTCCGTTTAAGCTTATTCTGTTTATTCTGGTAGATGGCTGGAATCTTTTAATATATGAACTTGTCAAGTCGTTCAAATAAAATTTAAGGAGAGAACCGTGACTGATCTTGTTGTAATAAAAATACTGCGCGATGCTCTTTTGATAACGCTGATTGTGTCAGCTCCGATGCTGCTGGTCGGCATGGTTGTTGGTCTTATTGTTTCAATATTTCAGACAACAACATCTATTCAGGAGCAGACCCTGACTTTTGTTCCAAAGATTGTAGCAATCTTTGCTTCAATAATTATTTTCGGCCCTTGGATGATAAGAATGCTTGTGAATTATACAACTAATGTCTTTTTATTGATCGAGAAAATCGGTTAAAGCATGGATTTTTTTGTTTATCATTTCCAGGTTTTTCTGCTGATTCTTTTAAGAATGAGTTCAATGATGGTTGTTGCGCCGTTTTATTCCAGCGCCATTATTCCTTTCAGAATGAAGGCAGCCCTGGCATTTATGATATCAATAGTTGTATTTCCAATAGTGGCTCAAAACGGATACACTCTGCCAGGCGATACAGGCGGCTATTTTCTTATGATATTGCAGGAAATAGCAATTGGTATTTTTATAGGATTTCTTGTATCAATAATTTTTTCCGCATTTCAGCTTGCAGGCCAGTATTTTGCAGTTCAGATCGGATTTGGTATAAACGAGGTGCTTGATCCGCTTGCTCAGGTTTCAATTCCTATAATCGGTCAGATAAAAAACCTGGTTGGTCTCCTGGTTTTTTTATCAATTAATGGCCACCATTTTCTTGTGGAAGCAGTTTACAGATCGTATCAGCTTGCTCCGGTTTTTGGTATTTCAAGAAAATTCCAGGAAGGAATTTTAAAATATGTAGTCTATTCATTCAGCGGAATGTTTGTTGTGGCAATGAAAATTGCTCTGCCGGTTTTATCCGTTCTATTTCTTATTGAAGTAAGCATGGGAATTCTTGCAAAGGTTGCGCCTCAAATGAATATCATGATGCTTGGATTCCCGTTTAAAATAGTTATTTCATTCATGGTGTTTATGATTACAGCACCGCTTGTTATAAGAATCATGCAGGTTTCTCTTGAAAGAACATTTAACTTTATGACAAAAGTTCTTATTCACTGGCCGATATGAGAGCAATAGATGACAGATATAATGGATAAATATAATCTCTGGCTTGCGGATATTTCCGTATCCGGAATTTATTTTGATCTGCAGCTTTTTTCAGCTGAAGATGAAGGCAGGACAGAAGAGCCTACAGAGAAAAAGCTTCGTGAGGCAAGGGAAAAGGGGCAGGTTGCAAAAACACAGGAACTGGCTCAGGCTCTTGTTGTTATTGCAGGTGTATTGACAGTTTTTGTTTTCAGCGGAGTGATATTTGAATCTCTTATCAGAATGACGAAACATTATTATTCCAATTTTTCAAGAATGCATATAACTGATAAAAGTATACAGATTGATTTATTGAATATTCTGATTGAAAGCGCCAAAATGATGGGGCCACTTTTTGTAATAGCGATGATAGCTGCAGTATTGGGCAATCTACTTCAAGTTGGATTCCAGTTTTCCACACATCCGATGAAATTCGACTTGAGCAAGATAAAATTTGATCCTGCAACAGTTATGAAAAAAGTATTTTTTTCAAAACAGATTGCAATGAACCTGTTTAAAACAATTTTTAAAGTGATAGCACTTGGATTTGTAGGATATTTGTTAATTGAAAAAGATTTTGAAATGCTTCTTAAAACGCCTGATCTGTCCATTGCACTTGCATTCGAAGCTGTTTCAATTGTTGCGTTGAAGATTGTAGTCTGGTCTGCGGTTCTTATTTTAATTCTTGCAATCCCTGATTATTTTTTCCAGAAGCAGGAATTTATTGAATCATTGAAAATGACTAAAGAAGAGGTTAAACAGGAACTCAAGGAAAGTATTGGTGATCCATACCTTAAAGCAAGACTCAAGGAAATGCAGCGGGAAATTCTTATGAAAAATATGATCAGGGAAGTACCGAAAGCAGACGTTGTTGTCACAAACCCGACTCATTTTGCTGTAGCGCTTAAATATGACAGAGACACAATGCAGGCGCCAACTGTAATTGCAAAAGGTGTAGATGCAATGGCTCTCAGGATAAGAACAGTTGCTCAGGAAAACGGTGTTCCGCTTGTTGAAAACAGGGCTCTGGCTCAGGATATGTATAAGCGTCTTGAAGTAGGAGACATAATCCCTGAGGATCTTTTTTATGCAGTAACTCTTATCTATGCTGATCTATTTCAGAAAAATAAGATCAGGATGGCAATGTAATGACAGGAATGGGGAAAGAGGTTTAACATGGCTGAAACAGGAACACTGGGAAGCAGATTTTCTTTTTTAACAAATAATGCACTCTGGATGCAGAAGACCGACATGCTTGTCGGGCTTGGCGTTATTACAGTTGTGTCTATGCTTGTTGTTCCACTGCCTACAATAATACTCGATTTTCTAATGGCAATAAGCATTATGATCGGCCTTCTTGTTCTAATGATGGTAATGTTTGTTCAAAAGCCGTATGATTTTTCAATTTTTCCAGCTCTTTTGCTTATAACTACAGTTTTCAGGCTTGCACTCAATGTTTCAACATCCAGGCTGATTTTGCTTAAAGGCGCAGGTTTTGATGGTAAAATAGTAAGGACTTTCGGCGAGTTCGTTGTTGGAGGGAATTATGTTATCGGATTTATTATATTTATAATACTTGTTGCTGTGCAGTATATTGTTATTACAAAAGGCGCAACAAGAACAGCAGAAGTTGCAGCAAGATTTACATTGGATGCCATGCCCGGCAAGCAGATGAGCATTGACTCGGATCTGTCAAATGGCGCAATTACTGAAGATGAAGCAAAGAAAAGAAGAGAGGAGATCCGCAGGGAAGCGGATTTTTATGGAGCAATGGATGGAGCATCAAAGTTTATACAGGGCGATGTTAAAGTTGGAATTATAATTATTCTCGTTAATATAATCGGCGGGTTTATTGTGGGCATGGTTCTTCGTAACGAATCATTCGATGTTGCTCTTAAAACATATACTCTTCTAAGCATTGGAGACGGTCTTGTAGCCCAGATTCCATCGCTGCTCATTACAACTGCAACCGGTATTATAGTTACAAGAGCCGCATCGAATGACACACTTGGCAAGGATTTTTCAAAGCAGTTAAGCTCCGAGCCGAGGGCTCTTTATATTACAGCTGCAGCCCTTGGAATAATGGTTTTTATCCCGGGATTTCCAAAAATAACTCTGATATTATTATCAGTAGGACTGGGTTCGCTTGCATATATTCTTACCCAGGAAAAAGAGGAGAAAAAAGATCTGGAAGAGAAAAAGGTAAAAGAATCCGCAATGAAGGATCACAAACCGGAATCTGTTGTTCCGCTGATTCAGGTTGATTCTCTCGAAGTTGAGATAGGATATAATCTTGTTCCGCTCGTTGATCCGGAACAGGGCGGTACCCTGCTCGATAGAATAACCAATATCAGAAGAAGATTCGCGCTTGATATGGGATTGATAGTACCTCCGATTAGAATCAGGGATAACATGGAACTTGAACCTGAATATTATTCAATTTTAATCAAAGGTGTTGAAGTTGGAAGCGGCGCTCTCCAGGTTGGCAAGCTAATGGCAATGGATTCCGGAGATATTGAAGATAAAATTTCCGGTACAGAATTTATCGAGCCTGCATTTGAGCTTAAAGCTATCTGGATTGAATCAGAACAGAGAGACCTTGCTGAAAGCAAAGGCTATAATGTCGTTGATTGTCCTACCATTATTGCCACGCATCTTACAGAAATTATAAGAAGACACGCTGCTGAAATTTTAGGGCGTCAGGAAGTTAAGCAGATTATAGATAAGGTAAAAACTGATTTCCCTGCAGTTGTCGATGAAATTCAGGAGAAGAAAATTACAGTTGGTGAGATTCAGAAAGTGCTTCAGAATCTTCTCAGGGAAAGAGTTTCAATCAGGAATATGGTTACAATTCTTGAAACAATCGCAACTTATTCCGAACACACGAGAAATGCAGGTGTACTTACAGAATACGTCAGAGTTTCTCTGGCGCGTCAGATAACAAAAAATCTTACTATATCAGGCGGCGCACTCTCTGTAATTACAATTGATCCGGAAATTGAGTCAGTTATCAGAACATCAATACATGATGATCCGATTGATGGAATGGTACTTGCCCTTGATCCTGAAACGCACAATCATGTAATAAACTCACTTATCGAAGCTTATAATAAAACAAGACAGCTCGGATTTGCTCCGATATATCTCGTGTCGCCTCATATCAGGAGCGTTGCTTTTACTTTACTTGAGCGGGAAATTTCCGCTCCAATAGTTCTGTCCTATAATGAAATAACAAATAATGTCAAGGTTAACGTAGTTGCTTCGGCGCTAATGTCGAATGCCGCATAAAATAGTAATGGATTAAATAACAAGGAGAACTTTAATGAAATACATCAAAATCAAGGCTAAAACCTACAGCGACGCGCTGATGAAACTGAGAATGCAGCATGGAGCTGATGCAATTCCAATCAGCCATAAAAATATAAAAGAGGGCGGTATTTTTAATTCCAAGCTTTTCGGAAATGAGATAGTGGAGCTGACAGCTGCGGTGCAGGATAAAAAATTCCAGTCGAAATCATCCGATGAAAAAATCCAATCAGCCAAAAAGAAAATAGATTTTACAATCGGGGATAAAAATATGGATGATATAATCCAGAAAAACACAACCCATGAAATGACCCTGAATGAAGATACATATTCTATTCCCCAGGTTAAGCCGAAAAGGGCTGTACAGGAGGAAAGCACTTCAAGAGAAAAGGAACTGTTTATGGATCTTATAAATTCAAAAAATCCTGCAGAGCCGCCTGCTGAGCCAAGGGAAAAACCTGTGGGAGCTGCAAGCTCCATTGACAGATTTGAAAGAGAATTCAGCGAGATTAAGGAAGTTCTGAATAAAATAGTCAATGATAAAAGTAAAGGCGATTCGCATACTGTTGATCATGGAAAAGATGAGTCAGGAATGCTGAAAACCTACTCGGATATTCTGAAAAATAATGATTTTGATCCGGAAGACTGCGGAGAAATGCTCTCCAAGGTAAAAAATTCAATCAGCAAGGATGAACTCCGCGATAGATTTAAAATTGAAAAGAGCCTGAAAGAACTTCTTAAAAGCAGAATCGTTACATCCGGTCCGATAAAAAAAGGCAGTAAAAAGAAAATTATAATGTTCGTTGGGCCGACAGGAGTTGGAAAAACTACAACTATAGCCAAGCTCGGGGCAATTCATGCTCTCAGAGAGGAGCAGAGAGTTGCATTTGTTACAATTGATAATTATAGAATTGCAGCAACAGAACAGCTGAAAAAATATGCTGAAATTATGAGAATTCCAATATATTCAGTAAACAGCCAGAAGGAATTCAGGGAAATTCTTACACAGGAAAAAGCGGATATCATTCTTGTCGATACATCCGGCAGAAGCCATAGAAATGATCTGAAAATTTCTGAAATAAAGAGTTTTGCAGACAGCGTTGATTTTGAAATAGAAAAGGTTCTCTGTGTCAGCGCGAACACTAAAAAAACCGATTTAATGAGCGTTTTTAAGGCATTTGAGACAATGAATTTTGACAGCGTAATAATAACTAAAGTTGATGAAACTTCTTTTATAGGGAATGTTATTGATATTGCCGATAAATACAGTAAGCCAATATCATATTTTACCAATGGTCAGGAAGTTCCGAATGATATAGTTGTAGCGGATTCCGATAAGCTGGTTGATATGCTGCTGAGCGGGGTTAATAATTAAAAATCTGGAGGCCAATGTGGATCAGGCTGCGACACTCAGAAGACTGGTTTTGGAGACCAGCAGTAAAAAAAAGACAAAAACCATTGCCGTAACAAGCGGGAAAGGGGGAGTCGGGAAATCAAGCCTGTCAGTGAGTCTTGCAATAGCTCTTGCCGGAACCGGAGCATCTGTAACTCTTCTTGATGCGGATCTGGGACTTGCGAATATAAATGTAATTCTCGGAATTATACCGAAATTTAACCTTCATCATGTTATAAAAGGCAAAAAAAAGCTAAGAGATATAATTATTGATGTACCGGAAGGAATTAAAATCATTGCAGGAGCTTCCGGATTTCATCAGCTTGCAAACCTTGACCAGAAACAGAGAACTGATTTTATTGAAGCAATAGCTGAACTTGACTCGGATGATTATCTGATAATTGATACAGGCGCCGGAATTTCCCAGAATGTTTTAAGTTTTGTGCTTTCTTCGGATGAGGTAATAGTTGTGACTACACCTGAACCAACAGCTATAACAGATGCATATGGCATGATTAAGTCAATCGCGTCTCTTGCTCCGGATAAAATTATCAAACTTGTTGTTAATCGCGCCCAGAGCGTTTCCGAGGGAAACAGGGTTGCTCAAAGGGTGATAAATATTGCAGGCCAGTTTTTAAATATTAAGGTTGAAAGTCTTGGATTTGTTTATGATGATTTATGCGTGCCTAAATCTGTAAGAAATCAGAAACCTTTTATTGTGAGTTATCCGAAAGCGAAGGCTTCCTCGTGCGTAAATGTTATAGCTGACAGAATAGCCAATAGAATTGTCGAAGATGACAGCGCCTCAGGAATAAAAAATTTCGTAAAAAGATTTTTCGCAACAACAGAAAAAAGTGCGCAGAATGACGATGAAAATGATTCGACTGTATAGATAAAAATAGCTTGATTTGTAATTTGCGTTCTATATAAAGTTGTATGTATGGTAGATTCTATAAAAAATCTGGGATTTGAATATAAAGCCGCTCTTATTATGGGATCAGGCGCTATAGTTCTTTCAATTCTAATCGGATTGGCTTCCGGAGTTTCAGCTCTAACTCTGTTGATCAGATCGCTGATTGTTCTTCCTGTTTTTGCCGGAATGGGATTCGGTGCTTCAACTGTAATAAAAATTTTTGTGCCTGAATTGTATGAAGTTTTAAATTTAAAGAGTGATGAATCTGTTCCGGATGTAGGCATAAAGGAAAATGTTTCTGAAACTGCAGAAAAATTTTCAGAGGATACTGAAAAAAATATTGAAGATTACGAAAAGGTTTCAGCTGAACCTGCTCGAAAAGTTTCAGAATCATCATTTCAGGAGTTTTCGAAATCTGATTTTCCTAAAGTTGAAGAATCAGATAATCAGTCTAATGACAGCTACCTGGATTCAGGCATTGAAACAGGCCCGGCAGTAACTGAAAAAACCGGCAGAAATTCCGGAGTAAGCAGTTTAGGCAAACATATAGTAATGACTGAAAATTTTGGAAAATATGAACCCAAGATCATGGCGCAGGCAATTAGGACCATGTTAAAACGAGAAGGGGATTGACGGACTGGTTGATATGAACGATAAGAAATTTAAAGAACTTGACGTTCTCGGTGAGGAACTTCTCTGGGAAAAGTTCATGAAGAAGAAGGACCAGGAAATCAGGGACTACTTCGTTATTAAATATGCTCCGCTGGTCAAGTATGTTGCGGGCAAGATTTCCATGGGCATGCCGCAGAATATTGAATTTGACGATCTTGTATCATACGGGATTTTCGGCCTGATCGACGCTATAAGTAAATTTGATCCGGGCCGCGGAATTAAATTCAAGACATATGCAATGACAAGGGTAAGAGGAGCTATTTTTGATGAGCTCAGATCTATTGACTGGATTCCTCGTTCTATCAGGCAGAAAGCCAAGCAGATTGAACTTGCAATTACTGAGCTTGAAAACAGGCTCGGCAGAACTGTTGAAGATGATGAGATTGCCAAGGAACTCGGAGTCTCTGTTGAGGAATTTCAATCCACGCTGAATAAACTGACCGGAACTTCAATGATGTCCCTGAATGATATCTGGTACATGGGCGATGACAGCGATGAACTGTCAATACTTGAAACGCTTGAAGCGCCGCAAAGCATGAACCCGGATGTTTTAGTTGAAAAAGAGGAAATTCGGGATTATATTATAGATGCTATTAAAAAGCTTCCGGAAAAAGAAAAGAAAGTTATAGTTCTTTATTATTACGAGGACCTTACTTTAAAAGAAATAGGAGATGTTCTCGATGTCACCGAAAGCAGGGTGTCCCAGCTTCATACAAAGGCAATAATGAGGCTCAGGGGCAGGCTCGGTAGAATAAAATCGAACATAGTTGGCTGATATGAGCAAGCTTAAAGACCTGTTCATGGAGTTTGAAGACGAAAATGTCAGCGGGATTGACGATGATGCAATCGAAGTTTATGCTGACTCGGTAAAACAGGCTCTTGAAATGGCTTCGAACGAACTCGTTGTGGATATAACCAGCCTGGATTATGATATACTCGAAAAAGGAACAAAAGGTTTATTTGGTTTTGGCAGACAGCCATACCGCGTTCTTGTAAGACAGATAAAAGTAAATGCAGAGCATACAGATCTCGAAGAACTTGAAAGAAAATTATCAACTGAATACTCGCCTTCTGTAACCATTGAACAAAAAAAAGATATGGATTCCACTTGTCAGATAAGAGTAACTAAATCCGGAATCTGGTTAACTGTAACACCGTCAAAAGGCCGCGGGCAGAAACTTGATGTCAATGAAGTAAACACCAAACTCTACTCAATGCGTTTAACTAATGCTGATATGGCTATGGTTGACAAAGAAGTAAAAAAAGCTTCAGGCAAGCCTGTTAAAATCGGTAACTGGACTCCAAACCCGGACAACGACGGATCAATTCGCATAGAAATATCTGATGACGAGATGAAATGTTTCATTCATTTTATTCCTCCGCGTTTTTCCGGCAGACATCTCGAGGCAGATGAGATTCTTGAAGCCATGAAATCTAAAGGGGTTATGGCCGGAATAAACGAGACGAGATTGAAAGAATTTCTGGAAACTATGGATTACTCAAGGCCATTACTTGCAGCTGAGGGAACATATCCGAGAAACGGAAATGATGCATTTATAGAATATAAAGTCAGAGTCAATAAAGCTGATGTTAAATTTGAAGAAGATGAATCAGGCAAGGTGGATTTCAGAAATCTTGAGCTTCTTGAAAACGTTGTCAGCGGACAGGTTCTTGCAGTTAAAGTTCCTGTTGAACAGGGAGTGCAGGGAAGAACAATATCTAACAAAGTACTCCCAAGCAGATCCGGAAAAGATATTAAGCTAACAGGCGGCAAAGGGACTATACTCTCTGAGGACGGCACAGAACTCAGCGCTGAAATGAACGGGCAGGTGGTTTTTGCAAATGGAAAAATCAGCGTTGAACCGGTATTTGTGGTTAAAGGGGATGTTTCCGTTGGTACAGGAAATATTGTATTTCTCGGATCTGTTATAGTGAAGGGAAGTGTTCATGATAATTTCCAGGTTAAGGCTGCAGGCAATATTGAGGTTCAGGGTACAGTTCAGAAGGCAGAGCTTGAAGCAGAGGGAGATATAGTTGTACGTATGGGTATATCCGGTAAAGATGAAGCAAAAATTGAATCAACCGGAGGCACGATATTTGCAAAATTTGTTCAGAATGCATATCTATTCGCTGAAAAGGACATAATAGTTCCTGAAGGAATAATTCATTCCCGTGTTGATGCAGGCAAAAGAATAATAAGCCTTGGCAAGAGAGCGAAGATAATGGGCGGCGTTTTCAGGGCCGGAGATGAAGTTAATGCGAGATTTCTCGGAGGAGAAGCGGAAACCCGGACCGACATAACAGTAGGGGTTCATCCAAAAGTTCTCCAGCAGATTGAAGAGCACAACAACGCTAAAATTAAAATCACAGATGAAATGGAAAAAAACAAGCTCGATATAAATACGCTCAGCAATATGAAAAAGACCATGAAGCTGCCTGAAGAAAAATCCAAAATGCTGGATGATCTGACGGCGCAGAATGAAAAACTTGCCGGAAGAATTTCTGAAATTGATTCGGAGCTGTCTGAACTGAATGAATATGTTTCGCAGCTTGAGCACAGCGGCAAGGTTTGCGCAGAGAAAACTGCATATTCAGGAGTTGAGATTTATATTAAAGATAAGAATTTTTCATTGAAAGATCCATACGATAATATTAAATTTAATCTTGAAGGCGGAGAGATCCGTCTATCCACATATGAAGCTCCTGTTCTTGATGAAAAGCAGATGCGTTTCGCTTCAAAGCAAAGGGAAAGGAGATAGAGGAGATCAGCCATGCCGATCAGTCCAATTGATCTTCAGACCAGCATATCCCAGGTTTTTGAAATAGGAAGAAATGAACATGCGAAATCTGAATTACTTGTAGCACAGCAGCATCTTCTGGAAAAAGAATCAACAGACAAGTCAAAAAATAAAAATACAGTTCTCGAAGAAGCAAAGAAGAATGAAAAAACAGAAATCAGGCACGAAGAACACAATGAAAGAAATCTTCATCATCAACATGATCATGAGCACAATTCGGAAGAGAAAAAAAAAGACAGCAGGGCAATCGATGAAAAAATGGGGAAATTTATAGACGTTTTTAAATAGAATTTTTTAAATAAAGAGGTTATATGGAATTTTTAGGACTCGTATTGATAAATATATTCATGGGTGCTTTATTTTATTTTATTATCAGCCTGAAACTTGAAAAATCTGCATCCGAGTTCAGGGAAAGAAAGCTTCGTAAGGAAATGGAAGCTATTATCAATGAATTTAACTCTGCAGCTGAAAGAAATATTACTATTCTTGAACAGAAAATTTCTGTTATTAAACGTCTTCTTGAAAGAAGCGGGGATAATAAAAGTTTTAATGCTGTTATTGCAGAAGACATGAGACATAATCCCGATAATGAAACCGAAACAGGCAAACCTGTTATTGAAGGGAATAATATTGAAAAAGCGCAAGTTGAAAATAAAACTATACAAAATACAGGAGTATTAAAAAAAGACTTGAATTATTTTTTTAATGGAGCTCTAAATTTCATTACATCTGCTAAAGATTTTTTTTCCAATATTAAAAAAGATCCCGTCATTGAAGAAAATGATTTTCCTCATTACAGTATTGAGAAAGAGATTAAAATACCGGTTGAAGCAGAGCTTTCTAATAATAAAGGACCAGATCAGAATCCGGCCCCTGACGAGAAAGAAATTATTGAAGTGTTTAATTGTGTAAATGATAAACTATCTTTATACGCGGCAATATCGGATCTGCATTTGCGTGGCTGCGGCATAAATGATCTTTCTCATTATTCCGGACTTCCTGCAGGTGAAATAAAGCTTGTTTTAAATCTTCAGGGCGTAAAAAACATTTAAAATAGCGGGGAATTTATAATGGATCTTATAATTAAAAGACTTACTGAAGATGAATTTAAGAAATTTGCAAAACTGATATACGATGAAAGCGGAATATTTCTTAAAGAAACAAAACTAACGCTTCTTTCCAACAGGCTTAGAAAAAGACTCCAGGCGCTTAATCTTGTAGAATATTCTGAATATTATAATTATCTCCAGACGTTATCCGGTGATTCCAAGAAAAAAGAAATCGAAGAACTTATAGATGTTGTTTCAACTAATGAAACTTATTTCTTCAGAAATGAAAGGCAATTTGAAGCTTTATCAAAAGTATCTTTTCCGGAACTTGCAAAAATAATAACAAATAAAAAATTAAGGATATGGAGTGCTGCCTGCTCAACAGGTGAGGAGCCATATACTATGGCAATATGCGTTCTTGAAAGCATGAATCTTTTTCCTGGATGGAATATTGAAATCCTCGCTACAGATATAGCTCCTTCAGTTCTTGAGTTCGCTAAAATAGGCGAATATTCCGGAAGAAGAATTGAGAAGGTTCCGCCTGAATTATTAAAAAAATATTTTAATCAGAGAAAGGATAATCCTGAAAATTATGTTGTTAAAGATGAATTGAAGAAACTTGTAAATTTCAGTTATTTGAATTTTTTCCAGAGTAAATTCCCGACAGATATAGATGTTATTTTCTGCAGAAATGTCATGATTTATTTTGATAAAGAACACCAGAAATCACTTGTCGCGAATTTTTATAAATCAATTAAAGATCACGGGTTTTTATATATTGGACATTCTGAAACGCTGCATACAATTTCTGATGATTTTACATACAGAAAAATTCTTGAATCCCCAGTGTATATTCCAAAGCCCAGGAGCTGATAATGGCTGATTTCAAGCTTATCAATATCGGTATAGCCGAATTAGGCATATCTGAATCTCCTGATATTCTCCGAACCATCCTTGGTTCGTGTGTTGGAATCTGCCTGTATGATCCTCAGAAAAAAATCGGCGGATTGTCGCATATAATGCTCCCTGTTCTTAAATCTGAGAGTTCATCTCCGAAAAAATATGCTGATACTGCAATACCGCTGCTGATTTCCGAGCTTGAGAAAAAAGGCGCATCGAAAAGATGTATGGTTTCTAAGATTGTTGGCGGCGCAACCATGTTCAAGCTCTCAGAGAACAGCATGATGTCTGAAATCGGGAGAGGAAATATAGCAAAAGTCAGGCAGATACTTGAAGAGCTTAATATTAAAATAATTGCTGAAGATGTCGGAGGCGATTATGGAAGAACAATGGATTTTCAGCTCGAAACCGGAGCAATAAGAATAAAATCAATCGGGAAACCGGAAAAAACAATTTAGGTGAAATATGCAGAGCATGACAGGATACGCTTTTATTGAGAAAAGCACAGATCAATTTTCATTTTCAGTTGAAATAAAATGTTTAAATTCAAGGTATCTTGAAATTTATGTCAATTCGCCGAGGCTTCTGAAAAATGAAGAACCGGTAATGAGTTCACTGCTGAAAGAAAAATTTCAAAGAGGTAAAATTGAACTCAATATTGATATTTATAACTGGGAAACTGAAAAACCTGTTAATTTAAATCAGGATTTAATCAAAAAATATTACCATGAATTAAAGAAAATTCACAAGAGTCTCGATATCAAGGAACCTTTTAAATTTGAATCAGTGCTTTCTCTTGATGGAATTATTCACAGGGAAAAGTCTGGATTGACTCCCAAGTCCAGAAAAGAAATATATCAGTGTATAGAAATAGCTGCAAAAAAAACAATTGAGATGAGAATCGAAGAGGGATTATCAATTAAAAATGACCTGCTTAAAGTTTTGAATTCCCTGATTGACTCGCATGCAGGCATTAAATTGCTTGCTAAAAATCTTGCTGCTGAAAAGAAAAACAATCTGAAAAAGAAAATTGACACGCTATCCGGAAACAAGGTTGATGATATGAGAATGCTCACTGAGATTGCAATTCTTGCGGATAAGATTGATATTAACGAAGAAATCGTAAGGCTGAATGATCACTTTAAAAAATTTAAATCATTCTGCAATGAAAAGGAACAGGTAGGTAAAAAACTGGATTTTATTGCGCAGGAAATTTTCAGGGAAATAAATACTATCGCATCAAAATCAAACAGCTCGGAAATTTCCCATATAGTGGTGGATATGAAAAATCAGGTTGAGAAAATCAGAGAGCAGTGCAGAAATATAGTTTAGGGTGAATTTATGAAAGCTATACTAATTAATATCGGATTTGGAAATGCAGTCATGGCGCACAGAGTCGTTGCTGTAATAACACCTGCCTCCGCCTCGGGTAAAAGATTAAGAGATGAAGCAAGGGAGAACAGCCTGCTTATAGATGCAACCCATGGAAGAAAAACAAGAGCTATAATAATTATGGACAGCAATCATATTATTTTGTCAGCAATGCAGCCGGAAACAATTTCCGGAAGGTTAAGTACCGGCAATGAACCCCAGGTTTGATATATCACTTGTAGTTTCAGCTCCTTCAGGAGCAGGTAAAACCACTATCATTAAAAAAGTTATGGATGAAGATGACAGATTGGGCTTTTCGATATCAACAACAACCAGAACTCAACGACCGGGTGAAATCAATGGAAAAAGTTATTATTTTATAAGCCGAGAAGAATTTGAAAAGTTAATTAATCAGGATGAATTTATAGAATGGGCTGAAGTTCATGGCAATTTATACGGAACATTGAGAAAAGAGATTGACAGAATAAGGGCTCTTGGAAAAATTCCGCTATTCGATATAGATGTTCAGGGCGGGATTAATTTAAAGAACCGGCTGGAATTATCGGTTATGATATTTATTATACCGCCTTCTCTTGAAATTTTAGAACAGAGGCTGCGTAACAGGAAAACTGATTCAGAAGAACAGATTAAAATCAGGCTTGCAAATGCCATTGGTGAACTGGCTCAGTACGGGATCTACGATTATATTATAATAAATGACAATATATCTGAGGCTGTAAATAATTTTAAAACTATTGTTGCTGCGGAATTGATGAAAACGCCGTTTGTTTCTGAAAAAATAAAAAAAATTTTAGTGAGGAAAAATGATAATACCTTTAGATAAATTAATATCATACAATGAAAATAAATATGTATTCACAAAAGCCATGATGCTTACAATCGAAAAAATTGGGAATATTCCGGAATACCCTGAAGAAGATGAATTGAAATGGAAGGTTGTTCCGAATATCTTAAAGCTGCATTTTGACGGAAAAATACAATTTTCAATGGATACAAGCGATATTGAAATAATATAAGCCGGGTCTATTATAAAAGCCGCTGTTTTAATTGGACCGACAGCAGTCGGTAAAACCAGGATCTCACTGCAGATTGTTCAGGAAATGCAGAATGTTTTTGAAATAGTTTCAGCAGACTCAGTTCAGGTTTACAGATTTCTGGACATTGGAAGCGGAAAGCCAAGTCAGTATGAAAGAAAGATTGTAGATCATCATCTTATTGATATTGCTGACCCGGATTTTAATTTTACTGCAGGGGAATTTGTCCGCAAAGCTGAAGAAGCATGCAGGCATATATACGCAAAAGGGAAAATTCCGCTATTTGTAGGCGGTACAGGACTTTATCTGGATGCTTTTTTTAAGGGAATATCTGAAATACCTGCAGTTGATATAAAAATCAGGGAAAAGCTGATAGATGAATTAAATGAGTGGGGATTGAAATCTTTATATGATGAACTTTTCATTTCAGATAATAAATTCGCTGAAAAGATTCATTCGAACGACAAACAGAGGATATTAAGAGGACTTGAGGTATTCAGGCAGACAGGGCGGCCGCTAAGTTCATTTTATGACAATAAAGATAATCAGTTTAAAATTGATGCGCTTTTTATTGGAATTAAACAGGATAGATTAAAATTAAGGGAAAATATAGATAAAAGAGTTGATTTAATGATTAACTCCGGTTTAATTGATGAGGTATCAGGGCTCAGGGATAAAGGTTATCATACAGGCCTTAAATCAATGAAATCTATAGGTTATAGGGAAATAAACAGATATATAGATGGTGAATTAACAATTGACGATGCTGTATCAGAGATTAAGCTTGAAACAAAAAGATATGCAAAAAGGCAGATGACCTGGTTTAGAAAAAACAGCAGCATTAATTGGTTCGATGTCAGCGATTACAATTCAATAAAAGTATCAATATTGAATTTCGTTTCCGGAGCCGAGGAGGTTTTATAATATGCAGAAACAGATAAACAACCTGCAGGATGTTTTTATAAACAATGCAAGAAAAGATAAAGTTGATATTACTGTTTTTCTGATGAACGGTGTTCCAATCAAAGGAAAAATTTTGAGTTTTGATAATTTCACGATACTCATGGAAGTTGATAAAAAACAGAATCTCATTTATAAACACGCTGTTTCTACTATAGTTCCAATAAAACCGATTCCATACTGCGAAGTGGAGGAAAAATAAAATGATTAGTTTCTGTAGTGATTATTATGTTTAGATTTATTAAAAATTTAATAATATTCTCGATTATTGCTGCGATATTGCTTGGACTTTATCTTTCTTTTCGTATTCTTCCTGAAGGTAAAATCGGAATAATTCACGATATCAATAAAAATAAAACTGCAGGCATATATAACAGAAAGTATAATTTTGTATGGCAGGGTTCAGCTCCATGGCTTTATGTTCTTGCTGAAGTAAATTCTATCCGGAATGCGGCATTTTTATCAACTGTTGAGATAACAGGTATCGAATCTGTTAAAGATAATTTTTACAGAGTTGCAGTTCCTTCAAGCATTATCTATAAAATAAATCCTGATAAATTTCATGATTTTTCAAAACTTGCAGGAAATACTGATCAGCTTAATGATGATATAAGAAAAATGCTTTCTCTTGAGCTGTCACGGGAACTTGCAAAGTATTTTTATCCTTATTACAGAAATAATGAAATAACGCTGAATGCTGATGCAATTTTAAATGCTGCTTCAGCTAACTTTAAAAAAGCAGCTGAAATTTCAGGAATTGACGTTCAGAAACTGGATTTTACCGGCCCTTTGAATGTTCCTGATAACAGAACATACCAGGAAGCAGTAACGCATATCCAGGAAATGAGAAAAATTGAAAAAGAAAATGAAAAACAGTTAAAAGAACTGACAAGTAAAATTGAAAGAGAACGCCTTTCAGATGAAAAATACTACGCAAGACTTGCAAAAATATCTGAAATAATTAAGCATAATCCTGAAATGATAAAATACATTTATATTGACAAAATGGGCAGTGATGTAAAATTGATCATCTCTTCAGATAAAACAGGCGTGCCGGAGTTTTTAGGCGCAGTTGAAGAGAAAAAGCCTGTTAAAAAAACCGGAAATATTGATAATCTCAAATAAAAGGAGTTTAGTATGCCTTGCGGAAAGAAAAAGAAAAGAAAAAAGATTGCTAATCACAAAAGAAAAAAAAGAAGAAGAGAAAACCGTCATAAAAAGAAATAATTTCTGATAATAATAGAGATTGGTTGCAAGCCAATCTCTTGTTTTATATATTATATATGAAATCAAAAAAAATTAAATCCCAGCCTAAACCAAAGCACAAGTGGAAAAAACGGCCGTCAGAGCTTAAAGGTTTTGACTCAACCTGGTATCAGAATCATGCTTCAAAAGATTACTTGAGATTAGATTATTCGGTTCCTGAAAACAGGGTGAGGCTGTATGTTGAAATTAAAGGCCAGGCTTCTGATTCATTTTGCGTGGAAATTTTAAATGGTGAAATAATTGCAAGAAGTTCAACAAACAGAAGCAGGCCTTCTGAGGTTGATCATGTTTTTATGCAAAGAATGAAATCTTTTAATACAATACCGCTTAAAAAGGCGCTTGCAGAAATAAAAAAAGTATTAAAGCTTGAAACTCAAAAAAATAAAAAAGCACCTGCCGCCCAACCGCTGACTGAAGAAAAATTTTCTTTAAATAAACTTCTGGTTCAGTACAGCATTGCGGATTTATTCGATTTTATTCTTGGCTTAATTTTAACTGCATCAGCTTTTTATTTTATTGATATGAATTATACTTTAGCCGGGATTGTCTCGGCTTTATTCGGTATAAGTACCGGTGCAGTTGATATTCTTATCAGGCATAGGAAGCCATTGTTCAGTAAGATATTAATTTTTCTTTTTGCGGGAATGATTTTATATGTTTATGGACTGATGTACTGAAGAAAACTTAAAAAAAATATAGAACACGGATGACACGGATTACACGGATTTTTTTTAATTATTAATGATTGTAATATTGTTTTTAATTTTCTGAAATTTAAAACTATAAATCCTTATCCGCGTTCATCATAAAAATCCGTGTAATCCGTGTTCCATTTCTTTTCTTTAAATTTAGATCAAATTAATTGGAAATGGCCTGTATTTTACCATACCAGCCTTAATATCATTAAAAAAGCCTTCCTGGATTTCTGAATATTTTCTAATAAATTTATGGAAATTAATTGACATTTTATATTAATTATGTAAAAATGTATTATGTCGCATTACGCTTTGGTTCTTTAATCAAGATATAATTTACTGAATAATTGCGCAATAATAATTAATATTATGTATTTTTACCGGAGGGATTATGGGTGATTTTTTAAAAAAGCTGATGGATCAGCTCAAGGGTATTTTTGATAAACTTGACTCTACAAAGAAAATCATAATCGGAGCAGTAACCGGAGTTGTACTTGTTTCGTTTATTGTCCTTTTTTCCGTATCCAGCGCTCAGCCTAATGTTGTTTTATTTTCTGAACTCGGCCCGGAAGAATTCGGGCAGGTAACTAAAAAACTTGAGGAAATCGGCGCTAAATATACAACTGCGGGAACAACTACAGTTCTTGTAAAACCTGAAAACAGGGAGACAATTTTAACCCGACTGGCACAGGAGAATATGATTCCTAAGGGAATCCCGGGCTGGAAACTTTTTGATATGTCCAAGTGGACAGAAACTGACAAAGAGCTTGATGTTAAGTACATGAGAGCTCTCCGCGATGAAATTAAACGCCACATTGAATCACTTAAAAACATAAGCAAGGCAAATGTTGAAATTGCAATGTCTCAGGACAGCCTTTATTCTGATGAGCGCACACCCTATACTGCTGCAGTAACAGTTTACCTTGCGCCTGGTTATGACAAACTTTCCAAGAAGGAAATCAAAGGCATAATGTTCCTTGTAGCAAGAGGTGTCGGCAACAGGCTTAAACCGGAAAATGTAACTGTTACTGATGATATGGGTAATATTATATCTGATTTTGATGATGAGCTTGATAATGCCAAAACAGAATACACCAAACTTGAGTTCAGAAGCAAGCTTGAGGAAAAGGCGCGGGTGCGCATGCTTCGTGATATCAGGGAAGGTCTTGAGAGAATATATTCCGCAGAGAGAATTCAGATTGTAAGACTTAATATGGATTTTAACTGGGATAAAATTTCTGAAGATCAGGAAGAATACACCCCGATTATTATTGAACCTCAGGATCCGACAAAGGCATACAACACAAGGAAAACAAAGGATTCACTTGTAATTTCAGAGAAAAACACTGATGAAAATTTTGAGGGACACGGATGGAATCCCCAGGGGCCGGCAGGTACAGAGGGCAATACGCCTCCGGGATATAAAGCAAGCGATGACCAGTTTTCAAAGTACAAGAAAAATGAAAAAATAGTAAATAATGCAGTTAATAAAACCAAAAGAAAAATTGAAAGAGATCCGTTTGATATTACAAAACTTTCAGTCTCAATTGCTATAGATGGAGTGCAGGATCTGCCAAGACAGCCTGATGGAGAATATGATCTTGATCTTGCAAAAAAGCCTGTTCAGACATCTGTAACCCAGGAAGAACTGAAAAAAGCTGAAAATATTGTTAAAAAAGCAATAAATTTCAGTGAAGCAAGAGGAGACCAGGTTGCTGTTGAAAACATCATGTTTGACAGGAGCAAATACTGGAATTCCATCAGGGATGAATATAGAAAAAAAGATCAGTTAAAGAAACTTTTACTGGCTGCATTGATAGGAATAATTGCTCTT
Source organism: uncultured Leptospirales bacterium (assembly GCA_964529415.1). Classification (GTDB taxonomy): domain Bacteria; phylum Spirochaetota; class UBA4802; order UBA4802; family UBA5550; genus CAYMPH01. The sequence goes on along the minus strand of CAZGWD010000015.1, from coordinate 7,240 downwards.
TTTATAGGTTTTATACTATTCAGGACAATTTCCAAAGAACTTGAAAGAAGAAAGAGAATTAAAGAAGAACGCCTTGCAATGGAGCAGCAGAAAATGCGGGAAGCTGCTTTGCGTGCTGCTGAAGATGAAGGAATTGATGTAGAGCTTTCACTTGAAGACAGGGCAAGAATGGAACTTCAGCAGAATGTTGCGAGTCTTGCAAAAGAAAGGCCGGATGATGTTGCTAAACTGCTTCGAACCTGGCTTGCTGAAGAGTGATTTTTTATATAGATGTTTTCATGTTTTTCCGATATATTATAGAAGGGAAACTCTGTAATATATCGGGTTTCTTATGATATTATATATTTAAATTGGTTTATGCTGTAAATGAAACATTTATATTATAATTTCTTCTAAATTAAAAAAACGGTAAGTGGAATGCTTCAGTCAAAAAAATCACAGCTTACAGGACGGCAAAAGGCAGCAGTTTTTCTTGTTTCTCTTGGTGCAGAGTCTTCTTCGGAAGTTTTCAAGCATTTAAGGGAAGATGAAATTGAGCAGCTGACCTTTGAGATTGCGAGAATAGATAAAATAGAACCTGATGACAGAGACCGGGTTCTTCAAGAGTTTCAGGAAATGATGATGGCCCAGGATTTTATCCAGAACGGGGGCATCGAATATGCCAGAGACGTACTGGAAAAGGCTCTTGGCACTCAAAAAGCAATTGATATAGTAAACAGGCTGACTTCTTCATTGCAGGTCAGGCCATTTGACTTTATACGACGTACAGATCCTTCTCATCTTTTGAACTTTATACAGGGCGAGCATCCCCAGACAATTGCGCTTATTCTTGCATATCTTGATCCGCAGAAAGCTGCATCCATTTTATCAGGATTAAACCATCAGATACAGGCGGATGTTGCCAGAAGGATTGCCCAGATGGACAGAACTTCACCGGATGTATTGCGGGAAGTTGAAAGGGTACTTGAAAGAAAACTATCCACACTTGCGAGCGAGGATTTTACTTCTGCCGGCGGTGTTGACGCAATAGTGGAAGTTCTGAACCAGGTTGACCGCGGAACTGAGAAAATCATCATTGAGGCGCTTGAGGAAGAAGATCCTGAACTTGCAGAAGAAATCAAGAAGAGAATGTTTGTATTTGAGGATATCGTTCTTCTCGATGACAGATCCATACAGAAAGTACTTCGTGAGGTTGACGGCCAGGATCTGGCCAAAGCTCTCAAGGGAGTTGATAACGAGGTTCAGGAGAAAATTTTCAGAAATATGTCCAAACGGGCTTCTGCTTTACTCAAGGAAGATATGGATTTTATGGGTCCTATCAGGCTTCGTGATGTTGAGGAATCACAGCAGAAGATTGTAAATATAATCAGAAAGCTCGAGGAAAGCGGAGATATTATTGTCGCAAGAGCTGGAGAGGAGGAATTAGTTGTCTAAACTTGTATTTAAACCCGGACAGGTCAAGCAGAGCAATGTTGTAAAACAGATTGAACTGCCTCATAAATATCAGAAGAACCTGATTGAGCCTGAGGAATATAAAGAATTTGAAATTGATGAACAGGGAAATCCAATTGATGTTTATCATGGTCCGTCCATCGAGGATATGGAAGCAGAGCTTGAGAGGTACAGACGCGAAACTGAAGAAGAAGTAAATGAAATGCTCGAAAGAGCGAAGCAGAAAGCTGTAAGCATTGAAGAAGGCGGAAAGTCTGCTGCATTTAATGAACTTCAGACCGCCCGCGAGCAGATCAGGATTGAAATTGATAGACTTAAAGTTGATTCCGAGCACGAGATTGAAAGAGGAAAGTTTGAAGCTGAAAAAATGATCAAGGAAGCGGAACTCAAGGTTTCCGAGATTGAGCATGAGGCATATAAAAAAGGTTATGAAGCTGGAAGAGAGGAAGGCTACAAGGACGGCCAGGCTGAGGTTATGCGTCTGATTGACAGACTCGGCACAGTTGTTTCAACTGCAGTTGACATCCGCGACCAGATAATAAATTCATCTGAAAAAATGATGGCTGAGATGATACTCATGATAGCCAGAAAAGTAATCAAGGATGAGATTGTTGAAAGAAGGGAAGTAGTTATAAATAATATTAAAGAAGCAATCAAGCGTGTCAAGGACAGGGACAGGATTGATATCCGGGTTAACTTCGCAGATCTTGATATGACAACTGCCCATAAAGATGAGCTGATAAAAATGATGGAATCCCTGAAAAAAGTTAATATATACGAGGATTCAAGGGTTGAACGCGGCGGCTGTATCATTGAAACTGACGTTGGAGCTATTGATGCCAGAATTTCAACACAGCTTGATTCCATTGAAGAAGCAATCAGGAATACTTCAACACTTTAGGCGTGAAAAAATAAAATGATAAAAATACTCCCTCACGAAAAGGTTGACGTTTTAAGCAAATACCGCCAGGTTCTGGAGGAAGTTGATACAGTCAAGATTATCGGCAAGGTTGAACGGATTGACGGGCTTACAATTCAATCCCACGGACCTGCTGTCAGATTTGGCGAGCTGTGCAAAATAAGATTATCTAAAGGCGAATACCTTTACGCTGAGGTTGTGGGTTTTAATAAAAACAGGGTAATTTTGATGCCGATAGGCGATATGAAAGGCGTAATTCCAGGCGCCGAGGTGGTTGCGGAAGGAGCAGCTTTAATGGTTCCGGTTGGCGATGAACTTTTAGGACGTGTTTTATCCGGAATTGGAAAGCCTATTGACGGGAAAAGAGACATAATCAGTAAGATAAAATATCCTATATCCGGCGTAAGAATGAATCCTCTTGAAAGAGACAGGGTTACAAAACCTCTTTCAGTCGGAATTAGGGCTATTGACGGTTTGAATACTTTAGGGCGCGGCCAGAGGATAGGAATTTTTTCCGGTTCCGGAGTAGGCAAGTCTACTGTTCTTGGAATGATTGCACGCTATACAGATGCAGATGTTAATGTAATTGCGCTTATAGGTGAGCGGGGAAGGGAAGTTAAGGATTTTGTTGAGAAGGAGCTTGGTCCTGAAGGTTTGAAACGTTCGGTACTGATAGTCGCCACATCGGATCAGCCTCCGATGATCAGGCTCAGGGGAGCGTACTATGCTCATTCTATTGCTGAATATTTCAGGGATCAGGGCAAAAGCGTAAACCTTCTAATGGACTCTGTTACCCGATTTGCAATGGCGCAAAGGGAAGTGGGCCTTGCTGCAGGTGAGCCTTCTGCCCAGCGCGGATACCCGCCGTCTGTATTCGGCATGATGGCTCAGCTGATGGAAAGATCAGGTGCTGGTGTTTCCGGAGGAAGCATTACAGGTTTTTATACAGTGCTCGTTGAGGGTGATGATATGAATGAACCAATTGCTGATGCAGCAAGAGGAATTCTTGATGGTCACTTTGTTCTTGATAGAAAGATTGCCCACAAGGGGCACTATCCTGCGATAGATATTCTTTCATCAATCTCAAGATGCATGACGGATGTTGTAACACCTGAACATCAGGCTGCAGCGAATAAATTCAGGGAACTCCTGGCTGCATACCGTGATGTTGAAGACTTGATCAATCTGAATGCATACGCAAGGGGATCAAACCCGGTTGCAGATAAGGCAATTGCCATGATAGGCGAAATCAATTCTTTTCTAAGACAGGGCATTGAAGAAAAGGATACTTATGCTTCAATAGAAAATAAACTGATTGGCATGTTTCTTGAAAAGAAAAAGGAAGTAAGAGATGTTGTCAGACCGGCGCCTTCTTTTGCTCAGGTTATCAGAAGGTAGTGAGGCGATACTGAAATGAAGAAATTTCAATTCAGGCTTCAGAAGCTTTTGGATATTCGCGAGAAAAAAGAGCTGGATATAAAAAATGAACTGGCTGCAATTATCAGCAGACAGAATCTTGAGAAGATGCGCCAGGAACAGCTGAGAAGCAATATTGCAAAACAGGAAAAAATAATTCATGCTAAATTGCGTGCAGGCGGGTACACGGCTTTTGAGGCTTTGACATTTGAACGTTTTATAGATATTTCCCACAGAGCCATTGAACTTGCAGAACAGAAAATTCAGGGAATGGAACCTGAAATACAGCAGGTTAGAGGAAGATTAATTGAGGCTTCGAGGGAAAAGAAGGTAGTTGAGAAGCTTAAGGAAAGAAAACTTGAAGATTATAATTATCATCTGAACTGGGAAATTTCAAAAGAGAATGATGATATAAATCAGAAAATTTATATAAATAAGCAGATTGAAGCTAATGAAGAAGCTTATAATGCAAATAATAATTAGAAGATTGGGTCATTCTGGAATGTTGGGAAAGTGATGTAAATGCGATAATCTTCCCCCCGTCCCCCAGAGGGGGCGAGCATGTGAGAAATAATTATTGATCACGTGCCCCCTATGGGGGACGGGGGGGTTTGGACAAAATGATTATATTATTTTCATAAGAATCCGGAAAAAGCTGAATATTCTTTTACATTTTTATTATAAAATATTAAATATTTAAACCAAGAGGTCTAAAATGGCAATTTCAAATAAAGCAAAAACAATATATCTTGTTATACTTATTTTATTTATAAGCGCAGCAGGACTTTTCTGGATGGATTTTATAGGACTTGTTGATATTCAGTCAAGAATAAACAGATTTAAAGGAACTCCTGAGTCAGTTGTTAATGCAAAAGATGACGAGCCGTCTCTTGTGGAAAGAGAGGAATTTGAAAAGGAAAAACAGAAGCTTCAGGAAAGAATTGAAGAAATCGATAAAAGAGAAGCGAAGATAGTTGAGAAGGAAAAAAATATCGATTCCGAATCTGATAAAATAGATGAAATTAAAAAAGGAATTGATCTCGAGAAGAAAAAATTAAGTGACGATAAGCTTAAATATTCAGGTTACCAGAAAAATATTAAAAAGCTCTCAGAGAAAATTTCGAACATGCCGCCGGATGAGTCAGTTAAGATAATGATCAACTGGGAGGACCCGCTGATTATTGATGTTCTTCGCCAGATGGATCGTGATGCAGAGGAGCTTGGACGTCAGAGTATTACTTCTTATCTTATAACTCTTATGCCCAAGGATAAGGCGAGCAGAATTATGTATCTGATGACCCAGCTTTGATGTGAATTATGAAAATTCATCAATCAGGGAAAGTATTTCTTTTTTGCCTTCACCGTTTTTAGCTGATGAAAAGAATATGGAATCTTCCGGCAGTTCAAGTTCAGCTGCAATTTTCTTTATGCTTGCAGCTTTCTGCGTTTTAGATAATTTATCGCATTTGGTTAAAACAATAGCAGCGTGTATCTCATTGTCATAAAGTTTTTCAAGAATATCAAATTCAAAATCCCCTGGTATTCTCCTTACATCAATTAAAAGGAAAGCGAGTTTTAAATTATTTCTTCCGGCTATATATTCATGTATTAAAGGCAGAAATTTATTTTTCAATTCAGCAGGCAGTTTGGCATAACCGAAGCCAGGCAGATCTGCAATTGAAATACTTTCATTTAGAATAAAAAAATTTACAGTTTTTGTAACTCCCGGCATTTTACCTGTTTTTACCAGATCTTTTTTATTCATCAGCATGTTTATGAGCGATGATTTTCCTGTGTTTGATCTTCCGAAAAAAGCAAATTCCGGATAACTGTAATCAGGGAAACTTGACAGCCCGGGTGACGATTTTAAAAATCTGACTGATTGAATTTTCATAATACAAGCTCCATCAATATTGCAGAGTCTTCGCCATAGTATTTATTGCGGATGCCGATTCTGCAGAATTCGTTTTTTTCATAAAACTTGAGAGCCTGTGTATTTTTTTCATTAACTTCAATAGATATTTTTTTCATATTGTTTTTTTTCATGCCGGATATATATTTTAATAAAGCTTTACCGATTCCGGATCTCCGCAAATTTTTTCTAACTGAAATATTATGCAGCTGAATTTCGTCAGTAACAATCCAGATTACAGCGAAACCGGAAATAATTCCATTTGTTACTGCAGCTATTGTAATTGAAAAGCTGATATCGAGCTCATCCTGAAACTGCTTTTTTTTCCAAAGAGAAAGCCCTTCGCATTCAATTGAAAAAATTTCATCTATATCATCTTCGCTTGCTTTGCGAATCAATATATCCTGCATGAAATTATTTATCTATTGTCCGGGCTTCTCTTTTTTCAAGAAAAGCTGAAATTCCTTCCTGTCCGTTTTCAGTTTCAATTAAAGTACCGAACAGATTTCTTTCAAGCAGAAGTGCGTCTGCCATATTCATTGTTAAGCCTTCATTTACTGCTTTTAATGCAGCCTGCAAAGCCGGCCTGCCTTTGTTAATAATTGAAGAAGCAAATTCAAGTGCTGTTTCAATTACAGCGCCTTTAGCAGAAACTTTATTAACAAGGCCGATGGTTAAAGCTTCCTGGGCTGAAATGAAATTTCCTGTGAGAATAAGTTCGAGAGCTCTGGATTTTCCAAGCAGCCTGGTTGTTCTCTGTGTTCCGCCGTATCCAGGAATCAGGCCGAGTTTTATTTCCGGAAGTCCAAGTTTTGCGCTTTCATCTGCTATTCTGAAGTGGCATGCAAGAGCAAGCTCCATCCCGCCGCCTAGAGCAAAGCCGTTGATTGCTGCTATAAATGGCTTTGTGGAGTTTTCTATTATATTATATGCATCCTGTCCGGGTTTAAGATAATCTGCTCCGGCTTGTTTACTTGTTAAGGTTGAAAGTTCTTTAATATCTGCCCCGGCCACGAAGGCTTTTCCGTTTCCTATAATGACAGCAAGCTTTACTGTATCATCTGAAATTATTTTTTGAACTGTAGTTTGAATCTGTTCAATCATAAATGAATTTACCGCATTTAAAGGTGGATTATCTATAATCATAATCGCTATTCCTTTCTCATTAACTGAATATGTACATCCTGGCATATTACCTCCTGTTGTGTTTGAATATTTTTCTGATTATTATTGCTGCTGTTAAAATGATAAAACCTAAAGTATAATCATAAAAATGATCATCGGAACAATTTACGCAGGTCTTGCCTGAAATGTCATTAAAATTTTTTTGTAATTCATGTGAATAATCCGGCATGGTTTAACCTGTAATTTTATAATGTGCTTTATTCCAGATTTATTTAAGGCTTTCAGATATGCAAGAAAAAGAATAGAGAAAATGTATCAGTTTAAATTGCGGAGATATTGCGGTGTTATAAAAAAAGGGGGTCGACTCAAAACAAGAGTTGGCCTTTTTTTTATAATAACCTCTTAAATTTTCAGGC